>NZ_QOCG01000014.1 GCF_003318235.1 Loktanella sp. D2R18 | reverse complement strand
AGAAAGCTTCTTCTACCTATTGAAACGCGAACGGATCAGGCGGCAGACGTACCTCACACGCGACGCAGCAAGGCAGGACGTGTTCGACTACATCGAGATGTTCTACAACCCGACACGCAAGCACACCAACAATGGCATGCTGTCGCCGGTTGACTATGAAATGAAACAACAGAAAATGAACGAGGCAGGCGTCTAGGGAACTAGGGGCACCTCATTGTTTCTTTTGTTCATTGGGTCTATTTGAAGTAAAATCGCTTCGACGCGAAAGTACGCTGATGTCGCAGATCGTGCCTGGAATAAAAATGAGTTTAGATTTGTGTTGCCACCTGCTTGGAAATTTAAGCGAGAAATGCTTCGCTTCGCGGAGCAAATAAGAGATATCCCGCGGCGTGTTGTCGAGCGGTCTTCTCGCGCGAACTATGATCGGACCCGGTGGGCAGATATCAAAGTTTCGGGGAAGGCTGAGGCCGCGACAGCCAAATTTTGTGTCTTGCTCGTGTTTCAACAAGGATCTGTTCCTGCTTCGCTAATGCGAACATGCGCGTTCATGAAAAGTAGGGGCTATAATGTCGTTATGGTCGCAAATGGGGGCTTACAGGATAGTGCACGCAAAAACGCCGTCGCGAACGTGTGGCGGCTGCTAGAGCGGCCTAATTTTGGCTATGATTTTGGGGGGTTCCGCGATGCAATCCATTTTCTACAGCAGCAGAAAATTTCGCCTAAGAACCTTGTTTTGATGAATGATAGCGTTTGGTTCCCGATGTGGAGCGGAAGCAAAGTTATTGAGCGTCTTGAAGACTCTGATCTTGATGTGACAGGTCTGCTTTTTCATGTGCCGACGCGCAATGAATACCCTGATACCAAGTATCGGGTTAATCACGTGCGCATGCGAGCCGAACATATTGAATCTTATGTGACAATGGTTCCTGTCAGCACCTATAAGCACCCCGCGTTTCAGCGTTTTTGGGACAGCTATGAACAAACGGATTCTAAGTTACTCACGATCAAACGTGGGGAAGTTGGATTTTCACGCGCAATGGATGAAGCTGGGTTAACAGTGGGGGCACTGTCGCGCCGAAAGTCATTTCTGCACGAGGTTTGCAAACGCTCTGATCAGTTCATTGAACAGACTCTGCGCTATGCGGCTTATTCGGATCAGTTTTTTGCAGATGAATGCAGCGCACTGCTTGCCTCGCCGCGTGATGAAACATGGCGTGATCGGGCGCTTGCACATATTGGTTGTGTGATCAAAACGCGCAGATTTAATGCGTCGTTTTGTTGGGCGACCGAGCAAATTTTTCAAACGTCATTTGTCAAGAAAAACACGGATCGGCTCTTTCAGGTTGGACGCATTCGGTTTTTAGAGGCGGTTGAGAACGGCGATATACAATGTGATAATTTGGAAGCTCTTGAAGAACTCAAGCGCATCGCAGAAGCTGATCGCGAACACCTCCCCCAAAAGGCGTGGCGCCAGCACTAATCAAGAATAGAGCGAAGGTGCTGGCCATATGTGCTTTTCTTGAAGGCGTCAGCTTGTTGATGCAGACGATCTTCATTGATCCACCCCAAACGAAAGGCAATTTCATCAGGTGATCCTACCTGCAAACCCTGACGTTCTGTCATTGTGCGCACAAAATTTCCTGCATCAAGCAGGCTACCGGGCGTCCCAGTATCAAGCCACGCAAACCCCCGTCCAAGATGCACTACGCTCAGGGATTCTTCGACACGGTAGCGCTCCAATAGATCAGTAATCTCGAACTCTCCACGTGCAGAAGGCGCCACCTCGGTAGCAAATTCCGGCGCGCGACCATCAAGAAAATAGAGGCCGGTCACGGCATAGTTGGATGGAGCTTCCTTTGGTTTTTCAACGATTTCGGTAACATTGCCGGAAGTGTCAAAGTCGATCACGCCATATCGTTCAGGATCGTTCACATGATGCGCGAAAACTGTCCCGCCACTGCTTTTGCTATCTGCAGCAGCAAGCAATTCTGGCAACCCATGGCCAAAAAAAATGTTGTCACCCAAAACCATCGCCGAGGGCGCCCCAGCGAGATATTCGCGGGTGAGTAAATATGCTTGTGCGAGACCTTTTGGTTCTGGCTGTACAATATAGGTTAGTTCCAATCCCCATTGCCGGCCGCAGCCCATCAATTTCTGAAACTGCGGCTGATCTTCTGGGGTCGTAATTATCGCGATTTCACGGATACCGCTGAGCATGAGAACAGAAAGCGGATAGTAGATCATCGGCTTATCATAGATCGGTAAAAGCTGTTTTGACACACCAATGGTGATTGGCCAAAGGCGAGAACCAGTTCCACCGGCCAGTATAATACCCTTACGTTTCATCAGGTGCCGATCCATTCTGTTCCGTTAAGATTTCGCGCAGACTTTGGCGCCAATCTGGCTGGGAAATCTTAAACAATTTGGTAAGTGAATTGCAGTCTAGGCGTGAATTCGGTGGGCGATTTGAGACACTCGGAAAGTCAGATGAAGGGATGTCGCGCACTTTGCAGGGCAATCCTGAACCTTTCATAATTGCACGTGCAAAATCGGCCCAGCTGGTATTAGGTTGGCCGGAAAAATGGTGGGTCCCGCCCTTGTGACCGTCAACCATTGATTTCGCTGCAATAAACAGCGCCTTCGCAATATCATGTGCTGCGGTCGGCCCGCCGATTTGATCCGCCACGACATTGATGGTTTCCCGGCTTTTGCCCAGCCTTTGCATCGTCTTGAAAAAATTTTGGCCATGCGCAGAGAATACCCAGCTTGTGCGCATAATAAGATGTCGCGCGCCGCTATTTCGAATTTCGTCTTCGCCTGCCAGTTTGGATCGGCCATAAGCCGACAATGGGCGCGTCGTGTGGTCAGGCGCGAATGGTGCTGTTCCAGAACCGTCAAAGACATAGTCAGTCGACACGTGTAGGAAGGGGATGCCTTTTTGAGCGCAGGCTCGTGCCATGGCACCCGGAGCTTGCCCGTTAATAATTGTTGCGGTTTGCTCATCGGTTTGTGCCGCGTCAACGGCAGTGAAGGCAGCGGCGTTGATCACCGCGTCCGCGTCCGCTGCCAAAACGACGGCTTCGCACTGCGTAGGATCGGCTAGGTCGGCATCTGTTCGCGCTAGGAAACGGCAAGAGATGCCTGCAGGGCAATTGCGCGCAAGTTCGGTCGCGACTTGGCCCGTTTTGCCAAAGATCAGAATTCTCATTTTGACACACCTAGCCTTGTACCAACACCGTTTCGGTTCAGAAGTGGACGCCACCAATCCTCGTTGTCGAGATACCATTGCACAGTGCTCTTAAGCCCTTCTTGGATTGAAACAGAGGGCCTCCAGCCAAGTTCTGTGCGGATGCGGGTCGCGTCGATTGCGTAGCGCGCATCGTGGCCAGGTCGATCTTCAACATGGGCGATTTGCGTGGCGTATGTGGCTTCGCTCTTGGGTCGTTTATCATCAAGTATCTCGCAAATCATACGTACCAGATCAATATTGCGCAGCTCGCTATCGCCACCAATATTGTAGCTGCGGCCCGTCCTTCCATTCATTAGCACCGTGAGCAGGGCGTCTGCATGATCTTCGACAAACAACCAATCGCGGATGTTATTGCCACTTCCATAAACAGGGATGTCACGACCAGCCAACGCATTCAGGATCACAACTGGAATAAGTTTTTCAGGGAAATGGTAGGGTCCGTAGTTGTTTGAGCAATTTGTCAGGACAATCGGTAGCCCGTATGTTTCATGCCACGCCCGCACTAGATGATCTGACGCCGCTTTTGAGGCGGCATAGGGAGACCGCGGATCATACGCTGTCTCTTCCGTAAATTTAGTGGATGGATCAGCAGGGAGCGAGCCAAACACCTCGTCCGTTGAAACATGATGGAACCGAAAACTGTCTGCTTTGCCGGTGGCGGTCCAATGCGCCCTTGCAGCCTCCAACATGTTGAACGTGCCGGTCATATTTGTGTCGATGAAATCTGTAGGCGCATCGATTGAGCGATCAACGTGGGATTCGGCGGCCAAATGCAGGACGGCGTCAGGTGCATGCGCAGCAAAAATCTGATCAAGCACAGTCCGGTCGCGGATATCTGCGTGTTCAAAGGCGTATAAAGGTGAGTGTTCAACGGACCGCGTGTTTTCGAGACAGGCTGCATAGGTCAACGCATCCACATTCACCACGCTGTGCCCACGTCCGACGGCAAGCCGCACCACGGCTGACCCGATAAAACCTGCACCGCCTGTGATGAGAATCTTCATTGGTCGCTACCAAAATCAAAGGGAGACATCAGCGCGTCAAATGGGGGTGCAGCTGCGTCTTTCTCCGAAATGATCGGGGCGACGGGCAATGGCCAATCGATGTTCAAGCTGTCGCACCGTATGGATCGGTCACAGGCCGGGTCGTAATAATCTGAACATTTGTATTGAACTTCGGTGTGCGGTTCGAGGGTGACAAAACCATGTGCAAACCCTTTAGGCACAAATAGCTGTTCACCAGTCTGTGCGGACAGCTCGACCCCTGCCCAGGCGCCATAAGTCGGCGAACCGCGGCGAATATCGACAGCGACATCATAGATTGCCCCTTTGGTGCAGCGGACAAGCTTGTCTTGTGCAGAGGGCGGCGTTTGAAAGTGCATGCCGCGCAATGTGCCCTTGGCTTCGGACAATGAGTGGTTGTCTTGAACAAAATCGACGGCAATTCCAGCGGTCAAGAAATCGCGCCTGTTCCAAGTTTCTTCGAAATACCCACGGCTATCACCAAACCTTTTGGGCTGGACGACAATCAAATCGGGGATGGAAAGTTTGCGAATGGAAATAGCCATGGTGATCATCAACTTGGTGCGGCAGGCAGAAGGCAAGCGACTGCAATTAAATGGTCGGCGCAGGGGCGACCGAGTAGGTGAATGAACGGTATCGGCTCAAAAGGATAGGCGCAATAAAGCATAAGCCGTTAATTTTTGTGCGATTGCGAAAGAAGGCACGCGCGCTCAAAAGGCTTGTATCAGAATTTTGCGCTGGTAAATGATCAGGTTTAGGCGAAATCTGGCATGCCGACACAGGCTGATCTGATGTGGTCTCCTTGTGAAACGAATTGAGTGAAGGCGCGTTTGCCAATTGCCCAAGAGATGGAATTGAAAGTGAAGAAGCCGCAACATCCACTCAAGACGGCAGGGGGAGTTAGCGCCGGCGCGGTCGAGGCGTCACTCGCAAAGTCAGTGAGGCTGGCGTCGATCTATGCGTTTATCTTGTTCTGGAACTATATTGCATTTTGTGTCCTGACGCTGCTGTCTTGGGTGGCTTTTCTAATCTCGCAGCGTGCATCAAACCGGTTTGCGCGCTCAGCAGCGAAACGGAATCCTAAGTTGGCGACCCCCAAAAACATTGCTGCGATCTTGGCTGCAAGGGCGTTTCAACCTGAGTTTTGTTTTGGTGCGCGCGGGGCGGCGATGTCGCGCGTTGCCTCCGCACGCACGTATCTTAGCCAAATCCATTCAGGTGTTGACCCGCGCAAGCCAGAGCCAGGGTTTCATCCCTACCTATTTGCCGAAGCAATGGCACATGAGATGGGCGAACGTGACGACCCCTATGTGAAATTCTTGCAGCTGGGCCGACCTGATGGATGTTGGAAATTTCCCGTCATTTTGGGCGGTGAAGTCGGTCAAACCATTGGCGATAAATCTGACCTGCGTGCAGCCTTGCATGTTCATGCCTACTACATTTGCCAACTGGCCGATATTCTGAAACGGCTGAACCTGAACCGCCAGCGACCAGACCTGTTTGTAAGTGTGCGCAATGACGCCGATGCAGTGACCGCGCGCGAAATCCTAATGAATTATGCTGGTCAGGTCGTTGAGGTGGCCGTTTTCCCCAATGTTGGGCGGGACATTGGACCAATGTTGACGGGCTTTGGGCCCACTTTGATCCGCGACTATGACGTAATCGGGCACGTACATACAAAGAAAAGCTTGTTTTCAAATAATGACCTTTGGGTCGCCAATTGGGTGGAGTTCACGCTTTCAAATATGCTTGGCAGCGATCTGGCTGGACCAATGATTGACCGTGCCCTTACCGCGATGGTTGCAGATGAACGTGTCGGCATGGTCTACCCAGAAGATCCACATATTCCGGGATGGGGACAAAATTCGGATGTCGCTGAACAGATCGCAGCGCAATTGGGGGTAGGGGAGTTGCCAAGTGCCTTTAACTTCCCTGTGGGCACAATGTTTTGGGCCCGCTCTGGCGCGCTAAGGCCGTTTGTTGAACTCGGGCTTTCATGGTCAGATTACCCAAGCGAGCCAATCGCAACCGACGGGACAATGTTGCATGCGCTTGAACGGTTATTTGGCGCTGTCCCAACGCGTTTAGGGTGGAAAACGCAGGTCACATATACACCAGGTGTTCACCGTTAGCGCATCACTAAGAGTACTTACGCCCTTCATAGCGGCCATTGTTAAGATAATGCTTCGCAGGGTCGACCCCGGCAGCATCGACATCGGGGTTCAACAATAAATAGACCAAAGGATCGAAACCAATTGGCAACGATTTGTGCGGCTTAAATTTGGGGCGGTTTCGCTCCAACTCCATTGCTTCGCGCACCGTCTCAAGAATCGGTTTAAGGTCTTCCATACGATATTTGTCGTTACCTGTATCGTCATAATCGCGTAGTTGCGTGCGCAGTTGTTCACCGTCGGGTAGTTTACTATTCAGTGCAGCAAGCGATTGAGACAATGAGCCGAGCAACATACGATCAATTTCTCTAAAATAGGGGTCAGGCTGAAGGCCGGGTTCTGCACAATGCCGCCGAATGAGCATCGCTTTCAATAATGGCGAGCCAACGTGATTGCCTGTCGCCACAATTTGATCGGCCTGTGCATAAGTAATCGAAGCGTTGCTTGGTCGATTTGTAGGGTCACTTAATTGTAGCTTAGTTGCATCTAGGCCGATTTCACGCAGTAAAGATGGAAAGATGTTCTTGCGGTGAACATCATAGTTGATGACGCGAACGTCAAAGCCCGACGATATAAGGCATTCCAAGTTCTCATAGGGCGCGCGCGAGGGCGACTCTAGGACGCCCGTAACATGCGCATCAAACGCGCGGACCGGCCGCCCTGTCTTAGCGCCTTGTTTCCATGAAGAAATTGTCCGGTCATAGACGTCGCGTACAAATGCTATCAGCGTCACGTCGTAGTCGGCCATAAGATTTCGGAATAGCGCGCTCGTCAATTCGAATTGTGAAACGGATAAAGATTCGGAACTGAAAACAACTTTGTCTTGATCTGCGTCAGCGGCACCACGCCGAATGATTTTCTCAAAATGGGGCAGCAAATGCAAAGGGTTCAATTCTGTATTGGCGTCTTTGGCAGCTTGCCTTTGTGTCTTGTGAACTAGGTTGCCCGTGCAAAAACCTGATGAAACGATTCCTGCAGTTTCAGGGAAAGGATATGAAACACCACTCTGAGCAAGGGTTTTTACGTTGCATGATAATAGCCCTTGCAGGGCCGATGACCCCGTCTTTGGAGCGCCAATATGAAAATAAAGATGTTGCTTCTTCAACTGAGCCTCCAAGTAGCACGCGCGTTTGTGGTCGAAAGTTTGCCAAATTTATTAACCGTGTAGCGCAACGAACAGAATAGCGGATCGCACGTCCACAAACCAGTGCGCGGGTCAAAAATAGCAATGCGTTCTGTCCTTTTTGTCAGACCGGTCAAGAGCTTGCGCTTGTGAACTACACTGCGCTGTCCCAGTCTGTCCGCCATTCCAATTTTTGCAAACGTATTTGCGGTGGCTTGAGGTTCTTCCATGTCCTATGCGGAATTTTGTACGTCGGTCACGGGGATGTCTTCGTAACCTTATGCCCGACTAAGCGGACGTATTGCCGCAGAAAAATCCACCTGGTCATTTGAGAAGTTGTTCAACTATTGCGCGATATTTCGCCGTTGCTTTCTTATCAATATAAACAGACGCGCATTCCCGAAGCGCTAAAATTTCCGACGTTTTATCAATTTATTAAGCATGTTCGGTAAAAGATTAGTCACAATTAGCTACTCTTTCGGTGCTGCGCCCGACACGTCGTCTATATCCAGCATTGCAATCAAGGGGTTGCAATCAAAAGATGAATGATGAACCTATAGGGTGGTTGCTGGTTGTGATGTTTGACGGTGCCGTAAGTTAGCGTGCCAACGTTTTGAATATCAATACTAACTAGGGTTTGGAAATTTGACTACGCAACTCTGTTCTCTTTTGAAACACTATGACGCACGGATGAGGTCCTAATGTTTCATCGTTTAGATACCCGTGCACCGCATGTGCTCTTGTTGCAGGGGCCTGTCGGCCCCTTTTTTCAAGAGCTGCATAGCGGGCTTGCGTCGCGAGGGTTTGCAGTGAGGCGCGTCGTTTTCAATGCAGGTGACAAAATCTTTACACGTGGTGACTACACGTATTTTCGCGGTGCCAAAAAAGAATGGTCAGATTGGCTGCGTGCTGAGATGGTTCAAAACAAGCCCAGCTTTATTGTCGTATTTGGCGCGATGCGACCAATGCACTTTGCGGCCAGACAGGTTGCTTCGCTTTATGGCGTGCCTGTGATTTGTCTGGAGGAAGGGTATCTACGTTCTGGCTACATCACTTGCGAGATTGGCGGCAATAACGATAGCTCACCGCTTTGTCGCTGGACGCCCGAACAAATCAATCCCGCGACGCTGCCAGAGCCATTGGATATGCCGTCATCCCAATCTGCGCTACGAATTTGGGCTGCGATCTATTACCTTGTGCGCGATCTAAAGGCGGCCCCAGCCGAAAAGGCCCTGTTTCATCGAAAACGTGAAGGGGGCGGGCGATTGGCTATGTCGTGGGGAAAACATTTGACCTCACGGGCATGCGTGAAACATGAGATTCTGACAAAGCTGAAAAAACTGCAGACGCGGCTAAAGGGAAAATACATTCTTGTCACGCTGCAAGTGCCCGAAGACAGTCAGATAAGGTATTCTGCCAGAGGTTGGACGAACCAAAAGCTGGTGAAGCAAACGCTTTTGGCTTTGCGCGAAAGCACAACAGAGCAAACCGTTGTTTTCAAGCTTCATCCTTTGGACCGGAATGCCGGCCAAACGCGGCGCCTCATTGCGAAATATGCGCGTGCGCTTGGTTTGGCGCGGCGCGTGATGACTTTGGGAGCAGGGGCGATCGGAGAGGTGACGCGACACGCCTCTGGTATGATCGTGATCAATTCCACTTCCGCGTTTTCGGCACTGCACCATGGTGTTCCGATTTTGGTGTTGGGGGATGCGATTTACCGACACGACGCTCTCGTCACCACCGGGACAAAGCCGTCGGCAATCGCAAATTTCATGCAATCGCGGGCAGCAAAACCCAAGGCAAATTTTGATGCGTTTAGACGGTCCGTGCGCGCGCGCGCGTTGCTTCCCGGCGACTTTTACCGTGAAAGCGGCCGCAACGTCGCTGTTGACGCAATTGCGCAGAAGCTTGAGCACGAGTTATCCAAACTAAGCATGCCAGTTGGACCTAATTGATGGGGCATGCGCAACCTAGAAAATACAGCATGTCTTATCTTGGCCATGGTGCCTTGCTGCTCTTGCTTTCCGGCTGCGCAAGTTTGCCAGCATTTGGCCCTTCTGCAGATGCAATTGTCGCAGGTGCCGCTTCCGAAAGTGATCCCGATCCGGCACTGGTTGCATTTGATCTGATCAATGTGAGCGCTACGACGGTGCCCCCGACCTATTCTGGTGGTCGGTTTCCGCGCGGGTTTCTGGATCAAAGCTTTTTAGTTGATCACGAGCGTATTTCCGTCGCAGATGTTATTGAACTGCGGATTTGGGAGACTGCAAATGACGGTCTTTTTGCCTCTTCCGGAAATCGCGAAACGGTTTTGTCGTTCGAAGTTTCGAATGCGGGCACGGTAGAGGTCCCCTATGCGGGGCGTATCAATGTTGCGGGGCTCACCACCTCTCGGGTGCGCCAAGTGCTGCTTGAGAAATACCAAGGCCAAGCAATCGACCCTGAGATCAGTGTCCGCATCCTCGACACGGCGGCACGGACGGTGACCGTGTTAGGGGATGTCACGACATCGGGCAGGGCGGATATTCCGGCACAGGGGATACGCCTCATGGCCCTTCTGGCGCAGATGGGCGGCAGTCCAAACCCCTTGTGGGAGACCGAAATTTCGGTCTCGCGCGGGTCGCATTCCGGTAGCGTTCGAATGGACCAGGTGGCGGGCCATTCGGCAAATAATATCGTAATCTTGCCTGGGGATACGGTACAGATACGTAATATTCCACGGCGCTATGCCGTTTATGGTGCTGTGTCAAATAGTGGCAACATCGCTTTAAATATCGCGCGTCCGACACTGTCTGACCTTTTGGCCGAGGTCGGCGGGCTGAATGATATGCAGGCAGCCCCAAACGCCGTGTTTGTGTTTCGGCGGGCCCGTAATCTGAACGAAACTCCGCAGGTCTACCGTGTCGATTTCGCGCGCGCCGATGCGTTTATCCTTGCGGATCAGTTTTTGCTTAACGAGACCGATATCGTTTATGTCGCCACGGCTGACGCCAGTGAATTCCGCAAATTTGTGACCACTTTGATGTCGCCGGTCGTGAGCAGCGCCAATAGCGTCAACAACTTGGGAAATTAGATGGCCGATCACCTAGCTGGAATACCGTGTCGAAAAGAGAGAAGGGTGGCCCTCAGCGTGTTTACCATTGCTTACCCCGCCGCAGCTAAAAGCGATCTATCAACGCGATACACCTTTCGCAAATATACGCAGGAGGTCTGAAAAAGACCCATGATATATGCCAACAGATATTCATGAAGCCGCTAATCCGGCGGATCATCAGCGCATGAACCGCGGTCACCCGATTGCTTTGACCTACAGGCGCTTGGCAAAGGCGGGGCAATGGCTGCGTATGATGGCAAAACGCCTGTTGCCCGGTGCCCATGGCGACTTGGCTACCTCTATGGACCTTTGCGACGATCCGTTGGTCGCGCGTGCGCTCGGTCGCGCGCCTGTATTTCATAGCCGTCTGATCCCAACGCGCGCTGAACGCTACATTGGCTGGGGTCGAAAATGGTCAGGTCGCCGCGCGGTCGATATCGCAAAGCAAAAAAACGCCACCGCGCTCTTATTGGAAGATGGGTTTTTGCGGTCGGTAGGCCGCCGTGATCCGGCGATTTCAATCGCCATCGATGATCTCGGTGTTCATTATGATGCCTCAACCCCATCGCAGCTGGAAGGGTTGATTGCGGCCCCCTTATCGCGCGATGAACAGGCCCGCGCGCAAGCCCTGTCGCAGCTATGGCGCGACGGTCGCGTATCTAAATATAACGCAGCCCCAGAGCTGCAGCGCCCATTGCCCACGCAATATGTATTGGTTGTTGACCAAGTTCGGGGCGATCTGTCGATCCGGTATGGCTGGGCTAAGGCGGATAGTTTTGACACGATGCTGCAGCGCGCGCTTGCCGATAACCCCGATGTTGACGTTGTCGTGAAACTTCATCCCGATGTGTTTACCAACGCTGCCAAAAGCCATTTTGATCCCGATCGCCTCGCGCAGATTGACCGTGTGCACGTGATTGCCGAAAACTGTCACCCGGTTTCGCTGATATCGCAGGCCAAAGCCGTCTATACGGTCACCTCGCAGGTCGGGTTTGAGGCGTTGATCTGGGGGAAACCCGTGCACACGTTCGGGATGCCGTTTTATGCCGGTTGGGGGCTGACGCATGACGCGCTTGCCGCGCCTGATCGGCGTGTGGCGGCGAGTTTGGCCCAGCTCGTCCATGCTGCCTTAATCCGCTATGTGCGCTATGTGGACCCTATCACGGGCCAGATATGCGAGGCCGAAGGCGCCATTACCCATATCGCGCACCAAAGACAGATGCGTCATAAACTCCCCGAACAGGTCACAGCGATTGGGTTTTCGGCGTGGAAGCGTCAATTTCTACCACAGTTCTTCGCCGACACTGCTGTGCGATTTGCGCGAAAAGCCAAAGGGTCCGAAACAGTTGCCGTTTGGGGACGGGCTGACGCGCCCGCTGGTGCATTGCGGATTGAAGACGGTTTTTTACGATCTGCCGGGTTGGGGGCCGACCTGATCCGCCCCTTGTCATTGGTGATTGACAAGACAGGAATCTATTTTGACGCAACGCGACCTTCGGATCTCGAAAATACCCTCAACACGCAAGAGCTGACGCAAAGCCAGATAGCGCGCGCGCGGCAGCTTCGCCAGAACCTGATCGCGGATGGGATTAGCAAATATAATTCTGGGGGCCGTGGCTGGACGCGCCCGGACACCAAGAAACCTGTCGTGCTGGTCGTCGGTCAGGTGGAAACGGATGCATCGCTGGAATATGGCTCCCCTGATATCAAAACGAACCTTGCGTTATTGCAACGCGTCCGCGCGCGATGCCCGGATGATTATATCGTGTATAAACCGCATCCGGACGTCTTAGCTGGGCTGCGGGATCGGCTGCGCGAGGCAGAACCTTTTGCTGCATATTGTGATGAAACGCTCATGCGCGACATCGCACCAGATCATTTACTGTCCCAGATTGATGCGGTACATACGATGACATCTTTGATGGGGTTTGAAGCGCTTGTGCGTGAAATTCCTGTCACCTGTCATGGGATACCATTCTATGCGGGCTGGGGGCTGACAACGGATACGCTGCCGGCACCGCGAAGGGTAAAACATCTGTCATTAGATGGTTTGATCTACGGCGCTTTGTTTACCTATCCGCGCTACTATGACGCCGATGCAGGGTGTTTTGTTGGGCCAGAAGAAACGCTCGAAATGCTAAAAGATAAACGCAAATCCGGCGCGCAGGGGAAATGGTTTCGCAAGTGTCTGAGGATGCTGATGATATCTTCAATGCAGCTTAGGGGGATTAAGAAATGACAGATGCAAAACCCACCCAAACAGCGCAGAAGGTGGTTTCCTTAAGCAAAACAGACGCGCAGAAATCTCAGACCGCCAGTTTACAGCGCAAGCGTCGCAACAAGCTATGGCTATCTTTTGTTGTGCTCGTTTTGATCCCTATTGGGGCGGTGGCTAGCTATTATACATCCGTGGCAACCGACCGCTATGCCGCCCGCGCGGGGTTTTCCATTCGCGGAATTGAGACGAGCGCGGGGCTTGACGGTTTGGGCGCGCTGACCGGACTTGCAAGTGCGGGATCGACGACGGCTGATACCTATGTCGTCTTGGAATATTTGGAAAGCCGCCGCTTGCTTGAAGATGTTGATGCGCGACTTTCACTCAGGGAGGCGTTTTCCAACTCAGATATCGACTTTCTCACCCGGTTGGATCCCGACGCCCCGATTGAGGATTTCGTGAAATATTGGAACCGGTTTATCCATACGCAATCTGATCCAACCTCTGGGATTATCGAATTCGAAGTCCAATCAATGTCGCCTGAACACGCGCAACAGATCGGGCAGGTTGTGCTGGAGTTAACGCAAGACTTAGTGAACGAGCTTTCGGCGAACGCGCGGCAAGATGCGCTGAGTTTCGCGCGCGAAGAAGTCGCCCTGCAAGAGGCGCGTTTGCGTGAAACGCTCAACCGTATTCGCGATTTTCGGAATTTCGAACAATTGGTTGACCCGACGGCCAGCGCCGCGCTCGAAATTCAGCTTTTGTCCGAACTTGAGGCCCGGCTGATCGACATAAATGCGCGCATTGCCGCCCAACGCGAGTCGCTCGATGAAACGGCGCCCAGTTTGGTCGCGTTACGCAGGCAAGCCGAAGCACTATCAGAGCAGATTGACAGGCGGCGTCACGAAATTAGTGGAGTTTTACTGGACGGGACAGGGACATCGGCGGTGACACAGCAACTCGCCGCGTTTGAGACATTGGATGTCGAACGCAGGCTGGCAGAACAATCCTATGCCTCCGCTCTCAGCTCACTTGAACAAGCGCGCCGTGATGCTGACCGCCAACAGCGTTACCTTGCTGTGCATATCCGTCCGCAAACCCCTGAAAAATCGGAATACCCAAGACGTGGACATAACACGCTGCTCGCGAGCTTTATGTTCTTTGCGATATGGGGCATCGGCACATTGTTGACCTACTCGGTGCGGGACCACCTCACGTGAGACAGATGACAACAGCTGAGCTGCTGACGCTCCAGATCAGGGTGATTTTGAGCCTCGTTCTAAGGGAAACCCGTGCCACATTTGGGACGTCATCATTCGGCTATATATGGGCAGTGATCACACCAACCGCGAGTGTCGCCGTCTTGGTCATTTTGTTTTCTATGGTCGGTCGCCACGCGCCATTTGGCGCCAGCCTTGCCTTGTTTTTTGCGACAGGGATTTTGACGTTGCAGTTCTTTACCGAAACCTCCGGCAAGTTGATGACTGTGTTTGACGCAAATAAAGCTTTGCTCACCTATCCAATCATCAAAGATGTCGACACAATCCTCGCCCGTGCAATCTTGATTTCAGCGACATACCTCGTGATCATGGTCATTTTCTATGCCGGGCTGATTTTGGCAGGGATGGCGCAGTTTCCGGCCAGTCCGGGGCAACTTGTCTTGGTGTTCTTAAGCACCGCACTATTGGGGCTCGGTTATGGGACCGTGAACGCGGTGATCGTGTCTTTGTGGGACACATGGATTCAGATTGAAAAGGTTCTCACGCGCCCATTGTTTTTCATATCTGGCATTTTTTATGTGCCAAGCCAGCTGCCCACGCGCGCGCAAGACTATTTGCAATGGAACCCCATTCTGCATCTGGTGGAATGGTTTCGGATCGGGTTTTACCCCAACTACAGTTCTAGTGTCTTAGATAAAACCTATCCGGTTCTCGTTGGGACCGTGTTGTTACTGATTGGGCTTGCAGGCGAACGTCTATTTCGGCGCACGAGGTTTTAGCAATGCTTGCATTTGATCGTGTTTCAAAAATCTACAACCTCAAAGGTGTTCGGAAAGTAATCTTGGACGATCTGTCCTTCGTGTTCCCAGAAAACCGCAACGTCGCAATTATGGGCAAGAACGGCGCCGGGAAATCGACAATGATGCGACTGCTTGCAGGTTCCGAGCCACCGACGTCTGGCCATGTTTACCGCAGCTTACGCGTCTCATGGCCATTGGGTTTCGCTGGCGGCTTCAATGGGAGCATGACAGGAATCGAAAATATTCGCTTTGTTTCGCGTATCTATGGGCAAGATACGGAGCGCGTGGTCACCTATGTTAAGGAATTTGCGGAGCTCGGCCCGTCACTGCGGCTGCCAATCAAGACCTATTCTAGCGGGATGAAGGCGCGGCTTGCGTTTGGTCTTAGTATGGCCATCAATTTTCAGGTCTATCTGATTGATGAGATTACGGCCGTTGGCGATGAAACATTTCGCAAAAAAAGCCGTGCTGTGTTTCAAGAAAAACTCAAGAGCAGCCAAATCATCATGGTCTCGCATTCGGCAGCTACGATCCAAGAATATTGCGACTGTGGCCTGCTACTCAACGCGGGCGGGGTCACGTTTTATGACGAAGTGACAGAACTCATAACAGCTTACAAGTCCCTCTAAAGTTCGTGTGCCAATGGTTAGAAGCTACAGCATGCCAGTGAAGCAGTCGGTGAAAATCCGCGTATCTTGGGGGATCAATTGGTAAAAGATGTGTTGTGTAAGTTGTGTGTTAACCAATTAAATGTCATATAGGTTGTGTATGAATTGGGCAAACTGCGGATGCGATGTGAATGCCCGCGTAACTATTTCCCTGAACTCTTAGGAAGCACTTCTTTGAAAGATGAGCATTTGAAAATTTCCTTTATTGTCCCGTGGATTACAAAAGGCCGTGGCGGTACAGAAAATGTTGGTCAGCTAATGGCGAATGCGATGGCTGATCGTGGTCACGACGTGCATATTTACACGTTTGATGATCAAAAAGGCCCCTCTAAATGGCCGCTCAACAGCTGTATCTGGCTGCATCACCTCGCTGAACGTGACGACGCGAAATCTAACAACCAGATGACGATTGCACTGGCGGAACCTTGCCCCGATCTGATCGTCGGGCTGCATATGAACCGGACACTCTTGCGCTACACAGTTGCGGCGCAAAAGATCTGTGTTCCGCTCGTTCTTTCGGAACATATTGACCCGCATTTCCCGAACCGATTGGGAGTCTTTTGCGATGAAGAAAGGCAGGCCGCGTTTGTGGGTGCCACGCGGTGACACCTACTGACTTGCGCGTTCAAAGACGGGTTGCCTGATTATCTTCAATCGAAAGTAGATGTCATCCCAAACACGGTGGCACATGCGGCCACTGCGTGTGATCCAAAGGGCGGCGATTCAAAGACAGTTTTGACAGTCGCGCGTCTGGTGCCGCGCAAAAACCTTGCACACCTAATTGACGAATTCGCGCTCATCGCGGGGCATCACAAGGCGTGGACCTTGGATATCCTCGGTGATGGGCCCGAGCTGAAAAAGCTTCAGTCCCGGGCCAAAAACAAGGGGGTAGCACGCCAGGTGAGGTTTCTGGGGCATTCTGATGCGCCTTATGCGCACCTCGAACAGGCGCAAGTTTTTGTTCTCCCCTCCCTGTTTGAAGGATTCCCGATGTCGTCGCTTGAGGCGATGGCGCATGGCTTACCGCTTGTTGGCTATGCCGCATGTAACGGAATTAACGAACAAATTGTCGATGGGCTGAATGGCCGCCTTGCCGCACGCAGCCTTGAAACCGGGTGCCTTGCAAAATGCCTTGATGAACTCATGTCTGACGACTCGCTCAGGCTCAAAATGGGAGCTGCCTCAAAGCAACGGTTTGATACGCTTTATTCAAATATGGTCGTGTTTGATGCGTGGAAAAACATGTTTAGAGCTGCTGTCGAAAACGGACCAACCACCATCGAAGCCAACGCACAACACGCGCTTTCCGCATTGCTGAACGGCTAACCCCGCACCAATAAGCTGAGATCACGATGTCCAAAGAAAACCAAATTGCATTTGAAAAATTTGACGACTATCTGCGCCTTGCGCAAAAGGAAGGGCATGATAACGCAGAAGTCGATTTTCGTGCCTGGATGATCGAAAACAGATATGCGCAGTGGAACATCGGTCAGACACGCGACACGCTGACAAAAAAATACGGTGCGAACCTGCGTACGCTATTCCCAAATGCAAACTGTCTTGACGATGCGACCTTTGGGAGTGGATCAAACTACATGTTTCTGGGCACTGTCTATCAAGACCCCCAGCACAGCCATAAGGGTGGGGTGCGCGCACTTCAGTCGTTTCAGGCAGGCAACAAATTAATCCTTTATGAACAGGGTTTTTTGGCTAGTTCACATAGCTGGTCTGAATCTTTCAAAAGTGGCAAACCGAACATGGCATGTCTGGGATATGTTTATGATGACATCGCCCACTATTTTATGGCCGATTATCCTAATCGATTGATTAACCGCATGAATAGCGAAATAGAGCTATCGGCAGAGGAATTCAGCCGTGCAAGTGCGGCAATGACGCGGATCGTAGAACAAAAAATATCGAAATATAACTCCCAGCCTATTGTTAAGCCCACAATGTCGGATGGGTATATTAGCCGCGTATTAGTTTGTGACCAGGCCTTTGCAGATGCGTCAACAATCTATGGAAAAGTAACAGAACGTGACTTTGAAAAGATGCTTTGGGCAGCCATTCACGAAAACCCGACGTCCCAGATTTTGATCAAAACCCACCCAGATACGCATTGGGAAAAGGGCAAACGCGTTGGCTATTATAATCATCTCCAAGACGTTGGACGCATTCGTATTCTGCGCGATCCAGTGAACCCCTTTAGCCTGTTCGAATGCGTTGACAAAGTCTATGTTGGAACGTCCCAAATGGGGCTCGAGGCGCTTTTTGCTGGAAAAGAAGTTATCTGCTTTGGTGCTCCGTTCTATGCCGGATGGGGGCTGACGGATGACCGCCAAACCATCCCGCACCGACACCGCAAGCGTGGGCTCGAGGAAGTCTTTTATTTCTTCTACATCTGGTACACGCTCTACAATGTTCCCGGCTGCGCGACGCCAAGTTTGGTAGAAGACGCAATTGATTTCATCGATAAAAACCGGCCCGTAAAGATGCCTTGCGAGCATACCCACGCCCCCGAAAAGCCAAAGGTTTCCGTCATATTGCCCGTTTATGGCGTCGAGAAATACATCAACCAATGTCTTTATTCTATCCGCGGCCAAACGCTTGAAGACATCGAAATTATCACCATAAACGATTGTAGCCCTGATGGAAGCCAAGCCATTATCGACCGGCATGCGGCAGATGATCCGCGGATTAGGTCAATTGTTCTGGAAAAAAATGTTGGCCAAGGATTCGCCCGCAACGAGGGTATTGATGCCGCGCGAGGGGAATTCATTCAGTTCCTCGATTCTGATGATATCTTGGCTTCGAAATCGCATTTAGAGGATGTGTACAACGCGGCCTGTGACGATGGTGCCGATATGGTGCGCGGGCGCAAACTCTTTGAACGGCTTGAAAATGCGCAGGGAGAAAAGGTCGGGATGCGTCGCGACTGGTGCGAAGAAGCCTTTAATGTGCCGTTTCATGGAAAAACGTTTGCGGAACAAACTGAAGTTATTCAAGGCCGCCATTTTTGGAATTGGCTGTATCGCAGACAGTTCCTACTCGAACAAGACATACGGTTCTTAACGCCGCAATGGGAAGAAAAACCCTTCCTATTGAAGGCTCTTTTGCGCGCAAAGTATCTGTCGAGCATTGACAGCGAGGGGTTTGTGTATCGGGTACGAGAGGATTCGACCGCTAGACGTAAAAAGACGTTGAAGGACGTTGAATATCAGGTGGCGAACTTTGAATCTCTTGTCGATTTGCTTCATGACGGTGGCGCTTTGGACCGAAAATCGAAATTATTTGATGTTTCTCGGTACCTAGTTACGCAGTTTTTGAATCTAATTGTGACTGGCTTTGCCATAAGTACCGTCCGACGTGAAACGGGTGCAGTTGGTGAGAAAGAGTTGTTTGAGCGATTGCAACGGCTACTGGTGCGGACTGCTATAAAGGCAACGGATGTGTCGCCCGAGCCCAAGCAACTCAAAGATTTCTTAAAGGCAAATAATGCTTATCCGCTTGTCTTTGCGGCGGTCTTGAGCGGACGGTTTGAGTTTGTGCAACCTACGTTAGATATGTCAAAAATCCCCCAGTCCGACTACATCGCTGAAATGCTTCGCGTTCCGGAGGATGCCGCCGAACGCCAGTTCCAAGAGGCATTATCGCTTTACGCGCGCAATGATCTTGTGACAACTGACAATGATGCCGTTGTCCTCAGCCAAGATATCGCACAAAAACCACGGCTTATCATCCATATTGGATCGACGAAGACCGGATCGACCTTTATTCAGCATTTCCTGGAACAGAACCGGGCTGCGCTATTGCGCGCTGGTGTCTACGTCCCCGAAGTCGGGCTATTCTGGCAGAAAGCACGCCCCCCATAAACAGGCGGGGCATGCGCAGTTTGTTCCCGAGGCTGTGCAGCAAAAATCGCGACTAAAAGACCATATCGACGCGACGCTTGCACTTGCCGGCGGCAAAATACACACGGTTATTCTGTCATCTGAGGCGTATTTCTTAAACCCAAATGCGATAGAGCTCGCGCGCCATTTTTCGGACTACGATGTTGAGATGGTGACTTATCTGCGCCGTCAGGATGATTGGGCGAATTCGCAATACGCAGAATTTGTGGCTGGTGGCGCGGTGGGGCGGGTCGCACAGCCGATTGAAGACTGGCTCAAAACGCATCAAACCCGCAGCCGGCTTAACTACTATGGGCGCATGAAACTGTGGGAGCTGTCGTTGATAAATCAAAAATACACATCGGTATTTATGACAGGAAACGGCTGAAGGATGGCGATATTGTTAGTGATTTTCTGGCGTTAACTCAGCTAGATTCACATGCCGATTTGCCGCGTCCCGAACCACGGCAAGAAAATAGATTCCCATTTGGTACGGCGCATGTGAATTTCATCCGTAGGCTCAATAGCCATGATTGGTCCGACCGGAATGCTTACTTTAACTTCATTGAAGCAGCGGGGCTAAATGTGACGCAGTTGCGCCAAAAGAAGAGCCTGCCACCGCCCCGTTTGGATCTATTAACCGACACGATGCGTGGCGCGATCCTTGACGATGTGGCGCAAACAAATGCTGATCTGGCCACAGAGTTCTTAGGGCGAGAGGGCGGAATTCTTTTTGACTGTTTCGTTCCCAGCAAAAACGAAATCGTAGATGTCATGTCCAATGATGAAGTTGACGCAATCATGCAGGCCTATGACGCGTGGGCACCCAAAAGGCCAAAGCCGGGTGGCGCACCTGTGGCGAAAGCAAAGGGAAAATCTGCCCCATCAAAACCTGTCCGGGCACAAACTCGTTCGGATCTGTTCCCAACGAATAGGACCTTGGTCGCGAAGGCATTTGGGTTGGCGGGCCGCCGCATGGGCGTGCGAAAACATGCCAAGCTCAATAACAACCCAGATTTGTTTTTTGCCGATATGCAGGGGCGGGGGGGGCAGCTTCGTTCGTAAAACACTAAATTTTGAGCGTCGTTTGCGCAGCTAGAGAACAAATCAACGATCTGTCGATCGGGTTTGTCTAGGCAATTATTGTCGCGAGCCATTCATGGAATTTAGCGATATGCGGTTGTTTTTTTGGGTCAGGCTGCGCGACGATGTAGAAATTATTGCGCGTTTCTAACGTTTGCCTGAATGGCTCTGCTAAGAGGCCGCGTTTTATATAGCGGCGCGAAAACATCGTGTTGACGATCGCGGCGCCGCGTCCGCTGGCGATCAATTCCAGTGCCACAACCGATGAATCGACCGGCATCCAAGCAGGCGGCGGCGGGCATTCAACGCCTAATTCTTCAAACATGAGCGTCCAGTCATTTTCCGATCCAATAATCGGAACGATATCAGCATCTTTTAAAAGTGCTGGATCACGTTGCAAACGCGCGGCCTCGGCTGGGTTGCAAACGAGCGAGGCCTGACCATCCCCCAGCGACCAAATATTTGGCTCTGGCCAATTGCCTCCGCCGTAGCGGATATCAATATCGATTGTTGCATCGTTCATCCGGTCCGACCAAACGGTCGTCGATAAGATGATGTCTATTTCCGGGTGGAGCGCGCGAAAATCTGCTAGACGTGGTGCTAAAACCAACACCCCAAAAGAAATCGATGCACGCACTCGCAGTGTCGTTTTCCGTTTGGGTTGAAAAAGCCCCTCTGTCGCTGTTTGCAGATCTACAAAGGACGCGCGGACCGGCTGCGCGTAGGCCTGCCCGATATCAGTCAGCTCAACGCCCTTCGGAAGCCGTTTGAATAGCTTCATTTCCAATGTTTCTTCCAGCAGTTTGATCTGCTGACTTACCGCGGCTGGGGTGAGGTGTAGTTCGTCTGCTGCGGCTGCGAATGAACTATGCCGCGCTGCTGCCTCAAATGTGCGCAGCCAAGTCACATGCGGGAGTTTTCTCATCGCGATAATTCCTGTCGATCCGTACGTTACGATGCACGAAACTGGCTTACCCTTCAAGTCTTTGTGATTAACGAAAACCACCCCTTAGGCGCAAAAGTGCTTGTTTGAAGTCATCGGGAAAATAGCTGCAAATTGGCCCCCTAGAAACACGGGCTGACCCCATGAAGCACTTGGAATTTGACTATGTTATCGTTGGCGCGGGATCTGCGGGTTGCGTTTTGGCCAATCGGCTAAGCGCTTGCGGCAAGCATACTGTGTTGCTTTTAGAAAGTGGTGGCAGCGACGCCCGGTTTTGGGTCAAAGTTCCGTTGGGCTATGCAATCAATGTGGCCAACCCAGCGTTGAATTGGGGGTACCAGACGGCCCCCGATCCCGGTCTGAACGGGCGCGCGATATCTTGGCCGCGCGGCAAGCTCATTGGCGGCTCTAGCTCCATCAACGCGATGACCTATATGCGTGGGTTGCCCAGAGATTTCGACGATTGGGAGGCGGCAGGGGCGCGTGGTTGGGGCTGGGATGCAGTGCGCGCGGTATATGATGCCGCTGAAACCCACACGAAAATGCCAGGTGCCGGGCGTCAGACCCGGGGTAATGGCCCAATTCATGTAACAGACCTGACCGATCAGATGTCGCCGTTTTCGAAGGTATTCCTCGATGCCGCGGGCGATGCTGGCTATCCGGTTATCGCGAATTTGAACGCGCCTGACGCAGACGGCGTTAGCTACTACCGGAGCACCGTACGCAATGGGTTTCGTTGGTCCTCTGCTGATGCGTTTTTGCGACCCGCGCGGCGTCGCACGAATTTGCATATCAAGCGCCATGCCGAAGTTGATCGCTTGGTCTTAGATGGGCGCGCCGTGACGGGGGTATCGTTGAAACAACGTGGCGTGTCGCAAATTGCGAAAGCCCGCAAAGAGGTGATACTCTGCGCGGGTGCGATCAATTCGCCGAAATTGATGCAACTGTCTGGGCTCGGTCCGGCTGAGGTGCTGCGCGCGCACG
Organism: Loktanella sp. D2R18; assembly: GCF_003318235.1. Classification (GTDB taxonomy): domain Bacteria; phylum Pseudomonadota; class Alphaproteobacteria; order Rhodobacterales; family Rhodobacteraceae; genus Yoonia. Next base: position 63,042 of record NZ_QOCG01000014.1, on the reverse strand, counting down.
GTATCGACGTTATACATGATTTGCCCCGGGTTGGGCGCGGTTTGCAGGACCATCTGGCCGTTTCATATCAGTTTCAAGCGAGTACCCCGACGCTCAACAACGTACTTGGGCGCCGGTTTGGGCGATTACGTGCCGGGCTGCAATATTTACTGACACGGAAGGGACCGCTCGCGGTGCCCGTGAACCAAGTGGGCGGTTTTGTTCGTACTGACCCGGATAGTGCTGTGCCGGATGTGCAGCTTTACTTTAACCCCGTGTCTTATGGGCTATCTGCATCTGGCGATGTGACCGTGGATGCGACGCCAGGTTACCAAATTTCCGCGCAACCGTGCCGCCCGACAAGCTCGGGAACCGTTGAGATCGCATCGCCACATGCGCAAGACGCGCCGATCATTCAACCAAATTCATTAGAAACTGACGGCGACAAGGCGGCAGCAATTGCGGCGGGCAAAGTTCTTCAAGGGTTTGCGCGCACCGCAAGCCTGCGCGCGGTGACGACGCAGGCCAAAGCCCCAGATTTGATGCAAATGGATGATGCGGGCCTGTTGCAAGACTTTCAGAACCGCGCGTCCACCGTCTATCATCCAACCTGTACTTGCCGGATGGGCCGCACCGCGCAAGATTCTGTTTTGGATGAAAAATTGCGTGTCCACGGCGTGTCTGGTTTACGTGTCGCAGATGCTTCGGCCTTTCCTAATATCACCTCAGGCAATACAAATGCGCCAACAATGATGCTGGCGCTACGCGCCGCCGCACTTATCCTAGAGGACGCATGATGAAGCTCGAAAAACTGGAAACCTTTGTCGTGGGAAACCCGCCGCCGCGCCATGGTGGGCGCTATTTTATCTTTGTCCGCCTGACCACCGCCTGCGGGATCACTGGCGTCGGCGAGATTTATAACGCGACATTCGGCCCGGATCTATGCTGTGCGATGGCCCGCGATATGTTCGGGCGCCATTTTGACGGGGCCGACCCCCATCATATTGAGAAACTGTTTCGCAAATCTTACGGGGCCGGTTTTACGCAGCGCCCCGATGTCACTGTAATGGGTGTCTTTAGTGGTCTGGAAATGGCGTGTTGGGATATCGTCGGCAAGGCTGCGGATAAGCCTGTTTACGAATTGCTTGGCGGGCGCGTGCATGATCGCTTGCGCAGCTATTCCTATATTTATCCGCCGTCCGGTGATGTCTATCCCGATCCATCAACGCCGAATGCCTACAATGATCCAGACATCGCGGCTCAGATCGCGGCTGAAATGGTCGAGCAGGGGTTTACCGCGCTGAAATTTGACCCAGCGGGTCCATTTTCGATCTATGATGGGCGGCAGCCTCGGCTGGAAGATATCACACTGAGCGTTGGCTTTTGCCGTGCGATCCGCGCGGCGGTTGGTGACAGCGCGGACCTACTTTTTGGCACGCATGGGCAGTTTACGGTGTCTGGTGCCAAACGTATGGCGCGTGCGATTGAACCGTTCGATCCGCTTTGGTTCGAAGAACCGCTACCGCCGGAAAACCCCTCAGACATGGCGCAGGTCGCGGCATTCACATCTATTCCCGTCGCCGCTGGCGAACGGCTTTGCACCAAACATGAGTTCGCACGGATGATAGAAACGAGCGCGGCCTCCATCCTGCAGATCAATTTGGGCCGGGTTGGGGGGCTTCTGGAAGCCAAGAAGATCGCCGGGATGGCAGAAACGCGGTCGGTGCAAATTGCGCCGCATCTCTATTGTGGTCCCATTGTTGCCGCAGCGAATATCCAAATCGCGTCATGCAGTCCGAACTTTTTGATCTTGGAAAGCATTGGCACATTTGATGGTCCCTACATGTCCTCTGTGAAAGGCGAAATTACGTGGGACAATGGTTACATTATTCCCCCAACGACCCCAGGTTTAGGGTTGGAACTCAACGATGAGGCAATCGCCGATATGCCCTATACGGGCGACGCGCTTCACCTCGAAATGGCACAACAACCGATTACCCACTAGGAGACGCAATATGCTGACACTGAATAAATTCTATATTGATGGCGCATGGGTGGACCCGGCGTCTGACGCAACAATGCCCATCATGAACCCCGCGACCGAAGCCCAAATCGGGACGGTATCAATGGGCAATAGCGAAGATGTCGATCGCGCGGTGGCAGCAGCCAAACGTGCGTTTGAAACGTTTTCAATGACCACTAAGGAAGAACGCCTCGCGCTGCTGAAAAAGCTGCGTGTCGCAACAGAGGCGCGAATGGGCGATCTGGCAGAGGCGATGACCGCAGAAATGGGTGCGCCAGCGACGATGTCTTTGGGTGTGCAAGCCGACGCGGGCTTGGGCCACTTGGATCATTTTATTACGGCGCTTGAAACTTTGGACGAAGAAGAAATCTTGTACAATGGCGATATCATCAGCCATGAACCGATTGGTGTTTGCGGTCTGATCACACCGTGGAACTGGCCGATTAACCAAATTGCGCTTAAGGTTGTGCCTGCTTTGGCAACTGGGGCGACTTGCGTGCTAAAACCTTCAGAGCACACGCCGTGGTCTGCGCAAATCTATGCTGAAATCGTGGATGCCGCTGGCTATCCCGCTGGTGTTTTCAACCTTGTGCAGGGTGATGGGCCATCGGTTGGGTCTGCAATGTCGCGCCATCCTGATATTGCGATGATGTCCTTTACCGGGTCCACCCGCGCGGGCACAGCTGTATCAAAGGATGCGGCTGACACCGTCAAACGCGTGACGCTCGAATTGGGTGGCAAGTCACCTAACCTTGTTTTCGCCGACGCTGATTTGGACAAGCGGATTAAGGAAAGTGTCGAAGGCTGTTTTTATAACACGGGCCAATCATGCAACGCGCCCACGCGCCTTTTGGTGGAACGCAGCTGCTATGATGATGTGCTCGAGATCGCGAAATCTGTCGCCTTGACACAAGAAGTTGGCGATCCAACGCAAGAGGGCGACCACATCGGGCCTTTGTTCGATAAAATCCAATATGACCGGGTGCAGGCCATGATCCAAATGGGGATTGACGAAGGCGCACGGGTTTTGGTCGGTGGTCTTGGGCGTCCTGACGGGATCAACAAAGGCTGGTTCGTGAAGCCTACGATTTTCTGTGATGTGGATCACGATATGCGGATTTCACGCGAAGAAATCTTTGGTCCGGTTTTGGTGATCACGCCGTTTGATACAGAACAAGACGCCATCCGCATGGCCAATGACACAGAATATGGATTGGCCGCATATGTGCAGACAAGTGACCCAGAGCGCGCTGCGCGTGTCGTGCGTCAACTGCGTGCGGGAACGATCCAGATCAACGGGCGCGGACCTGACTATGGATCACCTTTTGGTGGCTATAAACAGTCTGGCAATGGCCGCGAAGGTGGGATGCTTGGTCTAGAAGATTATCTTGAGGTAAAGGTGCGCCCGCCGTTCGTGGCGTAAATAGATCAATAAATTCAAAAAGATGCGGCGCGGGGTTTGATCCCCGCGCCGTTTTTTTATGCAGATTTCGATGCAATCCGGTAGGTGCTGCGCATCGCGGCGCGGTCGGTGTAGCACCCGCGCAAATGGCGACTGCCACTGTCGGCGACATAGCCTTCGCGCCCGTGGACGATCCGGTGGTTATCAAACACCACGCAATTTCCGGCCTCGGATTTGAATTTCAGCAAAAACCGGTCTTCTTGCATCATGCGAATGAACTTGATGAAGGCCGGGTAATAGCGATCAAGAAGGTCTTGGGGCAGATCCATGTTGTCCTGAAGATGCTGAGAAATAGTCACCCCGGTGACATTGCCGTCCTGATCAGTTTCGATCACACGCTGATGCGACCGGTAATCAATCTTATCGTGCCGATAAAAGAACGGAATCTTATGTGCCGCAAGCATGTCGAACGCGTCTGGATCTTCTTCTTTAAGCGCCATCGCAACCGCGACGCCGTCTAAAAACAGTGAAAGGCCGCCGTCGACCGTATTCTCAAGGCAATGCAAGAACTGCACGCCTGGGGCCGCTTCTTCGCCGGGCAGGTCGGTGTGCATTTCAAGCGGACCCGCCGTAAAGGCAAGGTTTGTTGGCTCAATTTCAACGCGCACGTTAAAGAACAACCCTTCGCCCGATGGGGTAACCGGGCCGATTGCCTTGACCAGATTGGGCAGGGAATCTTCCGTTGGCTCCATTTCGGTGACGATGGCGATGCCGTCCTCGATCAATGCGCGGGTCAGCTCGGCGCGACCGGCAGCTGTGTTGATCACCTCTGCCTGCGGGATGCGAGGGATGTTGGGCAAATGGTCGCTATACCAAACCTTACGTGGGATAGCCGCAACATCTGCGGCCCGGCCAGTTGTCGCAACACTTTCAAGCAGTGCAAGCGGGACCTCGCTTGGGCAGTCTTCGGCTTCCCAATCGATCACGAGCATATCATCTTTGACCGACAGGGCCTGCGCCTTGGGGGCGCTGGCAAGCTGAGACACGTCAAAGATACGTTCGCGGGTTTGGGGGTCAATGCTGGAATTACTCGCATCACGGAGCCAGTAATAGTTAAAGTATTTAGGGCCACTAGACAGCGGTACGATGACCCCGTTGTCCTGCAATTCAAACTGCGTGTTCATCATGGTCTTGATCTCGTGATATGGAGGTTGGCGTTAATTAGCGTAGGTGTTTTTTTCATCATCAAGGATGGCGCGGATTTCGGCCAAATGGGCCTCTGCCTGGCCGGGATAATCATCTAATTCTTTGGCTGTTTTTTCCGCGACTTCATCAGAAAGAACGCGCAGCTTTTGCCCGGTTTGCAAAGCGCGCACATAGGTCTCTGCAGCACGTTCAAAGTAATAAAGGCGGTTGAATGTGTCAGCGACATCGCTGCCAATGACCAAGACGCCATGGTTGCCCATGATCATGACTTTTTTCGCGGGGTCCGAGAGCATTTCAGCGCAGCGGATGCCTTCGGATTCGAAAGCCAAACCACCAAATTCCTGATCGATCACGTAACGGTTATAAAATGTCGCTGTGTTTTGATCGATTGGGGGCAGGGTGCTATCGGCGAGGCAGGCCAACACAGTCGACCAAATCGAATGGGTGTGCATGACACAGCGTGCGTGGGGACACAAACGGTGCAATGATCCGTGCAGGCCCCACGCGGTTGGGTCGGGCGCGTTAGGTTGATCCAGAACATTCGGGTCATTGGCGTCCAGCAAAAGCAGGTCAGATGCTTTGATGCGCGCAAAATGGGCTTGGTTTGGGTTAATCAGGAATTGCGTGCCATCATCATTCACCGCAAGACTAAAGTGATTGGCAACGCCTTCGTGCATGTTGAGCCGGGCAGCCCAGCGGAATGTCGCGGCAAGGTCCGCGCGCTCTTTCCAGTGGTCCATGTTTTGATGTGTCATCTAATCACTCCGCTAAAACGGGTTTGCTTAACCCTGTTGGTATAACTTCGTAGCCTTGTTCTTCTGGTTCATCGTCCGTCAGTTCCAGCGGGAATCCCGGCGCAGTCACATCCAAACCCGTCGCGTCTTCGAGGCGACGAATAATATTTGGTGACAGTTCGCGGTCGCCGTATTTCGCGATTCCATCGTCGAAAATTTGCACCATCAAAGGGCTGATTTCCAACGGAATATTGGCGTCTTCGGCTAGCTTTTGAAACAGGCCGATGTCTTTTTTTACAAGGTCCATCGTGAACGAAATATCGCGCGATCCGTTCAAGATAACCTGACTTTCGGTTTCATGTACAAATGACGTGCCCGAGCTGATCTTCATCGCTTCATAGGTCGTGTTAAGGTCAATACCTGCGGCTTTCATTGTCACCAATGCTTCACAGCAGGTCAGCAAATTTGCGGTCGCAAGGTAGTTTGTCATGACCTTGAGGGTCGATGCTGACCCGATTTCGCCTGTGTGCAAAACCCGGCGCCCAAGAGTTGTTAGAATTGGCAGCATCCGTTCAAATGTGGGCCGGTCGCAGCCTGCAAAGATCGAAATATTACCGGTGTCGGCGCGATGGCACCCGCCCGATACAGGGCATTCAATCGCTGATCCGCCTTTTTGTGCAACCAATTCCGCAAGGCGTTTGACCTCGGACACTTCGGTAGTGGACATTTCCATCCAGATTTTCGTGTCATTTACTTCGGGCAACATTGCTTCGACCACTGTGGCGCAGGCCGCTGGTGACGGCAAACAGGTGATCACCGCATCGCAATCGCGCATGAGTTCGGCAGGGCTTTGTGCGGCTTTTGCACCTTTTTCGACAAAATCCGCAACGAGATCAGGATTTAGATCCAAAACCGTGAGGTCAAATCCATTCCGCAAAAGGCTTCCGGCAAGTTTACCGCCGACATTGCCTAGTCCCACAAATCCCATTTTCATATATTCGTTCCCCGATTGGTTTATTACGCGCGTCACCAAAGGTTTGCGCGATGCGGAGAACGATGTGAAGCAAAAGATTTACGCCCTTTGGGGTCAGTTTATTAACGCGTGGGGGTAGGGAGAAGAGCACGAGAGAAAAGGCACAGATGTGCGAGCACAAGCCATGTTGTTTTGAGCGGACCTTATGCATCAACACGCAGCAGCGACACAGTTGCCCGCTGCTGATGTGTCATACTTTCTGGCTTTGGCTTTGCTGTTGTTGGACGTTTAAATGCATCACTTCATCAAAGGCATTGCGCAGCGCTGTGGACCAACCAACAGACAGCCGTTGATAGTCAGGGTCCTGCTTGGAAATGCGGCGGTTTTGCGAAAATTGCAATTTGTCAGTCTCAAGCACCGAAAGATCCAAAGGCATGCCAACCGAAAGGTTTGAACGCAAGGTTGAGTCCATTGAAAGAAGGGCAGCGGTCACCGAAACATCCAGTGGAGTTTCGGGCGTAATGATCCGGTCTAGGATCGGTTTACCGTACTTATGTTCGCCGATTTGGAAATAGGGTGTCTCAGCCGTTGCTTCTATAAAATTGCCAGCCGTGTAGACGTGGAACAAACGCGGGGCACCGCCTGCGCGTTGCCCGCCGACAAGGATTGAGCTCATGGTGCTTTCACCGGTTTGCGTCATGCCGGGGCCATAGCGGGTTTGCACAACTTGCATCGCATCACCAACAAGTTCCGCGATCCGAAACATTGAAGGCGCAGAAAGAATTGTTTCTAAGCCATTTTCCGGGTGGTCGATATTTTCTTGCAGCAGCGAAATCACGGCTTGCGTAATCGCAAGGTTGCCTGCGGTCATCAACGTGATGCAACGGTCACCCGGAACTTCCCAAGTGAACATCTTTTTGAACTTGGCAATGTTATCGAGACCCGCGTTTGTGCGTGTGTCCGATAGAAATACCATCCCGGCATCAAGTTTGATTGCGACGCAATACGTCATTTTTTGCTCCAGTAGAGAAACGTTCAGAGCCGTTCTATGAGGCATCTGGACACGTGTCGCAAGTTGATCGATGTAAACGATACAACGAATTCACAAATTTTTTATGAAGCGTCAGGCTCCGGGATCGCGCCAAACCCGAACGCCACAGCTGTCATGCGCGCTAAGTTATTGGTTTCCAATATAAAGTTTGTTAACCATTCGTGTAACCCACGGGCAAAAATATCTTCGAGTGCAAGTTGATCAATCGCCCGACTTTGCAATTTAACCTGGGCCAGCAACTTTTGCTGAAGCCCTACATTGCCTTTGGTTAATGACGTCAATTCAAAGTCGAGTTGTTCGAGTGCGGTCCGTAAGGATCTTGGGCTTTGTGGGTTGAGCACCAAAAGATCAACCACACCTTCTGCATCTGGGCTACGCCCATAGGCGTGCCGAAATGCTGTCGCAGAATTGGCAGCTCGCAAAATTTGAAGCCATTGCAGATAATCGAACCCACCACCGACATCGGCGACTTTGGGTAGAAGAACATGGTATTTGACATCCAAGAGGCGCGCCGTCGCGTCAGCCCGTTCAAACCATTTCCCGATTTGCACAAACCCATAGCGATCATCGCGCATCATTGTGCCTAAGACCGACCCGATGATCAACGCGGCCCGGCCATGTGCCCAGTCTAAAAATGCGTTCAGGTTTTTGCGGTCAAATTCGTTGTGAAGATGTTTTTTCAACTCTGATTGTGTCTGGTTGATCGCTTCCCAAACTTCAGAGGTCAGTGACGGGCGCACGGCTTTGGCATTTTGTCGTGCTGCAAGAATACAAGACACGATGGACGATGGGTTTGTTTCGTCGCGGACAAGATGTTCACGGACCGTGGTTGATGTTGCGGATTCCGGATCGTCTGGAAAGCTGTCCGAACATCCCGATGCGATCACGATTGATGTCCATTCGCTCGATGTGGCCCCATCTTGACGAGGTAATGCGTCCAACCTGCGCCCGGCATCTAAAAGCCGCGCTGTGTTATCCATGCGCTCCACATAGCGCGACATCCAAAAAAGCCCTTCTGCGGTCCGACTAAGCATGTGATGTCCGATCTGATAATACCCATGTATCTTTGACGCCACCGCCTTGGCTTGAATTCACCACGAGCGATCCGTCTTGCAGGGCAACACGGGTTAACCCGCTTGGAATAAGCGATGTTTGGTTGCCCGAAATCACAAATGGCCGCAGGTCAACATGGCGCGGCGACATACCGTCAGGCGTCAAGATCGGCGATGTCGACAATGCGAGCGTCGGTTGTGCAATATAGTTGTTGGGACGCGCGATAAGTTTGGCGCGAAATTCTTCGACTTGCGCGGCCGTTGACGTTGGGCCGATCAGCATCCCGTAGCCACCTGACCCGTGGACCTCTTTAACGACGAGTTCTGATAAATGTTCCAGAACATAGGCTAGCTCATCCGGGCGTTCGCAACAATATGTGGTTACGTTTTCGATGATCGGCTCCTCGTTCAGATAGAACCGGATCATTTCAGGGACATAGGTATAGACAGATTTATCATCGGCGATGCCTGTGCCTGGAGCATTAACCATTGTGAGATTGCCCGCTTTCATCGCGCGAATAATTCCAGGTACACCAAGAGTGCTGCCCTCAAAGAACACCTCGGGGTCCATAAATTCATCGTCCAGCCTGCGATACAGCACGTCCACACGTTGGGGGCCGTTTGTTGTGCGCATATATACAATGTCATTATCAACGAACAAATCTGACCCTTCGACCAGATCAATCCCCATAAGGTCGGCCAAAAAGTAGTGTTCGTAATAGGCTGAGTTATATTGTCCGGGGGTCAAGAGCGCGAGGGTGGGTTTGCCGGGGCAGTTTGCAGGTGCACAATCCTGCATCGCCGCCGCTAATAGTTCGCCGTAGCCATCGACAGGACGCACGCGCCCACCTTCGAAAAGGTCAGGGAACATGCGATGCATCACCTCGCGGTTCTGCAATACATAAGAGACGCCCGAAGGGGTGCGGCAATTGTCTTCGAGAACAAAGAATTTGTCTTCCTCGGTGCGGACAATATCAACACCAATGATATGCGACCAAATATCGTTGGGCGGGCGGTAGCCATTCATCTGTTTAATATAGGCAGGATTGTTGAGGATCATCGCTTCGGGCATGATCCCTTCTTTCACGATATTCCGGTCGCCGTACACGTCGGCAATAAAGCAGTTCAGTGCTTTGGCGCGCTGGATCGACCCGCGTTCGACAATTGACCATTCTTTTTCATTGAAAACACGCGGCACCATATCAAATGGGATCAGTCTGTCAGGATCGCTGCCTTCGGTATAAACGGCGAAAGTAATGCCGATGCGGCGGAACATTTCTTCGGCTTCTGCCTGACGATCCAAAAGCGCCGTTGGACCGTGTTTTTTTAACCACGCATCGATCACTGCGTATTCGTCACGCAGGCCCGATCCGCGAAACATCTCATTATACATACTACTTCCTGACGTTTTTTTGTGCATTTGACCTTTGTTGCGGCTTGGAAAAGCGCCTAACTGTTTTCATCGTTCAGGAAATAACATCTAATAGTCGAAACCAAGCCCATTGCGGCGTTTAGCGAGGAAATAGTTCACACATGTCTATAAAAGTGGCACTTTCACATAAAACAACCTACACTTATGATCGATTGGTCACCCTCGCACCGCATATTGTTCGGCTTCGCCCAACCCCGCATACGCGCACACCGATCCTGAGTTATAGTCTAACGGTAGAGCCAAAAACGCATTTCTTGAACTGGCAGCAAGACGCATTTTCAAACTGGCAGGCCCGGACCGTGTTTACCGAACCCACGCGTGAACTATCGGTGACCGTTGATCTGGTTGCGGATATGGTGGCGATTAACCCATTTGACTTCTTTCTTGATGCCAGCGCCGAAGAAGTGCCGTTTTTGTATGATAAAGCGTTGGCCCGTGATTTGCGCCCGTACCTTAAAAAAATCGCGCGCGGGGCAATATTTGATGAATTCGTGGCAAATGCGCCGCCTCAAACGGGCCAGACAAACAACTGGTTGGTGGCGATCAATCAATATGTAGCTGATGCGGTCGCCTATACCATTCGTATGGAACCGGGCGTGCAATCGCCAACTGAAACGATCAAGAAGGCGCTTGGGTCATGCCGTGATAGCGCATGGTTGTTGGTCGCGCTGTTTCGGAGCCTTGGCTATGCGGCGCGATTTGTGTCGGGCTACCTGATCCAGTTAACTGCAGACCAAAAACCGATTTCGGGACCGTCCGGCCCAACCGAAGATTTCACCGACCTGCACGCCTGGACAGAGGTGTACCTGCCCGGCGCGGGCTGGGTCGGAATGGATCCGACGTCAGGGCTGTTTGCGAGTGAAGGCCATATTCCCGTGGCTTGCACGCCTGAGCCAAGTTCGGCTGCTGCGATTACCGGCGCACACGACATGGCCGAAGTTACGTTCGGCTTTGAAATGTCTGTGCAACGGATTGCAGAGCCCCCACGTGTCACGCGGCCTTTGTCGCCGGATCAATGGTCTGAAATCGACCAGGCGGGCCAAACCATTGAGACCAAGCTCAAGGCGCAAGATATGCGGCTGACCATGGGGGGCGAGCCGACCTTTATATCGGCGCATGATCGTGATGGGGCTGAATGGACAACGGATGCGGTCGGCCCGACCAAACAACAACACGCCGATGAATTACTGCGTCGTTTGCACAAACGGTTCGCGCCGCATGGTATTTTGCACCACGGACAAGGCAAGTGGTATCCCGGCGAAGCATTGCCGCGATGGGCCTATTCGATCATTTGGCGCGGCGACGGGCTACCGCTTTGGTCTGATGTTGATTTGATCGCGAAAGAGGGCACAGGCACCGCCACATCGGAAACAGCCAGCGATTTTGCGTCAAAGCTCGCAGAGAACCTTGGGTTCGATGATGAGTATGTTCATGAAATCTACGAAGATCCGCTGCATTTCATGGGGACAGAGGCGCTTTTACCTGAAAATGTGACCGCCGAAGACAGTGAATTGTCAGACCCGCAAGAACGTGCGCGTCTTATCCGTATGATGAACAATGGCTTAGATAAACCATCTAGCTTTGCGATCCCGCTACAACTTGCGCAGGCAAAGGCATCGTCGCATCGTCGGTTCAAATGGGCGTCTGAACGCTGGACGACGCGGCGCGGTAAGCTGTTTTTGACGCCCGGCGATAGCCCCGCAGGGCTGCGTTTGCCGCTTGCAACATTGCGCAAGAATGAACGCAACAAACAAGGGAAACGCCACCGCGTGGATAAACCGTTTGTCCGCGATCCGATGACACGACGCCCACCGCTGCCCGCGCGGCAGGTTATGCAGGCCGCATCTGGTGGCGCGACCGGGCCGGCACAAGATTATGACGCAAATCATTGGTTGCGCGACGTCGGCAGCTCTGACGACTGGATAGCGGGTGGTCAGACGTTCTGGGAAGAAGGCACACCCATCCGCACCGCGCTGACTGTTGAAGTCCGCGCAGGGATTTTGCACGTCTTTATGCCGCCCACTGGATCAGCTGATGAATATCTTGATCTGGTCGAAGCCGCCGAAGATACCGCCAAAGACATGGGGCTGACCGTGCGGATCGAAGGTTACGAACCACCACGTGATCCGTCAATCAACGTCATTCGCGTCACCCCAGATCCCGGCGTGATCGAGATCAACATTCACCCGGCCAGCAATTGGAATGGGCTGCGCGACATTACAGAGGCGCTGTATGAAGAAGCGCGCCAATGCGAATTGGACAGTTTTACCTTCATGGTTGATGGGCGGTTGACCGGCTCTGGCGGGGGCAATCATATCGTTGTTGGCGGGCAAACTGCTGCCGACAGCCCGTTTTTGCGCCGCCCTGATCTTGCGGCCTCTGTCGTGCGCTATTGGCAGCGGCACCCGTCGCTTTCCTATCTGTTTTCGGGCACTTTTATTGGGCCCACATCGCAGGCGCCGCGATTTGACGAAGGCAGGTCTGGCAATGTCTATGAAATGGAAATCGCGCTTTCAGAATTGCAGCGGATGCAAGACAGCGGGCAGGGGTTCCCTTGGTTGTCTGACCGGATCTTGCGGCATTTGCTGACGGATTTGACCGGCAATACGCACCGCGCAGAAATCTGTATCGACAAAATGTTCTCTCCCGATAGCCCAACAGGGCGTTTGGGGCTGGTGGAGTTTCGCGGGTTTGAAATGCCGCCGCATTGGCAAATGTCGATGGCGCAGGGGCTGATCATTCGCGCGCTTTTGGCGTGGTTCTGGGACACGCCCTATACAGAACCGCTGATCGATTGGGACAGCGATCTGCATGATAAGCACCTATTGCCGCATCATGTTTGGGATGATTTCCAAGAGGTGCTTGCTGATCTGACGCAGGCCCACGGGTTTGAGTTCCGCCCTGATTGGTATGATGCGCAGTTTGAATTCCGCTTCCCCGAAGTCGGCACCACCGAGGTCGAAGGGCTTACCCTCAGCCTGCGCAATGCAATCGAGCCTTGGCTGGTCTTGGGCGAAGAAAGCAGCGCCGGCGGTACGTCGCGCTATGTCGATAGCTCCCTTGAGCGTGTTGAGATTACTGTCGCGGGCCAATGGTCTGATCGCTATATTTTGACCTGTAATCAGGTCGAAGTGCCCTTACGTGATTACGGGGCTGACATGCGCGGGGCGGGGATTCGGTTCCGCAGTTGGCAACCTTGGTCATCGCTGCATCCGACAATTCCGGCTCATGCGCCGCTTGTGTTCGATCTTTATGATAAAACGATTGGGCGCTCTGTTGGCGGGCTGACCTATCATGTCGCGCACCAAGGCGGGCGGGCACATGAAACCCGTCCCGTGAATGAGCTCGAGGCCGAAGGCAGACGCCGTGTACGTTTCGTACCCGGGCAGCACACGCCAGAACGCTTCACGCCGATCCGCCCGCGCGAGAACACGCATCAGTTTTGGACGTTGGATCTACGGTTTACCTGACTTTAGGGGCCGTGGAAGCGGCCCCATACCCCGCTACCTACCGATGACCAATTCGGCCTTCAGCCCGCCAAGGTTTTCACAACGGCTTAGCCGTAGGACACCGCCATGGGTGCGTGCAATATCGGCAACAATCGAAAGGCCCAAACCTACGCCACTGCCTTTGTCCTGGTTGCGGGCAGGGTCAAGCCGAACAAAGGGGCTCATCGCGTTGTCATATTGTTCAGGCGGAATGCCGGGGCCATCGTCAGCGACCCAAAACCGGACTGCGCGATCTGTGACGCTCACGCCGATTTGTGCGCGATCGCCATAGCGCAGGGCGTTGCCCACAAGATTATCCAAGGCACGCCGGATTGCGGTTGGGCGCAGCGGAACGGGGATATCGCCGCCTTCGATGCGGTCAAGGGTCAGCGCATCGCCCATGCGTTTGTGACTGGCAAGCACACCGCGCACGATGTCACCCGGCGCTGTATGCGCGATTTCGTCACTGGCATCACTGCGCGCAAAGTCCAAAAACGCATCCAATAGGCGCTGCATCTCGTCGACATCTTCAATCAGCGGTGCGGCGTCTTCTTCGTCTAAGAACGACAGGCCAAGCCGCATACGCGTGAGCGGGGTGCGCAAATCATGACTGACCCCCGAAAGCATCAAGGTGCGACTTTGGATTTGGCGTTCTAGCCGGTTGCGCATATCAAGAAATGCCGTCCCCGCCGCGCGCACTTCAACGGCGCCGGTGGGGGTGAAATTGGTGATCCGTCCACGCCCATAATCGGTCGCGACTTTTGCCATGCGTTTGATCGGGCGGAGCTGGTTGCGTAAAAAGATAAATGCAATCGCAGTCATAAATGCGCCCATCACAACCATGATTACCAGTAGTTGGTGCGGGTTTGAGGCAGACACCCGCCGCCTGCTAAACTCGAACCGCAGCGGCCCGTGCCGCGTTTCAATCCATATGACCACGACGCGGCGATCCGCCAGTGATACTGCTAAAATCGGATCAATGCGGTTCCGCAGCGTCGCGATGACCGAACTTCCGGTGAGATCAACAAAGGGTATTTGGTCTTGTGACGGGATATCATTGGCGGAAAACACGGCAGCAATTTGCAGGGCCATGCCAATACGGCCAGCAACCTCACCCGCCGCCTCAATATCAGGCGCGGCGTTCACACTTTCAATCATATAGTCGAGGTCGATAATTTCTGCGCTTGTCATTAACTGTGTTACGCCTTCAAAGTGGCGCTGAATAAAGACGACGGAAATCAACAATTGCAGTAGCAAAACTGGCAAAATCAAGATCAGGGCAGCGCGCGCATAGATGCCGCGCGGCATATAGGTTTTGAGCCAACGGAAAATCATGGGGCAAGGGTACCGTTATCACCTTTAAACGGAAAGCGCAGAATATGACGCATCGCGAAAAAATGCCGCCTATTGGCATCGCCGAACAGCTGCGACCGGGGCTGCAACGGATGTTAGCCCCCAATGCATCGCCTATGACCTATTGGGGCACAAATACTTATATTCTGGGTGAAAACGACGTCGTAGTGATTGATCCCGGCCCCGATGATCCAGCGCATCTCAACGCATTACTGCAAGCGTTGGATGGCCGCAGGGTCGCACATATCTTGGTTACGCACAGCCATTTAGATCATTCAGGGCTTTGTATGGCGCTGGCCAAACAAACCGGGGTGCCAATCGCTGGATTTGGCGATAGTGAGGCCGGGCGCAGCGATATCATGACCGCCCTTGTTGCCGCGGGAATGACGCAAGGTGGAGAAGGCGTAGACAAGGGGTTTCGACCCGATGCCTATCTGGCTGACGGCGCCAAGATCAACGGCCCGTGGGGAGAGATAACCGCGATCCACACGCCGGGCCATATGGCGAACCACCTGTGCTTTGCATGGGGCGATGATATATTTACGGGCGATCACATCATGGGCTGGTCGACATCGCTGATCTCACCACCCGATGGGGATTTGACAGCATTCATGCAGTCATGTCGCAAGCTGCAAGATATCCCTGCAGTACGATATTTTCCGGGCCACGGAGCGGCAGTGTCCCAACCGGAAGAACGGCTCGCGTGGCTCATGACCCATCGCCAAGACCGAGAAGCGCAAATTCTTTCCGCGTTAAGGCAGGGCGCAGCGAAGATTCCCTCCCTGACAGAATCGATCTACCGCGACCTTTCGCCCGGGCTACTGCCAGCAGCACAGCGAAATGTCTTTGCGCATCTGATTGATCTCTGTCAGCGGCATGTCGTTTTTGCGACCCCAAACATCGGATTTGACGCAAAATTTCAGATAAATGATGCGGCTGAATTGCCCGTCACAGGAATGTAAAAAAAACGCACAAAACCTCTGGACGCCGGGAATACGCATTGCTATACGGCCCGCAGATGTTCCGACGTAGCTCAGTGGTAGAGCAGTTGACTGTTAATCAATTGGTCGTAGGTTCGACCCCTACCGTCGGAGCCATAATAAGCCTTCAAGCTCAATAGCTTGAAGGCTTTTTTGCTTTTATGCCGTCAATGGATTTCAACCGAATAAAAGATATTGCGTTCCCGCCCCGATACCACATTTGTGGACTTGCCCCGGTTTAGTTCTGCTCTCTTTCGAGCAATGTTTGCTATGAAGGCGACGAGATACACAGACGAGTCTCGACGTTGAACAAATGGGTTCAGAAGCATCAACACGGTGATCTGATGTACAGCCCGTACGAAGACGTTGAGAAAGAAAATGAACGCCCTCGCAAAGAAGTCCGCTTGCTGCGCGAGGAGAGTGACATGGATACGAACACTGGTTGGGCTTGCACCTACAACGGTTTTCGAGAACGCCCGGTTCGACCACTCTGGC
Source organism: Loktanella sp. D2R18 (assembly GCF_003318235.1). GTDB lineage: Bacteria > Pseudomonadota > Alphaproteobacteria > Rhodobacterales > Rhodobacteraceae > Yoonia. Next base: position 46,874 of record NZ_QOCG01000014.1, on the reverse strand, counting down.
ACCTCTCCTTGACGGCGTCAGCAAATAGGATCGTATCCCCTGTGCAAGAGAAATTCCCGTGGTTTTCGCGGGTTAGGTGGGTTTTCTAACGCGTCCAGTCTTGGCTTTCGCACAATTGGGCTTATGCTACGCTGCAACTGAATATCGAAGGAATTGACCATGTCACCCATTAAATTTGTCGTTCTTACATGTGGTTTTTTGGCTGCTTGCGATCAAACCCCACCGATTGTGGTCGAAGACAATCTGCCGCTTGATGATCCGCGCCAGCAGGCCTTAGTCATGAGCGAATGTGCCATTTATTACGCGGCTGTGGCCAAGCTCGAAGCGGACAGCCTGTCCGCCAACGGCAACCCGACCAAAGATTGCCCCGTAGAAGCCCGCGCGCGCTCCGCTGACATCAACCCAATGGTCAGCGTCCCATCCGTGACTCCGGGCTACCCCGAAACGCTTTACCAACGGATGATCGCACGCGGCATTCCTGCGGATATGGCGGCAGAGATCGCCAAATCCAAAGCCTTCTGGGACCTCGTCGCACAACGCGATTCCGCCTACGCGAACTTCTAAGTATAGGTGGGCACCGATGAACGTTTATGCGAAGCGTAACAGGTTTAACGCACTCGTCGGATCAACGATGTTCCTACTATCGCAGGGTACAATAGGAAACTCTGCCTGTATTGATGCCGGAACAGTTACTCTTGGCAACGACACTAGAGCAGTAGATTTGTGTATGTTGGACAACTGCGCGACAGCAATATTGTCTAAAGTGTGCGGTAACATACACTACTCTTCCCAAAACTATGAAGCTGGAGCTGACCTGTGGCTTTTCAGAGTCAGGTATCATCAAAATGGGAACGAAGACGATGAATACAGCATCATCCTTAACGGAACAAAAATTTACAATACAGCAGCGCGGCAACTGACGTGCGTTCATGCGCGCGGTGCAGAAGGCTGTGAATTCATTGATGAGGTTTTGGGCAACAAACTCTCTGAGTAGATTGTGGGTGCAAGCCCTGGCCCTCGTGGAGTGATTGCTGTTCTAACCAACGTGAGGACGGACCTAATGTCCCATGATCCGAACGTATTAAGAATAGACCATCAAAGCTGTGATCAAGGCCTCGGGGCTTGTTTGATAAAGCGCTTGATCGCTGCGTAGTTGGATCAGCCGGGCAGGGCGGTCTTCTGTCGCGATCCCCGCGATATCCATTGCGCGGGTGATATGATCGCCGCCACCATTTACAATATCCATCATGATTGCTGTGTGGTTGGATTTCACGTAAACTTCGACCTGACCCCGGCGCTGATTATAGGCGGCATTGCCGATCCCGGTGCTGATCGCGGAAAACGGCAGCAGCAACGGGTTGCCAATGTGATTTGCCTCTGTGCTACATCCGCACAGGATGGTAAGGGCAATCAGACTGCGTTTCATCGTGTTTTCGCCCGTTCTATGGGTTGACTTGTAAGGGTATTGGTCAGATAAGCCGCCATCCGTACAAGTGTTTTGTGCGGGTGTAGGTAAAATTACGCCCATTGGGCGCGCTGTTTACAGGCGGCTTTAGCCACCAACGCCGGAACAATCCGGGGCCTCAGAGACGCGAAAAACGAAGGAAGATCATATGTTTGCGGTTTTGAAAACCGGCGGCAAGCAGTACAAAGTCGCTTCTGGCGACGTGCTCCGCGTAGAAAAGCTGGCGGCGACCGCTGGCGAAACAGTTCAATTCAACGAGATTCTGATGGTTGGCGCCACTGTTGGCGCGCCTTTGGTTGCAGATGCTGGCGTTCAAGCCGAAGTCATCGACCAAATCAAAGGTCCAAAGACGATCAATTTCGTAAAACGTCGTCGTAAGCACTCTTCGGCGCGTAAAAAAGGCCACCGTCAGCAACTGACATTGGTGCGCATCGGCGATATCCTTGAAAGAGGCGCAGACGCATCTGGTGTTAAAGCTGCTGTAAACGGCGCGGGATCAGCTGTTGCTGCTGCACCTGCTGCAAAAAAAACGGCGCCTAAGAAAGCTGCGGCACCTAAGGCAGCCCCAGCGGCAGCCGGTTCTGACGATTTGAAACAATTGTCCGGTGTTGGCCCCGCACTTGAGAAAAAATTGCACGCGGCTGATGTGACAACATTCGCACAGATCGCAGCATGGACACCCGAAGATGTAGCTGCGATGGACGAAAAACTGTCTTTCAAAGGCCGCATCGAACGTGAAGGCTGGATCGCGCAAGCGGTTGAGCTGGCAAAAGGCTAAGGAGAGACACCAATGGCACATAAAAAAGCAGGCGGTTCATCCCGTAACGGGCGCGACTCAGCTGGTCGTCGCCTTGGCGTGAAAAAATTCGGTGGCGAAGTTGTCATTCCTGGCAACATCATCATGCGTCAGCGCGGCACAAAGATGTGGCCGGGCATGGGCGTTGGCATGGGCAAAGATCACACAATCTTTGCAACCGTCGAAGGCAACGTACAGTTCCACAAAGGCCTGAAGGGCCGTACCTTTATTTCGGTTCTTCCCGTGGCGGAGGCCGCTGAATAAGCCGAATACCTTAAGGTTGAATTTTAGGGGGATCGGCGAGAGCCGGTCCCCTTTTTCGTTCATACTCTTGCCACTATATCAATTTAGACGTGCTGATGATGGTCGTGTTTTCGAGGAGGGAAAACAGTGATTCACGAAGAGATTACAGTTCAAGAGACAATAACCGCCGCGCGTTTCGTGCTGCGGCCATGTCGTAAATCCGATGCAGGATTGATCGCGATGTATGCGGGCGATGAACGCGTTGCGCGTGGCACACGCAGCATTCCACATCCGCTGCCACCCGGCACGATCGAAGCGATGATCGACCGGGCAGGTGCTGCCCACCGGACCGAAGACATCTGGGTCATCGACGGATCAGCACAGGGCCATGCCGAGGCCTTGGGGCTCATCAGTCTTGAACGCATGGACCGCAACCAGTCTGAAATCTTCTATTGGATTGCGCCTGCCTTTTGGAACACTGGGCTGGCCTCAGAAGCGGTGCGCGCACTGATTGCCGCCAATCCGCATCATTCGAAAACCATTTTCGCCGAAGCATTTCAGGACAATCCGGGTTCGGCCCGTGTGTTGACCAATTGCGGCTTTGACTATCTTGGGGATGCTGAGGCATTCTCTGTTGCGCGCAACGCAACCGTATCAACATGGACTTACACGCTGAAAATGGGCGCATAGCGTGGCGCGCGCCTTGAGGTGGCGCGCGCAATAGACTATCGCCACATCTGAATAGCGCGGAAAGCAAAAACTCATGAAATTTCTTGATCTCGCCAAGGTCTATATCCGGTCCGGTGCCGGTGGCGGCGGCTGTATTTCTTTCCGGCGCGAAAAATTCATCGAATACGGCGGGCCCGACGGTGGTGACGGCGGCTGCGGCGGCGATGTCATCGTCGAAGTCGTCGATGGTCTGAACACCTTGATTGATTTTCGTTATCAGCAGCATTTCTTTGCGGGCAATGGCCAGCACGGGATGGGCAGCCAACGCACCGGGAAAGACGGCGAAGACAAAGTACTGCGCGTCCCCGTTGGCACCGAAATCATTGATGAAGACGAAGAAACCGTCATCGCCGACCTGACCGAAGTCGGTCAGCGGATTGTGATCGCCAAGGGCGGTAACGGTGGCTGGGGCAACCTGCATTTCAAATCTGCCACGAACCAAGCGCCACGCCGGTCCAATCCGGGGCAAGAATGTATTGAACGCACGATTTGGCTACGTTTGAAACTGATTGCTGATGTTGGTTTGCTAGGCATGCCAAACGCGGGTAAATCAACATTTCTGGCGGCCACATCAAACGCACGCCCTAAGGTCGCAGATTACCCGTTCACCACACTGATCCCAAACCTTGGTGTTGTTGGCATTGACGAGGTTGAATTTGTAGTCGCTGACATCCCCGGATTGATCGCTGGCGCTTCTGAGGGTCGTGGTCTGGGCGATACATTCCTAAGCCACGTGGAACGCTGCGCCGTGCTTTTGCATTTGGTTGATGGCACCTCTGGTGATCCGGCAGGCGATCTGACCACGATTATTGGCGAGTTGGAAGCTTACGGTGGTGAGCTAGCAACTAAACCACGGATTACCGTGTTGAACAAAATTGACGCACTTGATGACGAAGAACGCACGTTCTTGCGTGATGAGATCGCGGCGGTGGCCGTTGGCCCTGTTCTAATGATGTCGGGCGTGAGCCAAGAAGGTATTCCCGATGTGCTGCGCGCGCTGCGTGCTGAAATCGACGACAACCGTCTACGTCACCGTAAAGCTGCGGAGGAAACGGTGGAGGACGCCCCATGGCAGCCTTAACCGGCGCAAAAAGACTGGTTGTCAAAATTGGTTCGGCTCTGCTTGTTGATGCGGAGACGGGCGCGCTGCGTCAATCATGGCTCACGTCACTTGCCGCTGATGTCGCGCGGATCCGCGCTCGTGGCACCGATGTGGTACTGGTTTCTTCGGGGTCAATCGCGCTTGGGCGGGGCGTTTTGGACTTGCCAGCGTCCGCACTGCCGCTTGAACAATCGCAAGCCGCTGCCGCTGTTGGCCAAATCCGTCTGGCCCGCGCTTACGAAGGGGCGCTCGCGGAGCACGCGATTATCGCCGGTCAAGTGCTTGTTACTCTTGAAGATTCTCATGATCGCCGCCGCTATTTGAACAGTCGTGCGACGATGGAAACCATGCTGTCATTGGGTGTGACGCCGATCGTGAATGAAAACGATACGATCGCGACGGATGAAATCCGATACGGTGATAATGATCGGCTTGCAGCGCAGGTTGCGGTTACAATTGGCGCAGATCAATTGATCCTCTTGTCGGATGTGGATGGGCTATATACGGCCAATCCACGCGTCAGCAGCGACGCAAAACATATTGATATAGTTGACAAAATAACACCAGAAATAGAAGATATGGCTGGCGATGTTGGGTCGGGTTTGTCCAAAGGCGGGATGATCACAAAAATCATGGCTGCCCGCATGGCGACCGAGGCGGGCTGTGCGATGGCGATTGCCCTTGGCACTGAAAACAGCCCGCTTGCCGCACTTGAAGCCGGGGCGCGCACCACATGGTTCGCCGCGCAGACCGACCCGCAAGCCGCCCGTAAACGCTGGATTGCATCGATGAAACCGGCAGGTTCGGTGACGATTGATGCTGGGGCGAAATCCGCGCTGATCTGCGGCAAGAGCCTGCTGCCCGCCGGCATTTGTGGTGTCGCTGGCCAGTTTGGCCGGGGCGATGTCGTTGCGATTTTAGACGCACAAGGCACCCAACTTGGACAGGGGCTCACCCGCTATACGGCGGCTGAAACACGTTTGATTATGGGCCGCAGGTCCGACGAAATGACCGCAGTGTTGGGCTATGAAGGCCGCGCTGCATTGGTACACCGCGATGATATGGTGCTTTGAGAGGCCAGCAAGATGAATGATGCGACCGAAATTGAAGCGATGATGACACAGATCGGCCAAGGCGCGCGCGCGGCGGCGACTGCGCTGGCGACCGCGACCGCTGAGGCAAAGGCGTGCGCGCTAGCGACGGCGGCTGATGCCGTATGGGACCAACGTGCCCAGATTATCGCGGCCAACAAGAAAGACATGGCATTTGGTGCGGATAAAGGGCTGTCGCCTGCGATGATGGACCGGCTGATGCTTGATGAGGATCGGATCGACAGCATCGTGAGCGGTTTGCGCGCTGTTTCTGCCCAAGATGACCCCATCGGCGCGGTCACCGAAGAATGGACACAACCAACTGGCCTGAATATCAAACGTGTGCGCACGCCTATTGGCGTGATCGGCGTAGTCTATGAAAGCCGGCCAAATGTGACTGCCGATGCAGGGGCACTTTGTCTAAAATCTGGCAACGCGGTTATCTTGCGCGGCGGCTCTGAAGGATTTCATTCTAGCCAAGCCATTCACGCTTGTTTGGTGGCGGGGCTAAAGGCCGCTGGCCTGCCAGAAACATCCATTCAACTGATCCCAACGCGCGACCGCGCTGCGGTGTCTGCGATGCTGCAAGCCACTGATTACATTGACGTTATTGTGCCGCGCGGCGGGAAAGGTTTGGTCGGATTGGTGCAACGCGAAGCGCGTGTTCCCGTCTTTGCGCATCTTGAAGGGATTTGTCATATCTATGTCGATGCCAGCGCCGATTTAGAAAAGGCCCGCGCCGTCTTGCTGAATGCGAAAACCCGCCGGACGGGAATTTGTGGCTCGGCGGAATGTCTGTTGGTGGATCAGGCGTTTCTCGATCAACACGGCGATATTCTGACGCGCGATCTACTAGCTGCGGGGGTAGAGGTCCGCGCCGCCGGAGCATTGGCCGAAACCGCGGGCACCGTTCCAGCGCAAGCCGACGATTTTGGGCATGAATTCTTGGATATGATCATCGCCGCCAAACCCGTTGACGGGATCGATGGCGCAGTGGCGCATATCCGTGAATTTGGATCTAATCACACCGACGCGATTATTGCCGAAGATGACAAAGTTGCGGACCAGTTTTTCCGCGATCTCGACAGCGCGATTTTGATGCGCAATGCCTCGACACAATTTGCCGATGGTGGTGAATTTGGCATGGGCGCTGAAATTGGGATTGCGACAGGCAAGCTGCATGCGCGCGGACCCGTAGGCGCAACGCAATTGACCAGCTTTAAATATCTGGTGACGGGGGACGGCACGACCCGCAGCTAAAACTGCGCGGTCAGGCGTGTCTCGCTGGCATCAAACTTCAGGCTACGCGCGGCTGCTGCCAAGGCGGACGGCAGCAATGCAAACTGTACCTGAGCTGCCGTGTACCGATGGGTGCTGCCTTCAGCGCTGAAACACGCCCATAGTTCTGCGTCAATAGTCACGCGTTTTGCCTGGGCGTCAAATAGCCATTCGTCGCCTGTGCAGGTTACAGTGATTTCGCCGCCCATCGGTAGGGCCGTTTCAAAGCAAAGCAAGACCAAAAGCGCCAAACGCACGACATGTCGGGGCTGGTCGCCACTGATATTCCAATGAAATTGATGCCGCCCGCCACGGGTCACGGCGTTAAGAATGTCTTGCACCTCAGTGCTACTGACCCGCTGATCTTCCCCAACGGCCCCAAAGGCGATCCGAAATAGTCGAATTCGCGCATTTGCGTTATGCACGCTGTCATTGATCAAGGCCATTTCAGGGGCAGTATCGCCGCTGGTAAGCTCCAATAATTCCATCCCATTGCCGATCGCGCCAATTGGGCTAATAAGGTCATGACAAATGCGCGAGCCAACAAGTGCGGCCAAATCAGGGTGCATGGCGTGGTCTCTCCTTTGAGGAATGAAATATGATCGGCATTAACGCCATTTTAGAACCCGGCATGCTTGTCCGGAACCCTGCCCAACCAGATTGGGGCACCGGGCAAGTGCAGTCAAACATTGGCGGCAAAATCACGGTTAACTTTCGCGAACAGGGTAAAGTCGTTGTAGATGGAACGCGTCTCGCTTTGGCCATTGTGGATCAGTAGTTAACCTTCTTTGTGTAGAGGTAGCCCTTCAATGGTTGTCAAAACGTTAACGGCGCAGTAGAAACTGAGCGCGAAAGCCAAAGGCGCTTACAAGTATTCATGCCGATACATTCCCCACAGTTTCAGGTTTCACACGCGCAATCGCCCGATGACCTGCGCGCGGCGCAAAAACTGCGCTATGCTGTGTTTATTCGTGAACTTGGCGGGGCAGGTGACATGGTGGATCATGCAGCACAGCTTGAATGTGACCGTTTTGATGATTTTGCGGATCACCTTTTGCTGCGTGATCTTGCGCGGCCCGCAGATGATCAAACCGTGGGCGTATACCGTCTGTTGACCCAAGCGCAGGCCGATCAGGCCGGACAATTCTATTGCGAAGACGAATTTGACCTAACTGTCCTGCGTCAAAGTGGCAAGCGACTGCTTGAATTGGGCCGGTCTTGTTTGCACCCCGATTACCGGGGCGGGGCTGCGATGATGCATCTATGGGGGGCATTAGCCGACTATGTTGCGCTGGCCGAAATTGATGTGCTGTTTGGGGCTGCATCGTTTCATGGCACGGATGTCGACAGGCTCGCGGCCCCGCTAAGCCTGCTTTACCATCGGCATTTAGCCCCAGAAACCCTGCGTGTTACAGCCAAAGGCCCGAGCGCCGCCGATATGAATCGCTTGCCTCCCGAGCAAATCGACCGGGTCAGCGCCATGCGGGACACGCCCGCGCTGATCAAAGCCTATCTGAGATTGGGTGGCACTGTGGGCGATGGGGCTTTTGTCGATAAGCTCTTTAATACAACGGATATTTGTATGGTTTTGGCGGCAGATGCCGTATCGCAATTGCAACGCGATATCTATGTGCGTGGCGGTCAAAATGTCTAAGGCCTGGACCTCTGACGATACCCCGGACGTGACGCCGCTTGGCTGGGCCGGGTGGCTGCGGGTCCTGTGTCGGGCGGTTCCGATGGTGGTATTAGTGTTTGGCGGGCTTTTGTTTTTGCTCTTTATCCGGCTTTTTGAACGCCTTTTTTGCGGTGTGGCACGGCCTGTTACGCCACATATCACGCAGTGGGTTTGCCGCGGTGCGCTTTTCCTTCTCGGGCTCAAATTCACCACGATCGGGAAACCGATGACAGGCGGCGGTGCTGTTGTTGCTAATCATGTGTCGTGGCTTGATATTTTTGCGCTTAATGCGCGTAAGCGAATCTATTTTGTCGCCAAGTCAGAGGTCGCAGATTGGCCTGGCATAGGCTGGCTGGCGCGCGCCACCGGCACATTGTTTATTAGACGTGCGCGTGGCGCGGCACCTGATCAGGTCGCATTGTTTAAGGAACGGCTTGCCGTTGGGCATCGTTTGTTGTTTTTTCCTGAAGGGACGTCAACGGACGGGTTGCAAATTTTACCTTTTAAATCAACGCTTTTCGCGGCGTTCTTTGATAGTGAACTGCGGGATGGTCTGGCGATCCAGCCCGTGACCGTGATCTATCATGCGCCGGATGGGGCTGACCCACGGTTTTACGGTTGGTGGGGAGATATGGATTTTGGGCCGCATTTGCTGGCGACACTGGCCGCAAAACGGCAAGGTGGCGTGACGGCGGTCTACCATCCACCCGTGCAAATGGCCGCGTTTGCGGACCGCAAAAAAATGGCCAAAGCGCTAGAGGAAACAGTGCGCGCTGGCTTAAACCGTCATCGCAACACGTAATGCGGCGAGCGCCGTGGCGGGATCGTCACTGCGCCAAATCTCATCGCCAATGCCGAAGAAATCGCTATGCGGCGCAAAAGCACGGATCAGATCGGCATCGAGCGCGCCTTCGGCGACGACAGGGACTTCGATCATCATCGACCACCATTCAAACAGATCAAGCCCCGCCTGTTCGCCCGCACCCAGCGGTGACTGCCCAATGGGGCCAAAACTGACGTAATCAGCGCCCATTTCGCCTGCTGACATGCCTTCATGGCTGGAAGTGCCGCAGAAAGTTCCGACAATTGCGTCTTCGCCAAGTTCTTTGCGGGTTTTGATCACCGATTTGGCTGCATCCATCAGATGAACGCCGTCTAATCCAAGCCGTTCAACCATCATAATATGGCTATCGATCACCAGCGCGACGTCACGCGCGTGGGTGACATCGCGAAGCGCGTCGGCGGCTTTGGCGATGCGTGTTTCATCTGTTGTGCCCAAAGCCAAGCGCACACAGGCAACTTCGGCGCTGTCCAAACAGGCTGCCAGCTGATCGGGATAGGTCGACAAATCAAATTCTGACGGGGTGATCAAGTAAATTTGCGGCTGCTCGGGGGCGTCTGACATGGGATCGGCTTTCGAATAAGGCGTTGTTCTGGGCGTTCTATCTGGGATTACCTTGCTTGGCTATGCTTTCGGCGGCAGGCTGCGCGCATAATCAAGCGCCATGCCGACAATCTGAGTGCGCCGGGCATCATCTGCAAACAATTCTTCGGCGACATCGACCATGCCACCCATCTTTCGTCCGGTGAACGACAGCGGTGTAACCCCATCAATTTCAAGCGCTTGTGCCTCGGCTGTTTTGCCGACCCGGGCCATTCCGCCGCCATTGTGGACGCCGCAAACCATGTGGCCACATTTCAGAAAACACAGTCCGCCAAACATCTTCTTCTCGGAAATGCCTAGTTCATCCGCAAGATCCTCGCGCAGTAATTCTGCATGTCCTTCGTCGTAAGCCATCGGGTTTCCTTGCGTTGTGATACGACCCAGCGTATCACGCCAGCCGATATCAAAGGAAGACCTATGCCAAGCCCTGACCAACAGCCTGCTTTTGTCTTGATCCGTCCACAGATGGGCGAAAACATCGGCGCGGCTGCACGTGCGATGTGGAATTTCGGGCTTGATCGGATGCGGATTGTTGACCCGCGCGATGGCTGGCCCAATCAAAAGGCTGTCGTAATGGCAAGCGGGGCCGGGCGTTTGCTGGATGAGGCGCAGCTTTTTGATGATACCCCCTCCGCTATTGGCGATTGTGATTTTGTCTATGCCACGACGGCACGTCCACGTGATCTGACCAAACCCGTCTTTACCCCAGAAGCCGCGATGAAGGACGCCCGCGCGCGGATTGCGGCGGGCGGAAAAGTTGCGGTGATGTTTGGCCCAGAACGTGCGGGAATGGAAAACGACGATATCGCGCGCGCCAATGCGATTATTTCGGTTCCGGTGAACCCCGAATTTGCGTCGCTGAACCTTGCGCAATGTGTTTTGCTCACAGGTTATGAATGGCGCCGTGAAGCCGTGCCTGTGCCGGATGTCACTGTCTCTGCAATGGCCGGCTGGGCGGAACAGATCGAGATTGAAAAGCTGGGCGCGCATTTTGAAGAGCGGCTAGATGAGGCGGGTTTCTTTTTCCCCGAACATAAAGCCGCGAACATGAAGCTGAACCTGCGCAACCTGTGGTCACGCATGCCGCTGACCCGCGCGGACGTGCAAATGCTGCATGGGGTGATGCGACAAATGGTGCGCTGGAAAGAACGGGGGTAGGTGGATCAAGATCCACCCTACGGGCTGCTTGCACCCTGCCTGCACGGCACCTAGGTTCCATCTAAGCTATTTTTTCGGAGGCCAATATCATGGCGACAAAACGTTCCATCTTTGAAGAGGTCGGCGACACCCCCAAACAGGTGGCAGCCCCCGGCGCGATTGACCGCTCAGGGCAGGGTGCGCGCGGCGCGATCCGGGCATGGCTTTTTGCGTTGATGGCAATGGTTGTTGTGATGATTGCCGTCGGCGGTTTGACCCGTTTAACCGATAGCGGACTTGCCATTACCGAATGGAAACCTGTCACTGGTGCCATCCCCCCGATGAATGCAGAAGCCTGGGACTCTGAGTTTGCGAAATACCAAGAAATCCCTGAATATCAGCTGCAAAACAAGGGCATGACGCTGTCGGAATTCAAATCCATCTATTGGTGGGAATGGGGCCATCGCCAGCTTGGTCGCTTGATCGGGCTGGTTTGGGCTGTCGGCTTTTTGGCATTTGTTGGCTTGCGCAAAGTCCCGACTGGCTGGACGGGTCGGTTGTTTGGCATTGGCGCACTGATTGGGGTGCAGGGTGCGATTGGCTGGTGGATGGTGTCATCGGGCCTAGGTGCGGGGATGCTTGATGTGGCGTCGTACCGTTTGGCGACGCATCTTGGGCTCGCCTTTGTGATCCTTGGCCTTTTGATGGTCTATGCGCTGCGGTTAGGGCGCGCGCAGGCCGATTTGATGCAGGCGCGCCGGGCGACGGATGCGCGGATGGTCCGGCTAGCGACTACGCTTGTCGTCTTTGCCTTTGTGCAGATTGTCCTTGGGGCGCTGGTCGCCGGGATCGACGCTGGGCGCGGATATCCTGACTGGCCATTGATGGCCGGAGGATTTTTGCCGCCGCAGCCCTTTGATATCGAGCCGCTGTGGCGCAACTTCTTTGAAAACGATGGGCTGGTGCAATTCATGCACCGGATGGCGGGATACCTGTTGTTTGCCTATGGATTGTTTGTGTTCATGCGCGCCCGAAAATCGGCAAACCGTAAGATCCGGGCAGCCTTTCACGGGGTGATAGGTATGATGTTTTTGCAGATGGTTCTGGGCATTTTCACGGTGATCTACTCTGCCCCGTGGCATATCGCGATTGTACATCAAGTTGGCGCTATCGTTCTGTGGATGTTGATACTGCGCGCACGTTTTCTGTCACAATACCCTATTTCACAATCTGTCCGAGGCTAAATAAATGACCGCATATGATGACTTGATGCAATTCCAGCGTGAAACCGAAGCTCTAGGGCAAATTGCAGGTCGGCTTGGCTGGGATCAAGAGACCATGATGCCCGAAGGGGCCACGCCCCAACGGGCCGAAGAACATGGCGCGATGGCCAATATCTTGCACGCGCGCCGGACTGATCCGCGAGTCGGCGATTGGTTGGCGCAGGCAGAGTCTGCTGATGATATCGCCGCGGCAAACCTGCGCCATATCAAACGCAATTTTGAACGCACAGCCAAAGTGCCTGCCAGTTTGGCTGCGGAATTGGCGAAAACGACGTCGCTGGCGCACCGCACTTGGGCACAGGCCCGCGCGGATGAGGATGTCGCGAGTTTCTTGCCAATGCTTCAAAAGGTCGTTGATTTGCGCAAGCAAGAGGCGTCTGCGATCGCTGGCAATTCTGACCCTTATGATGCGTTGCTTGATGATTACGAGCCGGGTGCAACAGGGGCCAGCCTTGGTGCGATGTTTGATGCATTACGCCCGCGGCTGGTAGACTTGCGCGCGGCCATTTTGGACCGCCCGGCGCCTGCGCAGCTCTCCGGCAGTTTTGATGAGGCGGCTCAGCTTGCCTTATCTGAAAAGCTTGCGCTTGCTTTTGGCTACGACCTTGGGAATGGCCGGATCGATAAGGCCGTGCATCCGTTTTCATCTGGTTCTGGGCTTGATGTGCGGATCACCACGCGCACAAATCCCACAGACCCATTTAACTGTTTTTATTCAACAATTCACGAGGTGGGCCATGCAGCCTACGAGCAGGGGATTGATCATCAACACCTTCTGACCCCGATTGGTGCGGGTGTGTCGATGGGGGTGCATGAAAGCCAAAGCCGGATTTATGAGAACCAATTGGGACGGAGTCGCGCGTTTACTGGCTGGGTCTATGGACAAATGCGCGACGCTTTCGGAGACTTTGGCATTGCGGATGAGGATGCGTTTTACGCCACCGTGAACCGTGTCAGCGACGGGTTTATCCGCACCGAGGCCGATGAGGTGCAATATAACCTGCATGTACTGCTTCGTTTTGATCTTGAACGTGCGTTGATGGCTGGGGATCTAGCGGTCAACGATCTCGAGGCTGCTTGGAACGACCGGTTCAAAGCTGATTTTGGCTATGCGGTTGATCGCCCATCTAATGGGGTCTTACAGGATGTGCATTGGTCCGAAGGGCTGTTTGGCTATTTCCCGACCTATACGCTGGGCAATGTTTATGCTGGGTGTTTGAATGCGAAACTCCGCAAAGCGGTTCCGGATTTGGATGATGATCTGGCCCAAGGGGATACGTCGGCCGCAACATCTTGGTTGCGCGAAAACTTGCAACAATTCGGTGGGCTGCGCACCCCGACAGATACAATCGCGTACGCAACGGGTACAATGCCAAGCGAAGCGCCATTGTTGGATTATCTCGAAGAGAAGTTCAGAGGTATCTACGGGCTGTAATCATCCCGCACAAAAAAAGGGCCGGAGAATTTCCGGCCCAGTCAGGAAGATGCAAACGTGTTAGGCTTGCCAGAAAGGTTTGATCACTTCCGCCTTGGCGGTTGCTGAATCCAAACCAATATCGTTCAATAAATGCGCGGGAAGCGCCTTAAGATGCTTGCGGGTTTTGCGCCGCGTGTCCCATTTTGTCACGGCCACTGCAAAGCGAACCGCAATACGTGCCGCGAGCGGCATGCTTGAAGGTGAACTTATTGCGGCGAATTGCGCCGCTGGGAGCGCGTATGACATGGGTGTATTCCTTTAATTGTGTTGACACAATATCGTGCCTTGCTGTAATTGAATTGATACAAAGTGTTTTTGCGCAGGTCTAGAAAATGATTGTAACCGATACAATTTGGCAACCGACCCTTGCTGGTGCAGGGCGGTCTAAATATCAGGCGTTGGCGCATGCGATCCGCGAAGGGATTACATCGGGGCAGCTTGCTGAGGGTGAAAAGCTGCCACCGGTGCGAGATTTGGCGTACCGCGTCAGTGTGACACCGGGGACCGTTGCGCGGGCTTACAAGCTGCTTATTGATGAAACCTTGCTTGAGGCAGGTGTCGGGCGAGGAACCTTTGTCGCCAAAGCAAAGCCGACCCCGGTGCGCAGCCTGCCTTCAGCGGATCGGTTTTTTGATCCCGCGCTTGATCGTGACGGTCAGGCGCATCTGCTAAGCCCGAAAATGCCCGATGTGGGACAAGCCGATATGATCCGCGAAGCCATGCACATGCTGGCAGATACCACTTCGCCCGACATGTTCCTGCGCTACCCGACGCGCGATACAGATTTGCCCGCACGCGAAGCATTTGCCGCGACGCTTGATCCTGAGCAGGTTGGTGCCTTTGATATTCATAACATTGTCACCAGCCACGGCGGACAAAACGCGATTGTCATGATTTTGCAAAGCGTTCTGACAGGGGCAAATCCCGTGATTGCCGTGGATGAGCTGAGCTATGGTGGGTTTCGATCCGCGGGTGTGCTTTGCCGTGCTGAGGTGGTGGGTATTCCGTGGGATGACGACGGGCCACTTGTCAGCGCGCTTGAAACCGCCATTAAAACTCATAAAATTCAGGCTTTTTGCACTTCTGCGGAGGTGAGCAACCCCACCGCCAAGCAAACGACGCCAGAGCGCCGGAGCCAAATCGCCGCGTTGGCACAAGCTCATGGCATGCATATCATCGACGACGATTGTTACCGGTTGATGAACACAAGACGGATCGGCCCAAGCTACCGCGCGTTGCTACCAGGGCTGGGTTGGTATCTGACATCCCCATCCAAATCGATCACGGCCTCTTTGCGCATTGGTTTTACCGTAGCCCCCAAAGGTTGGAGCAAGGCATTGACCCGAACTGCGACCTTTTCATCGTTTGGCGTGACCCGCATGGTAACCGACCTTTACGCAACGATTATGAACCATGCTGAAATTGATGCGATTGTTGAACGAGTCAAAGACCGCATCAGTGATGATATATCTGCGGCCGTGCGTATCCTAGATGGCTATGAAATGCGCTATGCGGGCAACGTGCCGTTTTTGTGGTTGGAGTTGCCAATTGGCTGGCGGGCAGGGGAGTTTTGTCAGGCCGCCGAGGCGGCAGGGATCTTGATCAAATCGGCAGATGATTTTGCGTTGCGCGAAAGTCGATCAGTACACGCGGTGCGCATCGCCGTGAATGGGCTCGTGCCGCATGCGCATTTCTTGCAAGCGATGGAATGCTTGCGCGATTTGCTTGACCACCCGCCAGAGCGGATCGCAATTTAGTTGAGGTAAAATAATACCTAATTTGCAACTTATTGTTTTTGCATATTTAATTGGAACTCATGTCGCTTGACTGTGTTGTGAACCTCTCTATAACACCCCAATCCGAATGACTGTGGCCTCGCGCCACCCCAAACTTCTGGTGAGATATGAAAACCTTTACCGCTACCCCAGCGGATATCGACAAGAAATGGATCCTGATCGACGCTGAAGGCGTTGTTCTGGGTCGCCTTGCGTCGATCATCGCTATGCGCTTGCGCGGCAAGCATAAACCTTCCTTCACGCCGCACATGGATATGGGCGACAACGTGATTGTCATCAACGCTGAAAAAATTCAGATGACTGGCAACAAGCGTGATGAAAAATATTACTGGCACACTGGCCACCCCGGTGGGATCAAAGAAAAGACAAAAGCCGAGATTCTTGAAGGTGCGCACCCTGAGCGCGTCGTCATGAAAGCCGTTCAGCGCATGCTGCCCGGTGGCAAACTGTCTCGCCAGCAAATGACTCACCTGCGTGTATTCGCCGGCACAGAGCATGGCATGGAAGCCCAAAAGCCAGAAGTTCTGGACGTTAAGTCCATGAACAAAAAGAACACGAGGACTGCATAATGTCTGATCAAGTGAATTCTCTCGAAGAGCTGGGCCAAGTTGCTGAAGCTGCTGAAGTCGTTGTTGAAGTTGCCGCACCGCGCGAACCTGTTCGTGACGAGCTGGGCCGCTCTTATGCAACCGGTAAACGGAAAGATGCGGTTGCTCGCGTTTGGATCAAGCCAGGTTCTGGTAAGGTCACCGTCAACGGCAAAGACATGAACACGTATTTTGCTCGTCCTGTTTTGCAAATGATCCTTGCACAGCCGTTTTCGGTTGCTGGTGTCACGGGCCAATTCGACGTCATGGCGACGGTCAAAGGTGGCGGTCTTTCTGGTCAAGCTGGTGCGGTTAAGCACGGCGTTTCCAAAGCCCTGCAACTTTATGACCCGTCCCTGCGCGCCGCGTTGAAAGCCGCTGGCTTCCTCACACGCGACAGCCGTGTTGTTGAGCGTAAGAAATACGGTAAAGCAAAAGCCCGTAAGAGCTTCCAATTCTCGAAGCGTTAAGCTGGCCTTTAGCTTATCCATTATTGCTGTTGAAAAGCGCGATTTTTCGCGCTTTTCTTGTTTTGATGTCATTCATCGATACCCAGGCCAGACACCTAGACTATTGGGTGGCATTGCAATATTTTCTGTCAACCCTTTAGCATGGTCGCCTTGTCTCCAATGAAACCAACACAAAAACCAACATTTATACTCGGGGTTGGTGCTCAGAAATCGGGTACGTCTTGGCTTTACGCGCAGCTTGCGCGGCAAGACACTGTCGATTTAGGTTTTCGAAAAGAATACCATATTTGGGATGCAGTCTTTCTTCCTCATTTTGACAGCTTCCTAGCTAATCCCAAGTGGTACTCTAAAGGTGCCGCTAAATTGGGTTCACGACGACATGCAAACACTCTCAAGTGTTTACAAATGCAAACCGAAGACGGGGCATACGCAAACTATTTTAAAAGTCGCATTCATGGCAACGTCAACACGACAGGTGACATTACGCCATCTTACTCGGGTCTCGATGCCTCTCATTTTACCAAAATACGTAACGAACTAGAAGAAGCAGGCTTTGCCGTAAAAGTGGTGTTCATTATGCGCGACCCGGTCGCCCGCAATTGGAGCGCGTGCCTGATGCGGCAAAGGATAGTCGCCCGTAGCGGACGACACATCGACGATGACGCGCTACTCAATATGTTCGATGAATTTTATAAATTACAACGAAGCCTTGATCATACACTATATGACAAGACGGTCATTAATCTTCGATCGGCTTTTGATGAATCTGACATTCATTTTGGCATTTACGAAAACTTGTTTGATGAGACGTCCCTCAAGAGATTAGGTCATTTCTTACAGCGTGACCTTACTGTTTTCGATGCGAGCGAAAAAGTGAACACATCTAAAAAGTTAGCGCTGCCAGAGGCTAAAAGGAATGCGTGCAGAGATTTTTACGCATCGGTTTATGATTTCTGCCACGTAGAATTTCCAGAGACAAAAACACTTTGGCGTAGCGCCAAATAGTTAGCACATTTCTTTTTTGTGTAACGGGGCAGAGGATCGAGCGAAGCCCATATATCCCTCCTTGTGACGTGCATGTGAACCCGTGCTAAAGCGCAATTTCTGCTTGTTCAGTTTATCTGGATCACGGCTGTGCGCGATACGTGACCGGATATCCCCGAACTGGTCTTGTTGCGATTTAGTTTTGGCCTCTTTCGAGCAATGTTTGCTATGAAGGAGATTGAGAATGGCGCCGAGATACACAGACGCGATTCGCCGAGATGTAACGACGAGTGGACTGACGCGACCACAAGCGGCCTCTGATTTGGGGGTTGGGCTTTTGACGTTGAACACGCGGGTCCAAAAGCACCAGCATGAAGGCCGGGATCATGGAGTTTATCATGTTGCCGCTGGTACTGCCCGAAATCATTGTTACTGTATCGCTATTGAGCGTCGTGGTGCAGATTTTTGATCTATGCCTGTCAAATTGGACAGTTATCGCGGCACATGTGTTGATCTACACACCGTTTTACATCGCGATTTTGAATGGTGCGTTTCAAAGCCTTGACCTTGCGATGGAAGAAGCCGCGATGGATCTCGTCGAAAGCCGCTTTCAGCATTTCGCTTGATGAATTCATCATCGGCTCCTTCCTTTCAGGAGCAAGCCCGACCATGCCCGTCTATATCAGTGGGCTGTTCCTATTTCGGGCATCATTTCCGGTGGTTCTGGCGCTTGTCATGTCCGACGGGATCGCGGTGATGTTTGAAGGCGAGATCAGACAGCTTGCCGACCCAGAAACGCTTTATCGGCTTCCGAATTCTAGGTGCGTCGCCAGTCAACCCGTTAGTATCGCGATGAAAAACCTCATTGGTCGACCTATTTTGAATGTGGGCAACGCAGGTTATCTGGGGCGAACGCGCGCTTGTGTTGTTGAGCTAGTGCAACGCGATCGCGTAACGGACAGCGATGGTTTCAAGCCCGGGGTTCAATTTGTGGGTATCGCCATTAGATCGGTGATCATAAAGCACTGTGAGCGTCGCGCCGTTGTTAAATTCGTAGCCCGCACCAAATGCAGACCTAAAATGCAAATTGCCACCCAAATTAGGCCCGTCATCGCCATGTGTGTAGTAACCGGGCATCAATGATGTTTCGATGAAAAACGGGCTGTCAATCGCGTCTGCACTTGTCCATTTGAAACCCGCGCCAACCCAAGTTGCGCCATTGCTAGCGATAGAGGCACCAAATGTCGGTTGAAACGGGCCATAACGACGGTCCATGTCGTAACCGACATAGACTTCTTCACTGATGCTCTCTTCTTGGAATTCCATCTCCGCAATTTGAAGCGAAAGCCGGGAAGTAGCTGAATCTTGTGCCAAACACACGCCTGTCCGACAGTCGTTCAACCCCATATCGGTGAGGCTGGTAATAAGAAAAATAATCGCAAGCGATCCGTCCATCGGAAACTCCTATTGATCCGCGTCAAGCAACCCAAGGCCACGCAGGTAGATACCAATCCCGCTTTCCAGCAGGTCTTCGGGTGAAAATGGGCTTTTTGAACCGGGATTGCCACGGGCAAAAAGTTCAACAACCCCATGTGACAGCGCCCAGATATGCGCGCTAAACATCTGTGGGGGCGGGCGCCTGTCTGCGGGGATATGCTGGCTCAGTTCCTCGGCTGCTTTTTCCAAAACACCCATCGCGCGCGTTGCCGCCGCATGAAGCTGTGTTGAGCGATGCATTGATATACCCGATTCAAACATCGCGATATAATAGCCCGGGTGATCACGCGCAAAGGTCAGATAGGCGCGGCCTGTGCGTTCAAACGCGGCCAAGTCTGACGGCTGACCATTGCCATAGGCAATTTCCATCGCATCGCCGAACATCTCGTAACCCTGTTGTGCAGCGGCGGCGATCAAATCTTCGCGCCCATCAAAATGGCGGTATACGGCGGCGGGGGTCACGCCTGCTTCGCGGGCCGCTTCCGACAGCGTAAACCCGGTCGGTCCCCGCTTTTCAATCAACGTCAAACAGCCTGAAATCAGGGCCTTTCGCAGATTGCCGTGATGATACCCGCGTTTAGACATGCCAGAGATCAGGGCCTCCAGCGATCTTTGAATCAATCGGCCCCACCGCATCCACATCTTTGCGGGCATAGTCCAATTGGTGCAAAATACTGCGAATGGTTTGCACCCGAGCGCGCCGTTTATCGTCAGAACGCACAATGGTCCAAGGTGCGGTTTCGCTATGTGTACGGGTTAGCGTTTCATCAATTGCGGCGCTATAGGCATCCCATTTGGATAGGCCTTTGACATCAATACTGCTAAGTTTCCACTGCTTAAGCGGGTCTTTCTCACGGTCCAAAAACCGTTTTAATTGCGTGGCTTGCCCGACATTGAGCCAGATTTTGATCAACGTGATCCCTTCGTCGACCAGCATTTGTTCAAAGGCGGGCACCTGACCAAACCAGCGGCTGCGCTGTTCTGGTGTGCAAAAGCCAAACACATGTTCGACGACACCGCGGTTGTACCAACTGCGGTCAAAAATCGTAATTTGCCCCTTTGCGGGCAGATGCGCGATGTAACGCTGAAAATACCATTGCGCGGCCTCAACATCGGTGGGTTTGGATAGGGCCACGACATTGGCCACACGCGGGTTCAGATTTTCGCGCAGTCGCTTGATCGTCCCGCCTTTGCCCGCCGCATCGCGGCCTTCGAACACAATCGCGATCCGCTGCCCGGTGTCGCGCACCCATGCTTGCATGCGTACCAATTCGATCTGAAGAGCGGCAAGTGCATCTTCGTAGTCGTCTTTGTCCCAGCGTGTACCATACGGATAGTCGGGATTGAGAATATCGGATTTACCCTTGGATTTGATCGCTTTCTTGACCGCATCCGGGGCCTGATCGCGGTAAAATGCGCTAATCCCACCATCAAATGGCAATTCCATGAAAACTCTCCCGGTACTGTGTTGATATATATATGGAGATTTGTGCGCCCAAGCGCAATTCACGCTGTAAAATAAACCCTAATGCCCAGCACGTGTTGCCGCACGGTCAATCGCGGCGATCACCGCTTCGGGGTTGGTTTGCTGTGGCATGTGCCCGACACCGTCAAGTCGGGTCAAATGGGCCGAAGGCACTATTTTGATGATTTCTTCCGCATGGATATGGATTGGCACGGTGGTATCGGCAGTGCCGTGTACGATCTCAATAGGTAAGGTCAGCGCGGGATAATCTTTAGACAAGGTCACAACATACGGACGCAGTGCATTGACCTGCCGCACATTCGCTCGAAAACTATCCGGGCGCAGCGTCAGCCCAGCGCCGATATAGTCGGCGTAGCCAACTGGTGCGGATTGCGGGAAAAATGTTGCCTCGATCCTGTTATTGACGACGCCGGGCGGTACAAGCGCCGATATCAAAGGCACGGTGACAGCGCCGCCAAAAGCGCTGGCATTCACCGTGTAATATGCGTCCAGCTTCCCGGGCCAAGGCAATGTCACGCCTGCCAATGATACAATGGCATCCGCATTCACTGGGCTTTGTTCATGCAACCCTGCAACGGCCCAAGCATAGGACACAATCCCACCGTAACTATGCCCTGCAACAATCGGCGATGTAATCCCAAGTTGTTCAGCGGCACCACGCAAAATGCGCGCTTGGTCTTGGGGGCTGGCCCCATCTGTTGCTGAGAGAAGGGGAACTGGGTCGGAATAGCCTAACCCTGGCCGATCAAATGCAGTTACAGTGTAGCGGTCTGTCAGCTGATCCATCAACGCGAAGGTGAATTCGCGCAGGTTCCCCCCGGCTCCATGGAGTAAAATAAGGTCAGGACCCTGACCCGCTTGCACATAATGCACCTGCAACCCGTCAACAGTCACAAAGTTACCCAGTGGCGGGTAGATGGTTTCTGCTCGCTCGGTGCGGTATTGCGCACCGCAACCGGTCAACATAGCCCCAAAGCCTAGCGCCATGACTGCAAATTTCATGCGCTTACGTCCCAATGTCATCCAACGCATAATGCGTTGTTTGATAGATCTGGTTAATCCAGTTCCCGTACAAAAGATGTGCGTGGCTTTTCCAGCGGTTCAACGGCTTTTTCGTCGGGTCATCCTGCGGGTAATAGTTCAGCGGAACGTTAATCGCTGTGCCCGCCGCGACGTCGCGGTCATATTCTTGCTTAAGCGTCTCGCTGTCATACTCAAAATGGTTAAAGATATAAAGCGCGCGGTGCGCCGGATCTTCGACCAGACAGGGGCCAGCGTCGTCACTGCTGATCAACGTCGTCAGGCCAGGGGCTGCGTCAATTTCGGCTTGGCGCATTTCAGTCCAACGGCTCACAGGGATCACGCAATCATCAGAAAACCCCATCAAATAGGGTGATGTGTTTTCGTTCAGGTGGTGGCGATAGCAGCCAAAAAGCTTATGATCCAAGAGGTGCTTTTTGACTCCGTGGAAATAGTTGATCATCGCCATTCCGCCCCAGCAAACGCCAAAGGTGGAATGTACGTTGGTTTGTGTCCATGCGAAAACCTGTTTGAGCTCGTCCCAATAGGTCACATCTTCGAACGGCATATGTTCAATTGGTGCGCCCGTGATGATCAGCCCGTCAAATTTTTTATCCAGCACATCGCTAAACGGCACATAAAATTCTTCCATATGTTCGGCGGCGGTGTTTTTTGTCTGATGTTCTGACATGCGGATCAGCGTCAGTTCGATCTGCAATGGGGTCGCCCCGATCAGCCGCGCAAACTGGTTTTCTGTCTGAATTTTCTTGGGCATCAGGTTCAGCAAAGCAATCCGCAGCGGGCGGATGTCTTGTCGGGCGGCTTGTTCTTCGGCCATGACGCTCACACCTTCGCGCGACAAAACGTCAAAGGCGGGCAGGGCAGAGGGCAGTTTAATTGGCATAGTGGTCGTCCTAAAGCAGCAGGGTTAAGAAATAGGGCTCTTACCCGCGCATCTCAAGTGCGTCAGCGATCATGCCAACAAAGCCCTCCGCGTCTTTGACCCCTGTCACGGCGTCCATCGGCACGGTAATGCCCCATTTTTCTGCCATGGCCCGGTAGCGCGGTTGACGGTGCGCCAAGGCCTTTGCAAAGGCCCAACGAATGAAATCGTCTGGGTTCACCTTGTCTGGGGCTACAGAAAATTCTTCCAAATAGGCGTTCCATGTTTTCAGCAAAAACACGGGATCATATGACATCGGTTTGGGTTCACGGTCGAACCGGCGTACCAATTCGGCGGTATGCGCATCCGATCCTTCGATCCAGACCATCAGCGTTTTAGATGCGAGGTCAGTCAAAATTGGGTCGTTAGGGTCCGCCGCATCCACCCATTCGCAAATCGATCCGCCCGTGTCGCAGATGAAATGCGGATATTGGTAAAGATCATACGACCGTTCAATGAAATGCCCCGTGTCATGCAGGGCCGCGACTTCGGCCTGCTGAAACTGATCCTGACGGCGGGTATATTCATCCCACGGCAAACCGCCTTGCTCTGGGTCACCCGGCTTGCCTAAATAGGACGACATCGGCTTGAGATCGTTGAACGAAATATTCGATCCGATATAAATACTGTCCGACCGCAAAAGATCGCGCAAGAACGGCACTTTCATCGCCTCACGCTTGGCGTTATCGGCGATCAGTTCGCCCATGTAGCGCGTGCCAATGCGGTAATCGATAGAATAGTGGAACCAATCGCCTTGCTCGCGTAGCATCGACGACAGATAGGTCTTGCCCAAGCCCGACATCGCGAACAGCAAAACACGTTTTTGTGGCGCAGCGCGCCATTCAGAGGCAGAATTGTAAATCATGCCCTCTGGGTAGCGGGATGATGATCAATCTACCAGATTATTTTCAACGCGGTATTAAAATAATTGCCGGTACGGCCGCGTACATCAATCAATTCATGAACGTCAGCGATGTCGCGTCAAGGATGTGTCCGTCGAGGGCTGCCATCACATCTGCCCAATCGACATCGATGCTATCGTCACTTGGCAAGTTTTCCAGCGGCGCGTTCAGCGCATAAACCCAGATTGTGTATTCATGGGTAGCACCGCCAGCTGGTGAACAAGGCGGCGTATAACCTGTGGCGCGCGTATCTTTGTCGCTGCCCTCAATGCCCAAACTTTCAAGATTGCCGCGGCTGACACCCTCAGCATCGGCAGGGATGTTCCAGACCAGCCAATACTGGCTGGGTGCATTGACGCCGGGATAGGTGCCGTGCGGGTAATGGTGCATGACAATGGCAAATCCAGCCGCCTCAGGCGGTACGTTCGACCATGCCAATGGTGGCGACAGCCCGTCACCCCCATCGCGGGTGCATTTCAGATCATCGGGCAGGGCGCCGCCATCAATCAAAGCGGGACTGGTCAATGTGAACCCAGGTCCGGGGGGCTGCTGTTGCGCGGCACTTGGCACCGCCAAAATGCACGACACACAAGCGATGACCATGAAGCGCGCGAGAGTGGGGCTCGGTAAGCGACACAATGCTGAGATGAAATTATAAATCATGATTTCTGGGTAGGAGGATATTGCATCATTTACCAGTCTTAAATTGACGCAGGGTCGGCGCTTGAATGCTGCGATGCCGAGGATTACCTGACTTCTAACATCATGATAAATAACAAAGGATCACACCATGCGCGCAGCTATCCATGATACATTCGGCGAACCTTCCGAGGTTATGAAACCAGCCGATGTGACCACCCCTACACCCGGTGCTGGTGAGGTTTTAGTGAAAACAACCCTATCCCCCATCCATAACCATGACCTTTGGACCGTGCGTGGTGACTATGGCTATAAGCCTGATCTTCCCGGCGCAATTGGCGGATCAGAGGCTGTGGGTGTGATTGATTCCATCGGCGCAGGTGTTGATGAAATGATGATTGGCCAACGCGTCGCGATTGCGGGCGTACACGGCACATGGGCGGAATATTTCACGGCCCCGGCGGAAGGCGTGCTGCCACTGCCTGAAATGATTTCTGACACTTTGGGCGCCCAGCTGATTGCGATGCCCTTCAGCGCGATTTCCTTGCTAGAAACGCTGCAAGCGAAAGAAGGCGATTGGATCATTCAGACAGCCGCCAATGGGGCGGTGGGCAAAATCATGGCCGTGCTGGCAAAGGCACGCGGGATCAACCTGCTCAATCTTGTTCGCCGTGCAGAGGCCGCACAGGAGCTCACTGACCTTGGTATCGAAAATGTGATCGTGACTGCGGACGCCGGTTGGAAAGACGCCGCACGCGCGATCATGGGTGATCCCGGCGCTGCCTCGGCGATTGATTCAGTGGGTGGTGCATTGGCGGAAGACCTGTGCGATTTGTTGGGTGTGAATGGCGAGTTGATCGTTTTTGGCACAGCAACGGGCGCGCCGCTCACGCTGTCGTCTGGCACGCTTATTTTCAAGCATATCACAGTCAAAGGTTTCTGGGGATCACGGGTCAGCAGCGATATGCCTGCGGATGACCGTAAGCGCCTGATCACCGAATTAGTGACACTTGCCGCAACGGGCCAATTGGACCTGATCGACGGCGGCGTTTACGGGATTGATGATGTCACCAAGGCGATGGAAGCTGCGCTCACGCCGGGCCGCAAGGGCAAGGTTATGATCAAACCTTAGTGTCTGACCCCACGCGCGCATATTGATTTCGGCGCTTGTCGAAGAGGGGGCTTATACCACATAGGCCCCTTCATTTTGTCCGGCCCGGCAAATTGTTTTTGTGACAAAATCACCAAACTAATTTGGGCCAATCGCTAAACATTTGGCAAATGACCGAACCAGATGGGAATCGCGTAGATGGCATATACTGAAAAATTCCAAGCCTTGGCTGATACTGCTCGCAAGAAAGTCGACGAAGTCCAGCCCGCAGACGTCGATCAGCTGATAGCGCAGGGTGCGATCCCTCTCGATATTCGCGACAAAGAGGAACATGATGCTGGCCATATTCCCGGCGGCATCAATGTTAGTCGCGGCAAGCTTGAGATGAACATCGAAGGCGAGATCAGCGATCTCGACACAACAATTCTTTGCTATTGCAATGCTTACAACCGTGGTGCGCTCTCGGCGGCGACGCTGCGCGAGATGGGCTATAAGAATGCCAAGTTCATTGCGGGCGGGCTCAATGCCTATCGCAAACTCGAAAAATAGTGGGGATTGGCAGGGTTATGCCCTGCCGCCTCTTTTGACTTGAAGCGCCTACACGGCTAGGCCCCGCGCCAAATCCATCCGCCGCCTAGAACGCGCGTGCTGTCAGGGTCGTAGAAAACGCATGCCTGCCCCGGTGACACACCTTGTTCGGCAACCAGTAGTTCGACTTCAGCCTCGGTATCCGAGATCGGGCGTAAGATCGCATCAGTAGGGGGCCGTGTGGAGCGCACCCGTACCATGATATTGCGCTCTTTCATATCGGCAAAGCCACCGTCGCCCAGCCAATTCACCTCGCGGATCGGCACGCGCCGGGTCGCCAGCATTTCGCGCGGGCCAACGATGACGTGCTTTTTATCAACATCTAGCTTCACCACATAAAGCGGATCAGCCAGCCCGCCGATGCCCAGCCCGCGGCGCTGCCCAACGGTATAGTGGATCACACCGTTGTGTTGACCCAGCACATTACCGTCCGTATCGACAATATCGCCGGGTTCAGCAGATCCCGGGCGCAGTTTCTCGATCAGCTTGGCGTAATTCCCATCGGGGACAAAACAAATATCCTGGCTGTCGGGTTTATCCGCGACGCTTAGCCCATATTTTGTCGCGAGCGCGCGGGTTTCATCCTTGGATTTCAAATGCCCAAGCGGAAAGCGCAGGTAGTCCAGCTGATCTTGCGTTGTGGAAAACAGAAAATAGCTTTGATCGCGGTTGGCGTCAGCGGCAGAATGCAGCTCTGCTTTTTGATTGCCCATTTGGCGCTGGATATAATGGCCTGTCGCCATACAATCGGCGTCCAAATCCTTGGCCGTTTCAAGAAGGTCTTTGAATTTCACGCGCTCATTACAGCGAATGCAGGGCACAGGGGTCGCGCCGGCAAGGTAGCTATCCGCAAATTCGTCAATCACAGCCTCGCGGAATGTGTTTTCGTAATCCAACACATAGTGCGGGAACCCCATTTCCTCGGCCACGCGGCGCGCGTCGTGAATGTCGCGGCCCGCGCAGCACGCGCCTTTTTTGGCCAGTGCAGCCCCATGATCATAAAGCTGCAAGGTCACGCCCACGACGTCATAGCCTTCTTCAGCGAGCTGCGCGGCAACAACCGAGCTATCGACACCACCGGACATGGCAACAACAACCCGCGTTTTAGCGGGGGGCTTTGCAAATCCGAGCGAATTGAGCGGCGAATCAAGGGGCATAACGTGTCCAGTTGGGTAAAGTTCGATATGAAATATAGGAAAATGCGCCGTACTCTCAAGGGCAGGTTATACGGATCATTAAGTCCTTGGCGTCATACCCTCAGTCGGGAGTAACCGAAAGGGGTGCGTAATGTATCTTAGAAAAGTAGAAGGACCACGGTCAATCACCTTGCCAGACGGGTCGATTATGACCCGTGCAGATTTGCCACCAGAAAATACACGGCGTTGGGTAGCATCGCGCAAAGCGGCCGTTGTCCGGGCGGTATCAGGGGGGTTGATCCCGCGCAAAGATGCGCTCGAACGGTATGGGCTGTCCGAAGAAGAATTCAGTGAATGGGAAAATGCGGTCGCGCTGCACGGTGAAGCAGCGCTAAAGACAACGGCACTGCAACAGTATAGACAACCCTAGATTGAAGTGAAATAACGTAATCACTGGTAACGTGTGGTTAACCTTTCGCAGTTTAGGTTAACGCTATAAACGAGAAAGCGGAGAATCCCGAATGCGTGTTTTGCTGGTTGAAGATGACCCAACAACGTCCAAAAGCATTGAATTGATGCTGACCCATGCCAATTTGAACGTCTATGCTACGGATCTGGGGGAGGAGGGGATCGATCTCGCAAAGCTATACGACTACGATTTGATCCTGCTTGACCTGAATTTACCTGACATGAATGGGCATGAGGTGCTACGCCAGCTGCGGCTTAGCCGCATTGATACGCCGATTTTGATCCTTTCTGGTGATGATGGCACCGAAAGTAAACTCAAAGGGTTCGGCTTTGGCGCGGACGACTACCTGACCAAGCCGTTCCACCGCGAAGAATTGGTCGCGCGCATTCACGCGATCATTCGGCGCTCAAAAGGACACGCGCAATCAGTCATAAAAACAGGTCAGATTGCCGTCAACTTAGACGCAAAAACCGTTAACGTCGGGAAAGCGGCGGTGCATCTCACAGGTAAAGAATATCAGATGCTCGAACTGTTGAGCCTGCGAAAAGGCACAACTTTGACCAAAGAAATGTTCCTCAATCACCTCTATGGGGGCATGGACGAACCTGAACTCAAGATTATCGATGTCTTCATCTGCAAACTGCGTAAAAAACTAAGTGAAGCAACCGATGGCGAAAACTATATCGAAACTGTCTGGGGCCGCGGTTATGTATTGCGTGATCCGGATCCAGTCGCGCAATCGGAACTCATCGCAGTTAGCGCCTAACCCAGCCATATTCCACCACTCACGGATCTGATCAGGCCAGACTTGGGCGGCTTCGGCACTGGACCTTGTCGGCTGGGTTGCCTAAGAATTAAACGGGTTACCAGCGCATGCTGGCTGTTAAATTCTGGGGGGCCTCGTGACCAATAAAACGCCGACCACGCTGCAAGCACCTGTCGAAAGCCTCACAAACGCACAAGCCAAGGCAGAACTGTCCTGGCTCGCGCGCCAATTGCGTGCGGCGAACACATCTTACCATGGCGCTGACGCCCCCGACATATCTGACGCTGACTACGACCACCTCAAACAGCGCAACAAATCCATCGAAACGGCGTTTCCCACGCTAAAGCGCGACGACAGCCCCAGCGAACAAGTTGGCGCAGCCCCGGCAGAGGGTTTCGGTAAAATTAAACACGTTGTCCGTATGTTATCTTTGGGAAACGCATTTGATGACGATGACGTGTTTGATTTTGATACGCGGGTGCGCAAATACCTTGGCCATGAAAACGACGCCAGCCTCGCCTATACGGCAGAGCCGAAAATTGACGGTCTATCGCTGTCTTTGCGCTATGAAAACGGGCATCTTTTACAAGCCGCGACACGCGGCGATGGTGAAGTTGGGGAAAACGTGACCGCAAATGCGCGCACGATCTCTGATATTCCACATCAAATAAGTGGTGCGCCTGACGTGCTAGAGGTGCGCGGCGAAGTTTACATGAGCCACGAAGATTTCGCTGAGCTCAATGCCCGCCAATCGGATGCGGGTGCCAAAACATTTGCCAATCCGCGTAACGCCGCTGCCGGATCGCTACGCCAACTAGATGCCAGCATTACCAAGGCGCGCCCGCTGCGGTTTTTCGCCTATGCATGGGGTGATCTTTCTGCGCCTTTGGCACAAACACAGTCCGACGCGATTGCGCGACTACAAGAATTTGGTTTTTCAACCAATCCTTTGACACAGATATGCAGCGATCCCGCAG
This sequence comes from Loktanella sp. D2R18, assembly GCF_003318235.1. Taxonomy (GTDB): domain Bacteria; phylum Pseudomonadota; class Alphaproteobacteria; order Rhodobacterales; family Rhodobacteraceae; genus Yoonia. Next base: position 17,783 of record NZ_QOCG01000014.1, on the reverse strand, counting down.
CGATGATTGCGCATTACAAAAAAATTGAACAGCAGCGCGCCACGCTTGGTTATGATATCGACGGGGTTGTTTATAAGGTTAACGACCTTGGCCTTCAGCACCGCCTTGGTTTTCGATCAACAACACCACGATGGGCGATCGCGCATAAATTCCCGGCTGAACTCGCGTGGACGCGGCTGGAACGGATCGATATTCAAGTCGGGCGCACTGGCGCATTGTCACCCGTTGCGCGGCTGACGCCGGTCACAGTTGGCGGCGTCGTCGTATCAAACGCAACTTTGCACAACGAAGACTACATCGCGGGTCGCGATGGTGACGGGCAACCGATCCGTGAAGGGCGCGATATTCGCCCCGGCGACTGGGTGCAAATCTATCGCGCAGGCGATGTTATCCCCAAAATTAAGGATGTTGATCTGTCGCGCCGGGCTAAGGATGCGCCGGCCTTTGTGTTTCCGGATCACTGTCCCGAATGTGGATCTGCTGCGATCCGCGAAGAAGGTGACGCTGTGCGCCGCTGCACAGGCGGGATGATATGTCCCGCGCAAGCCATTGAAAAGCTGCGCCATTTTGTATCGCGGGGCGCGTTCGACATCGAAGGCATGGGCGCAAAACAAGTCGAACAGTTTTATGCCGACGGGTGGGTGAAAACGCCCGCCGATATTTTCACCTTGCGTGCGCGGTTTGGCGATGGGTTACAGCAACTTAAGAACCGCGACGGCTGGGGCGAAACGAGCGCGAATAAGCTCTTTGATGCGATTGATAGCAAACGACAAATCGCGCTTTCGCGCCTGATATATTCGCTTGGCATTCGGCATGTCGGCGACAGTTCTGCAGGCCTGCTCGCGAACCATTATGGAAGCTGGAGCGCGTTTGAGGCCGCAATGACGCAGGCCCAAATCGGAAATGGCGATGCCTGGGACACATTAACCAGCATTGATGGCGTCGGCGCGGTCATGGCGACATCCTTGATCACGGCGATGCAACAAGAGGCTGAGCGCGCATCGATTGACGCCTTGGTTGCGCAACTAGAAGTCCAAGATGCGGTCGCGGCCAACAGCGATAGCCCGGTTGCTGGCAAAATTGTCGTGTTTACGGGAACGCTTGAAAAAATGACCCGTGCCGAGGCAAAAGCGCGTGCAGAAGCGCTTGGCGCAAAGGTATCGGGGTCGGTCAGCGCGAAGACTGACATACTGGTCGCGGGGCCCGGTGCAGGATCAAAGGCGAAGAAGGCGGCCGATTTAGGTGTCCAAACCATGGATGAAGACGATTGGTTAACCTTGATCGGCGGCGCATGACAGGGCGCCCCGAAATCCTTTTTCCGCTTTTTGGGGCATTGACCAATCTGGATGGTGTCGGCCCCAAGACTGCGCAGATTTTCGACGGCGCAGGAATAAACAAGCCACGCGATCTGTTGTTTACCCTGCCACTGTCCGGCGTTGACCGTCATCGCCGTGCCTCAGTCCGAGAGGTCGTCGCGCCCGCAGTCGCGACTGTTGCGGTCACGATCGGTGAACACTATCCGCCAAAAACGCGGGGGCGACCGTATCGGGTCAACGTTACGGATGAACAAACCTCTTTTCAGCTGGTGTATTTTCACGTGCGCGGCGATTATTTGCAAAAATCACTGCCCACCGGGCAAAAACGCGTGGTGTCTGGCAAGCTCGAGATTTTTGATAGTATCGCGCAGATGGTTCACCCCGATCACGTGGTTACTTTGGAAGAGGCCGCAGAAATCCCAGCATTTGAAGCGGTTTACGCGCTGCATGCTGGAATCAGCCAAAAGCTAATGTACCGGGCGACCCGCTCTGCGCTCGCGATGGCAGCGACTTTGCCTGAATGGATCGATCCCGCGCTGAAAAAGCGCGAAAAATGGCCCGATTGGCATGATGCGTTGACGGCCGCACATAGCCCTAAGGCCGCGACAGACCTATCCCCGCATGATCCCGCACGACAAAGGCTAGCCTATGACGAACTGCTTGCGCATCAGTTAACGCTTGCCTTAGCGCGGGCGGTGATCCGACGCGCAAAGGGGGTGCCATCACAAGGTACTGGCGTTTTGTCTAAGAAAGTATTGGCCGCGCTCCCGTATCGCCCGACCGGCGCGCAGACCCGCGCAGTCGCAGAAATCAACGCCGATCTCGCATCCCAATTCAAGATGAATCGTTTGCTGCAAGGCGATGTTGGGTCAGGCAAAACGCTGGTCGGATTTATGGCGTTGCTTGCGGTGGTCGAATCTGGCGGGCAGGGGGTCATGATGGCCCCTACAGAAATACTCGCGCGGCAACATTTGGAAGGTTTGCAACCTTTGGCGGCGAATGCTGGCGTCAGGCTTGAGATATTGACGGGCCGCGACAAAGGGCAGGCGCGTGCACAAAAGCTAGCGGCACTCGTAGATGGAGAGATTGCAATTCTCGTCGGCACCCATGCCGTTTTTCAAAAAGACGTCGTTTTCAACGATCTCAGGCTGGCGATTATCGACGAACAGCACCGCTTTGGTGTGTCGCAACGCATGGAATTGGGTGCAAAAGGCGCATCTACGGATGTTTTGGTGATGACGGCAACCCCGATCCCACGGTCGCTGGCACTTGCACAATATGGCGATATGGACGTGTCAGTTTTAGACGAGAAACCACCGGGGCGCACGCCAGTGCAAACCGCGCTCGTTTCGACATCGCGGATGGATGAAATTGTCGACAAATTGCGCCACGCGGTAACTGAAGGACGCCAAGCTTATTGGGTTTGTCCCCTTGTCGAGGAAAGCGAATTTATCGACATGACCGCAGCACAAGAGCGGTTCAAACAGTTGCGCGCCGCGTTGGGCGAAGGTGTCGTGGGTTTGGTTCATGGGCAAATGCCACCCGCTGAAAAAGATGCCGCAATGGCGCGGTTTGTTAGGGGTGAAACTAAGGTGTTGGTTGCAACAACCGTGATTGAGGTCGGGGTGAACGTGCCAAACGCGTCGATCATGATGATTGAGCGCGCGGAAAGCTTTGGCCTTGCGCAGCTACACCAGTTACGCGGCCGGGTCGGGCGCGGTGCCGCGGCATCAACCTGTTTGCTGATCTATCAAGCACCGCTGAGCGAGACGGGCAAACGCCGGCTTGAGATCCTACGCGAGACGGAAGACGGTTTCAAAATTTCTGAAGAAGACCTCGCCATGCGCGGCGCGGGCGACGTGATCGGCACAGCGCAATCTGGCATTCCACGCTTTCGGATTGCAGATCTTGAGCGCCAAACCGGGTTGATGGCAACTGCGCAATCAGATGCGCGCACCTTGTTGAACGATGATCCGACGCTTGAAACACCGCGGGGGCAGGCGGCCCGTACGCTGCTTTGGCTAATGGAGCAGGACAAAGCAATTCGTTTAATTTCAGTTGGTTAGATATTTTGTTCGCAAATGTTCTCAAAAAGTTCTTTACAGATAGTTACTGATATGGGAACAAAGAGGCAACAGAACAAAGGAGCAATAAAATGGCTAAGGAAATCAGAGACGTTATTGTCCGGTCCCGTGACACGATTTTGGCTGATGCGCTTGGTGTTGTTGCTCTGATGGTCATGCTGTTTGTCGGATTATCCCTGCCTGGATTGATCTGACCGCCTATGTAACGCGGGTTTGGTGACCCTCAGATTGCGCTGTCCCACCGATGCAATACTGAATGACCTGCCTGTCAACGATCCTGACCGGGGTTTTGCCTCTCCCGATGGAATTCACCAGACCTTGCGTTACAAAACTTTGCCGCCGCCATCCTGTCCCGGATGCGCGGCGGTTTTTTATGCGGGAACGGCGTTGATCGCATCTAAAATCGCATCAAACGCGAGCAAGATCGACGCATGGCGATTTTTGTAGTCTTTTGCAGGTTCAAGCACCGCAAGATCGCCAAATGGGGCCACAGGTGTCGGCCCGTCATTCTTGAGCATATTAAACAATTGCTCACGTCCCGCCTGGACCTGCGCCGGGGACAACCCGACAATATTGGCACCAACCACAGCTGCCGCCGCCTGGCCCAAGGCGCAGGCTTTCACATCTTGCCCGAAATCTGTGATGATGCCAGCGGCGATTTGCACATCCACGGTCACTGTCGATCCGCACAGTGGTGCGCGTTTTTTTGCGGTCGCGGAGGGCGCTTCAAGCCGGGTTGTGCGGGGCATATCAGCAGCCAGCGCCAATATCCGTCCCGAATAGAGTTTGATCATATCTGTTTCTGCTGACACAGTGTTTGCCCTTTCGTGCGGTCCCCCCTAGATAGGGGCCAATCAGCTAGATGCAAAGGGGGCCACCATGACTTTTGACCCAACCAACCTCACATATAATGACGCAGGGTTGATCCCGGCGATCGCGCAAGATGCCACATCAGGCGAAGTTCTCATGATGGCTTGGATGAATGCAGCCGCAGTTGAAAAGACGCTTGCGACGGGCCGAGTGACCTATTGGTCGCGTTCGCGGCAGGCGTTTTGGATCAAAGGCGAAACCAGCGGTCATACGCAAGAACTGGTTAATTTTAGCATTGATTGCGACCGCGATTGCCTTTTGGTCATGGTCAACCAGATTGGCGCAGCTTGCCACACGGGGCGTCGCACTTGTTTTTACACTGATGTTGTCGATGGTGTCGAACTTATCACGCAAGCGCCATTGGAGAGCTAGGGATGCGCGCCGCGCGGGAGTATTTTTAGCGAGATGATATCGGTAGTCCGATCATTGCGCCGATGTCATCTGGTGATATTCCTTCGGTACGGTATTTGGACAGCGCCTTGGAGCGATCGATCTTGGCAAGGCGTTTTCCATCCGCGTCGGTGACTAAAGCGTGGTGGCGGTATTGCGGAGTCTTCCATCCCATAAGCTGCTGTAAAAAAACCTGAAACGGTGTCAACGACCAGAGATCCATACCGCGCACCACATGGGTGATATTTTGGAGCGCATCATCGTGGACGCAGGCAAGGTGGTAAGCAATATCGCCGCTGTCTTTGCGTTTAAGGACGGGATCGCCGATTTGATCAAGCAGGAATTTGGTGGAAACCTGATGTTCGACAACCTTTCCCGCACCGCATTCAACAAAGCTACGCAGCTGCCCAATGTGATCAAGACCGGCTGCGATATTCAGCCTTATGGCGTCGCCGGGTTTGGCGGTCGCCATAGACCGTTGCCGGCAAGTGCCGGGATAGACCAAGCCTTCGGCACCCGGTGTCGCACCGGACGCAAGAATTTCGCGACGGCTGCAACTGCATGGGTAAAGCAGCCCACGTGCGTTCAGGCTTTCCAGCGCCGCTGCGTAGCCTGCCAGATGGTCTGACTGCCGCCGTACAGGTGTTGGCCAGTGTAGTCCAAGCCAGTCCAAATCATCATAAATACCGATTTCAAATGCGGATCGCGCGCGCGTGCTGTCCGTGTCTTCGATCCGTAGCAACGCAGTACCGTCGTGTTTTTTAGCGATAGCCCAGACCGTGAGCGCGGAGTAGGCGTGCCCCAGATGCAACGGGCCTGTCGGCGAGGGGGCAAACCGCGTGATCATCTAGGCGCTCTGCTCCAACCAGCCTTGCCAATCAACTTTGGCCCGGTCGGTATAGCCCTTGTAACGGGTTTTACGGTTGCGACGCCCGTTTTTCGCGCCTTCGAGAGGTGGAAATAGCCCGAAATTCACATTCATCGGCTGGAATGTCTTTGCCTCTGCCCCGCCCGTAATATGGGTGACCAGCGCGCCCATCGCGGTGGTGTTAGGCACGGCGGGCATCGGTTTCCCGGTGATTTCGGAGACAGCCATCCGGCCAGCTAGCAGGCCCATCGCCGCACTTTCGACATAACCTTCAACGCCCGTAATTTGACCCGCAAACCGGATATTAGGACGAGAGTTCAAACGCATTTGACCATCAAGCAGTGTCGGTGAATTAATAAATGTGTTCCGGTGAATCCCGCCAAGGCGTGCGAATTCGGCATTTTCAAGCGCAGGAATCGTTTTAAAAACATCCTTTTGTGCGCCGTATTTCATCTTAGTTTGGAACCCGACTATATTGTAAAGTGTGCCAAGCGCATTGTCCCGCCGCAGCTGCACGACGGCATAGGCCTTGTTTTCGTGGTCATGGGCATTTGTCAGGCCAACCGGTTTCATTGGTCCGAAACGTAATGTTTCGCGGCCACGTTCGGCCATCACCTCAATCGGTAAGCAGCCATCGAAATAGCCCGCAGTTTCGCCTTCTTTGAATTCCGTCTTATCGGCCGCCAAAAGCGCGTCGATAAAGGTCTCATATTGGTCTTTGGTCATCGGGCAATTCAGATAGGCGGTTTGCTCTTCGATTGTTTCGCCTTTGTCGTAGCGCGATTGCATCCATGCGACATCCATATTGATGCTTTCATGATAAACAATCGGGGCAATAGCATCAAAGAATGCGAGCGCCTCTGCACTGGTTTCGGCTTGGATCGCTTCGGCTAGCGCGCCTGATGTCAGCGGACCGGTGGCGATAATCCAATGACCGTCTTCGGGCAAGGAAGTGATTTCTTCATAAGAAATCGTGATATTGGGGTGGGCTTTAAGCGCCGCGGTAACACTTTCTGCAAAGGGGTCGCGATCAACCGCCAAGGCGCCGCCCGCAGGAATGCGGTGTTTCTCAGCCGTTTTCATGATTAACCCATCAGCAGCACGCATTTCCCAATGCAGCAGACCGACAGCATTATGCTCATGATCGTCAGAGCGAAATGAGTTTGAACAGACCATTTCTCCAAGGTTGCCGGTCCGGTGCGCAAAGGTTTCTACCTTGGGACGCATTTCATGGATAATGACGTTCAGACCAGCGTTCGCCGCCTGCCACGCGGCCTCTGATCCGGCCATGCCGCCGCCGATGATATTGAGTGTATTTTTCATATGAGGGATGTAGTGTGCGCGCACAAAAATGAAAAGCCCCGAGGTTTCCCACGGGGCTTTTGCAAACTATTTTCGAACGCAACTGTCCTCAGACTAGAAGAAGAATAGGTCGAAACCCTTAGGCGTTTTAAATGTAGTGCCACCCTCTGGGCCAAACGCAAAGGTCGTGCCAACAGAAACAAAGGTTTCTTCGTCAGAGGAGCCAGTATCGTCAATGTCGATCCGGCCGAGATCAGCTGAAATTGATACCCCGTTCCCAAAGTCATAGGTTGCACCAATAGTTGAGGTAGCAACAGTAAGATCAAAGTCTTGGAAATCGACGACATCAACGGCAGCTTGAACGCCAAAACCGTTGGCGAAGCCGTAATCACCGTTCAATCCAAACAATGTCATTGTCTCGTCAGCAATTTCGAAATCAGCAGCGCCGATATAGCCGGCTACATTATATGATCCGCCATCATAAGCGGCTTCAACCCCATAGCTATCTGAATCGTAGTAGAAAAAACTGCTTTGGGCGACAAATGCGCCAACTTTTACGGCGTCGTTCACGCTATAAATCCCGTGCAGGGAAATATCTGAAGACGTGAGATCAAACGGCGCGCCATCAACGTCAAAGCTTTCACGCGAAATGTTCAACGCCATCGAAAAGCTCGGAGCGAGTGAAAATTCGAGCTCGCTTGAGAAACCGAGTGAGGTTACTTCGTCTAAGCCGGAGCTTGTGTAAGCCGTATAATCGGCACCGATTGTGGCGCCGGTAAATTCAAGTGCGCTCGCGCTTGTTGCGCCAACAACAAGGCAAGTTGTTGCGAGTAAAATGTTCTTAGTCATTGGTCGTCTCCTAGTTAGTGACCCCACATAGGGTCAGTTTATGAGAATTTCGGCGGTCAAAATTGATCGCAACTCATAAAATTATGAATAATTGATTACCTAACGTCAGGTTCTGCAAAATGGAAGTAGGAAAATCCTTACTTATACTTACAAAAACTAAAGCAAATGTGAGATCGACTAGCCTTCGCCGTCTTCCTCATCATCGCCTTGATCTGCGATCCAGGCAACGCTGACAACGGTTTCGCCTTTGCCCGTGTTAAAGACTTTGACGCCGCCAGCACCGCGCGAGCGGAATGAGATACCCTCGATTGGCACACGGATTGATTGGCCAGTTGAAGTGACCAGCATGATCTGGTCAGACATTTCTACAGGGAAGGATGTCACCAATGGTCCGCCGCGCATCGCCTTATCCATCGCCGCAACCCCCATGCCACCACGCCCGCGCACAGGGTAGTCGTGGCTGGATGACAGTTTACCGGACCCTTGCGACGTGATCGTCAGGATCAGGTTTTCGGCTGCTGACATCTCTGCATAGCGTTCTTGGCTGATAGCGCCAGGTGCCGCCTCATCTTCATCATCTGTTTCAGCATCATCCGCAAGCCCGGCCATTGCACGGCGCATTTTCAGATAGGCGGCGCGCTCGGACGCTTCGGCGTCAAAATGGCCGATGATTGACATAGATACGACGGTATCATCGCCTTGCAGTTTGATCCCACGCACACCGACAGAGGCACGTGAATTGAACACTCGCACATCGGTCGCCGGGAAGCGGATTGCGCGCCCTGAATCGGTGACAAGCATCACATCATCATCGTTGGACGCAATGCGCGCATTGATCAGGGTTGTCTCGGCGTGATCGTCCTCAAACTTCATCGCGATCTTGCCGTTGCGCATCACATTTGTGAAGTCTGACAGCTTATTACGACGCACAGTTCCAGCAGAGGTTGCGAAGACGACCTGTAGGTCATCCCATTCTTCTTCGGGGCGGTCGACAGGCATAATCGCAGCGATAGAAACACCTGCCGGGATTGGCAGGATGTTCACAATCGCCTTGCCCTTGGCTGTCCGGCTGCCCAATGGCAAGCGCCATGTTTTCAGCTTGTAGACCATACCGTCGGTTGTGAAGAATAGCAGTTGCGTATGCGTATTAGCCACGAACAGCGTGGTTACCACGTCTTCTTCTTTAGTGGCCATGGATGACAGACCTTTACCGCCACGGCGTTGCGCGCGGAAATCGGCAAGCGCGGTTCGCTTGATATAGCCGCCAGACGTGACCGTGACGACCATGTCTTCACGTTCAATCAGGTCTTCGTCGTCCATATCTCCAGCCCAATCGACGACTTCCGTCCGACGTGGCACAGCGAATTTTTCACGCACTTCGTTCAGCTCATCACGAATGATCTGCATGATCCGGTCACGTGATCCTAGAATTTCAAGGTATTCCCGGATCTTACCTGCAAGTTCTTGCAGCTCGTCGGTGACTTCTTTGACGCCAATTTGGGTCAAGCGTTGCAGACGTAACTCAAGGATCGCGCGGGCTTGTGTTTCTGATAGGTTATAGGTGCCGTCGTCGTTGGCGGTGTGGGTCGGGTCATCGATCAGCGCGATATATTCAAGGATCGTTTCTGCAGGCCAGCGGCGGGTCATAAGCGCCTCGCGCGCACTTGCAGCGTCGATAGATGCCCGGATGGTCGCGACAACTTCGTCAATATTTGTGACGGCCACTGCCAAACCACACAAAATATGCGCGCGTTCGCGGGCTTTGCGCAGCTCAAACGCGGTACGGCGCGCGACCACATCTTCACGGAAATCGATAAAGGAGGTTAGGAACACGCGCAGCGTCAATTGTTCGGGCTTACCGCCGTTCAACGCCAGCATGTTACAGCCGAAATAGGTCTGCATCGGTGTGAAGCGGAACAGCTGGTTCAAGACGACTTCGGCCGTTGCATCGCGTTTAAGCTCGACCACAACACGGACACCATTCCGGTCGGATTCGTCTTGGACATGTGCGATGCCTTCGATCCGCTTGTCGCGGGCAGCTTCGGCGATCTTGTCGATCATCGCGGCCTTATTCACCTGATACGGAATTTCGTCGATGACGATAGCATAGCGATCTTTGCGGATTTCTTCGATGTGCGTTTTGGACCGTACGATGACGGAACCGCGCCCTTCAAGATAAGCTTTATGCGCGCCGGAGCGGCCCAAAATGATCCCGCCAGTTGGGAAATCGGGGGCCGGGACGTATTCAATCAATTGCTCTGATGTCAGATCAGGCTCGTCGATCAGCGCAAGCGTAGCCGTGATCACTTCGCCAAGGTTATGCGGCGGAATGTTTGTCGCCATACCAACAGCAATACCGCCCGCGCCATTGACCAGCATATTGGGAAAACGTGCTGGCAAAACAGTGGGTTCGCGGTCTTTTCCGTCGTAGTTATCTTGGAAATCAACGGTGTCTTTATCGATATCTGCCAGCAAGAACGCTGCAGGTTTATCCATGCGCACTTCGGTATAACGCATCGCCGCAGCACGGTCGCCGTCCATAGACCCAAAGTTACCTTGGCCGTCTAATAGCTTGAGCGACATAGAGAAATCTTGTGCCATCCGTACAAGCGCATCGTAAATCGCACTATCGCCGTGCGGGTGATATTTCCCCATCACATCGCCAACAGAACGCGCCGATTTTCGGTATGATTTATCAGCTGTGTTCCCGCTTTCGTTCATGCCGTAAAGAATGCGGCGGTGCACGGGCTTAAGCCCATCACGCAAGTCAGGGATCGCACGTGAAACGATCACGCTCATTGCGTAATCAAGGTAGCTGGTTTTCAGCTCATGCTCGATAGTAACGGCAGGCCCATCGTACACATAGGCTGAGGGCGTGTTTTCATCATCATTTTCAGGGGTTTGAGGAGTATAGTTCACGTGGACCGCCTGTTGCTATTTTTACTGCTATATCTCGTTCGTGGTATACTATCAGACACTTGATATAGGGTGCAATGGGCGATGCAAAGTTGCAGGTTTAGGGACCGCGGTAAGGCCCTAAACCTTTGTTATTATGGGAATATATTTGGCGTTGATTGGCGCTTATCTCGCCCGCTTGATCATCCCGAACAAATCGCGCGGGTCATCGGGGTCGGCAATCAGGTCGATATCAACGTAAAACGGCGTGTCCTTGATCTGCTTATGGACGTAGCGCAGGGCGCAAAAATCCTCGATCGCAAAACCAACACCGTCAAAAAGCGTGACCTCACCCGACGATGTACGTCCTTGTTGCGCCCCTGTAATGACCTGCCAAAGTTCGGTCACCGGGTGATCATCAGGCATTTGTTGAATTTCGCCTTCGATCCGGGTTTGCGGCGGATATTCAACAAAAACAGACGAGCGCGCAACAATATCGCGGTGTAGTTCTGTTTTACCGGGGCAATCGCCGCCGATGGCGTTGATATGCACGCCTGCGCCAACCATGTTGTCTGTCAGAATGGTTTGCATGTCCTTATCCGCTGTTGCGACAGTGATCACATCAGCGCCCTGAATGGCGTCTTCAGGCGTCGTGCATTTAGTGATGGTAAACCCAAGATCCGCAAGGTTAGCCGCGCATTTTTCGGTGGCGGCTGGGTCGACATCATACAGCCGGATGTCATTGATCCCACAAACCGCCTTAATCGCCAGACATTGGAATTCAGACTGCGCACCATTGCCGATCATCGCCATGGTTTTTGCGTCTTTGCGGGCCAATTGTTTGGTGGCGACCGCTGACATCGCGCCCGTGCGCAATGCGGTTAGCACCGTCATTTCTGAAAATAGGATCGGATAACCCGTGTAAACGTCAGATAGGACGCCAAATGCAGTGACCGTTTGCAGCCCTTCGTTCATGTTTTTCGGATGGCCGTTTACATATTTGAACCCATAATGCGTCCCGTCGGATGTTGGCATTAATTCAATGACGCCCACATCAGAATGGCTGCCGATGCGCGGTGTTTTGTCGAACAATTCCCACCGTGCAAAATCCGTTTCTATTTCACGCGCAAGATCGGCCATGAACGTGTCGATCCCAATGCTATGCACAAGGCGCATCATATTATCGACGCTGACAAATGGTACAAGCGCCAGCTCTGAGGCTTTGAGGGTCATGAAATGCTCCGGGTTGGTCGATCAAAAACGCGGCGGCCCATCAGCGATGCTGTCAGGTCCACCATAAGGTTTGCGGTCTGGCCGCGGTCATCAAGAAAGGGGTTCAATTCAACAAGGTCCAGTGATGTCACCAGCCCGGAATCAGACAGCATTTCCATCACCAGATGTCCTTCGCGCACAGTCGCGCCGCCAGGCACGGTTGTCCCAACAGCAGGGGCGACCGACGGATCAAGAAAATCAACGTCCAATGACACATGCAACATACCGTTCACGGCGGAGACCCGATCAAGGAACGCTTGCAACGGCGCACTGATCCCATGTTCATCAATCATCCGCATATCGACAAGCGTTACCGCACCATCCGCCAGCACAGCGCGCTCTGCGGCATCCACCGACCGCAAGCCAATCATACAAATATTGGCCGGATCGACCGGCGCGGGCAGGGGCGGGAAGGCGTCGAACCCGTCACGCCCGGTCACATAACCCATCGGCGTGCCGTGCAAATTGCCACTATCCGTAGTCTCAGGCGTGTGAATGTCGCTATGTGCATCCAACCAAAGCGCAAAGAACGGGCGGTTTTGGTCCGCTGCATGGGCGGCCATACCTGCAACGGTGCCGGCGGCAAGCGCATGATCACCCCCCAAAAAAATCGGCATCCCACGCGGCGCATGCGCCTGTGCGGCCGCCATCAATGTTTGTGTCCACCCAACATTTTCAGCCAGTTTATGCACCAACGGGTTTGACGGTGGAGGGACGTCAACGGCGACTGGGGTAAGGTTGCCGATATCTTCGACGCTATGGCCAAGTGCGGCGATGGCTTCGGAAATACCGGCAGTGCGGTAGGCGTCGGGGCCCATGAGACACCCACGTGTACGCTTACCGCAATCCACAGGGGCGCCAATTAATATGCAGTGTTTTTGTGTCATACCGCATCATTGCGCAAAAGAACGGGTGTAAATAGCTGGCAAATTGTGCAAAATGAATCCAAATATGACATCATGGATAATCAAAATGGACGATATGGATAATCAACTGATTGGGGCGTTGCGCCGCAATGGGCGCGCGTCACTGTCTGAATTGGCCGCCGATCTGGGCGTGACACGCAGTACAGTGCGCTCCCGGCTTGATCGGTTGATCGCGGGTGGCGAAATTGTGGGGTTTTCGGTTGTGACGCGATCTGACGTGCGGCCTGATCCGGTGCGCGGCTTGATGATGATCGAGATTGCCGGGCGCGGCACAGAAAAAATCTGGAAAAGCCTGACACGGATGCCACAAGTCCAAATGGTGCATTCGACCAATGGAACCTGGGATTTAATCGCGGAGATCAGTACAGCAACGCTTGAAGACTTCGATCAAGTGCTGTTCGCAATCCGCAGGTTTGAAGGTGTGACGCGCTCTGAAACTAGCCTGCTTTTGTCGACGCGTCGTTCCGCATAACGGCCGCAATCCAAAATCCGACTAAGACAAACGAAAAGATTCCGTTCCATGTCGGCATCGACAGTGTCAGAAATTCCCATGACACTTGATCGCACATAATGACTTTGGGGCCTTCGACGGCAAGCAGCCCGGCACCGTCAAGGCCGTTCAAAAGACCGTTGCCAGTACAGCTTGACGGACCTTCCCACCAATCACGTTCGACGCCCATATGGAAAAATCCGATTGAGCCTGTTGTTGCAGCAGCAAGCGCGCCCAAGGTCGGCAGAAGCCGCCCGCGTATTTTCCACGCCAATAATCCAATCAAAATTGCAATCACATGCGGATAGCGTTGCCAAAGGCACATTGCGCAAGGGGGGTATCCGAGCGCCTGAAATAGATAGGCACCAGCCATCAGTGCCGCTGACCCACCAGCCGCAAAAAGAACCATCAAATTACGTATCATAGTAGCCCCACAAGCGCGAACCCACCAAGCAGCAGCACGCAAAAGAGAATAAACATCAGCCCCAAACGGCGTTCGATAAAGTCGCGGATTGGTTCTCCGAATTTCCAAAGCAATACAGCGACCAAAAAGAAGCGTAATGCACGGGCGATAATGGCAGAAATCAAGAAGACCGGGAGTGACAGTTGTGTCACGCCTGACGCGATCGTGATCACCTTGAACGGGAAGGGGGTGACGCCTGCAGTCAACACAGCCCAAGCGCCCCATTCATTGTATTTCAGCGCGAATTCTTCGAAATAGTGCCCTTTGCCGTAGAAATCCAAAATTGGCTGACCGACGCTCTCCATCAGGGCAAAACCAATATAATAGCCAAACATCCCGCCAAGGACCGAAGAAACTGTCGCCACTGCAGCAATCAAAAATGCGCGTGACGGTCGGGCGATAATCATAGGAATCATCAAGACATCTGGCGGAATTGGGAAGAACGACGATTCGACAAAGGCGACACAGGCCAACGCCCAAAGCGCGTAGCGCGATTGCGCCAATGACAACGTCCATTCATAAAGACTGCGCAACATTATTCGACCCTTTGCAAGTTCCATGTGTTAGGCCACGATGGGGGCGCAGGGTCAAGCAATCGGAATATTTGCATGAATCTGCAATCCACTGATTGACGCCGCCCGCGCACCGCATTAGGAGGTCCGCACTGGCCGATGTGGCGGAATGGTAGACGCAGGGGATTCAAAATCCCCCGATAGTAATATCGTGAGAGTTCGAGTCTCTCCATCGGCACCAGTAATGTCACCCGGTGACATCATTCCCTAGATAAATATAGACAATGCAGCTACTGCGCGCATCGTGAACGGTGGTTTGTCCTTGCTTTACAGACGGGTTTTGCCAATTCATTACGAATAAATTCCGAAGGATTCGTAATGTCCAGCATCAAGAAACTACCGTCAGGGCGTTGGCAGGCTCAAATTGCACGGCAAGGGGTTAGGAAATCAAAGTCATTTAAGTCGCGCCAGGAGGCCAAAGACTGGGCCGCGCGCGAAGAACACTTGATTCTCAACGTCGAGGTCGTTGAGAAAAGCGTGACCTTAGGTGAAGCTTTCGTGCGTTATGCCCGCGAAGTATCTCCCACAAAGCGTGGGGAGCACTGGGAAGTTTTGCGTCTGCGACGTTTGCGCAAAGAGCCATTCGCGGACATCCAATTAACAGCATTAAAGGCGTCAGACTTTGCGGCATGGCGTGACAAGAGATTGGAAACTGTCGCGGGTGGGACGGTCACTCGCGAACTCGGCTTGATTTCCGGTGTCCTATCTACTGCCCGTCAAGAGTGGGGTTACATGAACGGTAACCCGTTGACCGACGTGAGGCGTCCAAAGTCTGCGCGTCCTCGTGATCGTTTGGTAACAGATCGTGAGTTGGATGCGCTTTCGATTTCTGCGGGCACTGATCTGACTAAGGCAACAGCACGCGCATTTCATGCATTTCTATTCGCGATTGAAACGGCAATGCGTTCGGGCGAATTACTGGGGCTGACTTGGGACAATGTAGATATAGAAAACCGCGTGGCGCACTTACCGATGACGAAAAACGGTACGGCGCGTGATGTACCGCTTTCACGTGAGGCCTTGCGGTTGTTGCTCGCGCTTCCGCGTGCAGATCCAATATTCAATTTGGACGCCGTGACTAGAGATGCTTTGTGGCGCAAGCTCCGTGATCGCGCGGGTGTTGATGGGCTGACCTTTCACGATGCAAGGCACTCTGCGATCACTCGATTGGCGCGAAAGTTGGACGTCTTAGACTTGGCCCGGATGGTTGGGCATAAAAACATTTCACAATTAATGACCTATTATAATGAGCCCGCCGCATCTATTGCGAAGCGTCTTGATTAATTCGGACCATACGAACACCACATTCGTTTCTAATTTCCAACTCTCCTGCATCAATCCTTCGTGTAACCGTGCGAAGGCTTCGGCCAATGTGGCTCGCATACTCTTTTACGGTCACCCAATCAGGTCGCGGCGTCATTTCAACAGCATCTAAACGCTGGTGAAGACGTTTAATCTCAGCCGTTAAGGCATCGATTGCAGCTGGATCGATGGCGATTAATGTCGTTGTCATTTTTGCGCCTTTACTTCTAGTGGTTTTCCACAATTCACCATCCGCCATAGATCGATGGATAGTTGGCGCTCTGCGTGGTCGTGACTGTGCGTCAGGATTGTTTTGCAGGCGCGCCGGATGCGCGCGTCTGAATGAATTTCTATGTCAGCGAGAATGCCGCGCGCCCAGCCTAAGCGCTTGAGGCGCGTGCCTGCGTTCGTTGTGCGACTGGTGCGGGCAGGGCGGTGCGTAGCGTTCATAGTTAGGCCGCAGCTTTCGTCATGCGGCTGACTGCCTTAACCCATTGGCGCCCGGCTTCGGCGATGGTTGCGCCTGATGCGCTGACGCCAATCATGGATAGCTGCACTTCGAGCGGCCCCCACTGCGACGTGGGCTCGATCAGCGTTCCGCCGTGTGTAACGACGGCTTTACGAATTTCTGTTTCCGCGTCGCAGCCATCAAGGTTGTCGATGCTTTCAGCCACGCAGCATTGGAAGTGCTGGGTCATGGCTGCGATGTCGATGCCAAGCTGCGCGGCAAGCGGATAGTTTGGCGTTGGGGTAAGCCCTATCATTGTTCAAATTCCTTATGTTGTTGGGCTGGACGGTTGCGCGATGTTCATCACCTGCAGGCGGTGCTGATGGACGGTCTGGCCGCGATCCGCTTTTAGAGCCGCCCAAGCGAGCGTGCGCAGGCTGCGGGTGTGAAACCATTGCGGATTTCCGACGATGTCGCAGGCGTTTGCTGTGTTTGGGGGGTGCTTTGGCATTCTCATGTCATTCTCCGTTTGCTGGAGAGGTATTTATCGTGGACAAAAGTCCACGTCAATAATTATGTGGACAAAAGTCCTGTATTATTTTTTGAAGTCCAAAGCTGAAAAATACAAAAGTCCTATACGAAGGCGACGTGTATTCGGACTGGATTGGGCCGCCTTTTTAGGCTCTTACCTGCGCATTTGACATTGACTATGCTGGATGATCGCAGCCGCAATGCAGAGTTTAGCCACACCTGAAATATGCTAACTCTAGCTGATGTTCTTCTAATGTTCTCGTATGTGTCGACTGCGGTTCGATAGCTTTTTGACCGCAAGGGTACATGCCGTATCGGTCGCCTGCGAGACCATGCGCCCCGTTTGTTGAAACACATCTGGGGTGCATAAATGCAAAACCAAGAAACTATTAGCCGTCTTCGTCAGGTTGTTTCTGAGACTGATTCCGTGCGGCGATCTGCGCTTTTGCTGCGTTTATTAGAAACTTGCGTTCCGATGGTTCTAGCTGAGATAGAACTTTCGCTAAATCAACATCGTCTTTCGATATGGGGTGACCAATGAAGTTATCTAGGGTTTTCCCAAATGCTGACGCGATCTTGCGTGCATCCTCAACGTTTGTCTTGGCTGTATCGCGCTGGCGCAGCTTATTAAGCTGATCCTTGGATACGCCTGAGACGCGTGCAAGCTCTGCAACAGACATTTTTGTCTGTTCAAGCATTTCAATTAGAGCATCGCGAAAGGTTTTGGACATGAGCCTAAACTAAATTATTCGAGCACGATGGTGTAGCGGACAAAAGTCCATTGACGTAATGCGGACAAAAGTCCACATACGGGGAATGAATGAAAAACGTATTATAAAAATGGTCGAGGCGTTTGCTGCCAGTTCGGGCCTTGCTGCTTCGACAGTTTGCGAGCGGGCCGTTGGAAATAGCCGGCTCTATTCGCGTCTTATGAATGGCGGGACTTGTTCGCTCCGGGTTGCTGATCGACTGAGCGAATACATCGTTGCGAATAGCGAGGAAGTCGCACGATGAATGCGCCCCTCTCAATGCCCCCTTCAATTCAGGTTTTTGCCTCATACCGAAGTTGTGCCGTTTTTTCCGATGCTGACAAAGGAAACGAGGTTTCGAATGGCTGACCTTCTGAAGCTCTCCCGCGCCCATATGAAATCCATTGTTGGCTGGTTTGGCTGCTACGACGCGGTCGCGGCAACGATCAACGCGCG
>NZ_QOCG01000005.1 GCF_003318235.1 Loktanella sp. D2R18 | reverse complement strand
CGCGTGTGTTGTCAGTTTTTCGGGAGATCAACAATCAGTTGATTAAGCGTTAACATTTGTAGTTGACAGGGGCACGCTGGCGATTAACGTTCGTCATGATTGCAATTTGCATTTAATCTACAATTTTATGGATATAAAGGTTTCACCTGATGCGTCGCTTTATTGGACTGCTGTTAACCGCTCTTGCTTTGTCATTTTCTACAGTTGCCACTGCGCATGATCAAGAAGGCGGTCCGGGGTTTTTCTCGCGTAGCAGTAACTCTTATTTTCACCGCGAAGAGATTGGGGCGCAGTGCGAAGTAAGCTTGAGGATTGCGGGGCCATCGTCAGCGCAAAATATGCGCATCACCGATATCGATATTGAAGAGCATTTCTCTGCCAATGATATTCGAACTGGGACGGAGTACCTTTGTCATGGCGAGCATGACGGGTTTGGAAGTGTTATTCCCGCTGGAACCGTAGCGGCTGGAGGAGATGAGTACTGCGATCGTGAACCACCAGAGCATAACGGTTGGAATGTTCGTCTGGGTGCCTGCACACCACCCCCGACCACAATGCAATGTCCTATATCGAAAGAGGACCCACTCGGAGTAGGTAATCCGGTTTCCGTTGCCACAGGACAAAAGCACCAGACGATCCGTGATTGGACGTCATTTGTTGATCCACGGTTTAATTTTGAGCGCCGTTTCCGGGATGAAGGTCTATCTTCATACAACAGATCCGACGATGGTTGGGGGCGCAACTGGTTTGCGATTTGGTCGCAACGAATCGAGATTTATGATACCGATACGCGCGTGGTGCATTTGGCGGATGGTTCGATCCTGCATTTCACGGGTGCGAGTGCGGCACCAACAGATCTTGACCACAATTACACGCTCGCGGTCGCCGTTGTTGCCGAAGCGGGGCGTCATGTTTTGACCCACGGTTCAGGCCGCAAAGATTTCTACAGCGATAAAAACCCTGAAGTTGCGGTCTTATCAGAAATACGTTGGCCTGATGGCTATGCGATTTCTGTTGATTATGACCTCAATGATAGACCTGTTGTGGTTCACGATAACCGTGGTCAACGCGCCGAGTTCACTTGGAATGATACGCTGAACTCAAATGCGATTGTGCCGGTTGTCACGCAAATCAACATCGATACTGATTATGATGGTGCAACATTGGCCGCCGATATCCAGATCAACTACAGCTACCGCGAGGCGAGTCTTGCCAGCAACAGCTTGTTGATGACGATGACAGATGTCCAAGACATTGCATCGGGCACGTCCTTATCAACGCAAGAATTTAGCTATGATACAGCAGACCTCGATCGCCTCATCGGCATTTCTGACGGGCGCTTGAGCGATAACACATATCAAATTGGTGAAACCGATTTGACTCGAGCGCTTTCTCAAGTTGTGACGGCAACATCAAGTTCATCGGGTTGGGGTGGTACAGCAGACAAAGTAATTGATGGCATCAAAGGGGGGGAGAACTGGGCACATACTCTCAATGGCCCAGATGAGTTCATTCAGGTTGATTTGGGTTTTGAATTGTCCCTGACTGAAGTTGTGATTGCCAATAGGGGGGATAGTGACGCTGAGCGCCTCGATGGGGCCGAGGTTGTAATTTACGACGGAAGTCATAATGAAATCCACCGCTTTGCGCCTATTACTGGGGCAACTGAGGGTACGGTACATACATATGATCTGACCTCACTGGGTGCCACACGGTATGTCGCGATAGAGCATAGTAACCAATATTTACACGTTTCTGAAATCCAAGTATTCGGAGATTACCCCGAGGGTCTTGTTGATTATGATTTTACGCTATTCGACGATGCTGTCACTGCGACTTCAAGTTCAGTTTATGGGAGTTACTTCCCGGAGCAAGTTCTTGACGGGGATCCATCAAGCCTGGGTGTCACTGACAATGGCGCAGATGAGTTCATCCAGGTTGATCTGGGGGTCGAGCGCTCCCTGACAGACGTTGTTATTACGAACAGAGAAGATCGATACGAACTTGGGTACCGCCTCGATGGTGCAGAGGTTGTCATTTATGATGGTAGCCATAGCGAACTTCATCGTTTTGCGCCGATTTCAGGAAGCAGCGATGGTTCAGTACATACCTATGATTTAAGTTCGCTAGCCGCAGTACAGTACATTGCAATCGAACACAGCAATCAGTATCTGCAAGTGGCTGAGATTCAAATCTTTGGCGATTATCCGAAACCATTCGAACCCTACGATTACGCGACTTTTGCGTATGATACAGCGACAAGCCGGGCTATCTCCACAACGCATTTTGCCGGAGCAGATCTTCATCAGATTGGCCTACCGGTTGATACGGTGGATGGTTATTCTGTGACAACGACCAACCCATTGGGCAAAGAAACTGTCTATTCCTTTGAAGAGATTGCGGGCCAGGACCGTCTTGTATCTGTCGAGGGCATTTCCACCGTCAGCTGTCTTGGATCAAATTCCACCGCTACTTACGACACGAATGGCCGCAAGCTTGAGACGATTGAGCGCAATGGTGCGCGCACGGTTCTGACGCGTGATGCTGCGGGTCGTATTCTGACGCGCACCGAAGATGCGGATGGCATCAACCCGCGTGTGACGACCTATACGTGGCCCGCGTCTGATCTGCGCAAACCATTGACGCGCACGACGTCTGAGCTGTCGGAGACATTCACCTATGACGCTGATGGGTTGATGCTGACCTATTCTCAGACAGATGTTCTGGTAGGCAGCCCCGATCTGGGCGCTGTGCGGACATGGACGTATACGTACACAACGCTGGCCTCTGGGCTAAAAGTGCTGACCTCACTGGATGGTCCGGGCTTGATTGCAGATGGTGTGACCGACGTCACCACCTATACCTACAATACGCGCGGGCAGCTGCTGACCACCACCGACGCCAATGGGCTGATGCAAGAGGTGCTGGCATATGGCCCCTCTGGGCAGCCAACGCTGGTGCGCGATCACCAAGGGTTCGAATGGGCGCTTAGCTACGATATGGCAGGACGTCTGCTAACATCCACGTTTGAGCCGGGCGTTTTGGACGAGGTCACCACCTATAGCTATGACATCGTTGGCCAAATGACGGGGTCAGTTGATGCGCTGGGGCGGTCTTGGGGCTTTACCTATGATGAAGCCAGACGCTTGGTGCAGACCACCGCGCCATCGGGCGAAACGATTGATTTTGACTACGACGCCATGGGCAATGTGATCAAAACGGAATACGCGGATGCGGGCGCGATTGTCAGCTATCTGGCTGAGACGCAGTATGATGAGCTGGGGCGTATCCTGCAGGCGGTTGGCTCAAACGGGCAGATCACAGACTTTAGCCATGACGTGGAAGATAACCTTTCAACGGTCACAGACGCAGACAGCCTGACCACAACGATGTCCTATGACGCGCTGAACCGGATGGCAGATGTTGTGGATCGGGCAAACTACACCACGCTGATGGATCACGACGACAGCGATCAGATGACCAGCTACACCGATCCACGCGGGATCGAGACGGGCTTTGCGTTCAACGGCTTTGGCGAGATGGTCAGCGAGACAAGCGCGGACCGTGGGACCATGACCTATGTCCACGACAACCGCGGCCTCACCACCCAAGCCACGGATGGGCGCGGGATTGTGACCAACTACGCTTATGATGACGGCGGACGCCTGACGGCCAAGACCTACTCGTCTGATGCGACGCTGGACCAGACATTCACCTATCACGCTGACCCGGCACAGCCGCACAACATTGGCGGCTTGGCCTATGTGACCGACCAAACGGGGCGGACGGACTTTAGCAACGACACGTTGCGCGGCGGCTTCTTTGAAGACCTGCGCGAAGTGGATGGGATTGCCTATAGCACGACATACGCCAGCAACGCAGGCGGGCAAGTGACGCAAATGGATTATCCCAGCGGATCGCAGCTTTTGTTCAGCTATGATCTCGATGGGGACATCACCGGGCTGCAATGGCAGGGCTATGACCCGCTCACAGGAACGCACGCGGCGGCGGTCGATGTGATCAGCGCAATAACCTACAAACCGATGGGGCCGCTCAACACCGCGACCTATGGGGATGGGGGCAGCTTGCTCGCGACCTACGATAGCTCGTACCGTCTGACCGGGCTGAGCGACACGCTCCTTGGCAGCGCCCTGCGCGATGTCAGCTATGGTTGGAGCAACCGGGACAATCTTGAAACGGTCACCGATAATCTTGACCCGACCCAAAACGAGCTCTTTGACTATAGCCCACGTGAATTCCTCGCCTCTGCTGATGGGGCTTGGGGGGAACTGGACTGGCTCTATGATGGGGTCGGCAACCGGACGCAGCAGATGTCTTATGCGGATGCGGCGACCACGACGGATATCTACAGCTATCCGATCGACAGCAACCGCCTGAGCAGCATCAGTTCCAGCACCGGCAGCACCCGCACGCTGACCTATGATGATGCGGGCAATGTCACTTATGACAACCGCAGCGGGCCGGGCTACGGCTATAACTACGATGACGCAGGGCGCATGTCGTCCTTTGCGATCAACGGGGTGATTCAGGCCGAATATGAATACAATTTCCTTGGCCAGCAGATCATCCGCCGCCTGACGCAGACGGGCGAGACGATCCACGCCCTGCACGACGCGGCGGGCAACCGGATTGCGGAATACGACTATGATGAAAGCCTCGGCACCAGCACGCTGCTCCGCGAGTATATCTGGGCGGATGGCATGGTTGTGGCTGTGGTTGAAGGCGGCGCGCTCTACTTCGTGCGGACCGATCACATCGGACGGCCCATCTTCGCAACCGATGATGCTGGGACCAAAGTCTGGGAGGCCAGCTACCTCCCCTTCGGCGGCGTGCTAACATCCACCGGGGACAACTCAGAACTCCGCTTCCCCGGCCAATGGTTCCAATCAGAAACCGCCCTCCACCAAAACTGGATGCGCGATTATGATCCGACAACAGGGCGGTACATCCAAGCAGACCCGCTGGGGCTGGTCGATGGGGCAAGTGTGTATGGTTACGCGCTGCAGAACCCGGGGAGGTATACTGATCCGACGGGGAAGCAAAGCGAACCCGGATTGGGAGACCAGTTTAATCCATTTGGATCTAGAGATGATGACAACACAAGGAATTATAATGACTATTTTAATAGTAGATTTCCTAATACTATAAGTGGTGCAAAGGAGCTTTTCGAAGACCGCATCAGAAATAAAATTTGTCTAAATCGGCTTCTGCCAACATTGCCCGGCCTTACAGGCGGTGCAGATGACATAGACATTTCCAATAATATGCGCCGATTTGGCGATGCCCCACAGGGGTGGTGGGAACGGAATGTTAAGATTGGAAACTTTGAGTTGCGGACCGATGATATTGACATCACATGGAATTGTCCGAACTGTTATAATTACAGAACCAATATGTATGTTTCTGAAAACACAGGGCAAAACTATATGCTTGGTCTATTTAGGGAGCGCAGAGTTCGAATGGGTAGCTGGCCCTTGAATGGGAGCGGTTGTTGTGCCTTTTAAGCTGATGCGCGGGACATCCGTTATGTGGTTCGGTGGCATTTTTGTCGTCGTTGCCATGGTATATTTAGTAGTGATACTACCCCTGACCCAGAGGTTGCAGCTAAACAATGCAATCGATCACTTTATAGAAAATGCGATATTCGCGGATACTAAAAATACGCGCGAATATTGGGACAGCGCAGGGGTACTATTCGGTGATATCGGTGTCCTACGGGAAATAGAGTTATTAAACGGAGGCATGTCTAGCTCAGCAAGTCCAGGTTTTCTAAAATCTGGACTAAGCAATCAAGATAAGATCTATTTTGTACGGGAGGTGAACCATGTTTGGCCTGATACAATAGCAGATCATCTCCTAGGGTATTCTTTCTATCGGGACGAGATGGTAAGCGTCGATAGCTACATTTGCCGGGAGGGCAAATGTAGCTACTATTTTCTTGTTGGTGAAAATAAAGGGTATTTGTTGGTAGTTCGAAACTGAATGGCGTGCTGCTCCGTCGCCGTTCGAGACGCGTCGGGCAACCGGATCGCGGAATACGACTATGATGAAAGCCTCGGCACCAGCACGCTGATCCGCGAGTATATCTGGGCGGATGGCATGGTTGTGGCTGTGGTTGAAGGCGGCGCGCTCTACTTCGTGCGCACCGATCACATCGGACGGCCAATCTTCGCAACCGATACGCTCGGTACCAAAGTCTGGGAGGCCTCCTACCTCCCCTTCGGCGGCGTGCAAACTTCCACCGGAGACAACAGCACCCTCCGCTTCCCAGGCCAGTGGTTCCAATCAGAAACCGCCCTCCACCAAAACTGGATGCGCGACTACGATCCGACGCTGGGAAGATACATCCAAGCCGACCCGCTGGGGTTGGTTGATGGGGCATCAGTCTATGGGTATGCGCTCCAGAACCCGGGGAGGTAAACCATTGGACATGACGTTATCTGGTGTTTGCGTCATTGGAGCGGATTCGTCTGTTTTGGCTTTTGACGCTGGCCAGCGACGCGAGTTTCAAGCCTGCGTTGTCGAAGCACAAAAAGATGTTTTCCCTAATAGCTCCGATAAACTCGCATCTACTTTGACTGCTGAAGCCCTCAATCAACTTTTCACAAGAGGGTTCGTTTATAAGATGACTGACAAAGCTCTCCCTTGCGAAATTGATGTTGCAGGAAAGAAGGTTCAAATTGGAAAAGTGGTTTTTAACAAAGATGCGACGATTGTCTTTAAAGAATCAGGTCCTCGTCAAGGCGAAGGGCTCATTTTTGAACTAACAGAGGACATTTAACTGGGTCGGGGTCTGCTTCAGGTGAGTGTTAAATCCTACACTAACTAAGTGCGTTCATTCTCCTAGCTTTCCAGCAAGATAGGGGATCTTTTGCAACTCGGTTTAGAATGTGACGTCACATTTCTGTAATTGTATGATCAATCTTACGTAGGGCATTTGCCCCATAGTAGCAACGTCATTGGTTAGTTATTTAACATAAACCTTATTATGCGGCATCGACTTGTAGCCGGGTGAATTCACAACCGAAGTGCAAATTCTTTAACAAGGTATTGAATTGCATGGAGCTAAAATATGGGCCGCAGCTACCCCGCCTGAACTTGGATGAACGCCGCAATCTGGCAAGATAGCTTTCAACGAATTGCGGAACAGCTCATCGGACGAGGCTTCGGGCTGCTTCGGACGCATTGCTATTTCACGCGCTGTTGGAACTTTTCCTGAGTGGACCACGTCCGGGAGGCGGAGTGAATCTCTTACATGCAAGCGCGTCGGAAATCGCAAGGTTTTGGCGCGCATGTGGATGTCATCCGCCGCCATCACAAAGGGCAGTTATGGCGCATTCGGCTTGGCCCGCTTGACGACAGCCAATTGCAGATTGGTCCAAACTGGCAAGGATCGCTGACCGTCATTATCGAGGCCGTTCAGACTGCAATCGATGGCACCACAGCGCAAAAGTCCGTGCCGGATGCCCCGCTGTGGCTATTAGCGGCGGATCGGCGGGAATACAACCGCGACAGCGCCCTGTATCTGGCCTTTGGTCCGGTGAACCAGACCAGCAATCTGCTCCATAAATTCGGCACCGACAGAATCGCCAATGTCCGCTTTCGCCGTTTTCCCAAGGCGGCCCCTGGCACTGCGCAGGACGTGTTGGTCGCATTGCCCGACGGCAAAGTGGAAGCACAGGCGCAGTTATCGCTTGGCGTCCCGGTCGGGTTGCGGCTCAGTGATCTGCGCAACCCGGATCAAGTGTCGCAATCCCCGATATTGGCCGGTGATCTTTTGGCGATCACGGCTTTGTACAACGATGGGAGCGGGATCGACGTCACCCTGACCACGCGGGTTCGGGTGGTGGCGGCACCGGTCATCGCGCCCCCTGCGTCGATCTATTCCGTGGTCGAAACGTTTGAGCACGTTGAAGGTGATCCGCGGGCCCGGTTGCGGCTGCATGCACCTGCGTCGTTGCCATCCCGCATCGAGTTCCCGTTCCTGAGGGACGATATGGCCCTGGGTCATGTCCGCCGACAAGCATTGTTTGTCTGGCATTACAGCACGCCTTGGGGCCCCGCGCCGGATCGAACCGATCTGTTGAAATTGGACCGCTCGGGCGGGGCGCAATTGCCGGATGACGGGGGGAGCTGATAGCTGTCAACCTCCCTGCCCTGCCGTTGATGCCAAAAGCACCAAGACCATCGGCGCGGGCGAGAATTTGCCATTCGCCGCCTTTGGGGTCTATCGGCATAAAAGTACGAAACCCGACATAGGATTACGCCTGACCGTCTGTAAGACCTTCTTTGAAATGCGAAAGCATGAAAATTATGGCTGGCTTGATAACAGAATGATTATATTCGGTTTTTTCGTAGTATTTGCATTGGACAGCAGTTGTGTCTGTTGCTGTTCGCACATCGATGTCTTCGATGCATTCAATCGACACGCTTTCTTTGGCTTCGACGAGGTCAAGAATGCTCAGGATCGAGTGATCAAACTGGTAGAAGTAGCCTCGAATTGTAGAAACCGCACTACGATCTGTCAAAGTATACCTCTTTGATAATAAGTTGGCGAATAAGCCATATTAAGTTTGTCATATGGGTCCCATGTTCGTTCCTACCTGCCACTTCCCACCATATTTGCTGGAAGCAAGGTATGCGACGACCCTTACAAGATGCTGTGGCTCAACTTTTGATGAAATCGCATCCAGCTCCAACAATTCGCGAGTCAAATACGGGTGAAACTTCTCGGTCAGCAGGTTGCCAGCGCCTGCAAATAGATCAACTTCTTCACCTTCTCCAATCCTCTTTAGAACTTCTATTATTGGCGAGTTTTCGTCACCTGCTTCCACCTGTAAGAAGCCATTATATTGTTCGACAGAAAATCCAAACCCTCTCAGCGCAAGTGCCAAGGTTGTCGTTTTTATTGTCCCTACTCGGGTTGCGATGATTGAGGTTTCTTCGCCCAAATTGACTAGGGACGCGTTAGCAAACCCCATCTGCGCATAGTTCAGCCGCGCCTCCTCAAGCATTTCGAGCGAATTGGCATCCATGTAGTTGGGCTTGGTATTAGTTTCCAACACATCGAACATGCGCGCGATTACCTTGTCATGGATCTCGCCCGGGTCGCCGCCGAACACAGGCGGCACACCTGCTTTGGCGGGTTTGACCATGATAACTTTCTCACGATCATGGATTTCCTGAACCAACCAACGGCGTCCGGAGAAGATGAGCATCATCCCAGGTGAGAGGATGTTGTCGATTGGCAATGTCCCAAGATCCCGCCCGTTTGAAACCAGTCGGTATTCTTCGGGCGTCTTGAACACCGCGTAAAAACTATAATGTTCGACTAGTCGCTCTCCGTTTTGGCCCAAGAGCAACAAACCCCCATCCGTTTGCTCTATCAAACCCGTTTCAGGATGACCGAGCGCGCGCAGCACATCAGTGAACATTGCTGTGGTGACTTGCCGAAACGGGCCTTCGCGACACAGCACGCTGTATAGAATACTGGCTGGGGCCCCTCCCCGTTGTGCGATCACTGAAAGGATTTGATGGACAAGTGTCGACAGATGCAGCGCTTGCGGCTTGGGTGGTTCACACCAGCCATCCAACAACAGGTCAATCATCGCGATTGACCTTACCAACCCTAGCCTCAGACGATCCACAAAGCTGCTATCCGAAGTGAGCCTCGTTTCAACAGCGTACTGTCTGAGGATGGCTGGCTGACCCTCCCGACGCCCCGAACGCCCCAAACGTTGCCGCAGGGCTGCGACAGTGAAAGGTGCGCCAATTTGCGCCACACAGGTTACATCGCCGATATCGATACCCAACTCTAAAGTAGATGTGCAGACAGCCGTGGTCGGTTTGCTGTTATCTTTCAGACGGCGTTCGACAAAATCACGGTGATCGCGTGAAAGGCTGGCATGGTGCGGATAAAACTCTTGGGGAAGATGTTCTCGCTCGCAAAGATCACGCAGCCGGTCGGCATAGATCTCGACACGTTGGCGGGCGCCTGCAAACACAAGATTATCGCTTCCCCGTAGGTGCTCGAACAAATGCGCTGCGACAGCGTCTGTGGCAGATGGGGTGTTGTCGTCTTCTCCACCGGAAAGATATCCACGCAGCTGGAGTTTCAGTTCCGCTTCTCCGCCCTCTGCCTCGATCAATGTGACCTGTTCCGCATTGTCAGGCCGCAGATAAGCGCGGGCGAGATCCATATCCCCAAGCGTCGCAGATAGTCCAATCCGGCGGATAGGCCTTTTGATCGCCAACTCAAGACGTGTCAGCTGGGACCGCAATTGCACCCCGCGCTCACTATCGAGCACAGTATGCAACTCATCGATCACCACAGCTCGAGTTGCACAGAACAAGCGCGAAATCTCCAAGCCCCGACGGACGAACAACGCCTCAAGCGACTCTGGCGTGATCAGCAAAATCCCTTTGGGGTTCTTCATAGCGCGCGTTTTGACCGATTGCGACACATCGCCATGCCATGGCACCACTGGAAGCTCCGCCTCTTGGCAGATGCCTTCGAGCCGCCCCGCCTGATCGGTGATCAGCGCCTTGAGTGGTCCGATGTAGAGCACATCGAAACCGCCACCCTCTGCCGGTGCATCCAGCACCTGAGAGATCAATGGAAGAAATGCAGCCTCTGTTTTACCACCGGCCGTCGATGCCGCGACGATGAGGTCGTTCTCACTCTCATAAATGGTCCGAATTGCGCGCGCCTGAATATCGCGCAGCTCACGCCACCCCTGCTGTCTGATCCATTTCTGGACAGGGCAGGCAAGTTGATCAAAGGCGCTACTCATCCTCAGGGCTCAGAGTTTGAAGCTTATCAGATCGTCGTCACCACTTGGCTGAGCACCAGTCGTTTCCTCCACGTCGCTCATGTCTTCGCCTCGATCTTCTGAGACGTCGATCTTTTCGATTAGGTCACTCCATTCAACACCTGGGTTTTGCTCCAGAACTGACAGCAAGTTCACAAAAGCAGTGACGGTATTGCGCGGCGTCCTGAAATAGGCCTCTCCAATCCGGTCCGAGCAATGGTTCATAAAGGCTTCAAGCGCTGTATCAGGCAAAGCCGTTTCATCGTCCTGCATCACGCGTCTGACATTGGCCAACAGAACAAACAGATCTTCCGGCGTCAGGCTGGCCAGCCGCACAACAGGGCCCGACAAATCGACGAGCCCATCGCGGGCGAAGGTGTTTTCCGCTAGCCGCGATTGCAAGGCTTCATAGCTATAAAGCCCACGGCGCGTGTTCATCAAAAACTCTGGCGTGCCTCCCATGAGAAACCCAAGATTCTCGGCACTGCCCTGAAGTACGTCGTTCAGAATCCGAAGAATCTGCTCGTAGTTCGCATTGCGCGCTTGGGACGATGTCAGCTTGAACAGGTTCACCATTTCATCAAGGCCGACAAGTAGCCCTTTGTAACCCGCCTCGCACACAAATGCCGACATCAGCTTGAGATGATCGTAAACGCTCGCATCATCGACAATCGTGCGCACGCCAAGTGCTTTGCGCGCATCCGTGCGGGTTGCGAATTCTCCCCTCAGCCAACGAAGTGCTGCCGACTTAAGTTCGTCATCCCCGTTTTCATGACCTTCCCAATACCGGCGAATGACCTCTGCAAATTCAAAACCGCCAGTGAGTTCTTCAAAATGGCCCAAGCGCTCGCGAATGATGGTGCCCGTAGGCACATCTTTTTCCTCGGCGTCTCGGTGCGCTTGGCTGACAAACCGCTCAACCACACTGGCCAAAGCACCACCATCTGGCTTTGTGCGCGTTGACAGATTGCGCGCCATCTCTGCGTAGAGGCCGCGTGCTTGCCCACCTGTCGCGTGAATACGCCGGTCGGGTGCAAGATCAGCGAACATCACCACCAGCCCTTTTTCCAAAGCCACCAACCGGATCAGGTTCATAAAGAAGGTTTTGCCTGATCCATACTCCCCGATAACGAAACGGATGGCTGAGCCGCCGTCCGCGATGCGTTCCATGTCCTTCACAAGTTCTTCGATCTCACGAACGCGCCCTACCTGAATATGACGCAGGCCCAGCTTTGGCACGACCCCCGCCCGCAAAGCCTGAACAATTGCATCGCGTTCACGTGGCTTCAATTTAGACATGACGCCCCTCCCCTTCTAATTTTTGTTTTATCGCATCCGCAATCTCGGGAGACACGTCATATCCATCATATTCGTCCAGCAAGGCTTCATCATGTGTGTCAAAGGCCCATTCGTTTATAGCCTCCAATGCACCTGACGGCATCAATGCATGCTTTCCGCAAAGCTGCTCGAATGCGTCCTCGGTCCAGTTCTCTTGACCCACCAACTCCAACAGCAGTGCCCCATGTTTTGCATCTAACCCAGCAAACAGCGTTGCACCCTTGGTGTCCCTGCCCTCTTCTGCTACTTCCTCGGCCTCAAATATCTGCCCAAGGACAGAAGACACCCGCGCCGTATCAGATCTGATGGCGGCAATCCGTGATGCATCCAGCACTGGCCCGGTTGCCTTTTGTAATTCAGGAATGGCCTCTCCAGAATTGCCCGGCTGGGCCGCACGAACAGTGCGTGGCGCGTCTGCAATCTCTCCAGCGTGAAGGTCAGAATAGGCGAGTGATGGATCAAGACCCAGTGCCTTGTACACTTTTTCGATGCTAGCGACTTCTTCGGATTGGATGACACCATCGGCGTGTGCCGCACCCACCAAGGCCGCACGCATCGCCTTTTGGTCTTCTACACCAACATCTTTGAGTTTGCGGCGCAGCAGCGTCATGTCAGGCGGCACAGCAAGGAACCATACCATATTTGCCTGAAGGCGGTGCCGCTCTCGCTCACTCAGCCCCACAACAGATGCGATTTGAGCCTCCAACGCTTTGCGTTCAGCATCGGCGATACGCCCGTCAGCATGGGCAACAAACGAGGCAAGAGCCAACTCCATCAACGCTGTTTGATAGCTTGCCGAAACATCTTCCAGCTTTTCGATCTGCTCGCCGAGATCAAACAAAACCACAGGCTCTTCCAGTTTCGGTGAACGAAGCGCAAAGCGCGGGTCAGGTGCAAGCCCAAATCCAAGACGCGCCAAAGCATCTGCTGCCCCTGTTAGCTGTCGCTTGCCAATTTTCGTGCTGCGCTGTCCTTCGAGCTTTTCGATCACGTCGGCCAGCGGAACAAGCCCGCCGCTCTGCATGATCCCCCTCGACCATTCTTTCAGCGCTTCCATTTCTGTTGATGGGAACAGTGCCCACAGATCTAGTGGCAAGAGGGCATGCGCTTCTATGCTCCCTCGACCCTCGGGGTTCCGACCAAGGTAGCGGCTCAGCTTATCAAGGTCGTCTATGACTTCATCTGCAACTTCCTGCGCAATCTCGACCGGCTTTCGCAATCCGGAGATATCAGGAACGGGTTTGCCATCGGCTGTTGGATTGAGTGTCCCCTCGAACTCGCTTGAGGCTGCGCGATACGTTGCTTTGAGGTGTTTGCGCGGCTTACTGACCTTCAGCCCGTTTGGAAAGCGATCATCAAACCGGATCTTGAACAACGCCAGGAACTCTTCACGGCAGCGCGTAGCGGGCGTGCGCAAATGGCTCTCTGGATGGCACATCAACCAGCTCAGAACCCAGTCTGCGCTCAGGTTTTCTCCCTTATCCAGACGCGCACCAATCGCATATTTCAGCGAAAAAGGAAGCTCCCACCCCTGGCGTTCAAAGGTTGGCTCCAGCGCCTCAAACTCAGTTTCGGCAAGTGTCGCGATATCAAGAAATTCACCCAAGTATCGCTTCACCGAATGGTTTTCAGGATAAAGAGAAATCAATCTCCGAACTTCCGCGATGATATCCTTTGCATCAGCGTTGGATTGATCGACGAAAAATCGCCGTTCTAATCCGTAGAAATACAAGAACATATAGCCCGTATCATAGGATGGGTCAGAGCGGCCACTTGCCAACCATTCTAGATAGGTCGCTCTGCCTCGCGCTGAAATATCAGAGTACCCAGGCCAGTATGACATGCCCTCCCCAGCCCTATCATCGCCTGCCCTTGCGACAGAGAGTGACGGATCGATGTAGGCCCTGCATTTGTCGCGATAGCCATGATGATTGAGCAATGGCGGCGTGCCGACATAGACCATCCCACCGATATCGCGTCCGGCAACAGTCGCTGTCTCCGCGGTAGGTACCCAGCCATTCTTGCGGGAATTCGATTGCGGCTTTCGAGACGATGGCCGCGCGTTCTCGTACCGCTCGGCTATTGCGGATAGCGCTGGTGCCGCAGTCTGGCCAGCACGCACAATTTCAGCGTAATTCTGTTTTGGTGGTTTGGGCGGCAGTGACGGAACGGCGATTTGCTTTTCAGAACTCACCGGAGGTTTGCGGACGTTTTTTTCATCAGAAAGACGCGGCGCGGTGCTGGATGAATCGTCATGCAGCTTTCTTTCTTCAACCGTATCCAAGCTGCTGTGCGCTTTGCGTGCTCTTCTGTGCTCTTGCCGCCAGACCAAAAAGGTCGGCACCCCAAACGCAAAAAGCATCTGTCCGCCAATAGGCCAGCCTTGCAACGCAAAGGTTACGACAAGCATGCACATCAAAATATAGAGCGCGTAGAAAAAGATAACTCGAAATAACTTTAGAATTGATGACATTAACAAAACCCTCTTACGGTTTACCTTAAGTCGCGGGATTTATGATGCAATCACTATCGCTAAGATAGCTGGAGATCAGTTGGGTTTTGAAAAGGGTTAACCCTAGGAACGCCTACCAACTCGAACAAGGTATTGATATTCCTATTGAAGGATCCTTCACCGACGGTAATGATAGTGTCATGCAGCAAAAAGCCCATTTCTTAGTAAATCCGCGTTTAACACGTATATTGGGCGAAACTTACCGTTCCAGTGAAGCTGCGCTTAAAGAGTTAATAGATAATGCTTGGGACGCTGACGCATTGAACGTGTGGGTCGAAATCCCCCCACCGCTTATGCCTGCTCCCGTTGTTGTGCGAGACGACGGCAGCGGCATGAGCGAAGAACAAATTCGTCAAAATTACCTCGATATCGCCAGCGACAAGAGGCAGCGGTCGGGCGAAACCACACCAAAACACAAGCGAAGGGTGAAAGGCCGCAAAGGAATTGGAAAATTTGCGGGACTGACCCTCGCTTCATCGATGAAAATAACCTCTTCCAACGGAATTAACCGGTGTACTCTGACCATCGACAAGAAAATTCTGCTTGAAGCGGATGATGACCTAGAAAAAATCCCGCTGGATTTCATCATTGATCTCGCATCAGACAAAGAAACGGGTTCGATCGTCGAACTTACATCACTTGACCAAAGTCTCAACTATCCAACTGCAGACAGGCTGAGAGAGTTATTGTTTAGAGAATATGGCCAAGAGCGGCTTTTTCAGATTCACGTTAATGGCGAAGTGTTAGGTATTGCGGACCTGCCAGGACACAACGTTAAGAAAAAAGAGACTTTGGATGCCACCGGTCCAGTTGCCCTGCACTATACTATTTCTCATTCAAAATCCAAACCGAAGACAGCAGGAATCAGTCTTAGGGTCGACGGGAAGATCGTCGGACCCCCATCGTTCTTTGGACTCGATGACGATGAGGAGATCCCCCGCAAACTACTGAAAAACCTGGCTGGTGAAATCTCCGTTCCTGATACTGCGGGAATGGTCACAGCCGATTGGGGTGGGGTCAATGAAAGCAGCAAAGCATTTGAGCAGATTAGTAGCTTTGTTCGAGATGAGGTTAAGTCAAAGCTTAAGAGCACACACAACCGGCAACTGAACCTCCAGAAGGCGCGTCTACAAAAGCAAATTAACAAGCGTCTCGAAAATTTGCCAGAACATCGGCGCGGGTTTGCCGAGAAGGCATTGAACAAAATCCTCAATAAGTACTACTCGGAAAGTGACGCCAGGGCACAGGTCATTGCCGATGTCGCCTTGGACGCTATGGAACATGATGGTTACTGGGAGGTGTTAGAAAAATCAATGAAGCCAGCAAAGGCGAGGTCTTATATTTCGCAGAAGCACTGGCCGACTTCGGATTATTGGAGCTGTCCCATCTTCATTCTCAGGCGCAACGCCGCATCGAATTTTTGGACTATCTGACAGATTTGTCGCTCAAGCCTGATACCCTTGAAGACACGATGCATAAGGCGCTGGACACAAACCTATGGCTATTTGGCACCCACTATTCATTGATGGCATCGAATGCGTCTTTGAAAACTGTCGTAAGAAAGTTCTGTGACAGAAAGTATTCAGGAGATCGAGCAAGTAAGCGCCCTGACTTATTGCTCACCCAAGGGTTCGATGGACGTTACCTGTTGATTGAATTTAAACGCCCAAGCAAGACGATTGGACGCGAAGAAGTGGCCCAAGCTGAGGATTACCGTGACGAATTAACCAGTCAGTTAGACTCAACGGCTGCCTTTGAAATTATGGTTGTAGGCAAAGGACGTGACCCCAAGCTTTCCCCTGATAGGCTCGCCGCCAACGTTTCTGTACAATCTTACCAAAGCCTCATTGCAGCGGCCCGCAACGAAATCACTTGGTTGGTGAAAACGCTCAAATAGGCCGCCCACGACTGAATTAACTTATGCAACTAATATGTGTACCAGTCCAATTACCTAGTTTTCATGAATGTGTCCTGCCATTGCAAATATCATGAGTTTCTAAACAGATAGCTATCCGCGCTTTTTATCCCAGATTTACCCCGAGCAGATCGCTAGGCTTGAGGCGATAACGAATGACGTTCCCCTCGTGAAGACCTGAGAGCTGATCTTTGACATAGGCGGCAACGCCGGCGCGATCATCTTCTGGCACAGCAGCCTCAGCGGCCATCGCGAGCACTTCATCTTGATGGAACGCCTTGAATTCTAAAACGCAACGGCGAACAGCAGTGCGGACGAACTCCCGGTAGGCCAGCGCCGCTTTGTCTGGGCTCTCCACTTCGGCGCGCAGAATGCGGTACTTTTCCGCCGAAGCCACATAGGCGTCGAGGTAAACCTCGCGGAGCAGCGACACGTTGTTCAACTCGTAAATCCCAATCAGGCCGTCAATGTAATCCCTGTCATCCATCGTAGTAAAAGACATCGGTGCAAGGTCCGATTTCAGCAATGGGATGTTGGAAGCAACGCGCGACGTCCGCTTGTTTACATCCGCGAAAGCCTGCAAGTACGGGATGTGAACGAGTAAGAAAAATGACTGCTCAAACGGATCGGTGATCTGAGCCGCTTTGTGTATGAGAA
Source organism: Loktanella sp. D2R18 (assembly GCF_003318235.1). GTDB lineage: Bacteria > Pseudomonadota > Alphaproteobacteria > Rhodobacterales > Rhodobacteraceae > Yoonia. The sequence goes on along the minus strand of NZ_QOCG01000005.1, from coordinate 33,196 downwards.
TGTCAAATTCTTCGGTGATCGTAACCGCGTCATCGAGAGGCCGATAGCCCGAATGCGAGATCCCAACTGGCATCGCCCGCAACCGCCCGGACATGGCAGGGTCTGCAAGCAAGCCGTCCGATAGGAGGGCATGAAGCGCAAATAGATCAGGGCGGCGGAGCCCTATCTCGTCAAGATTATCGACGACGTACTGTATGGCCTCTTTATGGTTGAGGATCATCAAAGCTTCTTTGCGATCCTTTCCTTCGGCCTCCTCGCCGAACCGGATCAGTCTTTCGGTTTGCAGGATGTCATAGGTGTTGCCTTCCATCCGTGAGGACGCCCAACTGAGATCTACAAGAAGTTGTTCCAGAATGCGGCGCGCGTAAGTACCCGCTGGAAGTTCTCGCCCCTGAGGTCGCCCGGCCTCAAGCAGTCGAGCACGGTCGGCTTCAGTCAAATACCACGTCTTTCCCGGAACATAGGCATCCAAAAATTCTGGCCGGTAAAACACTAGAGGTCGTCGATTGTATGGGGTTGATAAGTATGCGCGCACGACCGCTGCACCCGCTATTTGGTAGCCTGTCGCCCGGCCCTTTCCTGAGACCTCAAGACGACCTTCATCCACTAAGCGCTTCAAGGCCCGCCAAACGGTCGTTTCACTTACATCTTGTGCCACCCCCTTACGAATAGCATCCCGTCCGGCACCGGGGTTCGCCGCTATGAAATTGAGAATGTCTTGATCCGAAAGGGCCATGAAACGATATCCTAACGACGTGAACCGATTATTTCATTGATAAGCATAGATTTTCCACCAGATCAAGTTTTCGTTTCACCGCTTTTGCAACGATTTATGGAATTCAAGGTCAAGAAAGTCTCACTGGCCGGTTTGAAACGATTATCCCCTTGAAAATAATACAAAAGAAAGCGGAGAGGAGTTATCGTTGCAGACAACATGAACCGATGGCCACAATAGCGTTAAGAACTTCAATGTGCATGACAAGGCCTCAAATACTATCTGGAACGGACCTATGGATTATAAAGCAAAGAACACTGTTGGAAGATACCGGCGCGCGCAATTTCCTATCAGACTTAACAACCTTGAAGGCATTTCGGGGGGAGCACGTTGGGTCCGCATAGTTAGAAAACCTAGAGAAGCTAGGGCTGTTGCATCCACGTGGTCGCCTCTTTTGGCCTAAACATCTGGAGTGAAGACAGGTCGGTCTTTGTGCCAAGCTTGCTCATTGACGCCCAACTAAAACATTTAACGTAGCCGTGTCATCACTGCTCTGAAATTCTGGGCCGATCAACCGTCATATTCATTCAGGTGCGATCCAACTTCCAATGCATCGATGGAAACCCCATGTATCCTCATCTCAACAACCGATTTTGGGACAACTTGAAGCCCAGCTAATTCCGGGTTGGTCTTAGGACGTGATTTCGCCTCTGTTTCAACGAGCCCTGCTGGTCCAAACAAGACGATGTTCTTGCCTCCCGGCTTTTGCGCTGATTGAAAGATTAGCCCGTCCAAATGTCGTTCTTGACCTGAAACGTTAAAGAGATGCTCGTGTACGAGATACTCCGCGACGACTTGGGTAGGAACATAGTCTAAGTGCTCGTCATCAGGCAGGCATGGCATCGAGATTTCCGACATGAACTCAGCCATGAAACCCCAAAGACTCAACCTTTCGTTATGCGACTTTGCAAAGATGTTGGGCTGTTTTGGTGGTGATGCGAACAACGTCGTATCCAGGACGACAACCGGGCGCGTCAATCTAAAGCGTGCGACCATCACTGTCTCTCCCACCGCCGGTCGCAGCTCTGCCAAGCACGTCTCAATATCTTCAGCGCCATAGAACACCGGGATACCTGATGGATTCATCCGACCCGCACCCCGCAGCTTCTCTGGCGGCGGGCCTAGTTCCTTTTCAGGAGCCGCTCTAATTCTTGATTGAGCATCGGCGACATTTGCTTTTCTACCTCGGTACAGTGCAACCTCGCTCGGCTTGAGCGTTCGCACGGCGCGTACATTGCGTTTGTTGCGAAGTAGGTGCAGCCCATCGAATAGTTCAGAAAGCAAATCTCTGGCACGTCGGCTGAAAAACCGCTGCCCGCTCATGATTTCACTGCGGAACTCTTGCCATCGAGCAGAATGCGTATCGTCGAAGAACTGCTCAATACGCGTGTATCCAGTATCATCCGCAAAGAATGGGTCGCCGCCATCCGGCGGCCAGTAATCATCGAGGTTGATCAACTCGTTTTGGAGTTCTTCTGCAATTTCAAACTGATCAGGCCGTGCAAGGTCTTCGATGAGGGGTAGAAGAAGTTCACCTGTCGGTTCACCGTCATACCCATAGCCGGAAAGATGGTAGTTGTTCTCGATAACATCCTTCAGTACTTCGGCAACTGCTACGACGGGTACACCTTTTTTAGTATTATGATAATCACATTTTCCTTCATTAAATTGCGGCCTTATCTCTTCTATTCGCGCCTTAAGACCCTTGTCTTCGAAGCAATCGGGGCAAACTAGCAACTGGTGGAACTCCCATTCATCAATGCATATCCGAGCAAATTGTCTACACTCCCATAAGGCATAGCCTCACATGTAACGACCTGCATTGAGAATCTGCTTTGCAAGTCAAACACCATCGGAAACTCCCATGTCGTGACGAACGTACGATTTCGGTAGGTTTGGAGCGACGCAGATCCATCAGGTCAACTCAGGTGCGGGGCCGTCTTGTAGCGTACCGATCCAGCCATCATCCGTTAGATGGATCATCAGATGATGATTGGCTCGGTCGGGCGCGTCAGGCAGTGAGAGTTTTAGCGGATCTACATATTTCTTGATGACCTTGTTGCGCGGAGAGACTGCAAAGGTTGCATTCTCCATAGACGGACCATCCACTAGGTTGGCTGAGCCACTGAAAACCTCGCATTGGTCACCAATTCCAATATAAACCTTGGCATGAAAGTCTTGCTTTTTGTTGCCGGTGGCCACGATTTGGTTTTCGAGGCCATAATTGGCAAGGACATCGTGATCCAAACCAGTTTCTTGCAGAGCCGACTTATAGCCAGACCATGTCGCAGAGCGAGTCAAAAAGACAGTTCGCCTGGCATCTAATTGCTTCAGGAGGCGTTCCCAGATCTCAAGTTTTTGGCTCTTGGATTTCCATTGATGACCCACGAAAGGGGCGGCGATCAGAACTTGATCCTTACACAAACGCCATCTCACAATGAGTTTGTCTAGCGCCACCATAAGATAGGACTTCGAATGTATCCCGCTTAGGACGTCATCTAGGTCAACACCCGAGATATTGGCCAATAAGAAATCATCTTCTTCAAGACTCGCATTTGGATTAATCTGGAGAGGACAATAGAAGGTGGCCATGTGGTTTTGAGCGCAAGAGCACGGCACCTTGATCGAGACGACCAAATGGTCAACATCTGGCATTCGACGCGCGAGATAGTTGTTTTGGATGATCCCCCATTGCTGTCTAATATCGCCAATAGCTGCGGTAAGCTCGGCCAGAGCGGCTTTTTCCAAGCCTTCATCGGTTTCAGGACAGCAGTAAATCGGGTGAGCGCTGTAGTCGAAAATCGGATCTTCATCATTGATCGCAAGTTTATAGACAGCCTTTTCTACCGCATATTCGGCAAGTCCAGCATAGGGGTTTTCTTCGTCGTCATAACGCTCGAGAACCTTACAAGTGCCTGTGGGTGATTCAACAGGGTTCTTTAGACCAATGGCAAAGTGTTCACTGCATGCATTGCACTTGATGACCCAGGTTCCTCGGTCATTGACGGCAGGAAATTGCAGCTCCGTATAGTGATGCGGGTCACCACAATGCGGACACTTCGCCGAATAATTCTTACGCTTGGTCTCGAAAATATTTGGAATGCTCAACTGACTGCACCTAGAAATATGAAAATCGTTCTTTCAAAATTGTATGTGTTGAAGTCGCCATCGGATCCTTTGCCGATTTGAACTCTGATGTTAATAAATAGGGGACTGTTGCATTAATTTTTGTCCGCATAAAATGAGGCTAACACGTTGTTTTCATGCTGCCAAACCAAATATCTGGCTTACGAAGGCGACCTCCCCTCGTACTCCTAGTTGTCGCTTTTGAATATGGTCGTTCTTGATTGTTCTGATGGTTTCCATGCCTTGTAGTGTTGCTTTCGCCGCCCTCAATGATCTGAAGCTTTGCCGGTAACCAAGCAACCTCTTCAGAGCAGCATGGTCGCTTTCAACACGGTTGTTTCGGTACTTTTTGTCGATGTGGGTGATGTAATCAAAGTGTGGATCATATTGATGATTGATATCTTTGATGACCTTCCGATAGGTCGGTGCCTTGTCGGTGCAAATGGAAACAGGGCGGTGAAGACGGACACGTTCGATCGCCTTCTTTAGAAAGGCTTTGGCGGCTTTAGCATCACGCCTTGTGGTCAGCCGAAAGTCGACCAACTGGCCATTGGCATCAATCGCACGCCACTTTCCGCCAACCCTGATATAGGTTTCATCGACGTGCCAATCTAAGCTTGAACGACACAAATGGCGCTCCGTGCGCTTCGCCAATTCACGTCCAAATTTTTGCACCCAACGAAACACGGTTGAGCGATCAACATCAACGCCGCGCTCGGCAAGGAGATCTGCGACATCTTGATATGAGAGCGGATATCGCAGATACATCCGTACTACGGATAAAATGATCAATGATGGAAAACGATGGCGTTTGAATGGTTGTTTTCGTTGCATTTGCGCCCCCTGCCCTGCCTAAACTAGCGTCTTACGATTTAACGCAACAGTCCCTACCGGGGAGGTCACATAGAGAACCGAACCCTGCCGATCGGCGAACATTGCGCGTTCGATCCCGGTGCCGGGGTCTTGGGTGCTGAGGTTTTCCATCGTATCCTTCGAAGGTCACCTGACCCGTCGGCACTACGGGCCAACAGGATTCGCCGCTAGAACGACATCAAACGCAATTTCTAATTCAGGCAACATATCACTACATTGCTCACTGAGTGCCAGTTCCAAAATTTTTGCTGAAAGGAAGCTCTTCTCTAAGGGCGTTAACAAAAAACTGTCTTTTGTCCAAAAGCTCAATGGTTGCGTAAACGAGATAGAGGCAATCTGAAAAACTAGGTTTCTGATACAAGCACCTGATAAATCACCTTCGTCGAAAACCAAACTTATGAGCTTTGCAGCATACAGAATTGCGATTTTTGGCTCAAGGTACGTGAAGCATACACTAAATTCTTCAAAATCTGCTAGCTTAATATCTCTTAGATCCTTCGAGCAAAATGCATCATTTATCTCAATGGCAATCGGATCAATTGCGACAAGCGGGTGGATTTTCGCTTGAGAAGTAAACCGCCACTCAAAGCACTCAATGTCATGAGCCATCAACAAATACTACCTTCTACTACCGTGCACTTGAATAATTGCACTACAGCGGAACCAATGTCCAAATGCATTTTCTTTGGCAATACGCTCACCAAGCGGCGTTACGCCAAACTGTAAAAGTTGCGACGGATTCATTGGACAGACAATGTCTCTAGTTTGCCGCGCCAAGGCCTCTCTTCTCGCCGCAACGAGCCGAACTGGGTTAGCCGGATCGTTTGCAGGCGTACAACTCCCGCCAACGGAAGCCCTAAACGCTTTTGCTTGCCGCACAGCCTCTTTGGCCGCAAGGCATGCAGGATCATTTTCTCCTAGGGGTGAAGAGTTTCGGCCCGCACCCGGATAATCATTCCTGACTGCAGCGGGTAAATTAACCAATTTTATTTGTCCAAATACATCAGCAATTCTACCGGCAAGAACTCCAACCCCATATGCTATAGGCGGGAATGCCCCCTTCCTTGATCTATCCGTAGTGTTATTGACTTGACTGTTTCCGACAGCTGACAAACCAGAAGGGTCTGCAAGATTGCTCGAATTATTCCCAACATAGGCATACAGCCCCAACTGCCCACCCCCAAACCCAATCGGATCGCTTTGCAGGAACATTCCCGTCAGTGGATCGTAACTTCGTGCACGGTAGTGATACAGTCCGTTTTCTGCATCAAACTCTCGTCCGGTGTAACCATACGGCTGCTGCATGGCCCCTTGCGTTTGCTTGATCGCGCCCAGACGATCCGAGAACATCGCGTGTTCTACCCCGGTGCCGGGGTCTTGCGTGCTCAGATATTCCTCATACCCGAGCGGTTCGTCAACCGCAACCGAATGCGCCCAACGCCGTGCGAGGAATGGCTCGGTCCCTGCTTCGAATTCTAGCAGGATATCATCCTGCGCGAGCGGGTTTTCCATCGACGTATCATAGACATAACCCGTCGCATCCCCATCCACCGTCTTCGCTATTCGCCGGTCGAGCGCGTCGTACGCATAGCTTGCCGTTGTCGTGTCGGACGCGTAGCCGATCAGCCGGTTTTGGCTGTCGTAGCTGTATAAACGAAGGGCACAAACTGGCGGACTTTTACTCCGCTACAACTGCAAAACGCAGCCGCTTCTGTGGACCAATATTGCTCCGCGTTTTACACGTCCATATCCGGTACAGATTGCGTACATACGTTTGTGGTGCGTTTGCATAGTTAGAGCAAGCCACCCAGTGTTTCATCGCTTGAGGGACCCGGATTTAGTAATCAACGCATGCTTTGCATCAGCAGGAAGGCTGTCTAGATCAACAGAAAACGCGTCCACTATCCTATCCGTCAACACGCCGACTATTAGTTGTCCATCCACAACGGATAGCTTATTAAACCTTTGGGCTAGCTGCCATTGCGCGCCATCTGCCTCCCAAACTTTGGATGCGTACAAAACGTTACCTTCGCGGCTTACTTCAAACGTACAAGTTGTTTTACTTGCGCTAATTTCCCCACTTACTATGATCTGGGTCAATTTTTTATCGATAAGCGCCCTCTTGATGTCCCAAGTATAGGTATAGTTGGCCGCTTCAAATTTTCGCAATGCTGAAGTTACTAGCTCTGTAGGGAAGTCGGACCAATCGGAAAGTTTTCTCAGTGTACTCTCGGCAATACGAACCGCCAGCTTTCCTATCTCAACTTGATCCAGATTAGTAGCGTCCAAACTAAGCGGATCGTAAAATATTTCCGCATATAGATTTGCTTTTGGGGCAAAGTAAGCCCGATCCTTTGGAGTAGTTGTCAAAATGGACTTGCACCATCTGATAGTGGGGTTCTGTAACTCATATTTTTCTTCATGAAACATCTTAGAAATCGAGAGGGCTAGCGGATGAAAGCTGCGGAGTGCGGCCTCAACACGAGTAACTGTAGCTTGGAAGGACAGTTTTTCGTCAGCCGTTCGAAGCGAATCTATCGGTGGCAGGCAACAAAGCGGGTCCCACCCAACACCGAATGACTCAATAAAATTGCCTTTAGTCATCCTAAATCCTACAGCTTGGTCCGGGCCTTTGGTGTACTATGTCCGATAGATCGAAGCCACCGAATACTGCGAACACTGCATCGACCATAGCCTGCTCCAACTGCAAGGCCAGACCTCTGGAGTAAAATCCATCCGGTGTCTGAATAATAACGGAATGCGCTTGTAGCCGTGGGTCAGTTATCTGTTCTAGCGCCCGGGCCGACTGAGTTCCATTTGCTAGTAGCCGCTTGTTATTTGCAATACCTACTTTGATGGCTCGTCCCGAGAGACGGCTGTATATAACATAGACATGATTGCCAATTTGATTGGACTTCGCGTTGCAGTGGGAACTGCCACCCCCGTCAGCGCCAGAAATTGCGTTAACATTTTGAGTAGGGAAATTTTTAAACGAGTCTAAGTTAGAAAGTAAATCTAACATCAAGTCGAACACGCCGTCCGCTACAACACGACTGGCCGAGGCGGCAGCTTGTTGTCTTGCGTCAACACCAGATCGATAGTCTGTTGATACAACAAGTCCACTTGGATCTTCTAAATTGACCGGATCGTTGGACGAATATGTATACAGGTTAGCTTGTCTTCCGGCAAAGCCAGCAACATCGGCTTGAAGAAATAAACCTGTAGATGGCTCATAATCACGAGCACGTAACTGTATCGTTCCAATTTCTGCATCATGTTCCCGCCCGATGAATCCATACGGTTGCACAAGCGTAGTGGATGTAAGTCGGTTTCCGTATGCATCATATTCATACGTGGCCAATACAGCGCCTGTAGCAGGCGAAGTAGCGCTAGTAACTGAGCCATGCTTATCAGCGTACAAATCCACAATTGCACCAGACGATGGGCTTATGTTGCCAGAATATTGTTCAAAAGCGATAGGTTCGTCGACTTCTGTAGTGAACAGCCAACGACGGAATAAATTACCGCCCCTGAATTCAAGAGAGCCGTTGGTGGCTGTACTCGAGCCGAGATCTTCTGTGTCTCGGAACCATGTTGTCGTTTGCCCATCCACCGTCTTCGCAATCCTGCGATCAAGCGCATCATATGCATAGCTTGCCGTTGTCGTGTCGGACGCATACCCGATCAGTCGGTTCTGGCTGTCGTAACTGTATGTCTCGACGCTGCCATCAGCCTTGTCCGTCCGCGACACGCGGTTTCCCCGTTCGTCGTAAGCGTAGCTATAGCTGTCGTCCTCGGTCAGTTGGTTGTGTCCGTTTGAGGAATAAAGGCTGCTCAGATGCGACGCGAGCCGGTTGCCTTCTTCGTCGTATTGGTAGTCTTCGATGGGCAGCGGGGTGCCTCCGTCGGCCACAGGAATCCCCTGATCCACCTGCACCAGGCGGTTCAGATCATCGTAGTTGATGCTGAGTGATTTGGTCGGATCGAGGGTGTCTGTGATCGCCGTTAACTGCCCGTCAACGTCATAGCTGTACAACAGATCCGTGAGTGCGACGCCCGATTGCGCATGGCTCAGCGCGCTCAGCAGGCCGTTTGTGTAGCTATAGGAGGTATCGCGTCCCGAGGTCGAGGTCAGCGAGGTACGCCGCCCCTCCCCGTCATAGCCAAAGCTGTAGATGGTCCCCCAGGGGGCGGTCAGATCGGTGAGCCGGTCCTCAAAATCATAGGCATAGGTGGTGGTCCCGCCCAAGCTGTCGGACATGGAGGTCCGTCGGTCCAGTGCGTCATAGGTGTAGCTGATCGTGGCCGCGGGCTGTGGCCCAACGGTGCCATCCGTGGTGGTGGTTTCCAGCCGGTTACGCAGATCGTAGGTGAAGGTCACCCGGCTGTCATTGTCAGCGGCTTCGGTCAGGTTCGACCGCGCGTCATACGCATAGGTCAGCGTGTTATCTGGTGTCACGACCTGCGTGCGTCGGCTGAGCCCGTCGTAGGTGGCTGTCTCAATCAGCCCATCTTCGCGGATCAGCACATCAAGATTGTCCCGTGCGTCATAGGCCCGTGTCATCGTCTGGTTGATCGGATTGGTCCGTGTCGTCATCCGGTCCAACACGTCGAACCCAAAGACGGTTTCGCCCATGCGCCCGTCGATCACCGATGTCACGTTGTTGCGCGTATCATAGGCGAAGGATTTGACATACCCTTCGGGGTCGGTGGTCTCAGACAATCTGCTGACGCTGTCATAGCCATAGGCATGGATTTCCCCATCGCCGTTGATGTGTTCGGTGACTTCGCCTGCGTCGTTATATGTGCGCTGGATCAGCCCCTCTGCCGGGTCGTCCAGTGCCACGAGCCGTTCGAGCGTGTCGTACCCCATATAGGTGACCAGCCCGGTTTCATCCGTGACTGTCGCCAAGTTCCCTGCCGGCTCATAGGTGTAGCTGGTGATCCCCTCGATCTGCGCCCCATCGTCCCCTGTCACCTCAACCGTAAGCACCCTGTTCAGCGCGTCATATGTCCGTTGCACCTGCCGCTCAATTGGTGTGCCGACTGCTTCGTTCACCGCAGTCGTGTTTCCCGTTGCGTCATAGATCATCGTACTGATCGATCCATCGGCGTAGGTCATCTGCCCGAGGTTCTGGTTAGCGTTGTAGATGTAGGTCGTCTCGTTTCCGTTTTCGTCGATCCGCTGGGTCAGTTTCCCTTCGGCGTTGTAGGCTGTGATCCGCTCCCCGCCCTCTGGGTCGATGACTTTCGTGACCTCGCCGAATGCATCGTATTCATAGGCCGTGGTGAACCCATCCGCGTCGGTCATGGAGGTGACTTGGTTGAACTCTGGCTCGTAGGTGTACTGGGTGCTGCGTTCCGCATCCGTGCCGACCGCTTCGGTCATTTCGGTGACGTTAGAGTTGTTGTCATAGGCGATGGTGTCAATCCGCATCCCGTCAGCTGTCGCATCAGAGGGCCGTTCGATCCGCGTAACAAGGTTATCCTCGTTCCGGGTCATGCGCGTCACGCGCCCCAGCGGGTCCGTGGTTTGGATCGGCGAACCGAACTGATTGACAATAACTTCAGTGATCTCGCCCTTACGGTCAGTGACCGTCGTGACCCTGTCTTCCGGTGCCACGTAAAACAGTGGCCCAGTATTTCCAAGACCATCCGCAAGCCCAAGGGAGGCAGCAACACTGGCTGCGATGCTCGACCCGTCAGGCAGCGTTGCATCGCTAAACTTTCCAGCTGCGTCATAACTATATGATGTGTTGTTGCCGTTTTGGTTCGTCGTTGAGACAAGCTGCCCGTCGTCATTGTATTCAAAGCTGACGATACTGCCGGTGGGTTCTGTAACGTCGGTTAACGTTCCGGTATCATCATAGGTAAATTCGGTTGTGCGACCGTCAGGGTATGTTGTGGATGCAAGGCGCCCGGTGGCATCGTAGGTAAACGTCGTTTCTCCACCGACTTGATCAGTAATCGTGGTAAGTTGTCCGTCACCGCCGTAGGTATATTCACGGCGGTTGCCTTGCGGATCGACCTCAGCTGTTTGCAAGCCATCCGCGCTAAAGACAACGACCATGCCGTCTTTGTAGCGCCGTTCAAAAGTGCCATCTGCGAGCTTGGTGAGTGTAGAGAATTCTCCCAAGCCGGCAACAAATTTGCCGCTTTCACTCGGCTCAGAAAAATCAATGGTGATTGAAAACCGCTGACTTGAGACCATGTCTAAACTGCCGTCGCCGTTCAGATCTGCAAAGGCTAACTTGCCGATAGTATGGTCAACAAATCCTTGTTCGGGCGGCAGGAACGTACCATCGCCAGCGTTTTCGTAGACGTATACAGGGCCCTGGTCATCCAGTGAAAAGCTACCCGACACCAAAAGGTCCATCATTCCATCGCCATTCGCATCGATCGCATTCGGCGTAAGTGCCCCAACGGTGCCCGCAGGTCGAGGGATAGAGATTGCATCAGAAATCGTACGGTCTTCTGAAATCAAGTAAAGGTTAAGGGCGCTCGTCCCACTTATCACCAAATCTTGCGTGCCATTTAGATCAACATCAAGAAAGGCGTGACGCGTCGCTATCAGGTATTCTGTTCCCTGATAGACGATGTCGTCACTTGTGCTCGTGTATGTACGATTACCTTCGTTATAGATAAGCTGAACGCGGTTGGATGTCCGATAGGAAAGATCAAGATCACCGTCTCCATCAATGTCAGCAAGCGTGCCATCCGCAAGAACGGCGCGCGTAAAGAAACTCCCTGGCACACCAAACACGTTGATCGTCGTATCTTCGCCACCATACTTTACATAATTCCGCCCGCCTCGGCTTAACAGAAACTGGTACCCCGAAGGCGCATAAATATCAGCTTGCCCGTCTAGATCAATGTCGGCGTACTCAATAGCGCGCGCACCCGTGTTGTTCCCCAGCACCATTTCGGCCGGATCCCATGTTAGATTACCAAATCCGTCATTATACAAAACGTCCACAGTATTATTGTCTGCAACACCGACCAAGATGTCCTGATCTCCGTCGCTGTCGTAATCCGCAGTAACAACATCACCCAAGTTAAGACCAAATGATCCTGTTGCAGGAATTTCATTTGGTTCGACGAGCGCAAGCCCTGCATCATACTCAAACTCCCGTTCGCCGTAGTTGTATATAAAAGACACCGACCCTGTGCCTACCTCTGCCACAATTACGTCTCCTAGACCATTCCCATCAACGTCTCCGATATCAAAGGAAAACGGTCCCACTACAGGGATAACCAAAGGATCACCATCAAATTCCGTGAGTGTTGGCTCTGGATTGAACACAGCGATACCGTCATCGTCGATGATTGAGACGGACCCGTCATCAGCAACGACTAATTCTTGCAGCCCGTCGATGGACCAGCCAACGCCGTAAGGGCTGTCGGTTTCGTTTTGCACATAAAGGTCGGCATTGTGTGTGGCGGTGACTGTGGAGCAGTCGTATTGCGCCCGGGCGATGAAGTCGTAGTCATAGCGCCCAGAGGACAGGCTGCTGGCGTCGACTGGCATAGATTGTCGCAAAGCAACTTCTTCGCCGACCAAAGCTGGGATCGTGCCGTCAGCTGCTTCGCGCGGCGTCCACGTCACATCGGAAGTCAGTGAAAGACCGCCAACCGCAATCCGTGTCGATAGCTCAATTGGCAGTGATGCGTCATCTGCGATGGTCACGTCGCCAGCCACGATCACGGTCGGATCAGCGGCGGAGGAGTGATAGCTTAGCCCCACTTGCTGGGCTTGGTTAAAGGCAAAATAGCCCGGCAATGTATAGACTTCGTTCAGGTCACCTTCAAAAACACTTAGTGTGTGGTTCCCTGTCGGTTGATCGTCCGAAGCAACGGTTCTTGGTGATTGCGGCAAGAAGGTGAACATTCCATTCTCGTTCAGGTCCACTTGCGCGCTCACAGTCGATGCGCCCGCATCAACACCCGCGCCAGCCACACGGCGGAACCGCGTGCTTTGCGTGTTCTCCCAAAACGTCAACGTTGTTGCTTCTGGCAAGTTGTCATAATTAGGCGCGGTAACTAGAGCCCCTGCGCTGAATGTCGCGCCAGGAGCACTGACACCGTAGATTTGGCAGGCCAGCGTGTCTTCTGGGAAACCATCTTGCGCAGTTTGTCGTGGAAGTGAACCAAGACAGACTTGCCCCGTGTAAGTAGAACCGTCGGCATTCAAAATCGTGTCAGCGGCAAACTCAAGTGATACCCCCGTGGACGTACCGACCAGCGACGTTATCTGTCCGGCCAAGACACTAACACACCCTTCGTTCAGTGAGGTCAGCAAAAAATCAGGGGACAAGTCGCGATCTTGATTTGCAGTGATATTGATCGCACGCTGCACGGCTACATAGCCACCTGACCCTCCGTCAGCGTCTGGGCCAACCGTGACGCTATCACTTCCTTCGGTCAAACTACCAAAACGGAAAACCCCTGTCGCGTCCGTGATTGCCTCCAGCGCTGCTGTGTCCAGGCGCACAGGTATGCCAGCTAATGGCGTTTCAATACCGTTGGCAAAATCAACCGCATCAAGCACCCGTCCAAAGACAGATGTATCACTCGCAGTGCCTGTCACCGCGTCGACGGTCACGATGGCTTCGTCGGTTAAGATCCCGTCAGTGACACCCAGCGTAAACGTATAGCTCCCCTCTTGCCCTGCTTCAGGCCGGAACCGCACAGCACCTGTGTTTGCATCAAGACTGGCCCCATCAACCAAGGGCAGCGGTGTTGCGTAGAAGGTCAGCACATCACCGTCAACGTCTGTCGCTTGTAGGTCTAAAGCCAGTTCAAGGCCCAACTCGACGGTATAAGTATCGAGCAACACCGCAAGAACAGGTGCAGAGTTTGCGCCTACCGCGGTCAACGTCGTGGTCGAGTTCTCCGTGATCTCCCCATCAGAGACAGACACAATGATCGTGTAATCCCCAGGAATATCGGCCGTAACGCCAAAAATCCCGCCCGGAAGTTCATCAATTTGCGGTGTGCTTCCCGGTGGGCCGCTGACATCGATCGTAAAGATAAGCGGATCACCGTCCGGATCAACCGAAGCCGATGCATCAAAGACCGCAGCTTCGCCAATAGTGATGACATCAGGCACGACAATGGAAATGACAGGTGACTGGTTCAAGACCGTCAGGCTTGTCACGGCCGGGTCAGAACTCAATTCAAAATCCGACACTGTCAGTGCAAAGCTGTAGCTGCCTTTCACATCTGGCGTGAAGTGCGCAACCGTAGCCGTTGGGTCGACAATCGTAGCCGTGCTGCCTGCCGGGCGGGTGGTCACCACCCATTGGTAATTCAGGGCATCAGCGTCAGGATCAGATGAGCCCGAACCGTCAAGGGTCACTGCAAGACCAACAACGCTGTCTGCAATCGCAGCCGCCACCGCGATCGGTGCGGTGTTCTCAACAATCACAGAAATAACTGCAGGACGTGCCGCAAGCAGCCCATCGTCAGCAACAAGCTGAATTAAATACAAACCGGTTACATCAGGCGTAAAGTCAAACTGCGCGCCAATCACAATTTGGGTGGCCGCATCCGCCGGATCAACTGTGAGAACACTGTTATCTGGGCGCGACACAATCGACCAACGATAGCTAAGTGCATCACTATTCAGATCGGATGCATAATCAGAAGCCAGCAAGCTGGTCGCAATACCGCCCGTGACCGTCAATTCGGCACCTTGGCCAACAACAGGCCGGATGTTTCCGGTTCCCACAAAGACAGTATCAGGCAAGGACACACCGTTCGCGTCTGCCACGATCAGCTGCAAAGCGGATGGCAACGGCTCTCCTGCCCCATCATCTGACAAATCGACGGTTGTGATCATTTCTGTCGGTGTACCAAACACGCCGTCTGCACCGGTCAGGCCCGTTGCAGACCAGTTAAAGTCAAGCACAGCACCCGATGATAGCCCACCATCGACAATGGCGCTGCCTTGCGCATCGGCCAATTGATCGGCGCCTGCATAGGCAACCGGCAAAGCCGCCAACGTATCAATCACAATCGTTTGCGGCACCGAAGCCGCAGTGCCGTCATACACGATCAGTTGCGCAATATAGCGACCGTCTACATCTGCCGTGAAGGTTGCAATCGGCGCATCTGCATTCAAGCTGGTTACGCTGCCAATCGGCTGAGACAAAAGCGACCAGCTATAGGACAGCAAATCACCATTCAGATCATAGCTCTGAGTGCCGTCTAACGTTACCAGCGACGTACCTGTAACCATCTGCGTTGCGACCGCTTGGGGTCGGACCTGATTGCCAGTGGGAACCAGCAACACCTGATCGGCACCCTGCGACACGCCATCTGAGACACGGACCGAGACAAGCGTTTCTTTGTTCAACGGTGTGGGATCTACAGTAAGAACCCCACCCACATCTGATAGGATTGCTGGATCGCCGAACAGCACATCAAAGCTGGCCGACAGCGTATTAGCGTCAATATCAGTACTGCCCAACGCGCTCAGGGTGAGCGGCGTATCATCTTGGACACGTTGGTCAAAAAACAGCGCGCCAACCGGGGCCACGTTACGTGCCGTGACATCGGCCTCTAATGATCCGGCCACTTCACCTAACCATGCACCTTGGCGCAGTGGGCCATTGGTCAGTTGAACATCTTGCGCGATCACGGTCCCTACAGAACCACCAGAGAACCCGCGTAGCTGTGCATGTGGGGCCAAAACATGACCTACAATCACGGCGTTAATATCAATCGATGTGGCCTCGTAGAAATTCCAAATCACATGTTCAGCAGATTGCGTGCCGCCCAGCGGGTTCATTTGGAACATACCAGACGTGCCAGAAACATTGATAATCACAGTATCGGCTTGCGACACATCGATAGAATATCCGCCGGTGCGCAAATCTTGCAGACTAGTGTGCACAACACGTGTCTGCGCGCCAAACAATGCTTCGTCCATGTCTGCATTAGAGGCACCGCCAAAGCGCTTGTGGTTTTGATCCGAAAGATCAGGTGTATCGCCTGTCAAACTGGCCAAAAATGCTGATTGAAACTTGAACTGATCAAAATCAAAGGCTGGCAGATCGGTTGCATTCTCAACCAATGTGCCATTGTTAACATTGGCCTGAAAACGCACACCCGAAATCCGTGCCTCATCGCCGTGCGTCAGGTTGATGTTCCCGTTGCGCACATCGCCATCGATATACAGTTCCGCAAAATCCAAACCATCATTGGCCGGGTTGTAACCAAACTGCCCATTAGTCCCATCAATCGTGCTGCCGATATAGGTACGCCCTTCAACTTGTTGACGGCCAAAAAATTGTTCGGTCACCAAGTTAAACGTACCCAGAGTATTTTGTAGGTCGAACGCTGGTGCCTCTTCACCCTCGAAATCAACATCATATGTTGCAACAACTGACATGCGACCAGTAGCATCCGTCACAGTCAATCCAAGCGTGTAAAAACCAACACCATCAAAAGAAACAGCCGTCATCGGCGCATCAGGACTGCCAAAGGTCGCGCTACCCGATGTGGGCACTGTATCCACAGACCAGCTATAGCTTAGCGCATCCCCATCGACATCGTAGCTGGCCGAACCGTCCAAAAAGAAAGGCGCATCAAAACCCGAAAGACTACGTCCGGAAATCTGCGCGACAGGGCTCAAATTCTCAGTGCTGATCTCAAGCGTAACAGAGTAAGATGGCTCTATTGCTGCAAGATCATCAGCCGGAAACAGATCAAGCTGCGCGACATAAGTTCCATTAACATCAACGAGAACCGTTGGACGCAACGCTGTCTCATCAGAAAATCCAGCAACACTAACAGCAGGGCGTTCCACCCAGCTCCACTCAGCACGAAGCGCACCACCTTCAAGTGCCATAAAACTATCTGTCGGGTCCAGCGTGACCGAATGGCCAATCTCTGCCTGAATGGGAATTGCAACATCTGCGAACGCAAAGCCACCCGATGATGCCCAAAGAAAACTGACAAAAGCCGCGCGCATAGTTGAAATAAACAAAATATTAATTCCTAAAAAAATCAGTTAAGAAAACGCTTAACCAACAACCACAGAGCAATCAACACTGGGTTGCAAAAAAAAATTAATAAAACACCCCAATACTGAAACAAACGGCTCGCTAAAGACGCAGGACGCTCGCATCGCGCATGGTTGCCCTGTGCGGCTTTCGATGCATGTCTCTGGTGGCGCTTTTGCGTATCGACGTCAATCAATACAGAATCACATAGCGGGTCGACCGCCCACCTGCCGCTGATCGCCGCAACACCCCTGCGCTTTCCAGCGCTACCAAATCACGCGTTGCGGTGGGGGCGGTGGTCTTGGCTATCTTGCGGTAGCTTTTTGCGCTTAAGCCAAGCGCCACACGTTCCGCGCCTTGTTCAAATATTACTGTCAGCGCCTTATGCTGGCGCGGGTTTAGAGCGGCCCTATGACGCGCAAAAAAATGATTGCGGCGCACCAAATACATCGCTTCCTCACGTCCAGCATCCGCCGCACGGGTCAACGATTGTAAGAACCATATCACAAACGGAGTAGCGTCAATGCCGCCCCTGCCCTCTTGGCGTCCCGCCTGTAGCGCAGCATAATAGCATAGCTTTTCCTTTTCGATCTGCCGTGAAAACGAAAATGGTAGTGGGCGCGATGCGGCAAAAACGGCTTCGATCAACGCACGGCCAATCCGGCCGTTCCCATCCGAAAACGGGTGAATGGATTCAAACCATAAATGGGCTATAGCTGCGCGGATAGGTACGGGCAATGTTGCCTCATCCCTTAGCCACACAACGAAATCTCTCATGTGGCCAGGCACCAAATCAGGCGGCGGGGCTTTGTACAGCACATCATGCGATCCGGCCGTGGCAGAGCGCACGATTTCAATATCAAAGCCCCGCCACATACCAAGGTTTTCGACCTCAATCCCGTAGAACAATAACCGATGCCAATCGCACAAATGCTGTTCGGTCACAGGCGCGTTCATATTACGTGCCGCGACCATCAGTGACACGATGGCGTCAGTCCGGCGTGAAATCGCCGCGCCTTCACGGTGCTTTATAGATGCGATAACAGATGCTTCGATTTCATCCTGATTGAGGCTGACCCCTTCAATTTCGAATGACGCGAGCGCCTCTTGCACGATTTGCATGCGGTGCAGCTCTGCCAAATCGTCGGGACCGATCCCAGCGTGAACGCCTTGGACCTCACCCAGCGTATGCATTGCTTGAGCCAAATATGGCTCCACCGCGGCGTGATCATAAACGAAATTGGGCCAGTGCCCCGATTGCCATATCTGTACCATGATGTAATTATATCAGGCTTTCAGATCAAATATACAGAAAGTTTGATTTGAAAAACAAAATCAATCACATCATTGCAGCCAGCCTTAGCCAAAGTATGCAAGATCAATGCTGTCTAACGGGAGTTTCGCTGCGAAACCCTATCCACGCTCGAACAGGTTTCGCAGTTCCTCCATTGCGGCATCGACCATTTCAGCATCGACGGGTTTCCCAGACAGACGAATGACAAACCCCTGGCTGTCACGTTCTTTATGCAGGACCACCCCTGTCGACAACTTCAAGGTATTATTGCCGATCCAGCCTACTGGTGTCGCTGCTTTGGGACGACCACGTTTGACCGTTAACTGTGGCCCCTGCTCTATCTCGTCGATCACGGGTTCAAGCGCGGCCCATTCTTCTTCGACCGAACCACCCTGCCCCGCCTCGAGCGCCGCTCTCAACCGGGTTTCGCCGCCTTGACGCAATGCCCCCGCCAGCCGCAAGCCACGGCGTTCCGTGAGGCCCTCTGCATGCGCAAGCATATCCCCCAGCATTTCGAACACTTCTGCAAAAGAACGCACCTTCGAGCGTTTGGATTTCGACGCAGAAGAAAACAGCGCATTCACCGCTTCCTCTGTGCTTCCGAAAGCGCCTTGTTGCGCTGCGATCACCGCGATGCGCCCCCGTTCAAAATGGCTAAGGTTTGCGCGAACTTCGTTTTCTTCGACCATCGCAGCAAAGGCCGATGCGGTGTCCTTACTTGGGCGCACGAAAGCCTTGATCGTCGTATAGGTACCGTTACCGTTCAATTCCGCCAGCCCGCGCACTGCCATCAGGCGCCGGTACCCCGACAACAGGTTATAGCCCTGCTCGTCGGCGTAAACTTCAATAGGTAGTCGCAAACCGTTGGCCGCGATTGACAGCCGCAGCTCGAGCATTTCTTCTTCACTCAGAACCGTACGGTCGCGGACCATTGCGTCAGTCGTAATTCTATCGGTTGGGATTTCAGTGACAATCAACCCATTCTGTTCAGCATCACGCAGCCGTTCGGCATCGAGCCTGTCCAGCCGTGACTGCACATTTTCGGCATGGCCGAATTGGGCGCTATCAGCGGCGACCTGCGCAATTGGTGCAGTCCCCCGCGTTGCGCGCGCAGGAGTTTCGCTGCGAAACTCGGCATCGATGGCTTGCAGATCTTCGGCAGATGGGGTCGTTAGTTTACGCCGTTTCGCCATTGGTTAATCCTCCTGCTCGGATTGTTGCATTTGCTCGTCACGCCACCAAGTTCCCAAAAGAACCTCTTTGACTTCGGCCCACGTCCGGTCAAATGTTTCGCGACCGCGGATATAGGTGTCGCGGTTGAAATCGCGATAATCTGCCTCGTAGATGCCGTTCACGTGTTCACCGGCTTGGCCCACCATTGCTGTGACTTCCTGGCGATAGGTTGTCATAAAATCACCAAAATAGGCTTGGATCACATTTGCTAAATCGGTTTGCTGGTTTGCGTCGAAACGGGTCACAATGGCGCGCACTGCATCCCATTCAAATTTCATTTCTGGTAGCCCGTCACGCCGACGTACCGCGTTTTCACCGTCTTCGATCGACGCAAAAGTGCTGTAAAGCATATCAAAGAACCGGCCCGTACTGTCAAATTCAAGGAACGACGCGCCAAGCGGTACCAGCAGAATGTCAGCTGCAGCCAGCGCATTGATCGTCAGATATCCAAGGGCAGGTGGGGTATCGATCAGGATGATATCATATTCATCTAAAATACCTTCACCGGACAGTGCGTTGCTAAGCGCATCCCAAAGCGCCCAGCTACGCAATTGCATACGCCATACAGGCACCTGAAATTCGGCCCAGTACAGGTTTAGCTGCGCGCCAATCAGATCAATGTTTGGCCAATGGGTGGATTGGATCAAATCACGTGCGTTGACATTGCGTGCCTCGGACAGCGTTTCATCAAGGGGTAGGGGTGCTTGCCCGTTGCGCGCGCGTAGCTTGTTTTCGGCCTCGACATTCATCGCATAGTCTTTAGCCATCAACGGAAAGGCGGTTTGCCATTCATCATCCACCTTGCCACCCATTATCGACGTAAGCGACCCCTGGCTATCAAGATCGATGGCAAGCACCTTGTACCCATCCAATGCCGCCGACATTGCAAGATGCGTCGTCGTGGACGTTTTGCCAACGCCGCCCTTGAAGTTCGCGACAGCAATGATTTTTGCTGGCTGGCCTTTAGGTCGGTAGGGCAGGTATTCGCGATCTGCGGCGCCTTCAGTGGCAAAGAATTTACGAAGCGTTAAGATGTCTTCAAGCGTGAACCATTTTGACCCGCCTTCACCATGTCCCTGCGGAAGTTCAGGGTTGGCCTTGAGCACACGTCGCAGATGCGATGTCGCGACAGGAATTAGGTAACGGCACACTTCCCATGTGGAAAAGCGGCGCAACCGTTTTTCTCCGTCAGGCGCGTGCCCCCGCTTGGCGAGATCATCGCGCCCTTTGGCAGCGAAAGTAGCCGCTTTTGCGAATCGCGTGGTGTCGATAGGGTCAGATAACTTGGCTGCTGCCTTGGCTGGATCAATGTTCATATAAGGAGGCAGGGGAGGCTTGCTTGAAGATGACATGTTTGAAACTCAATGTAAGCTGTTTGATGTGATTTGCTTTCGACTATCGCACATGAAATCGGATTTGCGAATCGTTAAGCACCTATTTGTCCAAAATATCTGAAATTCATAGAGAACCACGCGATAAAGTACTTTAGATTCTTTAAGTACTTTAAGAACTTTGCTAAGAAAAAATTATTCTTTATCAATAGATTAGCTGTAATTTGGACCCAGTTACAGGATGAAAGGTATCCGTATACGGGTTCTGTGGTCACCGCATACAGGATAGCAGGGTCCGATTCGCGGGGTTAGAGGTGCCCAGTGTCAGTATTTGCCGTGTTAGTGCCTAATTGCGTGTTTTTGTGCACGGCTCATCCCGAATATGGATACCTTTTTCTTTCATTTCGTACCCGTTCTGCATTTAAGGAACCCATTTACGGGAACCGATTTATGCCACCAAAGGTCCCCACCGGCTTCTTGCACTTAGGTGCCTTTTAATGCAAACTATAAGAAACCTCGATAGTAGGTGAGCAGGAATGGTATCTGATCAAGTGGCGCTAAGCGGTGCCTTGCGCCGTGGTGAAGTAAAAAAGAACGTGGCGGCGATTCACGTGAGCGGGAAGCTGACGCTGTTGCAGCGCAAGCTGTCCAATGTACTGCTGCTGAATGCTTATGACACTTTGATTCATAAACATTCACACGCGATTGATGCGCGTACATTGTGCACGATGATCGGCTATAATTCGAATGACATGGAAACCCTGAAACAGTCCTTGCGCGGCTTGGTCGAGACATCGGCAGAATGGGATATGTTGGATGAGAACGGGCAGCAGGAATGGGGTGTATCCAGTTTGCTATCCTACGCCAAATTAAAGGGTGGCGTGTGCGAGTATGCTTATTCTGCAGCGCTTGCAGAAAAGCTGCATGACCCTAAGGCTTTCGCGCTGATCAATTTGAACATTCAACGACGGTTTACCAGTGGTCACGCGCTGGCACTTTATGAAAACTGTTACAGGTTTGTGCGCACCGGTAGCACCGGTTGGTGGCCGCTTGAATTGTTTCGACGCTTGATGGGGGTAAATGACAGCGCCTATTATGAGGTGTTCAAACATTTGAATGCAAAGGTCATTAAACCTGCCGTTGCAGAGGTGAACAAGACATCGAACATCATTGTCACCGCGGAAACCCGCAAAATGGGGCGTTCGGTGACGAAAATTCGGTTTAAGATTGCGAAGAACCCGCAGCTGTCGATCCTTGATCTTGATGATGGTGAAGGTGTACGTAAGGAACCCGTTTACGAAAAGCTTTTAGAGCAAGGTGTGAGCGACCGTTTGGCCCGTCAATGGATCAAAGAACACGGTTCGGCGCATATTTCTGAAAAGATAGATTATGTTAGCGAACGCAAAAATGTGCAAAATCCAGTTAGCTATCTGACGGCGGCGCTACGCGAAGATTATAAAGACGAGAAGACGGGGCAGGGGGGGCCGATATCGGACCGTGCCAAACGCTTGGCCCGTGTCCGTGAATTGATAGTCGCACGCACGCCAACCCAACGCGATGCGGATAAACGATTGTTCATGTCTCGTTTGGATTCGTCAGGCGCAAGGCTGGATTTTGAAAACCATGGCTGGATGTCAGCACTAAATGCGGATGCTATTTTTGCCTTTTGGGAAGACCTGATGCCTGGCGCGTTTGAAGATCTGTGATGTGTGTAGCGTCATCGTGCTTCTAAAATGCGTGACTGTCCGTTACTGCCGAAAATACTGACAACACCGATCATTTGTTCACTGTTGTCAGCATCTTGCAAATACACGCGGAAATTAGTGTTTGACGCCGCAGAGATGTCGCTGTCGTTAATTGTGCTGCCTCCATCGCGGACGATTTCCAAGACTTTTTCTGGCGCATGTTCTATCGCGATACCGCGCCGACCAGAGAAGACTGTAGCGGCTTGGGCAAGGTCTGGGAGCAAGACAGGATCAGCATTGGTGATGCGAATGAGATCATCAATCCGCATAAGGCGCCGTCCGTCGCGTCGCCAAGATCGAAAGCTTTCTTGGGCGTTGTCAGGAAATTGCAAGTGTCGGAACATCTTTTCCAGAAGTTCAGGCGAGGCAGAGTTGAGGTCGATGAGACCGCCGACGTCCTGCAGACGCAGTGTTTGCGCGTGAAACGGCGCTGGTAAGATTAACGGTCCCCCCGTTGGATTGTTGGGTTCCCTTGCCAAGACAAGCTGCAGCAATGTGACGCGGTGGCTGTCGTTTGCGGCCAAGTACTGTTCCGCACTTTGATTTTGGATATGTGCCATACTGCGCGTGCTTGAAATCGCAAAAAGTGCGGTCAAAATCAACAACGATGCGAGCACCACTATGATCGCGAAACCGCGATTTCGGTGCACTGTCATTGCTTGCTCTATTTGCTGTCGCAACTTATCCCCTTACCATGACTTCACCCGCATTCAAAAACGGGGCCCTATGGGCGCTCCATTTTGGTTTTTATACCGGATTTCTGGCGCTGCGAAGCTGGTTTCAGCCCGTTCCGATGCCAACCGCTTTGATATTGGCATTATTGTTGGTTTGGATCAGCGTGATCGATGTCGAACGGTTCGAAATACCTGATACAGCATCTGCGTTGCTTGCGCTGACTGGCGGAGTATTTGCGTATCAGACGGGCGAGGTCATATTTATTGACCACATCGTGGGCGGCGTTCTGTGGGCTGGGTTGTTTTGGTTTGTTGCAAGTACATATGCGCGATGGAGAGGCTGGCAGGGGCTTGGCTTTGGTGATGTTAAGCTGATGTTGGGCATCGGGTTTTGGCTGGGGTTAAATGGTACGACCGCGGTTGTTTTTAGCGCGTCTATTGCGGGCGTTCTGGCTATTCTGGGTGGGTCTGTTACAGGATATACGCAGGATGCTAAATTGGATAAAACAGGTATTGCTTTTGGCCCGTTCCTTTGTCTTTCTACCTGGATTGTCTGGCTGTTTAAGGATCTGATTTGATGAATATAAAAAACACAAAATGGTCCCCTAAATCGGGGGTAACGATCCTTGAAATTCTGATTGTGCTGTCAATTATTGCCTTGATTGCCGGTGTTGTTGGTCCGCGATTGATTGGTTATCTAGGGCGCGCCAAGACTGAAACGGCATCGTTGCAGATTGCCCAGATTAGACAGACAGTGCAATTGTTTTACATTGATGTTGGACGCTATCCGACTGATAGCGAAGGCTTAGCTGTTTTGCTATCTGCCCCAGCTGGCGAGGCGTCTTGGGCCGGGCCATATTTGGAAAGCACAGATGGTATTATTGACCCATGGGGGCGTGATTACATCTATTCAGAACCGGAAACTGCGGCCGATTTCAGTATCAAATCCTTGGGTCGTGACGGTGAAGAAGGCGGAACTGGCGAAGACCAAGATCTTGGTCAGTAATCTGTCTGTGCGAATATTAATCGGACAGTGAATTCCGGCCAAGATGGCGTGCTGCCCTGGTCGGCGGTGATGCGTACCAAGGCGGGCAAGGCGGTTTCATTGGTCCATGTGTCGTGCCACCCGGCGATGTCCGGGTCCGTGGTGTAGTAGCTAAAACTGACATTGCGGATTTCCGTGGCTAAAACGCGATTATGGTTTGTTAGGGCGGTACCGGTATCATCAACCTCGTTGATTTGAAGGTTTAAGGTGTCGGTTCCTGTTTGTAGAATGATCCGCAGTGCCGCGCTATCTGGTGCGAACGGGGCAGGGGCCAAGGTCACAAATTCTACCCTGTCTTGTGTGCCTGAAAATGTTGTTGGAAAACCAACAATCAGTTGTGGCCCAGCGGCTCTTTCCATCCATCGCCGCAATCTGATCCGTAAGGCGATTTCGGTGTTGGTGCTGCTTAACTGTTCTGTTCTATTTAGCAGTTGAACCCCAAAGTTGGTGGTTGTCGCCAGTGCAGCGCTGATCACGGCAAGCAATGCGAGCGCGATTAACAACTCAAGAAGGCTAAGCCCGCTGCGATCGCGCCAGTTCATCGGGAAACCATCACAGAATGCGCGGTCGCCAATAACTGACTACGGCTGTTATGTACGCGGACTTCTATTGCTATGAACGTAGTGGGGTCGCCCAAACTTTCTGACGGGGCGATTGTCGTTGTGATGTCCCAGTTTCGGTATGTGTTTTCAGTCGTGCCGATATCCGGCGGTGTGGATGTACCGATCGCTGCGACTTGCGATAGTGCGTAGTCATGCGCCAACAATTGTTGTTCTTGCACGGTTGCGCGACCCAAAAGACGTGCTTGGCCGGGTAGAAGCGCGGCAAGAACCAAAGTCAAAATGACAAAGGCGATAAGGACTTCAAGCAAAGAATATCCTGTGCGGCGGGTCATAAGCCGACACCGCGTACGAGCTGTCCCGTCAGCGGGTCGAGTTTAAGCGCGCGTTCCAAGGTTTCTTGTTGCAAGCAGATGTTTGCGGCATTCGCAGTTCCGTCTGGATAAAACGTCAGGGTGTCATCGCTTTGCGTGCATAAAGTATGGTCTAGTGTGATAGTAGTCTGTTTGTTGTTGCGGATGGCCTCGGCTCTGGCTGTTGCAACTGTTTGTTGGAGTTGGCTTGCTTGGGTTTCAAGCGCCATCGCTGGAGAAGGCCCGAGGCGGGTGGTTGATAGGGCTGCGATCGTTAATGCCACGACGCTTAGAACGATCAACACTTCGAGCAATGAAAACCCGCTGTTGGACTTGATGTCGTTAGAAAACGACATTGTTCAATTCCATAATTGCCGAGACGGTGGACAGGATGATTGCCCCAACGGTAGCCCCGATAAGAAGCGTCATTAATGGCGTCAAAAGCTTGACCGCTTGTGCGAGCGATTGTGTCGTTTGTGATTGCAGTGTTGTGATCGCAGGTCCAAGCACGGCAACCAACTGATCGCTTTGTTCGCCTGTCTTTAAGATGGTCCGCGCCATCGGGTCGATAAGGTCACTATCTAGCATCGCACTGGACATGCTTTGACCGGCTTTGATTTGATCATGTGCTGCCAACAGCATGTCGCGCCAATTGCGTTGGTTGGCAGTATCAGCTGCTATTTTGACAGCATCGCTGAGTTGGCCCCCGCTTGTTAGCATTAAGTGGAGCGTCTGGCAAAACCGTAAGGTTTCGCGTCGTGAAAAATAGCGTTTGGTTACTGGCATAATCTGCAAGATTTTTTGCCCCATTTGTTTGATTTTAGCACGGCTGATTAACAGTACCGTAATCAACGCACCTACACCGATTAGTATTACCGGCCAGTCGTTTACCGCTGCTTGTTGCAAGCGCATCATTATCGCTATGATCAGCGGCGGTTCCGAATTGGCCGTGCTGAAGACTGGCGCGAGGGTCGGAGCCAGATAAAATACTAAAAGTGCCATGACCAAAAGTGCCATGACCAGCAATATGATTGGGTAAACCATTGCTTGGCGCACTTCCCGACGTAGCTGGCTTTCTAATTCGAGAGCCTGTGCCGCGCGCGTCACGACGTTTGCGAGGCTATTTGATGCCTCGCCCAACCGGATCATGGTAAGAAGCTGTTCGGGAAACAGCCCTTGGTCGTCGGCCAGCGCGTCGGCCAGTGACATGCCGTCTTCGACGGATGCGATTGCCTCTTGGAGTTTAGCTGTCATTGCACGGTCATTGGATAGGTCGGCGCAAAAGCGCAAGGCGGTCGGTAAGGGTGTCTTTGCGTTTAGCATTGCTGCTAAAGAAGTAAAAAAATTCTCTGTTTCTTTTGGCTTTAGTGTTGGTTTGCCAAAGAATTTAATGTCGCGTGCCCACCACGGTACACTCGTGCCACCTTCATTCACAGCGATGGGTATCAGATCAAGCCCAGAAATTTGATCGAGTGCAGCCACTTCATCTGCGGCGATGACTTCACCCTTGCGCCGGGTGCCGGAGGAATCAACTGCACGATAAGCGAAGGTTGGCATTCTATCCGCCTAATCGATAATCCGGTGACCGTCTGACGGTACACCGATGCCATTCGTGATAAGCCCGTCAGCACCGCTGATGCGTTGGCGCAATTCGTCGGTGACGCTTCGCGATTCCTGACCATTCCGTATAACGCGCGGTGTGATTAGGATAAGAAGTTCGGTCTTTGCGATTGTATCTGACCGATTTCGAAACAATGCGCCCAAGATAGGGACATCGCCCGCTCCGGGAACTTGTGTATTGGTTTGGTTGTTGCTTTCCTGAATAAGCCCACCCAATGCAATTGTTTGGCCGTCGGTCACAATGACCGAGGTTTCGATCCGGCGCTGCGAAATTGTCGGGCTATCAATGCCTGAGGTGGTTGTATTAGAGACACTACTGACCTCTTGTTCGATCTCCAAGATAACTTGGCCGCCGCTCGATACTCTGGGTTTTACTGTCAACAGGATGCCAGTATCGCGGAAAGAAATAGTGTTCACGATTGGTGCGCTGACGTCAGATGTATCGACTACCTGCTGGGTCGCAATGGGGACCTCATCGCCGATTTGTAATGTCGCTTCTTGGTTGTTGAGAACCATCAGACTGGGTGAGGAAACTACATTGACGTCAGTGATCGAATTCAGCGCGTTAATTGCTGCGGCTGAAGATGCGCCATTAAACAAAAGTGACAAACCCGGAAAATTAGAAGCAACGCCCCCCGTTTCTACATCGCTAAATGTCGCGTTCCCGTTTTCAAAAAACCAACGAAGCCCAAAGTTTAGTTCATCGTTTAATGACACCTCGGCGATTGTCGCCTCGAGCAAGACCTGCACTGGCGTACTGTCGAGCGAGTTGATTAACCGCGCGAGGCTTTCTTGCTCGGTGTCATTGCCCCATACGATAATCGCATTTTTCGTGGCGTCGGCGACGATCCGCGCCGTGCCTTGGACATTCGCACTTTCTTCAGCGGATACTTCTTGCAGCATCTCTGTCAGGATCGGTGCAAGGTCGTCTGCGCTACGGCTTTGGAGGTTGTAGACGACAGGGCGTCGTGTTGCCCCCCCGGCAGTACGGTCCAAGTCACGGATCCAAGTTTCCGCTTCTTGGAGGTATTGCGAACGCGAAGTGACTACCAAAATTGCGCTAAGCCGTGTGGAGGGAACAAACGTCAATACGTTTTGAAGGCTACCGCCTTCGCGGGTTTCAAAAATAACATTGAGTTCTTCGACTACCGCTTCGGGTTCGGCTGCGCGCAATCGGAACAATCCAACAGATTTGCCTTTTAGAACATCAACATCGAACAGGTTTACAGCCTCGATCGCCGCGTTTATTTCATCACGTGTTCCAGCGATGAGCAGGATGTTACGTTGTGGAATGGCTTGAAGCCGAATGGTTGACCCGATGATTGGTTCCAACAGGCGGACCATTTCGGTTGTCCCGATATATTCCAGCGGAACGGCAACGACACGCGCCCCTAAAAGTTGAGCATTGTTACCGTTTGATATGCGTTGCGTTGCCCCCGCTGCTGGCACAATGCTGATCAGACTATCGTTTACCTGCATGACAGCGCCGTTCAGCTCCAAAACTGTTTGAAAGGTCTCAAGCAATTCGCGCTCTGAAAGCGGACGCGTTGTTTGCAAGGTCACAGAACCTGACACATCCGGCTGCACTGTATAATTGCGTTCTAGTGCCTCGCCCAAGACCGCGTTGGCAGCCTGTGCGATCGGCACATTAACCAAATTTAGTGTGAAGCTCCCGTCGGTTGATGCTTCGACCAGGTTACCGTTTCTCGTTTCGGCAAGGAACGTATCGGTGCCTAGAACGCGCCTTTCGGGGGTTGGTCCGTTTAGGGCTTGTTGAAACCGTTCGATTGCACTGCCTGCCGTGCCTACCGCATTGTTTTGATTTGCAAGCAGTCTACTGCCGCGCCCGGCATTGTTCGGATCATCAGCGCAGGCCGCAGCCAAACATAAGAAGACAGCAAGAGAGCTAAAGATTTGTGTATAGCGTGTGCGGCGTGTCATTCGAAAAGCTCCAGGCGATAGGTTTGGCTGTCCAGCGACAGTTCTAGCCAGTCGGCACCTATTTCGGTGATAGTCCAACCTTCGATTTCGTCGTCTACCCGCACCCAACTTCCATATGTGTCGTCTAACCCGAGCAAAGCGGATCGGTTGTTCACCTCGCCGATAATACCGGAGAGGTGAACATCTGATGGCGGCGCATTGGTTGCGACCGGCGTATTTTGTAGTGTTTCCTCGGCCGTTGGATGCGCGGTTTCTGTTTCGGCCCGCCGTGGCGCACGCGTGGGTGCGAAAAGCGGCCTATCCAGGATCGCATTGTAGTAAATTTCGGGACGTACCGAGGGGACGGTTGGTCGTCGCGTTATAGTGTTGCCGCCAATCAAGCCGGGACCCGGCGTCGACGGTGTATCAAGCAACGCTATTTCAGGTATCGGTGTTAGTGCTTTTTGTCCGACAATCACGGTTGTAGCTACCAACAGCGCGGTTCCTAGTATTGGTAAGAATTTGTCTATAATCATTCGGGTCTCTCAGTTGTTAATGAGAAAGGAGCCACGATGTCGATTTGCGCAAAGATATCTGGTTGCGTTCCAGTGCGATTGGGTCGTGCGAGCCTGCGTAGACTGGCGCGTGTCACAACCAAGGCTGGTTGGCTGAATTCAGCGGTTTTAAGGAATGGCACGAGCTGATCAAGACTTGCTTCGAATTCCAACCGGAAGCCAATTGCATTGGTAATCTCGGTGTTGTTGTCGCGGGTCGGTGCAATTGATCGCATCAGAATGCCGTTGTTGCGGGCCATGTCGTTGACCGCTGATTGGACCTTGGCCGTGGCTTCTGCCTCTTGTGCGCCTTCCCAAGTTAGGCCTGCTAAATCATCGCTGACGAATGCGACCCGCTCTGCCTCAAGCCGCGCGATGCTATCTTCAAGTTGGGCGCGCCTAGCTTGTGTCTGCGCGTGTTCTGCCAGTTTCGCACTGCGCCAACCAGCAAGTGGGGATAGGGCGCCAAAGAAAAGCAAAGTAAGCACAGTGACTAAAGTCGTAAGCGTGACGGCGCGCGAAAGGAATTGGTTACCCATCATTGTTGCAGCCGTTTTGATGTGAAGACGAGCCCGAATTGTTCGCGTCCGTCGTTGGTACGTGACACTGGACCTGTGAGCGCTGGAACATAGGGCAGATTGCTTTGTGTGAGTTGCAAAACCAAATCAGCTGCAGATGCCGAAGTTTGCCCGTTAACCGTAATCTGCGGCCCTGTGAATACTAAATCAGATACCCAGACGGTATCAGGTAGAGCCACCGTAATCTGACGCAGGGCGTCAACAAGTCTGGGGTGTTGTGAAACTGCATTTAGAAATGCGGTGCGTTCACTATCGGCCTGTTTAAGCGCTTCGATCTCGGTGCGTAAATCTATGGCTTGAGCGCGTAATGCATTTACCGCACTGTTGGCTGTTTGCGTTTCAACCCGTGCGCGCCATGCAGGTTCGAGCCAAATTGCGACCCCGAATCCAATCACAAGAATACATAAGGCGATGTTCAGCCGGCGCCAGAATCGTGCGTTCGGTGCGATATCTGCTGTAAAATCTGCGATTGTGGTCTGTTTGGTCTTTCCATCAGTCACAAAACGACGGACTGCATACCCATGTGACCGTAAAACGGTACGAAATTGTGTGATGTCCGCGCGCTTTGCAACCCATTGGATGGCTTGGTTTTCAGTACCTGTTTGTTCTGCATCAAGCGCCCAATAAATCTCGGATAGCTTAAATGGCGTACGGCGTTGGAGGTCGAGTTTTGCGACCATTGTCTGCGACGACCGAGCCGCAGGTGGTATTTCAATCGTGCGGCGCAAAAGCAGGTCTGTAGGCAAAACAGCATCGACGGTGACCATCTGTTTGGGTTTGTCTCCCAGTTCTCCATTTACCAGAATGTTTATGGGAAGGCTATTGTCTGATCGTTTGCCATCAAACCGAAGTTTTTTCGCCGTGGGCATGCCAAGAAATACTGTCTTGAACCAATTTGGGATCAAGTCACTACTGCCTTCACGCAACATGTCGAGGTAGTTTGAGAGGATACCGCTTGCCATTAATTGCCCGTTGCGATGGTGGTTGGTGATAATTTCTTATAGTTATTGTCACAACCTATAGTGTAGGTTGTGCGCATGTAACACATATATATTGCATATACGATGCCTGATGACCTTAACGCTTTCAATAGCGCTGCATTTTTGGACTACCTTGAACGTGTTGGCACGCTGCAAAAGAGTACCATTCGTCGCGTTGCGCTTGCCGCCAATGAGGCGACGACGCGCGTAGAGCGGGTGATCCTTGAATTAGGGCTTCTTGAAGAAGAGGTGGTGTATAAAGCGCTCGCCGATTTTATGGGCGTTCGTTATGTGACAATTGACGATATTGATCATGACCTAGTCCGTTCTAGGCTGCTTGAAACGGGATTTATGAAGCGAGCATTGGTTGTACCAATCGCTTTGGTTGATGATCAATATGCTATCGCCACAGCGTACCCTGATATGGCCGATACCCTCGCGAGTGTTAGTTTTTTACTTAATGCGCGTGTCATAGGTGCCATGGCCTCGCCGAGCACGATTGCTGCGGTGCTGACCTTTGCTAACGCCCAAGACATTGCGCCTTCCGATGTTGCGGCTAGCGGTGATGTTGAAAGGTTGCGCGCGCTCGCGAATGATGGCCCTGTCATTAGTTTGGTCAATGATATCATTGGGAAAGCTGTTGGGTTGGGTGCATCTGATGTACATATCGAGGCTCAAGATGGCGGCGCACGTGTTCGTTATAGGGTTGATGGCCTGCTACGCATCGATCGGCTCATACCAGAAGACATTCGCAGTTCTGTTGCGTCTCGGCTTAAGATTATGGCCAATTTAAACATCTCTGAAAAACGCCGACCGCAAGACGGGCGTGCAGATATCGTTGTGCGGGGTCGAAATATTGATATCCGGATGTCAACGTTGCCAACCCAATTTGGTGAAAGCATCGTTTTGCGTTTGCTTGACCGCGCACGTATGCAGCTTGATTGGAAGGCGCTGCAATTCCCGCCTGATCGGATTGCGGAAATCGAAAAGCTGATGTCGTTTCCAAACGGCATATT
The DNA here is from genome assembly GCF_003318235.1 of Loktanella sp. D2R18. Taxonomy (GTDB): domain Bacteria; phylum Pseudomonadota; class Alphaproteobacteria; order Rhodobacterales; family Rhodobacteraceae; genus Yoonia. The sequence continues at coordinate 1,511 of NZ_QOCG01000005.1, read as the reverse complement.
TTTGGTGGCAGGGCCAACCGGCAGCGGAAAGACGACGACGCTTTACACAGCATTGCGAGGGATCAACACTGATGACCGCAAGATTGTCACCGTAGAAGACCCCGTGGAATATTCGCTTGATGGCGTGAATCAGGTGCAGGTTGATCCCGCAATCGATATGTCATTCGCTGCGGCCTTGCGGGCGATCCTGCGTCAAGATCCCAATGTTGTAATGGTTGGCGAAATTCGGGACGAAGAAACCGCCGAAATTGCTGTGCGCGCGGCACTTATTGGTCGGCTCGTGTTATCGACGATTCATACCAACGATGCTATCAGCGCTGTTGATCGCCTGATTGATCTAAAGGTTGCCCCTTACCTTGTGGGGGCCACGCTGCGCGGCGTGCTTTCACAGCGGTTAGTGCGGCGCAATTGTGCAGATTGCGCGGGTGCGGGGTGCGATCAATGTGGTTCTAGCGGTAAACGAGGGCGCATGGCAGTTTCAGAAATGTTGACGGTTTCGTCAACGATTGCAGATGCGATCGGGCAGGGTGCCCGTGGTCCTGCATTGCTCGCTGCTGCGGTTGATGAAGGGTTCGCTCCGATCGCTAAACAGGCCGAAACGCTGGTAAAAGAAGGCGTACTTTCGTCTCAGGAGGCGCATCGCGCTTTAGGGCAAGACTAATTTCCGCAACAGTTGTCCAGCTGTAATATAGGTCTTTTCAGTCTCGAACCATTTGTCGGGGTGGATCAGGAAACGCCTTGGACGAGCATTTCCCCGCCGTCCAGAAAACATTGTGATCCGCGCTGAGATTGGCTGCAAACGCAGGCTGAACAAATGCGGACTTAGCGATAAAGGAAGACCAGATTCTTCGTAGAGTGTCTGATGTGAACACTCGAACCATGATGGAAGGGCAGGGCCCACCAACTGATCTGGCGAGATCCCCGTCACAGCAAGCGCCCATGGTGCCGGAAGAATGTGCGGTGCCAGTCTGCAGCGAATATTCACGCGCTCAACCTCATTTAGGTCGTTGTCTGTCAAGATCGCCGCAAACTGTAGGGGCTGGTCGAAAGCGGGTGATGTCCCCGTGGTTTCAAGGTCGTAAAATGCGAATATACGTGACTACTACCTGCCTCTTTCTGGCCTAGTCTACATCCTACCAACCATCGAGACGAAAGCCCAATTGCGTTTCATTTAGCTAGGAACTTTTATGCCCGCTTGGAGGAGGGTCTGAGCAAACTCACGAAACCGAACGTAGAAATACACTGCGTACAAGATGACGGGTTTTGGGTAATGTGCGCCTTTGAAACTGATCAATGTCTTAATCCTGAAATTGGTTTTGGAAGGAGGATTCATTGAACCAAGCCATCACAGGGTGCAACCGCCATCGAAAGTTTGCGACACTACCTATAGGGTGTATTACAAACCGCAAAAACGTACATGTCTTTAGCGTGGTTTTACCCTCGCCGTTTTGTTAATTTGTCGGTTTTTGCGTGCGGTGATGCTTGCTCTTTAGGCGCTCTGGATGCAAGCC
>NZ_QOCG01000016.1 GCF_003318235.1 Loktanella sp. D2R18 | reverse complement strand
CAAATCTAGGGACACCTCAAGCGGCGATAGCTGGCCCTTTTCCGCAGCAGAGCGCTTGGCCTTGGCTACGATCTTCTCATATTCGGATAAAAGTTTGGCATGCTCGGTAAATAGATCGGCACCATCACGGGCCCTCATCGCCACCTGAAAGACCGAACCGCCAAGCACCTCAGCAACGGCTTTCGGGTATCGTCTTCGGAACCTTTTGCGGTCCCCTGAAAGAGTATCAACGTATTTGAGCTTCATCACTAAAACCATGCGAAGTGTCCCCAATGTGTCCCTATTTGTGTCTCGGGAGGGGCGCTAATGCCATGATATGCTTGAAAAACAACACCTTCAAGAGGCTTGGATGGTGCCCAGGAGAGGACTCGAACCTCCACGTCCATACAGACACCAGCACCTGAAGCTGGCGCGTCTACCATTCCGCCACCTGGGCAGGTGTCGTGGGGGCGATGTAAGGCTGGATGGGGACACTGTCAACGCGATTCGACTTGAAAATTGCGACCAAGCGGGAGCGTGATGCAGATTCCTTTCAAATGCGCCTTGTCTGGCCTTGGGTGGCCGGGTAAACCGGGCGAAACAAGCAACGAGGCCAAGCCATGTCTAAGCTAGTCACCATTTTCGGCGGTTCGGGTTTTGTGGGGCGCTATATCGCCCGACGCATGGCTCTTGAAGGATGGCGCGTCCGCGTTGCGGTCCGTACCGTGAATGAGGCGATGTTCGTGCGCCCCTACGGTGTTGTCGGGCAGGTAGAGCCAATTTTTTGCAATATCCGCGATGATGCTAGCGTTGCCGCCGCAACCGAGGGCGCAAATGCGGTTGTGAACTGTGTTGGCCTTTTAGATGAAGTTGGCAAAAACACTTTTGACGCTGTGCATGCCGAAGGTGCTGAACGTATTGCGCGCATCGCGACAGAGCTGAATGTTGCCCGTATGGTGCATGTCTCGGCCATTGGTGCAGATGAAAACGCACCAAGCGAATATGGCCGTACCAAAGCCGCGGGTGAAGCTACGGTTAAACAGCATTTCCCGGGTGCTGTGATTTTGCGTCCCTCAATTGTGTTTGGCCCAGAAGATACTTTCTTTAACCGGTTTGCGGGCATGTCGCGCTTTGGCCCGGTCTTGCCGATCATCGGCGCCGATACGCGTTTCCAGCCGGTTTACGTCGATGATGTCGCTGCCGCTGCCGCCAAGGCCGTGATGGGTGACGCCGAGGCTGGCGTTTACGAACTGGGCGGTCCTGATGTGTTGACCATGCGTGGCCTGATTAAAAAGATGCTGACCGTTGTGCGTCGCCGTAGGTTGGTGGTGAATATTCCGTTCGGAATTGCCCGCATGATGGCGTGGGGGTTTGGTGTTGGCCGGTCATTGTCGCTTGGCTTGGTCAAAGGGCCAGTCACCAAGGATCAGGTCAAAAGCTTGACCGTGGACAATGTTGTTACTGGCGCGAATGGTTTGGATAGCTTTGGCATCCAGCCGACTTCGCTTGATGCAGTGCTGCCTGATTATCTGTGGCGTTTCCGCCCGTCGGGTCAGTACGACGCGATCAAAGAATCAGCCAAAAACCTAAAGGCCTAGGTATAGGCGATCCACAGCAGCAACACGCCCAGCCCAAGACGGTAGATGACGTAGGGCGTGTAGCTGACTGCGCGTAAAAGACGCATCATTAAGGTCAGCGCGATCAGCGCCGCGACAAATGACATGCCAACGACCATGGCAATATCGCGCACTGCGCTGATATCTACGGTTCCAACCAGATCAAGCCCGAGCAGGCTTGCGGATGCGATAATCGTTGGGATAGACATCAGCATCGAAATGCGCGCCGCGTCCGAACGTGTATATCCTAACAACCGTGCGGCGGTGATTGTGATGCCTGACCGTGACGTGCCGGGGATCAATGCGACCGCTTGCCAAACACCCATCTTGATTGCGTCCTTAAGGGTCCATTCTTCGGCGGTTTTTTCAGTTGGCCCGTTTTGGTCCGCCCAATAGAGAACAAGCCCAAAGATCGTCATGGTCCATCCAATCACCGCGATTCCGCGCATTTGATCGGATAGGCCGGTCAGTTTGAGGAAGAGGCCAAAAAGGATCACCGGAATGGTCGCGACGATCAAGCCCATCGCAAGCCGTGCGCCTTGGGTGTCGATCTTGCCTTGCATCACGCGCAGCAACCCTTGTGTCGCAAGCCAAACATCGGCCCGAAAATACAAGATCACCGCAAGCAGTGTGCCAACATGTGCTGCGACATCAATAACCTGCCCCTGATCATCAAGCCCGGTAAGAGACGGCAGAAGGATCAGATGACCCGAGGATGAAACGGGCAGAAACTCTGTCACGCCTTGGATCAGGGCCACAAGTAGGAGATTGAAAGTCGTCATTGTGATCTGCCTGCGATTCGCTTTTCCACAACCTAACCTGATGCATCGGTGGGGAAAGAGAGTAATTATGTCCGAATGGGACCTAATTTTCTTCCCGAGCTCGCCGAAATTCGAAAAAACGGCAGAAATTTTTTTATATAGGTCAGCAATGCTGCCTTTTCTTTCCGGCGATCCTGTTCTAAAAGGCAGTTCGCTCTGTAATATGGGAGGACAGCGGATGGCTGGCCAAAAGATGCTAAAATTTACTGACGTAGACCGCGAGATGCCACAAAAGCGTCCGCCAAATCTGCGCAAACAGGATTTTGGTGAAATCTATGCCGAGTTTGCAACGGCGAAAGCCGCCGAGCAGGCCAGCCGGTGTTCGCAATGTGGTGTGCCGTATTGCCAATCGCATTGTCCACTACACAACAATATCCCAGATTGGCTGCGTCTGACCGCCGAAGGCCGTCTGCAAGAAGCCTATGAAATTTCGCAGGCGACAAACACTTTCCCTGAAATCTGTGGCCGCATCTGTCCGCAGGATCGTCTGTGCGAAGGCAACTGTGTGATCGAACAATCAGGTCACGGCACAGTAACTATTGGGTCTGTAGAAAAATATATCACTGACACCGCGTTTGAAGAAGGCTGGGTCAAGCCGATCCGCCCGAATATGGAACGCGCAGATAGCGTAGGAATCATCGGTGCTGGCCCCGGTGGTTTGGCCGCCGCTGATATGCTGCGCCGTCAGGGCGTGCAGGTCACTGTTTATGATCGCTATGACCGCGGTGGCGGTTTGCTGACCTACGGCATTCCCGGCTTTAAGCTGGAAAAAGATGTTGTCATGAAACGCATGGTGCAGCTCGAAGATGGCGGTGTTGAATTCGTTTTGAATTGCAACGTTGGCGAAGATCTGTCGTTTGACGCAATCCGTGGCAAGCATGATGCGGTTCTGATCGCGACAGGTGTTTATAAGACCCGCGATCTGCCCGATTCTGATGCTGATGGCATCGTCAACGCGATTGATTTCTTGACCGTCAGCAACCGTACCGGGTTCGGTGATGTGGTTCCCGAGTTCGAAAGCGGTGAGCTGAACGCTGCGGGCAAGCGCGTGGTTGTGATTGGTGGTGGCGACACCGCGATGGACTGCGTGCGCACATCCATCCGCCAAGGCGCTGAAAGCGTGAAATGCCTTTACCGTCGTGACCGCGCCAATATGCCCGGATCGCAACGCGAAGTTCAAAACGCCGAAGAAGAAGGTGTTGAATTTGTCTGGCTTGCCGCACCCGATGGGTTTGAAGGCGACGCTGTCACGGGTGTGAAGGTGCAAAAGATGCGTCTTGGCGCGCCGGACGCCACTGGCCGTCAGGCCCCTGAAGTGATCGAGGGCGCCGATTATGTAGAACCTGCTGACCTCGTGATCAAGGCGCTTGGTTTCTCGCCCGAGGATCTGCCAAAGCTTTGGGGCGTCGATGGGCTTGAAGTGACCCGCTGGGGTACGGTGAAGGCCGAATACGAAACCGGTGCAACCAGCTTGGATGGCGTTTTCGCTGCTGGTGATATCGTGCGCGGTGCGTCGCTTGTCGTATGGGCGATTCGCGACGGACGCGATAGCGCTGCCGCGATTTTGGACTATCTGAACGAGGCTGCCGCGGTCGCCGCAGAATAATCACCATACTGACCTGAAAGGTTATGACATGATGAAACCACTGATGATCTTTTCCGCGCTTGCACTGGCAACACCTGCCGCCGCACAACAAAGCTTTGCCGCGCCTGAAGGCTGCGAAGCGAAACTGACTGTGCAGCAAAAGGGCTGCGTCATGGTGAATGTTTGGACCTGCGAAGCCGACAATCCCGGCGACCAATGGATCGCACTGATCGGCCAAGGCGGCGTGTTCAGCGTGCAGCGTGTCGATAGTGAATTCCAGTGGATGGAAACCTATTCGGTTATGGGTGATGAGGTTCTGCAACAACCCGTCGCGGACCCATCATCGCTGACAGAACTGTTTGAATACGATGTCGATACGTGGGATTTCACAATCGAGACACAAGACGGCCCGGAACGTAACGTCGGCTTTGATATGTTGATCGGCGAAAGTGTCGTGATCGACGGTGAAACATTGTTGGTAACCGAATTTCATGGACAAACTTCGGATGCTGACGGCAATGTCTTGGATGCCAGCGGTGGCCGCCAATTCGTGAGCAAAGAACATCGGTTGTTCTTTTTCGGTCAATCTTGGCTAGAAGACGATCTTGACCAAGTCAGCGACATGTCTCCGCTCGAATTCATCTACCCCGGCGAACCCGGCTTTTTCGCCGATCAGCCCATCTATGAATGCAATGAGATCGAAACGAGCTACCAGCCATGAGAGTCGTGTTTCTGGCATTTATCGCTGCCAGCCCGGCAGCGGCACAAACTGGTCCGGCGACGTTTAGCTTGCCCGTCGGATGCACCGCGTATTTGACCACGCAAAACGCAAACTGCGAGGTGGAACATCACTTTATTTGTGAATCCGATCCTGCTGGGTACCAACAGCGCGCGAGTTTAGATGAACGTGGCATGACGTTTCTTGCGGTAATTGACGCCGAGGCCCAGTGGATAAAAAGCTATAGCCCCGCATCCGGCATCAACGAACGGCTGTTACCAGATGCGGCGGACCCTGCGTCGGTTTCTGAATTGATCACAACTGGCGTCGATCACTACGACTTTTACAGCGACCGCGACCCAATCGGCCCTGTCCACTATGTAGGAGCCGATCGGTTGACTGGGCGTGAAGTCACCATTGACGGCGTTACGTTGCTGGAAACCAGCTATGAAATCACCGCAAGCGCCCCTGATGGCACCATCGAATGGTCTGCGCGCGGCAGCGAATATGTCAGCCCTGATTGGCAACGGTTTTTCGGCGGTACCGGCGTGCGTTCATTTTCGCATGGCGAAGAATCTTACGACGAACGCCCTATCGAATTCATCTTTCCCGGCGAGCCGGGTTTTTTAAGCACACGGCCAAAACACGGCTGTGGGGTTGCGATCTCATCCGCACCACTTTCTGAGGAGACTACCTATGACCACCTATGATCAAGCTTGGGTCGCGGCTGAAGAAGCAAAGCGCAAATGGATGACCGAAAACGGTCTTTACGCTGACGAGGACGAACATTCGTCATGTGGCGTTGGCCTTGTGGTGTCTATCGACGGGACCGCTTCGCGTGGTGTGGTTGAAAATGGTATTGATGCGCTTAAGGCGATTTGGCACCGCGGTGCCGTTGACGCGGACGGTAAAACCGGTGACGGCGCGGGTATCCACGTCCAAATCCCCGGACCGTTCTTTCAGGACCAAATCCGGCGTACCGGGCACGAACCCAAAGACGGCGAAAAAATCGCTGTCGGGCAGGTGTTTTTGCCACGCACAGATTTCGGTGCTCAAGAGCGCTGCCGCACGATTGTTGAATCTGAGGTGCTGCGCCTTGGTCACTATATCTATGGCTGGCGCCATGTGCCGGTGAATACCGAATGCTTGGGTGAAAAGGCGAATGCGACCCGCCCCGAAATTGAACAAATCCTGATCCGTTGCGAAAAGGATATCGATGATGAACAGTTCGAACGCGAACTCTACATTATCCGTCGCCGCATCGAAAAAGCCGCGGCCGCGGCCCAAATCAATGGCGTCTACATTTGTTCGCTGTCGTGCCGTTCGATCATCTATAAGGGCATGATGTTGGCTGAACAGGTTGCGGATTTCTATCCGGACCTGATGGACGAACGGTTTGAATCCGCCTTTGCTATTTACCATCAGCGTTATTCGACAAACACGTTCCCGCAGTGGTCATTGGCCCAGCCATTCCGCATGCTCGCGCACAACGGTGAAATCAACACGCTCAAGGGCAACGTCAACTGGATGAAGTCCCATGAGATCCGGATGGCATCCGGTGCATTCGGTGACAAAGCCGAAGACATCAAACCAATCATTCCATCGGGTGCATCGGATTCATCAGCGTTAGACTCTGTTTTTGAGGTGCTTGTGCGTGCGGGCCGCAATGCGCCAATGGCAAAAACAATGCTCGTTCCCGAAGCATGGGCACAGCAGGCGTCAGATATGCCGCAGGCTTGGCAAGATATGTACGCCTACTGCAATGCTGTGATGGAGCCATGGGATGGCCCGGCTGCGCTGGCGATGACGGATGGGCGCTGGGTGTGTGGCGGTCTTGACCGCAACGGTTTGCGTCCGCTGCGCTATGTCGTGACAGGTGATGGGCTGCTGATTGCGGGTTCCGAGGTTGGGATGGTTCCGATTGACGAAGCAACTGTTGTCGAAAAAGGTGCGCTTGGACCCGGTCAAATGATTGCTGTGGATATGGTCGCAGGCAAACTTTACCACGACACCGAAATGAAAGACGTGCTGTCTGGCGCGCAGTCTTTTGGTGATTGGATTGAAAAAGTTGTCGATCTGACAGACGTCATGGGTGACGTGCCTGAAACCACGCTGTTTGACGGTGCTGATTTGCGTCAACGGCAGGTCGCCGCGGGCTATTCTATTGAGGACCTTGAACAGGTGCTTGCGCCGATGGCCGAAGATGGCAAAGAAATGATCGCGTCCATGGGGGATGACACCCCGTCTGCCGTGCTTTCGAGCGTTTATCGCCCGTTGTCGCATTTCTTCCGTCAGAACTTTAGCCAGGTCACTAACCCGCCGATCGACAGTTTGCGTGAAACACGCGTGATGTCGTTGAAAACCAGGTTTGGGAACTTGAAAAACGTGCTGGATGAAAATTCGTCCCAGGCCGAAATTTTGGTGCTTGAAAGCCCATTTGTGTCCAACGGCGAATTCGACGAAATGGTGAGCCGCTTTGGTGGCAACGTGGCCTTTATCGATTGTACGTTTTCAAAAGGGCGTGGCGCACTATCTGCGGGGCTTCAGCGTATCCGTGAAGAGGCCGAAGATGCGGTGCGCTCTGGCGCGGGGCACCTGGTACTGACGGATCAACACCAAGACGTCGACCGTGTGCCAATGCCGATGATCCTTGCGACATCCGCAGTGCATTCGGGGCTGACTGGCAAAGGGTTGCGGACATTCTGTTCAATCAACGTGCGGTCCGCCGAATGTATCGATCCGCATTACTTTGCAGTTCTGATCGGCTGTGGCGCAACCACTGTCAACGCCTATTTGGCCCAAGATTCGATTGCCAACCGCGTTGAGCGTGGGCTGGTTGATGGCACCTTGGCCGAGGCTGTGGGCCGTTACCGCAAGGCGGTCGACGCAGGTCTTCTGAAAATCATGGCGAAGATGGGGATTTCGGTTCTGTCGTCTTACCGTGGTGGTCTGAACTTTGAGGCCGTGGGCCTGTCGCGCGCGATGGTCGCTGAATTCTTCCCCGGTATGCAAAGCCGCATTTCGGGCATCGGCACAAGTGGTATCCAAACCAAGGTCGAAGAAGTGCACGCACGTGGTTGGAAGAATCCGTCGGATATTTTGCCAATCGGCGGGTTCTACAAGGCGCGCCGTTCAGGCGAAAAGCATGCTTGGGAAGCCCAGACAATGCATATGCTGCAAGCGGCTTGTAACAACGCATCTTATGCGCTTTGGCAGCAATACAGCAAATCCATGCAAGCCAACCCGCCAATCCATCTACGTGACCTTTTGGCGATTAAGCCAATGGCCAAGCCAGTGCCAATTGAAGAGGTTGAAAGCATCACTGCGATCCGTAAGCGTTTCGTGACACCGGGTATGTCCCTTGGGGCGCTCAGCCCTGAATCGCACCGGACCCTGTCCATCGCGATGAACCGCATTGGCGCGAAGTCGGATTCAGGTGAAGGTGGCGAAAGCCCAGATGATTTCACACCAGAACCAAACGGCGACAACGCATCCGCGAAGATCAAACAGGTTGCTTCGGGGCGCTTTGGCGTGACCGCAGAATATCTGCTGGCCTGCGAAGAGCTTGAAATCAAAGTCGCCCAAGGCGCCAAGCCCGGCGAGGGCGGCCAGCTACCCGGCATGAAGGTCACAGACCTGATCGCCAAGCTGCGCCATTCAACCAAAGGCGTGACCTTGATTTCACCGCCACCTCACCACGATATCTATTCAATCGAGGATCTCGCGCAGCTGATCTATGACCTCAAACAGATTAACCCGATCTGTAAGGTGACAGTGAAACTGGTTGCGGCATCCGGTGTTGGCACGATTGCCGCTGGTGTGGCCAAGGCCAAGGCCGATGTAATCCTGATTTCTGGTCACAACGGTGGGACTGGTGCGTCACCGGGCACATCGATCAAATATGCGGGCTTGCCATGGGAAATGGGCCTGACCGAAGCCCACCAAGTGCTTGCTATGAACAACCTGCGCGAACGGATCACGCTGCGGACCGATGGTGGGCTGCGAACCGGTCGTGACATTGTCATGGCCGCGATGCTGGGTGCCGAAGAATACGGTATCGGCACAGCCGCGCTGATCGCGATGGGCTGTATCATGGTCCGCCAGTGTCAGTCGAACACATGTCCGGTTGGCGTCTGCACCCAAGACCAAGCCCTACGTGACAAGTTCACAGGCAACGCCGATAAGGTCGTGAACCTAATCACGTTCTACGCGACCGAAGTGCGTGAAATCCTTGCCAGCATTGGCGCACGGTCGCTTGATGATGTCATTGGACGCGCCGATCTGCTGACGCAGGTCAGCCGTGGGTCAGCGCATTTGGATGACCTTGACTTGAACCCATTGCTGATCACGGTCGATGGCGCAGAAAAGATCACCTATGACCGCAACAAACCACGTAACCCAGTCGATGATACGCTTGATGCGCAAATCGTGCAGGATGCTGCGCGCTTCTTGGAAGAAGGCGAAAAGATGCAGTTGGATTATGCAGTGCAAAACACACTGCGGACCATCGGCACGCGCACATCTAGCCATATCGTCAAAAACTTTGGCATGCGTAACGACCTGCAACCTGATCACTTGACGGTGAAACTGCGCGGCTCTGCCGGGCAATCGTTGGGGGCTTTCGCAGCACCGGGGCTTAAGCTTGAAGTATCAGGTGATGCCAATGACTATGTCGGTAAGGGCTTGTCAGGCGGTACAATTGTTGTGCGCCCACCTATGGCCAGCCCACTGGTTGCGGCCGAAAACACGATCATCGGGAACACGGTTCTTTATGGGGCGACTGATGGCTATCTGTTCGCCGCTGGGCGCGCGGGTGAACGGTTCGCCGTGCGGAACTCTGGTGCAACAGTTGTGATTGAGGGCTGCGGCACTAACGGGTGTGAATACATGACGGGTGGTCTGGCTGTGATCCTCGGATCTATCGGGGCCAACTTTGGGGCCGGTATGACAGGCGGTATGGCCTATCTGTACGATCCAAAAGGCGAGGCCACTGATCTGATCAACATGGAAACATTGGTGACGAACCCCGTCACTGTGGACCATTGGGTGGATCAGTTGAAATCCCTGATCGAACGTCATGGCGCAGAAACGGGCAGTCGCAAAGCCGCTGAAATCTTGCAGCATTGGGAATTGGAAAAGGACAATTTTGTTCAGATTTGCCCCAAAGAAATGCTCGTGCATCTTAAGCACCCGCTCAGCATCGAAAACGCGGCAATCCCTGCTGAATAAAATCACGCTCCTGCGCAGAAATATGCGCAGGAGCGACCTACATCTTGACCATGCAACCGTGGCTGTGGCTTATGGTCCCGATGGCAGAGCGTAAAAAGACACCCAAAAAGAAAGCTGCACCAAAAAAACGCAGTCCCCGCAAAACGCAGCGGAGCAAAATTGCGCAGGCTTGGCGTAAGCTGTGCCGTGTTGTTTGGGGTGCATGCTTTGCGGCGCTTGGTTTAGTGCTTTTGGCCACGTTGATTTACGCGGTCGTGCCACCGCCGATAACACCTTACATGTTAAATGAGCGATCGCGGGTTGGGTCCGTTAAATACGAATGGACCCCAATGGAACAGATCGCGCCAGTGATGGCTCGGTCAGCCGTGGCAGCAGAGGACGCTAATTTCTGTCTGCATTGGGGGCTTGATGTGGATGCTATTCGTGACGCGATGGACCGCGGCCGCGGCGGCGCGTCGACGATTTCGCAGCAAGTGATCAAGAACGCGTATCTGTGGCATGGGCGTAGCTGGCTGCGCAAAGCGATGGAGGCTCTCTGGACCCCTTTGTCCGAAGCCGTCTGGACCAAACGCCGCATCCTTGAAATCTACCTGAATATCGCTGAATTCGACGAAGGCGTGTTTGGCGTGCAAGCGGCCGCGCGGCATTATTTCGGGGTTGATGCCGCTGACTTGAGCGCAACACAAGCTGCGCGGCTTGCTGCGATCTTGCCCGCCCCCAAATCGCGCTCGGCTTCGAACCCCAGCCCTTATGTGCGCCAACGTACCTCTGCAATTATCAGCGGGGCGCGCACAATCGCGGCGGATGGCCGCGCGGATTGTTTCGAAAACTGATCCAACCATTGAATCGGGGCGTCCCATGCTGCATTGAGAGGAAAACCGATTTGTGAGCCCGTCATGAACACCCTGTACCATTACCCATTGTCCCCGTTTTCGCGCAAAGTGCGGCTTTGTCTTGCTGAAAAGAAGATCGAAGTCGGTCTTGTCGAAGAACGCTATTGGGAACAGGACGCTGATTTCTTGCGCCGCAATCCGGCGGGAAAAATCCCCGTTCTCAAAATGGATGGCCGGACGATGGCCGATAGCGCGGCGATTTGCGAATATCTCGAAGAAAAGTTCCCGACCCCCGCGCTTTTGCCCAAAGACCTTGATGCGCGTTACGAAGCGCGTCGGATTGTCGGCTGGTTTGACGATAAGTTCTACCACGAGGTCACCAGCAAGCTGATCGGCGAACGGGTCTACCGCAAGGTGATGGGCACCGGGTATCCCGATAGTGCGAACGTCAAATCAGGCGCGCGTGCGATCAAATACCATCTCGATTACATGGCTTATCTGCTCGAAGATCGTCGCTGGTTGGCTGGCAACGAAATGACAATCGCAGATTTCGCCGCGGCAGCACACTTATCGTGCTTGGATTATACTAGCGACGTCGATTGGAACCGGCATGAAGTCGTTAAAGACTGGTACGCAAAAATAAAATCGCGCCCGGCATTCCGATCGCTACTAGCCGATGAGGTGCCGGGTTTCCAACCGGCGGCACATTACGCTGATCTTGATTTTTAGTCAGGTGTGAAAGAACGCCTGATCACCTATGCCCAAGAGGCCGGGTTCGCCAAGGTTGGTATCTGCCGCCCCGATGCGGTGCCCGAAATGGCGGAACGTTTGGCAGAATTTGTTGCTGCCGACATGCATGGACAAATGGCATGGATGGCCGAACGCATGCAGTGGCGCGGTAACCCCGCCGCGCTTTGGCCCGAAGCTAAATCGGTGATCATGCTCGCCGAACCATATACGCCAGAACACGACCCGCTTGCGGTGCTTGAGCAACCTGATCGCGCAGCGATCAGCGTTTATGCGCAGGGGCGCGACTATCATGATATCGTCAAAAAACGGCTCAAACGGGTGGGGCGCTGGCTGATCGAACAGGTGCCGGACGCGCAAATTAAGGTCTTTGTTGACACCGCCCCGGTGATGGAAAAACCATTGGCACAGGCCGCGGGGCTTGGCTGGCAGGGAAAACACACCAATGTCCTGGGGCGCGACTTGGGGTCGTGGTTCTTTTTGGGCGCGATATTTACGACGGTTGCACTGGAGCCGGACACGCCAGAGGTCAGCCATTGCGGCAGTTGTACCGCCTGTCTGGATGTTTGCCCGACTTCGGCTTTTCCAGCGCCATATCAGCTCGATCCGCGGCGCTGTATTTCATATCTGACGATTGAACATAGGGGGCCTGTTGACGCGGAATTGCGAGGTCTCATGGGAAACCGGATTTACGGTTGTGATGATTGTTTGGGAGTGTGCCCTTGGAACAAATTCGCCCGCGAAGGACGCGATGCCCGTTATGCGGCGCGTGAAGATCTGATTGCCCCGCCGTTGGCAGAGCTTGCGAGATTGGATGATACCGCATTTCGCGCACGGTTTTCGGGATCCCCGATCAAACGGATTGGGCGGGATCGGTTTGTACGTAACGTGGCTTATGCCATTGGTAATTCGGGTGACCCCAGCCTTGCGGATGCAGTCGCCCAACTCATTGAAGATCCAGACCCGGCCGTCGCTGATGCGGCGCGTTGGGCGTTAGAGCGCCTAGGCAGCGTTGCGGCGCACGGCGGCGAATGACACCAAGCGACGTTTCTTTTCGTCCCAAAGATCAAGGCTCGCGCATTTCATGCTTTCTAGAATGGTCATGCGGCTAACCTCGACCAATTCTTCGTGGTCGCGCAGAACTTCTGTCAGGCGGTAGAATGGAATGCGGCTATACAGATGGTGCACATGGTGGATGCCGATATTGGCGGTGAACCAGCGCAGAATCGGCGGCAAATCATAGTGCGAACTGCCGTGCAGCGCGGCCTCGTGCAGTTGCCAGTCTTCTTCATGTTCCCAATGGGTCGTTTCGAACTGGTGCTGGACGTAAAACAGCCAAACCCCGACAGAGGCGGCGATCAACGTTGTCGGCAGGAAAACGAGGAACAATGCCTGAAATCCACCGAAATATACGATGATGCTGAGTGCAGCGACAATGGCTGCATTGGTGCCCATGGCGCTGATCCAATATTTTTTGCCTTGGTCCATTAGACCAAGCGGTAAACGGTTCTGTAAAATAAAGAGATATGTCGGCCCCAGCCCAAACATGACAAGCGGATGCCGATACGCGCGGTACATAAAGCGACCAAAGGGCGTACGCTGGTGGTATTCCTCAACCGTCAACGTCATAACGTCGCCAATACCGCGGTGATCAAGATCGCCGGCATGACTGTGATGAATCGAGTGTGTGCGCCGCCAAACGTCATATGGGGTAAGTGTAACCACACCCAAAACGCGTCCAACCCAGTCGCTGACTGTGCGGTTGCCATAGAATGATCCGTGCCCGCAGTCGTGTTGAATACAAAACAGACGCAGCAGAAAACATCCGTTCAGGGCCGAGATCAGGAATGCCCCGAAATAGCTGTATTGGGCGACCCAACAAGCAAGCACCCAAAGCCCGACAAATGGAACAAAGCTAATTGCGAGTTCAAGGCTGCTGCGCAGGCTGTTTGGCTCGCGGTAGCCGGCCAAAATACGCACCCAATCGCGGGCATTTGAAGTGGGAAGAACGGTGTTATCTTTGGGCATGAGGTGCTTCTTATTGTGACTTTGTATCGGATAGCTTAACGCCGAGCGATAGCAAGCAATAAAGGCTTCATTGTGTTGGTGTGTCGCACTAAGGTGCCCAAAAGGATACAAACATGCAGCCACTGCGCGGAATTCTTCTTAAGGTACTGTCGGTATGCATGTTTATGGCCATGGCGAGCCTGATCAAAGCTGCGTCATCTGAGGTGCCGCCGGGCGAAGCGGTGTTCTTTCGGTCATTTTTTGCGATCCCAATTATATTGGGTTGGCTTGCCCTGCGAGGAGAGCTGAAAAACGGCTGGAAGACTGCCAACCCAATGGGGCATTTTTGGCGTGGATTGATCGGCACAACAGCCATGGGCCTCGGGTTCACGGGGCTTGGTCTTCTTCCTTTGCCTGAAGTGACGGCCATTGGATATGCGGCCCCGCTGCTCGTGGTTGTTTTCGCTGCAATGTTTTTGAACGAACAGGTTGGCATTTTTCGATTGTCGGCGGTGGCATTGGGGATGGTTGGCGTGTTGATCGTACTTTCGCCACGGCTGTCAGTGGGCGCGTCAATGGGGACATCGGAAACATTGGGCGCGGTTGTCGTGCTCATGGGGGCTGTTATGGCGGCTTTGGCGCAGGTGTTTGTGCGCAAACTGGTCGCGACCGAAGGCACTGCTGCGATCGTATTTTGGTTTAGTATTACCTCGGCGCTGCTCTCGCTTTTGACGATTCCATGGGGGTGGGTGCTGCCATCTGCCGCTGCCGCGTCGATGCTGGTTTTTGCGGGTCTTTTGGGCGGCATGGGGCAGATATTTTTGACCTCAAGCTACCGTTTCGCGGATGCGTCGCTTGTCGCGCCTTTTGACTACAGCTCAATGATTCTTGCTTTGGGAATCGGTTACTTTGTCTTTGACGAGGTTCCGACCCACACAATGATCTTAGGCGCAGCCGTCGTTATTCTGGCGGGTGTCTTGATTATTTGGCGTGAGCAACATTTGGGACTAAAACGGGCACAGCAACGCAAAGCGACGGGCAACGTCGGAAGTTAATGGCGTGCAAATTTACGTATGATTTTGCAGTACACAGACTACTCGGCACTGATAACGTAAAAAATCCTAAAATGCGATCGTTGGAACCAGTCAAAGAAACGTTGTTTCGGCCGCGTAGGGCACGAAGTGTGCTATACTGGCGATCCACGACGGAGGACTCAACGATGAAGCATCTGCTTGATAAGTCTAATCAACCCACCAAAACGACCATAAGGCGGTTATTTGCAGTGGTCAAAAATGAACTTCCACGCCCGCAAAGCTTGGCTTTGCAACGGCGGGCGCGGCAGCGTTTTGGTGACGGGCTGACGCAGGGATACCGCGCGCCAACCCCTGCGCGTCCCTAGTTACGGACGAGCTGTTCGTATTCTTGCGCGATTTCACGGGTGAGCGTGCCGACCTCGAATGTGTAATCACCGATTTGCCCAACGGGGGTAACTTCGGCGGCTGTGCCTGTTAGCCAGCATTGCTCAAAATCAGCTAGCTCTTCGGGCATGATACGGCGGACATGCACCTTGATGCCTTTGGCTTCGAGCATGTCGATGACGGTCTGGCGGGTGATCCCGTTTAGAATCGCATCCGGATCGGGTGTGTGGACCTCGCCGTCTTTGACAAAAAAGATGTTCGCGCCGGTCGCTTCGGCGACATAGCCGCGATAATCCATGAACAGCGCATCCGAACAGCCTTTGGCCTCGGCTGCGTGTTTGGACATGGTGCAGATCATATAAAGACCGGCGGCCTTGGCGGCAGTTGGGATTGTTTCGGGAGATGGGCGTTTCCATTTCGCGATGTCGAGCTTGGCGCCCTTCATCTTTGCGTCGCCGTAATAGGCTCCCCATTCCCATGCGGCAACGGCCATGCGCACCGGGTTTTTGTTGGATGCGACACCCATGTCTTCGCCAGCGCCACGCCATGCAACAACGCGCACATAGGCGTCGGTCCAGCCGTTGGCCTTGAGCACGTCATATTTAGCCTTTTCGATTTCAGCGACGGAATAAGGGATTTCCATATCTAGCAATTCACCAGATTTGATCAGGCGCTCTGAATGCTCCACTGATTTGAAGATCTTGCCCTCGTAGCAACGTTCGCCTTCAAAGACGGAAGACGCATAGTGCATGGCATGTGTGAGGATGTGGACATTGGCATCGCGCCATTCGACCAATTGGCCGTCCATCCAGATTTTACCGTCACGATCATCATATGCAGCGCCCATCGTTGCCTCCTCTAGAATTTGCATTTATTACGACAATAGGTCCGAATTGGACATTATATTGCGTGTTTTCGCGGATTCGCTAGCAGTTGATTCTTGGAAAGTCAATAAAGCTGACGTATTATGGCCTGAACGCGAGGGGGAAAACGCATGAGTGATGGACCGCAGGCACAGACGGGGCAAAGCCTATTGTTCCTGACTGATGAACAATTGCGCAAAGGGATCGAGGCGATGTTTTTTGCCTACCGCGGCTTTACCGCTGATCCAGATCGTATCTTAGCGGAAAAATCTTATGGGCGTGCGCATCACCGCGCGATCCATTTTATTCATCGTAGCCCCGGAACGACGGTAAATAATCTCCTTTCTATTCTTGGTGTTACAAAGCAATCGCTGAATCGTGTGTTGCGTACATTGATAGAAGACGGTTTGGTGGCCAGCACTGTCGGCCAAAAGGACAAACGCGAACGGCATTTGCACTTAACAGCTAAGGGGGCGGAATTGGAACGCGCATTGTCGGACGCCCAGCGCGACCGGATGCGGGCCGCCTACCGCAAGGTTGGGCCGGATGCCGTGGCCGGGTTTCGGCAGGTGTTGGAGGCGATGATGGACGATCAAACACGTCACCATTTTGAAGCGATGAAGGAAAGAACAGAATGAAGGCTGACGATGCACACCTACTCATTGTCGATGACGACGAACGCATTCGCAGCCTCTTGCGTAAGTTTTTGGTCCGTAACGGTTTCTTAGTGACGACCGCACGTGATGCAGCACACGCGCGACGCATCTTGTCTGGGCTTGAATTTGATCTGATCGTTCTGGACGTGATGATGCCGGGCGAAGACGGTGTTTCACTGTGCCGCGACCTGCGCCAAACGATCACCACACCGATTATGCTTTTGACCGCCAAAGCCGAAACCGGTGATCGGATTTCGGGGCTTGAGGCGGGGGCGGATGATTATCTTGCCAAACCGTTTGAACCCAAAGAGCTTTTGCTGCGCCTCAATGCTATCTTGCGCCGCGTTCCAGAGGCAGAGCCAGCAACCGTGGCGCCAAAGCTCATGCATATGGGCCCGGTCCGCTATGATATCGAACGTGGTGAAATGTGGCAGGGCGAAGACCTTGTGCGTTTGACCGCGACTGAAAGCCAATTGATGCGGATTTTCTCGGCAAGCCCTGGCGCGCCAATCTCGCGGGCGCAGTTGGTTGAAGAGCTCAGCCGGTCTGGCGGGCAGACCCAAGAGCGGGCTGTAGACGTGCAAATCACACGGCTCCGCCGTAAAATCGAGGTAGATCCGAAACAACCGCGCTATCTGCAAACGGTGCGCGGCGCTGGATATATGCTTGCCCCGGAATAACCATGCGTTAGGTTTGCGTAGATTAGGGAAATAGGGGCGTTTATGACCACCGCATTGATTACCCACGACGCATGCTATGATCACGTCACCCCGCCCGGTCATCCAGAGCAAGTGGCTCGGTTGGACGCAGTTTTAGCTGCCGTAAAAGATCTGGATCTGATCCGGATCAAAGCGCCTTTGGTCGCCGAAGATGATCTACTGCGCGCCCATCCGAAAGCGCATATTGATAGTATCAAAGATGCAGCCCCCGAAAACGGCTGGGTGTCGCTGGATGCGGACACCCATATGTCTGTTGGTACGTTGCAAGCGGCCTATCGTGCGGCGGGCGGGGGTGTGCGTGCCATTGATTTGGTGATGGCGGGTGAGGTTGCAAATGTTTTTGTTGCGACCCGTCCACCGGGCCATCACGCAGAACGTGAAACGGCGATGGGGTTTTGTTTCTTTGGCAATATTGCGATTGCTGCAAAATATGCGCTCGATCATCACGGCTTGGACCGTGTCGCGATTGTGGATTTCGACGTGCATCATGGCAATGGCACCCAAGATTTGGTCGAAGATGACCCGCGCATCTTGTTTTGTTCGACTCATCAATCGCCGCTATACCCCGGCACGGGTGCCGCGCACGAAACAGGTGTCGGCAACGTGGTGAATGTCCCTTTACCCGAAGGCGCCGGAACAGATGCGTTCCGCGCGGCGATGGAAAACCAAGTGTTCCCAAGGGTCGCTGCCTTTTCTCCGCAACTTCTGCTGATTTCCGCAGGGTTTGATGCACATGAGGATGATCCATTGGCGGGGATGAAACTGCGCACCGCAGATTTTGCATGGGTGACAAAGCGTCTGTGTGATTTGGCGGATGAACATTGTGCGGGGCGCGTTGTGTCTATGCTGGAAGGTGGCTATGACCTACAGGCATTGGGTGACGCGGCGCGTGCCCATATCAGCGTATTAGAGGAAAGAGGCCGATGACCACGCCAGTCGAAGAAATGAGCTTTGAAGACGCGATGAAAGAGCTGGAGGCCGTTGTCGGTCAGCTGGAACGCGGGGATGTGGCGCTTGATCAATCGATTGCCCTATACGAACGCGGCGCTGCATTGAAGGCGCGTTGCGAGGCGCAGCTGAAAGCTGCCGAAGAAAAAGTCGCCAAGATTGCCTTTGATGAAAACGGTACCCCCAAAGGGACCGCGCCGCTTGATGGCTGATACGTTTCGATCTGCGCTGGGCGAAGCCGCAGCGCTGACGCAATCCTATATCGCAGCGGTTTTGGCCGGCCAGCCGGGGGCGATTGCGCAGGGCATGACTTATGCGACCCAGGGCGGCAAAGCGTTGCGCGCCTTTCTGGTGCTAGAATCCGCCAAATTGCACGGTGTGACGACAGCCCTGCCCGCAGCGGCAGCGATTGAATGTATGCACGCCTATTCTTTGGTGCATGATGATCTGCCCTGCATGGATGATGACAACTTGCGGCGCGGCCTGCCGACGGTACATGTGAAATGGGATGAGGCGACGGCTGTGCTTGTCGGTGATGCTTTGCAGGCGATGGCATTTGAGTGCGTGCTGCAGGTGGATGCTGCCGCTGATGCACGTATTTTGCTTGCACAGACTCTGGCCCAAGCATCTGGCGTGCGCGGCATGGTGGGCGGTCAGGCGGCTGATATTGCTGCGGAAACCGCGCATATACCGTTGAGCTTGGACGAAATCACTGCGTTGCAGGCTGGTAAAACCGGGGCGTTGATCAATTGGTCGGCAATGTCTGGCGCGCGGTTGGCCCAAGCAGATGCATGTGCGTTACAACGCTATGGCGATGCGCTGGGCCTTGCGTTTCAGATTTGGGATGATGTGTTGGATGTGATCGGCGATGCGGATCAGGTCGGCAAGGCCGTTGGCAAAGATGCGGATGCGGGCAAGGCGACATTTGTATCGCTGCTGGGTCTTGATGGGGCGAAACGTCGCGCAAGTGATCTGGTGCAAGAGGCTTGCGATGCGCTATCTGTCTATGGTGACGACGCCGATACGTTAAAAGAAGCCGCGCGTTTTGTGATTGCGCGGACGCACTAAAGGGTAGCGACGATGACCAGCCAGCCACATACACCCGTTTTGGACCGTGTGAACACACCAGCGGATATGAAGCAATTGACGGATGCCGAATTGCGTCATCTGGCCGATGATCTACGGGCCGAAACGATTGCTGCGGTGTCGGTCACTGGTGGTCACCTTGGCGCGGGCCTTGGCGTTGTCGAAATGACGGTCGCGATGCATGCTGTGTTTGATGCGCCCAAAGACAAGATTATCTGGGATGTGTCCCACCAATGTTATCCGCATAAAATCCTGACCGGGCGGCGCGATCGTATCCGCACGCTACGGACCGAAGGCGGGCTATCTGGGTTCACGAAACGATCCGAGAGCCGATATGATCCCTTTGGCGCGGCCCATTCGAGCACGTCGATTTCTGCGGCGCTTGGCTTTGCAGTGGCGCGCGATTTGGGCGGTGAAGGTGGCGATGCGATTGCGGTGATTGGCGATGGCGCGATGTCAGCGGGCATGGCCTATGAGGCGCTGAACAACGCAGGTCATCTGGGCAAGCGCTTGATCGTGATCCTGAACGACAATGAAATGTCGATTGCACCGCCGACTGGCGCGATGTCTTCCTATCTGTCGCGGCTTTATGCTGGCGAGCCATTCCAAGAATTCAAAGCGGCCGCTAAAGGGGCGGTGTCGCTACTGCCCGAACCGTTTCGCGAAGGTGCGAAACGCGCCAAAGATATGCTCAAGCATATGACTGTTGGCGGCACCTTGTTCGAAGAGCTTGGCTTTTCCTATCTTGGTCCGATTGATGGTCACGATATGGAACAGCTTTTGTCCGTTTTGCGCACCGTGAAAGAACGCGCAGACGGGCCAATCCTGATCCATGCGATGACCAAAAAGGGCAAAGGCTATGCCCCTGCCGAGGGCGCGGATGACAAAGGTCACGCGCGCGGCAAATTCGATGTGATTACTGGCGAACAGAAAAAAGCGCCGAGCAACGCGCCGTCATATACATCTGTTTTTTCGGATACGCTGATCAAACTGGCAGCTGATGATCCTAAGATTTGCGCGGTGACGGCAGCGATGCCCGATGGGACTGGGCTGGACCGCTTTATGACACGCTATGCTAGCCGGTGTTTTGACGTGGGCATTGCCGAACAGCACGCGGTAACATTCTGCGCGGGGCTTGCGGCTGGCGGGATGCGTCCGTTTTGCGCGCTTTATTCGACGTTCTTGCAACGTGGTTACGATCAGGTTGTACATGATGTGGCTATCCAGCGCTTGCCGGTCCGTTTTGCGATTGATCGCGCTGGGCTTGTCGGGGCCGATGGCGCGACCCATGCTGGCGCTTTTGATGTGGCGTTTTTGGCGAACTTGCCCGGAATGGTCGTTATGGCCGCTGCGGATGAAGCTGAGTTAGTGCGTATGGTCGCAACAGCCGCCGCCTATGATGATGGCCCGATTGCATTTCGTTTCCCGCGCGGCGAAGGCGTTGGTGTCGAGATGCCACAAAACCCCGACCTGTTGGAAATCGGCAAAGGCCGCATGATCACGCAAGGATCGCGGGTTGCGATCCTGTCATTCGGGACACGCCTACAAGAAGTTACCGCCGCGTGTGAAGCATTGTCCGCCAAAGGGATCACCCCAACGGTCGCAGATGCGCGTTTTGCCAAGCCGTTGGATAAGGACATGATCCTCAAACTTGCCGCTGACCACGAGGCGCTGATCTGCATCGAAGAAGGCAGCGTCGGCGGTTTTGGATCGCATGTTGCGCAATTGCTTTCTGACGCGGGCGTGTTTGATCAAGGCCTGAAATTCCGTTCCATGGTTTTGCCTGATTCGTTCATCGATCAGGCTAGCCCCCGCGCGATGTATGACACCGCCGGGCTAAATGCATCAGATATCGAAGCGAAAGTCTTGGATGTCCTCGGGGTGGCGAGTTTGGAACAACGGGCTTAATCGTAGCTATTTATCCAGACCGGTTAACCGCTTTTCAATCGCATCTAGCTTGGCCATCACTTCGTCACGGTAAGCATCTGTCGCGGCGTTATCTTCTTCGGCATGGGCGTCTTGCATCGAATTCACGATCAAACCGACCAGCAGGTTCACAACGGCGAATGTTGTTACCAAGATGAAGGGCACAAAGAATGCCCATGCATATGGGTAGACTTCCATGATGGGGCGGACGATTCCCATCGACCAGCTTTCGAGCGTCATGATCTGAAACAGCGAATACCCAGATTGGCCCAGACTGCCAAACCATTCTGGGAAGCTATCGCCGAATAGTTTTGTCGCCATGACGGACCCGATGTAAAAGACGATGCCCATCAGCAGGAATACGGATCCCATGCCGGGAAGAGCGGTAATGAACCCTTCGACGACACGCCGCAAAGACGGCACCACAGAAATAACGCGCATCACGCGAAAGATACGCAACGCACGCAGCACCGACAAGCCGCCGCCGCCGGGCAACAGCGATACGCCGACAATCACAAAGTCAAAGATGTTCCAGCCGCTACGAAAAAATCGCGGCCCAGAAGCAAAAAACTTGGCCAGCAATTCGATCACAAAAATGGTCAAACACAGCTGGTCCAAGAAGGTGATCAACCCGCCGACCTTCGCCATTAATGGTTTTGAAGTTTCTAGCCCAAGGATAATGGCATTAAACACAATCACGCCGATGATCAGGTTAACAAACAGAGGCGTGTTCAGCAGCGTTGCAGTTTTTTGGCGCAAAGTCATGTCGTGTCCCTTAGGTGCAAAAACAGGATCGATATGCGGTCTTTGGCTGTGATCGGCAAGAGTTACGTCGGCCTGCATGGGCAGATTGATGCCTGCGAATTTGCTAGCGATGGATTTTGCAGCAGACGCTGCGTCATCATAGACGCCTCGCGAAATTCCACGCACCCTCCCTGCACGAGGAGGAATTCATATGGCGCGCTTTATTCATATCTACCGCTGGGCGGTATTCTTGCTGGCGGGGGGCTATGTTCTGCGGACGCTGGTCTTTGGTGGCTATGATGGTTTTGGAGGGCCCGCGCGTTACTTGACGATCTGGGCGCTGTTTGCATCGTTCTTTGCAGCAAGCCGTATGATGGCTATCCAAGAGGGACGCTCTGACAAGCGTTGGGACGGCTTCGTTTGCATGACATCGGTCATCAACGCGATGGTCGTATTCTTGTTTTGGCGCCTGTATTTTGGTGATCCAACTTCGGTGACCAGCGACGGCCAATTGATGGCATGGCACCTTGAGCTCTATTTGCATTTGTTCGGGCCATTGCTGCAGCTTTTTGATACGATCTTTATTCACCGCAGTTATCGCCGCCTTGTCCCGGCATTTGCATGGATGGCTGGAGTGATCGGTAGCTATGTGTTTTGGGCCGAATTTGCCGTCGGTCCGATGAATGCGACGCCCGTTGGCACCGTGACGAACGGCTTGCCCTATCGTTTCTTAAATGATCTCGAATTGCCGCAGCGCATGGTGTTCTATGGCGCGAACGTCGCCATTGCGATTGTGTTATTGCTGTTGTTCGCGACAATCGCATGGGGCGTTAGGCGGGCTTTTCCTGCGCCAGCAGCGCTTTAAGGCCCGTGCGATAGTCCGGGTAAAGCAATTGCACCCCCAGCTCGGATTTAATTCGATCATTTCGGACCATCTTGCTTTCGGCATAAAAACTGCGGGCCATCGGGGTCATGTCAGCAGTTTCGAAATCCATCGCCGGCGGCAGGGGGCGCCCCAGTAGCACAGCCGCGTAGCCAATCACATCTTGTGGCGGGGCGGGGTCGTCATCGCAAACATTGTAAACTGCGCCCGGATTTGGACGGGCCATCGAAGCAGCAAGCACTTGCGCGATGTCGCCAACGTGGGTGCGACTGAAAACTTGGTTTTCTTTGATGATGCGCCGTGCCGTGCCATTGCGGACCTTTGCGAACGGCCCGCGACCGGGGCCGTAGATGCCAGCAAGGCGGAAGATATGAAGGGGCAGATCGGGGATCGCGGCCCATGCGGCCTCTGCCTTGACCCGCGCGATGCCGCGTTTGGTTGCAGGGGTTAACGGGGTCGTTTCATCGACCCAGCCGCCGTTATGGTCACCGTAAACACCGGTGGTTGATAGGTATCCCACCCATTTGAATTGCGCGGCACGGGCGGTAATTTCGGCTTGCAGTGCGGCCAAAACCGGATCGCCAGCCGCATCTGGGGCGATGGAGATCAAAAGATGTGTCGCCGCATCCAGTGCTGCCGTCATATCCGTGCCCGGCCATTGCACGATTTGCGCGCCGTCTTCCGGTGTCGGCTCACCGCGGGTTGTGCCCAAGATGCTGTGGCCTTGTGACCGCAAAACCCGCCCGAGTGCTTGGGCGCTATAGCCGTATCCAAATGTCAGAACTGAATATTTCATGTGTCTTAGGTGCCGGAGTGGTTAGGCGTTCGCAAGTCCAGCGGGCACAATGCGACCTAAAATTTCCGTAGATTGGCCGGTGGGCTGATGAATATTTTGGCAATTTTGCTTTGCAATACCGGACTTGGGTCGCGTTAACTAGCGGGCGCGAGTCCAAAAAATATTCTTTAGGTATTCGAAGTGTATGCATAAAATACCTTATTCTAGAAGGTGTGTAACCCGTCGCTCCCAAATAATTTTCCAAATTTCAAAAATTTACCATTTGATAAAAAATAGACCTGTGCCAAGGTACCAGCAGAAGCCACGACAGGAAGATCAAATGTCCAGCCAAATGACTCCGGGTATCGCCGCAGCGCGATTACCTTCTGAAACCGTCGAGACTCACTTCGCGGATTTGCACGCTCCACTTGCCCCGCACGAGGCCTCCGTCGCCGCAGATCGCTGCTATTTTTGTCATGATGCACCCTGCATGACGGCCTGCCCGACGTCGATTGATATTCCATTGTTCATTCGTCAGATCAGCACTGGTACTGCCGAAGCGGCAGCGAAAACAATCTTTGACCAGAACATCCTTGGCGGCATGTGCGCCCGCGTTTGTCCCACAGAAGAACTTTGTGAACAAGCCTGCGTGCGCGAAGCCGCTGAAGGTAAACCGGTTGAGATTGGCCGCCTGCAACGCCACGCGACGGATAAGCTGATGGCAAAACAAAGCCATCCGTACACACGCGCTGACTCCACTGGTAAAACCGTCGCCGTTGTTGGTGCCGGACCTGCCGGGCTGGCATGCGCGCACCGTCTTGCGATGCTTGGCCATGGTGTTGTGATGTTTGATGCGCTGCCAAAATCTGGTGGTCTGAACGAATATGGAATCGCCGCCTATAAAACGACGGATGACTTTGCTGCGCGCGAAGTCGATTGGCTGCTGGGCATTGGTGGGATCACGGTTGAAAACGGCAGACGGTTGGGCGCGGATCTGTCGCTGGATCAGTTGCAGGTCGATTATGATGCGGTTTTCCTTGCCGTTGGGCTTGGTGGCGTGAATGCGTTGCGCGCATCCGGCGAAGATAAGAACGGCGTCGAAGATGCAGTCGATTTTATCAAGGCGTTGCGCCAATCCAGCGATCTGACAAAACTGCCGGTGGGTCGCGACGTTGTCGTGATCGGCGGCGGGATGACCGCCGTGGATGCGGCTGTGCAGTCTAAACTGCTCGGCGCGCAGAACGTCACAATCGCCTATCGCCGAGGCCGCGAAGGTATGAGCGCAAGCCCCTATGAACAAGATCTTGCCGCGTCAAAGGGCGTGCGGTTGATGTTTAACGTTCAACCTGTCGCCCTGCACGGCAATGGCACAGTGCACGAGATTGAACTGGAATACACCACTGATGATGGCAACGGTCTGAAAGGTACCGGTGAAATGATCCGGTTGCAGGCCGATCAAGTGTTTAAGGCAATTGGCCAGACGCTTGAAACCGACGCTGGGCTTGAATTGTCAGGCCGCAAAATCGCGGTAACCGAAACCGGGTGCACCAGCGTTGCAGGTGTTTGGGCCGGCGGTGATTGCGCTAGCGGTGGCGATGATTTGACGGTCACTGCCGTTGCCGAAGGTCGCGACGCGGCAATGGATATTCATGCAACCTTGATGGGGAGCAACTAAAATGGCTGATCTAACAACAGAATTTTTGGGCATCAAATCTCCGAATCCTTTCTGGCTGGCCTCGGCCCCGCCAACGGATAAAGAATACAACGTCCGCCGCGCGTTCGAGGCAGGATGGGGCGGTGTCGTTTGGAAAACTCTTGGGGCCGAAGGGCCGCCAGTGGTGAACGTGAACGGCCCACGCTATGGCGCGATTTACGGTGCCGATCGGCGGTTGCTCGGGCTGAACAATATCGAATTGATCACGGATCGCGATCTGCAAACTAACTTGGATGAAATCACCCGCGTCA
This sequence comes from Loktanella sp. D2R18, assembly GCF_003318235.1. GTDB lineage: Bacteria > Pseudomonadota > Alphaproteobacteria > Rhodobacterales > Rhodobacteraceae > Yoonia. The sequence goes on along the minus strand of NZ_QOCG01000016.1, from coordinate 92,010 downwards.
AAGCGGATTACCCTGACCGCGCGATCATTGTGTCAATCATGGTGCCTTGCGAAGAAGACGCTTGGAAAGCGATCCTTCCAAAGGTCGCGGCAACCGGCGCTGATGGGATTGAGCTGAATTTTGGTTGCCCGCATGGCATGGCCGAACGGGGTATGGGATCGGCTGTCGGCCAAGTACCTGAATACATTCAGATGGTCACGGAATGGTGCAAGAAATACTATGACAAGCCTGTTATCGTTAAGCTGACGCCAAACATCACGGATGTCCGCAAACCTGCGCAAGCTGCCAAAGATGGTGGCGCGGATGCGGTCAGCTTGATCAATACGATCAATTCTATCACCAGCGTTGATCTTGACGCGATGGCGCCGCAGCCGACGATTGATGGCAAGGGCACGCACGGTGGTTATTGCGGTCCAGCCGTGAAACCCATCGCGATGAGCATGGTTTCCGAAATCGCGCGCGATCCCGGCACCCATGGCTTGCCGATTTCCGGCATTGGCGGTGTGACCACTTGGCGTGACGCGGCTGAATTTATGGCGCTGGGCTGTGGTAACGTGCAGGTTTGTACCGCCGTGATGACCTATGGCTTTAAGATCGTTGAGGAAATGATCAGCGGGCTGTCACAATGGATGGATGAAAAGGGCTATACCTCGACTGCTGATTTTGTCGGGATGGCCGTGCCAAACGTGACGGATTGGCAGTATTTGAACCTAAACTACGTGGCTAAAGCTAAGATCAATCAAGATGATTGCATCAAATGCGGGCGTTGCTACGCGGCCTGCGAAGACACCAGCCACCAAGCAATCGCCATGTCAGAAGATCGCACATTCAGCGTTATAGATGAAGAATGCGTCGCCTGTAATCTTTGCGTTGACGTCTGCCCGATCGCAAATTGTATCACAATGGAAGCAATGACACCCGGTGAAATCGACCCGCGCACGGGGGAAATTGTCAAAAAAGACTACGCGAATTGGACAACGCACCCCAATAATCCGAGCAACTTTGCGGCGGAATAGTCCCTGAAAAGGGCCTTGGCAGGATATCTGCGAGGGCCCTTTTTACGTCTTAGGCGGCGTCAACATTCGGCGAAACAGCGTATCGAGATAATTCATCGCGTCGCCGAACGGATCAATCCCACCCAAAACAGCCCGCACTTGCACATCGAAATCGGCATAATGCTGCGTTGTTGACCAGATTGAAAATATCAAATGGTAAGGGTCGACAGGTGCAATTTTGCCCGCAGCTTCCCATTCCTTAATGACCACGGCTTTCTCACCGACCAGCGTGCGGAGATCTTTGCTCAAATGCTCCGCGATATGCGGCGCACCAAGAAGAATTTCGTTCGCAAAAAGACGGCTTTCGCGTGGGAAGTCTTTGCTCATGGTGAGCTTGCGATGCACGTAGCCCAAAATCTCTTGGATCGGGTCGCCGTGAGGATTCAACTTAAGCAGTGGGTCAAGCCACGTCTCCAAAAGCTTTTCGAGAAGAGCCGTATAAATCGCGTCTTTCGACCGAAAATAATACAGCAGATTCGGCTTTGATAGCCCCGCGGCTTCGGCGATTTGATCGAGCGTCGAACCGCGCAGCCCATACTGCGAAAAAACTTCAAGCCCAGCAGACATAATTGCCGCGCGATTGCGTTGTTGAATGCGTGTTTCAGGCTTGTTCATGATGGGTAACTGCTCATTTTTTGGGCGTCTACTTTGACTACTCGGTATAACTGTTTTCTTTTACAGCATATGCGTGTCTTTTGCGCGGAAAACTTGACTGGGCCTTTGTCTCTGATAGCCTCTCTTTGACCAGTTGGTCAAATCAAGACGAACATATGCGGAGACACTTCATGACAGCCCCAGGCCAAAACTTAAAGATCAACGGCGCACGTTTGTGGGATAGCTTGATGGAGATGGCAAAAATCGGCCCCGGCGTTGCTGGTGGGAACAATCGGCAGACCTTGACCGACGAAGATAGCGAAGGCCGCCACCTGTTCCAAAAATGGTGCACCGAAGCAGGTTGCACGATGGGGCTTGATCAGATGGGTAATATGTTTGCGCGTCGCGAAGGCACTGACCCCGATGCGCTGCCTGTCTATGTCGGATCGCATTTGGATACGCAGCCAACGGGCGGTAAATATGATGGCATTCTTGGTGTGTTGGGCGGTTTGGAATTGCTGCGCACGATGAATGATCTCGATATCAAGACCAAACACCCCATCGTAGTGACCAATTGGACCAACGAAGAAGGCACGCGTTTTGCCCCAGCGATGCTGGCCTCTGGCGTTTTTGCAGGGATGCACACCCAAGATTGGGCCTATGATCGGACCGATGCCGAAGGCAAGAAATTCGGCGATGAGCTGGCGCGGATCGGCTGGAAAGGCGAGGAAACCGTCGGTGATCGTAAGATGCATGCGTTCTTTGAATTGCACATCGAACAAGGCCCGATTCTTGAGGCTGAAAACAAGCAAATCGGCGTTGTCACCCATGGCCAAGGGCTGTGGTGGTTGCAGGTCACTTTGACCGGTAAGGACGCCCATACCGGATCGACCCCGATGAATATGCGGGTGAATGCGGGGCTTGGGATGGCGCGGATCACGGAATTGGTTCACACGATTGCGATGGAAAATCAGCCCGGTGCTGTTGGTGCGATCGGGCAATGTGATGTTTACCCCAATTCGCGCAACGTGATACCCGGGAAGGTGGTGTTCACCATCGATTTCCGGTCACCTGATCAGGATAAGTTGGATGGCATGAAAGCCCGGCTTGAGGCCGAAGCCGTGCCAATTATTGAAGAATTGGGTCTAAAAATGGAAATCGAAGCCGTCGGTCACTTTGACCCGGTAACGTTTGATCCGACCTGCGTGAAAGCAGTACGCGATGCGGCAGATCGTTTGGGTTATTCCCATATCGATATCATTTCTGGCGCTGGCCACGATGCCTGCTGGATCAACCGATTGACACCGACTGCGATGGTGATGTGCCCCTGTGTTGATGGCCTAAGCCATAACGAAGCCGAAGAAATTAGCCCAGAATGGGCAGCAGCCGGGGCAGACGTGCTGTTCCACGCAGTTGTCGAAACCGCGCAGATCGTTAGCTAATCATGCGGATTTGGCAACGCCATATGATAAAATGCGGGGCGGTCTTTACCGTCCTTGCACTGCTGTCGGCTTGTGCTTTGCCGACCGTTGATCCGATTGAGATACCCTCAGATGTTGCCGATTTCATCCCGCCAGACATCGATATGTCCGAAGTGAACCGCGACACGAACGGGTGTTATTTTTATACCTACGGGGCCAGCCTGTTTACCGTTGAAGACGATAACGGCACCCCGATCTGCCACCCAGATTTAAGTGCCTAAAAGGAGACACGCCATGACCACAGTGATCAAAAACGGAACCATTGTCACAGCCGACCTGACCTATAAGGCGGATGTGTTGATTGACAATGGCACGATCATTGAGATTGGTCAGAACCTTTCGGGCGCAGACGAACTGGACGCCACAGGTTGCTATGTCATGCCCGGCGGGATCGACCCGCATACGCACCTCGAAATGCCATTTATGGGCACCTATTCTACAGATGATTTCGAAAGCGGCACGCGGGCCGCACTTGCTGGCGGCACGACGATGGTTGTCGACTTTGCTCTGCCGTCCCCTGGTCAGGGTTTGCATGATGCGTTGCAAATGTGGGATAATAAATCAGGCCGCGCGGCCTGTGATTATTCTTTCCACATGGCAGTCACTTGGTGGGGCGAACAAGTCTTTAACGAGATGGAAAGCGTAATCAAAGAGCGCGGCATCAACACGTTCAAACACTTCATGGCCTACAAAGGCGCGTTGATGGTGAACGATGATGAAATGTATGCGTCGTTCAAACGCCTTGGCGAACTTGGCGGCATCGCGATGGTCCACGCTGAAAACGGCGATGTGGTTGCAGAGCTGTCTGCCAAATTGCTGGCCGAAGGCAACACAGGCCCCGAGGCGCACGCCTATTCGCGTCCCCCACAGGTCGAAGGCGAAGCCACAAACCGCGCCATCATGATCGCCGATATGGCAGGCGTGCCGCTTTATGTGGTGCACACGTCTTGCGAAGACAGTCACGAGGCCATTCGCCGTGCCCGGATGCAAGGCAAGCGCGTTTGGGGTGAGCCGCTGATCCAGCACCTAACCTTGGACGAAAGTGAATATTTCAACCAAGATTGGGATCACGCTGCGCGCCGTGTGATGTCGCCGCCGTTCCGTAATAAGCAACACCAAGACAGCCTTTGGGCCGGTCTGCAAAGCGGATCATTGTCGGTGGTTGCAACCGACCACTGCGCGTTTACAACGGAACAAAAACGCTACGGCGTGGGTGATTTCACGAAAATCCCGAATGGCACGGGCGGGTTGGAAGACCGGATGCCAATGCTGTGGACAAATGGCGTGGCAACAGGTCGTCTGACGATGAATGAATTTGTCGCGGTGACATCCACCAACATTGCGAAAATCCTAAACTGCTACCCGAAAAAAGGTGCGGTTCTTGTCGGCGCTGATGCGGATTTGGTGGTCTGGGACCCCGAAAAATCCAAAACGATCACAGCTGAAACGCAAGTATCAGCGATTGATTACAACGTGTTTGAAGGCAAAGAGGTCAAGGGCCTGCCGCGCTTTACCCTCACACGCGGTCAGGTTGCGATTTATGACGGTGAAATGCGTGCCCAAGAAGGCCACGGTAAATTCGTTAAACGTGCACCCAATACGGCCGTGAACAAAGCACTGTCATCGTGGAAAGAAGTGACCAACCCACGTCCAGTGCAGCGAACAGGGATACCAGCAAGTGGGGTTTAACATGCGAATGCAGGCGGCGAATGCGACTTTGCCGTCCAAATACGAAAACCAATTCGGAGTTACATTTGGGGCAACGTTCTTTTTAACTTTGATTGCTGTTCCGCTTCTTCTTTCTGGTGGCGGTCAAGAACAAATATCTGGCGGTGCATTCGTCGTCTTTTTGATTGGCGGTTCGGCTATAGCAGCTATGACCGTTTTAAAGTCGGTGATTGTTGCTGCGCTCGTATTTTTCCCGACATACAAAATTGTGACGCTGTTTCTAGCGCGACGTCTGACCTATGTTCTTTGCTCTGCCGTTTCCGCCTTTTTCAGCGCGAGCGTTGCATTGGTCATAAATATCGACTTCTTTCCTCCGGGGTTAACACTGGACGGAAACTTATGGACATTTTCATCTTGGGTAGGAGTTATCGCAATGCTGATAGCGGTTTTTGTGTCTTCTATGCAGATGGCGACAGGTAAATAATATGAACGATCCGATCATAGCCGCACGCGGTCTCGACCTTACATTTAAAACAAATGATGGGCCTGTGCATGCACTTAAGGACGTGAACCTTGAGATCAATAAGGGTGATTTCGTCAGTTTTATTGGCCCGTCAGGCTGTGGCAAAACCACGTTTTTGCGCTGTATGGCGGGGCTGGAAACGCCGACCGCTGGTACACTCACGGTGAATGGTATGCCCCCTGAAGAAGCCCGTAAAGCACGCGCCTATGGGTATGTGTTTCAGGCGGCGGGGCTATATCCTTGGCGCACAATCGGCGGAAACATCCGCCTGCCGCTTGAGATCATGGGCTTTAGCAAAGCCGACCAAGCCGAACGTGTTGAACGAGTGCTAGAACTGGTTGATCTGGCTGGGTTTGAAAAGAAATTCCCGTGGCAGCTGTCTGGCGGAATGCAGCAGCGCGCGTCTATTGCGCGCGCGCTGGCGTTTGACGCTGATATTTTGCTGATGGATGAACCCTTTGGTGCGCTTGATGAAATCGTGCGTGACCACTTGAACGAACAGCTATTGCAGCTGTGGGCGCGGACTGAAAAAACCATTGGCTTTGTCACACATTCGATACCCGAGGCGGTTTACCTATCGACAAAGATCGTTGTGATGTCCCCACGTCCGGGCCGGATCACCGATGTGATCGAAAGCCCCTTGCCGAAAGAACGTCCCTTGGACATTCGCGATAGTGCTGAATTCATCGAAATTGCGCACCGGGTGCGTGACGGTCTGCGCGCGGGGCATTTGGATGACTGAAGCAAAAATACGGCGCGCGGTTGCCGCTGATGGTCCGCCCTGCGGTGCCATAGTGAACGGTTGGATCGATAGAACCTCTTGGATGCCACGCACGCTTGCTCCGGATGCAATTGTTGATGCGCTGACCAAGGGTCTCGCAATGCGCGAAGCCTATGTACTAGGTGATCCTGTCGAAGGGTATTTGTCGATTGACCCCGCGGAAAGCCATATAGGGGGTTTTTACGTTGAAAACACAGGGCAGGGGGCCGGCTCCGCTTTGTTGAGCCGGGCCAAAGAAAACCGCGACTATCTCAAGCTTAACACCCATGCTGCAAATGATCGGGCACATAAGTTCTATCGCCGACATGGATTTATTCAGATCGGGGATGCTTGGTTGGGTGATGATGGCATTGACGAAATCACGATGGAGTGGAACCGATGAAGTCCATTCTTCCTGTTCTGACCGTTGTCGGCGCGATTCTGTTGCTTTGGGTGCTGGCCGTTGTACCGATGAATATGCATTTGACTGCGGATCAGGCGCAGCGTGATGGGCTGGTTGTTTCACCTGAAACACCCGCTGCCCGTCAAGAATACTCGGGGCTCGGTCTCACCCTACGCAATCCGGGGCTGATCGCGGCAACATTCGTCCAAGAACGTCCGCGTCTTCCATCGCCACATCAGGTCGCGGTTGAGATGTGGAACACGATTGTTCTGAAAAACATCACATCAAAACGGTCACTGGTCTATCACGGCTGGGTCACGCTTTCTGCGACTTTGCTGGGATTTGGGATCGGGACCGGTCTTGGTATTCTTTTGGCCGTCGGGATCGTCTATAATCGCGCGATGGACATGAGCGTGATGCCATGGGCCATTGCCAGCCAGACCATTCCGATTTTGGCACTTGCACCGATGATCATCGTGATGCTGGGGTCTATTGGTATTCAGGGATTGTTCCCAAAAGCGATTATTAGTGCATACCTTAGCTTTTTCCCCGTCGTTGTTGGCATGGTCAAAGGTCTGCGTAGCCCGGATGGCATGCAGCTTGATTTGCTGCGCACCTATCATGCCAGCGCGTCGCAAGGTTTTTGGAAGCTACGTTTGCCAGCCTCAGTGCCCTATCTGTTTACATCACTCAAAATTGGCATCTCAGCAGCGCTGGTCGGCGCGATTGTCGCCGAACTGCCAACAGGCGCCCGCGCAGGATTTGGCGCGCGGATGCTGGTCGGTGATCAATACGGGCAGCCGTTGGTCACATGGGCGGCATTATTCGCCGCCGCGATTACTGCGGCATCTCTGGTTGGGTTGTTTAGCTTGTTAGAACGTCTGACCTTGCGTCGGATGGGGATGGTGCAGGCATGATGTGGCTTGGAATACTTGGTGCGTTGGGCATTTGGGGCGTGGGTTGGTTTGCCAACACGCGGCTGGCCAATGGGCCGCAGTCGCAGACCCGGTTTGTGCAGCTTTTGGTGCCGGTCATCTTTGGCGTGACTTTGCTGTTGATGTGGGAATGGCTGGTACGGATGCTTGAGATTTCGGCCGTCATCCTGCCGGCGCCTTCGGTCATTGGCGAACGGTTGATGCAAGAAGGCCCCCGACTTTCGGCCGATTTTGAACAGACGGTCATCAAAGGTGCGATGACTGGCTACATTGTCGGCGGCATCGCTGCCTTTGGGGTGGCGATCCTTGCGGACCGGTCTGATTTTTTGACGCGCGGCATTCTACCCGTGGGTGGATTTATGGCCGCACTGCCCATTGTTGGCACGGCGCCGATCTTTGTGAAATGGCTGGGCAGCGATTGGGAATCCAAAGCCGCCGTTGTGGGCGTCATGGTGTTTTTTCCTATTCTTGTGAATACGGTTGCTGGATTGCGGGACACGACCGTCATGCAGCGCGACCTGATGCGCACTTACGGCGCGGGCTATTGGCCGACATTGTTTAAACTGCGACTGCCTGCCGCAATGCCGTTTATTTTTAATGGGTTGAAAATTGCCACAACTCTAGCGCTAATTGGCGCGATTGTTGCTGAATTTTTTGGCTCTCCGACGGTTGGGATGGGGTTTCGTATCTCAACAAGTGTCGGGCAGCTTGCGTTAGATATGGTCTGGGCTGAAATTGTCATAGCCGCGATTGCTGGCAGCTCACTTTATGGGCTGATGGCGTGGATCGAAGGGCGGGTTACGTTCTGGCACCCGTCACAAAGGAAATAACACGATGCCCGCAAATGGGCGCTAACTGACTTGGAGGTCAAAATGAAAAAACTTATGACAGCGGCGGCGCTTGCCGCAGGCCTAGGCAGCCCGGCAACTGCGGGTGAAAATGATGTGACGCTGCAATTGCAGTGGGTCACACAGGCACAGTTTGCGGGCTATTACGTCGCACTTGATCAAGGTTTCTACGAGGCCGAAGGGCTTGACGTGACAATCCTGCCCGGTGGTCCAGACATTGCCCCGCCCCAAGTTCTGGCCGGTGGCGGCGCTGACGTCATGCTGAACTGGATGCCTTCTGCGCTGGCTGCCCGTGAAAAGGGTCTGCCCGTTGTGAACATCGCGCAGCCGTTCAAAACTTCAGGCCTCATGCTGACCTGCTGGAAAGATTCCGGCATTGAGAGCGTTGCGGATTTCCCCGGTAAAACAATCGGCGTTTGGTTCTTTGGCAACGAATACCCGTTCCTGTCATGGATGGCCCAAGAAGGCATTTCCACTGATGGCGGTGAAGACGGTGTCACCGTTCTTAAGCAGGGCTTTAACGTTGACCCACTGCTGCAGCGTCAGGCTGATTGTATTTCAACAATGACTTACAATGAGTATGGTCAGGTTCTTGATGCAGGTGTTTCCCCGGACGAACTGATCACATTTACCTATGAAGATCAGGGTGTTGCGACGCTTGAAGACGGCATCTATGCGTTGGAAGAAAACCTTGAAGATCCTGTGTTCGTTGACAAAATGGTCCGCTTTGTACGCGCGTCCATGGAAGGCTGGAAATGGGCCGAGGAAAACCCAGAAGAAGCCGCTGGCATCGTGCTTGATAACGATGAAACAGGTGCGCAGACCGAAGCCGCACAAATCCGCATGATGGGTGAAATCGCCAAGCTGACCGCAGGGTCAAACGGCGCATTGGACCCAGCTGACTATCAGCGCACCGTTGATACGCTGCTTGCTGGCGGTTCTGATCCGGTGATCTCTGCCGCGCCAGAAGGTGCATGGACAAGCGTCATCACGGATGCCGCGCTGAACTAAGCGATACGATCGCCCGCCGCGGATTTTATCCGGGGCGGGTTTTCTTTGCGATCTGGGCCACACCCATGCAGTTCAAAAATAGGAAGTTTTTTTCACCAAATTTTGGGACGATTTTGTACACAAAGCGATAATCAGGGCGTCTTTGCTAATCGCAGCGCATGTCCGCTTCGAGCTCATTGTGTTGCAAAGCTCTTTTAGCTAAATTCTGCAAGTTACGCGGCGACCGGCAATTTACTCACATTCAGTAGCTTCCAAAGGAAAAATAAATGTTGGGATTGATTGCTTTGCTATGTTCGCTGATTTGTTCGGGTGTGTGGCTCTTGATGCTGTTTTCAGGCAATAAATCAGGGCTAATTTTTGGCCGTAGTTTTGAAAGCTTCATGTTCGCTAGTGTTAGCTGCGCAGTTGCCGCAGCAATTTTGCTACGCATTGGCATTTGAGTAGTAAGCCGTTTCGCAGGAACAACGAAACTGAACCAAGGTCGCTTTGCCCGCGTAGCAGGCATTAGCATCGATCGTTTGGAATGATAGCGTTCATTGGGCTTGTAGCCCCAAGTTTGCTTGCCCTGCTCTCGCATTTCTTCCCAACGTTAGGTAAAATCAACTTTGTCGCATCGCTAGATGCTGGAAAGCGCGTGGTTTTGCTGGTAACGGCGGTTAACTTTCGTATCCGGTGGAGGACCAGATGAGCGCAACCGCAAAAAAACGAGCCCCTTTGCCCGTTGATATTCTGGCGGCAAAGGGCGGCACGCCTTTGGTCAGCCTGACTGCATACACCACGCCAATGGCGCAGATGATGGATGATCATTGCGACTTTGTTTTGGTGGGCGACAGCGTTGGGATGGTCTTGCATGGGCTGCCGTCAACGCTTGGCGTAACGATGGAAATGATGATCATGCATGGGCAGGCCGTTGCGCGCGGGCTGAATAGCGCGATGATGGTGATCGATATGCCGTTCGGGTCGTATGAAGAAAGCCCTCAGCAAGCATTTCGCAACGCCGCGCGTTTGATGCGTGAAACAAGTGCGGGCGCGGTGAAGCTTGAAGGTGGCGTCGCAATGGCCGAAACCATCGCGTTTCTTGTCGCACGGGGCATCCCAGTGATGGCGCATGTCGGGCTAACGCCGCAGTCGGTGAACACGCTGGGTGGTTACAAGGTTCAAGGCCGTGGAAATGACGGTGCGAGCGCCCTGATCGCTGATGCCCAAGCCGTCGCTGATGCGGGTGCCTTTGCTGTGGTGCTCGAAAAAGTGCCTGAAAACCTTGCAAATGAAATCACCGAGACGATTGAAATCCCGACCATCGGGATCGGCGCAAGCGCGGGATGTGACGGCCAAATCTTGGTGGTTGATGACATGCTTGGCCTATTCACCGCGTTTAAAGCGAAGTTCGTGAAACGCTACGCGCATCTTGGCGATGATGCAGAGAAAGCGATCGCGGCCTATGCAGATGAAGTTCGCGCGCGTAGCTTTCCTGCACCCGAGCATATTTTTGCAGACAAGGCCCCCAAGACATGATCGCACCGATTGAACGGACCCTGAACGCTTTGCGCGTGCAAACAGCTGTTTGGCGCAAAGCTGGCGAATCTATCGGTGTTGTGCCAACCATGGGCGCATTGCATCAGGGGCATTTGTCGCTGGCGCGTGCTGCGCGCAAAACCTGCGACAGGGTGATCGTGACGATTTTCGTGAACCCTAAGCAGTTCAACAACCCAGATGATCTAGAAAACTACCCACGCACGGAACATGACGATGCGCGCAAACTGGAATCTACGGGTGTAGATTTGATCTATGTGCCTGACGCGGATCAGATTTATCCTGACGGGTTTGCGACGACGGTCACCGTGTCTCGATTGACCGATATGCTGTGCGGCGCGACCCGCCCGGGTCATTTTGACGGTGTCGCAACTGTCGTTCCCAAGCTGTTCTTGCAATCAAGCGCGGACAAAGCGTTTTTTGGCGAAAAAGACTACCAACAACTGCAGATCGTGCGCCGTTTGGCCAAAGATTTGGATATCCCGATTGAGGTCGTCGGCTGCCCAACCATCCGCGAAGAAGACGGGCTCGCGATGTCGTCGCGCAACCTGTTGTTGTCGGATCGCTCACGCGTATTTGCCCCGATCCTTGCCGAGGTGATGGAGGATTTGCGTGATCAGTTGCTTGCAGGCGCCGCAATGACAGAGGTCGGTGCAGAAGCACGTGCACGCATCTTTGCCGCAGGGTTTAATGATATCGACTATCTGGAACTGCGCGATGGCACTGATCTTGGGCTGTTGAACAAGACCCAACCCGGCGCACGGTTGTTTGCCGCTGCGTGGTTGGCTGGGGTGCGATTGATCGACAATATCGCGGTTTAGACTGCGGCACCTTTGTCACCCATTCCTACCTACGAATGGCAGCATGAACTTATCACTGTTAAGGTTTTGATTGCTCATTTATAAAGCAGTTCAATGTGTACCTAATGATGGGCTGATCACGTGCCTCAATCCGATGAAAAAGTCGTAGTTCTGATCCCCTGCTATAATGAGGCCAAGCCAATTGGCCTTGTCGTAGCGGACTTCAAAAAGGCGTTGCCGGACGCGGATATCTACGTCTATGACAACAACTCATCGGATGACACGGCCGCCGTGGCCAAGGCCGCGGGTGCGATTGTACGGTCAGAGCCGCAACAGGGCAAAGGCAATGTCGTGCGCCGGATGTTTGCCGATATAGACGCGGATATTTACGTGTTGGTCGATGGCGACAACACCTACGAAGCAGGCGCAGCCCGCGATATGATCACTAAGCTCAAAGAGGAATCGCTTGATATGGTCAGCGGATGCCGTGTGACTGAAATTCAAGAGGCCTACCGCCCCGGCCATCGCCTTGGAAACTGGATGCTGACCGGTTTGGTTGCCACGATTTTTGGCCGTCGTACCAGCGACATGCTGACCGGATACCGAATTTTTTCGCGTCGTTTTGTCAAGAGCTTCCCGGCGCTTTCGCATGGGTTCGAGATTGAAACAGAGCTGACCGTGCACGCGCTAGAACTGCGGATGCCCATCGCAGATCACGACACGGTCTATATCGACCGCTTGCCGGGCTCCGATAGTAAATTGAACACAATTCGTGACGGGGTGCGCATTTTACGGGTGATTGTTTCATTGGTCAAAGAAGAACGGCCTTTGCCGTTTTTTGGTGGTATTGCCGTTCTTTTGGCACTTTTGTCCGTGATCATCGGTTACCCGATCCTAACCGAATTCTTTGCAACCGGGTTGGTGCCACGTATTCCTTCGGCAATTTTGGCCTCTGCGATCATGATCATCGCAACCCTGTCATTCATGGCGGGCTTGATTTTGGATACTGTCACCCGTGGCCGCCGCGAGATGAAGCGCCTTGCCTATCTATACCATCCAGCGCCGCGTGACGGCTAGATCGCGATGCGCACGGGGCTTGTTGGGCAAATCATGCGTTTTGGAGTCGTTGGCGCGGTAGGCTTTGTCGTCGACGGCGGCGCGCTGTGGATTTTCTTATCAGCCGAGCTGAACCCATATATCGCGCGGGCGCTATCGTTCCCCGCGGCTGTTGTCGTCACATGGAGCCTGAACCGTGTGTGGACATTTGCAAGCGCCGGAAAGCCCGGAAAACGCCGACAGTTCAACCGCTACCTGGCAGTACAATTGGTGGGGGTGGCGACCAATTACTGTGTCTATACAAGCGTAATTCGAACATTTGGCACGGGCGCGCAAATGATCGTCATTGCTTTCATGGCGGGGTCGCTTGTGGGCATGTTTCTCAACTTTTGGGGCGCGCGCCAGATCGCGTTTCGTGACATTGATTAAGATGATAGGCTCTGCGCCAAATCAACAAAGGATGCCGCTATGAAGAACAATCCCGTCTTGCGTGTTCTGCGTGACAACGCCTTTTTACTTGTGGGTCTGGCGACCTTGGCGCTGGTTATCGGTAAAGCCGCAGTTGATGGGATGACGCTGCGCGAAGATTTTGGGACCAAAGGCAATGATGACATTATGCGGCTGCTGTCCGTGCGTGACTGGCTTGGTGGGCAAGGTTGGTTTGACGTCCGGCAATACCGATTGATCCCGCCAGAAGGTGTGTCACTGCATTGGTCGCGCTACATTGATGCAGGAATTGCAGCCATTATCGTGCCCATGTCATGGTTCTTTAGCCCCGAGACAGCCGAGCTAATTGCCGTGACAGCTTGGCCGACGCTGATCATGGTTTTCACATTGATGATCATCGGGTTTGGCACACGGCGGGTTTTTGGCGTCGCTGCGGCCTGTTTCGCGATGTTGTGCACGGTGATCTGGCCGTTGACAGCTGATTTACATTCTAGCGCGGGCAACCTCGATCATCACAACGTTCAGTTTCTGATGATGGTGATCATGGCCTTTGCCGTGATTTGGCCCAGCCGCCCGATTGCGGCCGGTATAATCGGTGGGTTTGCGGGTGCGTTTTCGCTGGCCGTTGGACTTGAAAGCCTTGTGTTTATTGTGGGCGTCGGGATGGTTCTTTTGGTGCATGCTGCATTTGCGGCCACTCGCCAGACCCGGCATATGTTGATCGCGTTTTGTCTGTCGCTTGGGGCGGGAAGCACCCTGTTCTGGCTGGGTCAAACCGGGCCCGATATCCGCATGGATTTGATGTGTGATCAACTGGCCCCACCAACGTTGAGCCTAGTGGCAATCGCGATGGCGGCAAGCCTTCTTTCCGTCGCTGTCGCTGGGGCGCAAGTCCGACCGATCCGCAGCCTTGGCGTCGCGATGGTTGTCACGGCGGGCGGGCTTGCGCTTGCATGGCCCCTGCTGGCGCATTGTCTTGCGGGGCCCTACGCGCAGATTCCACCAGAGCTTCAGGAATTGATTAGCACGCAAATTGCTGAGGCAAAACCGGGGATCGTTTACGCTATTTCAAAACCTGCGATTTCGCTGGTCTTTGTGCTCCCGATTTTTGCAGCGTTGATTTTTGGCGGAATGCTTTGGGTGCAAACGCGTCGCGATCCTATCGGTAAGCCGTTGGCTATGCTGCTGATTTTATGTCTGATCGGGCTGCCGATGATGCTTTTGCAGATGCGGACCGTCATTATCGCGGCCAGCGTGGTGCCGATGATTGGCGGCGCGGTGATTGCGCAATACGGACGCAGCTATTTCGCAACCCGCGACCTGAAGGACGGATTGCTGGCACTGGTTATTGCCATATTGATTGTGTCGCCGGTGACGGTTGTTCGCGGATTGTGGCCTCTCCTTCCGTCTAGCAACAGCACGACTGCCACTACACAGGACAATTGTCGCAGATATACATCCCTGAATGTGTTAAACGATGTTCCCCCGGCAGTCGTTCTATCGCATGTCAATTATGGCACCTCCTTGATGTGGGCGACGCATCACGCGGCGATTTCTGCCCCTTATCATCGCAGCACTGCCGCCTTTATGAATGGGATTGTTCCCTTCCAAATGGAGGCAGAAGAGATGAAAGCCTATACGCAAAAAACGTCGGCGACCCATCTACTTTTATGTCGCGGCTATTCTTACAAAAGCACATTTGTGCGCGGCTTAGCGATGGGTGAAACGGTGGATTGGTTGCGCCCAGTTCCCCTGTCAAACGACGAACAGATGCTGTTTGAAATTCTGCGGTAGCCTAGGGCGATGGCATATCTTTTAGGGGTTGATACCGGTGGGACCTATACAGATGCCGTCGTCTTGCACGAGGCATCAGACACCGTTCAGGCAACCGCAAAGGCGCTGACGACACGCCCCGATTTGTCCATTGGTGTCGGAGCCGCAATTGATAGGGTGCTTGCAGATGCGCACGTGACCCCATCAGACATTGCGATGGTTTCCCTGTCGACAACATTAGCCACCAACGCATTGGTCGAAGGCCACGGCGGCAGTGTTGCCTTGATCGCGATCGGGTTTGATGACGCCGATTTACGGCGTGCGGGGTTGAATGACGCAATGGGTGGTGATCCGGTCATTGCGTTAAACGGTGGCCATAACCACGGCGGTGTTGAAATAGTTCCGCTTGACTTGGTTGCATTGAATACAGCGTTAGATGGGCTTGATCCCGGAGTAACCGCATTTGCAGTCGCTGCAAGTTTCGCAACCCGCAATCCTGCGCATGAAATCGCGGTCCGCGACGCCATTCGCGGGTTTTCCGGCAAGCCGGTTACGTGCTCGCACGAACTGTCACAGGGGTTGGGTGGTCCAAAACGCGCATTGACCGCAGTGTTAAATGCCCGTCTGATTGGGCTTATTGATGGGCTGATTTCATCGTGCGAAGCGCATCTGCGCGCGCGTAGTATTGATGCGCGGCTGATGGTCGTGCGCGGGGATGGGGCACTGATTTCCGCAGATGTGGCGCGCGAAAAACCGATTGAAACCATCTTAAGCGGTCCAGCGGCGTCGGTTGCGGGTGCAAGTTGGTTGACTGGAGAAAACAACGCGCTGGTCAGCGATATTGGCGGCACCACAACAGATGTTTGCCTGCTCCTAGATGGACGCCCACAAATTGATCCGCAAGGCGCGCGCGTCGGTCCGTTCCGCACCATGGTCGAAGCCGTTGCAATGCGCACGACGGGCTTGGGCGGTGATAGCGAGGTCCATATAATTGACGGCCTGAATGGCGGAATATATTTGGGCCCGCGCCGATTAATGCCGTTGTCATTGGCGGCTGTGCAGTTTCCGGAATTGGTTCATGCAGCCTTAGATCGGGCGTTGGCACATGATGTTCCGCCTGCGGATGGTGGACAACTTGTCATTCCCGTGTGGGAAACGATGCCGCAAGGGTTGGATGCGCGCGAAACAACGATTGCCCAGCGGTTAGCGGCGGGACCGTTGCGATTAGGCGAAGCCGTTCAGACACGTAATGAGAACCCGGCGCTTGGGCGTATGATCAAACGTGGCTTTGTGATCCTCGCGGGGCTTACCCCCTCGGATGCGGCACATGTATTGGATCTCGCGCAGAATTGGGACAAGTCTGCGGCAGTCAAGGCTGCGACTTTGTTTGCGCGTCGCCGCAATGGCAGCGGGCAGCGTATAGCTGCTGACCCCGCGATGCTGGGGCAGATGATTGTCGACCAATTGGTTGCGCAAACCGTTGACTGTTTATTGCAAGCCAGCTTTGCCCAGGATGGTTTTGCGGATGATCCAGCCGCGCTGACCCAGCATGCGCTCACGCGCGCGGGGCTCAACAGGCATCAGGGAATTTTGCAGATGCAGTTGCGCCTTGGCGTGCCTGTTGTTGGGCTTGGAGCGTCGGCTGCGACATATTACGGCGCAGTCGGTGATCGGCTTGGCGCGCAGATGATTTTGCCCAAACATGGGGAAGTGGCCAATGCGATCGGGGCCGTCGTTGGGCAGGTGCGGGTTTCGGTGACTGGATCATTGGTTGCGTCTGACAACGGCGGTTTCACGGCCCATCTTCCCGACGGGCCGCAGCACTTTGATAATCAAGAGGTCGGATTGGCCGTACTTGAAACATGCCTATCTGCACATGTTACGGCCAAGGCCCAAGCCGCCGGTGTGGATACCCCTCGGATCAGCGTGGATCGCGATATAAAGCAAGCCAAAATAGCGGACAAACACATGTTCATAGAAGCCGTTTTTCGGGTCACCGCATCTGGACGTCCGCGCATCGCAACCGGCTAATGTGTCAAAAAGCGGTGATTGTCTCACATTCGTGTCAGCCTGATTGCACCGCTTGGCTGCATCGGCGACAAGATGTGGACTTAAGGGATAGAACAATGCTCGACCGCTATGCACGCCAAATAATTAACCCGCCGTTGAACAGGCTGGGTCGCGGTATCGCTGCGAAAGGCATGACTGCGAATAGTGTGACGTTGATCGGTTTAGGGCTAGGGCTGTTGGCAGCGCTTGTCATTGCGCTTGGCGCGCCAATGTTGGCGCTTATCCCGCTACTTGCAAGCCGCTTGGCCGATGGGCTGGATGGCGCAGTGGCAAGAGCAACGAAGAAGACTGATTTCGGTGGCTATCTCGATATCACGGCCGACTTTTTATTTTATGGGGCCATTCCCATGGGCTTTGTGTGGTTGTCACCTATCGCCAATGGCGCGGCGGGGGCATTTTTGCTGACGGCGTTTTACTTCAATGGCGCGAGCTTTCTGGGCTATGCAATCTTGGCCGAAAAACATGGGATGAAAACAGATAAGCAGGGACAAAAGTCGCTCTATTATTCCAATGGCATTCTAGAAGGCACAGAAACCATCGTATTTTTTGTGCTGCTTTGTCTTTTTCCTCACTATTTTGCCCTGCTGTCGTGGGTATTTGGCGCGCTGTGTTTTGCGACTGCGGGCTTGCGGATCTATGCCGCGCAAAAGATTTACACAGTATAAAGGATACGTCTTGATGAAATATCTCTCTGTTCTGGCAGCGCTTTTGGCACCGCTACCCGCACTTGCCGATGTTGACCCAACGGATTGGGATGCCGTGATTGCAGCCGCCGATGGACAAACCGTTTACTGGAACGCATGGGGCGGATCCACCACCACCAACGAATTCATCGCATGGGTCGGTGATCGGGTTGAGGCTGAATACGGGGTCACACTTGAGCATGTAAAGCTGACGGATACCGCCGATGCGGTGACCCGTGTTTTGTCTGAAAAGCAGGCCGGCGAAGATGATGATGGCGCGATTGATATGATCTGGATTAACGGGTCGAACTTTGCGGCGATGAAAGAGGCCGACCTGTTGTTTGGTCCTTATGCCGAAAGCCTGCCAAACTGGGCGCTCGTCGATGTTGATGGTAAGACCGTACAAACAGATTTCACAGTGCCAACCGATGGGTTTGAAAGCCCGTGGGCCATGGCGCAGGTCGTTTTCGTGCATGACAGGGCAAACATGCCCGAAACTCTTGGATCAATGCAGGCCTTGCTCGCATGGGCGCAGGACAACCCCGGTCGTTTTAGCTATCCGCAGCCGCCAGATTTCTTGGGCACGACGTTTCTAAAACAGGTATTGGTCGACATCTTAGAAGACCCAAGCGTGTTGCAAGTGCGTGCAACAGATGAAAACTACGATGCGGTGACAGCCCCGCTTTGGGCATATCTGGATGCATTAACTCCGCATCTGTGGCGTGAAGGCAAAGCCTATCCTGCGACGGGCACGGCCATGTTCCCGCTGATTGCCGATGGGGAAATTGACCTTTCAATCTCGTTCAGCCCCGGTGCGGCCTCAACCGCGATTGCGAACTATGAACTGCCCGATAGCGTGCGCACATTTGTGTTGGACAATGGCACAATTGGTAACGCGTCCTTTGTCGCGATTCCCTATAATTCAGGGTCTAAAGAAGGCGCAATGATCGTTGCAGATTTCCTGATGTCCCCAGAGGCCCAAGCCCGTGCCCAAGACCCAGCGATACTAGGCTATGGTACGGTGCTAAATATGGAAGCATTGACCGAAGAAGACCGTGCCGTATTTGACGGGTTAGAGCTGGGTGTCGCGACCCTCACACCTGCTGAATTAGGCTCTATTCAAGCAGAGCCACACCCAAGCTGGATGACACGCGTCGCGGATGATTGGGCGCTGCGGTACGGTGTTGCACAATAACATGAATGCGGGGCGTGTGACCTAATGCGGCGTCCCGTTTTGCCAGTTCTTCCCGCATTGACGCTTTTGCTGATGCTTGGCCCGGTTGCTGCTGGGCTATGGGGCGCGTTGCTTCCTGCCTTTGGGCATTTGCCTGCGGCTGGATTAACGGGGCCGTCGCTATATCCGTTTCACGCGGTGTTGGATTGGCCCGGCCTGCCGCGCGCGGCATTGTTATCCATCACAACCGGGGTTGGCGCGACGGTTATCTCGCTTTGCGTGGTGATGTTATTGCTGGCTGGATGGTCAGGCACACGCGCATTTCGGACGCTCGAGCGGCTACTTTCGCCGCTTCTCTCGGTCCCACATGCGGCCGCCGCGTTTGGGTTGGCTTTCTTGATCGCACCCTCAGGTTGGATTGCACGGTTGGTGTCGCCAGCGATCACGGGGTGGGAGCGCCCGCCTGACGTCTTGATCGTCCAAGACCCTTTGGGGCTGACGATGATGGCAGGGCTTATCGTCAAAGAAATCCCGTTTTTGATTTTGATCAGCATTGCCGCCCTTGGTCAGGCGCAAAGCCAAAGCAGTATTAAAGTTGCCCAAGCCTTGGGCTACGGACGTGTCACGGGCTGGATGAAAACTGTATTTCCAAGGGTCTATGCGCAGATCAGATTGCCGGTCTATGTTGTGTTGGCATATGCGATGTCAGTCGTCGACGTGGCCGTGATTTTGGGGCCGAACACGCCACCAACACTATCGGTGCAGATCGTTAAATGGATGTCGGACCCCGATCTCGATATGCGGCTTTTGGCGGCGGCGGGAGCGCTGTTGCAGCTTGGGCTGGTGATTGGGGTATTGGTCCTTTGGCGGGTGGCCGAAGGCGTTATCGCCAAGCTCGGGCAGGGCTGGGTGGCAAGGGGAGCGCGCGGTAAATGCGACCCTATTCTAGCCCAAAGTGCACTATTTCTGGGCGGAGTTTCATCTGCGGCCATCTTCCTCGGACTGGTTGTTCTCACGATTTGGTCGTTTGCAGGTTATTGGGGGTTCCCTGATGCTTTCCCTGACGGGTTTACGCTGCGTAATTGGATGCGGCACGGGCCGGGGGCGCTTGCGGCCCTAGTTGAAACAGCCTTGATTGCTGGGACGGTTTCTATTGTGGCGCTTATGTTGACCATTGGTTGCCTTGAAGCAGAATACCGCTACGGCTTGCGGGTCACGCAGCGCGGCATTTGGTTGCTCTATCTGCCGCTGCTCATACCGCAAACGGCATTTTTGCCAGGGCTACAGACGCTCATGCTGGGCATCGGTGCCGAAAACGGGCGCTTTCCTGTCATGCTGGCGCATTTGGTTTTTGTACTTCCCTATGTGTTTTTGTCACTCTCGGCCCCGTTTCGGGCGTGGGATGTGCGCACGGGCACTGTTGCTGCGGCGCTTGGCGCAAGCCCGGATGCGGTGTTGTGGCGGGTACGTTTGCCGATGCTGTTGCGCCCGATCTTAACAGCGCTCGCGGTCGGGTTAGCCGTTTCAGTTGGGCAATATCTACCAACATTGTTGATTGGCGGTGGCCGGGTCACGACGCTCACAACCGAAGCTGTCGCGCTGGCGTCAGGGGCGGATCGTCGGGCGATTGGGGTTTATGGACTAATGCAAACCGGGGCGGCATTACTGCCTTTTGCGTTGGCGCTTGCGATCCCGGCGATGTTGTGGCGCAACAGGAAGGGATTACGCGATGGATAAGGGTCTATTCCTGCGGAATATCGAAATTTCTAGCCAGAAAGGGCGGTTGTTATCGGTGTCACATGACATTGCACCGGGTGCGGTCCTATCCGTTATGGGGCCGTCGGGTGTTGGGAAGTCAACCTTGCTTGCGTTTATCACAGGAACCTTGCCTGCGGATTTTTCTGCGCAAGGGACCGTGATGTTAGACGGTCATAATATCACGGATTTACCCGCGCATAAGCGCCGGGTTGGCATCTTGTTCCAAGATGATCTTCTTTTTCCACACCTATCTGTAGGCGCGAATTTGGCATTTGGGCTTGCGTCCGGTGGTACCAAGACCGCGCGGCGTGATAAGATTGCTGAGGCTTTGACCGAGGTCGATCTTGCAGGGTTTGAGAGCCGTGACCCGGCCACGCTGTCTGGTGGTCAAAAGGCGCGCGTTGCCTTGATGCGTATGCTGCTATCAGAGCCCTGTGCGTTGTTGTTGGATGAACCCTTTTCGCGACTTGATGCCGCCTTGCGTGCACAGGTGCGCGCATTGGTCTTTGCACGCGCCAAAGCGCGGTCTTTGCCGGTGCTGATGGTGACCCATGATGCTGAAGATGCGCAGGCCGCGGGCGGCCCGATCATTACGCTACAAGCGCAGCGCTAAAGTGGACCAGTTTGGAACAGCCAAACCTTAAGCCCGCCATGCGGGACGGGTGGCCCTTTGGGTTTAAAGGGCAGGGCTGTTGCCTTGGCTAAACCCGCATCGCTGGTGACAATCCCAACGCGCCAGCCCGCAAAGCGTTCTTTCAATGTCTTCCCAAGACTCCCATAAAGCCCGAATAGTAATTTCGGGTTGCCAATCCGTCCGCCGTAAGGCGGGTTGCAGATGATCAATCCGGGCGGCCCATCAGGGCGCTGTAAATCCGTGACGGGGTGGTTTTGAAAGGTGATCAGTTCATCCACACCGGCGCGTTTTGCATTTGCTTGGCTCATTCGAATAGCGCCTGCATCGCGATCACTGCCGAAAAACCGCTGCTCTGTCTCTGTCGGGGATTGCGCGCGCATCTGCGCCCATTGGTCTGGGTCAAAACTAGCCAATTGTTCAAACGCGAAACTGCGGGTGCGCCCCGGATCAAGCCCACGCGCGATTTCAGCGGCTTCAATTAAGAAGGTGCCGGACCCGCACATGGGGTCTAACACGGGCATCGTCCCGTCATACCCACATTCACGCAAAAACAATGCCGCGAGCGTTTCACGCATAGGTGCTTTGTTCACCGCTTCTTTGTGGCCACGTTTGTGCAGGCTTTCACCCGAGGTATCGACGCTGATCGTCACCCGGTTGTCGTCGATCCGGGCCTTAATCACGATGGTCGCATCTGCGCTGATGGTCATTGCATGGCTTTCGCGCAATGCTGTTTCAATCCGTTGTGTCGCGGCGCCGGCATGGTAAATCTTTGACTTACGACTTGTCGAAACTTCGACCCTAACAGGCAGTTTAGGGTCTAATAAATTGCCCCAAGGGAATTTGCGCGCGCGCTTATCCAGCTGTGCAAGGTGAAACGCCATGAACGATCCCACCCGCGCCAGAACACGCGTGGCACCGCGCATTTTCAGATTGGCGCGCCAGACATCCGGCCAGCCGCCCACGATGGTCACGCCCCCCTGAACAAGTTTGGCATCGGCAAAGCCGTTTGCGATGGCCTCGGCGTGTAGCGCAGGTTCTAGCCCTGGCGTGCCGGTCATAAAGATTTCGAATTGATCCATCCCATGTGCATGACCCGAAAACGCAGCCGCATGCAAGCACTGGATTAGGCTGGTTTGCGGGCTGTTTCCGGCTTTGGTGCAGGTTTTGTGATGCCTTCAAGAACTCTTAACGGGCGACGCACGGTTGCGGTCAACCCGCTTGGCGGAGAAGCTGCCTTTTGTTTGCTGACCTCTATCATCAAAACCCCGCCAGCTGCGATCAGCGGCATTGCGTGACCGGCACGCTCAATCAGTCCAGCTGATTTGCGCCAGATGCGGCCGCTTGATGGGGGTTGGTACAGGGTTGAGAGCGAGCGCTCCATAACAAACTGATGCTGTCGCAACTGCGCCTCGAGCTGACCAAGTGAATAGGGCCGCCCATAGCCAAACGGCGTTTTGTCAGACCGCGACCAAAGCCCGGCGCGATTAGGCACGACGAATACGGCTTTGCCACCGGGCCCTAGCACACGAAATGCTTCTTCCAGCAGGGCGGTTGGCTGTTCCGTGGTATCCAACCCATGCATCATCACCAGTTTATCGACGTGACCCGTTTCAATCGGCCATTGCGTATCTTCGCACAGCACGCTTTGGTTTTTTTCGCCCGGTGGCCATGGCATCACACCTTGCGGTCCTGGCATTAACCCGATCACCCGGCGCGCGTCTTTCAGGAATGGGCGTAAGAGCGGAACGGCAAAGCCAAACCCAACCACCATTTGGCCCTGTGCTTCGGGCCAGATTTGCGTCAACTCATCGCGGATCACCTTTTGCGCGGCCCGCCCAAGCGCGCTGCGGTAGTAGAATTGGCGCAAATTCAAGACATCGAGATGCATTGCGGTTGTAGTTCCTTGGGCAAAGATTACGGTGAACCATACCAACAGAAAGGCACATTGCTATGAGAAACATGTCAACCGGGCTGGAATTGGTCACTGTGCCGTGCCTTTCAGATAATTACGCGTTTATTGTCCACAATAGCCAAACAAACGAGACCGCGCTGATCGACGCGCCAGAGGCTGCCCCGATTCAAGCCGCATTGGATGCGCGCGGTTGGGTGTTGACCGATATCGTGCTGACCCATCACCACCCTGACCATATCGATGGCGTTGATGCTTTGCGCGGGACAGCGCGCGTGATTGGAGCCAAGGCGGACGTGCATAGGCTGCCCGCTTTGGATCTCGCGATTGCCGAGGGCGATGATCTGACCCTTTGCGGCACAAAGGCGCAAGTGTTTGATGTGTCAGGGCATACGCTGGGGCATATCGCGATATATCTGGCTGAGCCGGGCTATGCGTTTACCGCCGATAGTTTGATGGCGCTTGGCTGTGGGCGGCTGTTCGAAGGAACACCCGCGCAAATGTGGGACAGCTTGCAAAAACTGCGCGCGCTGCCTGATGATACGCTTGTATGTTCGGGACACGAATACACCGAAGCGAACGCGCGATTTGCGCTGGCCCTTGATCCTGAGAACACGGCGCTTATCTCAAGAGGGATGCAAATTACTGCTGCGCGTGCGGCAAAAGAGTCTACAGTTCCGTCCCTATTAGGCGATGAAAAGCGGACAAACCCGTTTTTGCGCGCTGATGACCCGGCGCTTAGGGCTGTTTTGGGGATGGATTCTGCAAGCGACGCGGATGTTTTTGCCTATATTCGCGCGCAAAAAGACAAGTTTTGACCGGTGATCGAAAGCGTACCTGCTGAAAATCGCATAAAAAATGAGGTTTCACGCGTTTTGTGAAGCCAAATTTAAAAAAAGTCCTTGAAGGTTCCGTCATAAAACCAAACCTTAAGGATAAGAGGCCACGTTGGTTGGTGCCACGGCACCCGCTGACCCCGATATGAAGGAGCACACACGTGCCATCATTTTCAACGACACTCGAGCAAGCCATTCATGGGGCCTTGGCCCTTGCCAATGATCGCAAGCATGAACTTGCCACGCTAGAGCATCTTTTGCTCTCGTTGATTGATGAACCCGACGCGGCGCGCGTGATGCGCGCGTGTTCGGTGAACCTTGATGATTTGCGCAAAGATTTAGAAGATTTCATTGATGATGATCTATCGACGCTGATCACCGATGTGGAAGGCTCCGAAGCGGTGCCAACAGCCGCATTCCAACGCGTTATCCAACGCGCGGCAATCCATGTGCAGTCATCCGGCCGCAGCGAAGTGACTGGTGCAAATGTGCTGGTCGCGATCTTTGCGGAACGCGAAAGCAACGCCGCCTATTTTCTTCAGGAACAGGAAATGACCCGCTATGACGCGGTGAATTTCATCGCGCATGGAGTGGCCAAAGACCCTGCATTTGGCGAACAACGCCCGGTATCGGGGTCCCCTGACGAAGGTGAAACCATCTCGGCGGGCGAAGGCGAGGCAAAAGAGAGTGCGCTGGCAAAATACTGCGTCGATCTAAATGCCAAATCGACTAAAGGGGACGTTGATCCGTTGATTGGTCGCAATCACGAGGTGGAACGCTGCATTCAAGTGCTCTGCCGCCGTCGCAAAAATAACCCGCTGCTTGTGGGCGATCCCGGCGTTGGGAAAACGGCAATTGCTGAAGGTCTTGCGCATAAGATCGTGAATAAAGAAGTGCCAGACGTCTTGGCCGAAGCCACGATCTATTCACTTGATATGGGCGCGCTTTTGGCGGGCACACGTTACCGCGGCGATTTCGAAGAGCGGCTTAAGGCCGTGATGACGGAACTTGAAGATCACCCTGATGCGGTGCTCTTTATTGATGAAATCCACACGATCATCGGCGCTGGTGCGACGTCAGGTGGTGCGATGGATGCGTCGAATCTGTTGAAACCTGCTTTGCAGGGCGGGAAATTGCGCTGCATGGGATCGACGACTTATAAAGAATTCCGTCAGCATTTTGAGAAAGACCGCGCGCTTGCACGTCGGTTCCAAAAGATTGATGTGACCGAACCATCGGTGCCAGATGCGGTGAAAATCTTGCAGGGGCTCAAACCTTATTTCGAAGAACACCACAGCATTAAATATACGGCAGATGCGATCAAAACCGCGGTGGAGCTTTCTGCGCGCTATATCAACGACCGCAAGTTGCCCGACAAAGCGATTGATGTGATCGACGAGGCGGGCGCGGCCCAGCATTTGCTGTCTGAATCGAAACGCCGCAAAACCATCGGCGCCAAGGATATTGAGGCCGTCATCGCGAAAATCGCGCGTATCCCAGCCAAAAATGTATCGAAGGATGATGCAGAGGTTCTTAAAGACCTTGAGAAATCACTGAAACGCGTGGTCTTTGGCCAAGATACGGCGATTGAGGCTTTGTCATCCGCGATCAAACTGGCGCGCGCCGGTCTGCGTGAACCTGAAAAACCCATCGGCAACTATCTGTTTGCAGGGCCAACAGGCGTCGGTAAAACCGAGGTTGCGAAACAATTGGCTGACACGCTGGGTGTTGAATTGCTGCGGTTTGATATGTCCGAATATATGGAAAAACACGCCGTATCGCGTCTGATTGGTGCGCCTCCGGGCTATGTTGGGTTTGACCAAGGTGGCATGCTGACTGACGGCGTGGATCAAAATCCGCATTGTGTGCTTTTGCTAGATGAAATGGAAAAAGCGCACCCAGATGTTTATAATATCTTGCTGCAGGTTATGGACCACGGGAAACTGACGGATCACAACGGGCGCACGACTGATTTCCGTAATGTGATCTTGATCATGACCTCCAATGCGGGCGCTGCTGAAATGTCGAAAAACGCGCTGGGCTTTGGTCGTGAATCGCGCGAAGGCGAAGACACAGCCGCGATTGAACGGGCGTTTACGCCTGAATTCCGTAACCGTTTGGACGCAATCATCAGCTTTGGCGCGTTGCCAAAACCTGTGATCATGCAGGTCGTCGAAAAATTCGTGCTCCAGCTCGAGGCACAATTGATCGATCGCAATGTGCATATTGAACTGTCACCAGCGGCTGCAGAATGGCTGGCGGACAAAGGTTATGACGCCAAAATGGGCGCACGACCACTTGGCCGTGTGATCCAAGAGCACATCAAAAAACCGCTGGCCGAAGAATTGTTGTTTGGCAAACTGGTCAAAGGCGGGATCGTGAAAGTTGGCGTGAAAAAAGGCGAGCTTGTGCTGCGCTACGAAGCACCTGAACAGGGTAAGCTCACCGATGGTGGCGATAAACCTCCGCTGCTGACGGCCGAATAACCTAAGACATGCCCGCCAATTTGGCGGGCATTTTCTTTGGCACCTACTTTGCCTTGCGCGGGGCTGTAAGCTTCATTTGCGGAGCTGCAAGACGTTCTGCAGGGCCAACCCAGGCGTAGGCTAATAGGCATGGATCGCGGTCGCCTGTGGTAATGCGGTGCTCGTCGCCCGCGCGATTGTAAATGAGCGACCCCGGCGCATAGACCGCACTATTGTTTTCTGACCAAGCGCCAGCCACCGACACATAGCTTTCTTCGATGTCTTGATGGCTGTGCTGTGGATAAGTCGTGTTGGGCGCGAATAAGACGAACCCCAAAATAAGCGTATCGCATTGCACAGGGCCTTGGGGCCCAAGGATTTCGCAGTATGCGTATTTTTGGCTCAGGGATTTTGTGACTTTTTCATAGCCGTATTCCCACGTCAGCGCGTCTTTGACTTCACGCAACGCGCGGGCAAGCCCCTGCATCGTGCTGCGTTCCCCTAAATCCAATGCGCGTGGGAAATGGGCTGTCACTGGCTTTGTTAACGCAGAGCGGTGACGTAATTCAGGGTTCTGCGTCATGGCCGCTGAAAGCCGATCGCGGACACGTTTGCGGTGGCTACGAATGGGGCCACTGCCGCCGTCGGAGCCAAACCGGTAAAGCGCGTCAATCTCGCGCAGCAGATATAGCCAGTCGGGACTACTATGCAGTCGTTGAACTGAAGATAGGGTATCGGTTGATAGGTCTGTCATGATGCTTGCCCTGCGCAAATGGACTGCGCAATCCAAGCATCAAATACCCTTGCTATGCAAGGGCTTGTGTCGCTTTAACGTTCAGTAAGCTTGAGCTCAATCCGCCGGTTCTGCGCGCGTGCTTCGGGCGTGTCTTCGGGGTTGATGGGCTGGAACTCACCAAACCCATTGGCCGCCAATCGGCGCGGGTCGATATCCAAATCCTCTGACATAAAGCGCACCACAGAAAGTGCGCGTGCTTGGCTGAGTTCCCAATTGTCACGGTAGCGACCACCGCCGCTCACGGGGATGTTGTCGGTATGCCCGTCAACGCGGATGACCCAATCAATGCCAGCGGGAATATCATCGGCGATGCTACGCAAGATGCCCGCGATATTTGCGATTTCAGCCTCGCCCAGCGCAGATAGCCGCGCACTGCCGGGTTCAAAAAGAACTTCAGAAGAAAACACAAACCGGTCGCCTTCGATCCGCACGCGGTCTTGCCCTTCAAGGATTTGGCGCAGTTCGCCAAAGAAATCGGATTTAAACTGTTCGAGGTTCTGCGCTTCGGCCTGCAGACGCTCGGCCTCTTCAGCGAGCCGCGCTGCTTCGGCTTCAAGCCGGACGCGTTCGGCCTCTTCGAGGGCGCGGCGCTGGCGTTCTTCGGAGACGACACGCGCCAACGCGGTATTTAGCTGTGACCCAAGCGTTTCGATCTGGACCTGCGCCTCGCGGTCGGATTCTTCCGCAAGGTTGAGCAGGCTTTGCAAGTTGGCGACTTGCGCACGCATTTCTGCGATCTGTTCGTTCATCAATGCGACTTGGCGCTGGCTTTCTGCGGAAAGCGCTTCTTCAGCGGCAAGGGCGTCGTTTGCCATGGCAAGAAGCTCGGCTTGGCGTGCGGCCTCTGACGTTTGCACATCCTGATCGCCTTGCACCTGAGCCAATGCGGCGCGTGCTTCGGCCAATTCGCGTTGCAACGCGTCGTTTTCCCCTGCCGCTTGATTGCGTAGCGCGTCCAATTCAGATTGCGCGGCGCGGGCAGCGGCCAGTAACGTCAGCGTTTCTTCGGCTTCGCGGCGTTGTTGTTCTAGGTTCAGTGTCATCGCCGTCAATTCGGTGTCGGCGTTGGCGAGCCGTTCGCGCAGAGCCTGAGCGGCGGCGGCATCGGCTAGCTGTGCGATTTCTAGATCTGATAGTTCCGCTGCCTGTTCTGATGCCACGGATTCCAGATCAGCAACCATTGATTCAAGTGCTTCGCGGCGCGCGGCGGCAAGGCGCGCTGCTTCGGTACCACTGTCGATTTCTTCGCGGGCTTGGGCCAACGCGAGGTTCAGTGCCTCTTGTTGTGATATTAACGCGGCCTGATCGGTCAATAGTTGTGATTTCTCAGCCTCGAGCGCGGTAATATTTACAAGCGCGGCCTCTCGGTCCGATAACAGCCCCGCAACTTGCGCTTCGAACGCTGTGATGTCGGTTTGCGCTTGCGCTAAAGCCGCGTCCTGTGCGTCCCGGTCGGCTAAAAGCGATACAATCCGATTGGCTTGTCGGGTGGCTTCAGCGTTGGCGGCATCAAGATCGGCTGACAATGCAGTGTTGCGATCTTGCGCGAGCCCAAGGGTGCTGGCCAGCGCCGCGACCTCAATGTTGAGCGCTTCAAGTTCGCTTTCTTGGCCGGTAATCGTTTGGCGCAGCACAAATTGGATCACCATGAAAATGGTCAGTACGAACATCAACACCAGCAAGAGCCCAGTCATCGCGTCAACAAAGCCCGGCCAGATGGCGTTTTGGAAACGGTTGGATTTTCTGCGGCTCAGCGCCATGGGTTAGCCCCGTTCCCGGATCGCACTGGCCAGATTGGCCAGATCCATACGTAGATCGCCGATCGCTTCTTGGCGTCCAGCGGACATTTCTTCGAGGATGCGCAACATTTGCACGTCGATCGACCGCAGACGCATGCGGCTTTCGGCGTCGATGCCCTCCATGCCGCTATCATCAAGTTTTTTGATCAGCTTTTCTTGGCCTTCTGCGATCCGTTCAAAGACGTTGTTATTGCTGCTGGCCGTCGTGATGTGTGCAAGCTGTTCAACTGCGGCAGCAAGCTTGGCAAAGCGTTGATCAGTTTGTTCGCGATCCGCGTCGTTCTGACCGATGGTCATTTGCATTGTGTCCATCAATTCGCTCAGTTGATCAGCAAATGCATCGAGCCCACCAATACCGCCGCCTTCTTCACCGTCGATACCGACGCGGGTGATGGTCGATAGCCATTCTTCGAGTTCGCGATAAAACCGGTTTTGTCCGTGGCCAGCAAACAGTTCAAGCAACCCGACAATCAATGATCCAGCAAGACCTAAAAGGGAGCTGGAAAATGCGGTGCCCATGCCGCCTAATTGTGCCTCAAGCCCGGCTTGCAGACGGTTAAAAATGTCAGCGCCGCTTTCGCCTTCTCCGGGATTAAGTGACCTGATGGTATCGACCAAGGCTGGAACGGTTGTCGCTAGCCCATAGAATGTCCCCAAAAGACCAAGAAAGATCAGTACATTCCCGATATAGCGGGTGATTTCACGGTCTTCGTCTATCCGCTGCGCGACGGAATCAAGGATAGAGCGTCCTGAGCTGGATGATACTTGCGTGCGCGCCCCACGCGACCGCAGCAATGTCGCCAAAGGCGCAAGCAATGACGGCGCTTTCGTAAAGTTGTGTCCGCCCGTCTCCTTGGCGAAATGTTCGATCCAGCCGACTGATTTCATCAGTTGAAACACCTGATTGACGCAGGACAAAACCCCAAGCGCAAACACTGTCAGGATCACGGCGTTCAAATAGGGGTTGGAATTGTAGATCGCCATCAGCTGGCTAAGCCCAAGGTAAAACCCAGCCCCAACCAGTCCAAGAACGACGAGCATGAAAATGATCTGCCGAATTGGCTGTGAAAATTGCGGCGGCGCTTTGGCTTCCCGTTTGTCAGACAAGATGGGAGTCCTTATTCCTGAATTACCCTATCGCCTCATACCATTATCGGCTGGTTGCGGCGTATATAAAATATAATGGCGGTGAATTCATGTTGCCGTCAAGGCACGCACGCGAGCGACAAGCCAAGCCATTTCGGTGTCGCGGATATTCATTTGGTCTAAATGGGCGGCGGTATTGTAGAGGTATTCAGTATTTGGCCCGCGTCCACCGACGGCTGTCGCAATCATTTGCGCCTGTTTTTCAAGTGCGAATTGGCAATACTGTTCGTGGTCGGGGTCGATGACATAGGCCAAGGCGCGGATCGTTTCACCGTTATCTGTGCGTAAATCGACGTGCTGCTCAAAATAAGCTGAGGACACGAGCTCGCGTGCGCGCAATTCGCCCAAAACCTTGTCTTCCTCATCGGGTTTAACCTGAAACGCTACCCCTGTGCAGCGCCCGCCCGGTGCCGCGTCAAGCGCAAGCACAAGCCCCGGTTCTTCTTCGGACCCACGATGGTGGATTGAAAGCATGCAAAAGCTGCGGTGATAGTCGTGTAAGCAGGCTTTGACCGTTTGTGCCGGGACAAAACCGGGATTCCAGAGCAATGATCCGTATCCAAAAACCCAAAGCGACATGATGCATTCCTTCTTATATAGCCCATAAACACCGGATTGGGCTGGACGAAAACCCCTTAGCGCTCGCCGCCCAAAATCGTCGCAGCGTGGTCACGAAGATAGATGTGCAGCCACGGAGTATAGTTTTCAGGGGTGCGGGCCATATCCGTCGCAAGATCATCAAAACTAACCCACCGCGTCCCCATGACCTCCTCTGGGTTGGGGGTGAACGTCAGACCCGCGGGCGTCTGACCTGTGAAAATAGCGACAACCTCATGTTCAATCAACGCATCGCCAACGTCGGCGCGGTATTCAATCGTGTCGCGGTAGGTCAGGGGAATACCGGTGATGCCTAGCTCTTGTGCTAAGCGGCGCGTGGCGCAGTGGTCGTCGGTCTCATTCCACAGCGGATGGGTGCAGCAGGTGTTCGCCCACATCCCCGGTGTATGGTATTTCTCTAGCGCGCGCTGCTGGATGAGCACACGCTCGCCTTGCATCAAAAAGACGCTGACGGCCTTATGTTTCAGGCCCTTTTGGTGGACCTCTAGCTTTTCAACGGGAGTAAGACCGCCATCTACCCACGCTGGAATCATTTGCTTTGACATAACCACTGCCCCGATGTGTGCGCTCAGCTATAACGGTGGACTGGTGAAATTGCACCCCATCCGCGTACGGCATCTTGCGTTCAGCGTATCTCTGGCGCAACGTCTCCCAAAGCGCTTTGAGAGGAGGAGACGCCGATGACAATTCGTGTGGTAGTATGGGGCGAGAACGTCCATGAGAAAACCAATAAAGTGGTGTCCGACATCTATCCCGACGGGATGCACAGTGCGATTGCTGCCGCGCTAAACGGCGATGGGGTTCAGGCTGAAACCGCGACGCTACAAGACCCTGAACATGGGCTGCACGAAGAAAGGCTTGGCCAAACGGATGTGTTGCTTTGGTGGGGCCACGCCGCGCATGGTGATGTGTCTGACGAGGTTGTCGAACGTGTCGCTGACCATGTGAATGCGGGTATGGGGCTTATTTTGTTGCATTCCGCGCATTTTGCCAAGATTTTTAAACGCCTTATGGGCACGCCCTGCAACCTGACGTGGCGTGAGGCGGGCGAACGTGAACGGCTATGGGTGACCTCGCGCAATCATCCGATTGCAGCGGGGCTACCCGATCATTTCGAGCTTGAGAACGAAGAAATGTACGGCGAACCTTTTGGCGTGCCTGAACCGCTTGAAACCGTGTTTATCAGTTGGTTCCAAGGCGGCGAGGTGTTCCGTTCGGGGCTGACCTACAAGCGTGGCGCGGGGAATGTTTTCTATTTCCGTCCGGGGCATGAAACCTACCCCACCTATCACGACCCAAATGTGCAGCGCGTTTTGCACAATGCCGTGCGCTGGGCACATAATCCGGCCCCGCGCATTGCCCAAGTGAATGACGCCCCCAACGTGCCTGTTGATCAAGCGCTGGAACCGATCACCGAACGCGGACCGCGTTTGCATCAAGACGGCGAAGAGGGTTTCAAGTGATCCGTGTATTGATCATTGGCACTGGTGGCATGGCGAACCAGCATGCCGAAAGCTATGCCGCGATGGATGGGGTAGAGGTCGTCGCGGGTGTTGATCCGAATGCGCAAAACCTGCATGCATTTAACGCTAAACATGGGATTACCCATGCGTTTGATGATATCCAAGAGGCGCTCGCATGGAGTGAATTTGATGCGGTGTCAAACGTCACGCCCGATGCCATTCACCACGTCACGACCATGCCGTTCCTTGCCGCAGGAAAACATGTACTTTGCGAGAAACCGCTAGCGGTAAACGCCGGTGATGCCGAAGAAATGGCGCGCGCGGCACAGGCTGCCGGCGTGGTGAATATGGTCAATCTCACCTACCGTAATGTGCCCGCGCTGATGCAGGCGGCAGAAATGGTCGCAGCGGGTAAAATCGGGGCTGTGCGTCATTTTGAGGCCTCTTATCTACAAAGCTGGCTGACCCAACCCGCATGGGGCGACTGGCGGGTCGAGGACCAATGGCTCTGGCGGCTGTCCATGCAGCACGGGTCGATGGGCGTCTTGGGTGATGTTGGTGTACATATTTTGGATTTCGCGACATTTGCCGCCGGGTCAGATACGGCGCGCGTGTCCTGTCGGCTCAAGACATTTGAAAAGGCTGCGAGCAATCAGATTGGCGCGTACCCGCTTGATGCCAACGACAGTATGACAATGCAAGTCGCGCTTGAAAACGGCGCAATCGGCGTGATCCACGCCAGCCGGTTTGCCAGCGGT
The DNA here is from genome assembly GCF_003318235.1 of Loktanella sp. D2R18. GTDB lineage: Bacteria > Pseudomonadota > Alphaproteobacteria > Rhodobacterales > Rhodobacteraceae > Yoonia. Next base: position 59,014 of record NZ_QOCG01000016.1, on the reverse strand, counting down.
CATATCAACGACCTGCGGTTGCGCTTGTTTGGGACCGATGGCGGGCTTGAGGTGCAGTTCGAAAATGAGATTAGCACATTGCGGTCCTGCATCGGTGGCGACATGCTCACTGCAGCTTGGACTGATGTGTCATTGCGCGCAGTTGCGTCCAATTACACCCGTTTTATTGATGCAATCCGATCCCAAACGCAGGTAAGCCCTGACTTTGCGCGCGGCGCAGCACTACAGCGCGTTTTGGACCGCGCCGTGTGTTCAGACACAGACCACGCGCGCGATCAAGCGGTTTAATTGGGGCACCGTACGGTGCCTCTTTTGACTTTTATTCGCATCCAAGGTTGGTTTCACCGGTGGGCTTTGGCCATTGAGCGGGCTTTTGAACACATTCCGGAAAGGTTTTCACCGTAGCGTTGAGGCGAATGAGAAAGTTTGGCATGAACGATATACTTGTCCCTTTGGCGGCCGCCGATCTGCTTGATCGGATCGTGGTGCTGCAATTGCGCCTAGAAACTGGGGCGCATGAACAGCACCACTCTGTGACCGCAAGGCAAAAAGCGCTGCTTGATCGCTTGGCCGACCGGATATTGCCGCGCGATGACGAACTTGGGCGTATCTGGGGGCGGCTCTATGCGGCGCGGCGAGATCTGCAAGCGCTTGAAGAGGATTTGCGCGCCTGCGATGAACGTGGCGAATTTGGTGTCCCCTTTGTTGCGCTGACACGTGCGTTTTTGGCCGCGCGGGATGCGTTAGATGCCATTCGTGCTGAGATAGATACGCATCTTGGTGCGCCGTTTGTCCCCAAAGGCAGTGTTCTGTTCGAACAAGAGGTCGCTGATCACTAAACCCGCTCAATTTGTCATAAAGCCAATCGTTAAACCTGCCTTCATACCCCTACCGCTATCGATGGTATTGGGTGAACTATGAGGTGGCGAAATGGGTGCAAATTCAAATGCTCCGGTGATTATTAAACGCAAAAAGGTTGTTGGTGGTGGTGGCCACCACGGCGGGGCGTGGAAAGTAGCCATGTTTCATGGTCCTATTTGATGGGCGCTTTTGCGCCGGGTTTGTTCAGGAAACCGCGGATATTCCACGGAATGAAACGTCATTCTGACGATATTTGCTGCGCCGTATTGGGTGGGCAGTTAGCCGTTTTGGCGGTGTCGCTAAGTGACCAAACTTCTATAAACAATGCGTTAACGCCAGTTGTTCAAAAGCTGAAAATTTGATCCAATTTAAGCCTTCTTTTCGATTGCAGGTTGTTGCACTGCAACGATCGCCATTGCCCCGAATTCATCATAGACATGCAGCCCTGTACGCACGTTCTGCAGCGCGTCAATGCGGTTTCGCGCAGATTTAATCCCAGCAATTGCAGCAGCAAACAAACGCTGATTTTCAGTGAGCCCGAGGCGAATCGCTTGCAGGTTTTCTGTCGTGGGCTTCCGGTTTTCGAGGTCTTGAAACTGCGCTGATTTTGTTTCTTCGAGCGCAAGGAGCAGGTGGAATTTTCCTGATAGGAGCGCGGAACGTTCCGCCTCAAGTGTCGTAAAAAGTGATGTGACAACAGAGTCATGCATGCCATTTTGCTTTCATTGCCTCGAATAGAGCCTCGGCAAGGCCGATTCCCCCTGATTTCACCATCTCATTCGCCTGAGATTCGCGCAGGAACGATCCAAAGTGTTCCTCTCCAGCACCGCCTCCGAACGCGCTGACTTGGGTGCCAAGCCCAGTGGACTTTAGCATTTCTGCCAAAAACGATACCTCAAGTTGCTGCGCGGCCTCACGCAGTTTCGCATCGTTTTGTATGTAGTCAGGCAAGGTCGGCGCTGAGCGGGGGGCAGGTAACACTGGGGTGGTTGTCATCGGGTTCTCCGTCAAATTTTTTTCACTTTGCCAGTGATCCGTAAACAATCAGTAAGTATTTCCAGAGAAAAAGAGTGGGTCCATAAATTCAACCGGAGCGCCGATGATACCCTTCTTGCAGCCAGACGCGGCCAATACCAGTGCGCTGACCCCAACCCATGGCGAAACCCTATCGGTTGCCGAAGGGGGGGCGAGGTTTGCCGATTTGCTAGATGGGCTTGCGGCGGGCGAAGGTGCTGAGGGCACGGAACAGGCCGAGGTTGCCGTTGAGCCTGACGCGGCCGAGATCAGCCGAGATCAGGATGATGATGTTCCGTTTGGTGAAATATTGGGAGTGGTGGCGCATCCGGTGCCGCCAAACATGGGGCGCGATGAAGGACAACAAGTTGAGGTCAAGTCTGCTGCCAGTTCTGCGTCCATAGGAAATAAACCATTTTCGCGAGACAGCACCACCGTAAAGGTCCCGCCGATTGAGGTACCTGAGAAACATGAACGGCTCGTTCTTGAAAGACAACGAACACCTTCGCCAGAGCAATCGGGGCCGCACAAAGTTCGGGACATTCCACAAACCGTGATTGGGCTGCAAACTGATACTCGAGATAGGTTAAAGATGGTGCGTGATGATCGTTTTGATATGTCAAAAGCATCGCTAAATGACCGGCTGGGTGTTCAAAAAACAGTGTACAGGGTCGATCAAGACACGTCAAAAATAGCGCAAATCACACCTGGGCTGGGTCCGAAATCGACCGCTGTGGATCAAGGCCGATCTGTACCAAGGCCGCAATTGCAGGAGCTGGCCCCAGCTTCGCATAAAGACCATGTCTCACGCGTGGTTCCTTCCGCAACGACAGCACCTATTGTTGCTGCATTTCAAAGAGAGACGCTCGCTGCATATGGCCCCGCGGTGCCTGCAGAAATTGAACCATTGTTTGTCGCGCAGGCGGATCGCGTCTTGCAGACCCAAGCGCTTGTCAGCCAACCGGCGACGACAGCGCAGGTCGATACGGCCCGTCACGTGGCATCGCAGATTGCTGTTGCGGTGACAGAGCGGTCGGGCCGTCCTACAGAAATTTCACTTAACCCCGAAGAGCTGGGGCGCGTACGGATGACAATGTCCGTGATCGATACGGCCATTACATTGACCATCTCCGCAGAGCGCCAAGAAACAGCGGACCTTCTGCGCAAGCATATTGAGACGCTGAGCCAAGAGTTTCGGGAACTTGGTTACAATGACATCTCATTTTCCTTTGGGCAGCGTGAAAATGCATCGCAGTCACACCAGAGCGCTACTGAAGGTGCATATGATCAAGCCGACGAGGCCGACGAGGTCTTAATTCAACAAGAAATACAGATCGTAAGCATAAGCGGTTTGGACATCAAACTATAGGAGTCTTCCATGGAAGTAACCGATACAACTCAGACCACTGCGACAACGACCACGTCGTCTCCCGCGACGACAACAGGTATCAGCGCGGATTTTGAAATGTTTCTCAATATGTTGACGGTGCAAATGCAAAACCAGGACCCGCTCAATCCGGTCGATTCAACCGATTATGCGACACAGCTTGCAACATTTTCGGGGCTTGAGCAGGCGGTGATGACAAATGATCTGCTTAAAGCGCTTAGCGTGCAGTTAACGTCAGGCGGGCTTGCCGATATGGCTGCCTGGGTCGGCAAAGAGGCGCGCGCCGCGACACCTGCATATTTTGATGGCCAACCCGTCACATTGTCACCGAACCCTGCGGCGCTCGCTGATCATGCCGAAGTTGTCGTGCGCAATGAATTGGGGGTTGAGGTGCAGCGTTTTGAGGTTCCGATTAGTGCTGATCCAATTGAATGGGCGGGTGTGGATACAGGCGGCTACCCATTCGCGGATGGGCTTTATTCTTTCGAACTGACGAGCTCACTTGATGGCGAAATCCTGACCCAAGACGCGGTGGAGGTGTATAGTACCGTCACCGAAGTACGTGCGCAGGCAGGCGAGACGATATTGATCCTAGAAGGTGATGTCGCGGTTGCAACATCACAAGTCAGTGCATTGCGCGATCCGGAGGCCTAAAGAACCGCACTGATCCATACACCAAGCGCTACTAACCCAGCACCAAGAAGCATCCACTTTATGCCATCGGCGATAGTGTTTTGCTGAAGAGGTGGTGTTGGATTGTTGCGGCGGATCAGGGTCTCTTCGGCGATACGGGGCAATTGCGGCCCGAACCGAGACAAGATCATCATGGTTTTGCCGAGATCACGCAGCAATGCCTTTGGTCCAATGCTTTGCTTTATGTAGTTTTCGACAACGGGTTTAGCATCTTGCCAAATGTTCATATGTGGATCAAGCGACCTCGCGACACCTTCAACAACAACCATGGTTCTTTGTAGCAAAATCAATTCGGTACGGGTTTCCATGCCGAAACGTTCGGTCACTTCAAAGAGATAATTCAATAAGCGGGCCATAGAAATATGGCTGGCATCCATTCCAAATATCGGCTCGCCCACAGCGCGCAACGCACGGGCAAATTCGTCGACATCTTGGTCCGCCGGAACATAGCCCGCTTCGAAGTGGACTTCGGCAACGCGCTGATAATCCTTGCGAATGAACCCAAAAAGGATCTCGGCGTAGACCCGGCGGGTGTATTCATCAATCCGCCCCATGATCCCAAAATCATAGGCAATGATATCGCCGTTCGCAGCGACTTTTAGATTGCCTTGATGCATGTCGCCGTGGAAAAAACCGTCGCGCAATGCTTGGTTCAGAAACAACTGCAGCACCCGTGTGGCAAGAACACTGCGGTCAAGGCCGGCGGCGTCAAGCGCTGCATTATCGCCAATACTCCCGCCCTCTGCCCAATCAAGCGTCATCACACGTCGGCTGGACAGGTGCCACCGGATTCGCGGCACTTGAAAGCCTGCGTCACCTTCGGTGTTGGTCGCGAACTCTGCCGCGGCAGAGCTTTCCAACCGCAAATCCAGTTCGCCCATCACGATACCTTCGAAATGGGTGACCACATCTATGGGGCGTAGTCGGCGGGATGATGGTGAAAGAAACTCAATCGCGCGGGCCGCAAAGTAGAAGGCGTCGATGTCTTTGCGAAACGCTTTTTCGATGCCGGGACGCAGGACTTTTACGGCGACGGCTTCGCCGGTGTCTGCCAAATGTGCTTTGTGGACTTGGGCCAATGATGCGGCGGCGACGGGTTCCGAAAATGTGGTGAACAGATCATCGGTTGATGCGCCCAGTTCACTTTGGATCGCGGCCTTGGCCGCAGCCATTGAAAACGGCGGAAGCTGGTCCTGCAAGACCCGTAGTTGTTGCGCCATGTCGTCGCCGACGACATCTGGCCGGGTCGAAAGAACCTGACCGAACTTTATATAGGCAGGACCAAGTGCCGTCAGCGCCCGCGTTGCTGGGGGCATCGACTTGTCGCCTTCATACCCGAGCCACTGGACAGGCCAGACAAGTGCACGCAACGCGATACGCAGAACCGGTCCCGCGTCTAATGCGTCCAGAACAACCTTCATCGCGCCCGTTCGTTCAAACGTCGCACCCGTTCTGATCAGGCGGATAATGTTGTGAGGCCCGCGCATATTAAAGTTTCCAGCCCGAATGCAGCGCCGCAATGCCCAGCGATAGGTTGCGATATTTCGCATTTCCAAAGCCCGCAGTGCGTAGCATCCCCAAGAATGTGTCTTGGTCAGGGAAGTTGCGGATCGATTCGACGAGATATTGGTAACTATCACGGTCGCCCGCAATCAGCTGCCCCATGCGCGGGATGACGTTAAACGAATAGGCGTCATATGCGGCCTGCATCATCGGATTCGGCAGTTGGCTGAATTCCAGAACCATCAAACGTCCGCCGGGTTTGAGCACTCGGTAGGCTTCGTTCAGCGCTTCTTGGGGGCGGGTCACGTTGCGAATGCCAAAGCTGATGGTGTAAACGTCGAATGTGTTGTCATCAAAAGGCAGGGCCATCGCGTCGCCGACAACCCAGTCAAGGCTGTCTGACATGCGTTCGGCTTCGGCGCGTTTGCGGCCCTCGACCAGCATAGATTCGGTAATATCGAGCACGGTCGAATGCCCATGCCCAGCGCGTTTCAAGAAGCGGAACGAAATATCGCCCGTTCCACCCGCCACATCTAGCAGCCGTTGGCCGGGACGCGGAGCCAACCAATCCATCATCGCATCTTTCCAAACCCGGTGAATGCCCACGGACATGACATCATTCATAATGTCATACTTGCTGGCCACGGAGGAAAACACGCCCTGCACGCGGCCTGCTTTGTCGCCTTCTGGCACGGTTTCAAACCCAAAGTGGGTGGTTGTCTCTGGCTTGTCGGTCATGTCAATCTTTCGCCCGAATACTGTCCCAAATGGGTTATACGCAGTTGAGGCAATAGACAAACTGTCAATCTGCCACGGGGGACCGAACAAACATGCTTGGCGCATTTTTTAGTGTTTTTGGGATCATTTTCTGGTTGGCGGTGCTTTGCGGGGGCTATTACTTGTGGTTCCGTTTCAAAAAACGGGTGAATGGTTTTACCAATGTGCGTGACAGCGATGGGCGCGAGGTTGCGCAAACGCGGCTTGCCAAGACACAATTGAGTAATCTGCCCACAGATATAAGTCTCATCGCGGGTGTTGGAAAAAATGCCGCGCCGCAGCAGTCGCTAAATGAAACGGTTTTGCGTCCGACAATCGGTTTGCGGCTGATCAGCCTCGGGGTAAGCGGGGCACTCTTGTGGATGGTGTGGCTAGGCGGCGCAGATTATGTGCCCGATATTCCCTACCTAAAAGTTGGGGTGAGTGTGATCGTCGCCTATAGTCTGCTGTATACGAACCTGTATGAACTTCGGTACGATCAGTACGGCGTTATTCACAAAGATTGGTTCTTTCGCGAGGTTGATTTTGTATGGCACGATGTGGTGTCGCTACGCGATAATGGCCACTATGCATATATTGTGCGCACGGCAGATGGAAAGAAAGCCGAGGTCATGAAATACCTTGTCGGCATTCGCCCTTTCTTGACATATGCGCACGCACAAATCGAAAAGAACTGTGAGTCATAATGCCTGAACTGCCCGAAGTGGAAACCGTCAAAGCAGGGATTTCCCCTGCGATGGAAGGCCAAATGATCGTGGCCGCGGATGTGAACCGCCCTGATCTGCGCTGGCCGTTTCCTGAAAATATGGCGGCGCGGTTGAAAGATACCCGTGTTTTGGGCCTAAGGCGGCGATCAAAATATATTCTGGTGGATTTGGATAGCGGTGAAACGTTGCTTATTCACTTGGGCATGTCGGGGCGCATGTTGGTGTCCGGCGTAAAGGTCGGTGAATTCCATCACCCGCACCCCGTGCCCGCCAAACATGACCATGTTGTGCTGCATATGGAGAACGGTGCGCGGGTTACATTTAACGATGCGCGTCGTTTTGGGGCGATGGACCTGTTGGACACGGCGACCCAAGATGATCATTGGCTCATGCGCGATATTGGCCCGGAACCGTTGGGCAATGCATTTAACGAAACATATCTGATGGGTCGGTTGAAGGGGAAGAACACCCCGATCAAAACTGCACTGCTTGACCAAACCATTGTTGCTGGGTTGGGGAATATTTATGTGTGCGAGGTCTTGTTTCGCGCGGGCATCCACCCCAAGCGTAAAGCTGGACAAATCAGCGCAAAGCGGATTGCGACTTTGGTGCCGTTGATCCGTGAAGTGCTAGAAGAAGCGATCGCTGCAGGTGGGTCCTCATTGCGGGATTTTCGGCAATCAGATGGTGAGTTGGGATATTTTCAACATGTTTTTCGGGTTTACGGACAAGAAGGAAAAACATGCGTAACACCCGGATGTCAAAAGACAATCCAGCGAATCGTACAGTCGGGACGCTCATCTTTCTTTTGCCCGCAATGCCAAAGATAACTTGCGCCGTTTCTCCCCTTTGCTAAGCACTAAGACAATTCGTGGTTACAGAAAGCACAAGCATGGCCTTTGAAAAAATCATTGTCGACATTAGCGATTCAATTGCGACGATCACATTGAACCGCCCCAATGCGATGAATGCCCTGAACGGGCCGTTGTTGCGCGAACTCTGCACGGCGCTGGAACAGGCCGACGCAAACGACAAGGTGCGTTGCATCATCATTGCTGGGTCGGAAAAGGCATTTGCCGCCGGCGCCGACGTTGCCGAAATGGCTGATAAGACGTTTGTTGATATGTACAGCACGCGGTTTTTCGAAAGCGAAACCACCCGTTTTAACAATACCCGCAAACCGATCATTGCCGCCGTTGCTGGATATGCGCTGGGCGGGGGCTGCGAATTGGCCATGATGTGTGATTTCATTATTGCAGCAGATAACGCAAAATTTGGCCAACCTGAAATTAACCTTGGGGTTGTTGCTGGTCTTGGCGGGACGCAACGGTTGACCCGCTTTGTCGGCAAGGCGAAATCGATGGAGATGCATCTGACGGGCCGCTTTATGGATGCGCAAGAGGCAGAAAGCAGCGGGCTTGTCAGCCGCGTGGTTCCTGCAAAAAAATTAATGGCGGAAACACGCGCGACCGCCGAGAAAATCGCGGAGAAGTCCCAAATTGCGGTGATCGCTGCCAAGGAAGCCGTGGATCGAGCTTATGAAACGACCTTGGCTGAAGGTTTAAGTTATGAACGGCGGTTGTTTCAGTCGTTGTTCGCGACAGAAGACCAGTCCGAAGGTATGGCTGCTTTTCTTGAAAAGCGTGAACCCCAATTCCGCGACCGCTAAAGTTCGAATTAAACCCATGATTGCCTTGCTGGTGATGTTTTCAACCTAAGCCATAAAATTATAATCGAATCGAGCGCATTCATTGGTTTGATTCGTTGAGGTTTTAGGAGAGGGAAGACATGTCATATTTTGGGGTGCCGATTCTGTCGGTGGCTTCGGTCGCATTGTCAGTTTTTTTGCAGACAGGTGATGCCAGCGCCGATCAATTTCTGGATCACTTTGTACAGGTTGAACAAAGTAACATTATCACGGACCATGGCGCGGCGAACAGGGTTGTCGCGGCAGATCTTTTGCGGACTCTTTCACAAGAGATACCCGCCGCTGTTTGCTACCTTTCGCATGATGTGGATGTCGAAGAGGCAAGCGACTTGCTCAACGCCAGCGTTGCGCATTTTGATCTTGCGATTGTCGCTTTGCGCGATGGGAATGAGAACCTTGGCATTATCGGCGCAGAGCGCTTGCCGCGGGTTGTGCGTGAAATTAATGAGTTGGTCCACGTATGGGAGCCCATTCATGAGGCTGCCATAAGCGTATTGAACGACCCTCGCGATCTTGACGCGGCGATGCTGGTCTATGCGTCAGCTGACCCAATGCTGGATGCGACCTACCATCTATTGGTGGAAATCGAGGCGGAATATTCCAACCCGGTCGAACTGCTTCAATCGGATATGCTTAATCTCGAAGTGTCCGGGCGCATGGCGATGTTTACCCAGCGTATTGCATATGAATCTTGCCGGACATGGGCAGGAGAGGGCAACGAAGAAATGGTCGCGGATTTGCGTAAAACGATTGGTCATTTTGAAGCGAGCATGGCAGGTTTAACCAACGGGCTACCTGAGCTTGGCCTGCGCCCAGCGCCGACACCTGAAATTGCCGCCTCGCTTGATGATATCGCGCAAGTCTGGTCTGATATTCGTAGAATCTTGGACGCCGTGTCGGCGGGCGAGACAACAAACATCTAAGATCGGGCCGCGCTCTATCATTTGCTGGCTGTGAAGCTGCACAAAATAGAAGAGCTAGAGGAATTGTATCAGGACTATTCAAAGCGCGTATATTGATCTGTAAATTGGCGTTGCATTGTTGATGAAAGTGGCCTATGCGCTGCGGCGTACATGCGTGTGAGGCCCGCTTTGGCCAGAACAACCGGTTCTGAACCCGGTCGGGGCTTATTGCGCTATTGAATTTTAATTTGACCCGACGAAGGGAAAGACCACATGGCAAATACACCACAAGCGAAAAAACGCGCCCGTCAGAACGAAGCACGTTTTGCGGTCAACAAAATGCGCCGTTCACGTATCCGCACATACTTGCGTTTTGTTGAAGAAGCGATTGCTTCTGGCGACAAAGACGCTGCTGCCGCAGCACTGAAGGCAGCACAGCCAGAACTGATGCGCGGTGTTACAAAAGGCGTCGTTCACAAAAACACAGCCGCGCGCAAAATTTCGCGCTTGGCCGCTCGTGTGAAGGCCATCGCCTAAGTCGCCTGATTCTACACTGCCTTAGCGGATTATTGCTAAAAGACGCGTCCGTAACAGGGCGCGTCTTTTTTGCGCAAGTGTTGTGTTTTTGCGCTGAATTTCTCCGATTTCGCGGGCAGATAGATTCTTTTCACGCAATCTTAGAGTCAAGGACGATGTTGTGTTGAAGCCTCCGCGAAGAGCTTGCTAGTTTAGCTGAGCGATTCACATCGTTCCGGGGGGACATGAGGGATTGGCAGCATCTTGGTGCAGAATAGCTTTATTTTTCTGCATTATATTAAACTGTCACGAAATCTCATGCTGCGCTGGCGGGTGCTACATCATTCTTTGTAGCTGCCGCTTACAACGCAGATCTGCACGGTTATCAAAGGCTGCTCTTTGGTGATCTTGTCGGTTATGTTGCCTTGTCTGCCGCTCAGGCGTCTTGCTGCCAATTTTGCTTGGCACGTAAGCGCCCAGGCCTATGAATTTGACAAACGAGACTTGTTTAAGTGGGGACACGCTTAAGCACAGGTGATCTTTTGTCTTTTGAAATATGTGGGTCGTTTGGGGCGAATGCCCCAAAGATGGAGACATGTGTGTGGGGACATATATTTAAGATGACGAACGAAACTTGGGCAAAAGTACAATCAACCTTAAAGACGGCACTTGGGGTGAATAATTTTTCGAGCTGGATTGAACCGCTTGCCTTTTCAGGTATTTCAGCCGGCGTAATGACTTTTCACGTGCCAACAAATTTCATTGGCAACTATGTTTCGCAAAATTTCGGCGACCAGATTATCTATCATATGAACCAGACGGGTGCCTCTGTTCGGCGGCTCGAATTCGCGGTGCCTGCGAAAAACGCACCTGCTGCGGCAGCGCCCAAAGCCGCCCCTGCGCCAAAACCCACGGCGACCGCTGACATTTCTGGCGCGCCGCTTGACCAGCGGTTTACGTTTGACACTTTTGTCGTCGGTAAGCCCAATGAATTGGCCCATGCGGCCGCGCGCCGTGTGGCTGATGGTGGTCCCGTAACGTTTAACCCCTTGTTTTTATACGGCGGCGTCGGGCTTGGGAAAACCCACCTGATGCATGCCATTGCGCACGAACTAAAACAGCGTTCGCCCGAACTGAATGTGCTGTACCTGTCGGCAGAACAGTTCATGTACCGTTTCATTACTGCTTTACGCGAACGTAAAATGATGGACTTCAAACAGCTGTTCCGATCCGTTGACGTGCTGATGGTTGATGATGTGCAGTTCATCGGCGGAAAAGACAGCACCCAAGAAGAGTTTTTTCACACCTTCAACGCGCTGGTTGACGGCCAAAAGCAGATCATCATTTCTGCTGATCGCGCGCCCGGTGAAATCAAAGACCTAGAAGAGCGGATTAAATCACGCCTGCAATGTGGCTTGGTTGTTGATTTACATCCAACTGATTACGAACTGCGTTTGGGTATCCTACAGTCGAAGGTTGATGTATACGCGGCGCAGTACCCGGATCTTGAAATCGTACCGGGTGTTTTGGAATTCCTTGCGCACCGTATTTCAACCAACGTCCGTGTGCTGGAAGGTGCGCTGACCCGCCTGTTCGCGTTTGCCTCGCTTGTGGGGCGTGAAATCACGTTGGAATTGACGCAAGATTGCCTATCGGATGTGCTTAAAGCCTCTGATCGCAAGGTTACCGTTGAAGAAATCCAGCGTAAGGTTTCCGAGCATTACAACATCCGCCTGTCAGATATGATTGGTCCAAAACGCGTGCGCAACTATGCCCGCCCACGTCAGATTGCGATGTTCTTGGCCAAGCGTATGACCAGCCGGTCACTGCCCGAAATCGGGCGCCGTTTTGGTGGCCGTGACCACACAACTGTCATGCACGGCGTAAAGCGGATCGAAGAACTGAAAGTCACCGATAGCCAAATCGCGGATGACCTTGAACTACTGCGGCGCGCTCTCGAGGAGTAACCTCGCTTGACGCGGCTGCGCCCATCGTTAACAGTCAAATAAAAGTACTTGAGCCGCCGGGGAAATGCAGTACATTTCCCGTCCCGGCGGCCAAGCCACCAAGATATGCGGAGCATTGGGACATGAAATTTAGCATCGAACGCGCAGCCTTGCTAAAGGCGGTTGCACAGGCCCAATCTGTTGTTGAGCGGCGCAACACAATCCCGATCCTCGCCAACGTGCTGATCGAGGCCGAAGGCGCCGAGGTGCAGTTCCGCGCAACCGACCTTGATATCGAAGTTGTCGATCGTGCCCCCGCCGTGGTGGAACGCCCCGGTGCGACCACAGTGTCGGCGGTTACGTTGAACGAAATTGTCCGCAAACTGCCCGATGGCGCACTGGTGTCATTGACAGAAGATGGTGCATCCGGGCGTCTTACAATCGAAGCAGGGCGGTCGAATTTCTCGCTCGCGACATTGCCCAAAGAAGATTTCCCAGTGATGGCGACATCGGAATACGCGGCGAATTTTGCAGCGCCTGCGCCTGTGCTGCGTCGTTTGTTCGATAAATCGAAATTCGCGATCTCGACCGAAGAAACGCGGTATTACCTGAACGGCGTTTACATGCATGTCGCCGAAAGCGATGGCGGCAAGGTGCTGCGCTGCGTGGCGACCGATGGCCACCGTTTGGCGCGGATCGATGCTGAACTGCCCGAAGGGGCCGCCGAAATGGCTGGGGTTATTGTCCCACGTAAAACCGTGGGTGAGCTGCGTAAGCTGCTGGACGACGACGAAATGAAAATCGCGGTGTCGGTCTCTGAAACCAAGATTCGTTTCGCCACACCAGACATCACATTGATTTCAAAGGTAATCGACGGAACTTTCCCCGATTACACACGTGTCATTCCGCAAGGCAACACACGCCGGATGGAAGTTGACGCAAGCGAATTTGCGAAAGCCGTCGACCGCGTTGCAACGGTGTCGTCTGAACGGTCGCGTGCGGTAAAACTATCGCTGGACGAAGACCGTTTGATTCTATCCGTGAATGCGCCAGATAGCGGCGCCGCCGAAGAAGAACTGGCCGTAGCCTACGGCGATGAGCGGTTAGAAATTGGGTTTAACGCGAAATATCTGTTGGAAATTGCCAGCCAAGTAGATCGCGAAAACGCGGTGTTCATGTTCAATTCATCGGGTGATCCGACTTTGATGCGCGAAGGCAATGATATGTCAGCAGTTTATGTTGTCATGCCGATGCGGGTTTGACGGGCCTGAAAATTCGTAGAATTTTTGCTCAAAGGTTTGTGCAAAACCTTTGCCGACAGATATGACAGGCCTTTCTTTCTCTCAGGTGGTGCTTTCGCACTTTCGGTCGCATAAACGGGTTGTGCTTGACCTTGATCCGCGTCCGCTTGCACTGTTTGGGCCCAACGGTGCGGGCAAAACTAACCTGATTGAAGCCTTGTCGCTTTTGTCGCCGGGGCGTGGTTTGCGCCGGGCTGCGACAGATGATTTGACCCGCCGCCCTGAAGCATTGGGGTGGAAAATCACGGCGAATTTGCAATCACTGCAACAAACGCATGAGCTTGAAACGTGGGCCGAGGCTGGCGCAGCACGTCAGCTTCGCATCGACGGGAAATCTGCACCGCAAGTCGCGCTTGGCCGGGTCGCGCGTATACTTTGGCTGGTGCCCGCGATGGATCGGCTTTGGATCGAAGGGGCCGATGGGCGACGACGGTTTTTGGACCGCGCGACGCTCAGTTTTGAACCGCATCACGCCGAGGCAGTTTTGTCGTATGAAAAATCCATGCGTGAACGGAATCGATTGCTCAAAGACATGGTGCGCGACGCGCATTGGTACACCGCGCTTGAATCGCAAATGGCTGAGGCGGGCGCCGTGATCCAAGCAAACCGGGAACGCACGATCGTGGCCTTGTCCAGAGCGCAAGACGCCGCAACAACTGCTTTTCCTACGGCGACACTAACCCTGACCACCCCGGACCCGATCGCTGAAGATATGCGCGCGATGCTTGCCGACAATCGCAACCGCGACATGGCCGCCGGACGCACGTTGGTTGGACCGCACCGCGCTGACTTGCAAGCAGTGTTTGCTGACAAAGGTGTTGATGCAAAGGACTGCTCGACGGGCGAACAAAAGGCATTGTTGATCAGTCTCATTTTGGCCAACTGTCGTGCGCTGTCGGATGATTTTGGCGCACCGCCGATTTTGTTGCTTGATGAGGTCGCAGCCCATCTTGACGCCACACGTCGCGCAGCACTTTATGATGAAATCTGCAATCTTGGTGCGCAGGCATTTATGACGGGCACCGGGGAAGAATTATTTGCGGAACTGGGCGATCGTGCCCAATATGCCGAAGTGACCGAAGTCGAAGGGCAATCGACCCTGACCCGAAAGGAAAGCCAATGACACCGCAGCGCGTGACCTTGATTACTTTAGGTGTCGCCGATTTAACCCGCGCCAAGGCTTTTTATGCGGCGCTGGGGTGGGAACCAACCTCGGAAACTGAAACCGTTGTTTTCTATCAGATTAACGGCATGGTTTTGGGGTTCTTCGGCCTAGATTCACTGGCCGAAGATCAGGGGCGATCAGGCGCCACTCTTGGGACAGGTGCGATGACGCTTGCGCAAAGCTTTGAATCCGAAGGCGAGGTCGATTCAGCTTACGCCGCCGCGCTGGACGCAGGCGCAACGGCACTGAAATCCCCGGAAAAGGTATTTTGGGGCGGGTATTCAGGGTATTATGCGGATCCTGACGGGCACGTCTGGGAAGTTGCATATAACCCATTTTGGCCACTGAATTCCGACGGCAGCCTGACTTTGCCTGCAGAATGACCGTCTCAGCCTATGATCTGCTGCTGTACGCAGGCGCGCTATTCGTGCTGTTTTTGACACCCGGCCCGGTGTGGGTCGCGCTTTTGGCCCGGTCGATGTCAGGCGGGTTCCAAGCCGCCTGGCCGCTGGCCATGGGCGTAGCAATTGGCGATATCCTGTGGCCGCTGGTTGCCGTATTGGGCGTAAGCTGGCTGGTGTCGGAATTTACATGGTTCATGGATGTGCTGCGCTGGGTCGCAGTCGTCGTGTTTTTGTTGATGGGCGTTCTCTTGATCCGATCGGCGGATAAGTCCCTGTCGAGCAACAGCCGCTTGACCCGCCCCGGCATGTGGGCGGGGTTCGTTGCTGGATTGGCCGTGATCATAGGGAACCCGAAGGCGGCGCTGTTTTACATGGGTATCTTGCCGGGGTTCTTTGATCTGACGCAGATGGCAGTGCTAGATATCGTGGCGATCTGCACGCTAAGCTTTGTCGTGCCGTTGATGGGCAACCTGATCCTTGGGCTTAGTGTGGACAAGGTGCGCGGGTTGCTAAAATCACCTGTCGCCGTGCGGCGGATGAACCTGATCGCGGGCTGGCTTTTGATCGGCGTTGGCTGCGTTATTGCGCTGACCTAGGCGCAAATTTAGGCCAACGACAGTCACTCTTTTTTGCGCCACATTTGCGGTAACCAATGATCGGCTAAAAACCACAAAATCTTGTGTCAGTTGCGTGACAACCATGTGTAAATCGCATATATTTTGCGCATAGTGACACGGGAAAATGCATATGGTCGACGACACCAAAAAACCAGATGACTACGGCGCCGATTCGATTAAGGTTCTCAAAGGCTTAGAGGCGGTTCGTAAGCGCCCTGGTATGTACATCGGGGACACGGATGACGGCTCTGGCTTGCACCATATGGTGTACGAGGTCGTGGACAACGGAATTGATGAGGCTTTGGCCGGTCATGCCGATCATGTTTATGTGAATATTAACGCTGATGGGTCGGTCACCGTTGGCGACAACGGCCGCGGGATCCCCGTGGGTATCCACGAAGAAGAAGGCGTCTCTGCCGCCGAAGTAATCATGACTCAGCTTCACGCGGGCGGTAAATTCGACAGCAATTCCTATAAGGTTTCTGGCGGTTTGCACGGTGTTGGCGTGTCGGTTGTGAATGCCCTGTCTGATTTCCTTGAACTGCGCATCTGGCGGGACGGCAAAGAACATTACGCCCGTTTTGAGGGTGGTTTCACCACCGAACACTTGAAAGTCATGGGCGAGGCCGACGGGCGCAAAGGCACCGAGGTTACATTCCTTGCCTCGACCGAAACTTTCAGTAACCGTGATTTTGAATTTAACATTCTTGAAAAACGCCTGCGTGAACTCGCATTCTTGAATTCGGGCGTGCGGATCATTTTGCAGGATTTACGCCCCGCTGAGCCGTTGAAGGCGGACCTATTCTATGACGGGGGCGTCAAAGAATTTGTGAAATACCTCGATCGGTCGAAAACGCCTTTGATGGAAGAACCGATCTATGTGACCGGGGAACGCGATGACATCGGGGTTGAGGTCGCGATGTGGTGGAATGACAGCTACAATGAAATGGTGCTGCCGTTTACGAACAACATTCCACAGCGCGATGGCGGCACGCATTTGGCTGGCTTCCGTGGGGCCTTGACCCGTGCGATTTCGAAATATGCAACGGAAACCGGCATTTCCAAGAAAGAGAAAGTCTCGCTAACCGGCGATGACGCGCGTGAAGGTTTGACCTGTGTGCTGTCTGTCAAAGTACCTGATCCAAAATTCTCAAGCCAAACCAAAGATAAGTTGGTCAGCTCTGAGGTCCGCCCCGCGGTTGAAAACCTGATGGGTGAGAAACTGAACGAATGGTTTGAGGAAAACCCTGCGATCGCCAAATCGATCATTAGCAAAATCGTCGAAGCTGCTGCCGCGCGCGAAGCAGCCCGTAAGGCCCGTGAAATTCGGCGCAAATCGGCGATGGATGTGAATTTCAATGCCTCTAAGCTGAAGGATTGCTCTGAAAAAGACCCATCCAAAACCGAAGTTTTCCTCGTGGAGGGTGATTCTGCTGGTGGGTCTGCTCAAACAGGGCGCGACCGTCAAACACAGGCGATTTTGCCGTTGAAAGGTAAAATCCTGAACGTCGAACGTGCGCGTTTTGACCGGATGTTGAATTCTCAAGAAATCGGCACATTGGTCATGGCGCTGGGGACAGGCATTGGTCGCGACGAATTTAACATCGACAAGTTACGTTACCACAAGGTCATCATTATGACCGATGCTGACGTTGATGGCGCGCATATTCGGACTCTTTTGCTCACGTTCTTCTTCCGTCAAATGCCCGAACTGATCGAAGGTGGGTACCTGTATATTGCGCAACCGCCGCTTTATAAGGTTTCACGCGGGAAGTCCGAAGTGTATCTTAAAGATCAGGCCGCCATGGATGAATACCTGATCGAACAGGGTATCGATGGCGCCATGCTGCGCCAAGGCAACGGCGAAGAAATTGCGGGTGCCGACCTGCGCCGTGTGGTTGATCTTGCTCGTCAGATGAAACGCGTTTTGGATGCATTCCCGACGCATTACCCACGCCATATTCTCGAACAAGCGGCCATCGCAGGTGCCTTTGTGCCGGGCGTCGTCGAAAGCGACCTGCAGGGTACGGCCGACCGCGTCGCCGCGCGTCTGAACCTGATCGCGCTTGAATGGGAACGGGGCTGGCAGGGACGTATTACCCAAGACAAAGGCATGCGTTTGGCCCGTATTTTGCGCGGGGTCGAAGAAGTCCGCACGCTGGATGGCGGTATGCTACGGTCGGGCGAAGCCCGCAAAACCGGCAGCTTTACCCAAAGCTTGCAAGAGGTCTACGACTTGCCTGCAACACTTGTCCGTAAAGATCGCAGCCAATTGATTCACGGCCCGCTTGATCTGTTGAAAGCGATTTTGGAGGAAGGCGAAAAAGGTCTTTCACTGCAACGCTACAAAGGCTTGGGCGAAATGAACCCAGATCAACTTTGGGAGACGACACTGGACCCTGACGCGCGCACATTGTTGCAAGTAAAGGTCGAAGATGTCGCCGAAGCGGATGATCTGTTCACCAAGCTGATGGGTGATGTGGTCGAGCCACGGCGCGAATTTATCCAAAACAACGCGCTGAACGTCGAACATTTGGATTTCTAGTCACGATCTACCCGCGTCAGGCTTTGAAACATAGTCTGACGCGGAAATGATTTAGCTTTATTTCCGTTTTTTCGGTGCCTGCAGTACCTCTGTTCCAAACACAATATTTGTATGGAGCATCCCCAATGCACAATTACTCTCTATCTACCCTTGCCCTTTTGGTCGCTGTTTCCGGCGGTGTGCTGCACGCCCAAGATGCCGATGCAGATGCAACCGAGCCAGAATTCACACCAGAACTCATCGAAGAATTGATCGCCGAAGACATGGCTGATGCTGATGCAGTGGTCGAGGAAATGGCTGAAGATGAGACGATGGCTGACGATGTGGCCGAGGGTGACGCCATGAGTGAGGAAATGGCAGAAGACGCAATGACAGATGAGGCGACCGAAGCCGATGCATTGGCTGAGGAAACCCCTGATCTTGCAGCAATTGCTGCCGCGGACCCTGCGCTTGATGTGCGCGTGAACGCAGAAGGCGAAGTTGACGCGATGGTTATGCTGTCAGACGTCTTGTTTGCATTTGGTGATGCAACCCTTGAACCCGCAGCACTTGATGTTCTTGCGGGTGTCGCCGAAAAACTTGATGGCGTTGGCGCGCTTGAGATCACAGGGCACACGGATGCGGTTGGGGATGATGCATATAATCTTGCGCTTGGGCAACGGCGTGCGGATGCGGTGCGTGACTGGCTGATTGCAAACACTGACCTGACGGCTGATATCCTGACGGCCCAAGGGGTAGGCGAGGCCGATCCTATTCTTCCAAATCTCAACGACGACGGTACCGATAATCCCGAAGGGCGTGCCGCAAACCGCCGTGTCGAATTCACAATTCCTGACGCGGGCTAACGTCCGGGGGTGTGGAAATTCCTTGCGTTACGATGCGTGTCCCCTAGGGTCACGCATATTTAAGTGACGTAGGGATAACGATAATGGACAATTTTAGGCCCGACACTTTTGGGAAACTGAACGCTACCGACTATGACGCGCAACACGACCCCGGCACGACTGATTCAACCGTCGCATTGATTGCGGGTTTGGTCCCAACTGGCGGCGCGGTGCTTGAACTAGCCATTGGGACAGGCCGCGTTGCATTGCCGTTGTCACAGATGGGATTTGCCGTTTCGGGGATCGAAGCCTCAGCCGAAATGGTCGCCAAGATGCGCGCGAAACCCGGCGGTGACGCGATCCCCACCGTGATTGGCGATATGGCCGAGGTTGATATTGAAGGTCGGTTTGATCATATATTTTTGGTCTTTAACACATTGTTCAATCTACCAAGCCAAGAGGCCCAGATCAGGTGCTTTGAAAACGTATTCAAGCATTTGAAACCCGGCGGGACGTTTCTGATCGAAGCTTTTGTGCCCAATTTTACAGGGTTCACGGAAAATCAACGGGTCAAAACAAAGCAGTTAGAGCTAGATCGGCTGTGTATTGAGGCCGTGACAAATGATCCGGTCGCACAGGTCTTGGCGTTTCAGCGTGTTCACATCACCGCGGACGGAATGAAGCTGGTGCCGCTTCCCATGCGCTATGCTTACCCCGCTGAAATCGACCTGATGGCACGTTTGGCCGGGCTTCGGCGCAAACACCGTTGGGGTGGCTGGGATAAACAGGATTTTGACGCCGACAGTACCTTCCACGTCTCGGTCTATGAAAAACCGTTCAGCTAGTTGATCCAGATCGGCCCCAGCAGCAGAAGCATGCAACTGATCGCCCCTATGATCGGAAAGATGATTGAGACCGTAAAGATATGGTCTGGGGCGGGGTCGCCTCTGCGTTTGACGTGGACTAAGGCGACGTTGACCAAGAAAAATACCGCCAAGATAATCTGCGACGTGAGCGAGACGAGGAAATCGAGCGGCACGGCAAGTGCCGCAAGGAGAACGATGACAGTAATAATAACCGTGGCATTAAGAGGGGTGCGTCTGCTTGGTGAGATTTGCGCCAACTTGGCGGGCAATCGCCCATGTTTGGCCAGCCCGTAAGCCACGCGCGCTGCCATGATAATTTCGATCACGACGCCGTTCATCGTCGCGACAATCGCGACGAGGGTGATGGTCACGGGCGAGACGCCGGTGAGCCGTTCAAACAGCAATCCTATCGGTGCTTTTGATGCGATCAGATCATCTTGGGGTACGGCGCGCACGGCGACAAGCATCACCAAGAAATAGATCACGGTGACCGACACCAGTGATATGCCAATGGCCCATGGCATTGTTTTATTGGGGTTCTTTGTTTCTTCGACCATATTGACGACGTCGTCAAACCCGATGAATGCAAAAAACGCAATCAAGCTGGCACCAAGAACAGCCGCCATCGCGGGGCCGTCGCCGAGCGGTGGTATGACCTGACCCAATTCCGACAGCATTGCCGGATCAGCGCGGTAGCCGGCCGCGATAATAACGAGCAGCCCAAGGACTTCGATCACCGTCAAAATCGCCGCAAACATGACCGATTGATGGACCCCGCGCGCGGCAATCCATCCCATCGTGACGACAATCGCAACGACGATAACAGGCTCCGGCAATGAAACGAGCGCAGCAACATATCCTGCGCAGCCAAGGCTGATCGCTGCTGCTGATATCGTTGCCGCAAAGATGATTGACAGGCCGACGGCCAATGTCAGCCAAGACCACCCAAACGCCGCATCCACATAAAGCGCCTCGCCGGCGCTAAGCGGAATACGTCCCGAAAACTCAGCAAAGCTGAGCGCGCTGAAGCTCATGACAAATGCAGCGACCAAGAATGCCGCAGGGGCATAAACACCTGCGACCGCAGCGGTTTCACCGATTAGCACATAGATCCCGGCGCCAATGGTGATGCCCAACCCATAAAGCACAAGTAATGGCAGCCCGATTGCACGCTTTAGCGTCGGTGGGTTTGGTTCAGGCGGCACTGCTCAACTCCTTATTCAGCGCCTCTTAGCTTAATGCGTAAGGCGCACAGCTGGGTTGATCTAAATCACGATTTACAGATTACCGGACCGACCTGCCCAAATGCGAAAGATTGCTGGCGCCACTGCAATGATGAACGTGATGCGCAAGATGTGCATGACAGAGACATATGTCACGTCTTGGTCAAGCGCGAGCGTTAGCAACGACATTTCGGTCAAACCGCCCGGTGAATAGGCAAGGAATGCTTGGCTGATGGGGATACCACTTGCCCAGCCGATGCCGATCGCAAACAGGACTGCAACCACAAGCATGAAGGCGCTCGCCACCATTGCAAGCGCAATGTCCCGACCGACCTGCGCGATACTGGCACCCGCAAAACGACTGCCAATGATGGTGCCCATCGTGACTTGGGCTGCAATAATGAACACCGTTGGTGGCGATACAGTCACCACCCCTGCGATATGGGCCGCAGCGCTTAAGATCATTGGCCCGAAAACGGGTGCGGCGGGCATTCCCAGCCGCGTTCCCAGCCAATTCCCCAGAACAGCGCATGTGGCGAGAACGGCGTAATCGAACCCGGTTAGCGCGTCCAAAGGTATCCACTGTGTGGCACCGCGCGCACCGCTTGAAACCCCAAGCACGAGCCCAAAGAACATGGCGACAAACACAATGACAACGAGGATGCGCGCCGCATGGGCCAGTGCAATGCGGCGCCCATCCCCGCCGGCTTGTTCGCCCATAATCAGCATTTCGTTTAGCCCACCAGGCATCGCGGCATAAAATGCGGTGACACGATCATAGCCGCCAATCTGGCGGTAGACTGCAAATGAAACAGCCGAGGCGATGGCCAGAAAGACAGGTAAAGCGACCAATGTGACGACCCAATTTTGCAACAAACCAAAGACCTGCGCGGTCACGCTTGATCCCAGCAAAACACCAATGATCGGGATCACAATGGGGCGCAAGCGCATAGGCGCGCGCACCGGGACATGGGACATGGCTGCAATTGTCGTCGCGATCATTGGGCCTAGCATCCACGGCAACGGCAGCCCCACCCAAAACGCACAGACCCCAGCCGCGACACCAATCGACAAGGCCAAGCCCTGTGCGCGCAAATCAGCTGAGGTTAGAAAGGCCGGGGGCATAAATCGTTTCGATTCCAGTCGATGACATGACCGGAATATGGGGTTCAGGCTGGTGGGTCAACGATTGTCGACTATAGTCCGCCGATATGGTGCGTCCCGCGCTTTTTGGCCAAGGCAATCTGCTTTTGACGTTCGCGGAATCGGCTTTTGTCTTCGTCCGAGGTTTCAGCCGTGCATTGGTGGCAGGCGACGCCTTCTTCGAATTCGGGGCGGTTGCGATCGTCGGGCAAAATTGGGCGTCGGCAGGCGTAGCACAGGATATGCGGGCCTTCTTTTAGCGCATGGCCGACGCTGACACGTGCATCAAACACAAAGCATTCGCCGTCCCATGTGCTGTCTTCTTGTGGGACCTCTTCAAGGTATTTCAGAATGCCACCCTTCAGGTGATAGACGTCCTCAACCCCTTGACCCATCAAGAAGTTCGTCGACTTTTCGCAACGAATGCCCCCAGTGCAGAACATCGCAATGCGCTTGTTATGGAACCTGTCTTTGTTTTCTTCCCACCATGCGGGAAACTCACCAAAGGATTTTGTTAGCGGGTCAATCGCCCCATCAAAGGTTCCAATCGCAACTTCGTAATCATTGCGGGTGTCGATGACGGCGACATCGGGGGATGTGATCAGCGCATTCCAATCAGCAGGTTCAACGTAATGGCCGGTGCCGTTCGCGATTGGGTCCACATCGGGCTGGCCCATGGTGACGATCTCGCGCTTCAGTCGCACTTTCATCCGGTGAAATGGCGGCACGGTTGCGGTACTTTCTTTCCAGACGAAATCAGCACAGCCGGGCAGGGCCTGGATATGTGCGACGACCGCGTCGATGCCTGTACGATCCCCGGCGATTGTGCCGTTGATCCCTTCTTTGGCCAGCAGCAAAGTACCGCTAACCCCCTGCGATTTGCAGAGATCCAAAAGCGGCCCTTGCAATGCGGCAGGGTCATCGAAACGGGTGAAGTGATATAGGGCTGCGACTGTATACATATCGGTCAAATACGCCTGTTGTTTTGTTAGGGCAAGGGACGCGATGCCGCAATCGCCAGACCATCCGCGACGGCGGTAAAGGCTTCGGCGCGCTCAAGGGACGCGTGCGGGAAGAGTGACACCATCCCATTCTCAACGACGTGCAGCAGGCTTGATCCACCGACGAAAACAATCTTGCTGATTTGATCGGCACGCACGTCGGCCATTTTTAAGGTATCAGTGGCACAGGTGCTAATTGCCGCTGCATGCTCGGACAGAATGTTGGCCAGATGGGGTTTGTTAAACCGGGCCCATAGGTCGCGTTCGATCACACGCAGATCAATCCCGGCGTCGGTCACGTCGGGCTTGTTGATGTGGATTTTTCCGGCCTCAACGGCAAAGGCAATGTCGTGGCCCAATTCCATCTCAAGCGTGGTTTGCAGCCGGCTGAACAGGCGCGGGTCGACGCCAAGCTTTACAAAATCGCCGGCCATGCGTTTGTTTTCTGGCGTATAGGTGAATGGAATTTTCTGCCACGTCGCAAGATCGTTAAAAATCGCGTTAGGGGCAGTGTGATGCCCCGCGCCCATCGCGTTGCGCACCTCTGCACCGCGCCCCAAAAGTGGCATGACCTGATCAATGCTAATGGCTCGGTCAAAATCGGTGCCGCCGACACGAATGCCGTGGCTCGCGATCACGCGGGTTGCGTCGCCGTCACGTTCAAACACCGAAAAGTCTGAGGTCCCGCCGCCAATATCGACAATCAGCCCAAGGCTGCCCGCATCCAATGGCCCGCTGGCCAGCGCTGCGGCCTCGGGCTCATACATGAAATGTACGTCTTTGAACCCGGCGATCAGATAGGCGTCGCGCAGGTCAATCTCGGCTTGGGCATTGCGTGCGTCATCGGTTGAATGAAACCTGACAGGGCGGCCAGAAAGGGCCACATCATAGGTTTGTCCTGTCGCGGCTTCGGCACGTTCACGGATCATCCGCAAGAACCGCGCAACAACTTCGATCAAGGTAAGGCGCTCATAAGCCACCTGCCGTTTTTCGCGCATCAATGGCGTGCCCAATACGGATTTGAGCGCCCGCATAAAACGGCCCTCACGCCCGTCAATCAGCGCGGCATTGGCGATGGATCCATAGGTCGTGACCTTGCGGTCAAAGTCAAAAAATACCGAAGTTGGCAACGTTTTGCGCCCCGGTTCAACCTCAATTAAAAATGGACGATCCCCTGCCAACACGCCCGCCGCAGTGTTTGAGGTGCCAAAATCAATACCCAAAACCGCCATGTTTGCGCCCATTCATTGGTGAAAGATGGGGCGTTTAAGTGAATAATATGGTACTTGCAAGCCCTCAGCACCGCCTCCTAGGATGGAAATAAGGGGGCAATCATGACAAAAATTATTTGGATGTCGGATCCACATTTTCAAAACAAGGGCACTATTGATGGCCTTAACCCGCGCTTGCGAATTAAGGCTGCGATTGACCACATGCATGCGCAGCATGCCGATGCGGATTTTGGGATTATATCGGGTGACCTTGTCGGCGATGATATCGTAGGAGACTACACAGGTATCGCGTTCCATTTAGCCAAATCAAAGATCCCCATGCACCCGATGATGGGGAACAACGATGACCGCAGCGGATTACGGGCGCATCTTGCACTGCCAGATCAGGCGATGCCAGATTTTGTTCAATACGTGATCAATACAGATGACGCGGCTTTCATATGCCTCGATACGCAAAAGTTGGGCTCACACGCTGGCGAACTTTGCAGTAAGCGCAGCGATTGGCTCGTGCAGATATTGGACGCGCTTCGTGAAAAGCCCGCTTATATTTTTATGCATCACCCGCCGATGACATTAAACTTGCCTGCTCAGGATGAAATCATGCTTGAAAAAGCTGACCAGTTCCTTGATCTGATTAGTGGCTACAGTAACGTGAAGCATTTGTTCATGGGGCACGTTCATCGGCCAACGTGCGGAACAGTCCGCGGCATTCCATTTGCAACAATTGGCGCGATTTCATTCCAAGCGCCTGCCCCCCGCCCCGAATGGCATTGGGATGGATTTGTACCACCTGCCGAGGCGCCACACTATGGCGTTTTGCATATCTCTAATGGTGACGTGACGCTTCAGTACACCCAGTTTTGTAACTACGAGACTGGTTTCGAGAATTGACACCTTTCCATTGCGGCGCCCCAGCAGTAGCAAACATCTATGCAACGCGTCATGATCACTGGTGGGCCGGGGTCCGGTAAAAGCACGATCGCCCGAATTTTGGGCGCGCGCACTCGGCTGCCTATTCATCACATGGACAAAATTCATTGGAAGCCGGGATGGGAACCGCGCGACATGTCCGAACGAGAATTGATGTGTCACGCCATTGAACACGGTGAAAGCTGGATATTTGAAGGTGGGTTTTCAAAAACTTATGATCATCGTGCCACCCGCGCGGATATGTTGATCTGGTTGGATTTACCCGTTTCCCTAAGGTTTTGGCGGGTCGTGCGTAGATTGTTCCGCGACTACGGAAAGACCCGTGAAGACATGACCAACAATTGCCCCGAAGTTTTTCATGGCGAAACCTTTGCATTCTGGCTGTGGATATTCACTTCGCGCAAACGTACACGCGCCAAAATTGTGCGATTGATCGCCGCCCACCCGCATTTGACCGTGCACCATCTGCAAACACGCTCGCAGGTGCGCGCGTATATTGCTAACCTACAAATAAATTAGGAGACTCGATATGACGCATGCCCTTCTTGTCATTGATGTCCAAAATGATTTTTGTCCCGGTGGGGCTTTGGCCGTCACTGGTGGCGATGAAATTGTTACGGGCATCAACGCCGCGATGGATGGTTTTGATGCCGTGATACTGACCCAAGATTGGCACCCGGCAGGCCATTCTTCGTTTGCGTCCAGCCATAATGCAGCGCCAATGTCGCTGATCGAAATGCCGTATGGGCCGCAGGTGCTATGGCCTGATCACTGCATCCAAGGGTCACGCGGTGCGCAGTTCCATGACGACCTGAATTTAGATCGCGCGGATATGATCATCCGCAAAGGGTATAACCCGGCGATCGACAGCTACTCTGCCTTTTTTGAAAACGATCACAAAACGCCAACCGGCTTGGAAGGTTATCTGCGCACGCGCGGGATCACCAAGCTGACGATGGTGGGGCTGGCGACTGATTTTTGCGTGAACTATTCGGCGGTCGATGCCGCCCAATTAGGGTTTGAAGTGACCGTTCAAATGGACCTATGCCGCGCGATTGATTTTGACGGATCGCTTGCCGCGGCTACAGGTGGGATGATTGCAGCCGGTGTGACGCTCGCGTGACGCGGCCCCTTTCGATCATTATTCCCACCTACAATCGCCCCAAGCTTTTGCGGCGGGCGGTACAATCTGCCTTGGTGGCATGTCCTGATGGAGCTGAAATTATCGTCGTGGATGATCGCTCTGACACGGCCGAAAGCGCCTTGCATGATGTTATCAGTGACTCGCGCCTAACGGTTTTGACCAATCCCGGGGATAAAGGTGCCGCAGGCGCGCGCAACGCCGGGGCGCAGGTGGCGACCGGGCAAATACTGCTATTTTTTGACGATGATGACACGTTGATCGCGGATTATCCGGGGCGGGTGTTAGCGGCGGCGCAAACTGGGGCAAATTTTGGGTTTTCTGCGCGGATGCAGGTTGAAAATGGAAACGAAGAGACCGAACAGCGCCCCGAATTGTCGGCCGGGATGCTCCTCCATGACACCCCGCTTTCTGCGAAACTGGCGGCGTTTTCAGCAGGGTATTGGGTGCGTCGTGACGCATTTTTCGAGGTTGGGGGCGTTGCCCCGGATCAGGTGAACGACGAAGACACTGACCTGTGTTGCAAGCTATACGCACAGGGCCACAGCGCATGGTATGATCCGGTGCCGGGCTGCGCCGTTCACAGCGGGTATGACACCAACGAAACCACCGCCCCGCAACTTACCCAAAGCACAGACCCCACCGCGATGGTGGCGTGCTATGTGCGTACATTTCAACGACACGGCCCCGCGTTTCGGTCTCGCCCCGCCGATCACTGGTTCCTCTTGCGCCGCGCGTTACGGGTTGCCGCGCGCACCGGGACTGATGATGGCGCAAAACAGCTATTGAGCGGATTACGCCCGCGGTCTTTGCAAATCAAAGGCTGGTTGTTCTGGCAAATGAAGAAAGCCGGGCAGCACCTGCGTTAGCCCCCTTGCCACGCTGGGCATCAATTGGTCTAACACCCAAAACGGGAGGGCCGCAAAATGGTTGATATCGCAACACGTGTCTGGAACCACAAATGGAAGATCGACCCCATCGTGCGGTCGCTCATCGATACGGATTTCTACAAACTGCTGATGTGCCAATCGGTGTTTCGGAACCACCGCGATACCCAAGTCACCTTTTCGCTGATCAACCGCACCAAAACCATTCGGCTCGCCGAGGTGATCGACGAAGGCGAGCTGCGCGAGCAGCTTGACCACATTCGATCCCTGCGGCTGACGCGCGGTGAATCCACATGGCTGCGGGGCAATACCTTCTACGGCAAACGGCAAATGTTCCGGTCTGATTTCATGGAATGGTTCGAAAACCTGCAACTGCCGCCCTACCACCTTGAAAAGGTCGACGGGCAGTTTGAATTGACGTTCGAAGGGTCATGGCCCGAAGTCATGCTTTGGGAAATTCCCGCGCTCGCCACGATCATGGAACTACGGTCGCGGGCGGTGCTGCGCGACATGGGGCGGTTTGAACTACAGGTGCTTTATGCACGCGGCATGACCAAACTGTGGGAAAAAGTCGAACAATTACGACCCATTGAGGGCCTCAAACTCGCAGATTTCGGCACCCGTCGGCGGCATTCTTACCTCTGGCAGGATTGGTGCGTGCAGGCGATGATGGAAGGGCTGGGGAGCAGCTTTACCGGCACGTCAAACTGTCGGATCGCCATGATGCGCGAGATCGAGGCAATTGGCACCAACGCCCACGAATTGCCGATGGTCTACGCCGCCCTTGCCGAAACCGACGCCGCCCTGCTGCAATCGCCCTACGACGTGCTGTCGGATTGGCAAGACGAACACGACGGCAACCTCAAAATCATCCTGCCCGACACCTACGGGACCCAAGGGTTCCTTGACCGCGCGCCCGATTGGCTGGCCGATTGGACCGGCATGCGGATCGACAGCGGCGATCCCGCAACAGGCGCCGAAAACGCAATCAACTGGTGGAAATCACGCGGCGAAGACCCGACGCAAAAGCTGGTGATCTTCTCGGATGGGCTCGACGTCGATAAAATCATCGAACTGCAACGGCAATTTAAGGGACGCGTGCGCGTGTCCTTCGGCTGGGGCACGATGATGACCAATGATTTCAAAGGGCTGACGGAAGGCGACGCGCTCGCCCCGTTCAGCCTTGTCTGCAAAGCCATCAAAGCCAACGGCCGCCCCACCGTAAAACTCTCGGACAATCCGAATAAAGCGATGGGACCGGTTGAGGAGATCGCGCGGTACAAACGGGTGTTTGGGGTGGGCGAACAGGAACGGGTTGAGGTCGTGGTTTAGGATTCTAGCGACGAGCTAATTGGAGAAATTTTGCTCTTAGCCAATTCCTTTTCGTAGCTTTTCAATAGCTCAGATCGCAGTTCAGCAACCTTTGACGAATTTTTCAGTTCATCTTTATAGTCGAAGGTATCGCCCCGATCTTTGATCTCATAATTCAAATCGATAATGATAGATTTCAGTGTAGTGCTTATAGCCTCTAGCAAAGGCTCAAGGGTCTCACTTGAGATAATTTTCTCCGGGTTTTTTACAACATCTGTTGCGCCGTCGTCGATCTGAAGAATCTTACGCAAAACTGACAACAGAAAGAAGCGTGTTAGGCCATATTTTGATAAGGCCTTATACTCTATGCCGTCAATTTCATAATGAATCCGTTGCATGATGAGGTGTAAAAGAATTATTCTCGAGGCTGTAACCGCTGGCCGAGCAAAAATGTCTGAGTATTTATCTTCAAATAGTTTCGAAACCAAATGACAGGCTTCAGGTTCCAACAAATCAAATGCCAACAGCAGCTTACCTGCTTCCTCATTTGTAATAACTTCGGCATCATCCCTACAGTCTTGTCCTCGTTTGATCTCAAGATCAAACTTTCCTTCAAAGGTTTTCTCGAATTCCCGAGCTAATCTAATTTGAACTGCATTGGTCGATTTTAGGTCGCGAGAACGGATGGCGTTCTGATTGTTGCTGTTAACTGTGATCGCTTTTGCAAGCTCACTGTCATTTAATTCTATTATCTTTGCAATCACGCGTAGGTCTTCTGATAGGCTGCCTTCGACACGCTTAAACGTCGAAATGCTTTGTGCACCATTTACAACTACGTAATTTGATATTTTTAGAGTGTCGGCTTCGAGTTTAGCCTTCCCACACAGAATTGTTACTCCGTTATGGTAAAGTGGAAAGTACTGATGTTGCCCTTTGTCATTCACACTTTCACGCATCGCGCGATTGACCTTAGTGTTCCCTAAGGACTGTCTTACATTTTGTGAGAAGAGTTTCCCGTCTTCGATACCTGACATCTTAACGAGCTCGAGTGCTTGTACCGGTAGGATAAAAGAACAAACGCCTGACCCCGTTTGTAGCTCAAGTGGGGCGACGTATGAAGTGTCAAAACTAAAGTCCCCATCAACCCCACCTTCGGCCTGAATATCTATATATTCCCCGGAAATTCTTAATCGATCGAAGACGCGTATCCGGCCATGTGAGTCAGCAAACTCGCGACCGTTTTGGTCTAACGGTTGATTCGAAACAAACGCCCCAATTACAGTGAAATCGTTTTCGATTAACTCTCTGATTTTCAACCTAACCAACAAGTTCTTGAGGTCTTCGTTGCCTCCACCTTCTAACAACCCCTCTATCGCATCAGCGTTCTCAACTTGAGTTATTGTGCCAGCTAACTCTCGTAGGGGCGCGTCACCAATAGAAGATTCCTTTTGCCGAATTTTACCTTGAAAAATTATGACTTCATTCTGATTGTGATCGACAAAGATGCCGTCGATGCCTCTGTCATTTGGTTTGTCGCATATGCAATCATCTGCTTCGATAGCGTCCAAGCGGAAGATGTTTTCAAGAAACCAATTCAAAAATGAACGAGCTTCGGATCGCCCCTTGTTTTCAAAATTCGAGATTAGGTGCTTTAGGTTATCGTAACTAAGTTCTTCAGGTTGCATGTACTCGTCCAAAAATTTTGTTACAGGGACGCTACATGCATTAAATTTATAAATCCAGTCACAACCCAGAGTATTATTTGGATGCCAATTGTCAAACGGAGCGGACTGGACCTCTACCCACCTCAGTCACTCATCAACCTTCCCCCTGAGCGCCTTCACTTCCCCACGCGCTTTCTTCCCCGCCAGCCTGCGTTTCACCGACCCATAAGTTGGCTTTGTCGCCCGTCGGCGTTTTTGCACGACGGTGGCTGAGAGGATCAGTGCGGCCAGACGGTCCCGCGCGATTTCGCGGTTGCG
This sequence comes from Loktanella sp. D2R18, assembly GCF_003318235.1. Lineage (GTDB taxonomy): Bacteria > Pseudomonadota > Alphaproteobacteria > Rhodobacterales > Rhodobacteraceae > Yoonia. The sequence goes on along the minus strand of NZ_QOCG01000016.1, from coordinate 28,428 downwards.
GGCTTGGCTGCGGGTTTCTTGCACAAAGATCACAATCGCCCCGTCTTTGGTCCAGCGTTGCCCCGCCAGCCGCCGCAGCCGGGTTTTGACCGGGTCGGGCAGGTTTGGGGATCGCGCGGCCTCGAAACGCAATTCAACCGCCGTGGAAACCTTATTCACGTTCTGTCCGCCGGGGCCGGACGCGCGCGCAAAGCTCTCGGTCAGTTCCCAATCCGCTATCTCAATTTGGTCATTTACCCGCATCATCTTGCCCTAAAATACTCCCGCCGGAGGCGCCGACGTTTGTCCGACACTTATCCGACGTTGTGCCGACCGTCAAAACCACGGCACCCGGCGGCCGCATTTGGGCTCAGCCCAAACGCATACCCACCCGTCGCATGCTCTGCATGCGACGTGAAAAAGGGCTACCCCGGCGACGGGATAGCCCTTCTCTGAATTTCGGAGGTGAGTCGGTTAGGAACTCCACCTTGTGGTTTTCTCAGCCAAGGGCTGCCCTAGCTGCGACCCCCACAAGTTGTCCCGACACACGTCTCCAATACCTCATGATGCACTGGATCACCTCCTTTCAAAAATTTCGCCTAAAGGTAGGTTCGCACAGATCGGGTTTATTTCAAGTAAAAATATCCCCGATCTCGCGATTATGTGTTCGCCGGTGCAATCCGCCCAACAATGATGCGAAACGGCACCAAAGCCAGCAGCGCGATGGTCAGTTTCACACCCCAATCGGCCACAGCCAACGACACCCAAAGCGGCACCAGCGGCCCCGCGTTCAAAAACGGCACGGCCTCTTGAGCCCAGATGATCTGATCGGCAGCCATTTCGCTGAACCCGTTAAAGGCGGTGGCAAATGCGATGGAGAAGAAGATCACCGTATCAACCGAAGAGCTAACCAAGGTGCTTCCCAGTGGTGCTTTCCACCATGACCCGGCGCGCAACCGGTTGAACACTGCAATATCAAGGAGTTGTGCGACTGTGAAGGCGGTGGCCGATGCGATTGCGATGCGCAAGGCAACGGCGGGCCCGTATTCAAGCATGATCTGCGAGCCAATCAGCGAACAGATGATACCTACGATCAACCCGACGAACACAACGCGGCGCGCTGCGAAAACGCCGTAAACGCGGTTCATGATATCGGTCACAAGGAAGGCCAGCGGGTAGGTAAACGCCCCCCAGGTCAGCAACCCGTCAAGGATCAGGAATTGCACAAGAATATTTGAGGCCACAACAATGATGGCCATGGCGATAACGCCGGGAAGGATGCGTGTCATATTGGTTTTCCGTTTTGACAAGGGTGCGGCACTTGGCCCTGCGGATCATCCGAGGACGGCGCGGGGTAACGCTTTTGCCGGGTTGCTGTCAATCGCTGATCCGATATTCAACAATTTCGGTTCGTTGGAATAGCCGAAAGTTGTCGTCCGAGACCATCGTGATCCGCATGCCAATCCCATCATCCCAGACGCTGATTCCTTCGAGGTTGTCATGGATCAGCGGTGCCGTTTCAAGGATGGGTTCCTCGTTTTGTCCAGAGAGATCAAAGCGGCGGACACGGCTACGAAACCCAAATCCGGTAAAATCACGTTCAAGAATATATAGATTGCCATCTGGTCCAATATCCGCGCCCACAACTAGAAAAGCGCCGCGTCGTGGGATCGTAAATGACTGGTCCCATATGCCATCTTTGAAACGGTAAATGGGAAATGGGCGCGTCGCGCGCCCGGATCGTTCGGGGATGGTATAAAGTGCCCCATCGGGGCCAATCGCCAGCGCTTCGAGTGACGAATTATTTTGCATACCAGCAAAGGCTTCGGCCGTTGGTAATGGGGTTGACGTGCCGTCGACGCCGTCAAATTGGCGCACACCGTGGACGCCTTCAAATGATACAAAGATCGCGCCGTTTTTCGCAATTGCGATGCCTTCGCTGTCACCTTGCGTGCCGGTGTCGCTCATGCGGGTGATCTGAGCGTTTTCTACCGCTGTGATGATTCCATCCGCGCGGGTAATGTTGCCGGTGACAAAGAAACTACGGTCGCTAACAGCAACAAGTTCCATCCCGTCTTCCGATAAGGACATTGCCGATATTCCGCCAAATTGCGGATTATCGGATGCCCAAAGATAGCTGCCAATATATGTGGTTTCTGCTGAAGCGGTAGCGCTCCAGGCTATCGCCACAAGGGCGTAAATTAGCCGCATTTATTCGGCGTTCAGAACGCCAAGACATTGGCCCGGCAGGTTCGCCATGGTGAGTTCCGCGCGCGGTGCTGGCGGCGTCGCGTTGGGATCAGGGGGCGGTGGGTTGATGATGTTGTTCACCCAGCGCTCAGCATCGGCGCATCCGTCACCAGCGGGTGGTGGGGCTTGGTCCGTACAGCCGGTTGCACCATCCGGGCAATTCAGCCGGACATGGAAATGATAATGATGCCCCCACCAAGGGCGAATTTTGTTCAGCCAGCTGCGATCGCCGGTTGCGCTATTACACATGGCGACCTTAGCGCCGGGGAAAACAAAAATCCGGGCGACGCGCGGGTCAGAGGCGGCGGCGCGCAGGATCGCTTCGTGTTGTGAGGTCCAATTACTGTTGGTGTAAGCACCGGCGTTCCGGCGCATAGAGATGGACGAAAGGTTCTCACGCTCCGTCGCGGTGAGGTCCAGTCGGGTTGGTGGCAGCATCCAAATATCGGCATCAAGCCCGGTTTGGTGGCTGCGGTGCCCAGTCAACATCGGCCCGCCGCGCGGTTGGCTCATATCCCCGATGTATAGCCCTTCCCAGCCGGGTTGGGTCGCGGCAAAGCGGCTAAGATCTTGGACGAAATCGATGGTTTCTGGCTGTGCCCAGTTGCGATTGCGCGACAGTCGCATGGCTTGCCATGTTTCACCGGTTTCGGGCAACTGTTCTGCACCAGCCTGACAGCCGCGGGCATAGCCGCCAAGCGACTGCGAGCGCTGGTTTGACCCTTGCGCTGCGGCACCGAATAGCTGTTTGGCAATACGCGTGTCATTCGCGTTTTGCGTGGATGTTGGCGCGGTAGGCTCTTCGGCCTGACATGCGGCCAACCCTAGGGCGAAACAAGCAATTGCGATTATGCGGACCATTCTGCGCGATCTCCGTCTTTGTTAACCCAGCGTAACAAGAAAAGGCCCACGATGAACAGGAATAAAACGGGCGTAAATCCGATTTGCACATTGCCGGACCAGTAGGACACGACGCCAATCATCGCGGGGGCCAAGAAGGCAGTGGCCTTGCCCGATAAGGCAAACAGGCCAAAGGCTTCGGCGGGGTGATCAGGGTGGCTGTGCCGCACCATGAGCGAGCGCGACGACGCATAAACCGCGCCGCCAGCGCCGCCGATGATCGCGCCGCAGACAAAGAAAATGATGTCAGGCAGCTGTGATGCGGGGGCTAAGGGCACGCCAAACAAGGCCTCGCGCGACATGCCCACGATTACGCATGACACGGCGATCATCGCCCAGACGGCGGTGATGATCACGGGTTTCGGGCCGTATTTCTTGTCAGCCAGACCACCCAGCCATGTTGTGATCGCGGCGGCAATGGCGGCAATAACGCCAAAGACGCCGATAAATGTAATTTCCCACCCCAGAACTAATGCCGCATAGATTCCTCCATAGGCATAAAGCGCGTTCACGGCATCACGATAGAACATTGAGGCAAGCAGAAAGCTGCGCAGGCTTTTACGTTTTGCGACGTTGTGTAGGGTTTGTCCAAGATTTCGCGCGACAACCCCCAGCTTTACCTTTGCAGGCTTTTCTTGCGGCTTGTCGCGGACCCACATGAAAAACGGGATCATAAATAGGGCGTACCAAATCGCGATGAAAGGCCCTGTTGCGCGGGTGCCTTCTTTGGCGTCCGCGTTCAGCCCAAATAGCGGGTCACGCCCAATCAGGGTTTTTCCGCTGTCGCCATTTTCGGCCAAAAGCAGCAGGATCAAGATCAGCGAAAGCACCCCGCCCCAATAGCCAAACGCGGCCCCAGACCCCGAGATGCGCCCGACTTCTTTGTCGTCACCAAGGCTGGGCAAGATCGCATTCACAAAGTTCAACGATGATTCCGCGGCGACAAAACCAACAAAGAAGATCGCCATATAGAGCCAGACCGAACTGCTATCAGGCAGCAGGCCCCACAGCGAAAACGCGGCAATGACGTAGATCACAGAAAAACCCGCGATCCACGGGATCTTGCGGCCCGAATGGTCAGCAAACGCCCCTAGAAACGGCGCGGTGAGTGCGATGAATAAGCCAGCGACCACTTGCCCTGTGGACCAGATCGACTGGGCCTGTGCGTTGGCTGTTTCTGCATCCAATCCGGTGCCTTGCAGATATTCAGTTGCGACCGATGCAAAATAGGGGCCGAAGATAAAGGTTAGGCCAAGCGTGTAATAAGGTTGCGATGCCCAATCAAAGGCCATCCACCCCCAGATGCGTTTCTTTGCGACTGCCATGTGCCTGTCCCTGCGTGTTCTTTACGGCGATAAGACACTGTGACCCGCATGAATTGCAAGCGTTTAGGTGCCCGCGTCGGTCGGAGGCCAGGGCCGCGTTGCATCCGCGTCGATCCAGTTTTTGATCCACTCGGGCAGTTCAGGTGACGATCCATCGTAACCAAGTGCGGCAAAGGCCTCGTTGGGGGGGACGATGCCGTCTTTGCTGGTCAGCGCTGAACGATACATAGATTGCGTCGCGCAGGTGTCACCAATCCAAATGGATTGATCAATATAGACAAACCGATGATCCCAGCCTGCCGTTTTACTGACGATTCGGAATTTGGCAAAGGGGCGTATGCGTTTGCGGTAGCGCACAGATACGCCCGCCATCGTCAATCCCCAGCGTTTTTGTTTCAGCAATGCGATCAAACCCACGCGCTGGGCCAGTCCAGTGCGCCCTAAATCCATGATGGTCAGGATACGCCCGTTGTTCATTTCAAAGTAGGTATCAATGTCTTGGGGCCAGCAGCGGTGATAGGACACATGCGTATCTAGGGGGTGTAGCTTTGGCCGCCGTTTGTTGGTGATCAGTTCTTTAATGACGCGCACAACAGGATACATCGGGGGCCTCTGGATTGTTTCGCATCAGGGATGATCCAAATTGACGCTAACGTCAACTTTAACCTCGCGGAAACCCTGGGCTTGTAGATAGGGCCGCAAGTGCTTAATTCAGTGCAAACAAATCAAAGGGTTCACGGTGAAATGGAAACTATTAGCGATATTCTCGTTTACTTGATCAGCCTTGTCCGCTTCTTTGTCATCGCCCATTTTATCATGAGCTGGCTGATCCGGTTTGAGGTGCTTAATATTAGGCAAGATTTTGTTGCGCAAGTTTGGTACGGTCTACAGCGATTGCTTGAACCAATTTACAGCCGCGTCCGACGTTTTATGCCTGATTTGGGAGGTATCGACCTGTCGCCCATAGTTGTGCTTGTAAGTCTCGAAGTCCTGATCATTATTATTACATGATTGGCTTGATTGAACTTCCCCAGTAGTTCCCAGCGCTGGTGGGTCACCCCACCAGCTGAAACACAATCCCCGACGCAACAGCTCCTGCCATGCCTAAGGCGATATAGGCGGCAAAAACTTGACGTTTGACGAGCGACCAGACAGCCGCCATCGCGGGGATAGACGTCACGCCGCCGCCAATCACAAAGGCCATCGCCGATCCGCTGCTCATGCCTTGCTCCATCAACCCGGCGATCAGCGGGGGTGCGACGAAACCGTTCAGATATGCTGGCACGCCGACCACGGCGGCGGTTGCGATTGGCAAAATACCTTCGCCGCCAACGAGGCCAGCAATGAGCGACGCGGGCACATAGGTGATTAGTAGCGCCTCAAGCATATAGGCAAATGCGAGCCATTTTAGCAAAAATAGTGTGTTATGGGCAAATTCCTGTCTGAAAGTTTGCACGCGCGCATTATCTTTCCAAAAGGCCCAGACGGGTTTCCCATCCATCGGGTCAGGGCCGCAACCACAGCGGTTGACCGGGGTTGCGCGCAATGGCGATGCAAAAAGTCCCCGCGATTGCAGTAGCTTAATCGCAAATCCACCCATCACGCCAAGGCCGACAGCGGCAAAGGCTTTGGCGATCGCAAATGGCCAGCCTAGTGCACCCGCCGTGATGAGTAGGGTCGGCGGGTCAATCAGCGGTGAGGCCAACCAAAACGCCATCACCGGGGCGAGCGGCGTCCCAAGCGCAAGCAGGCCTGCGATAAACGGAATGACTTCACACGCACAAAACGGCGCGAGCCCGCCAAACAGCGCGGCGAGGACGATCATCCTTGTTTCACGCCCCTTAAAGATGCTGGCAATCACGGTTTCCGCGCCCGCCGCCTTTAGCCCGGCAATCATGAGCACGGCAAATAGGATATAGGGCAGGGTGCCTAAAAGCGCGCGGATCGCAAATTCGATGACAGGAATTGCCTTTGGCTGATCAAGGATCGCAACGATTACTGGTATAATGAGTGTCAAAGACCATGGGGATTTGAGCCGATTCAGGTGCGCGCCGACACGTGGCGCCGAAGTCGAGTTGATATCAGTCATGACAATTGTCCTGCCTCTGAGCAGCATTCCTCTAGGATGAAAGCCGCAAGGGTTTGAAGGTGATCAAAGTTGGCGCGGTTGATAATTGTGCGCCCTTGTTTTTCCTGCACGATCAACTGGGCCGTGCTGAGAAATTTGAGGTGATGTGCAAGCGTTGACGCGGGAATTCCGGTGCGTTGCTGGATATCCCCGACAAGAAGACCTGCATCGCCCGCTTTGACGAGGGTCTGAAACACCTCAATCCGTGATTCAGATCCAAGCGCAGAAAATCCCTGTGCTGCCGTGACATTATCCATTTGGGGTCTCGCATTAATAAATCGATAAAACTAGTTTTATCGATTTGTACGGAGAGGTCAACCATCATGTCGCTTTTGAACTGGCGCGTGGGCGTACATGGGGTAATCTTGCGTGAGGCCCATAAATGATTGACGGGGCCAAACCGGCGGAGAGACCAGATGACACAACCCATTTCTTTTACCCTTGATGGGAAAACTGTCACCGCGCAGCCCGGCGAAACCATCTGGGAGGTGGCAAATGGGCGTGGTCTTGTGATCCCGCATCTTTGTCATAAACCTACACCGGGATATCGGTCTGATGGGAACTGTCGGGCCTGTATGGTCGCGATTGAGGGCGAACGGAGCTTGGCCGCTTCGTGCATTCGCGAACCCAGTGAAGGTATGGTCGTGACCACCGATCAACCGCGCGAGGTCCAAGCCCGCCGAATGGTGATGGAGCTATTGGTTGCTGATCAGCCAGAACAGTCTGTTGCCCATGATAAATCCAGTCACCTTTGGGACATGGCCGCACAGCAAGGCGTGAACGAAAGCCGTTTCCCGACGCAGGATGCCGCCGCGATCCCGTTGCTTGATGATAGCCATGTCGCGATGTCGGTGAATTTAGATGCGTGCATTCAATGTGGGCTATGCGTGCGCGCCTGCCGCGAAGTGCAGGTCAATGATGTGATCGGCATGGCCGGGCGCGGGGCTGGGGCGTACCCGGTGTTTGATATGGATGACCCGATGGGCGCATCGTCTTGCGTGGCTTGTGGCGAATGCGTGCAGGCTTGTCCAACGGGCGCGCTTTTGCCTGCGACCGTCACTGACGAAAATCAGCAAGGCGATACCGCGGATTTCGACCGCGAGGTGAAATCTGTTTGCCCGTTCTGCGGGGTTGGGTGTCAGGTTTCGTTGAAAATCAAAGATGAGAAGGTCAAATTCGTCGAAGGCATTGATGGGCCCGCCAATGAGGGGCGGCTGTGTGTCAAAGGCCGCTTTGGCTTTGACTATATCCACCATGATCACCGGCTGACCAAACCGCTGATCCGGCGCGATGATGCACCGGCAAAAGGGCTCAATGTTGATCCGGGCAATTGGCAAACGCATTTCCGCGAGGCCACTTGGGACGAGGCGCTGGACGTCGCCGCCAATGGGCTGAACGCGATTGGCGGCAAGGGGGTTGCGGGTTTTGGATCAGCGAAATGCACCAATGAAGAGGCTTACTTGTTCCAAAAACTGATCCGTCAGGGCTTTGGGCATAATAACGTCGACCACTGCACGCGTCTTTGCCATGCGTCTTCGGTTGCAGCCTTGATGGAAAATGTCGGATCAGGCGCGGTGACAGCCACGTTTAATGAAATCGAAAATGCCGATGTGGCGATTGTCATTGGTGCGAACCCGCTAGAAAACCACCCCGTGGCGGCGACCTATTTCAAGCAGTTTACCAAACGGGGGGGGAAGCTGATCGTGATGGATCCGCGGGGGCAGGCGCTCAAGCGGTTTGCGTCACATACGTTGCAATTCCGGCCGGGCGCAGATGTGTCGATGCTGAACGCGATTATGCATGTGATCGTCGAAGAGGGTCTTTATGACCGTCAATATATCGAAGCTTACACCGAAAATTGGGAAGCTGAGAAAGCCCATCTCAAAGATTTCAGCCCCGAAAAAATGGCAGGGATTTGCGGGGTTGATGCGCAAACCCTGCGCGAGGTCGCGCGCCTGTTTGCGGGTGCAAAGGCTGGCATGATCTTTTGGGGTATGGGGGTTAGCCAACATATCCACGGCACAGATAATTCGCGTTGCTTGATTAGTCTTGCGTTGATGACAGGGCAGGTCGGGCGGCCCGGTACAGGATTGCATCCGTTACGCGGGCAAAACAACGTGCAAGGTGCGTCCGACGCGGGGCTGATCCCAATGTTCCTACCGGACTACAAACCGGTTGATGATGCCGCCGAGCGCGACAGTTTTGCCGATGTCTGGCAAGGTTACGCGATTGATCCCAACAGAGGCTTAACGGTTACAGAAATCTTGGAATCGGTACACGCTGGTACGATTCGTGGTATGTATGTGTCCGGTGAAAACCCAGCGATGTCTGACCCAGATGTCGATCATGCGCGGGATGCTTTAGCGAAGCTGGACCATCTTGTGGTACAAGACATTTTCTTAACCGAAACTGCGAATTTCGCTGATGTTATCCTCCCCGCGAGCGCCTTTGCAGAAAAAAACGGGACTGTCACGAATACAAACCGTCAGGTGCAAATGGGGCGTGCCGCAATCACCCCACCGGGTGAAGCCCGTGAAGACTGGTGGATCACATTGGCACTTGCGAAACGGTTGGGCTTGCCTTGGACATACGAACATCCGCGCGATGTCTTTGCGGAAATGACGCAGGTCATGCCGTCGCTTGCAAATATTACATGGGATCGGCTCGAGAATGAAAATGCGGTGACCTATCCATCGCTGTCTGCAATTGACCCCGGCCAATCGATTGTCTTTTCAGACGGTTTCCCGCGAGAAGGCGGGCGCGCTAAATTCACCCCGGCCAATGTGATTGCCCCTGATGAAACTCCGGATGCAGACTATCCGATGGTGATGACCACCGGGCGGCAGTTGGAACATTGGCACACCGGATCTATGACACGGCGGTCCAAGGTGCTGGATGCGGTCGAGCCAGAAGCAAACTGTTCGCTGCATCCGTCAACGTTGCGCAATCTTGGGGCTGCGCCGGGCGATATGATCCGGCTGACAACCCGGCGTGGCAGTATCGAAATTATGGCGCGGGCGGATCGGGCTGTGGCCCCCGATATGGTCTTTGTGCCGTTTGCCTATGTCGAGGCTGCGGCGAACACGCTGACCAACCCGGCTGTCGATCCTTATGGAAAAATCCCAGAGTTCAAGTTTGCCGCTGTGCGGATTGAAGCAGTGCCAAGCGGATCACGTATAAAATGATGAATAAAGCTCTCTCCGCATGCATCTACGGAATGCGGCGAGACAATTGCGGAGTGAGTGCCCTGAACGGCTCAGGGCACTCCTATTAAAAATCCCGCTCTTCATCAGGGGTGCGAAACCGCTTACTCGGAATCTGGTGACCCGGTGATGACACCGGAATATACGATATTCTCATCGCCGCCGCTAAAACTGCCAAGCAGGTCTGATCCTGTGACCAATCCATAAAGGTTGCCATCCGCACCGCGCCAAGTGATATCAGCATCAATGAACTGATCAGAATTATTGCCAGCTGATCCTGCTGTGCCATCTACGGTAAATAGGTCATTACCGCCCGAAATAGTATTGTTTCCAAAATCAACGTCCAGATCCATTCTGCCGGTGGTTGTCGTAATGCCGTGTGGGTCTGTGGTGATGTTAGTGATCTCTTCTATTTCATACGCCGTGTTAAAGGTGACGATTCCGCTATCTGGGGTAGATGTCGCTAAAGGCGTGTTATTCCGCAGCCCAGAATAGGCGAAAAATACGGCTTCGCCATCTTCTATCCCATAACCGACGAATGAATACACACTCGCCTTATTCTGGGTGTCGCTCAGTATGAGGCTGTGCGCTCGGGAATTGATCAGTTCCAAATCTACGTTCTTTTCGTCGACCTGATCAAAATAATCTGAAAAATCATCTGCTGAAATATGTGCTGTTCTCGTGGATGTAACCAGTCCGGGGTCTAGAACGATGCTTTGGCCCGCGACCTTCGTAACATCGGATGTAGAGGGCGTCTCTGTTTCTGGTGATGTACCTGAACTGCTGCAAGCCGCGGTCAAACAAAGCAGCAGTGCCGTAATCGATTTCGTATTCATTCGTGCGTTTCCAAGATGAGTTATATAGTGCTTGGCACATCGCGTGATCGTTGTGGTGTGTCCAATAACGTTTTGTTTATCGACGATTTTTCACCATGGGTTGAATGCATGGTGTGCCGCAAGTGACCTGCATGGCATTGCTATTGAATAGCAGGTCTAGAAACGCGATCTTTGAATGAATAAAACAACGCGTTTGATATAGTTGTGACGCGTATTCTGGAGAAAACGCATATGCGCAAAATAAGCTTAATCGCGGCCCTGACGGCCTTTGCCTTGCCTGCTGCGGCAGATGATGTTGCCTTGCTGATAGGGGTTGAACGATACCAAGAATTGCGGCGGGCTCCGGGTGCCGAAGATGTGCTTGATAGTGCACAAGACCTGCGGCGTGCTGGCTATGATGTGACCACATTGTCCAACGGAACCAGCGCGAATATGACGCGGACGCTGAACCGCTTTGCGCAGGGCGCAACGGAGGCGGATCGTTTGATTGTCGGCCTGTCGGGACGTTTTGTAACGGATGGTGCGCGCAGTTGGCTTTTGGCGACAGATAGCCAGAGCCCAACATATTTTGGTCTTTCCGACGCCGTATCCGTCGACAGTGTCCTTCAGGTTTTGGCACAGACGCCGGGGCAGGCGATCTTGATCCTTGGATATGATCTGAATAGCGACGCTCAGTTTGGCGACTATTTGCGAGAAGGCGTCGGGGAACTCAACATCCCACAAGGCGTGACTGTTCTTTACGCTGAACCCAATTCCACCGATGGGGTTGTTATGGAGGCGATAACCGTACCCGGCGCGGATGTCATGGCGTTTGCGCGAGATGCGCGTTGGTTGAATATTGCAGGGTTTGCGCCGCGGGCTTTGGTTATGCAGCCGAACGATGAGGATGCTGAGACGCCTCCCTCCGGCCACCCGACCCTGCAATTCTGGATTGCCGCGCAAGAGCTGAACACGGCTGACGCCTACCGTGACTTTGCCTTGAACTATCCGCGCAGTCCCTACGCCCAAGAGGCCCGCACGCGGCTGGACGAGATAGAGAACGATCCGCAACGCCTTGCCGAAATCGCAGAGGTGGATCTTGGGCTGACGCGGAATGCGCGGCGCGAAATTCAACGCGATTTGACCTTGCTTGATTACAGCACACGCGGCGTTGATGGCATCTTTGGACCGGGCAGTCGCCGCGCCATCCGTAACTGGCAGCAATCCAACGGGTTTGCGCAGACCTCTTTTTTGACGGCAGAGCAGATTAACCGGATCGATGCGCAGGCTAGCCGCAGAGCCGCTGAAATTGCCGAGGCAGAAGAACGCGTGCGCGCGCAAGCCGAACAGTTGGACCGCGCCTATTGGGAAGAAACCGGTGCGCGTGGCGATGCCGCTGGCTACAGCGCCTATCTGAACACCTATCCCGACGGGATTTTTGCCGAAGAAGCCCGTGAAGCGTTGGACGAAGATGCGGACGAGACCGAAAGCGACGGTGGCGCCGAAAGCAACCAAGCCGCTGCGGATGCAGAGGCCGCGCTACGGATAAACCCTGTTATGGCGCGGCTAATTGAAAGCCGCTTGGCGCAAATGGGGTTCAATCCAGGGCAAGTTGACGGGCGGTTTGACAGTGAAACGCGCGGCGCAATCAGTCGCTACCAAACCCGCGGCGGTCTGCCCGCAACAGGATATCTGAACGAGCGCACATTGGCGCGGCTGCTTGCAGATACATTTGGGCGATAGACGTTCGAGACGCAAAAAAAAGGGGGCCGCCTGTTATGCAGACGGCCCCTTTTTTAGTTTTGTTACGCTTATTGCGCGCGTACGTAGCGCTCAGCCAACAGGCGGATCAGGCCAGCAGTGTTGTCGAACTGACGGACGCCGATGATGTATGTGCCAGACTGTACACGCGCCATCACGAGGCTATCAAGCCCATCACCATAGTCGTCATTCTGCCCAACTTCCCGGCCAAGATCATCATAGACAACTAGCCATGGGTCGCTGTTGCCTCCGGCAATCGCTTCGATGACAAGCAAGCTGTTGTCCTGAACATCGACGGTGAACCAAGTCACATCGTCAGTGGCTTGCACGTCCTGACGTACGCGTGATTCAAGCACACCAAGGTCTGTCACCGGAACGCTGCCATCAAGTGGTGGGGCTGCTTCGCCGCGATCATAAAGCGATAGAAGCGCCGCTTCGGCGTCATATTCGGAAAGCGTCACGGTGATCGGCGCATATTCGTCGCTCAGTGCGGCCATCGCGATGCAGTATGTGCCAGCGTCCAACGTGTCAGTGACATCAATCCGTGAATTGAGCCCATCATAATCGTCATTTTCAGCGATATACATGTCATTCGCGCCGTAAAGTGTGATCACCGGATCAGCGGATTCATTTTCAGCCGTGATGCTGACCTGTGCGGGCGCATCAAGCGTGAAGCTCCAATTCGGGTTATCTGTAACCGAACCTGTGACAATGCTGCCAAGCCCACCCATTGGGGTCGCAGTTTCACAACCACCAGCATTACCGCCGCCGCCAGTTGATTCCATGACACCTTCGGTCAGGGCTTCATGTTCTTGCAAGCCAACGCGCACGAATGCGGTCATTGGGCCGCCGTCATAGCTACGCAGCGCCATGCAATATGTGCCTGCCTCCAGATATGATTCCGCGCGTGATGCCGCGTTGCCGCCAGAATCATCATCGGACGCGACGATGCTGCCGTTGCTATCGAGAATGTCGATAATGGTATCGCCAGCGCCGCGTCCTGCAGCTTCCATGCGAACGTCGGCCCCTTGGCTAAGCGTAAACAGTGACACATATTCGTTGCCACCTAATACAAGCGCCATTTGCTCCATATAAGAGCCTGCTGTGGCGATGTCTGATGATGATTCATCGCCGCCAATCCACTGGCCGCCATTTCCAGCGCCACCACAAAATGCTTGTTGAGCGGCAGCGGGGGCCGCAAGGCCCAACATCGCAACCGCAAGTGCGCCTGATCTAATGTTCATAAACTGCATAAAAATATTCCTTTTCTATTCGGCCAAGGTTGTGGTGATACGATAGTCGCATTGCGTCACTGGTGACTAGACCAAACGGTAAAAAGTGTGGAAATCCTGACCGCGACATAATCGTCGGGAACCGCTGGCCTGTTTTCCATAAAAAAAGGCCGCGCCCCGAAGGGCGCGACCTTTTCAAAAATGCTCATTCGCGGCTTAGCCTTGGCGGGCTTTGAACCGTGGTTGCGTCTTGTTGATCACATAGACGCGGCCCTTGCGGCGCACGATGCGGCAATCGCGGTGGCGCTGCTTGAGCGAGCGGAGGGAGTTACGTACCTTCATGGTCGTGTCCTTCATGTCGCGGCGCGCGGATTGCGCCTTGGGTTGCATTGACGGACCGAAGTCCGATGAATTCATGGTGGACGATACTGGGATCGAACCAGTGACCCCTTCGATGTCAACGAAGTGCTCTACCGCTGAGCTAATCATCCATTATGCTGCCGCAGCCGCCATCGTCCTATAACGAAATAGGACACGGGCAAACCGCGTCAGGTGTGCGGTCTATAAAAGGAGTCGGAGGCAGGATCAAGGGCTTTTGGAAAAAACAAAATTCAGGTTATGCTATGCGCCGAAGGGATATGATTTTTGTCCAATAATGCCTACCAAATTACGCGTCCAAGCCAACGCAACACAAGCGTCGTTTTTGCCTCACCGCATAGTGGGTCCGACTATACGGCTGCTTTTATGGGGCAGGTCGATCTCGATGGGACGGTGATCCGTTCGTCTGAGGACGCGTTTGTGGATCAGCTATATGCGGCCGCGCCCGATTTTGGCGCGCCACTGATCCGGGCTATTGCCCCGCGTGCGTTTGTTGATCTGAACCGCGGTCCGGATGAATTTGATCCTGCGTTGATCGAAGATATTCACCGTAAGCCACAGAACCCGCGTATTGCTAGCGGGTTGGGGGTTATTCCGCGGGTCGTCGCCAACGGGCGGCATATCTACCGCGGAAAAATCACGCTCGCGCAGGCGCATGATAGGATTGCCAATTTCTGGCGACCCTATCATGATCAGCTTCAAACGCTGATGGATGAAAGCAACCGGGCTTATGGCCAATCGGTTCTGATCGATTGCCATTCAATGCCGCATGAAGCTCTGTCGACGATGATCAGCCCAAACACGACGCTTCCTGATATTGTTCTTGGGGATCGGTTTGGCAAAACGGCAGCACCGCAGATCATGGGCCAGGTTGAACAGGCATTCGTGGATGCTGGTTTTCGGGTGGCGCGCAATGCGCCCTTTGCAGGGGCCTATATTGTGCAGCGCTATGGGCATCCCTCCCGATCACAACATGCAATTCAAGTAGAGATCGACCGGGGTATTTACATGAACGAACACACGCTGACCCCGAAACCAGATTTTGCACATATTCAGGCGGTGATATCGGGGGTGATTGCGCAAATCGCTGAAATCGACATGCCCTCAGATCAACAAATCGCGGCAGAGTAGGGTGGATCTTGATCCACCCCGCCCCAGATTACCCCAATAAGACAATGTCAGAAGCCCCGGCACTGCGGCGCAACGCATGAATATCTGACAATTCAGGGTCATGCGCCCAAGCAAGCGCGGATTCCGCATCGGGGAATGAAAGTAAGGCGGCGGCGTCAGGGATTGCGGGTACCCCATCAATCGCGCGGGCGGCTGCGGTCGCGGTTTCAACTTTTCCACCGTGTTTGGCCAAGGCTTCCCCGGCCTTTTCGCGGTATACAGCAAGCGCTTCGGGGTTCGTGACGGTCAGGCTGGCGTAAGCGTAGATCATTGTGTCTCTCCATTTATGACATCTCCGACTTAGCGAATACGCGGACATGCGAAAACGCGTGTAATTGCATTTTGGATGTGCAAATAATCTTGCCATGAAGCTTTCATGGGACGATATGCGCACAGTCATGTGCTTGGTACGAGGCGAGTCGCTCGCTGGGGCGGCGGCAGAATTGGGACTGAACTACACGACTGTCGCAAGACGCATTGCGCGGGCCGAAGCCAGCTTGGGTGTTGCTCTGTTTGATCGGCTGACCGACGGGTATCAACCGACCGAAGCGGGGGTATTGGTTGCTAATCACGCGGCCAAAATGGAGGCGCAAACCGACACGCTGATGCGCGCACTCCAGGGGCGTGATGCGACTTTGCGTGGGCCGTTGACGATAACTGCGCCGCAGCTTTTGATCGCACATGTGCTGACGCCGGTGATTGACCAATTCTGTATGGCCTACCCGGACGTCGACCTGCATGTGCGGGCGACAAATGACCTGCTTGATCTGAACCGGCGCGAAGCGGATCTTGCGATCCGTATCAGCCGCGACCCCGGCGACAGCCTTAAGGGGCTGCGCCTGACCGCGCAGCAATCGGCCAGTTTCGCAACGCCTGCGCTGGCGCGGGCAATTGCAGATGATCCGACTCGCTCTGTGGACTGGATCGTTTATGCCGACTACATGGCGGTGCCAAAAAATGTTGACCCGTCTTACCCAAACCACCGTATTCGCATGACCTTTGACGACATGGTCGCTATCCGTGCCGCGGCGCAGGCTGGGCTTGGTGTCGCGCGGATGCCCTTGTTTCTAGGGCGAGCGAGCGATGGGTTGGTACAGGTCCCAATTCTGCCGCCCCAACCCTATCCCGATATATGGGTGGTCGCGCACCGTGATGTCTGGGCCGCCGCCAAGGTCATGGCGTTTCGCGAAATGCTGGTGCCTTTTATGCGCGGACAGCGGGCCCAATTTATTGCTTAACCGATTTCTGATGCTAAAAACGGTTCCGGATCGTCAACTTCGATCAGGCGTTTACGGTCGATCCACCAAAACCTATTTCCGATGTTGCGTATAAAACTGCGATCATGGCTGACCAGCAGACATGATGCTCCATGCGCGATCAATTCCGCCTCAAGCGCCTCTTGCCCGTCGATATCAAGATGATTTGTCGGCTCGTCTAGCAGGTAGAAGTTTGGATGCTGCAGACGTAGGATCAGCATCGCAAGCCGCGCCTTTTGCCCCCCCGAGAGCCCTCCGATTCTGGTATCCTGCATCTGAATGTTCACGCCCGCGCCCGCAAGCAGCCCGCGCGCACGTTGATCGCCGATATCAAATTGCCCGGCAATGGCGGTCATGGGGGTGCCGGCATCATGTAATTGGCTCAGGTGTTGATCGGAATAGCCATAGGCGACAGATGGGGCGCATTTGACCGGAGATGAGTCACCAATCAACGCGCGGTGAATCATCTTCACCAATTGCGTTTTGCCGGTGCCGTTGGTGCCCAAAAGGACGATCCGATCCCCTTGGCTGATCCATTTCTTGCCCGTTTTATAAAGCGCCCGCCCGTCAGGCGTGGTTACCACCACATCATCAAGCGTCACCAGAGATTTCGCATGGGTGCTGCTGTTGGTCAGCTTGATATCACCCGCCCCCCGGTCTTGGTGGGCGGGCTTTGCGGCCGCCTCGATCTTGGCGGCCCGGTCGTTCAGCTGCTTTGTTTTGGTGATGAGCAGGTCAGAGCCAGAGTTGATTCCGATATTCTTGAGTTTCGCGGCCTGTTTGCGCAGCTTGCTCGCTTTGTGCAGATCATTGGTAAAACGGCGTTCATCGGCTTCGTCAGCCGCGTCCAAGGCAGCGCGGGCTGGAGTGAACGGCAGATGAAACATCCTTGACCGTTCGGCGCGTAAAAACAATGTGCGATTGGTGGTCGCGTCCAAAAAGGCGCGGTCATGACTGGTGATTACGACAGGGGTGTCACGCGGTAGCGCGGTCAGCCAGTTTTGCAGCAGGCCAATGCGGTGCAAATCGAGGTGGTTGGTCGGTTCGTCCAATAAAAGGAGATCAGGTTCCACAACCCAAGCAGCCGCCAGAAGGGCCGTGCGCTGCCAACCGCCACTCAATTCTGACAACATCTTGCGCTGTAAATCATAGGGAACCTGAAGATCACCAAGCACGACATCCACACGCCATGCCTCAAAATCAGCTTGCTCTGGCGGAAGGGCTGATAACACAAATTCATACAGCGTTTGGGTCAATTGGTCAGAGGCAATGTGTTGCGCCACATGCCCGATACGCAAGCCACGGGCGCGTGTGATCTCGCCTGTTGTGGGTTCAAACGTCCCCGAAATACAGCCCATTAGGGTTGATTTCCCGCGCCCATTGGCGGCAACGAGCCCGATCCGGTCGCCTTTGGAAATAGTCAGGGTGAGGTTGGTAAATAGCGGATCGCCAAGGGTCATGCCCAAAGCATTGATATGGAAAAGTGTCATTGGTGTCTCTGATCATAGCAGTCGTGTCGCGCGGTGGCGACGGGAAGGACAGATCGGCGGCCGTTGACCAATGATCAGCCCTGCAAACGGATTTACAGGGCGTTGCGGGGACCATGCTGAAGTTGGCGAAATATACGCATGTTCAGCTTGGGCCCTCCCTTTGTGGTGCGTGACTGCTAGGGCCAGCCTAGCCAGCATGAGGGCGGTGGGTCAAGACCCACCCTACGGACTTTGTTTGGGTGTCCTTGGCGGCGGTAATGCTCTTAGCTTCAATGCAAGTTGTTTGAATCGTATGGCAGGGTATCCAGTGGCTGGAATTCTGTGTGTGTTTAACGGAAATAGTAGAACGTTATTGGGGGCTTAGGTTTTGAGGAATTGTGGATTGGAGGCCAAGAGCGTAGAGTTCTTATGAAATCGTGCCAACAGAAATGGGAAGCGGTTCATAGACTGGAACCCATTGTGTGCAACAGAGGTGTATCGCGTTCGGAGATTCAGCGAATTTATGAGATTAGGGCGACGAACACTCGTCTTTCGTTTGAAGATAGGTCTGAGCTGCATCAATTAGCTTTGTCGCTCAAGGATCCCAATTTGGACGACAAATTAGATACACGTGTATACACTTTACCTACATCAAGGGTCATCATTGTTGCTCGGCGTGACGGAGAAATCATCGCTTGCGCAATGTTGAACAAGTCATAACCTATTTGATTGAGCGGTATCAGCAGGTGTAGAACGCGAAGCCATGCAGTCGGCCTAAAGTGGGCTTTCCGCAATCGCATACGAATAAAGCCCTACTTCTTCATTCAGGTTTTTCTACTATCGTCCAGACTTTGATGTTCAGATCTTCAGAGGTAACCGTACTGACACGGGCGTTTTCTCGCTACCGCAATGACCGCCCCTTAATAATCGCGTCCTTCCCGAACCTCGCCCTGATCTTATCGGTGGCCAATTCAGCACGCGCGCGCTTTTCCGCTTCAGGGTCTAGCAAATCGCCTTCGCGGTCGGCGCCATCGGGGCTGGCGATTTCTGAAAGCCCTACGCCCAACAGCCGGAACGGGCCGCGCCCGGATACTTGATCAAATAGGTCATGCGCGGTCCGGTAGAGCGTGTCGGTCATCTGCGTTGGGTGACGCAGGCTTTGACGTTTTGAAATTAGTTTAAAGTCGGATGTTTTCAGCTTGAGCGTCACAACTCGTCCGGCCTTATCCGTTGCTTTGGCGCGCGCGCTGACCTTTTCGGCTATCCGCCAAAGATGCCCGTCCAAAATCTCGGGATCAGCGGTATCAACGCTGAAAGTGGTCTCATTGGTGATCGATTTTATCGGGGCACGCGTTGAAATCCGTCGGGCGTCTTCGCCGCGTGCAAGCGAATAAAGCCGCTCACCCATGCCGCCAAACCGGTCATGCAAATCACGTCTGTCCCAGCGCAGCAAATCGTCAAACGTCTGAATGCCGGCTTTGTTAAGGCTGGTCTGGCCTGCAGGGCCGATTCCCCAGATCAGGCGGACTGATTTGGGACGCAGGAACGCGGTTGTTTCGGCCTTGCCTATGATCGAAAAACCGCGCGGTTTTTCAAGATCAGAGGCGACTTTGGCGAGAAACTTGTTGTGTGATAGTCCGATGGACCCGCTAAGCCCCAGTTCAGCTTTCATCCGTTTGATCAGCCGTGCAAGCATCACAGCGGGCGGCGCACCGTGCAGGCGGATGGTGCCGGATAGATCCATGAAGGCTTCGTCGAGTGAGAGCGGTTCAACGATTGGGGTCAGCGCATCCATCATCGCGCGGATGGCTTTGGAGGCTTTGGCATAAGCCTCCATCCGGGGTGGTAACACGACGGCATCAGGGCAGAGTTTCATTGCTTGAAACATTGGCATCGCAGATTTCACGCCCCTGATCCGGGCGACATAGCAGGCGGTGGACACGACCCCCCGTTTGCCGCCGCCAATGATAACGGGTTTATCAGCCAGTTCAGGATTGTCCCGTTTTTCGACAGAGGCATAGAACGCGTCGCAATCCATATGGGCGATCGACAGATCAAATAGCTCTGGGTGCCGTGTCACGCGTGGACTGCGGCATTGAGGACAACGGGTTTCGCTATCAAATGTGGTCAGGCAATCACGGCATAGAGCGGGCATAGCGATAGTCTAAGCCCTGCATGCATTGCGAACAATGGGGCAACATTTACAATTTGCGATGATAGCTGATCCATGCGGATTGTGAGCCGTGCTACAGAGTGAAGCAGTACAGTATACACCAGTATACATTGAAATCACCGCGCACCATGACTATCTACTCTTCATAACAAAGAGGGATATAATATGAATAATGAAGATTTGATTGCTGAACTCATTGGGCAGAATGTGCTGTTCGTGCTTTTGGCCGTGTTTATTGTTGTCTGCATTCTTGCGGGTGTGCGGATTGTACCGCAATCGCAAAAATACGTTGTTGAACGGCTTGGCCGTCTGCGTTCGGTGCTTGGGCCGGGCATTAACTTTATTGTGCCGTTTCTGGACCGTGTCCGCCACAAAGTGTCGATCCTTGAGCGTCAGCTGCCTGCGATGACCCAAGATGCGATTACATCTGACAACGTGCTGGTGCAGGTCGAAACATCGGTGTTTTACCGGATTATTGAACCAGAAAAGACAGTCTACCGGATCCGCGACGTTGATGGCGCGATCTCGACAACTGTTGCTGGTATTGTGCGGTCTGAAATTGGCCGGATGGAACTGGATCAAGTGCAAGCCAACCGTGCGACCTTGATCGATGCTGTGCGTGAACAAGTTGCCCAGCAGGTTGATGACTGGGGCATCGAAGTGACCCGTGCCGAAATCTTGGACGTGAACCTTGATGCCGCAACACGCGCCGCCATGCTACAACAGTTGAATGCGGAACGTGCGCGCCGTGCACAAGTGACAGAGGCCGAAGGGACCAAACGTGCGGTCGAATTGCAGGCTGAAGGTGAGCTTTACGCCGCCAAGCAAGAAGCCGAAGCCCGCCGTGTGCGCGCCGACGCCGAAGCCTATGCAACCCAAGTGGTTGCGGTTGCGATTGCTGAAAACGGTCTTGAGGCCGCCCAGTATCAAGTCGCACTTAAGCAAGTTGAAGCGTTCCAAGCTGTCGCATCGAAAGAGGGCAATCAGACCATCGTACTGCCCGCGAATGCTGTCGATGCCTTTGGTGACGCGTTTAAAATGTTGAAAGGACGTTAATATGCCACTGTGGACACAATGGTGGGTATGGATGTCGGCCGCTGTCGTCCTCGCCACGCTCGAAGTTATTTTGCCTGGTTACATTTTCTTAGGCTTCGCGCTGGGCGCGGCAGTCATGGGGATTTTGATTATGGTTGGAATTTCGGCCAAAGGGTTGGCGGTTACCTTGTTGATCTTTGCGCTAGCATCGCTTGCGTCATATCTGGTGATGCGCAAGGTCTTTGGTCTACGTAACGGTCAGGTGAAAGTCTGGGAAACAGACATCAATGATTAAACAATAAGGCCCGGCGGATCACGCCGGGCCTTTCTATGTTTAGTGAATAGATTTCGCGCTGTTCATTTCTGCGACAATCTCGCGGGCCACACTGGCAGGGTCTTGCGCCTGCCAAATTGGCCGCCCTACAACCACATGATCAGCACCGTTCACGATGGCCTCAGCGGGTGTCATCACCCGTTTTTGGTCGCCCAATGCAGCACCTACCGGGCGCACGCCGGGGGTGACGATCAGTTTGCCTTCGGCTTCGGGAAGTGCGCGGATCAACGCGGCCTCTTGCGGGGATGCGATCACACCGTCGGCACCGTTTGACAGCGCAATGCCTGCGCGTTCTTGGACCAGATCAGCGATATCGCCGGGTTTGACGCAAGAGGCGTCTAAGTCAGCCCGATCAAGCGACGTCAGGATCGTGACTGCGAGAATCTTCATATCGGAACCGCCAGCACCTTCGCGGGCGGCGCGTACAACATGCGGGTCCCCGTGGACCGTTAAAAAATCAAGATCATATTGGGCGACCCCGCGCACGGCGGCCTCGACCGTGGCGCCGATATCAAAGAACTTCATATCCAAGAAAATACGCTTGCCAAATTCTTGCTTAAGTTCATTGGCAAGAGCGAGCCCGCCACCCGTCAGCATGCCCAGTCCAATTTTATAAAAATTCACGCTATCGCCAAGTTTTTCGGCAAGATCCATCCCTGCGATCACGTTGGGGACATCCATTGCGACAATCAAACGGTCATCAGGCATAGCGGGTTCCTTTGCTGCATGTTTTGCGCGGTCTAACGCTTGCGGACCTCTTGCGCAACGTGGACGCGATACCCATCTTAATAATGAGGCCCAAACAGGGTGTGCCGCAGATGTGGGCACCCAGACGAATGGGCGCTTACCATGAAGGAGAAAACTCATGAACCTTGATAAGTTCACAGAGCGGTCACGCGGTTTTGTTCAAGCCGCCCAGACGATCGCAATGCGCGAAAACCACCAACGTCTCGCACCTGAACACTTGCTCAAAGCATTGATGGACGATGAAGAAGGGCTTGCTGCCAATCTGATCACCCGTTCAGGTGGTGATGCTGCTGCCGTGCGCAGTGCTGTCGACGCAAATGTTGCGAAAATTCCGCAAGTGACCGGTGATGCCGGGCAGGTCTATTTGGACAATAACACTGCCAAGGTCGTCGACGAGGCCGAAAAGATTGCCAAGAAAGCGGGTGATAGTTTTGTTCCCGTAGAACGGCTGCTAACGGCGCTTGCCGTGATTAAATCCAAGGCCAAAGACGCGTTGGAAGCAGGTGGCGTGACACCGATGAACCTGAATGCGGCTATCAATGATATCCGCAAAGGGCGCACCGCCGATAGTGCGAGCGCCGAGGACAGCTTTGAAGCGCTGTCAAAATACGCGCGCGATCTGACCGAAGCCGCCGAGCAAGGCAAGATCGACCCGATCATTGGTCGTGATGAGGAAATTCGTCGCGCGATGCAGATTTTGTCACGTCGTACGAAAAACAACCCGGTTCTGATCGGGGAGCCCGGCGTCGGGAAAACCGCGATCGCCGAAGGGCTGGCGCTGCGCATCATCGACGGTGATGTGCCTGAATCCTTGCGCAACAAAAAACTTATGTCCTTGGATATGGGCGCGTTGATCGCGGGCGCGAAATATCGTGGTGAATTCGAAGAGCGGTTGAAAGCCGTGCTCAAGGAAATCGAAGCTGCGGCAGGTGAAATCATCCTGTTTATTGACGAAATGCATACGCTTGTTGGCGCTGGCAAATCTGATGGGGCGATGGACGCGGCCAACTTGATCAAACCTGCGCTTGCCCGTGGTGAATTGCACTGCATCGGTGCGACGACATTGGATGAATACCGCAAATACGTTGAAAAAGATGCGGCCTTGGCGCGGCGTTTCCAGCCGTTGATGGTCGAAGAGCCAACCGTCACGGATACCGTCAGCATTCTGCGTGGTATTAAAGAGAAATACGAATTGCACCACGGTGTGCGGATTGCGGATGCGGCGCTTGTTGCCGCAGCGACCCTGTCACACCGCTATATCACAGATCGGTTTTTGCCAGACAAAGCGATTGACCTGATGGACGAGGCCGCGTCGCGGTTGCGGATGCAGGTTGATAGTAAACCCGAAGAGCTGGACGCGCTTGACCGGCAGATTTTGCAGCTTCAGATCGAAGGCGAAGCCCTGAAGAAAGAAGATGACAAAGCCTCCGTTGACCGGCTTGCAAAGCTTGAAAAAGAACTGGCCGACCTGCAGGACCGCGCGTCAGAAATGACGGTGAAATGGCAGGCGGAACGCGACAAACTGGAAGGCACCCGCGAGGTGAAAGAACAGCTTGATCGTGCGCGCGCCGAGCTTGATATCGCGAAACGCGAAGGCAATCTTGGCAAAGCTGGAGAGCTGTCATATGGCGTGATCCCTGATCTTGAACGCAAGTTGTCAGAGGCCGAAGAAAACGAAGATCTGATGGTTGAAGAAGCTGTACGCCCTGAACAGATCGCCGAAGTCGTTGAGCGTTGGACAGGCATTCCCACCAGCAAAATGTTGGAAGGGGAACGTGACAAGCTGCTGCGTATGGAAGACGAGCTTGGCAAACGTGTCATCGGTCAACGCTCCGCAGTGAAGGCCGTTGCGAATGCCGTGCGGCGTGCGCGCGCCGGGTTGAATGACGAAAACCGTCCGCTTGGGTCGTTCATGTTCCTTGGGCCAACGGGTGTCGGGAAAACGGAGCTGACCAAAGCCGTGGCCGAATACCTGTTCGACGACGATAGCGCGATGGTGCGCATCGATATGTCCGAATTCATGGAAAAACACGCCGTGTCGCGTCTGATTGGTGCGCCTCCCGGCTACGTTGGCTATGATGAAGGCGGCGTTTTGACCGAAGCGGTGCGGCGTAGACCCTATCAGGTGATCCTTTTTGATGAGGTCGAAAAGGCGCACCCAGATGTGTTCAACGTGCTGTTGCAGGTGCTTGATGATGGTGTGCTGACCGATGGTCAGGGCCGCACAGTTGATTTCAAGCAAACGCTGATCATTCTGACATCGAACCTTGGTGCGCAATCGCTAAGCCAGCTGCCAGATGGCGCAGATGCGTCTGATGCTAAACGCGATGTGATGGATGCGGTCCGGGCGCACTTCCGGCCGGAGTTCTTGAACCGTTTGGATGAAACGATCATCTTTGACCGGCTTGCCCGCGAGGACATGTCTGGGATTGTCACGATCCAGCTTGGTCTGTTGGCCAAACGTCTGGCCGCGCGCAACATCACGCTGGATCTGGATGAGGCTGCGCTGAAATGGTTGGCCGACGAAGGCTATGATCCCGTCTTTGGGGCACGTCCGTTGAAACGCGTGATCCAACGCGCGCTGCAAGATCAGCTTGCCGAAATGATACTTGGTGGCGACGTCATGGACGGTGATGTGATTGCGGTAAGCGCTGGTGCGGATGGGCTGCTGGTCGGTGGCCGCGTGTCATCCAGCAAACGCAAACCGCCTGAAGATACGGTTGTACACTAACCCAAAATGGCGCCTCGCGGGGCGCCATTTTCGTGACTTGCGCGAAATCAACGACACTCGCTGCCCAAATTGCTAGGATGCTGCTGCAAACAACGGAGGTATTCCAATGATCAAAGTTACAAAACAATCGGCGACGCGTGTTGATGTGGCGATCGATGGTGTGCTTGATGCCGATATGATGCGCGAAGGGCTTGAGGATCTATTTACCAAAGTCGAAGGCATCACAGATGGCCAAATGCTTTATACGATCACAGATATTGCGATGCCGACACTTGGCGCAATTGGCGTGGAGATGGAAAAGCTACCCAAACTGTTTGGCCTGTTAGGTAAAATCAGCAAATGTGCAGTGCTGGCCGATGCAGCATGGGTGCGCAAGATCGCCGCGTTTGAGGGCGCGCTGTTACCGGGCATGACAATAAAGAGCTTTGAAATGTCCGAGCGTGCGGCAGCCGAGGCCTGGCTCGCAACTTAGTTCGTGTTACCCCAGCATCGCGCCGGGATAACCGATTTAAGAAAGAACGTTTAGCTTGGGGGCAGGATCACCGCGTCGATCACGTGGATCACACCGTTTGAGGCTTCAACATCAGCCGCGATGACATTCGCGCCGTTCACTTTGACGCCGTCTGTCGTCGTGATGGTCACATCAGCGCCGTTCACCGTTGCAGCCATCATGCCGTCGCTTAGATCGGTGGACATGACCTTGCCCGCGATGACATGGTATGTCAGGATTTCGGCCAGTGCTTCTGGGTCCGCAAGCAATGCTTCAACGGTTCCGGCGGGCAGCGCAGCAAAGGCTTCGTCGGTGGGGGCAAAGACGGTAAATGGTCCCTCGCCCTTGAGTGTCTCAACAAGACCGGCAGCTTGGGTCGCGGCCACAAGGGTAGAGAAAGAGCCAGCATCAATAGCGGTATCAACGATGTCTTTTGAATGACCACCCGCACATGCGGCGGTGGCAAGCAAAGCGGTGGCGCTCAGGGCGGTAAAAGTTCTACGTAGCATTTGGTATCTCCCAATGATTGACAGATGCATGTTTGGTAGCATCGAAGGGATTACGCCCTTTAGGTCGCATTTGGATCAAAAATAAACGACATCTTATGGGATGCTACCCTCCGCAAAATAAGGGCCTGACGTCTAAGTGACTGTTTTTGTTTACTTGATGCGGCCAAAATAAGGGCCATAAAAATGGCCGAAACATTTCACTGCGCTGGCGGCATCGTGAGACATCTTTCATACGTTCTACCTTATATACTGATTTGAAACGTATGAATCGGAGCCCACAATGGCCTATCGCTGGAAAAATGACCTAAGCCACGCAGACATCACCCCAAAGTCTGCTTATCTCAACCGCCGCCAAATTCTAGCGGGCACCGTTGGATTGGGCGCAATTGGTCTGGCTGGAGGCGCGCAGGCGCAAGATGGGTTGGAGCCAAACACACTCGAAGAAATTCGATCTTACAATAACTTCTATGAGTTCGGTACTGGCAAAGAAGATCCGGCGCTGAATGCACATAATTTGGACACCTCTAATTGGACGGTGAAGGTTGATGGGCTTGTCGATAATCCGGGCGACTATGCGATGGATGATCTGCTGGCTGGCCTCAGTGTTGAAGATCGCCTTTACCGTTTCCGTTGTGTCGAGGCATGGTCGATGGTCGTGCCGTGGAACGGGATCGAGTTGGCCGATATCTTGAATAAGGTTGGCGTGCAGTCATCTGCGAAATACGTCGCCTTTGAAACTGTAGTGCAACCAGAAAACATGATTGGCGTACAGCGCCGCGTGCTGGATTTCCCCTATGTCGAAGGTCTGCGTTTGGATGAGGCCATGCACCCGCTGACGATTATGGCGACCGGTCTTTATGATGAACCGCTGGCCAAGCAAAACGGTGCGCCGATGCGTTTGGTCGTGCCATGGAAATACGGGTTCAAATCGATCAAATCAATCGTCCGCATCACACTGACCGACGAAGAACCCCCCATCAGCTGGAATAAGGCAAACCGCCGCGAATACGGGTTCTATAGTAATGTGAATCCAACTGTCGATCACCCACGCTGGTCCCAAGCATCTGAACGGGTGATCGGTGGTGGCTTGTTCGCATCACGCCAAGATACGTTGATGTTCAATGGCTACCCCGAAGTGGCCAGCCTTTATGAAGGGATGGACCTGTCGGTAGATTTCTAGAGATGATGCGCGCTTTGCTCAGTTTTTTGTTATGTCTTGCTGGTGGGGGCGCTGTTGCCGATGCATCGCTCGGCGAGATGCCCCCGGTCGCTTTCGAGGACTCAATTTTGCGCGGAATGGCTGGTGGCCATCCCTTGATGCCCGGCACGGATATTTGGGTGCTGTTTGCTTTTGATTATAGCGCCATGTGGGTTGGCGATGCCGCGCCATTTGCCGACTTCGCTCATCATGTCATAACGGCGGATACGGGTGATGTTGTGGATCACGCTGATTGGACCGACGCTGTGGGGTTGAGCTATTATCCACCATATGCTGTGGTCATCCTAGATGGCACGCTTGTCGATCAACCGATTGAAAACCCGGAAAACGTCTCGCTCAGGGCGATATCTAGACTTTACCAAGGTGGTGTTGAAGTGGCGCGGTTGATGCGCGGGGAGCCTGCGGGTTCATCAGCCTGGCTATCTCACGTCCTTTTCATCGACATAGCATCATTGGACCGTGCGGCTGTGTCTGAATGTGCAGCACGGTTAGTTGTTGCCACACTATATACATCGACGATCCCCGATGACTTTAATTTCACCCGGTGCGCGGAGAGCTTGCAATGATCCTATCTCAAACAATCAACAGCGGTTTGCGCAAAATCCCGACATGGACTATATATATAGTCGGGGGCGCTTGGGTTGTTTGGATGTTCTATTTGGCCGCAACTAACCAAATGGGCCCCGAACCGATCAATGCGCTAGAGCGTGAATATGGTGAGCTAGGTCTAAAGCTGATCGTGCTTGGTCTTGCTGTTACACCACTACGTAGATGGACTGGGTTGAACTTGATGAAGTTCCGGCGCGCCATTGGTGTCACCGCGTTCTTCGTAGTGCTGGCGCACTTCCTTGTTTGGGCGCTGCTTGATGTGGGCACCTTTGGGCGGATGTGGACCGAAATTGTCAAACGCCCCTATGTGACAGTCGGCATGGCAAGCTTTATCATGTTGATCCCGCTGGCGGTGACCTCAAACAACCTATCGATCCGTAAGCTTGGCGGGGCCACTTGGCGCAAACTGCACAAGCTGACGTATCCAATCGCACTATGCGCGGTCGTACACTACCTTTGGCTGGTCAAAGGTTTCCAGATTGAACCATTCGTCTATCTGGGCATTGTCATATTGTTGCTGGCATTACGTCAGTCGGGCTTTAAATGGCCGACGGGCACCTTCAAGCCGCGTGCGATCAAGGGGGCCGCGAGCGAATAACGCTAAGCGACCCGTTTCTTCTACATCGATTCCTAAAATCCCGGCTTTTGGTTGGGATTTTTGATTCTCGTGGTGTTGATTTTGCGAATTTGGGTTTGGATTGGTGTGATTCACGTG
>NZ_QOCG01000007.1 GCF_003318235.1 Loktanella sp. D2R18 | reverse complement strand
AGTATCCGCCAAAGGCGGATCGAAGGGTAATCCCGAAGCCTAGTGTTAACTAAGTTAACTAACGTAGTGAGTTACCAGCCCAAAAATCACCCGCTACGTATTGGTATATATAGGGAAAGTTATCCACACGGTTCCGAAAGTAACGAACTTTGGTTCCGAAAGTAACGAACTTTGGTTCCGAAAGTAACGAATCTATTTGGGCAATTTCTGGTTCCTGAAGTAACGAACTTTGGTTCCTGATCGTGCGAACGCGGTCGGTTCCCGATATAACGAAATTTTCGGTTCCCGATATAACGAAATTCGGCTAGGATCGATTCATGGCATTACTACCCATTCGACACCCTCAAAAGGATTTCTTTGTTCTCGACATTTCCGATGTTGTCCCCAAGGACGACACCGCCTCGATGGAACACCCGATTTTTAGCCTTGCCACGAAGCCTGACCACCGCCACCTGACCTATCAGAACGGCGACCACAAACTCAAAATCGTGCCTTCTGGAAACGGCCTGCCCACGATCTTTGACAAGGACATTCTGATTTTCTGCGTCTCTCAACTGATGGCGATGAAGAACCAAGGCAAAGAGATCGGCAAAACCGTCAGGTTCTCTGCCCGTGAACTGATGATTGCTACGAACCGCAAGACGGGCGGTATCGAGTACAAACGCCTCGAAGATGCCTTTGTGCGCCTCGCTGGTACTCAGTTCGTGACCAACATCAAAACAGGCGGAAAGGCACAAACACGGGTATTCTCGCTCATCGAGTCAGGCAGCGGCTTCGTCTTCAAAGACGACGAGCGGATGCGCCTCGACTATTGCGAAGTCATCTTGTCCGACTGGTTCATGCGCGCGATTGAATCGAATGAGATTGTCAGCATCTCAGAAGACTACTTCCGCCTGCGACGCCCCTTAGAGCGTCGGATATATGAAATTGCCCGCAAGCATTGCGGCATGTCGTCAAAGTGGCACATCGGCCTCGAAAAACTGCAGGCCAAGACAGGCAGCAACGCGCCTCTGAAACGGTTTCGCCTGAACCTGCGCCAGATCATCGAGGAAGATCACACACCGTTTTATCGCATCGAATTGAACGACAAAGACCTTGTGACCTTCCGTCCTCGGTCGGCCAAGATCGAGCTGGGACAGGATATTTTCATCCCTGAATGGGCAGACGAAAAAGCCCGCGAGATTGCCCGCGAAAAGGGCTGGGACTACTACGCATTGCGCGATAATTGGCTGAACTATGCAAGGGCAGAGGCAGGCAAAGGCAACCCCCCTAAAAATGCGGGGGCTGCATTCGTGAGCTACTGTAAGAAAGCCAAGAACCAACGGACTTAGCCCGCACTTGCAATAGTCTAAAATAGTAGCAAGATGTCTACACGCAGAAGAAGAATTTATGGAGAACAAAATGAATTGGTCAAAGCGAAGCGCACCTGGAACTGTTGACGAAAATTGGGCACGACTGGAGTCCTTTCTGAACAGATTAAATGCCTTGGACGCCTCATCGACAAAGATCGTCGAAGGTAAAAACGACAAGGGAGAGGTTGTTACAACCGTTATTTTCCCAGTAAGAACTATCCCCGCCTCCGACGTCGAATTTGGTGACTGACGGTGACTGATGAACGCGAAGCTCCCGTTTTAAATACCAATTTTTCGCAAAGACATTCCGATATCAGTCCTACTTTTGCAGCTCTAGAAGTGGACAATGAGACGTCAGAGGATGCCCGTCGGTTTGCACTTTTGACGCTTGAAAAGAGGGACGGCTTTTGCTCGCAAAGCTGGAACGGGAAATTGTATATTCTCGAAAATGGTCACAGCAGTAGAAAAATTGGTGTGATGATTGAAACGACTTGGACATACAATGGGCGGCCAAGACGTGAAACCAAATCATACTCACTCTTACCGGGACAAGTTTATGAAGGTCTCGGGTGTGACATTCCCGGACCGACCTCGCAACGCTTCACACGTAGAGTAAAAACCGCGTGGTTTGAATAACTTCCTAACGCCTAGGGCGGCGCGGGCGGCGGCGGGATTGGTCCCGCTGCTCCTGCATGATGTCACGCGCTGAACGGCGTTTCTGTTTCTCTGGATCACGGGCTTTCTTCGGTTCGGTTGATCGGTCAAAATCCTGCTTGGCTGCATCCCCCTGATCCTTCTCCCATAGCTTGTCGGACATCCCCTTGTAGTGATCCAGCCGCGCCGCGTCCTGCTCCTTGTGCATCGCCTTGAGTTGGTCACGATCATACCGCCATGCCTTTGTGACTTCTCGACCAGCATCACGGATAGATTGCGACTGCTTTTCGCTGATCTGAGCGCGTTCCTGCGCCTGCATGTCCAGAAAATCCCGACGCTGCCCTTGATCGGCAGTGAAGGCGCGGACAACACCCATCAGCTTTCCCCTGTCTTTCTG
Source organism: Loktanella sp. D2R18 (assembly GCF_003318235.1). Lineage (GTDB taxonomy): Bacteria > Pseudomonadota > Alphaproteobacteria > Rhodobacterales > Rhodobacteraceae > Yoonia. The sequence goes on along the minus strand of NZ_QOCG01000007.1, from coordinate 6,015 downwards.
GCTAAGAGCAAACCCAATACGCTTTGACAGGCTGGTGTCATAGGTTTTCAGTTCCTTGCGCTGCCGTTGGAACACGTCCCGCCAGATAGGCTTATAAAGCTGTTTGTTCTCAGCCTTGCGAGCTGCGAACCGATCCTGCCTTTGCTGCCAAAGGGCATCGTATTGACCCCGACGAGAAGCGCTCGCCGCGTCTCGATCCGCGCGGTAGTCTGACCATAGTTTATCGGATTCCTGTTTTTTCCATTCATAGTGCTGGCGGCGGGACAGGCTGTCATCTTTCCGCCACTCACCACGTTTGCGGGCTTTATTGTTCTCGACACGATCCTTGCAAAATACTTGGCCGCGCTGTTGTTCGTATTTCTCTGCCCATCGGGACAAGGATACCTGATCGTTGGACATGACAGCCGAACGGCCAGTGTCAGGACAAACCTTGTTCACGATGACATGCACATGCGGGTGATCCGTATCGCGATGGCCAACGATCAAGGCTTGCCGATCGTCGATAGCAAGGGTTTTGAGCGTGTCATGCGCGGCCTGTATTTGCTCCTCGCGCGTCGGTGTTTCTGACGGGTGCCATGCCAAGGAATAGCAATAGACAGGGAATTGCATCTTACGCCCGCCCTTGATCCCTGCCGCCTGCTTCAGCTCTGCCGCATGTGTGGCCGTGTCGATCATGTGGGCGGTCGCACGATGGGCGTCATCTGTGGGCAAATTCACCGTCTCGATGAACGCCACGCGCTCGTTAGTGTCGGCTTGTTTATCGTGAAGGTAATACCGCGCCGCGCCTTTAAAGCTACGGCCTGCGCGGGCTACTCTGGGGATCATGATCCAGCCACCTATCAAAGAGGGCGTCTAGTTTCTCGCAAGTGGATACAAGCGAGGCGGGCAACGCATCTTTGCGGGCGTTCAATGCCTTGGCGATTTGGTTCAGATTTACCCCAATCCGCCGTAACTCGTCACGGGTCACAAAATCAGGCGCGGTCGATTTTGTGACACTGACGCGCTGTCCGAGCGCGGCAGCACGGACGAAGGCTGTCACGGTCGTATCGGCCTGACTGGCTTTGGCCTTGAGGTTCCCAAGCTCAATAGGGGAAAGGGCAAGGCTCACCTGTTCGGTGCGTCTTTCGGCAGGGTCGATCTTTGGTCGTGCCATGACATGTGCTCCTTTCACCAGCTGGGTTGTTAGGGGGTGGCGTTAGACCCCATGACCGAGGTTTTTACATAGTAAAAACATATCTCGCTACTCTCTTAGTTTGACAAATAAGGGTCAACATTTTCTTAATGCGCGTAACAGTTGCACAAACCCATTTGTAACCGAGGATTGACGTTGATTAGTTTCGAAGACCTGCCGCGCGGCCTCCCCCGTGAAATTTCGCAGAAAGACAGTGCGCCCCGTGCTCTTTGGGTGCCGCCCGAAGGGCTGGCACAATCCGAACGATGGGCACCCAAACCAACGGCGCCGCTTGTTGGACAAGACCGAAACGGCGAATGGATTTGCCTTGATGATGACCGGCATTTGTTGACCGTAGCAGGCTCACGTGCCGGCAAAGGCGTCTCGGTCATCCTGCCCAACCTCGCAATCTACAAAGGGTCGGTTTTGGTGCTCGATCCCAAAGGCGAAAACGCTACCCTAACAGCAGAACGCCGTGGCCGTGGTCGTGGTGTTCCTGCGGGCGGTTTGGGACAAGATGTATTCGTGCTCGATCCATTTGGATGGGCAGACGTTGACGACGAGTATCGAGCAGGATTCAACCCTCTGGCCGATCTTGACCCCGCCGATCCGCTCTTTGTCGATCATTGCGACAGCATCGCAGATGCACTTGTCGTATCTGAGCAGGGCAAAGAAAACGACCACTGGAGCGCAAACGCTCGCCTCGTGCTCAGAGGATTCAACGCATGGGTAGCGTCCAAACCATCGGGGAAACGGGATCTGGTCGAGGTCAGCCGCCTGCTGCATCTTCCCCTATCCCCCCCAGCCGATGAAAATGGAAAACGACCCAAGCCAAACCCCGACGCCTATTTTGATGATCTTCTGGATGCCATGCTCGATGACCCTGATCGCGCATGGGGCGTCACAGCGGCGGCGGCAGGTGCGCTTTTGTCCATGGGACATGAAGAACGCAGCTCTGTCCTATCTACGGTGCGCCAAAACATCCTGTTCTTGTCATCCCCACAAATGGCAAAAATGCTGTCCGACACGGGCAGAAAACCTGACCTCAAAGCATGGAAATTCGGCGGTCAATCAATCTACCTCTGCCTGCCTGCGGGCTTCCTGCACACCCATGCTCGTTTCTTCCGCCTATTCCTCAATCGGATGCTGGCGGCAGTGGAAGCGACGCCACCTGTCCCACGTGACGACCCCAAAGGGCTGATGATCCTCGATGAAATACACGTCCTCGGCCATATGAAAGCCCTCGAAACGGCTGCGGGCTTGCTGGCGGGGTACGGCGTTCGCATCTGGTCATTCTGGCAGGACTTTACACAAGCCGAATCCATCTACGGCAAGCGATGGCAAACCTTCCTCGGCAATGCCTCCCTGTTCCAATCTTTCGGCCTCAACGACATGATGACGTTGAAATTCGTCTCTGACCGCCTCGGCCTGTCATCCATGATGCAAGTGTCTGATAGTGAAATTAGCTACGACAAGGCCGCGCTTGGGTACTCTGGAAAATCCAAGTCCATTCAAGGCACCCCCCTGCTCACTCCCGAAGAAGTGGCCTATCACTTCTCGCGCCAGGCAAACGCCCAGCTCGTCATTTATCCTGGCGGCGATCCAATCTGGATGCGTCGCCTCAATTACTGGAACAACGAATTTTCTGATCTAAGGATGACCAAATGAAGCACGAAGACAAATTCGAAGCCCTAATGCTGCGGATCAATCCGCCCCGCAAATACAGCCAAACGGATGCAGCGATCCGACCACATCCCCGCTTTGCCGATCTGTCCGAATTCTCGAAGGGTGAGAGCTTTACGGCCTCGGTTCCCACCGTCATCAAAACATGGTGGGTCGTCGGCTTGTTTGCGATTGCTGCGCTATGGATTGTTCTTCCACCCATCGGCATTACCATGGGGTTTATTGAAGGGTTCTACGACAACCGTGGCCGCTTCACCCGTGGATACTACAATCCGATGCCCATCATCATCACGATTGGCATTTTGCTGGCGGCAACATACGCCATCCTGCGAGCAATCTTCCCCCGCATCACGATCACCGCCACACGCGACGGGATCAGCGTCGGGAAATACCGCTATAGCTGGGACAATGCCGAAGGCTTGCGGGCGGGATACTCGGTCGGCGGGGTCGAGAAAAGCGACGAACAAGGCTTCTTCTGGTTCAAGTACAAAGGGCTGCGCATGGCCTACGGCCAATGGAGCCATGACCTGCCCTACATGGTCAGCGACTACTATTCCGCTGCCTATGTCGTGTGGGTGAACCAGCTCCTTGAAACCATCCAGACCAACCCTGAAACCGTCAACGATACGGCGGCGGGGATCAAGCAACAGATGTATTGATTTCTCACCCGATCAGGGGGATTTGCCAGAGCCGTGCGAATGTGTAACCCTGTTACCCTAAAACAGGATGTAACCTGTTAGGATACGAAAGGGGCACATTATGGGCACGTTACTGTCGGCATCACAGGCCGCAAAAGAGGTGGGGAAGTCGATCCCCACCATCACAAGAGCAATCAAAAAAGGTAAGCTTTCCGCAGCAAAGACGGAAGAAGGCGGGTATCAGATTGACCCTGCCGAACTGTTTCGCGTGTGGCCAGCCGCAAAATCCGACGCAACCCCTGAAAGGAATAACGCAACGGGTAAAAAGTTAGGACACGTAACCCCAGAAAATGTAGATGTTACAGGGGGGTTAGAGGCCGAAGTTAAGTTCCTGAAACAGCTTCTTGAGGATAGAGACGGTACAATTGCCGATCTCAAGGATCAGCGAGACAAATGGCAAGAGCAAGCCAAGACACTGCTCATATCCAACCAGAACACCCCCACACAAGCCACAGAAACGCGCAGAGGTGGCCTGTTGGGTTTTTTGCGGGGCAATGGATAGTCAGCACTGCAAGCGGCCTCTATGAGGCTTAAAATCGCTTCTGCGATATCCTGAAAAGAGGACGCCTCCCGATGGTCGGACGCTCCGCCCCTTCAATTCGTTGTCACGCAGGGGCTAGGGCGTCTATTCAGGATTATCACTATTTTGTTCAAGGGGTTCGCCATCTGACTGTGGCTCTATCATCTTGAACGTGAAGTCCTTGTTCATTCCGAACACCATAGCCAGTCCACCAAAATTTATGATGGCCGTTGTAAGCAACAGAAACCACTTTGCGTAGGCATTCCAATCAGAGCTGTAGACCTGCCATGATGCCGAACCTATCAAAGCCAAATGTGTAACTGGCAGAAGCAAAACAACTGCAATCATGATTATATTCATGAGGCCAGAAAATACGCTGAAACCCTTTTTGTGTTGGTAAAAGTCTTCCCCCCAGATGTTCAACTTGGGTCGGTATAGCTTGAGAAAAAAATCATAGTGTTTACGAGAAGCGTTGAAGAAATCAGGATCGATCAGGTTGCTATCAACGATACGGTTGCCGAACTGGTCGATGATGCCTCCATAACACTGGCTTGTTACGAAGGCTGCGCACATAAAATAAAATGCCATAGAGGCGCTGAACAAAAGAATTTCTTGGATCGCAGGAATCGCAGATATTTGCACCCCAATGATCGGAAGCGTCCAATTTTGACCGTTTAGGATGAGAAACAGCAAGGCGTTTTGGGTAAACAGGCCGCGAATTAGTTGGTCTTGTTTCTGCACAGCCTCTCTGTGTCGCTCGATGTAATTTTCGTATGTTTCCCGCCCAAACACTCCGTTTTTGTCTAGATTTAACTCTGTGTCGAAGGTCATGTTCATACGAACAATGGGGGATAAGCGAATTTCGTTATCTTTCAAATCTTACCGTCCTCTATCTCTCGCCCTACTCTGTTGCTCTTGCATGATGTCACGAGCTGAACGGCGTTGAGCGTTTTCTTGATTTTGCGATTGGCTTTCTTCCTGCTGTAAAGAGCGGGAATGTTCGCGAAAATGCTCCGCTGCGTCTTCACGGTTGATTTTTCCTTGCCCGAGCTGTTCCATCATCTCTGCATGTTCATGGCTTTTGGCTTGATCGAGGTTTTGCCCATTCTCAGCTAAGAAAAGGTCTGCTGTTGCGAAGGCTGTTCGCTTGTTTCCATCAACAAAAGGATGGTTGCGGGAAATGCCTTCGGCATAGCTGGCCGCGAGCTGAAAGGTATCGTTCTCGCCGTAAGCATGAAGGTTTTGAGGGCGGGCGAGTGCAGATTCCAAAAGGGCGGGGTCACGCAAACCGTGCGCGCCTCCGCCTATTTCGATCATCTGTTCGTGGATCGCTTCAACATCGTCCCGCGTCAGCCAGCTTGGCTCACTCATCGGTTGGCAAGCTCAACGATAGTGTTGCGGTGGTATTCTGCGCGTTCACGAATGAGGCGCTTTCGATCATCTGAAACGCCTTCTGGTGTTCCCGTCAGGCGTTGATATTCATCCGCTGATAGCAAGACTAGACGATCACGCTGATGGCTTGTGATGATAACTGGTTCTTGCATTGCAGCGTCGCTGAATGCGCCAATGTTGTTTTTAAATTCTGTTGCTGTGACTCGTGTCATGGCAGTCTCCTTTCGTTGCACCCATTATGTGGCTAAAATGTCCATTTTGTCCATAGGAAGATATTCCTACCTGTCGGGATGTAGGAAGGTATTGGTTAAGTGCCTTTCCCTTCGGAGCCTGTTCGCTGATCCCAAAAAGAGCCGTGACAGGTTGTCCGTCAAGGGTGCGTAGCACAGGCAAAGCCTGCTTGCCCTTGATGGATGTTCTGGCATGGATCAGGGATCAACTCAGCGAAACAGGTGCAAGGGTTCTAGGCACGTCGCCCTTTCCCTTTGGTGAGTGAAGCGAACATTAGCCGCGCGCGCCGTGAGGCGCATATAGCGGCTAGAGTATCCGCC
>NZ_QOCG01000032.1 GCF_003318235.1 Loktanella sp. D2R18 | reverse complement strand
CATATGCCATCATGGAAATGGCAGATAGTTGAATTGCGTTCGTGGCCCTCGCCAACCCGCGGGCATATGTTAAGATAAGATGATTGGCCCCTGACGTATTTGGGGCCGCCTATTAGGCTGGCGAGGTTACAGATGGTGCAGAAGGAACGCCGCGTTTTTCAAAGGGAAACTGCAGATGCGCGCAGGCAGTCGCTGATAGAAGCAACGTTAGATGTGATCGGTGACCTTGGCTTTAACGGCGCGACGGTCCGTGAAATTACCAAACGGGCAAATGTCACCCAAGGTCTTGTGAGGCATCATTTCACGACAAAGGACCAGTTACTAAATGCGGCGTATGCCTATCATATGTCGCAGATGACCGAACTGTCTTTGCACCCGGAATTGCCCAAGAATGCAACCGCTGTTTGCCATTTGGCAACTACGGTACAGGCGAGTTTGACCGCGCCGGTGATGAGCGAACGCAATCTGACGCTATGGGCGTCATTCTTGGGTAAACTCCGGAAAGAAGCATATATCCGAGAGACGCATGAACGGACCTATCTTCAGTTTTGCGATGGGCTTGCAGTGCAGATCGCTGAGGCTTGGAAAGAGGTGGGCCGTCTACCTGATCCTGATGTGTGCCGCGAATTGGCAATCAGTTGCAATGCGATGATTGACGGTTTGTGGATTGAAGGTGCCGCGCTGCATTCAAAGTTCGCACCGAATGAGATCGCCAATATTGGCTTGCGCGACATTGGTGTGCTGCTGGACCTGGATTTACAATCTGCCATCGCGGGTTAGGCCGCCTATCGCACTTCGCTTTTTGTCCGGCTAATTTCAAAGGCCCGGTTTTTCATCGTCAGCTTTGTCTTGTGGACGTGACAGCTCTTGAACTTGTTGTTATACACACGTATAGCAAAATCAAAATTCTCACAGAAATGTCAGCCTAACATGACCCAGAAAAAAACAGTCGGCGAGGTTCTTGTGGATCTGCTTGAACGGCGCGGTGTCGACACGATATTCGGCATCCCCGGTGTACACACTGTGGAAATGTACCGCAGTCTTGAACGGTCCAGTATCAGACATATTACACCGCGCCACGAATTAAGCGCTGGATTCATGGCCGACGGCTATGCGCGCGCTTCGGGCAAACCGGGTGTGTGTTTACTGATTACGGGGCCGGGTTTGACCAATGCGATTTCTGCAATGGCGCAGGCGCGCGCAGATTCGATCCCGATGTTGATCATTTCGGGCGTGAACCCTGTAAAAACGCACGGGCATGAAATCGGGCATTTGCACGAATTGCCGGACCAAGTCGGCATGATGCGCAGCATCGCGCTATTTACCCAGACCGTTCATTCGGGGAGCGATCTAGAGCCCGTTTTGGATCGCGCATTTGCCGCAATGACAGCCGGACGTCCTGGCCCCGTGCATATTGAAATCCCGTTGGACGTGATGTCAAAAATAGTCGCGGTCCCGAAACCAAGGGTCGTACAGACGCAGCGACGTCTTCCGCTGCCAGAGGATATTGCGCGCGCCACCGACATCTTAAAAAAGGCAAAGCGGCCCATACTTTTGGTTGGTGGTGGCGCCATCGCAGCAGAATCGTCGGTTCAAACACTTGCAGAACAATTGGATGCGCCTGTTGTCACAACCATCAATGCACGTGGCATTCTTGGCGGCCACCCGCTGGAGGTTCCCGCAAGCCCAAGTTTGGCACCTGTGCGGGAAATGCTGGCGGATGCTGATGTGGTTTTAGCCATTGGCACGCAGTTTGGACCAACCGATTATGACATGAACTACGATGGCGGTTTTCCCGCACTGAAGCAGCTGATCCGTATCGATGTGGATGCGTTACAAGCCACCCGTGGGACCTTGCCAGATATGACAGTGGTCAGCGATGCCTCTGAGGCTTTAATCGCTATCTTAGCAGAGATTGACGAACAGCTGAATTGTGACGGTGCAACACGCGCTAAAACAACCCGCTCTGCTGCGCTCGCCTGCCTTGGGCCCGCGTATCAAGATGGTGTCGCTTTGATCAAAACCATCGGTGACGCATTGCCCGGTTGCTTGCTTATTGGGGATTCAACGCAGCTGGTGTACGCTGGGAACTGCTATGCCGATATTGCCAAACCGCGTGGATGGTTCAATTCGTCCGTCGGCTATGGGTCGCTTGGCTATGGCCCACCTGCGGCCATTGGTGCCAGCCTTGCGCAACCTGATGCCCAAGTCGTTTGCATCACGGGCGATGGTGGGTTCCAGTTTTGCCTATCTGAGCTTGGCACTGCAATGGATGAAAAAACACCAGTCATTTTCCTTGTTTGGAACAATGGCGGCTATCAAGAAATCGAAAGCTATATGGTCAGCGCGGATGTCGCGCCCATTGGTGTCACCCCAACTCCGCCAGATTTTGTGACATTGGCTTCTGCTTATGGCATGGGTGCAGAATCCATCACCGATATTGCGGATTTAGTCCCTGCCATCAAACGCGCACATGCCTTACGTCAGCCGTATCTGATCGACTTCAAAACCCCGTAACGCCACAGCCGACTACCGAAAGAAATTATTATGAAATACGCTAGCATCACCAAACGGCTCGAAGGTCTGGGCGGGGCGAAATGGCAGGTCCACTTCGACGCAAAAAAACTGGCGGATGCGGGGCACGACATCATTCTGATGACCATCGGCGAACCCGATGTCGATGTCCCTGTGGAACTGCGCAGTGCGGCGATTGATGGCATCCACGCAGGCCGCACCAAATATTCAGATGGGCAGGGCGAAGAAACCCTGCGCGAAGCGCTTGGTGAATATTACACCAAACGCAGCAACGCGCAGATTGGACCAGAAAACATTCTTTGTGTTCCGGGCACACAAACCGCACTCTACACTGCATTCGCCGGTCTTGTTGAGGCGGGGGATGAGGTTCTGGTCGGCGATCCGATGTATGCCACTTACGAAGCTGTAGTGCGGGCTAGCGGGGCCGACATGGTGCCCGTTCCATTGCGGCCTGAACATGGGTTTCGAATGCAAGCCGCCGATATAGCCGCATGTATTACCCCACGCACCCGCGCGGTTTTATTGACGACCCCGCATAACCCAACAGGCGCAATTCTAACCCGCGAGGACATTGCCGCCATCGGGGCATTGGCCAAGCAACATGATTTTTGGATCATTTCGGATGAGGTTTACTCCGAAATGATTTTCGAAGGTGAAACCTTTGCCTCCCCTTTAGATTTTGCAGATCTACGCGACAGGGTCGTTACGGTGTCTTCTATCTCGAAGTCACACGCAGCCCCCGGGTTCCGCAGCGGTTGGTGCGTGGCCAGCGCCGAAACAGTTGCAGCCATTTTGCCCGTGGCAGAGGCCATGCTTTTTGGTAATCAGCCGTTCATCGCAGACATGACCGTGCATGCCGTGCGCGCGGGATCGTCGGTCGCGGCGGGCATGCGGGCACGTTTTGCCACACGGGCCGCGCGTATGGACGAAGTTTTGGGGAACAACCAAACTTGCCTCAAAGTCCACCGTCCACAAGCCGGAATGTTTGGCATGATTGATGTGTCGGGAACCGGCCTAGACGGAGAAGCCTTCGCACGCGCGCTTTTGGATGCACAAGGGGTGGCCGTCATGCCCGGAAGCTCCTTTGGGGATAGCCTGCAAGACTGGGTGCGGGTTGCTTTGACCATTGACGACGAGACGTTTGATGCCGCCTTACAACGCATCAAGGCTTTTGTTTCCGGTTAAGGGATTCCCCGAAACCGTAGGCACACAAAATAAGAACTTCGACCTTAGCACCGACAGATGTTAGAAGTTTTTAAGAAATTTCATGAAACTGTTGTTATCGGTGGGTCAGCGAGGCTTGAATGGAGTTGGGTTTTGGTATACCGCCGCATACAACTAACGTGTGCGGCCGAAGCTTTTCCTTTTTGCCGCTTAGGCACTCAACAAAATGATAGGATAGCCAATGAGCTTGTATAGCGATTACCTAGCTGAAATCGAAGCCCGTAAAGAGCAAGGGCTGCACCCGAAACCAATTGATGACGCAGCTTTGACGCTAGAAATTATCGCGCAGATCAAAGATGTCGATCACGCGCATCGCGCCGATTCATTGCACTATTTCATCTTCAACACACTGCCCGGCACCACGAGCGCGGCTGGCGCAAAGGCGCAATTCCTCAAAGAGATCATTCTGGGGCAGGCAGCGGTTGCGGAAATCACCCCAACCTATGCATTTGAGCTGCTGTCACACATGAAGGGCGGCCCTTCTGTTGAGGTCTTGATCGATCTCGCCCTTGGCGATGATCTGGATTTGGCTGGGCAAGCTGCTGACGTGCTGAAGACACAAGTGTTCTTGTACGAAGCTGACACCGACCGTCTGAAAGCTGCCCACGAGGCGCAAAACCCAATCGCGACTGATATCATCAAAAGCTACCTACAAGCCGAGTTCTTTACAAAGCTGCCCGAGGTTGATGAAGAAGTAAAAGTTGTCACCTATGTTGCAGCAGAGGGCGATATTTCGACAGACCTTTTGTCGCCGGGCAACCAAGCGCACTCGCGCGCAGACCGTGAACTGCACGGCAAATGCCTGATCGACGAAGCGGCGCAAAAGCACATCGAAGAACTGAAAGTGCAGCACCCTGACGCGCGCGTCATGCTGATCGCCGAAAAAGGCACAATGGGCGTCGGTTCATCGCGGATGTCTGGTGTGAACAACGTGGCCCTTTGGACCGGGAAACAGGCGTCACCCTATGTGCCATTTGTGAATTATGCCCCCGTTGTTGCAGGGACCAACGGTATTTCACCGATCTTCCTGACTACCGTTGGCGTGACCGGTGGTATCGGTGTGGATCTGAAAAACTGGGTCAAGAAAGTTGATGAAGACGGTAACCCGATTCTGAATAACGATGGCGACGCCATTCTTGAGCAAAAATATTCGGTCGACACAGGCACTGTTCTGAAAATCAACACCAAAGAAAAAGCGCTTTATAGTGAAGATGGTGAAAAGCTGGTCGGTATGGCCGCGTCATTTACCCCGCAAAAGATGGAGTTCATGAAGGCGGGCAGTTCATATGCCATCGTCTTTGGTAAAAAGCTTCAGACATTTGCTGCTGAGACGCTTGGTGTCGAAGCGCCGCTTGTCTTCGCACCGTCCAAAGAAATCAGCAACGATGACCAAGGTCTTACCGCCGTTGAAAAAATCTTTAACACAAACGCGCGCGGTGTGACGCCGGGTGCTGTCTTGCACGCTGGTTCGGATGTGCGCGTCGGCGTCAATATCGTGGGGTCGCAAGACACCACCGGCCTGATGACAATGCAAGAGCTCGAGGCGATGGCCGCAATGACCGTGTCACCATCTGTTGACGGGGCCTATCAGTCGGGCTGCCACACGGCGTCTGTCTGGGATATCAAAGCGCAGGAAAACACCCCGCGTCTGATGAAATTCATGAACGATTTCGGCCTGGTCACAGGACGTGACCCCAAAGGCGTTTACCACGCAATGACCGACGTAATCCACAAGGTGCTGAACGATCTAACGGTCAGCGATTGGGATGTGATCATCGGCGGCGACAGCCACACACGTATGTCCAAGGGTGTCGCTTTTGGCGCTGACTCTGGCACTGTGGCGCTTGCGCTGGCGACGGGTGAATCCTCTATGCCTATCCCAGAATCGGTGAAGGTGACGTTCAAAGGCACAATGGCCGAGCACATGGATTTCCGTGATGTTGTGCACGCAACGCAAGCACAGATGCTTGAACAGCACGGCGATAATGTTTTCCAAGGCCGCGTGATCGAAGTCCACATCGGCACATTGCTGGCAGACCAAGCGTTCACCTTTACGGATTGGACCGCTGAAATGAAGGCGAAAGCTTCGGTCTGTATCTCTGATGATGATACGCTGATCGGGTCATTGGAGCTGGCGAAATCACGTATCCAAATCATGATCGACAAAGGCATGGAGCATGAAAACGGCATGCTGGCCGGGCTGATCGCAAAGGCGGATCAGCGGATCGCAGAAATCCGCTCTGGTGAAAAACCAGCGCTGCGCCCTGACGATAATGCAAAATACTTTGCCGAAGTTGTGGTTGATCTGGATGCGATCGTCGAGCCAATGATCGCGGATCCTGACGTCAACAACATCGACGTCTCAAAACGCTACACACATGACACAATCCGCCCGATTTCATACTATAAGGCTGAAAAAGAGGTCGATCTTGGCTTTGTCGGGTCTTGCATGGTTCACAAAGGCGACATCAAAATCGTCGCGCAAATGCTGCGCAACCTCGAAACTGAACAAGGCAAAGTTGCCTTTCAGGCGCCGCTTGTTGTGGCCGCCCCAACCTACAACATCATTGATGAGTTGAAGGAAGAAGGCGACTGGGAAATCTTGCAGAAATACAGTGGGTTTGAATTCGACGATGCCGCGCCAAAGGTTACGGCCCGCACGGATTACGAAAACATTCTGTATCTTGAACGCCCCGGCTGTAACCTGTGCATGGGGAACCAAGAAAAAGCAGCCAAAGGGGATACTGTGCTTGCGACCTCGACCCGTCTTTTCCAAGGTCGTGTAGTTGCAGATTCCAACGAGAAAAAAGGTGAATCACTGCTGGCCTCTACGCCAGTTGTTGTGCTTTCCGCGATCTTGGGCCGCACCCCGACATTGGCAGAGTATAAAACCGCTGTGGCAGGCATCGACCTGACAAAGTTCGCACCACCTAAGAAGGCGCCACTCGACGCGTTGTCAGCGCACTTCTAAAGGCGCTGCACCTTATATCCAACAAAGAAAGGGCCCCGCTGAATTCAGCGGGGCCTTTTTTATGATCTCGTGGACAACGCTGATTTTAACGTGCTGGAAATGAGAAACGTTATCGCGGCAACGCAGACAATCGAAGGCCCGGCTGGCGTATCCAGCACATAGGCTGCACGTAGACCGATGACCGTCGAGAGCATACCGATTGCACCGGCGGCCACGGCCATGCCTTCGGGGGTACGCGATAGCGGACGGGCCGCGGCGGCTGGGATGATCAGTAGCGCCGCGATCAGCAACACCCCGACAACTTTAATCGCAACGGCGACCGTAATCGCCAAGGCTACAGTCAACACAAGCTGTTCGCGTTTGGGATTAATTTCGCTGGCATAGGCCAAGTCTTCGTTCAGCGTCGATGTGAGCAAGGCAGACCAGCGCCACCCGATCAGCAACACAACAAGCAAAGCGCCGCTCCAGATCACGCCGAGGTCGCCACGCGAAACCGCAAGGATATCACCAAAAAGATAGGACATCAGATCAATGCGTATGCCCGATAAAAACGACACCGCGACCAAACCGAACGCAAGGGCCGAATGCGCCAAGACACCCAAAAGCGTATCCATTGCATAGCCGCGTCCGGACAGCAGGTTGACGGTTAAGGCCATTATCAATGCAACTGCCATTGCGCCGATGAAAACAGACATCGAAAACGCGAGCGACAGGGCAACGCCCAGAATGGCCGCATGCGCGGTTGCATCGCCAAAATAGGCCATGCGCCGCCAGACCACAAAACACCCCAAAGGCGCAGCCGCAATCGCGACGCCGATACCCGCCAACGCAGCACGCACCATAAAATCATCTAACATTATTCAGCGGCCTCTGCGTGGTCATGGTTGTGATCGTGGTCATGCTGATAAAGCGCCAATGCGCCCCCGGTCCCTGTCCCGAACAGCGCCCGGTATTCGGGGGCAGAGGCAACCACGGCAGGGGTTCCCTCGCAGCAGACGTGCCCATTCAGACAAATCACGCGGTCAGAGGCGCTCATGACCACGTGCAATTCGTGGCTAATCATCAAAACCGCGCAGCCGGTTTCCTGCCGCACTGCTTCGATCTGTTGATAAAAAGACGCCGATCCGCGTTGATCCAGCCCCTGTGTCGCCTCGTCCAAAAGCAATAAATCAGGGTTCCCAATCAACGCGCGTGCCAACAGTACCCGCTGAAACTGCCCGCCTGAAAGCTGTGACAGTTGCGATTTGGACAGGTTTGGCACGCCAGCTTGTGTTAGGGCCGCCTGGATATCTTCTGCCGCGACGCTGTGAGGCAGATTAAGAAACCGCGTCACCGTCATTGGCAGCGTTTCGTCAATATGCAGCTTTTGCGGCACGTAGCCGATTTTGACATCAGCCCCACGGGTCACTTTGCCCTGCGCAGGTTTTACCGCACCAATGATTGCGCGCAAAAGGCTCGTTTTGCCTGATCCGTTGGGTCCAACGATCGTGACGATTTCGCCCTTCGCAACACCAAGCGAAACATGCGACAAAACCGTTCGGGCGCCATAGCGGACGCTCAGACCTTCGACGTCTACAAGATTCATGGCTAGTCAGCCTTCTCGACACAGGCGGGGCAAATCCCCTCGGCTTCGACCGTGGTCTGTTCGATTTGAAACCCGGTTGTGCGGGCGGCATCTTCGAGCGCACCTTTCGCAGGCGAAGACTGTGTTTCAGCCACGGCATCGCAAAGCCGGCAAATCATAAACGCAGGTGTATGCGCGTGTTCAGGATCTGTGCAGGCGGTAAACGCATTCATCCGTTCAATTTTATGGGCGAACCCATGCAAGACAAGAAAGTCCAGCGCGCGGTAGGCGACAGGGGGTTGCGACCCAAACCCGTCTTCTTTCAAACGATCAAGAATCGCATATGCGCCAAGTGCGCGGTGTTCTTGTAGTAAAATATCGAGCACTTTACGCCGCACAGCTGTAAAGCGCAGCCCTTCCTGCTTACAGCGCGTTTCGGCAACAGCCAGCGCATCGCTCACACATATAGTGTGATCGTGATCCGAAAAACCTGAGGGGTCACCATATGTACCGCTATTCGCGGGCTCTCTTGTCATGCTATAACATTTCATTTACGTGGATGAATAATGTAATAAAATCACACGGAGACCCCGATGTCCAGAAAGCTTCTTTCTCTCTCATTCACAGCCGCGTTGATGGGCGGAACGGTATATGCTGATGTGCCTAAGGTGGCCGTTGATATCGCACCAGTGCATTCGTTGGTTACACGGGTCATGGATGGTGTCGGCTCTCCTGATCTCATCGTTCAACTGGGTGCGAGCCCGCATGAATACAGCCTGCGACCATCCGAAGCGCGCGCATTGCAAGATGCTGATGTCGTATTTTGGGTCAGTGCAGGGCTGACACCCTGGCTAGAGGACACAATCGAAACGCTATCGTCAGAGGCATCTGTTACAGAATTGCTGGAAACCGACGGTACAATCGAGCTCGAATTCCGTGAAAGCGCGCTATTTGAAAAGCACGATCACAGCGATCATGATGAAGGTCACGGCGACCACGATGATCATGATGACCACGGCCATGGTGCTCATGATCCGCATGCATGGCTATCGCCAAACAATGCTATGAACTGGCTGAATGTAATCGCCGGTCAGCTCTCGGCGGCGGACCCCGAAAACGCTGGCGTGTACTTTGCAAATGCGGCTGCGGGGCGTGCGGAAATCGAAGCCGTCATAGGCGAAGTAAACGCAACGCTTGCCCCTGTACGTGGCGAAAAATTCATCGTTTTCCATGACGCCTACCAATACTTCGAAAACGACTTCGACTTTCCCGCGGCTGGCGCGATTTCAATCGGTGATGCCTCTGATCCAAGCCCCGCGCGCATTGCCGAAATCCAAGCACGGGTCGCGGACGAAGGGATCGCTTGCGTTCTCGCAGAGCCGCAATTCAACCAAGGTCTTGTCGCAACTGTTCTCGAAGGAAGCCAAGCGCATACAGGTATCATTGATCCACTTGGGTCTGATCTAGAACTGGGCGCAGGTTTTTATCCCCAGCTGATCAAAAATCTCGCGTCGTCTCTGGCCGCTTGCAAATAAATCTCAAAGTTCTCCAACCAGCCGTACTGCGATGTATGGCTGGTTTTTGCTTGGCATTGTGTCAGCTTACTTCTTCCCAAAAGTGGCTTGGCATGTCGTGAAGCAGCTCTGCCGCTTTATCATCAACCCAGTCTTGCTTGTCGTCGCTTGTCCAATTTGACGCGGACTCAATATCGTTTAGCAGTTGGGTGCCTTTCAGTTTCGCTTGCCGATACTTCATATCATCAATGCGATTGTTCGGAAGGATCGCAGATACAAACCTGCGGCCCATAGCCGTCGCCAATTTTTTCATTTGCTTGAGCGAAACAGCCCCATCTTTTTCACTACGTTCTGCTTAATAGACGGCATTACGGCCCTTCTTGGCGGATCGATTCTTGGCGTTGGGACCGAACCGCATTCGCAAGCGTGCAGAAATCGAAGACGATCGAATGCATGATCTGCGGCATACATACGCGTCAGTCGCAATGAAGGACGGAATTGATCCCTTCACCTTGAAAAAAATTCTTGGTCACTGACCTGAGCCCCAAGTTCCCTCCATTTTTGCGCGGCGTCCTTGGGGTTAAATCTTTGGCGTTAGGCGGCCATCTTGTCCATCGTCTTTCTCTGCAAGGATTGTTGTGGCGCGCAGTTTTCATCTTTCAACCGCCGATGATACAAAATTCAGCCAGAGTACTGCCTATCTGCTCGACCCTTTTTCGTGGACGAATGAGCAATAGGCCACTGGCCCTCAACGTAACAACGGACCCGGGAATTTCAGCTCTGAAATGACAGAAAAAACGCGCATTACAACGGATGCTACAACGCTACACGCAACACAGGCGTTTCAACATCGCAATGGTCGACCCAGTCAGTTTCTGCCGTCCAATGATGTAAGCGGCTCCTGCACAATGGGCCCGAAAAAAGAAGGTCTACAGAATGCCAACGTTCAAAGATGTTCCAAAAAATATGCGTCTGGATGGAGGGGGCCACGCAATAATTTGTGACAAGCCTGCAAACAACTTCACGTCCCGCAAAAAGAACCGATCCAAGACTGAACCTTTTGATCAAGAGGCGGCACTCAGGGCTGAGCGCACAAAGAAACCAGTCGCGATGCGACTACTCGAATCCATTCGGACCGGCCTTGGAACGCCGCCACCAATGTCGGACAACGACATGCTGGCTGCTATCGCAAAAGCCAATGTTCAGGCGTTCGAACAATTGCATCGCAAGTATTTTCCCAAGCTGATGCATTTTGCTCGACGGATCACCGATAGTGCCGAGGTGGCAGAGGAAGTTGCCAATGATGTCTTGATGACTGTTTGGCGCACAGCGGATCGGTTCGAGGGACGCTCAAAGCCAGCCACGTGGATTTTCGGCATCGCCTACCGCATGGCGATCAAGCAGCGTCAAAAGCTCGGCCTGCGTAAAGGTGACGTTGAACTGGACGAGAGTTTGATCGGTGATGGCAAGGACACGGCTGAACAGGTCGCTATGTCGACCGATCTGACGAAGGCGTTACAGCAACTCAAGCCAGAGTTGCGCGCAGTTGTCGAATTGACCTATTACAATGGCTATCTCTATACCGAGATTGCCGAAATCCTTGATTGTCCCGTCGGGACGGTCAAGACACGCATGATGACAGCACGGAGCAGGCTTCGGGAGACGCTGTCATTTGATGAAGACATGAGTAATGAGAATGAAGTTGCATGAAAAACGGTTGTGTCGCAGAGTTTTTCTTGAAGCGAGATGTTCGCTTGGGTTGGGCACAGTTATCCTGCGAACTGGGCGAAGCCTGACACTC
The DNA here is from genome assembly GCF_003318235.1 of Loktanella sp. D2R18. Lineage (GTDB taxonomy): Bacteria > Pseudomonadota > Alphaproteobacteria > Rhodobacterales > Rhodobacteraceae > Yoonia. Next base: position 212,205 of record NZ_QOCG01000032.1, on the reverse strand, counting down.
CTGATCGGTCGAATTGTCCTTTGCGGATCATGTGCGCGATCTCAATGCCTACCAACGTCGCGGCTGCTGAGTTGAACAATTTGAAGGCCTGAATGAGGCGTGTGATCCTCTTTATGAAACGATGGTCCTATTCTATACTGTTGTTGAGATATTTCACCTGCAGAATGTCGATCAACCAACACCAGCCATTTATCACCAGCAGGCAATTCATGTTGAACAGCCCCGCAGCGTTTGATTCGCTTTTGTCGATGACAACCTTGTCCGGCCCGCCATTGTTGTTGATGGCATTAGCGAAGAACGCGGTCGCTACCGCTTCATCACGCCGCTCAAGACCCTTCAGTTTGGCTTCGGCCCCTCACCACTCTTCGATCGCTTGCATGAGATTGCTTCAATGGCAGCTGATCGAAGCCGTTTTTGCCGTCTCAACAGCAGTTACACGATCCGCACATGTCGAAGGCGGGAATGTCCAGCATCATTTCCATTGATGCATTCAAGGCCATGATCAGGTTCAACATCGGTAGGAATGCCAGCTTTGGCGGCGAAAATGACATCGCCCCAACCAGCGCACTTGAACCCGCATCGCCCGCCATGTCCAGACCCAACTGCACATCTTCCAGAGAGGGCAATACATCCAACTTTGCCTTCAGTGCCAGCGCAGGCATTGGAATTGAAACGGGAACCCCCCCCCATAGCCTTAGCATTCGTTGAATACGGCCCAACCCCATTGGGGAAAAGCCGTCCGGTCCAAATGCCTCTTGTATGGTCGCAAGCGATTCAAGCACCATCGCCATTTTGGCAATCACCGGCAGCGGCACGATCAGTTTTGGCAAGGTCAGGTGCGCCATTGGCGTTAAGGTTGCCAACATCGCGCTATGCGCGCCAGGATCGCCCAAGGGTGGCAGTTCGAATGTTTGGTTGAGGTTCAGCAGGTTCGGCAACCCCGCCATCAATCGAGCCAGATGCAACTTCGGTGGACTCAACTTGAACCGAAAATCATGGTAGCCAGGATGTACCGGTTCACCCCCTGGAAAAAAATCGACGTCAAACGGGTCAATTTCAAGGGCGCGTAAATCAATGACCAGCCGCGCGATCAAGGCAAAGTTCAGTAGCGGCCGCATGCTGAACTTTGGTAGGAAATCGAGGCGCGGCCAGACATTGCGATTAAAGCTTTCCGCCGCTTGCTGCATCTCAAACTCGAACTGCGGCAAATCAGTCAGTGTGAACGATCCCGATATCATGGATAATTGCGAGGATAGTTGCATCATCCCCTTTGTGCCGCCGAACAGTTCCACGTTCGGCATCACCACATCGCTGATTGCCGCGTCTAATTGCATGTCCGTCCGTGTTGCGGGCCCCAACGTTGGCAGCGCCGCTGCCAGTTTGAGCGATAACGGGATACTTGGCAGGATCGGAATGATGTCCGGCCTTATGGTGTTTGGAAGTGCTGCTGCGGAAACAGTGCAAAAACATGGCATGGCAGTACTTAAACCTCGATCACGATAACGGAAACATTGTCGCGCCCGCCGCCATCAAGGGCGATTTGCATCAGATGTTCAGCAGCAGTTTCAATTGGCGACATACACAACATATCCTGTAGCATCGTGTCATCCGCGTATTTGGTCAGCCCGTCAGAACACAAAAGGAACCTGTCCCCCGGCATCACATCTCCACGGCGTTTGTCGATCTCCAGAACATCGCCAACGCCTATGGCACGCGTTATCTGATTGCTGTGCGGGTGATGTTCGGCTTCAGCCCACGTCATTTGTCCGGCTTCGACCATGTCACCCACAATTGAATGATCATGACTGACCATCACCAGCTTCCGGTCACGTAGCCGATAAAGCCGGCTATCACCTGCCCAAAGGCACATGAAATGCGCCTCTGACAGCACCAACAGCACGGCGGTTGCGCCGATAGTGACGTTTCCCTTGCGCGCGGCTTCTTGTCGGATCGCCGCATGGGACGTTTGCAGTGTGTCTCGGGCGGCATGCATAATATCGACCGGCGTAAGATCATGGGGCAAGGCCTCCAGCGCGTCTACCACCGTCTTGCTTGCAAAATCACCGCCGACATGGCCACCCATCCCATCGGCAACCGCCCACAACCCCAGTTCAGGGACTGCTACTAATGCATCTTCGTTTATGTCGCGCACGCAACCAACATCGGTTTTTGCGCTGTAGCGCCGCAAAGCGGTTGTCGCATTCTGAGTCATAATGATGGCCTTGGCTGCTGTGTTGTCTTGTCGTCCAACCCCTTGGTGGACCAGTCAAAAAGAGTTGCCACGGGCTGGTCGCCTAGCGGTAGGTCTGCACTGTGCACGCTGCGCTGTCGGTCATCCCATTTTGCCATCCAGATCGACCCCGCGTCGAGGACGTCGCTACCGATCGAATCGCATTTTTCGGGTAGAGGCAACTGCGCCAGGCGTTGTTCAAGCTCTGCCAAGGTCGCGTTGTCGTTCAACATGTCCAATGCAGCCGTTTCCAAATGTACAAAAATCGGTTGCAGCGCGACAAATGCGGCCCCGCCTGACCCGTTCATTTCCAGACCGATGCAAAGTGGAAATTGGCGCCCCACCCGGTCAACGCTGGGCATCATCACACCGGCAACCGCATGTTGTCCACAAATCCCGGCTGAGATCCCAAACTGCCAGAGCGCCGCAGACATGTAGCAGTCGTTCCAACGGTCGCCCAACGCATCCTTGCCGTTCATCAGCACTTTCTGCATCCAGCCATCCCAAGCCGCGACAAAACCCTGTGACAGCCCGCGCCGCACGAAATCACCCGCGCAAGGCAGCTTGCCATAGAACCCATATGTCGCCGGGCAAGACATCACAGAGAACTTGGGCAGCTAAAGCTGTCCAGCGCTGGAATGGTGAATGGGTTCAGCGCGGATCCTGCCCGCATCTGGAAAATCGCGATCCGCCCACCAACGTTAAAGATCACCCGGTTGCGGTCAGATACATTGGTTCGCCGTACTTCGGCTGTGTCCAGTAACCGGAACCAGGCCCAAGGGCCATCGCGGCTGATTGAGCTTTCGACGTCAGAACGTGTTGGTGAAAATGCAACGCGCGTCCGTCCCCCGGCCTGACCGGGCCAATTTATTGCTGTGACCTGAGGGGGGCCGTGTGCGTAAATCACTGGTTGCCCTTCAATATCCAGGGTCACCTGCTCGGCATTTGGGTCAAGTGCAACCGGTGTCAGATCAAATGTCACCGATGGCAGCCCCGGCGCCAGAAAGAAGCTGTCACGAATCTCTGAGGCCTTCTGGAACTGTGCAATCACCGCGTTGGATATCCCGATATCCACCCCGTTGATGCGTTTACTTCGCCATGGATTGGTTGTCGTATCGACGAATGAGATCAGGTTCTCGTTGAAAAATCCGTCGATCAGTCCTGTGGGCCCAAACAACCTCCCGAAATCCTGTAAAGCCACGTCAGCTGCCGCCTGCCGATTGAATGGATACCGCCCATCAATGGCACGCTGACAAAATGGCAGGACCTGCGATTGCCACTTGGCGTTCAAATCGGCCCGCGCCCCACCAATCGCAGCCCCAGATGATGCATCAGCCACTTGCGATGCCCATCGTTGCATAGGGCTGGGCAATCGTCCGATTTCGGCCTGTAGCCGCGCTGCTGCACTGGTGCCCTGAACAGAGCCCGCCGCGCCAAGATTTTGACCCAACGACAGACGGTTCAGTTCGTCATACACATCCGTCATGGTGACAAGCACCTGATCCAGTTGCGATGGGCCACCGTCAAAACCGTCGGCCAATGCATGTAGGTCGCTGAACCGATCCTCAACAAATTGGCCCGGTTCAGCACGCGTCGCACCTTGGCCGCTGGATGCCGCGACCGAACCCAAGACTTGGGCCAATGCCTCGCCCTGTGCATCCAGCGATGACAGAATTTCGTCCTGCGCAAAACCAGCAAGACCGGATGCGGCGGTGTCTGCAAGCGCCTGATCGTCCGGCAGCTGGGTTAGCTTGGTTTCCGCGGATACCGCGTTGAGAATGTTGCGCAGCGGTGATGTCGGTCCCGACAGAATGTTAATCACATCCGTGGCCTGTCCGAGGCTCTCCATCGGAATGATGTCGACGTCGGCCAATAGTTGGTCATATTGGCTGACATAATCGTTTTCATAAAGGGCCAGTACATCGCGGCTGATTTGGGCGAGCGCCTGCGGTGATGCGTCTGACGGACCCGCTTGCCCCAGGATTTGGCTTTCGCGCTGAATGCGTTCTGAGACGACCAGAACCTCGGGAAGGAAATAGTTGTGAAAACCCTCATGGGTATAGACCCCATCGACCCCGACGCTGAGTGGTGTTCCCGAGGGGCGCAACAGCACCCGTGACACAGCTGGGCCGCCGATGTCGGTAATCCGGAACGGGGCCAGCCTGTCCGCCGCTGGCGAAGCAACGATGCTGCGGTAGACACGTTCCGACAGCGGCGTTTCGGACAGAATGCCCTGCACCTGTTCGACCAATGGGCCGTTCAACGCGATGTCGCGCATGGGTTGGCTAATCATTTTGTCCAGATGGCGCGCCAAGTCGGCCTGTAATTGTTCCTGGCCGGGGAACGCCAATTGCCAGTCCACTGTCAGAAATTGCTTGACCTGTGCGGCATCCATCGGCCCTTGCAACCCCAACATGAGATAAATCTTCAGCGTCTCAAACAACAGGTCAGTGTTGTTCAGGTTCGCCTGCATTTGTTCTTCCAACCGAAACAGCAGACGCGGCAACAACAATGTGTTCAACGCACCGCGATAGGTTTGTGCTGTCTCCGACCCGATGGCGTCACCTTGATACAAGCCATATGTCAGCGATGTTGGCGGTTCGGGATCCGTCGCCGCCGGGTTGCCCGGCAGTTCGCGTAGTATATTCAGCGCAGGAACGACCGACGCAATATCCTGATCCGAAATCGGATTGCCGGGGATGTTTGCTGCAATTTCCTGAAAGGTCGTGATCTGCCCTGCGGCATCCGCGATCAGGTTGGCATTCCCGCGAAAGCTGTTGGTCAACACAGCTATCACACCGCAAAGCGCCACAACACTTGCCGCAATCGCACCGCGCGCGGTCCAACGATAGCGCCGCTCAACCGCGTCATCGGCAGAGACCAAGCCCGCTTCTTTGAAAATGACATTGTCCAGCAAACGCGTCAGGAAATAGCTGCGCCCTTGGCCAGCACCCGTACCGATGGCTTGACGCCCGATCCCAAAGGTCTGCGACATTCCCATCATCAGCCGGTCAATGGGCATTCCTTCTTGCGTGCCAGAGGTGAAATAGACACCCCGCAGCAGTTGGTTTTCTTCATAGCGGCTGTCCTGAAACACCTCGCCCAGAAAATCGCTGGCGACGGATTTCAGGGATGCCATCTGTGCCGGGAAGCCCGCAATCAGACTGCGCCGCTGATAGTCCGTTTCGCTTTGAATCCGTTCCAGAGAATGGTCCCCCAGTTGGGACAAAAGTGCCTCATATTCTCCGTCAAAAGCAGTCATTGGGGCCGCGTCTTGGCTGCCTTTGGTAAAAGGCAGTGTGAAGCCCCAGACCTGTTCGCGTTCATCACTGCCGAGGTTGTCAAAATATTCCTGAAACCCGGCAATCAGGTCAGTTTTGGTAAACAGAACATAGACCGGAAAACGCACCCCCAGCCGTTCGCGCAATTCATGCAAGCGGGTGCGCACGTCCCGCGCGTGTACATCGCGCGCTGCTGCATCCTGCAATGACAGATCGGACAAGCTGATTGCGATCATCGCGCCATTGATCGGTTGCCGTTTGCGTTGCTTCTTGAGCATATCCAGAAAGCCGGTCCAAGCCTTGGCGTCGGCATCCTTGTCGCTGTCTTGCGTGGTGTAGCGCCCGGCGGTGTCCAACAGCACCGCATCATCGGTGAACCACCAATCACAGTTGCGGGTGCCACCGATGCCGCCAATTGCACCAGCGCCCATCCGTTCAGCCAAGGGGAACTTTAGCCCCGAATTCACGATGGCCGTTGTTTTGCCAGCACCCGGTGGGCCGATGATGATGTACCACGGCAGTTGATAAAGACGCCGAGACCCGAACCGCATCCCGCCACGGGATTTGCGCAGGAACCCAAGTGCCTCTTTCATACGGCCACGCATTTCATTCAACTCAGCGGTGACCACGTCATCGCCGGGTGTCTCCGTCACATTGCTGGTGATGGCTTCGGTAATTTCGCTATCGCGGCTGCGGCGGCCGAGCAGGATGATCAGGATCGCGATAATCGTGCCGGCTGTCAGGGCTGCCGTCGCGATAACCCGGTCAGTGACGGTGTCGAACGGGCGCACATCGGCGATTGATAACAACGGCCCGAGATACCATATGGCCGCCCCCAAAAGCAGGCTGGACAGGATCAAGACCCCGATGGGGTTCAAGAAGACAGATCGCATAACACGGAGAAACATGGGTTAGCCTGCTTTCACTAGAATGACTTCGATGCGGCGGTTCTGAGCGCGCCCTTCGGCTGTGTCGTTTGTGGCAATGGGTTCGGCGTCAGCGCGCCCCTCGGCACTGATCCGGTCCGGATCCGTCAAGGTGGCTGACATTTGATCCATGACCGATGTAGCCCGCGCCAACGACAAAAACAGATTGGATGGGAAGCGGGCCGTATTGATAGGAACATTGTCCGAATGACCCGCGACAAGGATGCGGCCCGGTTTTTCGTTCAAGGCAGCTGCGATCCGGTCAATCAGCGCGGCGGCCTCGGGGGCCAAGACGTCGGAACCTGATCCGAACATACCGGTCCCCAAAATCCGCACCGTTAGCACGTTGCCTTCATTCAGGACCGTGACCAGACCCCGTGCAACTTCGGTTTCAAGAAAAGTTTCAACCTCGGTGATCTCTTCCACCTCTTGCACCGTGGGTGGCGGCGGCGGCGGCGGTGGTGCGGACCGGGCCAAGGTGACGACACCGTTGACATTCAAACCAGCCAACTGGCCCCGCAGACGTTCGGTATCAACGCTCAGCGCAAAGGAAAATCCAAAGAATGCCAGACAGGTGGCCCCGATGGTGAACCCGCCGGTCAGCCAGACAGGCATCCATGCTGACAATGGCCGATGCGCAAGGGTCACCCCTTTCCAACGCAGTGAAAAGTCGCGTTCCAACGGGCCGCGATGCGTCCGGATCAGGCGCGCTAGATTGTTGCGGATTGACGTATGTTTTTCCGCGCCACGGTTTTCGACCCGCAAACGGCCTTCAAACCCAAGGCTGAGACACATGTACATAAATTCAAGCAGATCGCGGTTCGTGCCCGGTTCCTTTTCCAGATGTTCGAGCAGATCGAAGAACCGATCACCACCGTGGGTTTCTTTATGAAACGTACCCACAAGGCTTTGTTGGGCCCAGTTACTTTGTCCGCCCCACGGGGTGTTCAGGATCACATCGTCAATCGTCGCACAAATCGCATAGCGAGCAATCTTAACAGATTGGGCGGGGGCACCGCCCTGAAGGGCGTTGTTTTCAAAGGCGCGCACTTCAGCGACGACACTGTCACGTAACTGGGCCGGGTTGTCATGCTGTGCGCGGTTGCGCATCCGCCCTACTAGCATAAACAAAGACGAAGCCGCAGCATTCAGAACATTCATCCCCGTTGCGGCCGACCCAATCGCCACCTGCGGACCGGCTGGCGCAGTGGTCGAAGACGCGGGCGGCCGACCCGTGGGTTGCGCCACCCGAGGTGGTGTTGGCGTCACAGGACGACGGCCCCCCGGGTTGGGCAGGATCACCGTTTTGTCGGTGTCAGTCGGTTCTGCAAATGGGTCATCATGGGTCATAATCTAGCTCTTTCCTGAGGTCCGCTTTAGCGGATCGCCCACAGCTCCATTTCAAGATCGGGGAAGTCGCCAGCGACATGCACGGCTAGCCCGCCAGAGGTCTTCATCTGCGACCAATAGGGGCTTTTGCTGTCCAATTCGAAATAGACGACACCCGCATGATAAGGGATCTGACGGGGCGCAACGGGTAAGGGTCGAAGCTCCACACCTGGCAAGGCAGAATTGACAAGTTGCCGGATTTCTTCCACCGGACCCAATTTTGCTTGGGCTGGGAAATGGCGGCGCACGCTTTCGGGCGGAACGCTTGCCTTGGCGGCCAACACAAAATTGGCTGACGTCAGCAATGATTTGTCTTCGATCATCGCGACAGAAATCCCGTATTTGCGCGGCGCAATCGGGATCGAGACGGCGTTTTGCTCCAAAACCGCACTTAGGTGCTGGCGCAGTTCACGAAACACCGGTTGAAAGATACGCGTCAAATCATCATGGCAATAAATCGGGAATTCAGATGACAGCTTTTCAGACGTCATAAAGGTGGACAGCTCACCAGCCAACCCAACTAGAAATTGAAAGATCACAGCCGGGTGCGCATTTTCAATCGCCAGAAGGTGGCGCACCTGAGGCAGTGCCTTGTTCACCGCAATCAGCAGCAAAAAATCCGATATTTCAGCAACGCCCTTTGCACCATTCTGGCTGAGCCTGCCCGCAAGCGCCTCGGCCCGGTGGCTGAGCAACCCTTCAAGTTCGCGCAGGAAGCTGTGCAGCGGGCTTGCCGCACGGGCATCCGTGCAGCTTGGGATAAAACTATGATCAAGGACGATTTCCTTACCTGACCGCACCTCGACGATACGCGCGATTGGGATGACAACCTGATCGTCAAGGTCATCAACATCCAGCGCAAACCGTAACCGCAACTTGCCCACAGCCATTTGCACGGTGCGCCCACCGCGGCCCATACTGTCCATGATTTCGACTTCCGCCGGCATATAGCGTGACGCAGATTGCGGAGCACCGGACAAGTCAACCTCGACCGTGCCATCCCGGCGGATGGGGATCGCCAGATAGACAACACAATTTTTGACGGTCTCTGGCACGTCCAAAGCGGGCGGATGGTCATCAACCTGCGGTATCCGAAATGCGGCCCCATCAGGTGTCAGTCCGGCGCAGGATTTGACCGCAATCTTGCCAAGCTTCAAAAGCGCGTCATCCAGCATCAATTCACGTAAACCCCAAGCATAGGGCGCGACATTTGCGGCAACGCCTGCAACCAGCGATTCCAGATAGCGATCCTGCTGCTGCAGATGATGCGGCTGTAGAAACAGCCCCTCTTGCCAGACGACTTTGCTTTCCCAGGACACGGTCAAAGCACTCCTTTATTGATCGCGTTCATCGGATCGTGACGCTGTTGCCAGACAGGGTGATCCGCGTCGGGTTCAGGGCATTAGGCACCAGCGGCTTGACTGCCAAAAATGTGCCGTCGATATCGCGGAAGGCTGCAACAACACCCACGGCCGCGGGGGGGGTGGCAAATGTTTTGGTGTCAGTCACCGTGCGACCCGGTGCCAGCTGGAATTCACTCACAGCAACAAGATCAGCACCCAATGTCACATCAGGCGTATCGAAGACGGCAAAAAAGTCTGCCGCCCGGAATGCAGCAGCATCACTCAGGTAGTAAACCTTTACCTTTGCAGGCGCACCGCCATTCATATTGGCTGCACCGGTTATGGAAAGCTGCACGCCGGTTTGTGCGGGCGGCTGAATTTCCGGGCCGGCACCACATGCAGCAACCGCCAAGAATGCGGCACCAGTCAACTTACGTATATCGGGGATCATGGATCGTCCTTTCATAGTTTTTTCACCTGCTGTTCGTACGCGCGGGCGAATTCCTTGCCGAAGGTCGACTGAAAGTCGTCTTCGGTCTCTTTCGCGATTTGGGCGTACATTTTTTCGTAGGCTTCCCAATAGCGGGCCTTTTTGTTGGCCAGCAGGTTGCCAAGCGACGAACCCGCCTCGATCCGCGCAGATAATTGGTCGGGGCCCAGTCGGGCGAGCAGATTTTTCAGCGCTGCTTCCATCCCTGACATGGTGGCCACCTCATGTGCCTTGACGTCATTCAGCGCTTCGGCCACCGCCGCGTCTGCATCCAGATAGCCCGGGACAGAGGGTTTGATCATCGCCTCAATCGCCTGTTCGGGACTGATCGAGAATTTCAGCGGATTGTTCGCGCCCGCATTGATCATTGTACGGTCCATGCGCATTTCACTTTTCAACGCCGCACGGGTCATCAAGATTTCGCGCATGCCGGTGATCATGGCCGCCATAACCTTACCCATGCGGGCCATTGTTTCGGCCATCTCTGCCTCTGAGATGTTGATATGACCGGCACCCGCACCTGTCAGGAAAGCCTGCAACGCTGCATCACTGCCACCGCTTGATTGCGCAGGCGGCGGAGTGGTTGACACAGCGGCTGTAGGTGGGGTGGATTGTTCTGGAGGTTGCAGAAACGAATCCGCCCAGTCATCAGGAATAATCGCCCCTTGCGACCGCGGCGGCGTGAACTGATCCTGGGCCGCAGGCGTGTGGTTTGGCGCACTGCTACCATCAACCAAGCCCGGTTCTTGGCTTACACCAAAAGGGTCCATGGGTGACGCTGGTGGCAGCGTCTGCCGTAGGCCTGTGGGTTCACCTAGAAGATCATCCAGAAAATCCGCACCCGTATCCGCCATATCATCAACGGCCATCAGCGCGTTGGGATCAGGTGTCGTAGGTGCGGGTGCGAACGGGTCCAGAGGTGGCGCATTACCCGCGCGCTGATCCAGCACCTGCGTGGTAATTTCCACAACAATTTCGAACGGGCCAAGACCGATTACATCACCTTGGTTCAATGGGGTTGGGGTATCATCCAGCCGCATAGCCCCATAGTTCAGGAAGGTGCCATTTGTGCTGGTATCTCGCAGCACATAGTCACCATTGCGGTCTTCGATCAGGCAATGCTGTTTTGATAGCTCCCGCTCCGGATCAGGCAAGACAAGATCATTCTCAGACCCGCGCCCGATAGTCAGCGTATTACCCACCATCGCAAATTCTTTGGGTAGGCCGGGCAAAGCGTCAGGGTTTTGAAGGCGTAATACCAGCGGCATGGCTTATCCTCCCACCAGAACGGTCGGGCAACCCATGACGATCGCACCACCATGAGCGCAGGTATCGCCAAGACGCGCCTGTGGCTTTTTGCCGACAAGCACCGTCGCAGATCCCTTAACGATCGTGTCAGGGGGACCAACACAGACAACCATCGCCGTGGCGGTCGCAGCAGGCATTTTGCCAATCAGAACGGTCGGAACCGGCACAACGATAGGACCGCCCACATGCGGGACGGGGCCAGTCATCATCGGGCAGACATGATTGTCGCCAACGCGGGCAGCAGGCAAGGTCATGCTGTCACCGCTTCGCTGATGGGTGGATCAATCCGGCCATTGCCACCACGCGCGATATCCAAGGCCCGACCTAGCAACCATTGGCCACGCATGACAACGGTATCGTCGTCGGCAAAAAGTGAAATCAGCGCCATCGCAAAGACAGCACCGCCAACAGCACCCGGGGGGGCGTCATAATCTTCGTGTTCGCCAGGGCCAAGTGTGCCATCCGCAAAGGTTGCAGCCATGGCGCATAACACTGTCTCATCTTCATTATCTGCGGCATCAAGGGCCGCACGGGCCTGCGTGCGGGTGTCTTCACCCGGCTGCAGAACCCACGCTTCGGCGGCTTTGATAGATAGGGTCAGCTTATCGGTGGCGATGTCCCGGGCAGACAGACAGGCCCACCACGTCGCCTCGCGCGGCGGCAGCGCATGTGACAGCAGTTGCAGCATGTCGATCAGCGCACCCTTGGCATCCAAGTCGGCAAGGACCTCAGCCACACTCGCATTGGCTGGCGTGCCGGGCCTTGTCTGCAACACCACATTGTTCTGGGCTATGATTTTGGCCGCAGGCGTTGTTGGGAGTTTCTTAAGCGCGTCAAAGCTGGGATTGATCATACTAGGCACCTCAATTGATCATGGTCAAGCTGCCCTTGACGCTCAAAAGGCCAGAAGATTTCAGCTGGGTCATGCCGCCGCCTTCCAGCTTGAGCATGCCAGCACCTTTCAAAGCGGCCTGGCCTTTGCCTTCCATCTTAAGCTGGCCGTTCGCTGTCAGCCTGGCGGTTGCTTCTGCCTTGATATCGATCTGCGTGGTCGAGATGGTGACCTTGGTCGGTGTCATCTCGATCTTGGAGCCGCCGCATTTCAGCGTGATCTTGGACTTAGCCGAGACTTCAAGTGCGGCACCCACGTCGATTTCATAAGCTTTGGTGATTGACGTGGTTTGCCCGCCCTTGATGGTCATTTTTTGATCGGCATCAATGGTCAGCGCATCCGATCCACCAATGGTAGTATCGCGGTTCTTGGCGATGTCGATCTTTTCGGCGCCTTTGGCGACGGTGAATTGATGGTCGCCTTCATTGATTGTCTCGGTCTTGTTGCCGTGGATGGTTTGTTTAAAAAACCCTTCCTTCTTATGCTCAAGGCCGACCGTAATTTCGGCGTTGTTTTTGACGATCTGCCTAAAATCACGCTCTGATTGCAGGCGGACGAATTCGGCGTCTTTCTTGTCTTCAAAGATCAATTCACTGAAACCACCACCATCCTTGGAGGTGTTGGTTTTCAAACCCATCTGGGTCTGATTTGCGGGAAGCGGATGCGGAACCTTCGTGTCTCCGTTATACACCATACCTGTTATGATAGGGCGGTCAGGATCGCCATTTTCAAACTGTACGACGACCTCTTGACCAACGCGCGGCACAGCCATCATGCCCCAGTTCTTGCCGCTCCATGGGACGGCTGTTCTGACCCAGCATGACGCGTTTTCGTCCTTCTTGCCGTCTCGATCCCAGTGAAACTGCACCTTCACGCGACCATACTTGTCGGTCCAAATCTCTTCCCCATGCTTGCCGACAACCTCGGCCGTTTGCACGCCGGGGTTGTCGGGACGTGAGGTAACCTGAGGCGCGCGAAACGGCTCTTTGATCGGCTGCACTTCGATCACGCAACGATACATGTCGCTGCTAGTGTTGCTGTCGAAATCAAGGAGCGGGCCAAGAATGGCGTTCACGATATCGGCATCCTCAGATTCACTGTCGATCTGTAACTGATGACGGGCCGCAACAACCAGATATTCGGCATTTTCGGATTTTCTGGGGTGTTTCTTCAGCTTGAACTTGGCACCAGCCGTCATCTGGCGGACATTGCAAACCCCATGCGACCGTTGGCTGGCAGCGGCAAAGCCTTCGACCTTGACCCGTGCATGATGTTCACCAGTTTTCACATCATCATGGCGACCGGGATAGGCGTAATGCTCGTATTTATTGAACGAATGGCGGCCTTTGCTCAGCGCCTTGACGGACCTCAGATCAGACTTCGGCTTTTCGAAATCATAATCCTGCAACGTGACCTTGCCGGTTTGGATGCTTTCACCGCCGCGCCATTCAAATACATGATCATGCGAGCGGCGATAGTCACCCGAGCGGAGGTAGAAATCAATCTCGGTCTGATCCTCGACAGCCTTATGGCTGCTGGCCTCATCGGCAAGGATCAGGGTTTCCTTGGTTTTGTCGTGGCTGTGGTAGTAGTAAATGCCTTCTTCTTCCATCAGCCGCGAAATGAAATCAAAATCGCTCTCGCGAAACTGAACGCAGTATTTCCGCTGTGCATAGCGATGCTTGGTCCGATCCTTAAAATCGGAAAAGCCGTGCTGGCCAAAGATGTCTTTGATGATGTCGACGACCGACTTGTCCTGAAAAATCCGACAGTTGGATGTCCGCGTCAAAAACCAAAGCCAGGGTCGGACGGTCGCGCGAAAATAGCCTTGATCCGCATGGGCGCCCAGATACTGCGTCGCAACGCAGCGCCCTTGGAAATAACGGACCTTATCTTTGGGTGCATCGACTTCCAGCTGAAGGCGTTCGCCAACCAGCTTTTGCAGATCCAGATCCAGATCTGTGGACATGAATTCGATGATGGTTTCGGGTATCTGGCTAAGGCCGTCATCCACCTGCGCACGTATCAAGTAGCCTTTCAGCTTGTTGGGCAGTTCAAGCCGCAGCTGACGCCCTTCACGGATGATTTCCTTTGCCATCTTGCCTGATCCCTATGCCGCGCGCGGAGCGGTCAGAGTGACAAGTTCATCGTCTTCTCTCAGCCGGTCAACAATACCGGGATGAACCGCCCACAATGACGCAAGCTGATGGTTCTTCGTGGTCAGAAAGGCATGCAGCGCCATGAGATCGTCAAACGCAACCATCCGAACCGGCGTGGGATAATGCGCCTTTCCGGATAACAGCGCGGACATGTGGCTTTCGCCGTCAAGCAGCCAATAGGCGTCCTCTGCCTGAACCAGAATGATGCCGGTATCATCCGCAGCTTGTGAAGTCTCGATCGCGTTTTCCATTACAGGCCCTCCAACATGGCAGCTAATTCAGGATCCATTTCGTCATCATCATCGTCTGTGCTGTCATCGTCATCGTCGAAACCAGCCAAAAGCGCGTCGAGACCACCGTCATCATCGTCTGTGTCGCTGTCAAAATCGCCAGAGTCGTCCAGATCACCGTCTGCGAACAGATCGTCATCATCGGTCGCGGCATCGCTCTCGTCTGGCTTGGCGGCTGTGGCCGGGGCCTCCTCGGCAGCAGCACCTTGCCCCCATGGGCCGGCAAGCTCGCCCGCGCCAAGCGCTTGGAATGATCCCTGCCGGACGACATTCTGGCCCTTCATCGACAAAACGGGGATAAAGCCACGCGCAACAACCTCTGTGGCAGTGCGTGTGTTCAACAAGCGTTCCGTGCAAGGCAGCGCCACCTGATCACCGTATTGATCAGTCATATAATGGAAGGGCATATCGTCCAGCGACATCACATCGCCCAGACGCATATCCTTGCCCTGTTGGGCCACCGTTTTAGCCATCAGGATCGCGGATAGCACAACCGGATTGGCCCAAAGCATGCCTTGCAGGCCGCTACGCAGACTGAATTCTTCGAAATCAAACGGATCGACAGGTTCGGTTTTCTTCCCGTAGGGCAGACGCAATAGGAACCGTGGGGCTGCTAATCCGATGTATTTTGCCTCAGGCAAAGCGCGCAATGCGTCCCATGTCTTGCTGATCAGCGGGTGCCGGTCCTGTTTTGCAGTTTCCAGAAACTTGGGCGAAATCGCACTGATAAAAGGTGCATTCATCCAGCCAGAGATTTTCGACATCCGCGCCAATAGCTCAGCATGCGGCGGTGTTTCTTCCAGAGTATAAAGCCCAAAGACAGCCGAAATCGGACCTTGCGCTGCATCCAATCGTGGCGCCTCGCCCAGCATCTGGAATAAGCCACTTTCGGCAAGGTCATCTTGTACTGACAGATCGGCAGCCCATTCTTCGGCGGACACATCATAAAGCGTGATATCAAGGCCTGCACCGGTGTCGATGCGCCGGGCCAACAGTTCAAGCGACCGCCATGTGGCTTCAATCGCCTGAAAATCAGGATTATGCAGGATCGCACGCATGGCACCTGACAGCGCTTCATCAATAGCAGCGCGCATGCTGTCCTGCGCCGGATTCGGGGCGGCCTGCACATAAGGGCCGACGATACGCCCGATCAGATCAGCAGCAGGGCTGGCCGTTGTCAGCTGTCCTTGCATATCACCAATCAGGGATTGAAACGCGCTTAGCTTGCGGTCTGCGGGTACGGCACTGCCTTTGGCGCGGGCATGTGACGCCAGCTTCAGATCACCGAAGATATCAGCCCAATCTTGCATATCCGCGATGGATTTTGCACCATCACCCATCGCAATGCGTTGACGTAAGGCAGCCAGTTCCGCAAAGATTTCTACGTTTTCGTACAGGGCATCGGGGTGCAGATCATCTAGCTCGCCCAGCTTGACCTCAACTCCTGCGCCATCATTGCCAATAGGCAGGACAAGTGTGGTCGCAAAACGGCGGATTATATCATCAAGATTATCAATATCAAACTTGATCGGCTTGCGGTTCGCCAGATCGTCGCCAATCGCCATATCGCCCCGGGCCGCACGCCCGGAGAAATCACCAAGTATCGCTATACGGAATTTACCAGTACCTTCTGCGCCATCGTCAGGGCGTTCGGCCGAGATCGTACCGAATGGATCGAGGATCGGGGCGGGATCTTCGTATTCGTCCTCGCCCAACGCAACATCGTCTGCGTCAAACAGGTTATTGAGGTCTTCCTCTTCTTCCTGCTTTTCCGCCTCTGCGTTGTCCATCGTGTCCAGTAGATCGTCCAGATCGACAGCCGTTTCGACATCACCCTCACCGTCTAACGTCGCATCATCTGAGGCATCGTCCGACACATCATTGTCATCAACGTCAAACAGGTCACCGAGGTTGGTATCGTCTTCCTGCTCATCCGCCTCTACGGCGTCCGTCGCGTCCAGCAGATCGTTGAGATCAGTTTCTGCGCCGTCAAACTCAATGTCCGCAACTGTTGCAATAACAGATGTATCGGCCTCTTTCGCCGCATCCACCACATCAGCCAAAATGTCAGCATAGTCTTCCTGTGCCGCCACCGGCGTATCTGCAACTTCAACCGCACGTAATGCATCCAAGGCAGCCTGTGTTGCGGTATCCGCTTCAGGCGCGGGAACATCTACGGTGCGCAAGCCGTCCAAAGCGGCATCAAACGCTGCGCTATCATCCTTGTCAGCAACAACTCCGGCCATCGCAGCAAAGGATGCGGGATCTGCAATCAATTTGCCGATCAATTCTTCTGCGCCAGTCTTGCCGTCCATATAAGTGGCGAGATGGGCAAGCTTGGTGCGCGCATCCAAAAGCTGCTGCAGAGGGGCGACCTTTCTGGCAACCGCCGCTGGTGAAAAGTCGGCCATTTCTTCAAAAGTCAGATCGACGGATAGGTTGCCATCGCCCGTCAGAGTGTTTGGCACAGTGAAGGCAGCGCGCGGCTTGAGCGATTTCATCCGGTCATCGAAGTTATCCACGTCGATATCAAGGAACTTGCGGTCATTCACAGTTGGCAGCGGCTCTGCCGATTTGCCCGATAGATCAGCCATGACACCCATCACAAAGGGCAGTTGCACCTTCTTTTCAGCACCGTAGAGTTCGACATCATATTCGATCTGCACGCGGGGTGCGCGGTTGCGTGCTATGAATTTCTGACCGCTTTTGGACATCTTGGGTCCCCTGCTGGGTGGTTTGAAAGGCGGGTAAAGGCCTATCTATCGCTTCTGGTTCGATAGTTAGTGCCGAGAAACGGGCGCAGGGTTCACCAGATTGGAAGAAATATGAAATTTTAGTAGAAAACGGATGGGGCAAAGGTGATCAACCTCTGCCCCATGTCTTGGACTACGTTAATTTTGGTAATGGCAATCAATTGACGTCGGTTAACGCTTCTGGGCGGCTAGCTCCTTAGTCACTTCTCCAACAGCTGCCTGAGCCATGTCTGTCACTACTTTTCCGAAATCTTTATATTCATCAGGCGCAATGACAATTTCAAAGACGTCAAGCCCCCTTTTCATCCATTTCCATTTCATGGGCTGTTGGGTTTCTATCTCGTTGATGGCTTTCGTCGTGTTCTCACAAAACTCTAAGCCTTTATTAGCTTGGGCCCCCATTGTGATAATCCGTTCAATCATCTTCCGGATCGATTTGTTCATCGCAATGACCGCATCAGCAGCCTTCTTTGCCGTTTTCGCATCGATTTGCTTGCTGGCCTTTTCGTTGAACTCCAATAGCTTGTTGAGCTGCTTGGACAGCTCATGTGTTTTGACCGTGATGTGCCTCATCTTGGCGTGACAAATGACATTTTCCGATTTGACGGAATCGATGGTCGTAACAAATTTAGCGCCAAAAATTTTATTGAGAAGTACCTTACCTGTGTCTTTTGCGCCGGTTAGTTCTTTCCTATTCTTGTCATAATCCTTTTGAATGGTCTTCAAATGCTTGGCGACTTTCTTCTGCATTTTTTGGGCGCTCAAAGCTTCTTGATAAATCTTGAGAGCCGCTTTCATAATAATTCTGAGAGTCTTGTAACCAACAAAAATCGCTGACAGCCCGCCTGAGCCCGCCATTGATGCGGCGCTCAAGGCCAGTTCTACCGCATCACTGGCCAGCTCAATACCTACGCTTAGTCTGTATTTATGGTCGTCATCGATATCTTTTTGAACTTTTTTAATGGCAGCCTGCGCAAAATGTGCGCCCTGCTTTTCCAGTCTTTGTGTCTTAGCCTTTGTCGTTGCCATGAAATCAGACGCAATTTTTTCACGTTCTTTCTCATCGGTGGATTTCATAAAGCGCTTGTCTGCATCTTTAAGGTCGCTGCTTATGCTGATAACCAGCGTTTTGTAGGCCTTGCTCGCAGCTTCCTGCGCTTTGGTTTGCAGCAATGGGTCCTTTGCTACTGCTGCCTCACCTGCCTTGTCCATCTCCAAGCTAATAAGGACAGGTATTTTCTTCTTGAAATTAATCCCTTTGGGTTTGGCCTTATCGGTCACGACTTTCGCAAGATCGCTCTTGATCAAATTTACCGTTACCATTTTATCGTTCTCCTATAAATCATGCAGTTAATCGCCAAGGCGATGCGTTTTGAATTATCGACGCTTCGGTCAAAACTTTGAAAACCGGACGCCATACTGATAAACCGGTTGCCGTTGTGCCTTAGCGATAGGTGCTAATTGCTTATTAACAATGGTCACCTAGTGAGTGACTCAGGTTTCGGGAAAGGTTTGATCTAGCGTACGTTTTTACGAAAATTCATAAATAAAATCACCGTTCGCTATATCAATCGACACGCGTTCCACCACACCGCCGTCTAGCATCCGCGTTAGAAATTCGGTCGATATTTCAGGTAACATCGTGTTGGTGACAATCGCGTCGATCATCCGTCCGCCGCTTTCTAATTCCTGACAACGCGACACGATCGTATCGACCACACTGTCGGTATAGGTGAAGGGGACGGTGTAATTTTCCCCTACCCGCTTGCCGATCCGGTCCAGTTGCAGTCTGGTGATCTGTCCAATCATATCAGGGCTGAGTGGATAGTACGGGATCGTCACGATCCGGCCCAGCAGGGCCGCTGGAAACACCTTAAGCAGGGGATCTCGCAGCGCTTTAGCTACACCTTCGGGAGCGGGCATCAGTTCAGGGTCTGCGCAAAGATCCATAATCACATCCGACCCTACGTTCGACGTCAGCAAGATCAGCGTGTTGCGGAAATCAATCATCCGACCCTCGCCATCTTCCATGACGCCCTTGTCAAAGACCTGAAAGAAAATCTCATGTACGTCAGGGTGCGCCTTTTCGACCTCATCCAGCAGGATCACCGAATAGGGTTTGCGCCGCACGGCCTCTGTCAGCACACCGCCTTCGCCGTAGCCGACATATCCGGGGGGTGCTCCCTTGAGGCTAGAGACGGTATGCGCCTCTTGGTATTCGGACATATTGATCGTGATGACGTTCTGTTCACCACCATAAAGCGTTTCAGCCACAGCTAGGGCAGTTTCGGTTTTCCCTACGCCGGATGTCCCTGCAAGCATGAACACACCGATCGGCTTGGAGGGGTTATCCAACCCCGCGCGGGACGATTTCACCCGCTTTGCGATCATCTCCATTGCATGATCCTGCCCGATCACCCGCTTTGACAAATGATCTGCAAGGTTCAAAACAGTGCGCATTTCATCCTTCATCATGCGCCCGACGGGGATACCCGTCCAATCTGCCACGACGGTGCCAACAGCCTGCGCATCCACAATGGGCAGCATCAACGGGTTTTCACCTTGTAATACGGCCAGCTCTTCTTGCTTGGCGCGCAATGTGGCCAGTGTCGTGGCGTGGTTTGCGTCCCGCTGGGGTACATCACTATCCACCGGCTGGTTTTCCGCGCGCAAACCGGCGCGTAAGCCAAGTATTTCTTCAACTAACAGCTTTTCGGCATCCCACCGCGCCGTCAGCTCGGCCAACTGCCCGGCAGCTGTATCCATTTGGGCATGTACCGCGGCACGGCGCTCTGCAACAATTGCGCCAGCGCTTTCATCCCGGTCAATGATGCCCAATTCAGTTTGCAAGCTATCAATCCGGCGCTGACAATCATCCACTGCTGCCGGAACCGCATGGAGGCTAATCGCCACCCGCGCACAAGTCGTATCCAGAACACTGACCGATTTATCTGGTAATTGGCGGGCGGGGATGTAACGCGCCGACAGTTTCACAGCCGCTTCCAACGCCTCGTCCAGTATCTGGACCTTGTGATGATTTTCTAGCATCGACCCGATGCCCCGCATCATCAAAAGCGCCTTGTCGTCATCAGGTTCGGCAACTTGCACCACCTGAAACCGACGGGTGAGTGCCGGGTCTTTTTCAATATGTTTTTTGTACTCGGCCCATGTGGTTGCCCCGATCGTCCGCAAACTACCTCGCGCCAGCGCCGGTTTCAGCAGGTTGGCCGCATCACCTGTGCCTGCGGCACCACCCGCACCCACCAATGTATGTGTTTCATCAACAAAAAGTATGATCGGGACCGGACTGGCTTGCACCTCTTCGATCACGGACTTCAACCGGTTTTCAAATTCGCCTTTCATGGATGCGCCTGCCTGTAACAGGCCAACGTCCAGCGATAGCAGTCGCGCCTCTTGCAGGGCGGGGGGTACGTCGCCGCGCGCAATCCGCAGGGCAAAACCTTCGACCACTGCTGTCTTGCCGACCCCTGCCTCACCGGTCAGGATCGGGTTGTTCTGGCGACGGCGCATCAGCACATCAACGAGTTGGCGAATTTCCTCGTCGCGGCCCACGATCGGATCAATATCGCCATCACGGGCTTTTGCTGTCAGATCCGTACAGAACTGGGCGAGCGACGCACCTTCCTGCATCTGTGGTGGCATCGCAGCCGAGGTTTCGCCCGGTTCCGCCAGCCCAGACCCATCCTGCGCACCTAATCCATCCTCGGTTGAGCCTGCGACGATATCGGCGAAATTGTCCAAAAGATCGTCTGCTTTGATCTTGCCAAACTCTGCCGAGATCGAAGTCAACACATTGCGGAGCCCTGACGTCTTCAGCATCCCGATCAAAAGATGGCCGGTGCGGATTTGCCCCTCCCCAAACTTAAGCGAAGCATAGATCCATGCACGCTCCACGGCCTCTTCCAGATGCGCGGACAGGTCCGAAATGGCCGTAGCCCCACGCGGCAAACCATCTAGGCTGCGCACAACATCAGCCGCAATCCGCGATGGATCAATGTCGAATTGTCGTATGATCCGATGCAGATCACAATCCTGCAACTGTAATATCTGATGAATCCAATGGACCAATTCGACATAAGGGTTGCCCCGCATCTTGCAAAGAACGGTGGCGCTTTCGACGGCCTGAAAGCCCGGTTTGTTCAGCTTTCCAAAAAGAGCGACGCGGCTAATCTGAGACATTGTTTTTACCTTGTTTTCGGGCCCGGATCACAACGCATGCTGCACCGGGGGTGAGAGTGAGAGATCGTCGGCGTCGCGGTCAGGGCGTTGACCAATCCAACTGGTCAGACCCAAACCGCAGGATTGCCCTAATGCGGTTGGTGGAACGTCGCTGGCCCGCAGGATCAGGTTGACCTCCCAATCCAACATGTCACCGACGTAGTTCCGAATGATCGCTGTCAGCCGCTTGAAACTTGCGCCATTAGGCAACAGCCTGTCATAATCGGCCTGATCCAACGGGCCGATCAGCACCCGGAATTTGGCTTCACGAGACCATACTTTTTCACCAAGGGTGGTGTTTTGGCCAAGGGCGACGCCACCCAATTGGGCACGATCATGGGGTTCAAGAACCAACCAGCTACCCACGAAGTTTTCGATCCTGACATCCGCATTAAAGAACTGCGCGATAATCGCCTGAAGCCCCGCTTCGTGACGTGGACCGCCACCCATCAACCCCGCAAAATGGCGCTTGGCCAAATCGGGCATTGCGTCGCGATCCTCAAAGGCCTGACCGGAAAATCCGGCAAATGCGGCAACCTTGTCGTCAAAGGGGTCATCATCGGGGCGGTCAAAAGATATTGCCGGCTGCCCGCTGGCCCAAGCCCGATACAGCAGCGACATCATCCGATGATGGAACATATCCGCAAACGCGATAAATGTGGGGTCATCATCATTGCGCTGCCGGTCGCGGGCATATTCGGTGATATGCAAAGGTAGCGCACCATTGGGGCCAAAGAGGCCAAACATGCGCTGGGATAGTCGATCTGGCCCACCTTCGGGGTCTTCTGCAAAATCCGAAATAGTCGACGTTGGAAACGCCAGATCAACGTCTTGGGTCAGGCGGACAGGGTCCTCGGACGGACGTTGCGACCGGCCCAGCCGGGGCTTGTCCGGGTGGGTGGCCTCAATCAGCCGAAGGGCCTGAAAAATATGGTATGCATGCGGTTCATCACGCAGCGCTGCAAGACGCGTCAGATCAGAATCCGCCTCCCGCTTCTGGCTGGCCATCGTCTGATGTCTCCGCGTTGCTGTGAATGAATGGCAGTTTCAGTGAAACTGTTGATGGTGACATATTTGGCGAAAAAGGCCTCAAGCACGGCGCCCAACAGATAACAGCCGCTGCCTTCAAAATAGCTTTCGTCGAAGCCGACTTTGATTTCGATACCGCGCACTGCCGTTGACAGGCTGTCTTCCATCATGCGGCGCACAATGGGGCGGGATACAACCGATGAAAGCCCTTCGACCTGTTTGGAAAGACCGGGATCGCCCGAAGGTGCGTAAAGACTGATAACCTCGCGCAAGGCAGCGGCGGCCTTGCCACGGTCCGCATCAGCGATCGACAGGTAATTCAGGCTCAATTGACTGATCAACTGCCAGGCCTGATGCCCTTCGGCCAGACGCGGACGCGGTTTGGTAGGGGGCACAATCGCACGGATTCTTGAAATTGGCCCGCCTTCGGGCAAGGTGAAGTCAGTGTCTTGTGTGCCAACCGCAGTCAACATTGGCATGTCGCGGTTCGTACACATGGCAGTGACGGCCAACTGCTTGATATCGCTGGGGTAGGGTGCTTGCTTGCGGTCTGTCAGCGACACATACATCTCTGACCCAAGATATGACGTCCTGGTCCCTTTCAACCGTTGTTTTTCAGATCGTTGACGCATCCGTCGCCGCTGACTGTAATAGGCCTGATGCGTCTCACCCAATGGGGTGAAGTCCTGCGCGCTATAAAAGGGACGAAAAGCAACATCATCCTCGCCCTCAGCGCTGATGCCAGTGACGCTTTCCAACTGGTAAATTTCAAAATCGAGCGGCGCGGTACGGTCCACAGTAATCAGATGATCAACCTCTGTGCCCGTGACATGGGTACGATCGCATCGCTTATGAAATAGATTAATGGCAGGAACAGCGCCCAGATCAAAGCTATCGGCATTGACCGATTTAAGCTGCGGATCGCCCTCGCGTAGCAGGATGTATAGATCAACCGTATCGTCTGCCGTGTGACGGATCGCAGGGCCAAGCCCATCTAGGTCAAAGAAGAAGAACCGCTGCGGCATTGCAAAATATTCCTGCAACAGGCGGTAGCCATCGAAGGATTGACCGGGGGTGGGCAGCAACGCCTCTGCGGGGTCAAAACCACGCGGATGGATCGCATCTCCCAGATATTGCACCCAATCAGCCCGCCGGTCCGTTGACCGGCCTGCAAGACCGATACCCTGCCCCATGATCGCCTCATAAAGCCGCCAGGGCTGCGCGGCAGTCCCTGACAAAAACATCGTCAGCCTATCCAGCGGCAATTCCGACAGTGGTGCACCATCAGTTCGACGCAAACGTAGACGTATTGCGGCTTTGGCCGGGGAATGTTTTGCCAGCCCGGCAACAACCAGATCACTACGGCCGTCGATATATTCGGCCTCTGCGACCTCAATCGGCCAGAGGGTCGCATCATGCGCCGTTGTGAAAATACAGGCGGTTTGCTCGCCTTCGCGCACTTGACCCCGCAACTGTGTGCCGCGCGGCAGGGTGTAGCCATCTTTCAGGTTGCCTTGCGTTGCATCCGCCGTCAGCCGGGCGATCATCATTGATGGAACGGGGGCAAGGAAGTGCGGATAAACGATTTCAAGCAGGTTTTGTGTAAAGACAGGGTATTGCTGGTCGAGTTCCAGCTGCACGCGCGCGGCCAGAAAGGCGAATCCTTCCAGCATGCGTTCGACGTAGGGGTCAAGCACCTCTAACTGCTCCATCCCCAAACGACCTGCGATTTTGGGAAAAGCCGTGGCGAATTCGCCGCCCATGTCACGGATGAACGACAATTCCTGTTCGTAGTGCTTCAGAATACGAGTATCCATAACCGGTTAACCTTGCCGTTTCAGGGTGACTTCGCCGGTCGTGATATCCAGCGCGGTGCGCAGATACAGATCGACAGGAACAGGCTCTGCCCAAAGCTCGGCACGGATATCAAAGGAAATCACAGCACCGCTGCCGACCCTTTCCTGACGCATCTCAACTTCCAACGTTTCAGGCAGCAGGCGGGGTTCAAAATTCTCAATCGCGGTGCGGATGGCTTGCCTGATTTCAACGGCACGATCCGCTGTGGCAACAGAGCCTGAGATGTCAACAACACCATAGTTCAAAACTGAGTTGGCAACATTCGGATAGGCCTCAAGATCGTGCGTGGCCTCCAGGTTGGACGTATTCAGCAACCAGCCCAGGTCACGCTGAATGATCTGTCGTAACCGGCTGACGTCAATGATCCATACTGACCCAGTTTCAGACGTCTTTTCGCGTGCATCATCGGTCAGCCGATCCAGCAATGAGGGTTGTAGTCTTTCCTGTAAAATACGTTCAGCCATGTTCGGACGGGTCCGATGTGTTCAGTGTCAGCGTGCGGATATCCATCAGAGCCACATCCAGTGTATCCGTGACAAACATGCGTTGCCCAAGACCGGCAATCACGACATCAGCAGCCGTGGTCCATTCGGTCCCGCGTGCCAGTTGCAGGCTGGGATTGCCCGCAGCAGCAGAGCCGGGGTAGCGGGTCGGGATCAGGCCGATGGCATCACCGCCATTCGTCCAAGTGATCGTCGCCGGCGTCCAAACGGCGTCGCGCAAATCAGCCGGAGGCTCAATTGTGATGCGCGTGATTGCAGAAAACGGCACCCAGAAATATCGGCCCTCGATGATGACTTCCAACACCGGACCCAACCTTGGGTCGGCGTCTGCGATCCATGCAAAAGGGGTGCCATTGATGTCGCCCGTTGTGGGCGATGCGCTATCAAAAGCTTGGGCGCGCAAATCATCCGCAGCCTGCAGGTCGCTCTGCCCTTGCAGTTTCAATGCTTCAACCAGCATCGCCATCCAGTTGACAGGTTCACCAAAAATAAGCGGTGGCTTTTTACCGGCAAACACTTGGTCGCGGTACATTTCGCAACGGATCGCCTCGCGGTACATCTGCGCCATAGTGCCCGCAGAAGGGTCCAGCGTAGCACAGGTTTTCAGTTGCAGAATGGCGCGGGTCCAATCACCCTTGATGCACAAAACCTGAAACAAGAAGATACGCAAACGGGCGTCTTCAGGGTTCTTGCGGGTGCTCTCTTGTAGCGCGCCAAGCGCGCCATCGACATCGCCAGACTTGATCAGTTCTTCAGCACGCATTGTATATGACTTTCATTCGCGACTCTGGTCTGGGCGCAGGTGATCCGCGCCCAGACTGACTGCTTAACGCTTGACCGAGTAATTGGCCTCGTTCAGGATCTGGCTCCATTTTGCTTCGCCCTGACCGCCGGGCGCTTTGCTCATTACGCCCTTTTCGTTCTGCTTGAAGTATTCAATGCGCAGCGCGCCATATTTAAACTTGACGCTTTCGTTCAGGCCGTCCTCGCCGTCGGCACCGTTCCACGTCATTTCGGTAACGATGACCATCTTGAAATGTATCTTGATAAAGGTGGTTCCAGATTTGTTGTTGGATCCGCCAGCTCGGCGCAATTCAACGATGGCTTCATCAAAGTGGTTGCCGGTACAGCATGTTGCGAATAATCCGCATGATCCAGTATCCGTCAGCTTATTGACTTCGAACTCAGAGAAGTTTGCTTTGCCCGAGCCAGCGCCGCCGCTGCCAGAACCGAGATTGACAGTGTTTTCAACGCCGAAACTGAAATCGGAAATTTCAAACGCTTTCTTTTTCGACATCTCGGCGTCAAGAGACTCACCAACAACAAGGCTTTGATTTGGGAAATATAGGAAGGTATCGAAGGCCATCTTGGGCTCCTTTTTGATATAGATTTACAATGGTTTTGGTGGGAAGGGCATGACGACTGCGCCTAGGATTCCCCTTTTTGAGAAGGCAGCTTGGACACTAGCCGCAGTGATACGGACAGACCTTCAAGCTGGTAATGCGGGCGCAGGAAGAACTTCGAGGTGTAGTAACCGGGGTTGCCCTCGTCCTCTTCAACCTGAACCTCTGCGGCCGCCAATGGCTGACGCGCTTTCACCTCTTCAGGTGAAGTTTCGGCGTTGTAGTCAACGTAGTTGTTTATCCAGTTTTGCAGCCATTCTTGCATTTCGTCGCGTTCGCGGAAGGATCCAACCTTATCGCGCACGATGCATTTGAGGTAATGTGCAAAGCGGCAGGTCGCGAACAGATAAGGCATGCGCGCCGCCAGGCTGGCATTGGCACTGGCATCGGGATCATCGTATTCCGCTGGCTTTTGCAGCGACTGCGCCCCGATAAAGGCGGCCGTGTCTGTATTTTTGCGATGGATCAGCGGCATCATCCCGTTGTGGGCCAATTCGGCTTCACGACGATCCGAAATGGCAATCTCGGTTGGACATTTCATATCGACCCCACCATCATCGCTGGGGAAGGTGTGGGTTGGCAGATTGTCAACCGTGCCACCAGATTCAACGCCGCGGATCCGGGTGCACCAGCCATATTCCTTGAACGACCGGGTGATATTGCGGGCCATCCCATAGGCGGCATTGACCCAGCAATACTTATCAGACGAGGCACCTTCGGTATCTTCCTCGAACGAAAACTCTTCCACCGGGTCGGTCTTGTCACCATAGGGGTGACGGCCCAGAAAACGCGGCATCGCAAGGCCCAGATAGCGGCTGTCTTCGCTTTCGCGCAGGCTGCGCCATGCTGCATATTCCGGCGTCTGGAAAATCTTGGTCAGGTCGCGCGGGTTTGCCAGTTCTGACCAACTGTCCATCTGCATCAGCGACGGGTTTGCGCCGGTCAGGAATGGAGCGTGGGCGGCAGCAGCGACCTTGGCCATTTCACCCAGAATTTCGACATCCTGTGGGCTGTGGTCAAAATGGTAATCGCCAACAAGACAGCCATAGGGTTCACCACCAAACTGGCCGAATTCCTCTTCATATAGCTTTTTGAAGATGGGCGATTGATCCCATGCAGTACCTTTAAATTTGCGCAGGGTTTTGGACAGGTCTTTCTTTGAGATATTCAAGACACGGATCTTGAGCATCTCATCGGTTTCAGTGTTGTTGATCAGAAAGTGCAATCCACGCCATGCGCTTTCCAACTTCTGATAGTCGGCGTGATGCAGGATCTGATTGACCTGTTCGGTCAGCTTCTTGTCGATCTCTGCGATAATGCTCTCGATCGACCGCAATGCATCATCAGACACCAATGCCTCGTTCTGCAAAACCTGTTCGGCCAGTGTTTTCACAGCCTCTTCAACGGCGGTCTTGGCCTGATCCGACTTGGGCCGGAACTCCTTTTGCAACAGCGTCGCAAACTCATCGGATCCAAAGATCGTCTCGCTTACGGAATCTGGAGTCGCTTGTTTTGTCTTTGTCATGGCCTATTCCTCATCTTCGGCTGGCGCAGCGGCCAAGGCTTTCAGCAGCGCAGGGTCCTTGATGATATCGGTCATCAGGTTCTCCGCTCCGGTCTTTCCATCCATGTAAGTGGTCAGATTTGCCAATTGGGTTCGCGCATCGAGCAGTTTTTTTAATGGGGCCACTTTTTGAGCGATTGCGGCCGGCGAAAAATCATCCATGCTTTCGAATGTCATATCGACAGAGAGGTTGCCCTCACCGGTCAGTGTATTTGGCACTGAAAATGCGGTACGCGGCTTCATAGATTTCATCCGGTCGTCGAAATTGTCGACGTCGATTTCCAAAAACTTGCGATCCGCAACCGACGGAAGCGGTTCTTCGGACTTACCCGACAGATCCGACATAACACCCATCACAAATGGCAGTTGAACCGTCTTTTCAGCACCATAAAGTTCTACATCATATTCGATCTGAACCCGAGGTGCCCGATTGCGAGAAATGAATTTCTGACTACTTGAGGCCATGATAATTTTCCTTTTGATATAGTATGTTACACGCCTTCAGATCCCTGAACGCGCTATTCGTATTGTTCTTCTTCAGGTTCCAACCCGCCGATCAGCGCGACGTTTTCGACGCCTTGAGGGGCCATGTCTTTCATGATCGTCACAAAGTCCGCAGACACGAGCCGCTTGGCTCTGTTCAGCAAGATCGGCAACGGGCTGGAAGGTTCGTTGCGGGCGTAGTAATCGACGACCCGCTCCAGCGCGTTCACAACGTCATTTGGTGTATTAATTGCGCCAACCGCCTGCCCCCCGACGTGCGCGGTCGGGGCTGTGCTGTCTGGTGTTTGAGGACTATCAGTCGGTTCCTCGGGGGTGCCCCCGATAAAGGTTTGCAAACGCCGTTTGATATCAAACGCCACCTTCTTTAGCGGGTCCAGATCGGGGCCAAGACTCCCGATTTGGGCGTCAAATACATCAGAGATCGCGCTGATATGATCCACAATAGCCCCCGCAGCATCCATCGTTTCAGAAAGTTGATCTGCATCAGCATCCTGAAATGCCGCTGATACCGTCTGTTGGGTCGGTACATTTTCCATGTCTGCCGGCGGTGTGGCCTCGCCGGCTGCGACTTCAATATCGCGCAGGCCGAACTGTCCGAATGCACGGCTTTCAACCAACGGGGCGACGCGCAAGGACCGTAATATCGTAGCACGATTGGTCAGCCCTACGATCGCGTTAACCCGCATCGTTGGGTCATCATCATCTTCATCGTCAAGCTGCGGATGAACGTGGTCCCAGTGATCTGTCAAACAATCACTGATATAGCGTAAAACATCTTCGAACCCCGTCAGGCCGCGGGTACGCAACGCCGCATCAGCCAACATTACGGCAACACGTAAATCCTTGCTCCGGCCCAACAGGTCAGTGGCAAGTTCAGCCACGTTGTCATAGTCGGGCGGCTCTGCGGCAATGACGGCATCACCGATCACGCGTTCTTCGCCGGGTTGATTGGCCATCTCCAGGGCAACAAAATCTGGATCATATTCCAGATCTTCGCCACACGGCTGATCACCATCAAAGCTTTGCAATAGCGTCTCTAATTCAAGCATCTGTGCCTCCTTTTGCGCCAATCAGTTCGGCGGCGTGAAGAAATTGGGATTTTTCGGCAGGGTCCGTGATGTCGTCAGCCAAAGCCTGTACCAGCGCGGTCGAGGAGGCCGCTTTGGCGGCTTGCCGCTTCACCAGAACGGCTGCAATCGGACCCATATGTGGTTTCAAAAGATCGGTTAGTTTGCGCAGATCGTCTTCTGGAATATCGCTATTGGCGGGGCCTAGGTTGTCGGACAACAGGCGCAGCATGGTGTCGCGCAACTCTTGCTTTTCATCTGTCTGGGATAACTCTTTCAGGACTATATCCAGCAGTTCTTCAGTATTGGTGGCAGTGGCGGCGGCGCGTCGCGCGATGACCTGACCGATTGGACCGATTTTGGCGATCAGGTTGCGTTCAACCTGGCTCATGGTGCTGGCCGAAAGACGGCCCAGCATTGTGGCAGGTCCGGGCGCGGGTTTAGCGCGCGCGACAGCGGACAGATCAACACCGCCTGACCCACCCACAGCCACAGCAAGCGCAGTGCGCATGTCGGCAGCACAGGCAAACCGTGCATCAGCATCGGCATTCATCGCCTGCAAAACTACCGCATCAATCGCGGCTGATAGGTCAGGCACCACGGCACTGGGTGGGGTCACATCGCCCGATCGGGACGCCAGCAAAAGCGCCTCAATCCCGCCACCGGCAAACGGTTTTTTGCCTGTAAGCAACTCATAAAGCAGAACGCCCACAGCATAGATATCAGCGCGTGCATCAACATCACCGCCAGAAAATTGTTCGGGGGCCATATAGGACGGGGTGCCGATCATGCCCGCCCCGGTTTTGTCCATGGCTGTAATGCGAGCGATGCCAAAGTCGGTCAGTTTCACTGCACCGGCTTCTGTGACCATGACGTTCGCTGGCTTCATGTCGCGATGCACAATGCCCGCATCGTGTATGCAAGCCAGACCATCAAGGATCTGCGTCATGACCGAAAGAACCTCTTGCAGATCAAGCCCTTCGGGTGCGGTAAGCCGATCCTCCAACGTGGTGGATCGCAAACGCTCCATCACGAGATAAGGCACGTGATCCTGTTCAAGATATTCAAAGATAGTAACCAAATTGGGGTGCAAGACACGACCCGCCGCGCGCGCCTCGCGGGCGAAACGCTGCAACCAATCATCGCCGCCGGCAGCCGAGATCAGATGCATATGCACCGTCTTGATCGCAACCTCGCGATCAATATCAGGATCATGGGCGGCATAGACGACACCCATCGCACCTTCCCCCAACACCCCATCGACACGGTATTTACCGATCTGTTTGGGGGCACGCGACGTTATGATCGTTTCATCCGTCATTGATCATCTTCATGGCGCTTTCAAGACTGCGCCGCATGCGGTTGAAGGATGTGGAAAGTGAACTGATTTCGTCTTTGCCCGGCTTGGCATATTCAGGGATTGTGAAGTCACCCATGCTGACCTGTTCGGCCACTGCCGACATCCGGGCGACAGGGCGCAAAACGATCCGGCTGAGCATGACGTTGGTCACAATCAGCACAAGCAGGAATGCCGACACCAGCGCAGTGACAAGGATCAGGCCGGTTTCCTTTGCCCGGTCTTCGACTAATGTCATGGGGGCAGAGATGACCTGAGCCCCCACCGTTTCACCCAATTTCCAGTTGAACCCGTTTTCAGACCCATAAAGGTCCAGCATGGCAGGCGGGGCCGCTGCCGGATCACCGTGACAGCGCAGGCAACCTTGCTGCGTTATTGTCACCGGGAACGCCATGGTCAAAAACTGCGCACCGTCATCTTCAACAACGGCGGACAATTCAGTCAGTGCGGAATCCGCCCGAAACTGATCAATCATCGACTTTTCAAGATCAGTCGGCAGGTCATCCGGGTTGGTCGGATCCAGTGCTGCCTCTTTATAGCTGTACTGGGGAAACTGGTTTCGAAAACCTGAAAACACGGCCTGTGCGGCGTAAGAGGTTACAGTTTCCGGTAAAAACAGGATGTCATTGTCATCAGACATCAAAGGATCAATGCTGTTCAATGTATAAGACCGGACCGCTGTGGCGTTGGCACGCAATAATTGAATTTCACGCTGCACATCTGCTGTCGCTGAAATCTTGACGATTTCGTATGACACAGCCGTTGCTGCAACGATCCCAATCAGGCAGGCGGATACCAGAACAGCGTTGTATTTTAGACGTAATCCCATCGGTCCTGATCCTTCGGTCAAGTGACAATAAGCTAGATTGTGGTGGTATGGTCGGGTGGCTTGCAGTGCCTACCCGGAAGCTTGAAGATCAAGCAGTTGTCGTCGGGTCAACACGCCGGTTGGTGGGTCGGTGCGATCCGTTTGAAATTCAGTGATTGCCGTCCGGGTTTGTGGCCCGAATATGCCGTCAACCAATCCCTTATAGTGATCCAGATCTCGTAACCTGCGCTGAAGGTTACGTTTGGCGCCGCGTGACAGTGATTGTTCTAGAATGATCAACTCTTCGAGTGTTTCTTGCGCAACCTGAGGTTCAGGCTCTGCGACAGCTACCACAACAGGTTCAACGTCTTCTGGTTCCGGTACCGGGGCAGTAACCGGCACTTGGGGTTCCGGGACAACCACCGAGGCCGGCGGTTCGCGCAACATGATCGGCAGCGGCGGCATCGCGGATACTGTGACACCGTCATGGACGACCATCCGACGCAGCAATGCGCCGATTTCGACGGCGGTGTCACCAACGGCCGCGGCAGCAATCGTTTGCAGAACAGGTTCACTGTTGGCGGCATCAACAACGACGATGGCACTTGCACCCGGCACCGTAGTGGGGGCCTCTGTCACAACGCTTACTGCGTCAGGCAAGCCAGTCTCAGGTTCATTAACCGCGATGACAACCGCCCCTCCCTGTTCCGCCAAAGCAGCCGTCCGGGCAAAAGCCAGCAGCGGAATGGACTGTGTAAACAAATCAGTGCCGCGACCCAGCTCTTCCTGATAGGCCAGCAATCCGGCGCTGTCCGATAACACATATTCGCGCCCCTCAAAGGTGACGGCAGGCATATCAAGATAAACAAACGCAGCCCGTGCATCCTCGGACTCATCGGCAAAGCGGCGCAGAACTGACCGGACCTCTGCGTTGTTAGGATTAACCGCCCGCAGGGTCTCGGCCCCGATTTCCTGTAGCTGCGATTGCACCTGATCAGCACGCGCAGTGCCTTCACCAACGGACACAACCAAGGCCACGGTCCGGTCCGACTGCGCGTTAGCAGCTTGCACAATGACGGTCAGCCCAAGTGCAAGGCACAGGCTGCGGGTCGCTGTAGAAAACAGATGTTTCATTGCACACATCCGCCCGCTTGTTCGCCAATCGCAATCAGCGCGCCACATGCATCCAACATCGCAACATCTCCATCAATTGAAACAGCCGCTTGCAGGGCCGCGGATACCTCTGCCGGAGTTAAGTCAGGCGCACTGGCCAGCAATAACGCCACAACGCCAGATACATGTGCCGCCGAAATCGACGATCCTGACACAAAGCGATGACGGTTTTCCGGTGCCGTCGAAATGACGTCGATCATCGGTGCTGGAATACGCCCGCTCGGCCCAATTCCGGATGAAATAACGCCGCGCACAGACGCAGGAAATGCCACGACATCTGTTTCTCCAGACGCGGCGACGACAACGGAACCCGCTTCAATAGCAGTTAGAACCAATTCCTCGATCAAGGCATCTTGTGGACCACCCAGACTAAGGTTGATCACATCAATATCGTTCAGAATGGCAAAGTTCAGTGCACGTGCGATAGAAAAACTGCTGCATTGACCGGCCTGACCGGGGTCTTGCCAACACGCCCGCAAACCTACCAAAGAGGCTCGCGGGGCGACACCCACCATACCGATGGCATTTGTTCCGTCAGCCGCAATAATACCGGCAACGGCTGTACCGTGGGCTTCGGCCGTGTCGGCCTTGGTCACTTTAACAAAGTCAAGATAATCGACAAGCTGGCCCGCTAAATCCGCATGGGATTTGTCAATCGCAGAGTCAACAACACCCACCTTGACCCCCAAACCGGTCGAATAGTCATGCGCACGCGCCACGTTCATACGTGCCAGCGACCATTGCGTCGGGAACAGCGGATCGGCGTACGATGCCTCTGAAACACCGAAGGTTTGCATCCGCTGGGCGGTGCGGATACGTCCATCGGCTTCCATATCGGCGATCATCGCGTCAACATCTTGCACGTTACTGGCATCATAGATCAGGCACAGCACCACAATAGATTGCAACGGCCACTCTGCCGACAATGGCACACCAAAATCAGCCGCAATGTCGGCGCTCACCTGCTCCATCGCATCAGGCTCATCAAGCGGTATCGTCAGGATCAGATAGGTCGGATCTACGATTTGGTCTGCGTCGACCAGACGCCATTCTTGCGCATCCGCGACATGTGCGCAGGCGACGAACAACGAAGCAATCACCGTAATATAGAGACGATAATTCTTCATTCTGCCAACTCCGGCGCTGCAAAGGCAATTTCAGGAGTAGACATCAATGCGTCGGCAACGGCCTGCAAATCGGCGTCGCCTTCCACTGTGATTGTGTAAACGCCATTCTCAGACGGGCCCGCAATCAGCGTTGAACCGAATTCGGACAGAACCTGTTCCAGCTGTGCCTGCACCATGTTGGGAGCTAGCTGTAATTTGATGACGTCCGTCGCCGTATCTGGTGCAGATGTCAGCATGTCAAAATCGGTTTGTACGGGCATGGCCACAACGAGCAAACACGCAACAGCAACGGTCCCGATCAAGGCAATAATACCCCCGTGCAATCCAGCAAAGCGGCGCTTTTCAACCTTCGGCGTCATCGCCCAGTTCTCCGCTTCGATTTGCGCCCGCAGAGTCTCCCAACTCCGCGAGAGGGGAACTTCAAAAGGGTCAACTTTGACCACATCCTTAGCTAACGTGCGCTGACGCCCGATTTCGGCCGCACAGGCCGGACAGGTTTCACCATGCAACTCGACGGCCTCCGCCTGTTCTTGAGGTAACGATCCATTGACGTACCACGGGATCAACTCCCATATGTGATCCGGGCATCCGGCGTCCCGGGAAAATTTTGTATTATGCGACTTCATTTTCAGTACCCGTTATGTCCGTATCTGACAGCATTGTGCGTAAGCGGCGCCGCGCTGTCATCATGCGTGTCTTGACCGTCCCAACAGGGCAATCAAGAATTTCGGCGATCTCGGTGTAAAGATAGCCGTTGTAATAAGTCAGTTCGACCACCGCCTGTAGCTCTGGGGTCAGCTTTTTCAGCGCATTAAACAGATCTGTGGACAATATCACAGCTTCTGCGGTGTCCTTGTCATCGGCGACCATACCCTCGTCTAACTCAACATCCCCCCGACGCTTGCCTATTTTCTCGCGCTGCTTGAGGGCCATGCGGTAAGCAATACCAAACATCCATGTCGACGGTTTGGAACGGCCTTCAAAGCGGTCAGCCGTGCGCCAGACCGTCATCAGGACATCATTTGCTACCTCTTCAGCGGCCTCGGGGCTATTAGTCATACGCTTGGCAAAATGCATCAGCTTTGGAAAATACTTACGATGTAACCGCTCAAAGGCAGTCATATCCCCCTT
Organism: Loktanella sp. D2R18; assembly: GCF_003318235.1. Taxonomy (GTDB): domain Bacteria; phylum Pseudomonadota; class Alphaproteobacteria; order Rhodobacterales; family Rhodobacteraceae; genus Yoonia. The sequence goes on along the minus strand of NZ_QOCG01000032.1, from coordinate 177,382 downwards.
CGCGATGGCAGCCAAAAGGGCTTCATCCGACTGCGGTTCGGGATCATTAGCCCGGCTCCGAATTGATTTAAGTATTCGCATGGTGCGGCTTCTTTTTTTCTTACTTCGTTAAATAAGTGCCGTGCGCCCGGAAAAAGGTTCACACATATTAAGAAAAAATCTGTCGCGATATAAAAATGCAAATCTGACTCGGTCACGATAGCGCCACAACCCTCACTATGCACAAAGCCGGGCGCTTGGCCAAGCATTGCACGATAAGGCACGTTGGCAGATAAAAACATCGGTTTTTTGGGGCCAGTGGGTAGATGTATCAAATCAACCCCTGGCGTCGCCACTGCAAAAGCTTCTCTCGGCTCACTTCAAAATGCATCGAATCTTCGCGGCTAAAGCCAGCACCCCAAATCCAGCCTTCCTTCTTGAAAAAATCGGCAAGCAGGATCAATCCCAACTGGGTTTTGCCATCTGCCAGCCCATCAAGGACGCCGTCAATATTGATATCGACAGCCAACCCATATGCATGGGCAGAGGCCGAGCTGGTCGATCCGCGGATCAAACGGACACAAAGCGACCCTGCGCTTTGGATACGGTCATAGAGCTCGGGTTCAAAAACCTGAACATTCGCAAAAACCTGCCGGATTGAACTGATCGCTGGGCGCACCATACGAGCGCGGATCGGTCCCACATTTTCAGTTACCAACAAATCAGTCAGCGTAGAATTGGTCGCTGGCTGGCAATCATCTGTCAGATCATTGCGCGGCAGACCAATCAAATCTCTCAGAAAAGACGGCGAAGCTACGGTCAGCCCATCATTTGCCGATCTGCGATCCGCAATCAGAACAACCTGAGCAAACGCATCTCTCAACGTGTCGGAGGCGGTTGGGTTTTGGCGTTCTGGTTCTGGGGAGGCAGCGGCGGCAGACAGCCCGATTGATGTACGGGCATCGAGCCCATCAATCCGGCTGCGCAGCCGAGCCATCTCATCCTGCAAGGCTGCGACATCCTGCGCAAGCGGGGCGATGTCCACAGCGGGTAGCAGTTCAGCCGGCGCGAAGTGACGCTCTGCAAGCTGCCAGACAATCGGCGCAGCGGTGATCGACACAGCAATCAAAATTCCGGAAAAAATACGCATCAACCACGCTCCTCACGTTTCGAATTCTGGGTGTGAAACCCCTCGCGACTCTCTGCACGTCGTGTCACTAGGTGGGTGACCCCGGATCCCAATAAGGTTCACAGCATTCGATTTTTTTGGCAATATCCTGGCCTGCCTTGCCGAAATACTGGTCTTGGTCCTAGGGTTTCTCGGCCAACGCATCCTCAATCGCTTTGAGGCGGGTTATGATTTCCAGACGATATTCATCCGTCGCGGCATTGCTCTCTTCTGAATGCGCTTCCTGCATGGAGTTGACGATCAAACCAACCAAGAGGTTCACAACAGCAAAGGTTGTAATCACGATGAATGGAACGAAAAAGACCCAAGCATATGGAAAGACCTCCATCACCGGTCGCACGATACCCATCGACCAGCTTTCAAGGGTCATGATCTGAAACAACGTGTAGGCGGACAGGCTGAGACTGCCAAACCATTCAGGAAACGCAGTGCCAAAAATCTTGCTCGCCATGACGGCAGCGATGTAAAAAATGATCGCCATCAAAACAAAGACAGACCCCATACCCGGCAAGGCAGACACAAAGCCTTCGACAACCCGGCGCATACGGGGGGCGACCGAAATCAGGCGCAGAACACGCAAGATGCGCAGAGCGCGCAACACCGCAAAGCTCTCGGTTGCAGGCAGCAACGACACAACAACAATGGACAGGTCAAACAGATTCCAACCACCGCGAAAAAACCGGCCCCCTGTCGCAAATAACTTGATGGAAATTTCGGCGACAAAGAACACACGACAGGCCGTATCAAGCAAAGAGACAACCGGGCCCGCCAAAGCCACTGCGCCCGGCAACGTCTCCAACCCCAAAATCAAAGCGTTAAACAAGATAACACCAATAATCAGACCGCTGATCGCGGGTGTCTCAAGCCGATCGGAAAGACGGGTGCGCAGGGTGCCTATGTGTTCCATAGCATCGCTCCTCGGGGCCAGATGTCGGGCCACGCCCTTGGGAAAGTCTTGGCATTACGCAGAGTTTGACCCCACAAAGCGGCGCCATCCCAGCGGACGACCATATCAATGTCCTGATACGTCAAATGCACTTCTCCAAGATGAGCCACGTGATGTCCCCAATGGGGTCAAACGTCAAAATTCACAAAGTGAGTGCTCATGAGGGTGCAAGTTGGTTCAATCGAATTGAGAATTATTTTTCAAGGCTGACCCGATATCACGCGCGCGTGGAAGAATATTCCGGCAAAACGGTAATTCCAGGCTTCGTTAAACTGAATTAGTCTCGGTGTGATCTGAGGCCGCCCCGTTCTCAGCAAGCTGAACTTGGGGCGGGGCATCTCTTGAAGGAGATGATGGTTGTCCGTTTTGGTGGGTCTGTCGCAAACTTTTACCGTCTTTCCGTTTTTGGGTGAATTTGCGACAGAACCCCTGACCCTAGTGAAGGTTGCGGCCTTTATACCAACGAATTGCGTTGATCCACCTGGCCTGATCGTTGGTCAGCATTGACGAATGCAATTGCAACCCGGAGGCGTGCGCATTATTCCTGAGTTGACCTACTCAATGCTGTAAGTAGGGGCGATCTATATGCGCAGAGGAATAGTCACGATGGTCAACAGACAGGACATGAACCCATCTCCAATGACCAATTCTTACGCCGCGTGTTCCTCGCTAGGTCATGTCGATGACTGATCACATCAGGGTGGATGCTATCGAGGATTTGGCCGTCTATCGCGACGGTCAAAAAGTGGCCCTGGTCACATCGCGCAAAGCGCGTGCACTGTTGGCTTACCTGCTGCTAACAGGTCAATCCCAACGTCGAGAACACCTGTGCGAGATGTTTTTTGACCGCACCAGCGATCCACGCGCTGGATTGCGATGGTCGCTTAGCAAATTACGCAAGACACTAAACGATGACGCACATGAAAGGTTGATCGCAACGAAAGACAGTATCAAGATTGACCTGACTACTATTGATCTGGATGCGGGTTTTGTCCGCGAGGTCCATCGCAACCCTCGGGCAACGACTGCACATTTGCGCCAAGCCGCCGAGCTGCTGTCGCATAAGCCGCTTGCAAGCCTCGAGACGTCCGCGTCGGCAGATTATGATGTTTGGTTGCTTGGGGTCAGGAATGAATTGCAAGATCTGCGCGGGGGGATCTTTCAAAAACTGATCAATGCTGATGACTTCGCGGACCATGAAGCGTTGAAGTGGCTGCGGCTGTGGTGCCGTTTGGAACCCTATTCGCACGACGCACCATACGCTCTTTGGCAGAAGCTAATCCAGTTGCAGCGTCAGTACGAGGCCTCAACCGTTTTGACCGAATATGTCGATCTGATGGGGCCTGATGCCAATGACTGGACAAAATCCGCACCGACCCAACCCCAATTGTCGGGGGCAGCATTTAAGCAACGCCAGTCAGTTGAGTTTTGCAAGGCCAAAGACGGCGTCAGAATTGCTTATGCCACTGTCGGATCCGGCCCACCGCTGGTCAAAGCGGCGAATTGGCTGAACCATCTTGAACTTGATTGGGAGAGCCCGATTTGGGGGGATACGTTTCAAGCCCTCGCGGCCAATCACACCTTCATTCGCTATGATGAGCGGGGCAATGGGCTGTCGGATTGGGAGGTGCCGGAGATCAGTTTTCCGTCTTTCCTGAATGATCTTGAAACTGTGGTGGATAGCCAAGGTTTGGATAGATTCCCTCTGTTAGGGATGTCGCAGGGCTGTGCCGTTTCCATCGATTATGCCGTGCGCCACCCCGGACGAGTGTCTGCATTGGTGCTGATTGGTGGCTATGCCAGCGGTTGGCGGATTGGAATGTCCAAGGAAGATCAGGAACAACGCGAGGCAGTGCTAACGCTGACGCGACTTGGGTGGGGTACGTCCAATCCGGCCTATCGGCATATCTTTTCGCAGACTTTCATGCCTGATGCTGACGCAGAGCGTTTGGCGTGGTTTGATGATTTCCAGCGGCAAACCACGTCGCCCGAAAACGCGGTGCGCTTTCAGCAGGCCTTCGGTGATATCGATGTGCGGCATCTGTTGTCACAGGTCCAGGCGCCAACGCTCGTGATTCATGCACGCAAAGACCAGCGGATCCCGCTGGACTATGGGCGCGAATTGGCCGTTGAAATTCCCAACGCACGGCTCGTGACGCTGGAAAGCCGCAGTCATATCATCCTTGGGGACGAACCGGCCTGGAAAGTCTGCATGGACGAAATCCATGATTTTCTTGCAGAAAATCGTTAGTGTTAGAAAATTCAAAAATTTCGAACCTTTTGCGTGCTACCGCACACTCACTTGTACGACTTGCAATCAAGGGCGCCCGATGCGGCGGCTCTGATAGATAACAATAGGAGTTTACAATGAAACTAATTGCAGTACTGGCCACCGGGTTTTTGATCACAGCCTGTGATGAGGCTTATGCCGACGGGCACGGGCCATTGGCCGCCTCGAACGGCATGACCCTTTACACATTCGACAACGACAGCGCGAATACATCCAATTGCTATGACAGTTGTGCCGTCAGCTGGCCGCCATATCTGGCCCAAGCTGGCGCAGCGGCACCGAGCGCAGGTATGACTGTTGTACAGCGCCGTGATGGCACTAGCCAATGGGCCAAGAACGGCGAACCACTTTATTTCTGGCAGGGCGATAGCGCGCCTGGTGATACCACCGGTGATGGTGTCGGTGGCGTCTGGCACGTCGCACGCTAACCAGTGATCGAGGGGCGGGTTGTCCACCCGTCCCTTGCACCAGTGTAACGAGTTGCCGGTTACGTCAGAATCCGTCCCCACAAAGAAAACGTTTAATGACGGTTACCATTTGAGAATACTTTTATGCGGTTGCATTTCCTATGACCTGCGCGCCTGTCCGTCGTCAGGGTTTTTGGAACCAATGGTAGCTTAAACTAAGAGAGAGTTTGGCTCATCTGGTTGGTTGCATAATGCGGCGCGTTGTCTGTGATGCAAGCGTCGCGTTTCGAGTGTCTTTCGTTTGATCCTTTCTCGTTGTTGTAGAATGTGGACGTGTCCCGCTTTCGTGCCGCCCCAATTGCTCGTTTACTTGTTTACGCGTTAGCCCACTGGTCAACGCGATACGCACCGCATCTTGGCGGAATTCATCCGTCCGTTTCAGTCCCATAGTCAGTATCCTTTGCTACAATAAATGCTATCAAAGGAGCGGCATCAAACCGCGACAGGTCCAGTTTTAATTTGTGACATTCTTCGGCGGAGCTAACTTTGCAACAGCATCTATCATTTGAGCTATTGCCTTTGCTCCCTCCGGCGTCTCGTCCCACAAATTCCTTATGCTGGACTGCACTTGGGCCCAAGAAGGATCTTCTCCCGAAGTTGGTACGTCCGTGCTTGGCAAGCCCACCTCCAAAATTTTGCAAATTTGCACAACATTGAAGCTAAAAGTCTTAAACTGGCCGCTGCAGATTCTTCCGACCTGACTTTGATGCACGCCAGACATGCGACTGATTTCAGCATTTGAAAGCTCTGTAAGCCTACGCTGCTGCGCAAGCTCGTGCTTAATGACATCAAATCGCAATAGACCTTCCAAGGAACGGAGCTGTTAAGCCGAATTTTTGACAACAATGCTCTCCCGTCCGTCATGCTGATCGACAAAATATGTGCATGTGGAAGAAGTAAAAGACATTTGTGGCAGAAAACCTGCCAATTGTGGAAGACTCTCGTGACGCCTGACATCATAATTGATGCAAGATGACAGCAAGTTTGTCGCCTATAAATTGATAAGCTACTTGAAATTACAAGGTAAATCCATTTCATTTTGACACGATATTGGAGCTTTTCGACACTTACTTTGACGCTTTTTAAAATGTGCGCCTATTCGTCTTGAATCCCGTAAATCGCGTCTAGGCTGTCCAAAACAATTCTCAGTTCATGCCTAAAGTGCTTAACCTGTTCCTCCGCCAACGCACTATCTCGTCCAGCCAACTTCAAGACTACCGCAAGCACAGTGTCGGAATGCCTCATCAATTCAATCAAGTGCTCTCCAGAGGGCCCGCAGTATCCCAAAATCCAGTTTTTTGCTGTTCGATCATTCACACCGGTCCATTTAGTTATCGTTTTGGCAGCACGCCCTGCGCCGCCCAAATCATGCACCAATGCCGCACTGATCGCCTCTCGGTATTCTGCCTGAGAAATCGTGCCTTGGCGCGTCCTATGAAAGATGTTGCCCTTTTTATGAAACATGTTTCCGTCTCTCCCTCGCTAAGATCAAAGGGAGAATCGCTAAGCCTTAGTACAGAATTGCAAATTTGAATGTGGAGGGCCGCAACGTTGAATTGGCCGGAAGACAGCAATGAACAAGGCAGCCGTCGAAAGGCTGCACAATATGTCCGCATGTCGACTGAGCATCAGCGGTACTCGACGGAAAACCAGTCCGATGCCATTCTGCGGTATGCCGATGAACGCGGCTACCATATCATTGAGACATATTCCGATGCAGGTAAAAGTGGTTTGCGCATCGAAGGACGTGATGGCCTCACGCAGTTGCTCGAAGACATCCAAGCTGGGAAGACAGATTTCGACACTGTTCTCGTTTATGACATCAGCCGTTGGGGTCGGTTTCAGGATGCCGATGAGAGCGCGTATTACGAATATACCTGCAAACGTGCTGGCATCGCAGTCGAGTATTGCGCTGAACAGTTTGAGAATGACGGCAGTCCAGTTTCCACGATCGTTAAGGGCGTCAAACGTGCGATGGCGGGGGAGTACAGCCGCGAGCTTTCGCAAAAGGTCTTTGCGGGTCAATCTCGGTTGATTGAAATGGGCTACCGACAAGGCGGCCCGCCCGGGTACGGCCTGCGACGGATGCTGATCGATGAAGCTGGCAACCAGAAAGGCATTCTGACGCGGGGCGAACATAAGAGTATTCAAACTGACGGCATAACGCTCGTTCCGGGGCCTGAAGACGAAATCGCAGTTGTGAACCAGATCTTCCGTAGTTTTGTCGATGACAATCAATCCGAGGCTGTGATCGCGGCCGATCTTAACGCCAAGGGTATTAAAACAGATTTGGATCGGGACTGGACACCGTCTGTTGTGCGCCAACTGCTCTCAAACGAAAAGTACATCGGCAACAACATCTGGAACCGCCATTCCTTCAAATTGAAAAAGCGTCATGTGCGCAATAATCCAAATAACTGGGTCAGATCCGAAGGTGCTTTTGAAGCGATTGTCGATGCTGGGTTATTTGCCGCCGCCAAAGCCATCTTTGCTGCCAAAGCACACCGATATTCTGACGAAGAAATGCTGGACGGATTGCGGGACGCGCTGGAAACGCATGGCTTTCTATCTGGTATCGTCATCAACGAAGCCAGCGCACTGCCGTCCAGTGGCGCATATCAAAGTAGATTTGGCAGCTTACTCAGAGCGTATAAGTTGGTCGGTTTCACCCCGGATAGGGATTATCGCTACATCGAAATCAACAAAGGTCTGCGGAAGATCCATGCTCGGATCATCCATGAGACGGTAGGTGCGATCGAACAGGTTGGCGGGTTGGTTCAGCAGGATACCAAGGCCGGCCTTCTGACCATCAATCAAGAATTTTCAGCCTCTGTTGTTATCGCCAGATGTACACAGACCGATGCTGGTGCGTATCGATGGAACATCAGGTTAGATACCGGTCTTTTGCCAGACATCACGGTTGTCGTACGCATGGATCAGGCAAACGAAGCGCCGCTCGATTATTACCTGCTGCCAACCGCCGATATGACACTTCCCAAACTACGCCTGTCGGAAAGCAATGGCCTGTCGCTCGACGCTTACCGATTTGATGACCTTACCCATTTCTTTGCCATGTGTAAGCGCACTTCAATCTTGGAGGTCGCATGATGTCTGACGCCCCGCAAGAACACACCGAGCTCATTTCCGTCGATGCCATCACCGTGGTCAATCCGCGTATCCGCAATCAAAAGGTCTTTGATGGTATCGTCGCAAATATTGCTGAGCTCGGCCTAAAGCGTCCAATCACTGTTGCCGCGCGCAAAGATGATGAGAGCGGTGACCTGACATATGAATTGGTTTGTGGCCAAGGTCGATTGGAGGCCTTCAAGGTATTAAAACAAGACAAAATACCCGCGGTAGTCATCACCGCCAGCTCTGAGGATTGTCTTGTGATGAGCTTGGTCGAAAACCTTGCGCGCAGGCAGCACCATTCGCTTGATCTACTCAGGGACATCAAACGCCTCAAAGACAGTGGATACTCTGAGCGGGAGATCGCCGCGAAGACCCAGCTATCGGCCAAATACGTGCACGGTGTCATTCGTTTGTTGGAAAGCAATGAACACCGGCTTTTGCGCGCCGTCGAAAGCGGGAAAATTCCGGTCAGCGTCGCCGTTGATATCGCCGAGGCCGATGATGTTGGCGTACAGACGGTGTTGCGGCAGGCCTATGAAAGCAAGGTTTTGCGCGGCGGTCGTCTGATGGCGGCGAAGCGTTTGGTTGAAGCGCGCAAACAGTTCGGCAAAGGCCGTGGCACTTCAGACAGGCGATCACGTAAAAACCTTTCCGTCGAGACTTTGCTGCGAACGTATCAAAACGATGTGGAAAAGAAGAAAATCCTACTGCGTAAGGCTGGGGCGACACGAAGCGAAATCATGTTTCTGACCCAGTCCTTGAAGACGCTGTTTTCAGACGAAAATTTTGTCACGCTTTTGCGCGCAGAAGGCCTGTCCAACATTCCCAAGACGATCGCAGATCGATTGACCCGCATTGACGGAGCCATGACATGACAACTGGGGACGCAGAACAGATCGTTGTCGCAGCATTCGAGCGCGACTTGCGACGCATCGCGTTCGATCAGATCGCACCGCTTTATGTCGTGACCCCGCAAACGAAAGAGACGGTCAAATTCAAACGGATTGTCGCATCCATTGCAGAGATTGGCCTTGTCGAGCCGATCGTTGTGACCCGCGATCAACAAGATCCGACCCAGTACACGTTGCTTGACGGGCATCTGCGCTTGGAAGTGTTGAAGGGTCAAGGTGCCACCGACACGCCCTGCATCATTTCCACCGACGATGAAGCCTTCACCTATAACAATCGGATCAGCAGGCTTGCCACCATCCAAGAACATAAGATGATTTTGCGCGCGCTGACCCTTGGTGCATCTGAAGAACGCTTAGCAAAAGCACTGAATGTGAACATCAAAACCCTGCAAGACAAAAGGCGTTTGCTTGATGGCATCTGTCCTGAAGCAGCCGAGATGTTGAAAGATAAGCAGGTTGCATTGACCGGATTTCGTATTCTCAAGAAAATGAAACCGATGCGCCAGATAGAAGCGGCACAGCTTATGGTGACGATGAACAAATACACCGTCAACTACGCCCAATCTCTCTTGGCAGGGACGCCTGAAAGCCAACTGGTCTCTGACGCGACACCGAAGAAGATAAAAGGCATATCACGTGAACAGCTTGATCTGATGGAACGCGAATCCGCCAACCTTGAACGTGAAGTGCGTTTGGTCGAAGACAGTTATGGCACTGATCATCTCGATCTTGTTTTGGCGCGTGGCTACGTCACGCGGTTGGTGAGCAATGAGCGGATCACCAAATACCTCGCGCTAAATCATGAGGGATTTTTGCCCGAGTTTGAGAAGATCACGGAGCGGGAGGCATTTGCGTCCTAGGCGTATCAATCGAAAAATTTTATTGGGGACCCGGACCCATGAAGCGCGGGGACCGCAGGAGACGCCGCACTGTGGGGCGGATCAAGTGCGGCGATGGGAATGGCGGCGATCCCGTTTAAGCCCATCCCGCCGGGCCTCATGTCCGGCACTAACCTACATGACTGTCTGTTTGCACCACTGATGCTGTTAGGGTTCAAGCAGACAGTCTTTGTGAGAATAAGGACAATGCTCTCAATTTCTAAGGCCCAAGGTTATCTTAAGCCACTACCGACAACTAACGGCTCAGCAGCCCACGATATCACTTCCACGGTCTAACGACCTGCGCACCTAAAGCTTCAAATCGGGGAACATCACGTGTCGCAATGGTTGCGCCATTATTGGATTTGGCAATCGCAGCGACCAACCGATCGGCAAAAGAAACTGCCAATCTGGGATGTTCGTTTCGGACGGCATCAACTGCAATAAACCGCGCCGCTTCAACGTTGAACGGGAGAATACGCCCAGCAAAAGCTTCTTGGAGCAGCGTGTTTGCTGTGTTCTCAAGCTCCTTCCTGTGGTTCCCAGGGGGCAACAAACCAATTCCGCGCATGATTTCTGTGACGGTAATCGCAGTAGTATAGGTTGTTGTCGGATCAAGATCGTCCAAGAACGCGATTACGTTTGGATCAGGCTCTCTTTGCCGGGTTTCTAGGATGACCGTTTTATCAAGGATAATCATTCAAAATTGACCTCGCGAAGACCATCTGTACTGCGTTGAGTTTCAAGGTCGCCGCCAAGGTTATTACCCCACAGCTTGTGAAGCGTCGCACCCAATCCACCGCCGGTTTGTTGCCGAACCACAGTCGAAAGAATGTTACGAACTTCTGCCTCTGTGCTTCGATTGTTTTGAGCAGCTAGTTGTTTGAGTCCGCGGTGCACTTCATCGGGGAGGTTTCTCACTGTTATGCTTGCCATGGCGAAAGTACCTTTGCGTTTTGCTGATTGATGACCGTGAACCTGGGCTGGTTTCGATTTATGCTGAAGCGAGTAAACTTGACGACACAGCTCATGCTATCTCTCCCGGATGAAACAGATTTTCGAGTTCGGGGGTGCGGCGGTAGATCTTGCTGAACCGCTCACCTAGAGGCAGAGGCTCAAAACCCGCTTTATCGAGCTTGGTAGCGACGTGCTTAGCCTGAGTCCTCGCAGCGTAGGCCATCATACCTAGCGTTGCATGACTACCAAGAAATTCTGACATTGCATCTGAACCGATCAGTGCCATCGGGCGGCGAGATCGGTGATGTCGAACCATGCGGGCCCGAAGCATCGAGTTTCGCACCAGCAAGGTCACCGTTGGATCATTGACGCGGAGCAAGCGCTTTACATCTTGCTTAGTGTAGCCCTGATGTTTGGGTCCCTGCAGATGATCACGCAGATCCTCTAGATCTGCAAAACAATCATGAATTCTTGACGATGAATGAAGCCTACAAAAGGAACTCAGAGAGCCTGATCGCACAAGATCGATCGCTTCCTCAAAATGGCACTTAGCATGGTTGCACAGTTTGAACAGCGGGATCATGTCGGTCGGAATTTTGTCGACTACCGTAGCTTGTCTCAAAATGCTTGACCTAAACAGTTCTAGATCGCTGGGATGATAAACTGGCACCATGGACGGCATATCAAACCGAGGCTTTAGGATCTCAACCTTGGCCAATCGTTGTAAGGCCTCTACTCGGATACCCAACTCGGCGGCTGCCGGTTTAGGGCGCAGACATTGCGCAAATTCATCCAGAACGGGATCATATTTCTTCGCTGAGAATTCTATACGCTCGTGCCGATCCTTGGAGCCCAATCCTAAGCCGACAGCCAAGATTGTCATTCTAGGATGTTTCAAACCGTGCTGTTTGGCAGCTGATGTGATGCTGTGGATCTGTCGCTCTTGGCACGTTCGGCCAAATAACGCATCACCCTTACCGTACGGGTAATTTTCAAACGCAAACTTTGCAGTAAGATCCAAGAGTTCGGCATATCTAGGGCTGCGACAATCCACACGATACAACCAACGAGCAAACGCGCCAAAATCTGCTTGGAACCCAGGTTTGGGGCTATTCGAGGCGTCACGAACTGAGCGAAAAGCATCAACTAAGGACTTGTGTCCGACCCTAACAGCACGGAAGGCCTGCGATGCCGCATATGGCTTTTCATCGGACCTCAAGTCCGATGGATTTCGTGCCGATCCAAAACGAAAGACTGTGCCTAAGTTCACTACGATGTGGCAGAGTAGATCCAAGTCGAAACGGTCGCACCATGTGTCTGTCTTGTGCCCTCTCACGCGGTTAGCCAGATACGTTCCCCACGCAACATCCCCTGAGAAATCTTCGCGGAATTCCGCGGCACGCTGTATCTCCCTCCAGCAATCTTTGATGCGTTGGTAGAAATCATACGGGGATCTTGGAAATTCCGCATTGGGAAGCACATGCATTGGTACGCAATGTACGTGACAAACCAGATAACTGCTCAAAAGCCATTCTGCTCGGCAGTGACGATGTCGGGCACCGCCTACCTTTGTATCTTCGAAAAGGCACGTTGGACAAACCTTGAGACGACCTCGGTCTATCGTCTTGGGCGTTAGAAATTGCCCATTCAAACCATAGGTGCGATGACCAATCTCGCGTACAGCGTACCGACCCAGTTTCTCATGAGGAATGCCGGTCAGATCAGCAAACGCCTCAATTGCGATGTCATCACCGCCGGTGATGCCTCTCCATCGCTCACCCATATCAGCACAAAAATCTTGGGCAAAACTGGCCCCGTTTCGATCGGCAATCCTGGTTATGATCGAATTAGCTGTCTCACCCTCGAAGGGCGCAACTGTAAGCCGGAGCCGCATCATTTCTGCCGCCCCCGCTTCTGGGGTGTTCCGGTTTGTGCTGAAACGTCTCTTCTGTCGGGCAACAAGAGTTTTGGGTCAATTGCGCTGTAATCCCCTCTCACGAAGGGATTCAAGTCGTTGACACAACCGGTACGACGTCGAAACTCAGCCACAAAATGTTGTTTTGTCAATCTGGGTTCATCCCCGCGAAAACAGAATTCTATTGCCCCGGTGATAAGTTCAACCAGGATGCCAAATTCGTTGGCGGCAGAATGGATGAGGCGAGCTATGAAATCGTCTGATTGTAGCTCGGCCTCGAGTTCGAGATTGGCTGCCCTGCTGTATTGTCCGATTAGTGAACGCACGTTTCTGCCATCTTCGATCACATCAAGCTGAGAAAAGCTGATTGGGATGAAGCGACGACCGAGTTGGGGATCCAGATTCAAGAGGGTCAAAAGGTCTGGGAGGCCGCTCAAGATGATGCTGACTGGCCACCGCTTGTTTTGCAGCATCGACTTCAATGTGTTGACGACGGCAAACATTTCCCGCTCACTTTGAGAGGAATATAGATCCTGTGCCTCATCTAGATGGAGAAACATAACCCCGAGCTCGCTTAAATGGCCCTGCACCAACCCCCAAATGATGCCGGCAAAACGATCTCGAGACAGAGGATACCCAAGTCCTCCCAAACATGAGTACCCAACTTTTTTCAACGAAGCAGGTGACGGCACAACGAAGCTGGCGGCATCTGCGGCTTCGCAATCTTCGGTTAGTAGAGACATAGTTTCATTTGTCTTCAAGTAATGCCCGACGCCCTCACTTTTCCCGCTCCCCGAGTTTCCGATGACCGCAATTCCTCGAGCCTCCGGGTTTAGACCCTCTGCAATTTCAGCACGCCTGCGAGCCTCAAAATTTGCCATAGAATCGGCAAAAACATTGTAGCATTGACGTGGAACAAATCTGTCCCTCAGCCGAACGAGGAGAATTTCAAGTTCGGGTGAGAGTTGCCCTACTTTGGCCATGGTTATTCCTCCAGTTTCCATTCTTCTTCATCCCCAGAATTGGGTTGTATTTGCTCAATTTCTGAGGATTGAACGTCCGGTTGTGTCGGGAAAATAGGTTCGATTTTGCGACCGAACGGTACGTCCTTGTCGCTCACAGGCGGTGTATCGGGATGATTGAAAATCAAACCTGCGCAAAGATTATTTGCCAGATACTCAAGACGCTCGGCGGTATATTCTGGATCAACCAGCCCACCGAGATCACGCGCATCATCGACGATCTTTCGTACTTTCTGGATCGCCCTATTTCGCTGCGGTAGCGTGAGTTCCGCCTCAGCCGAGTTACGTTGGCGCAACTCGCGCACAACACGCGTCCAATGATCCATCGAAAGACCTTCGATTTCCTCTCCGTTCAACGCATTCGCTTGGTGCCAAACCCGACCTATTTCCACTGAAACAGCACCGATGTTGTCTGGATCAATCCGAATACGTACAGGCTTGCCTTTACGGGCCTGTCGGTAGTTCATCAGCTTTTTGCAATCGTAATGATTGGAGAACAAGACGACGCCCTGTTTGGAAGGAGTTCGAACATACTCGTAACCGAGTGCCACCCGACGCGTGTTCAAGTCAGGCGGCTCGGTGACATCATATTTGTTGACCAGCTCTTTCCATCGACTTGCTGGTGATTGCGCGCCTGGGAGGCCACAGTGCGGTTGTTGATGATAGTGATCAACCACCCAAATCGTCAAAATGCGTGTTAGGTCGTCATCCGTCAGAACCGTGCGTTCTTCGGATGGATAATCGCCTCGTGCCATAGGATTGCTGAACGTACGACCGGGCAATAGCGGCATGATTATCCGCGCCATTGTGCCAAACAAGCGTTCGACACGGCTTCTAAGTTCTGGAATTTTCACTGGCGGGAACAGGATGATGGACCCAAGTGTGTTCACAGAAAGTATGAACATGTTGGACCGAAACGCGGAGCCGGTATCTGTGCAAATGAGATGTGGGGTTCCGAAGAAATCCCATGTTCCTTCCGCCCCCGCCAACCGCGCGAGATCCGTCTTGTCCTTAACAATTTGCCCCAATATTCGTCGTGCCGCGTCGCTATTGGGCTGGGAGCAGACAGACATCGCGAGGATACAGCGCGTCGCGCAGTCGATTGCTACATAAATCCATTTACGGCCATCGGGTACGTCATTTCGGATGTCTTGAGGAAGTGAATCCCAAATTCCCAACCGCTTGAACTTTACTCGAACATCACCTTCCCATTCGTCGATTTCGACCCGCTCCAGAGGATACAGAAGATCAAGGCCACCAGACGAAATTGCATGATCCATTCGTGCTTTGTCGATACCATGACGAAGAACAGCCACTTCGAAAGGGTCAAGCCATTCTATGCGCCTCTCAATCGTGCGCACGCATGGGACACCCAATAGCTTCTCCCCATTTTTGGAACGACGCTCATTCTCTGCCACAAGCGCATCACGAGCATCTTTTGCAATCGCGTTTGCATAGGGATCTTCTCTATTGATCGATGCTTTGACGAAACGTCTGATGAAGTCTTCGGTCTGATCGCAAAAACCTAGACTCCGTTCCTTCCCAGTTCGATAGTGCGGAACCAAAACACCTGGATCATAGTTACTTTGTCGAAGTCTGCGATAAAGTTTGAGTAACGTTGAGGCGGCATGTGGTTTTCTCTGCTCTGGTAGTTTGCTCCCACCACGACGCGGACCATTGCCAAGATTCCGTGTTGCCTCTTGTTCAAGGAATGCGCCAACGATCTCCGTCCATTTCGAGGTCAGACTTTTAAGGGTCAGTGAGACTGCACCTGCGTTGCGAAATGCTTCCAAATTCATGCATTCCATATAGGCGAACAATGCTGCGTCCTAATCTTCAGGGTACGCACCTTGCAGATCTTTGCTTCCCGATTTGGCTGCCTTTTTCAGGCGCTCATATGTTCGGGGTCCCGGAACGTAACGCCAGTGATTGCTTCCCCTTAGAAAGCCAATCTCCTTACGGCTAAACGTCTTCGGTGGACCAGCACCCTTTTCTTTGGGCTCGAAGATACAAAGAGTGTCGGTCTGGTAAGAACACCAATGCGCTTCGCCATAGATGAAGAATGTGTCTGTGGGATCATAGTTGAAAATCATATTGGCACCTCGGAAGACACCAAGGTCTGAAGTCCGATTTTTCCGGGAGACAGAGGCTTGGGTTTTCCTTCGACGATGGCGCGGAAGCCCGCTCGAAAACCGCGACCGCCGAGTCCACTTTTTGCGATCAAATCCTCCAGAACGGTGGGTTCATGCTGCTCGTATGCAACGCGAACAATGTGGTCGTCCGCATCTGTGTCAGGCTTCTTTGTAAACTCGTGGTAGCGTTGAGCATTGAGTGCTTGCGCACGTGTAAAATCTGCTTCGCTCATCAGGATGACTTCATCGGCGAAAGCACCTGGCAATGCGGCGCGGATGTAGCCTAACTTCAGATCGAAGTCGTATTTCTCGACGTGATGGATGGGCTTGATGGCGACGGCATACCGAAGCCCGTCGGCCAATGTCACACGATAGTCGAACGTATGTTCGTGACGGCTGCCATCAGGAAGAGTAAACCGTATTGGTTCAGGTTGGTCCCAAACATCGGCCAGATCGCCTCGGGAACTGATCAGTAAAATGCACATCAGTTCGAACAAACTCTCGTAAACGACAACCTGTTGACGGCTGTTTAACGATAGCACCAGCGTTCCACGGCAACTTGCTCTAGATCGCCAATTGATTTTCCGCGAACTTCGGGAAGGGTCTGGAACGATAAAGCCTTGTTGTTCTACCTCCATCATTGACCCACCCCCATTTTGTTGGTGTGTGCGGCATGGGCGCGAGCACAAACGCTCGCGCGGCTGGCGTGTGTCATGTTGGTCATGATCACCCTTTCGATTGGTCAGAATTATTGGTTTGGCGAGGTATCTCACGCCAAACACTTGACTTTTTTCTCGAAAACAGGGATCAAAGGGTAAGAATAGACGGTGTCTTTGATACCTGAGATAAGAAGAGCTGAGGGGTGCAACCCTCAGCTCTTTTTTATTGTGGACTCGACATCTCAGTGTCCTCCTGTTCAGATTGAAATTCAGGGTAGCGATCTGGCCAGATTTCTGCAGGATGTTTTTTCCCGAGGTGCTTACAGATCGCACGTTGAATAAGGTCCCATTTGACACGCCCCTGACAAACAGCAGTAACCGTGCTTGGCGACTTCTTAAGTTCACGAGAAATCTGAGACAGCGTAACACCCCGCTTTTTCAAGCGATAGCGGATGTCATCGTGCAGCTCTAAATCTAGTACCATACGATCTATTGCTCCCTTCAAGAAAAGACCGAAAACGAATCATCGGGCTTGCGAACACACCTAATTGATAGGTCTTGTAGAATCTTATGGGAAGTAAAATCCTTCAGCAGAAACAGTGAGTTAAATGCTAACATCAGGTTGTTAACGCATGTGTTAGCAATTCAACGAAAAAGTCGTTTGAGATCAATGCTCCGTGAAATGCGACACGGATAAAATTTGTTTTGCTCTAGATGTTGTGTCTCGTGCTCGACCACTTCGCTCAAACAGCTTCCTTTGATTGATGGGGCGTGTTACGGATGCCAACACGAAACTTACTAGCTGCATGACCTCAAAATACAGTAATTTTTGCTACTGCGAGCGGCCTTGCCAGCTTTGGCAAGTAACCCATGCTCCTCATCCGAATTTCGCTACGAGCGAAAACTAGGAAATTTCTGGATGGTTCCATGAGTAAAGAAAGCAAGTTCTTATCACTCGTCCTCCGGCACAAGCCGGAAGAGATTGATCTCCAACTCGACGAACAGGGTTGGGCTCCGATTGATGATCTGTTGAGAAAAATAAAAAAGGCTGGGCGCAAAATCTCACGTCAAGAACTCGAACAGATTGTTGCGACAAACGACAAAAAACGGTTCACCATCTCTGAAGACGGCCAAAAAATTCGCGCGGCGAAGGGACATTCGATCAAGGTCAATCTCGGCCTCGAGCCTAAAGTACCCCCAAGTGAGCTTTACCATGGCACGGCAAGCGCAACACTTGATGAGATTTTCAACCAAGGGATCATCCCGGGGAAACGTCAGCAGGTTCATTTATCACCCGACCCCAGTACGGCAGAACGGGTTGGCCAAAGACATGGCAAGCCAACCGTTCTTCGTATCGACTGCATTGCGATGCACGAAGCGTGATATAAATTCTATCGCGCCGACAACGGTGTTTGGTTGACGGACACGGTACCAGCTGAGTTTTTAGGTTTTGGCGTTGGTAGTTAGCAGGCCGAGTTAGCCAGCACATGAGTTTCGGCTTCCTTCAAGAGGACTTACATAATAGTAACGCGTGTATGCATTGGGGTGATGTTGAGCCGCGATTAAAGCGTTAGAAACCCTACAACGACTGGGGTCAGGATTGATATCCTGATCCGAGTTGCTAGGTTGTAAAGAAATAGCAACAACACGCGACGTGGAATTTACTAATCGATTGCGGCAAGTAGTGGTAGATCGGCAGCATAATATGGCTGTTTCTCGCCTGACGATGACCTGTGCCTTGAGGGCTGAGTAGTAGTTAAAAAAGTTCCCGATCTGGCGATACCTTCTAACGACCCAACTCGAACTCGTAGGAAATGCCGGGCCCAACATGAAGCAATGCTTTGCGCGTCCACGTCACATGGTCGACAACTAAGTTATTGGAATTTCGCAACATCAAATCCCCGCCCTGATTTCCCAAGCGCAAAGTACCCATTTTCTTCCCCTCGATCACATGCACCCGACCAGCTGCGACACTTCCATTTAAGGTCGCACTGCGGCCTGACTTGCTCCGCAGCACCCAACCGGTCAAATCGATTTCGTGCTCGGTACGGTTCAACAATGACACCCACTCGTGTCCCTTCTCGGGGCTACGTGGTCGGATCATAGCCGATGAGATTGAAATCTCCCGCTGCGCCAAGATTTGCTGCCCACTTCGAGTGCTTTCTAAATGCGTCATTACATCGCTGGAATTGCCAATAGGTACCACTTCTGGCGTGCGGACTGGCGGATTGATGCGCCGTGCAGTGGATGGGTTATAGATCATGGGGTTCGCGTCTGCGATCTCCGGGCCAAAATCAAGTCCCGTCCACTCCTGCAATTGAGCGATGGTCACCTGATATTTTCGGTCTGTTTTGATCACCGCACCGCCGGCTTTGGTCCGCAGCGCTTCTTTATCCTGAAAAATCGCAAATGTGAGTACGCCCAGGTGGCTGCCCCTGACGGCCTCTGCCATATGAAAGCAAATGACTTTGAAAAATCCAGCAGGCGCTCGTACGGGATCGTTCCGACTTGATACATAAATCGTCCGATCCAATGCGCCCCAAATCGGTCCGGTAAAGACGCATAGCTTGCCGTTGCTATCAAGTTTTAAGGGGCGCACGATATACCGCTCCAAATATACCCATTCACTTTGGTTCAAATTGCGATGCTGTGGGGAGCAATTGGACCAAACATAAGTTTCTTTTGCTGCAAGTAGGGCAGCATCCACATCGGGCCCATGACGCGCGTTCGCGAAGGGAACCATGTGCCCTTTGTCAAAGTCGTTCGGAACAGATTGCCCGTAGCTCACAATATCTTCGTCGTAGTAAACAGCAGGTACCTGATTGTCCTTCCCCACCGCGTCATCGAAAGACCACGAGCCCGATCGGGCAGCCTTTTTATATGCCGTTTGGTCAATATTATGGGCCGCAACTATCAACTGCCGGTGCTGACCATTCATTGTCAGGGTGAAATTGGTGTGATGAGAGTAGATTCCTTCATCCAGTGCCTCTCGTCGCAACATTTGCGAGATCAGATCAGGGTGTTTTGGTTTCGGGATCGGCACTCGCAAGCCGTTTTCGAGAAATGTTTCAGAATATCCAAGCGGCATTTCGGCACCCAAATGTAGAGTCATAAATGACTTCAGCATAAAGAAGAAAGAGATGGTTTCCTAGGCAACTTCTAAGTCGTGACTGGCGGACATCGTAGTGTCGATGTCTTCGGCCACACGATGGAATTGGGAGAACTTGCGAAAGATTCTCAACCAATGCTTAAGTTTTTGTGAATGTTATTGCCTGCTTACAACAGCGGGTTGGGCAGCAATTTGCGGCGAAAGAGGCTAGCGAACGAGATTTCGTTCGCCAAATCTCTCGAATAGTTCCCTTCATTGTATTCGATAGCCGCAGCAGCACCAGTTGCGGGAATCGGAAGGACCTTAGCAGTCGGATTGTACTCTCGGAATAGTCGAGCCTCATCGAGGATGCCGTCCATACCTCCGATGAGCACAGCTGCATCGAATCTACGACTGGTGAGCATTTCGTTACGCATAAGATCAATACTTCCGCTCAAATCGTCTTGAACAGCCTCAGTGTACCGAATGTCTGCGAAATCATCGTTCTCGCGCGGAAACTGACCGAGGAAAAACGCGCTTTGGTAAACCGTAATGCGTTCACCGCCGAGTTTGGCAGTATTCGCATATAGCGACATCAAAGGTGTGATCGCTGGGTGGCCACCAAAAGTGATGTGTCCTGTGGGCAAGATGACCTCTACCAGTGCACGGATGGCCTCACGTATCAGAAACACGTCCGCTGTTTCGAAAAATCTACGGTCTCTATCTGGCAGCGGGACGCTTGCGGAGAGAAAAATGTTGGTCATGCTAGCAGCCCTTTTAGCGCGCTTGGCAAGTCGCCTACTGGGACAGTTTTGATCGGTAAGTGTCCATCAAGCCATTTTAGGTGCTTGATCCAATTGTCATGCATTCCCCGACTGTCATAGATCGCCCAGATAGGGGTGCCTGCAGATGTGTGGTTGGAGATTGCGTCAAAAATGGTGTTGATGCGATCGGACGTTGGACGGCCAACGGCGGGAACCACAGCTAAGGAGCCACCGTCTTTTAGCTCAACCGAAATCCAGCGCTGAGGTTGAACAGTGGGAACGAGTGTCAAATCCCGGGCAGCATCGCAAAAGTTGTCTACCAAATGAGCATGCCGGAACGCCATAGCTTCTGCTCGCAGCTCTTCTGCCAGGTCGCAGATGCTATCGATCACCGTCGCCTTTATCGTAGCTCCGCGACCTGGCGACGGGCCACTGAAATCCGTTTCGAGAAGTTTGACGAAGCGGCTGAACGCGAAGTTACGATCCTCTATTTGGCCGGGCCAAAGCAAATGGAGGGTCTGTATTCCTAGTAGATTTGCTTGCGCAAGCTCTGCTTTGGTCCAGCGGCCTTCTCTGAACCCTGGAGTATCTATCAAAAGGATGGTATCAACGTCCGACATGCGATGCCAAAGTTCGGCCTGGAAGTCGACGGAAGGTGGTACCGATCGAACGTCGATGAATACATCGAACCCTCGCTTGTCCAATTCTTCGTAGAGCCGGTTGGCCAATGGCTGTGAGCCTTTTCTCCGATAACTGATGAAGATTCCGCGTTCTCTTCGAAGAAGTCTGAAAGTCTCAAAGACCAGAGACGCCAGCCTTGGGATGTTGTCGCCATCCATGCCGACTTCGACCACGTTGATATGCTGAAGTTCGCTGGGAATTTCAGATGCGACCATCGTTTTTGACGTCACGATCGGAGCAATAATGATGGAGTCCTGTTCTAGTTGGTTTAACGGCAGCGGGACGGTTTTGTGTTGATTGCCAAAGTAGATCCCGAAGGCCGGCTTCTTCCTGTCGTAGGTATCGGAAAAAGTGCTTTCATCGAGATAGGCGATCTCACTTGCGTCGATTCCTAAATCCGTGGCTCGCGCATGAACAGCAGCCTTAAGGGCAGCCAGCCTAGCGTCTTTTCCGCCCATAAGAATGATCTGGTACGAATATGTTGACATTTGAACTCCCCGCACATCTCAGGCACACGCACATCATTTCACAAATTTGTGCTTAATCAAAGATGACAGCATATCCGAGAGCAATTCTTGAACCTAAACATCAGTTTGGCTAGCTTAGTCTCAACTAGTGAAGCCATTTTTATGTAGAAGAAATTGTGTATGTTTAGATTGCTTGAGCCAGCAAACCACTTAACGCCTCCAGATGCATCGTTTATTGAGTTATTCGAAAAAAAGTGGGTGATTAAAGAATACGCCCAAGTATCAGATGCCCCAGCATTCACATGCATTTCATATGCATGGGGCAAAGGAAAAGTAGAAAACCCGGTCTGTGTTGAGCAACATATGTCCATACGGACAATTCGGGCTTTAGAGACGGCAATTAACGTTTCGCAGTCAAAGGAGAACTGGGGCCGTAACATCAGTTTTAGTCACGATGGAAATTCACTTAAAGAAGCCGCAGGGCAGGCAGCGGCAGTCAATGCGTCGCAGGCGTTCTGGGTGGATGCACTGTGTGTTCCCTTTGACGAACCGGGACGTACCGTTTGCCTTCAGAGAATGGGTGAAATTTTCAGTTCCGCCTATCAAGTGCTGGTTGTTTTAAGGGAGCAATGTTCGGATGCTATCCAAAACGCAAGTCAGACTGAAAAGCTAACATCTTCTGATCTTAGTATACTTGAGAAAGAAGACTGGGTCAGCCGTGTTTGGACATATCAAGAGGCTGTAAACAGCAGTCGTTTGTATTTTGGGGTTGAGGGTAACGAAGACGCGATAGTGTCAGGGAACGAATTCTTGAACATGATTATGACCGCAATCGAAGTCTATAAAGCGGACAATAACCTCGATAAACTTGCGTGGGAAAAGCAGAGTCCGAAGCTAAGGAGTTTAGAAAGGCTTCTCGCCGACTATATGATGGCAGACTTCGCAACGCGATCCGCGTACCAAGTCATGTCTGTGATGGAGAACCGTTGTTCAGAGCGAGTGGACGACCATTTTTACGCGATGGTTGGCTCAATCACTACCACGACAGAGCGGGTTGAAGGTGATGAAACGCTTGAGCCATCAGAGTTCTTCATGCGGAGTTGTGAGCGGAAGGGCGACTTTTCGTTTCTCTATTGCGGCGCCCCTCGCAGTGAGGAGGTGGCGAGCGGGTGGCGACCAATAGAAGGACGATTTCCTGCTTTGCTGCCAGATCTGATCACGCTTGGAAGCTCTCAGGCAGGGAGAAGGGAACTTACACATCTCCAACTAGACAGCATGTATCGCTTAGTCTCAGGTACGATCACATTGGATGGGATAAGCGCAGCACGCTGGTTCGTGGAAGACAAGAGCGAGACTAGCTCACCAAATGACGTCGCAAGACAGATCCTCAATAGGCTACGCACTTTAGGTTTTAGTGGATGTGGCGAACATCTCGAATTTGAAACTGGGTTCTTTTTTCCGCAAAAGGAACCTTTGAATTCGGATGATATTTTCGCTGCCGTCTCGCATAATATTCATTGGGTGACAGGGGGACCGGGGCTTCTGTTGCGCGCTAACAGCTCAGACATCGATGACTTTTTCGATGTTGGTGTGTTCATTGGGCAAAGACCGAAGTCTGGAACTAGGATCATGGTGGGCTAAGAGCAAAAGACAATCCAAGAGTTGAGGCCAATTCCTCAGACGGCCCGTGAGATTTCCGTTTACTGTCCTTATCGTTTTCGACCTTTTCACCCGTTTTAAGCATGGTAACATAGACGTCAAATATTTTTCAGAAAAGGACATTCTGGGAATGGCAAGAACATGTTTTTTCAGCTTTCGATACCGCAATGTTTTCCGAGTAAATCAAATTCGGTCAATGCCAAATATTGTTGGCGCTACTGCTGCAGGTTTTAAAGATCGATCGCTCTGGGAAGACGCCAAGAAGAGCGAGGCGCACATCAAGAGAATGATCGACGACGCGCTCAAAGGGACATCGGTCACCATTGTTTGCATCACTCATGGCATTAGCAATCGAGAATGGATAAATTACGAGATAAACCAATCTCTTGAGAGCGGCAATGGACTTGTTGGCATCCAGTTGCATCACCTCTCAGACCCAAGTTTTCCTGATGATCGAGTAGGTGCTGCACCCGCCCAAATCGCAAAGAATGGCTTCAAAACTTACAAGTATTCAAGCAAAGAAAGTCTAGCAAAGCACATCGAGGAAGCTGCAAAGCTGGCAGGCAGATAGAGGCGTAGGGAATTGAGTCAAAGCATCGCGGTTTTAGTTGGTAACACGAAATATGACGATCTGTCTGAGCTTGAGTGTTGCGCAAACGATGTCGTTCAAATGCGCGAACTATTGTCGGAAACTCAAAAGTTCACTCAGATTGTCGAGTTCGTCGATAAACCTGTTTCGTTTGTGAAGGATGAGCTTCGGAAACTGACAGAAAATGAAGACAGCTGCGAAGAAATGTTCCTATATTTTTCAGGGCATGGGCTTTCTAATGCGGACGACTTCTACATGTGCTTCGAAAGCTTCAAGGAAGTGTCACCAAACTCAACAGGGTTGTCACGAACTGACGCATTTGAACTAATTCGCCAGTTCGACGCTGACATGTCAGTCGTAGTGATTGACGCTTGCGAAGCAGGACGCAACTTGATCAAAAGCGACGCTCCGCCGTTAGCAAGAGCCTTAAAGTCTGGGTTTTCGAACTTCGTACAGTTTTCATCATGCACCGAGAGTCAGTTTTCTTTGGCAGGCGATGAAATAAGTCTTTTCACCGATGAGTTTATCAAGGCCTGCCTTCAAAAAGAAAAGGGACCCGTCTACTATTCGGATGTCGAGAACGCATTGAGAGACGCGTTCTTGCAGCATGATGGCCAAACGCCACATTTCATTCGACAAGGTACTTCTCAAGAGAAGTTTTGCAATGATGCGGCACGATTGAACGACTTGCGTACAGTATTCTTGCGTCCGCCAGATACGGATGAAACGCTGGCAGAAAGCGCACCTCCTGCCACTGCGCTCGCCTTAGCAAAGACGGCAATAGAGAAAATTGAAACAAAGGTTCCTTCAAAAGATGAAGCACAAGCGTTCATCGACGGAGTATTTGCCTCTATTCTAGATGACTCGAGTATGACGCCCGAGATCGCTGACTTTTTTGAGGTTCGCACTGTCAAGTATGATGACTTTGAATATGTCCAGAATAAGCGATCTGTCATCAGCCTCTTGGACCGGCGTGGCGGGTCAGATGTTTTTGTGGAAAGTGACGTTGAGAGGAAGAGACGTCGTCAGCCGTTTGGTGGGATTGGTTCTGTTGCAATGCTAGCGGCAATGAGCGTGCCAGACGAGTATGACGAAACTTACAACTTGTTCAATCATTGTCGATTGGAGTCTGTCCATGTTGGTCTTTACTTTGAGCCGAAATTTATGGCGTTGAATCGTGTTTTTTCTGAGATCGTATTTCTGCCGAGATTGACGGAATGTCTGATTCTGACGTGTAATACAAAAGAAAGACGCTCTGGCTGGGGCTCGTTCAACGAATTTGAAGGCACCAAAAAGTGGAAGTGGTCTCATCATTCCTGGTCCGATGATACTGGGGAGATTGCGAATGGTTACGTCTCCGACCCCTATGACTTCACTAAGAAATATATACTGTCTTTTGGAGATAATAAGGCCGGATAGGATACCAAGGCGAAACGTCTCAAGCCTATTCTTGCTTTGATTTGGAGGAAAACGGTTGAAAACTACAGAGTTTTTGGAAGCCGCGGACGGCTATGTGCCATTGGTACAGTCCATAGCTTGGATCTTTTTTCTGCTGATCCTTGGTTTGTTTTTTCGTAAGCAAGTAACTGGGGTTTTTGTTATTCTTAAGAAGCGCATCGAAAGTGGCTCGGAACTCAAGATAGCAGGTCTCGAAGTAGGAAAACTCGTCACCAAAACGTCTGACTTACCGGATGAAGTGAAAACATTCGGCGATCCGGACCAACTGAAACTGCTATTCAAAGCGCAAGGAAAGGGCTGGAAAAAGAGCACAAAGGCATTGGAGATGCCAAACGGCTGTATCGTGCAAGTTACGACAGAGCGGCAAAGCGCGGACGGAGATTGGGCTAACGCTGAAGCAGTTGTTTTCGTACCTAACGTAAAACTAGAAGGTACCGACGAAAACGCCTTCAAGATCGTAAAACAATGATATTCATAAGTTACTCATGGGTTGATCAGCCGATAGCTCGTTCCATCGAGGCCACGATTGCGCGCATGAACCTCGCGTATTGGATCGACCGCAATGATCTCGATTTGGGTTTTTGTTTAAAAACTCAAATATTCTCTGCGATAGAGCGATCGGCATTGGTACTCTACATCACCTCTGAAGCGAGCAAGCAATCTTCCTGGGTGAATTTTGAACGTAAGACAGCCGCAGTTCTTGGTAAGAGATCCCTTCTAATTGAAGCAAGTCACGGGTTTCACGAGCACCACAACTACTCCCAGATTGAGAAGCAAGTGCTTTTGAACTGCATCAGAACATAATTAGTAAGAGTCTGGGTGTGTGCTCGGCTTTTTTGACCCTTGAGAGGTCTGCCGAAGGCTATCGAAAGGCGAGTATCAACCTAACAATCCGCCGAGATTGTCCCGGTTAGTCCAAAGCGATCGATCAGTTCGATTTCAGTCTCAAGAGGATGTCGGAAGCTGACCTCTAGGGCAGATCTGAATGCTAATGCTCCAAATCTGCACTCTTATGGTCTGCTGACAAACGTCCCGATCAAAAGTTGTACGATCTGGAACTTGGCAGCCGTCAAACTTTCCAGAAAAAGCGACGAACTCTTGTCAAAAGAGACAAACTACGTGTCATCTTATAATTGAAAAAGTGGTGAGCCGTGATGGGTTCGAACCATCGACCTACTGATTAAAAGTCAGTTGCTCTACCAACTGAGCTAACGGCCCACTGGGGGGCGTATTAGGAAGGTGGCGCGTTGGGGTCAACCCCCAAATGTCATCTTATCTGGAATAGTCCAAACACTTGGCTTATATCGCCCAAATGAACACGCAAAACCAAGCATATTTGCCCTTCATGAAGATGCACGGGCTGGGAAACGACTTTGTTGTTGTGGACGAACGGGGAATCACCCCGCGCGTTGACGCAGCCTTGGCAATCGCCATTG
This sequence comes from Loktanella sp. D2R18, assembly GCF_003318235.1. Lineage (GTDB taxonomy): Bacteria > Pseudomonadota > Alphaproteobacteria > Rhodobacterales > Rhodobacteraceae > Yoonia. Next base: position 150,763 of record NZ_QOCG01000032.1, on the reverse strand, counting down.
CGGATCGGCACCGCGGTGTGGGTTTTGATCAGCTTGCCGTCCTCTCCGATACTCCGGAGGCCGACGTACATCTGACGTTCTGGAACAGTGATGGGTCACTGTCGGCGGCCTGCGGGAATGCGACCCGTTGTATTGCGCGGTTCCTAATCGACGAGACAGGGCGCGATACGCTGACAATCACAACGGATCGCGGCACGCTTTATGCACGAGAGGCTGGCGATGGGCTGACCTCGGTGAATATGGGGCATCCGCAATTGCGCTGGGATGAGGTCCCGCTGGCGCATGAGGTTGATACACTTTCCTTGCCTATTGAAGGCGCACCTGCTGCGACAGGCATGGGCAACCCGCATTGCACGTTTTTCGTTAACGATGCGGAGGCTGTGGATCTCACGGCCCGTGGCGCCGAGGTTGAACACGATCCGCTTTATCCGCAACGTACAAATGTGCAATTCGCCAGTCTGATTGGGCCGGATCACCTGCGGATGCGGGTGTGGGAGCGCGGGGTTGGCGTGACGCTAGCATCTGGTTCGTCGTCATGTGCGACAGCCGTCGCGGCGGCACGGCGTGGGATTACCGGGCGCAAGGTCCAGATCGATCTGGACGGCGGAACGCTGCATATCGACTGGCGCGACGATGGCGTCTGGATGACTGGGCCAACTGCGCATGTCTTTGACGGACAATGGCGGCTTTGATGGGCGGCAAGGCACCCAAATTTTCCAACCACGGATGTCGGTTGAACGCCTATGAATCTGAGGCGATGAAGGAACTCGCCACATCTGCAGGTGTCGAAAACGCTGTGATCGTAAACACTTGCGCCGTGACTGCCGAAGCCGTGCGCAAAGCCCGCCAAGATATTCGTAAGTTGCGCCGTGAAAATCCAGATGCAAAATTGATTGTGACAGGTTGTGCCGCGCAGACTGAACCCGATACTTTTGCAAACATGGCCGAGGTCGACGTTGTCATCGGCAATACCGAAAAAATGAACCCGACGACTTGGGTGAATATGGCACCCGATTTGATCGGCCAGACCGAACCCGTCCAAGTAGATGACATCATGTCGGTCACAGAAACTGCTGGCCATCTGATCGACGGATTCGGCACCCGGAGCCGCGCATATGTGCAGGTTCAAAATGGCTGCGATCACCGCTGTACCTTTTGCATCATTCCCTATGGACGTGGCAATTCGCGATCGGTCCCTGCGGGCGTTGTTGTCGACCAAATCAGACGGCTTGTTGATCGCGGCTATAACGAAGTCGTGCTGACCGGCGTCGACCTGACCAGCTGGGGTGCTGACCTGCCAGCCGCGCCAAAACTGGGCGATCTGGTGATGCGTATTCTAAAACTGGTGCCAGATTTGCCACGGCTGCGGATCAGTTCGATCGACAGTATCGAAGTTGATGAAAATCTGATGCAAGCAATTGCCACCGAACCGCGGTTGATGCCGCATTTGCATCTGTCCTTGCAACATGGCGATGATATGATTCTAAAACGGATGAAGCGCCGCCACTTGCGCGACGACGCAATCAAGTTCTGCGAGGATGCACGCAAATTGCGCCCCGATATGACCTTTGGTGCCGATATTATCGCCGGGTTTCCGACCGAGAAGGACGCGCATTTTGAAAACTCGCTTAAACTTGTTGAGGATTGCGACCTGACTTGGCTGCACGTCTTTCCATATTCCAAACGCGAAGGGACACCCGCTGCGAAAATCCCGACGCAGGTGAACGGCAACATCATCAAAGCCCGCGCGGCGCAGCTACGCGCCGCTGGAGACGCAAAGGTAGCCGCGCATTTGCAGGCACAGGTTGGTGCGACGCATCATATTCTAATGGAGAACCCACGTATGGGCCGGACCGAACAATTTGCCGAGGTCCTTTTTGACAACGATCAAGCCGAAAGCCAGATCGTCACCGCTGCGATCTTAGGCGTTGACGGCACACAGTTAAGGGCAGGGTAACATAGTGGAACCGCGCCCAATTCTTTGGTCTTTTCGCCGCTGCCCCTATGCAATGCGTGCGCGCCTAGCCGTTCAGTCGAGCCAGCAAGAAGTTGCGCTACGCGAAATCTTGTTACGCGAAAAACCAACACCATTTCTGGCGGCCTCTGCCAAGGGAACCGTGCCGGTCCTGCAATTGCCCGACCGCGTGATCGATGAAAGCCGCGATGTCATGATTTGGGCGCTGACCCAAAATGATCCCGAAGGGTGGCTGGATATGCCGGCTGAAGGCATGGACCTGATCGCAACCTGTGAAGGCCCCTTCAAACAAGCGCTTGATCATACAAAATACGCCGTGCGGTTCCCCGATCTAGACGAGGCAGAGCAGCGCGAAAAGGCGATGGTGTTTTTGCGCGTCCTGAACGCGCGGCTTGACAACACGCGCTATTTGATGGGCGATCAAATTCGGCTGGCAGATATGGCGATATTGCCATTTGTGCGGCAATTCGCAAACACGAACCGTGTATGGTTTGATGCGCAAAAACTGGGGCCGCTGACCAAATGGCTGGATGAGTTTCTTGGCTCTGATCGGTTCGCACGCATCATGACCAAATATGCACCTTGGCAAGACGGGCAAGATAATGTCTTGTTTCCAAATTCGTAACTCATGGGGAATACAATGAAATTACTGATGTCGCCCGCTTCTCCGTTTGTCCGCAAGGCCCGTGTTGTTATGCGTGAACTTGGTCTGACAGATCAAATTTCAGAGGTGCCAATCAGCACAAACGCCCTGAAATCCGATCCAGCGATTGTAGCCGCCAACCCCATTGGCAAAATCCCTGCGCTGGTGCGTGACGATGGGCCTGCGATCTATGATAGCCGCGTCATCACCCGGTTCTTGAACGATCACGCAGGCGGATCGCTCTATCCACAATCCCAGATCTGGGAACTTCTGACACTTGAGGCAACCGCCGACGCGATTATGGAGGCAGCCGTTGCGATGGCCTACGAACTGCGCCTACGCCCCGAAAATGAACAGTCACCCGCATGGATAGAAGCCCAGTGGGTCAAGGCGAATCGCGGGATCGGTGCTGTGAATAAAATGTGGATGAGCCATCTAAACGGCCCGCTAAATATCGGGCAAATCGCGATTGGCTGCGCATTATCATATGTTGATTTGCGCCACGACGCGCGCGGTTGGCGGAATGGAAATGCAGCACTCGCCGAATGGCACGCCGCATTTATTCAGCGCGACAGCATGATAGCAACCGCGCCGCAATAATCAAAAATTAAAGCTGACGCCCATGTTCACCGCATTGGTGAACACATCTGTTTCGATTGTTCCGCCGGTATCAAGATCAGCCTTATTAGACGAAAACGTGCCCTTATACTCTCCAAAAACGGACCATTGGTCATTGATGGGATAGGTCGCGCCCGCGATCCATGTGGCAGCAGGCCCGGTCAATTGGTAACCGAATGTTTCTGACGTGCCATTCGTGACCTCTACATGCGGAATCGCAACGCCAATCCCGCCACCAACATAGGGTGACAGGTCACCAAACGCGCCATTCCAACGGTGGTAAGCATTCACAGTCAGCGTATTTAGCCCGTCTGTAAATTCAAGAACCTCATAGCCTGCTGGCAGTTCGCCATCTTCCGGGTAGATTTTATTATGTGCAAAATCGAGCCCATATCCGAATGTATCGCTTTGCCAACGGGTCGCACGAATCCCATAATAAATAGGGGCCGAAGACGACCGTCCTTCCCATGAAATTGAGAAATCATCGTCGCCAATCACGTCGTCACGCACAGAGACATCTGATGAAGGTGCAGACTGTACGCCGCCATAAAAGCTCAACTCAACCTGTGCGGAAGCCGCAACTGGCGTCATAAAAATGAGTGCGAAAAGTGTGAGCGCGCGAGACATTAGATTTTCCTACGAGAGAGTGGCAGTTCTTAAAACCGAACTATGCGGCGTACCCATCACTAACAAGTCACCATTAAGCGAGTATTAAATGTTCAAAGTGGAATGTGTCCACCGCGACACAAAAACTATATAATTCAGCGATGCGTCGGCGGAAATCCGATCATCTTCGGCGACAGTTGGCGCGCCTCAGTGCAATTCAAATCGTGAAAATTTGTGCAGTGATTCTTTGGATCATGTTTACGAAGTCTTGTTTGTTTCGCCACAATAAAGACGACAATGGCGCCTGCGCCCTATTGTCCGCTGGACGGATCATGTTTTCATGGATAAACAGCGCCAGAATGGGCTAAATTTATTTTTGCCCGTCTTTCCCGTGGGCGATCGGCCCAACCAAAGAATCGGAGATGCAAGCCGTGTCACATGCAGACGATCATCAGGGCACACGCCGCGACTTTATATACTATGCAACCGCCGGAGCCGGCGTTGTTGCAACAGGTGCAGCGGTGTGGCCACTGGTCAACCAAATGAACCCTTCAGCTGACGTTTTGGCGCTTGCGTCAATTCGTGTCGACATCAGCGCCGTTGCGCCAGGCACACAATTGACTGTGCTGTGGCAAGGTAAGCCTGTTTTCATCCGGTCACGGACCGAAGAAGAAATCGCTGCTGCCCGCGCTGTAGATGTATCGGACCTGCCTGACCAAGGCGCCGAAAACGAAAACCTTCTTGGTGAAGAAGATGCCTCTGACGAAAACCGCGCATTGTCCGAAGATGGGACATGGCTGGTTCAGATGGGCATTTGCACGCACCTTGGCTGTGTGCCTTTGGGCGAACAAGGTGACTTTGGCGGCTGGTTCTGCCCATGTCACGGGTCGCACTACGATACAGCCGGCCGTATCCGTAAAGGTCCTGCACCGCGCAACCTTCTCGTCCCTGTTGCGTCTTTCATAGACGAAACAACAATTCAACTCGGTTAAGGAGCGCGCACCATGTCTGGTATTCCCCACGACCATTACGAACCAAAGACTGGCATCGAAAAATGGCTGCACACGCGCCTTCCGATTGTTGGGCTTGTCTATGACACTTTGATGTTGCCGACGCCAAAAAACCTGAACTGGATGTGGATCTGGGGCATTGTGCTCGCATTTACGCTGGTGCTGCAAATCGCAACAGGGATCGTGTTGGTCATGCACTACACGCCGCATGTTGATTTGGCGTTTAAATCTGTTGAACACATCATGCGTGATGTGAACGGCGGCCATATGATTCGCTATTTCCACGCAAACGGCGCGTCGCTGTTTTTTGTTGCGGTTTACCTGCACATGTTCCGCGGCCTTTACTACGGTTCTTATAAAGCCCCTCGTGAAGTGACATGGATCATCGGCATGCTGATGTATCTAATGATGATGGGTACGGCCTTTATGGGTTACGTTCTTCCATGGGGCCAAATGTCGTTCCACGGGACCGCTGTTATCACTGGCCTGTTCGGTGCGATACCATTCATTGGCGAATCAATCCAAACATGGTTGCTGGGTGCGTCTGCGGTAGGGCAACCTGCGCTGAACCGCTTCTTCTCGCTGCACTATCTACTTCCATTTGTTTTGCTGGGCCTAACAATCGTTCACGTTTGGGCATTCCACACAACCGGCAACAACAACCCAACTGGTGTTGAAGTCCGCCGGACAAGCAAAGAAGACGCTGCCAAAGATACGCTGCCATTCTGGCCATATTTTGTGATCAAAGATTTGTTCGCATTGGCCGTTGTTCTGGCCGTCTTTATGGCGATCGTCGGGTTCATGCCAAACTATCTTGGCCACCCCGATAACTACGTCCCTGCGAACCCGCTTGCGACACCGTCACACATCGTTCCTGAATGGTACTTCTTGCCATTCTACGCCATCCTGCGTGCCTTCACTGCGGATGTTTGGATCGTGCAACTGGTGAATTTTGTCAGCTTCGGGATCATCGACGCAAAGTTCTTTGGGGTTCTTGCCATGTTTGGCGCGATCGCTGTGATGGCACTGGCACCTTGGCTTGACACATCATCCGTGCGTTCGGGCCGTTACCGTCCGATGTTCAAATGGTGGTTTGCACTGCTGGCATTCGACTTTATGGTTTTGATGTGGGTAGGAGCAATGCCAACAGACGGCATCTACCCTTACATTTCCTTGATCGCTGCGACCTATTGGTTCGGTTACTTCCTCGTTCTTCTGCCACTGCTTGGCGTGATCGAAAAACCGCTGCCGCAGCCAGCAACCATCGAAGACGACTTTAACGCGCACTACGCGCCGAAAGCCGAGGCCGACGCCTCAGCGAAATCGGCCGAGTGAGAAAGGACCAATGAATATGTTCCGCAAACTCACACTGACCGCTGCTACAGCGCTTGCCCTCACAACAGGGCAAGCGATCGCGGAAAGCGAAACGCATGTCCATGATTACGATTTCTCTTTCGAGGGCCCTTTTGGTAGCTTTGACCAAATGCAACTTCAACGCGGGCTTCAGATCTACACCGAAAGCTGTTCTGCCTGTCACGGCCTTGAACTGGTTGCGTTCCGCACATTGCACGACGAAGGCGGCCCTGCGCTGCCCGAAGATCAGATGCGCGCATACGCAGAGTTCTACGAAGTCTATGACGCGGCCACAGACGAATATGTGCCAGCTACACCTGCAGATCACTTCCCGGCAGGGACATATGAAGGCGCACCAGATTTGTCATTGATGGCAAAATCACGTGCTGGTTTCCATGGCCCGTTGGGCACCGGGATCAACCAATTCGTCAAAGGTATGGGCGGCGCCGAATATATTGCGTCGATCCTTGCTGGCTACGAAGAAGCACCAGAATGCGCACCCGAAGATTTTGATGGTTATTATAACGTGGCCTTTGCGCCCGGTGGTTTCCCTGAGGAATGTATCGATGATCACGGTCACCATACAGTTCCAGGCAGCTGGATCGGCATGCCACCGCCCTTGTATGGTGATGATGTTGAATATGCTGACGGCCACTCAACTGACATCCACCACGAAGCACAAGATGTCGCCGCCTTCTTGATGTGGACCGCAGAACCCAAAATGATGGCACGCAAGCAAGCTGGGCTTGCTGGTGTAATCTTGCTGATCCTGCTTTCTGTCTTGCTGTATCTCACAAACAAACGTTTGTGGGCGCCGCACAAACATAAAGACTGATCTGATCCGTCAGTGAATTCCAAAAGGCCCACCAATTTGGTGGGCCTTTTTCGTGGCGTAGGGTGGATCATGATCCACCTTACATGCCAAGATACGCAGCCAACACAGGCGGCGGATTATCAAACAGCCCAGCTGTTGGTGCAGGGTCCGTGACAACTCCATCCTCCACAACCGCAACCGCATCTGCAATGCGTTTTGCGTCATGCGGGTCATGAGTCACCATAATCACGGTGCGCCCCTGATCCGCTAATCGCTGTTTTACAAGATCAAGCATCTCAGCCTTGAGACTTGGCCCAAGTGCTGCAAACGGCTCATCCAACAACACAAGTGGACGATCCGCCAACAGGACCCGCGCCAATGCAGCCCGGCTTTGTTGGCCGCCCGAAAGCGCGGCTGGTTTGCGTGTTCCCATCCCCTCCAGACCCACGCTTTCAAGCACCGCCTCCACCTGCGACATCTGACTGGCAGACAGGCGCAACCCGGCCCGCAACCCAAGCCCAACATTCTGCGCAATCGTCAGATGCGGAAATAGGTTGTTGTCCTGAAATAGCATACTAATCGGGCGATCCGCAGGGGATAGCGTTGTTATATCCGCGCCCGCCCAGGACACGCGCCCTGACGCTGGGGCCAAAAATCCGGCAATTGCTGCAAGCAACGTGGACTTTCCCGCGCCCGATGGTCCGATTAAAGCGGTAATCGCGCCCGTCGGAAATCGCAGATCGGCCCGCAGAGAAAAATCATCGTACCGCAGTTCAAGATCTTCACAAATCAACATCGCCACGTCCCCAATGGTCGCAAATCCAAAAAATGAGCAAACTTACCCCCAATAAAAGCACTGCCGCACCTGCTGCGGCATCCATCCGGTAAGCACCCATAAGCCGGTGCATTGCAAGCGGTAGGGTTTCTTCGGCCTTGCCAGCAAATAGGGCGATCACCCCCAGATCACCCATCGAAAGTGCCGCCGATAGGCCTGCACCAAAACCCAAAGGCCGCCTGATCCGCGGCAAAACTACAATCCGCAGCCATCTCCAGCGCGTCAGCCCAACAGAAACACCAAGCCGTCCGAAATCATCATGCACCGCAACAATCGCCGGACCAATTGCGCGCAAGACAAAGGGCAGGGCAAGCGTCGCGTTCACCAACATCGTAATCACCAAGGCAACATCGCTTGGGCTGACAAAAGGATATACGATGAGAAATGCCCCCGTCCCGACGACAAGCCCAGAGGCAGCAAGAGGCAACACACCGACCACCGCAACAACGCGCCCACCCAACAGGCCCAGTGCAATCGCCATCGTACAACACAACGTAGCTGAGCCGATAGCCACCAAAACCGACCGCACAGCGGCCAACCAGACAGAGCTTGGCATGATCAGCAACCCAGGCAGGCCGCGTAGCACAACCATCGCAAGCGGAATCAAAAGAAACAGGGCTGCCAAAACGATTGCCAGGTAATCCCAAAACGGGCGACGCATGTCCCAGCGTGTGACTGTGCGATCAAACCCCGCACCCATTGCATCAACCCCGGTCACGCGCCACGCGATCACTGCGGCCACGGCACAAAGGCCAAACTGAATACACGCCAGCAGTGCCGCGCGCCCAAGATCAAAATCAAACCGCAGCGCTTGATAGATCGCCAATTCCACCGTTGTGCTTTTTGGGCCGCGACCCAAGGTGAGCGCGACAGCAAAGCTGGTCAGACAAATCAGAAAAATTACCAAAAACGTGCTGGGCACCACGGCGCGTAACATCGGGATTTCCAGAACCCTGCCAATCGATGCGTTCAAACTGGCCGCCAATCGAAACCGCTCTGCTGGGATCGCAAGCCAGCCTTGCAGGATAAATCGCACTGCCAGCGGAAGGTTAAAGAATACATGTGCCAGAATGACGCCGTGAAATCCATAGATCGAAATAGGCTCTATTCCAGCCCAAATCAGTGTAGAATTCAAAATTCCATTGCGCCCAAAGACGGCAATCAATCCCACGACAGCCACGATCACCGGCAATAAAAATGGGGCACCAAGCAGGGTTATTAAAGCCTGCCGTCCCCAAAATCGGCGTCGCGCCAAGGCCCGCGCAACCGGGATCGCAAGAACAACGCTAATCAGCGCGGACAAAAAGGCTTGTACGACGGTAAACCGGATCGCGGCCCAATCCGCCGTACCAAGACCCGTTGTCAGTTCCGCTCGCAGCGCCACCGCCGCGAGCGTCCCAAGCGTCAACACAAGCACCAGCGCCCCCGCAAGGACGCCGGGCCAGCGTGGACTTATTGTGATAGCGCGTTGCGCCATTCTTCTAACGCTTCCGCCCGGATTGCTGCAGCATCCTCGGGTGATTTCAACAGCGATACGGCTGGCGTCACCAAGGTTTCGAACCCATCAGGAAGACCAGCTTCTGGTGTTATCGCCGGATACATCCAATTTGTGGTCGGGATGATCGATTGGAAACCTTCAGACACGATAAACGCCATGAATTGATCGGCAAGTTCGGGTTGATCCGTACTGGCAAGTTTGCCGGCAACTTCCACTTGCATATAGTGACCTTCTTCAAAGGGCCATGCCACTTTGCTGGCGTCTTCTTCGGCGATGAGATGATATGCAGGCGAAGTCGTATAGGACAGCACTGCATCAGCTTCGCCATCAAGGAACATCCCGTAAGCTTCGGACCAACCGGGCGTGACTGTAACGATGTTATCAGCAAGCGCTTCCCAAATCGCAGCCGCATCGTCTGGATGGGCTTCCTTGACCCACATCAGCAGCCCCAATCCTGGAGTTGATGAACGCGGGTCTTGGATCACGATTTTCAGATCGCTAACCGCGAGGTTGCGCAGTGAAACAGCTGCTTCAGCGTCTGCGTTCCCAACAAATGCGAAATAGCCCCAATCGAAAGGCAAGAAATCTGCGTCATCCCATGCGATTGGCAAATCAAGATCGGCGGTCACACCATGCGGCGCAAATAGGCCCGTTTCACGCGCCGCAGCGGTCAGATTCGTGTCGAGCCCTAGTACCACATCAAATTCTGTCCGTGGTCCCTCTAGCTGAATGCGGGCCAACAAGGCCGCCCCATCAGAGCTACCAACGAATTCAAGATCGCAAGCGCATTCCGCTTCGAATGCGGTTTCAATTGCGGGGCCGGGACCCCAATCACTAACAAAGCTGTCATATGTCAAAACTTGCAGTACCGGGGTCTCAGCCAACGTGCTAGTGGCACAAAGGGCAAGTCCCGCGACAACTGGCAGATAGATTGGTTTTTGCATCGTATCCTCCAAATGCGACGGGCGGAATGGGGGATAGCGTGATTGCCATACCTTCCCTCCGCCGGTCTTAACCGGTTCAGGTTCAACGGGTCCGCTTGCGCATCTCAGCCGATATGGCCCCCCGAGGTGCGGCCTACATACGCATGTTTCACCAAAATGCAAAGAACATGAAACTATGCGGGTATCAGGGTTGATCATTCGTTATATCTTGCCTCGAAAGCCGCAGGTTCAGGCAAAATTTAAGGGATATAAATGCACGACGCGCTCGCACAATTTCTACTTCGCACGACCACACAAGATTCAGCCCATGACATCGGACACCTGCACCGCGTTTGGCGAAATGCACAGATCATTGCAGACCAAGAACCGCCTAGTGACCGGGTTGTGCTGCTGCATGCCGCCTATTTGCACGACCTCGTTAATTTGCCCAAGTCGCACCCCGACCGCGCCAATGCCTCTGCAAGATCGGCCGAAAAGGCCAAACCATTCTCGCGTGATCAAGGGCTTAGCAGCGCGCAAATCGACGCGACCTGCCATACGATTGTTGCGCATAGTTTTTCGGCCAATGTCACCCCGCAAACGCTTGAAGCAAAAATTATCCAAGACGCGGACCGGATCGATGCGCTAGGCGCGGTGGGTTTAGCCCGATGCTTTGCCGTGTCGGGCGCTTTGGGGCGTCCGTTGTTTGATCCTGCCGACCCGTTTGCGACGACCCGCGCGCTGGACGACCAATCCTTTGCAATAGACCACTTTGCAGTAAAACTGCTGCGCCTTCCCGAAACCATGAAAACGACTGCGGGCCGTGATCTTGCCGCGCAACGTGCTGACATCCTGCGCACGTATCTGAACGACCTCGCACATGAGCTGAATTTTCCCGTCTCTGGCTGGTAGCAAATCAGCTCCGCAGCCGTGATTGAATGTGGTGCGATGTTCCTGTAATCCAAGGCCAATCAATGGGGCGCGCATATGTCGATGAATAGTTTTGGTCACCTTTTTAAGTTCACAACCTGGGGCGAAAGCCACGGGCCCGCCTTAGGTGCGACCGTTGACGGCTGCCCTCCTAGCGTACCAATTGACGCGGCGATGCTGCAACAATGGCTGGATAAACGTCGCCCGGGCCTGAACAAAAATACAACCCAACGCAATGAACCTGATGCGGTCGAAATCCTGTCCGGTGTGTTTGAGGGTAAATCAACCGGCACCCCAATCCAGCTGATGATCCGGAATACCGATCAACGGTCCAAAGACTACGGCGATATTGCCAACACATTTCGGCCCGGCCATGCGGATATCACCTACCACCAGAAATATGGCATCCGCGATTATCGTGGCGGCGGTCGGTCTTCGGCGCGCGAAACAGCGTCACGTGTTGCTGCGGGCGGGGTTGCGCGCCAAGCGATCAAAGCAATCGCGCCCGATGTCCAGATCAGAGGCTACATGACCCAAATGGGCAGCAAAGCCATTGATCGTGCCAATATCGATTGGGACCAGATCGATCAAAATGATTTTTTCTGCCCAGACGCACAAGCCGCCGCAGAATGGAACGACTATTTGGCGTGGCTACGCAAAGACGATCACAACTCTGTTGGTGCAATTATTGAAGTCGTCGCGCGCGGTGTGCCGGCCGGTATCGGCGCCCCGGTTTATGCTAAGTTAGACACTGATTTAGCCGCCGCGATGATGTCCATCAACGCCGTCAAAGGCGTTGAGATTGGCGAAGGCATGAACGCCGCATCGCTCACAGGGCGTGACAACGCGGATGAAATTTTTATGGGACCAAACGGGCCTGAGTATAGTTCAAACCACGCAGGCGGCATTCTAGGCGGGATCAGCACAGGGCAAGACATCGTCGTGCGCTTTGCGGTCAAACCAACATCATCTATCCTCAGCCCGCGCAAATCCATCCGCATGGATGGGTCCCCGATGGAAGTCATCACCAAAGGCCGCCATGATCCTTGTGTCGGCATTCGCGCAGTGCCTGTGGGCGAAGCGATGATGGCCTGTGTAATCTTGGATCACCTGCTCTTGGATCGCGGTCATACAGGCGGCACGCGCGGAAAAATCGGGTAACTAAGCCTGAGCGCCAAAGTGAGACCTGTTGCAAAAAGCCCCTCGCGACCAAAAATGCCCAGATATTATTGACTTATTTTCGTCAATAGGCAACAAATTCAGCGCGTGGTTTCTATCGAAGCCATGTGTGATAGAGCTCGAAACCTAAGGCATATAAAATGAAACTATTTACCGCCGTCTTTGGCACATCAACTGTTGCCGCCATCTCTGCCTACGCAGGTGGTGTTGCGAATATGATCGTTGAAACCGCTCCTGTCGTTATGGAACCCACCGAAACAGTCGGTTCAAGCGCCCCTAGCTGGGTTATTCCAGTGATTATCATCGCAGCCCTCGTTGGCGCTGCAGCATTGTCTGGTGACGACGATGATGATGACAACGGAGGCCTATACTAAGGCTTTTAGTACCAATTTACATCTTATGAAATTGGTCTAGGAAACGATCATGATCGGTGAAAAGCCACGTATTGTGATCGGTATATGTACGCGGCAGCGGAACACGCTGCTGCGTCGTTTGATTGACGGCATCCAAGACCAACCTGTGCCCGCAGGGTATAGCGTTGAGATTGTTGTTATTGATAACAACAATGTTCCTACAGCAGAACCTGCGCTAGATGGCGCCGCAACCCGCTTTCCCATTTCTGTCGAACATGAACCGCAAGCGGGTCTGGTTTTTGCGCGTAACCATGCGCTAGATGCCGCTACTGCACGCGGTGCAACTTGGTTTATCGGCGTCGACGACGATGAATGGGTCGATGAAAACTGGCTGGCGGAAATGGTTGATGGCTTTGAGACGCTCAGCTCTCCGGTGCTGATCGCGCAATGTATCTATGAATATGACGACACGCTCAGCCCCTACCGGCAGGCAAGACAACTCCAATCGCTGACCAAAGGCAAACGCCCTTCGGTTCTTTCCAGCGGCAACTACGCCATCCATCGCCGCATTTTTGCAGACGACGACGGGCTGAATATGCGCTTTGATCCGTTCTTTAACGAAAGCGGGGGCGAAGACGTTGATTTTTTTCTGCGCATTCAACACATCCACGGCTATGTTGCCGCACCTGTCCCCGGTTCAATTGTCTACGAAGCTTGGGATGGCGAACGCGCGACGCTCAGCTATCATCTAAAACGGTGCCTCCGCAATCAAGTGGCGGGCTACCATATCCTGCGGCGACACCGGCGGCTGGGGCTCTATGGCAATGCCATTCACAATGGTTTTCGTGTGGTGTTAAAAACGAACCGACATCTTGTCTACGGCATTGGCACGCTTCTGCTTGGTGCCGTGACCGTTCCGTTCAAGCGTAACGACGGTCAGAAACTAATCGGTCTCGGGATCGAAAGATGCGTTGTCGCGGCAGCCCTTGGGGCGTTTTTATTCGGGATGTTACCCGTCGGCTATGGCGCAAGTGTTCAAGGGTCGCCTGATGGCGTCAGACCAAACAGTTAAGGCGCAACCGGTTGCTTTGACAATTGCACCGCCAAGATCCCGCCTGCGATAATCGCAACGCCGATGATGTCTAACACCCCAATCGCTTCGCCTAACAGCACAGCCGCAATGGCCACGCCTAGGAATGGGTTCAAAAAATGGAATGTCGACGCCTTTACGGCGCCAATCCGTCCCACCAGCATGAACCACACCCATGTGGCCGCCAAACCGGGGATCAGCGTTGTATAGACAAACGCCACGATTAACTGCCAATTCCAAGTAACCACCCAGTCTTCAAGCAAGATGGCAGGGCCAGCCAAGATCGTTGCCCCCACAAGCATTTGCAGCCCGACAATCATCAACACGTTCCCGCCCGACGCCGCGCCCATGACGGCCAATGTCGCGATGGTCAGCGATACGACCGCAACCAAACAAAGGACCAAGCCAAACGGATCAACACCGCCTTGCAGCCGCGCACCCATGATCAAGGCGACGCCGATCACACCCGCGACCAACCCGGTCAGCCCAAGCGGCTTTACCTTTGTTCCAAAAACGACCCAACCGACAAGCGCCACAAGCAAAGGCATCGTCGACGCAATAATCGCGGCCAACGACGCAGGCACAGTTTGCATCGCGACAAAATTCATACCCAGATAAAGCGCGTTTTGGCACAGGCCAAAGATCAGCACCCCTATCCATTGGCGGCGCGTCAACTTGGCCGACTGCCCAATCGCAAACGCAATCACAACGCCAATCACACCCGAAACAAAAAATCGGAGCGCAAGTGCGCTAAGCGGTGGTGCATATTCCACGATCACCCGCGCCGAAGTGAAGGCCGAGGACCACATAAGGGCAAAGGCGAGCCCCATAAGAATTGCTTTGATATCCATGGCGGGACGTTTGCTGAACACCCAAGAAACGTCAATCCAAGATCATAAATACATTGTATCAATACGATTGTTCGAGCCCGCAAAAAAGGGCCACCCAATCTGGATGACCCCTTTAAACCGTACATTTAGCACAAGGCCAAATGATTTAGCCGTTCACGCTGTCTTTCAGCGCTTTGGCGATTGTCATTTTGACAACCTTATCGGCTTCTTTTTTGATCTGTTCGCCTGTGGCAGGGTTACGGACCATACGCTCTGGGCGCTCACGGCAATAAATTTTGCCAACACCTGGAAGCGTCACAGCACCACCGCCGGAAACTTCTTTGGTGATGATGCCGGTCACGGCGTCCAATGCAGCGCCTGCTGCTTTTTTATCTGTGCCAAGTTCTTCGGCTAGTGCAGCAACAAGTTGCGCCTTCGTTAGTGGTTTAGTCGCCATTTTCTGGTCTCCCTTAATTGCCCGCCCTATGGGGCCTCTACCCGCGCATTTAACGGTATGTTGTGGCACACCACAACGATTAGTGTGCGCTTTCAAGTGAAAATAGCGACATTTCGCCCGTTTTTTTCGACTTTAGAGGAATGCGGTCTCTTCAAAGCTGCGTAATTTGCGACTGTGAATGCGTTCCAGCGGCATTTCACGCAACCGTTCCATCGCCCGAATACCGATCATCAGGTGCGCTGCGACCTGCGTTTTATAAAAACCAGATGCCATTCCCGGCAGCTTCAACTCTCCATGAAGGGGTTTGTCGCTTACACACAGTAGGGTTCCATAGGGTACCCGAAACCGAAATCCGTTGGCAGCAATGGTCGCACTTTCCATGTCCAAGGCGACGGCACGTGACTGCGATAGCCGTTGCACCGGGCCCGACTGGTCGCGCAGTTCCCAATTGCGGTTGTCAATTGTCGCAACGGTGCCGGTCCGCATAATCCGCTTCAGTTCGTATCCTTCAAGCTTGGTCACGTCGGCCACCGCTGTTTCCAGCGCAATCTGGATTTCTGCTAGCGCCGGGATTGGGACCCAAATCGGCAGATCATCATCCAAAACGTGATCTTCGCGCAGATAAGCATGCGCCAATACAAAGTCACCCAATCGCTGCGAATTGCGCAACCCTGCGCAGTGACCAACCATCAACCATGCGTGTGGCCGCAAGACGGCAATATGATCGGTCGCGGTTTTCGCATTTGACGGACCAACACCGATATTGACCAAGGTAATCCCACCGCCGTTTTCGCGTTTCAGGTGGTAGGTCGGCATTTGTGGCAGCTTTGCAGGTGTCGGAATTACCGCTTCGGCATCAGTGATTTCCACGTTCCCGGTGCTGACAAAACTTGTGTAGCCGCTATTCGGATCAGCCAGCATTTTGCGCGCGTAGTTTTCAAATTCTTCGACATAGAATTGGTAGTTCGTAAACAACACGTGATTTTGGAAATGCTCGGCAGCAGTCGCCGTGTAATGCGATAATCGTGCAAGCGAATAATCCACGCGCTGCGCTGTAAAGGGCGCGAGTGGCTGTGCGCCATCGGGATAAGCAAACCCCTCACCATTCACAATCGCATCATGGGTCGTTGACAGATCCGGCACGTCAAAATTGTCACGCAGGTTAAAGTCTAACGTGCCGTCTTGGGGCACTGTAAGGTTTGGGTCATTTGCCGCCGCAAAATGCACTGGCATCACGGTATCAGATGCCCCAATGATAACGGGCACGCCGTGACTGTTCAGCAATAGCTGGATCTGTTGTTCAAGGTAGGATTCAAACAAATCCGGTCGCGTGACCGTTGTCGCATATACACCCGGTTCAGCAACATGACCAAACGACAAACGGTTATCCATCTTTGCGTGGGTTGTCGTGGTGAGCCGAATTTCTGGGTAATACGCACGCGCGCGCGTTTCCGGTTGCCCATTGTCCATCGCTTCTTGGAAACGTTCAGACAAAAAACCCGCCGCAGTTTCATAAAGGCTCAGCAATCGCGCGACGGCGGCTTTTGCGTCTGTAAATGCCTCGTGGCCGGGCACATCGGGTGTCCGGATCGTGACCTGATTTTCTACATTCATAGGTCGTCCTCAAATAGTTCAGTTAATTCGAATTTTTCTACGTCTACCAAGCCCAGATCAGAAATCCGCAACGATGGGATGACAACAAGCGCCAAAAGCGAATGCTGCATATAGGCATTATTTAATGTACAGCCACATTCCATCATCGCCGCGACCATTTCATCGGCCTTAGCCGCGACATCAATAGCGGGTTGATCCGACATAAGCCCTGCAATCGGCAATTCAACAAGCGCAAGTTCTTTGCCGTCTTTCCAGACGGTGACACCACCGCCAACTTCGCCTAATCGGTTGGCCGCAGCAGCCATATTTTCACGGTCGGTGCCGACAACGATCATATGGTGGCTGTCATGCGCCACAGTCGAGGCCATCGCCATCTTACCCGTGTAGCCAAAGCCAGAGACAAAGGCGTTCACGACTTTTCCTGTACCTTGATGCCGTTCAACAAGTGCGATCTGGTAAGTGTCATCTGTACCTTCAACCAACCCATCAACAACGGGAAGTTCAGCGGTAAGTGCTTCGGTCGGAGCTTGGTTTTCGACGACTCCAATCACCTTGACCTTAACCTCATTCTTGCCAGCAGGGGCAGTGATCGCGAAATCATCGCCGCCCAACGCCTTGCCCATATTCACGGTTTGGCGCGCGTCGGTGGGCCAATCATAATGTGGGCATTCGACGGCTATCTTACCATCAATAGCAACCGTACGACCACGTGCAATCACCCGTTCTACCGGCAGCGTTACTAAGTCAGACGTCAAGATCACATCCGCCCGGCGCCCCGGCGCAATCGACCCCAATTCCCGTTCCAAGCCAAAATGCGTAGCCGTGTTGATCGTCGCCATTTGCAACGCGATCAATGGATCACAACCGCACGCGATCGCGTGGCGCACAACGCGGTTCATGTGGCCATCGTTCACCAGCGTCCCTGAATGGCAGTCATCTGTACAAAGGATAAAGTTGCGCGGATCAAGCCCCTTTTCAGTGATCGCGGTAATCTGGCTTTCAACATCATACCACGCGGACCCAAGCCGCATCATCGACTTCATCCCCAAACGAACACGCGCGATTGCGTCTGCCTCAGCGGTGCCTTCGTGATCATCGGCCGGCCCCCCCGCAACATAGGCGGCAAAGGCGTTTCCTTTGTCTGGGCTGGCATAGTGGCCACCAACCGTTTTACCCGCATTCATCGTCGCAGCCATTTCGGCCAACATCTGTGGATCGCCGTTGATCACACCTGGGAAATTCATCATTTCACCAAGGCCTATAATACCGGGCCATGCCATGGCTTCGGCCACATCTTGGGCGGATATTTCAAAACCCGTCGTTTCAAGCCCCGGAGCCGAGGGGGCGCAGGATGGCATTTGCGTATAGATATTGATGGGCTGCATCAGCGCTTCGTCATGCATCATGCGCACGCCACGCAAGCCCAGCACGTTGGCAATCTCGTGCGGATCGGTGAACATCGTCGTTGTACCATGGGGTATCACGGCGGCGGCAAATTCAGCCGGGGTCAGCATCCCGCTTTCAATATGCATATGCCCATCGCAGAGACCCGGAATCAAATATCGGTCCGTCGCATCAATGATCTCTGTATCTGGCCCAATACAATGGCTAGCGTCCAGACCCACATAGGCAAAGCGCCCGCCCGCAATGGCGACTTGCCACCCGTCTAGCACTTCGCGGGACTGCACGTTAACTAGCTTACCGCCAGAAATGATAAGGTCAGCATGCGCGCGCCCTGCGGCAACAGCGACCAAACGGGGGGCCAATTCAGCCCAAGATTTGATGTGATATTCCATCCCCAATGGTTTCACCGATTTTAGCCGGTTTCAAGAGGGTATGGGCCGCAAAAAGGTAAAGGGGCCGCACTGGATTATCCAATGCAGCCCCTACAACAATCCGTATTTAGGTGGCGTTAAAGTGTCCCCAAAAACGCGTAAATGTCAGCCGCTTGCTGTGCATCGCGGACTTGATAGGCCATTTTACCGCGGGCACGGCCGTCGCCAGTTGCTTCGCGCAAATAGGCTGTTGGGTTTTGTACATAGGCAACAAAAGATTCTTCGTCCCATGTCGCGCTTGTTTCGCCCAGCGCAACCAACGCATCGCCGTACCGAAAGTCTTCGATCGCGGCCAATACGCGGCCATCTATCCCGTAAAGATTTGGACCCGTGCGCGCATTGCGACCAGCAAGCACTTCGCCAGCATCGTCACGCACAACGTGGCACGCAACGCATTGGCGATTAAATTGCTGTTCGCCAGCTGCTGCATCACCTTCGGCAAGCACAGGAGAAGCAAGTGCGGCCAAGGTCGCGGCGAGTGTAATAGTTTTCATGATCGTTGTCCTTTTTCGATCTGATCAATGACTGTTTGCCCCAGTCGCATAAAATATAGTGTGCTGGGCAGTCTAAACCAACCTTAAAGGCAATTATTCTGCGCTGCGATGCATCAAAACATCGCAGCTTTGCCGCCATCGTATGTAGCATGGCGGCAAAGCTTGGTTTCGTCACGATTTGCTTGATCTTTGTGCATGCGCGCGCAATTGGGCCTCTTTGCGTTCGATTTCATAGGTTTTGCGCGGACGTCCATCGTGAACCCAATTGTCTGGCGCATCCCAGCGGGCATTGCGTGTTGCGGTCAGGAAGCTGTTGGAAAGTATTGATAGCATGACTATTCCTTTCTGAATGTTGATAATGAACAAATAAAAGGATTGCAGTGTTAATGCGACTCTGTAAGATTTTCATTATGTTAGCTGAACTATCATATGAATTGGCGTGATATCCCATCACTTGCCGCGCTGCGCGCATTTGATGCTGCGGCAAGGGCAGGGTCGTTTTCGCAAGCCGCCCGCGAATTAAACGTCACCCACGCCGCAATCGCTCAACACGTGCGGTCGGTCGAATCTGATCTTGGGACGTCATTGCTCGTACGTCAGGGTCGCGGAGTGGTGCTAACGGATGCGGGTGCGCGTTTGGCTGATGCGCTTTCGGATGGGTTCGGGCAAATTATTGCAGGTGTAAAATCCGTGCGCGCCGACGTGGACGCCCGACCGCTGTCGATCACCGCAACCCATAACTTTGCGGAAAGTTGGTTGATGCCACGGATCGGGAAATTTTGGGCCAAATACCCTGAAATCGCTTTGTCCATTGTTCCCAGCAACAAGCTGGTCGATCTGCGCAAGGACGGGTTTGATGTTGGCATCAGATACGGTGATGGGAACTGGCCAGGCCTTGAGACAACGCATCTGCTGGCCGCAGACTATACGGTTGTTGCGGCGCCCGGCGTTGTCAAAACCGATCAAATAGCACAATCCGGCGCAACATGGTTTTTCGAAGACGCCCATCAGGAATCTCAGCGCTGGGTCCGCGAGGCTGGATTGATAGGAGCCTCACAAAAATCTGTCACCGTTTCCACATTGGGTATGGCCTTATCGGCCGTGCGGGCAGGCGGCGGAATGACAATCGCAGCCAGTGCATTGGTAAGCGACGATATTAGGGACGGGCGGCTTGTCGCGTTAAGCCAAACCCAACCTGAAGGCATTGGGTATTACATCATTCATCCGCCCGGTGTTCTA
This sequence comes from Loktanella sp. D2R18, assembly GCF_003318235.1. Taxonomy (GTDB): domain Bacteria; phylum Pseudomonadota; class Alphaproteobacteria; order Rhodobacterales; family Rhodobacteraceae; genus Yoonia. Next base: position 130,467 of record NZ_QOCG01000032.1, on the reverse strand, counting down.
TCGGACAAAGTCAAGACATTTAAGAAATGGCTGTTGAAAGCGCTTTAGCGCGGGCTACGTTTTGCCAAAATCCGTTGCAACGTCCGACGGTGCATCGAAAGCCTGCGCGCCGTTTCAGACACATTGCGATCACACAGCTCATACACCCGTTGAATATGTTCCCAACGCACGCGGTCCGCGCTCATTGGGTTTTCTGGTGGTGGAGGAAGGGCCGCATCACCTGCCAATAATGCATTTGTCACATCATTTGCGTCCGCAGGTTTCGCTAAATAGTCAATCGCGCCAATTTTTACAGCCGCCACCGCTGTCGCAATCGCACCATATCCAGTCAGTACGACAATCCGACTTTCGGGGCGCTTTGTACGCAGCAGTTCAACTACATCCAACCCGTTCCCATCTTCTAACCGCAAATCGACAACGGCATAGGCGGGCGGGCGCACATTTGCGATTGCCTTGCCAGCCGCCACAGATTCAGCCGTTTCAACAGCAAATCCGCGTTTTTCCATCGCCTTGGCCAGTCGCCGCAAGAACGCTTCGTCATCATCAACAAGAAGAAGGCTCTTATCGTCGCCCAGATCCAATGGCTCGGTCATTATGGTGCATTCCTCGCTAGTGTGCGCCTAAGTGTAGGTTTATAGCACCCTTCGTCAACCTGTGATCATGCACGCGGCGACCTGAGCAACGTGTTCTGCGCTGTCGTCACGTCCGAATATGGCTGCAACACCGGATTCCGGAAGGGCCAAATAGGTCGATGTCGAATGGGCGATCAGGTAATACTCCGGGTCACCGTCCTCTTTTTGATAAAATGTGCGATAGGCTTGCGATACAACTGCAACCTGTGCGCCAGTCCCCGTGAGCCCAATCATTTTAGGATGAAAATTATCGGCATAGTCACGCACCACATCCACGCTATCGCGATCGGGGTCGATTGAGATGAAAACTGGCGTCGCGCTCAGCCCTTGGTCAGCCAAAATATCAATTGCCGCTGCGTTGCGCGCATTGTCGAGCGGGCAAACATCGGGGCAGAACGTATAACCGAAATAGATCAATGTAGGCTCAACGATCACATCGCGATCCGTCACAATAACCCCGGTTTCACTACGCAAGGTAAACGACCCGCCGATATCACCACCAACCGTGGCACCACAATCGGGCACTGGAACAAACTGAGTGATCGCAAAAGTCGTGCCAAGCGCGACCACAACCGTTGTTCCTGCAAGTACTGCAATCAATTTAGACATCTACGTCCCTTTCCCTATTCGCGCATTGATCCCCCAAGCGGCGCTGCTTATCAATGATCTACCTTGCCAACGGGATCACAGCATATGTCCGTTTCTGACTTTAGCCAGTTTCAACAACAGCAACGTAGCAATTGGATACGGCTGCGTACCCTGACATCACTACGCTGGGCCGCGACGATGGGACAGACCGCCGCAATTCTAGTGGCTAGCTTGATCTACGGTCTTCAAATTAACCTTGGGCTTGCCACCCTATTTATCGGGGTTTCTGTTATTGCCAATCTTGTCGCGACCATTGGATATCCAGAGAACACACGGCTTTCTGAACGTGGCGCGTCGCTTTGGCTGGTTTTTGATTTGGTGCAGCTTGGTCTTTTGCTCGCCATCGCAGGCGGGCTGAACAATCCGTTTGCAATGTTGATGTTGGCGCCCGTCACAATCGCGGCCACTGTTTTGCACCTGAGCACCACAGTGTTTCTAGGGCTGACGGCCATCGCAATCATCACATCGATCAGCCAAGTCCACATGCCAATCACGATGCATGACGGCACCGTTTTAGTGCTTCCGATGATTTTTCAATTCGGATTTTGGGCATCGATTGTCATTGGAATCGTGTTTTTGTCGGTCTACGCGCGCCAAGTCACCACCGAAATGCATGCCATGCGCGAAGCCTTGGTCGCCACGCAACTCGCGCTCGCGCGTGAACAAAAGCTCACGGATCTTGGGGGCGTTGTCGCGGCCGCAGCGCATGAACTTGGCACACCGCTGGCCACAATCAAACTTGTCGCCAGCGAAATGAAAGAAGACCTAGGCGATCACCCCGATCTGTTTGAGGATGCCAGCCTTATCGGACAACAGGCCGACCGATGTCGCGACATTCTGCATTCGATGGGGCGGGCCGGAAAAGACGATCTGCACATGCGGCACGCACCGCTGGAAGCCATTGTACGCGAAGCCGCGGAGCCACATATGGAGCGAGGTAAACATGTGCAATTCCAAATTGATACATCCCAAGATCAACCGACCATCGCACGGCGCCCTGAAATCATTCACGGTCTGCGCAATCTGATCCAAAACGCCGTTGATTTTGCACAAACCGAGGTCTGCGTCGCGCTAACCTGGACAGACACCACGCTAAATGTCCGTATTTCAGACGACGGGCCGGGGTTTCCAGGATCAGTCATAGGACGGATCGGTGACCCCTATGTGCGGCAACGGCGGCAGACTGATGATGCAGCGCGTCCCGGCTACAAGGGGATGGGGCTTGGGTTGTTTATCGCCAAGACACTATTGGAACGCTCCGGTGCGCGGCTTGCCTTTGCAAACAGTCGCAGGGCTGGCTTAGGCGAAGGTGGGGCAGTCATCGATGTCACGTGGACACGCGACTCACTACCAAATAGCGGAGACCGTGCGAGCACACCCTTGGGCGAAAACCAACAAAACAGCCCCGACACCTAGGACCGAGGTTAAGCTTAACCTCGCATTAACCTCAAATAGCGATGTTCAATTTTAATTTAAATTGAGGACGTTGTCAGATGGTCGTTAGCTTCTTCCAGATCACAGTTATGGGCTGCTGCTTGGTGCTGCTTTGTGCCGTTATCTTCAAGTCGCGGCGTGACCTGCAGCACCTCAATCGACAAATTGATTTATCCACGCCCCCCTACGATGACAAAGCTATATTTCTTTTTCATGATAGCAATTTAGTTGATGCGACTCCCCAAGCCACAGCATTGCTTTCTGGCGGCGCCGACGGGTTGTCAGAGCTGGATGCACTTGTCCAACTGCTTGCCCCGCATGTCCCCAATCTACGCCAGATCACTGAAAATCCGCCCGCCACGAAAACGCGAATAAATGGAGTGACTGCTGATTCGATCTGGATCGAAATTAACAAAATTGGTGGCCGCACGCGTATTGCAGTCAACGGAGCCCAAGGCAAACTTGGCATTGGAAAACCGGCGACGATAGAACAAGATGTGCAGCTTTCCGAACTTGCGATGCTGCGCGACCTGACCCAGCACAGCCCGCAATTGATCTGGCAGGAAACATCCGATGGCAGGCTGTTATGGGCAAATCAAACCTACCTTACATTTGCGGATAACATGCTTTCGTCCCCCAAGGACGCCCAAAAAACCTGGCCTAGCACGTCAATTTTCCCCGACCTGCACGAAACGCTTGGGGCGGGCACAACGGGGGTGCGTCGCCTTTCGGTAAAGTCACACGACCAACCAGTTGAGCATTGGTTTGACATCACTAGCACCCCGTTTAACGCGGGTTTTTTACACTATGCGAGCGACGCAAATGGGATCGTGCGCGCCGAACGCGAGCGACAGAACTTCAAGCAAACCTTAGGGAAAACATTTGCAGAGCTTTCTTGTGGACTAGCCGTTTTTGACAAGAACCGTCGGTTGACCACGTTTAACCCTGCGATCCTTGATCTCACTGGGTTGCAGTTCGAATTTCTAAGCAATCGACCAACGCTTGACACGGTTTTAGACAGGCTACGCGAAAAACGGATGCTACCGGAACCTAAGAATTACGCGAATTGGCGCGCGCAATTCACCGCCGTCGAGGAGGCGGCAAAAGACGGCACTTATCGCGAAACATGGGCGCTTCCGGATGGGCAAATTTACCGGGTCTCTGGGCGACCACATCCTGACGGGGCATTTGCGTTTATGTTCGAGGATATTAGCGCCGAAGTTTCGCTGGCTCGCAGGTTTCGTGACGACATTGAAACGGGGCAAGCGGTGTTGGATGCTATGCCGGATGCAGTTGCTGTATTTTCAGCCGCAGGAACATTGCTGATCTGCAATCAGGCTTACACCGATCTTTGGCAAACAAATCCGGCCGTTTACCATGAACAACGCGCACTACAGACTGAAATGAAAGTTTGGAAAAACCACAGCGCAACGACGCAAGTCTGGTCGCGCATTCGAAATTTCATCTACCAGACGGGTCCGCGTGACCCATGGAGCGATACAACATTTCTAGATGATGGTCGCGAATTAACCTGCCACACCAACCCAATTGCCGCTGGCAAAACACTGGTTCGGTTTACAACAACCGCCAAGGTGAAGCCAGAAATTCAGAAACTGATGATGCGCGACCCTGCAATCCAGATTGGAAAACGCTGATTTCGCCTTGCAGACACGGTGACAAGCAATAGTGTTTCGGCATGACTACTATTGGACTTCCTACCGAAACGGCGACCGTAAAACTCGCCCAGCGCATCGCGGGCATTTTGTCTCCCGGCGATACTTTATTGCTATCCGGCGAAATCGGCGCTGGAAAATCCGCTTTTTCGCGCGCGTTAATCCGTGCCAGACTTGGCCGTATGGAAGACGTGCCGTCGCCGACATTTACGCTTGTGCAAACCTATGATGATCCGTCAGGCGACATCTGGCATTGCGATCTTTACCGTTTAACCCACCCAGATGAAATTTTTGAACTTGGTCTGGACGAAGCCTTTACCACCGCAATATGCCTCATTGAGTGGCCGGATCGGTTAGGTCCAGATGCGCCAAATACCGCCTTGCAGATGAAATTTCACGCAGGCGATACTGCGCATAGCGTTGAAATCACCACAACGCCCGCTTGGGCCGACCGATTAGAGGGCGTATTATGACAGTACGTGCAGATATCATCGACAGATTTCTTGCGGAATCTGAGTGGGCCAATTGGCAGCGCCACGCACTGGCCGGCGACGCATCAAGCCGCCGGTATGAACGGTTAACCGATGGTCGATCTCAAGTGATCTTGATGGATGCCCCGCCCGAAAACGGCGTATCAACGGAACCTTTCGCACACATCACGAAACTATTGCATGATATAAATCTAAGCCCGCCTGACGTATTAGCACACGATAAAACACTTGGAATCATGGTGTTATCGGACTTGGGGCCGGTTGATTTCGCGGGTTGGCTGACACAACACCCAACAGAAACTTTGGGGCTTTACCGCGCCGCGACAGAAGTTTTGGTGCATTTGCAAAACACGCAGGCGCCCGATGACCTTATCCATATGACGCCAGATGTAGGTGCACAAATGGTCGAAATCACCGGCGAGTTCTACGCATCAAAGCCGACACCCGACCTAACCCAAGAAGTGCAAAATGCAATGGTAGCTCTTGCCCCTGTCGCCAACACGCTATCTCTGCGCGATTACCACGCGGAAAACTTAATCTGGCGGCCAGATCAACACGGCCTCGCACGGGTCGGGTTGCTTGATTATCAAGACGCATTTGTTGCGCCGACAGGATATGATTTAGCATCGCTTTTGCGCGATGTGCGGCGCGATATTGACCCAGCGCTCGCGCAAGGGATCACCGCATATTTTATGGCCAAGACCAAAGCAGGTCGCAATTTTCCAGCACAATTAGCATGTCTTGGTGCCCAGCGAAATCTGCGCATTTTGGGCGTGTTTGCCCGCCTGTCAAAGGTCATGGGAAAAAAACGCTATATAGATTTGATCCCACGCGTTTGGACGAATTTGATGGCTGATCTTCGACATCCCGCGTTAAAACAACTAGAGCAAGCGGTACGCGATACGCTTCCCACGCCAGATGAAGCCACATTGATCAGGTTGCGCAGATGACAACACCCATTCTTTTATTCGCAGCCGGGTTGGGGACGCGTATGGGCGCATTGACCAAAACCATGCCAAAGCCACTGGTAAAGGTCGCAGGTAAGCCGTTGATTGATCACGCGCTCGCATTCACTCAGATATCGGCGATCGGAAACAAAGTGGTGAATGTGCACTACTGTGCCGATCAAATGCACGCGCATTTGGCCGGGCGAGGTATCGCTACTTCAGATGAGACTGACTTACTGCGCAACACAGGCGGCGGATTACGCCATGCCCTGCCATTGTTGGGTGCAAGCCCCGCGCTGACAATGAACACCGACGCAGTCTGGCGCGGGCCCAATCCAATCGAAGCTGTTCTGGGGGCTTGGCGTGATGATATGGAAGCGCTGCTTTTGGTGGTCGAAAAACGCAATGTTCATGGTCATTTGGGCAAAGGTGATTTTCAAATAGATGATCAAAGCCGGCTGCACCGCGCCCCTGATATGATTTATACTGGGGTTCAAATGATCCGAACAGAAACGATTGATCACATTGACGACCCTAGCTTTTCGCTCAATCTTGCATGGAATGATATCGCCACGCGCGGCGGGCTTTATGGCGTAAAATATGACGGCCAATGGTGCGACGTCGGCCAACCGTCCAGCATCCCGATCGCCGAGGCGATGTTGTATGTTTAACCCCACCGACAGCCCCTGCGTTTATGGCAGCGCGCTTGGCGTGGATTTCGCGCAATCATTGGTCGATGGGCTAATGGCACGCGGGCGCGATATGCCCCCGGATCAATGGGCACGTACCGAAATTTACGTCAACACCGCGCGGATGCAGCGCCGCATCCGCGCGGTGTTTGACGCAGGCCCGGCACGGCTTTTGCCACGCGTTAAACTGATCACTGATCTTGCGGATCATCCCATCGCGCTTGCAATCCCGCCCGCGATTGCCCCTTTGCGCCGCAGGTTTGAATTGTTGCAAGCCGTCGCAAAGCTGATCGAACAACAACCCGATATTGCGCCGCGCGCCGCGCTTTATGACCTGTCAGATAGTCTTGCAAAGCTCATGGACGAAATGCAGGGGGAGGGCGTTAGCCCCGACACAATTGCCAATCTTGATGTCTCGGATCAATCTGGGCACTGGGCCCGCTCGCTTGCGTTTATTCAGATTATTTCAGCGTATTTTGGCAGCGCGCAGGACACCCCAGACAAAGAAGCCCGCCAAAGATTGGTTGTTGAAACGCTTGCACAGAATTGGGCGGAGAACCCGCCAACGCATCCGATTATCGTGGCGGGTTCAACCGGTTCGCGTGGCGCGACCGCGCTATTTATGCAAGCGGTCGCTGCATTGCCCCAAGGGGCGATTATCCTGCCCGGGTTTGATTTTGACTTGCCAGACCCGGTTTGGCACGCAATGGACGATGAAATCACCGCAGAGGATCACCCCCAATTTCGGTTCCGGCGTTTGATGGATTTGATAGGGTTTCAGCGTGAAGATGTACGCAGCTGGTCAGATGTTGCGCCCGCGCACCCTGAACGCAACAAGCTGATTTCACTGTCATTAAGACCCGCACCCGTCACCAGCCAATGGCTGACAGAGGGACCGGACCTTGGCGACCTTTCGGTAGCGACCAAAGGATTAACCCTGGTCGAAGCCGCATCACCCCGTGCAGAGGCCGAGACAATCGCGCTACGTTTGCGCCAAGCCGTCGAGGATGGAATCACCGCTGCGCTGATCTCGCCTGATCGGATGTTAACCAGACAGGTGACCGCCGCCTTGGATCGCTGGGATATCCGCCCAGACGACAGTGCCGGCACGCCGTTGCAATTGTCGCCACCGGGGCGAATGCTGCGCCATGTCGCGGATATGCTGGGTAAACCACTGACCGGTGAGATGCTGTTGGTCTTGCTCAAGCATCCTTTGTGCAATTCGACCGATGCCGAACGCGGGCCGCATTTGCGCCACGCGCGCGAACTCGAACTCTATCTACGGTGCAACGGTCCACCTTTTCCGACGCCTGAAACGCTCCAGGATTGGGCAAAGCTTGGCGAAGATCGCGACGATTGGGCCACGTGGTTGGCCGATACGGTTTTCGATTTCGCCACGCCGCGCGATGTGCCGCTGGCCGATCACCTTGCAACGCATATTGACCTAACGCAACGCCTATGCGCGGGGCCTGCGGGCGGCGAAGCCGGTGCATTATGGCTAGAGGCCGCTGGCCGCGCGGCGCGTAAGACTTGCGATGAAATTGCCCAAAACGCAGCATTCGCTGGCGAAATGCAAAGCAAAGATTATGCTGCGCTTTTTGGCGCTATCCTTTCCGAAGGCTCTGTGCGCGACCGCGATAAGGGCCATCCGCAAATTCTGATTTGGGGCACGCTCGAAGCCCGCGTTCAGGGTGTTGACCTGACCATTTTAGGCGGGATGAACGATGGGACTTGGCCTGAAGCCCCCGAACCCGATCCGTGGCTGAACCGGGTGATGCGCACAAAGGCCGGATTGCTGTTGCCCGAACGCCGAATTGGCCTATCCGCGCATGACTATCAACAAGCAATCGCTGGCAACGAAGTCTGGATCACCCGCGCAAAACGGTCGTCGGATGCCGAAACCGTGCCATCCCGGTGGGTCAACAGATTAACCAACCTATTGCGTGGCTTACCGAAGCAGAACGGTGTGGTCGCTTTAGAAGCGATGTTAGATCGTGGACACAAATGGTCCGATATGGCCGCCGCTCTTTCACGCGCAGATCACCGTAGTGAACCAGCATCGCGTCCGTCGCCTTGCCCACCCTTAAACGCACGACCAGATCAGCTTTCGGTCACACAGATTAAAACGCTGATCCGCGATCCTTTTGCGATTTATGCGCGCAAAGTGCTCCGCCTTAATCCGCTTGATCCGCTTGCACCCACGGCTGACGCACCGCTGCGTGGGACGATTGTGCATGAAGTTTTGGAAAAATTTATTGCGGGCGGCTTTGCACCTGATGATCGGGAAGCATTGATGACGATTACGCGCGATTGTTTCACCGCCTGCTGCCCTTGGCCTACGATCCGCGCGCAATGGATCGCCCGTATGGATAAATCCGCCGACGCGTTTTTGGCGGGTGAAGTCACACGCCAAACTCTTTCTGATAGCCACGTCATCGAAAAACGGGGTGCAATTATGGTCCCCAACGTCGGGGTAAAACTGACATGCATGGCCGACCGGATCGACATAACGCCAGACGGGCAGGCGTTGATCTACGATTATAAAACCGGCGTCGTCCCAAGTGAAAAGCAGCAAGAAAACTTTGATAAACAGCTACTGCTAGAGGCCGCGATGGTGGAACGCGGGGCCTTTGCAGATATCGGGATAAAACCTGTGCAAGCGGCGACATTTATTGGGGTGAATGCAACAATGAAAACCAGCGCCGCGCCGCTCGCGAAAAACCCGCCTGATCAAGTTTGGGCAGAGTTAGAGACGCTTTTTGCGCATTGGCAGCGTATCGACCGTGGGTATACTGCCCGCATCGCCTTGTTTTCGAAAACCGACTACAGCCCTTATGATCACCTGTCGCGTTTTGGTGAATGGGACACAAGTGACGACCCAAAACCGCAGGTGCTGACATGATCCGCGATGCTGCATCACAACGCCAAGTAGATGCTGCCGACCCGCAAACATCCACATGGCTTTCTGCCAATGCTGGGTCCGGCAAAACCCGCGTGCTAACCGACCGCGTGGCGCGATTGCTGCTTGAAAAAGTATCCCCGCAAAACATTCTGTGTTTGACCTATACCAAAGCCGCCGCGGCCGAGATGCAGAACCGTTTGTTTAAACGGCTAGGTGCATGGGCGATGATGGCCGATGCAGATTTACGCGCTGACTTGCAATCGCTTGGCGTTGACCGCACGATTGATGACCAACAGTTGCGCGAGGCCCGGACCCTGTTTGCCCGCGCGATTGAAACGCCCGGAGGTCTGAAAATTCAAACCATTCATTCGTTTTGTGCCGGCGTTTTGCGACGTTTCCCGCTTGAAGCCCAAGTCAGCCCGCAATTTCGCGAGATGGAAGGCCGTGCAAGCGAATTGTTACGTGCAGACGTCATGGATGAATTGGTTATGGGCACACACGCCCCGGTCATCGACGACCTGTTACATCATTTCACAGGCGCCGAACTGTCTCAACTTACCGCTGAGGTCGCGCAGAAACGCGAGGCATTTGCGACCGACATGCCGCATGATGCGCTTTGCGATCTTTTGGGGATCGATGCCAATCTCACCGCCGACACGCTGACTTCGCAGGTATTCAGCCAATCTGCACTGGATTCAATTCACCAACTCGCCGCGATTTGCCGCAAGGGTAGCGCGACCGAAGCCAAAGCAGCAGCGCAGCTTGATAAAGTCAGCAAAACAATTCCCGCGAAACTAGGTGATCTTGCGTTGCTTGAAAGCGTGTTTTTGTTTGGTGGATCGGCAAAGATCCCGTTTGGTGCAAAGATCGGCAGTTTCCCGACAAAGGGCACACGCGAAGCAAATCCCGAACTGATGGACGAGCTTGAGCCCATCATGTTGGGTGTACAGGACGCACGCGAAGACCGCCTGAACCTACTTGCGTTGGAACGCACACGCACGATTCACCGGTTTGGCGCGGTGTTTGTACCCGCTTACGAACAGCGGAAACTGATGATGGGCGCGCTTGATTTTGATGATCTGATCCGCAAAGCCAAAGCACTTTTGACGGATCGCGATGTCGCGCAATGGGTTCTCTTCCGGCTTGACGGCGGAATTGACCACGTGCTGGTCGACGAAGCCCAAGACACCAGCCCAACCCAATGGGCCGTGATCGAACAATTGACCCAAGAATTCGCCAGTGGCGAAGGTGCGCACCCAGATCGCGCCCGGACTGTTTTTGTTGTTGGCGATAAAAAGCAGTCGATCTACTCGTTCCAAGGCGCTGATCCCGCTGCGTTTGACGCGATGAAGTCCCACTTTCACGGCGCACATCGGGCGGTGGATAAGTCGTTTGAAATCACGTCGCTTGACCATTCCTTTCGGTCGTCGCAAGCGATCCTATCCGTCGTTGACGCGACATTTACTGGTGATCGCGCCGATGGCATGGACGACCATCTGACCCATATCGCGTTCAAAGAAAACATTCCCGGCCGCGTTGATCTGTGGCCCGTCGTTGAAAAAGCCGCCGTCGATGATCCGCGTAACTGGTTTGATCCTGTCGATCTTCCGTCCGACACGGATCACAACGTATTGCTGGCCAACCGTGTGGCTGCGCAAATCAAACGTATGATTGCGCAAGAAACTTTGCCTGATGAAATTGGCAATAGCGGCACCTATCGCCGTCGTCCGATTTCCGAAGGGGATTTTTTGATCCTTGTGCAACGTCGGTCCGATCTGTTTTCTGAAATCATCCGTGCGTGTAAATCTGCTGGGCTCAAGATTGCAGGGGCTGACCGTTTGCGGGTTGGTGCCGAACTTGCCGTGAAAGACCTTGCTGCCTTAATGAACTTTCTTGCGTTACCTGAAGATGACCTGTCATTGGCTGCGGCGCTACGTTCGCCGTTGTTTGATTGGTCCGAACAGGATTTGTTCACATTGGCCTACCATCGCCCGAAAAAAGGGTATCTTTGGTCTGCGCTGCGGGGTTCAGACCATGTGAAGACACTCGAAATCTTGCGCGATCTACGCCTGCAAGCGGATTTTTTGCGCCCCTATGACTTGATTGAACGCATTTTGACCCGCCATGACGGACGCCGCAAACTGCTCGCGCGGTTGGGGCCAGAGGCCGAAGACGGGATCGATGCATTGCTGTCGCAGGCACTTGCCTACGAAAGCACAGGCGTGCCTAGTTTGACTGGTTTTCTTACCTGGATGGAAACCGATGATCTTGAAGTCAAACGCCAGATGGATAGCCAAGGTGACCAGATCAGGGTGATGACCGTACACGGATCCAAGGGGCTTGAGGCGCCGATCGTTATATTGCCCGATACCGCAAAGCGCCGTGTGGATGTGCGAGACGAATTGCTGCCTGTTGGCGATCACGTTGTTTGGAAAACCCCGGCGCAAGGCTCTGCCACTGTGATGCAAAACATCCGCGAAGATTTTGTCGCCAAACAGGTCCGTGAACGCATGCGGCTGCTATATGTGGCAATGACCCGCGCTGAAAAATGGCTGATTATCGGTGCCGCTGGCGATGTCGGTGACGGGGATGACAGCTGGTACAATATCGTTGGCGATGGCATGGCCGCGCGTGGCGATAGCGAAGTGCAAATTGATGACATGGACGTGCGCCGGGTCGCGCATTTAGACTGGGATGGCGGCGAACTGTATCTGCCTGATCCGAAGCCAATGGTTGAAATCGCTGTGCCCACATTCGGCGCCATCCCCGAACCAAAGATAAGCACAACGATTTCCCCATCTGAATTTGAAGGCGCCAAAGTCATGCCCGGCGATCCAGCAGCGATGGATCATGAGGACGCGCTAGAACGCGGGACTAAAATTCACCGTCTACTTGAATACTTGCCGCAAGCCACACCAAACACACGCCATGCATTGGGGCTGCGGATGCTGAACAACCAAGACACCAATCTCGTGGACGAGGTTATCGCGCTTTTGGAACACCCAGAACTTGCGGTGCTCTGGCATCCTGACGCGCTGACAGAAATCGACATCACAGCTGATTTGCCCGGTATCGGCCGTATCCACGGCACAATTGATCGGTTGATCATCACCGAGACCGAAGTCTTGGCGATTGACTATAAGTCAAACCATGTCGTTCCGGACACACCCTCACAAACGCCACTTGGTGTCCTGCGGCAAATGGCAGCTTATTTTGCAGCGTTGCGTCAAATCTATCCCGATCGCGCCATAAAAATGGGCATCCTTTGGACGGCAACCGCGCATTTTTCTGAACTACCAAACGATCTTCTTCACGAAACCCTGAACGGTCTTACCGTCCCTTGACCAAAGCAGAGCAGGTACATAGGTTCACAATCCAATGATATTCGCCAAGGAGCAGCCCAATGGCAACCGTAGCAGTAACCGACGCAACTTTTGATGCCGAAGTCCTTAAATCAGATATCCCCGTTGTCGTAGACTTCTGGGCAGAATGGTGTGGCCCATGTAAACAAATCGGCCCAGCGCTTGAAGAACTATCTGCCGAGTATGATGGCAAGGTCAAAATCGTCAAAGTCAACGTCGACGAAAACCCCAATTCCCCGTCACAGCTGGGCGTGCGCGGCATTCCTGCCTTGTTCATGTTCAAAGCGGGCGCAGTCGTTTCAAACAAAACAGGCGCAGCACCCAAAGCGGCCCTGCAAGGCTGGATCGACGAATCCATCTAAGCATAAAAATATTTAATATCGGGCGCCCATCGTGGCGCCCTTTTTCGTTTCAAACGGGCCAGCCATGCCGAAGAAGCGCTTCACGGATGATCGTTTGCGTCTCAGGACGGCCCGCGTTGATCGCTTGTTTTTGCAAAAACCAATAGAGATAGGCAGCGTAATCAGGCGCATGCCCAGCGCGCGCGGCAAAAGCATTTGCAACGCCCATTTGACCCGCATTCAATGCGATATGATGAAAATCAGTTTTTCCAAATAGGATCAGCGGCTTTTCAAGAAAATAGCCGTGAAACCCAAGGCTCGAATTTTGGGTAACGACGTAATCGCAATCCCGTAGCAACGCATCTGTTTCGCCTGTTTGCACTGAAAGCTGATCATAAGTTTCAGTCAGCTTTGTCAACGCGTCCATTTCACTGTCGCTATAGGTTTCTGACGGGTGCAGCGTCGCGATGATTCCGCGCTTTGGTTCATGTTGCAGGGTGGCTTTGATCATGTCGATAGGACTGCAAAACTGAAACGAACGCCGGGTGGTGAGCCGCCCTTGAAGTGGCATAAACACAAACCCACCCCGCCTTGGTTCTCCCCAAAATAGTTTGCTGCGCCAACGCCGGTAAAACCTCTGCGCCCTTTGTAGATCCACCTGAGAGCCGTCAAATGCGGTGCGCACGACAGGCCAATCCCAACGTTTGCTTTGCTTTTCAATATGCCAAAAGGGACCCACGTAAGTTTTGCGCAGCGTCAGCCCACGCGCGTCGATCGGATCATCCATTAAAAACAAACTGCGCCCCGGTCGTGACATCGCTTGCAGCCGCCCCAATTCATCGTTGTGATCATAAGCCAGATCAAAACCCGCTGCCGTAAGCACTGCACCGATTTGGCCAATAAAATTCTGGGTGCCACGCTCGGCTTGCCGGCGCATTTTTGCGTTCAAATAAAATGTGACGGTCTTTTCATCGCTCATAATCCCGACGCTACAACCACATCATCATCTGAACAAGCTGTTGGGGTTGTCTGCATGAACACGTGCAGCCATATAGAAGCCAACCCGCAAGGAGACGATTATGACCCGCGAAGAATTCCCCGGTTGGCACGGCACCACAATTATTGGCGTCCGCAAGAATGGTAAAGTTGTGATCGCGGGCGACGGGCAAGTCAGTCTTGGTCAGACTGTAATCAAAGGCACAGCACGCAAGGTGCGCCGCCTGTCCCCCGGTGGCCAGGATGTAATTGCGGGTTTTGCAGGCTCCACCGCCGATGCATTTACCCTGCTAGAACGGCTTGAGAAGAAGCTCGAAGCGACCCCCGGTCAATTGGCCCGTGCGAGTGTCGATTTGGCCAAGGATTGGCGCACCGATAAGTACCTTCAAAAACTTGAGGCAATGTTGATCGTGACCGATGGCAAAGATCTGTTTGTGATCACGGGTGCGGGTGATGTTCTAGAACCAGAGCACGACATCGCGGCAATCGGATCAGGCGGAAACTTTGCTTTGGCAGCAGGGCGCGCGATGATGGATACCGATCTAGACGCCGAAGAGGTCGCCCGCAAAGCGATGGCAATTGCCGCTGATATTTGTGTTTATACCAACGGCAAATTGACGGTCGAAAGCATCGGTTAACCGATCGGCGCGATTGCTAAGCCGACGCTGAATTCTTCGCACCAAACCCAGACTTCGTTGTAATCTGCAGTATTGATGCCTTCTGGTGCCGTGAATTGCGACGCGCCAGCAAAGTTTTCAAGCGGCCCCATGATCGTTGCCGGGTCAAACACGCCATCCTTGCCCAGCGCTATTTTAGGATCAGGCGCGCCATCAAAGACAAAATCAGAAAGAAGGTTCACGGAACTACCCGCAATCTCGGCCGTACCTGTGACCGTATGCCCGTTGATCCCTTCCCATGTGCCCAAACGGCCATGACCACCCGCAAAAGCAGGGGCAGCGGCAGTGCTAAGGAGGGCGGCGATAAAGTGACGTCTGTTCATTGGTGTTCTCCCATCAAAATTTCGCATGATCGTACAGACCCCAGACTTTCACACAATCACCCCCACGCGTTTGTGAAGCTTTGCAATTTACAGCAAAAGAAACGCGGCACACTTGGCGTTATCCATCACAACGCTTAGGTATGGCCCAACCAAAGGAATGCCGATGATTGAACATGATGATATTCGCGCTGCCGTAGCAAGCGGACTGATCAATGAAAAGCAGGCCGCGGGACTCATTACACTGACTGATAGCCGTCGTGGCGCGCGAGAAAATCTTGATCCCGGTGATGAACCGTTTGAGCTGTTCAAAGGTTTCAACGAAATCTTCATAGTGATCGGGATGCTGATCCTATCGGTTGGATGGATGGGTGTTGTCTCGCTCGCGCTTGGTGACAGTATCGTTGACCTGCAGGAATACGCTGCAGTTGTTGCGCTCATTGGCGCGGGGCTTTTGTGGTTGCTGTCTGAATATTTCGTGCGCAAACGCCGCATGGTTGCCCCGGCGATCGCGCTGTCGGTTATGTTTGCGTCAAACGCGGCCTTTGGATTCATCGCCGTGATGACCGAACCGTTTATGATCGCGCAGAATGATTATTCTAGCGTGCCCTTGCCGCTGTTTATCGCGACGCTTGCACTATTTATCTACTGGAGGCGTTTCCGCGTGCCTTTTGCGATGGCGATGATCGCCGTCGGATTGTTTATAGTGGCAATTGTCTATGCAGCCAGCCGCGGTGGGCAGGTTAATGACATCAGTGATTTCTTCCTTTTGTCCGCAGGCGGCCCGTTTGCATGGATCACGCTTGCGTTGGGGCTACTGGTCTTTGCCGTCGCAATGATATTCGACATGAGCGACCCGCACCGGGTCACCCGGCGCAGCGCCAATGGGTTTTGGCTGCATGTTGTTGCAGCGCCCGCGCTGGTAAACACTGTCGCGCTTTCACTGTTGGACCGCGATTCATCGGGGGCAAATCTTGTGCTTCTTGCATTCCTTGCGCTTTTTGCAATTGTCGCCATTGTCATCGACAGACGGTCATTCTTGATTGCCGCAATTGGCTATATCGTTGCATTGGCCGCCACAATCCTTGATGGGGACGGGGCCGCCCTGACGGTTCTAATCCTAGGAATTGTGCTGCTATTGCTTGGTGCGCTCTGGGAACGGATCCGTGCCCGTGTGCTTAAACTGATGCCCGGATTTATCCCGCTGCATCGTCTTCCTCCATCTCATGCTTAAGGACTGACATGACAGACCTGACCCCCCGCGAAATCGTATCCGAACTTGATCGGTTTATTATCGGCCAGAACGACGCCAAACGCGCCGTGGCAGTGGCGCTGCGCAACCGTTGGCGCCGCAAGCAATTGGGCGATGATCTGCGCGATGAGATTTACCCCAAAAATATTCTGATGATTGGGCCCACTGGCGTTGGGAAAACCGAAATCAGCCGTCGCTTGGCAAAACTCGCGCGTGCGCCGTTTATTAAGGTTGAGGCCACCAAATTCACCGAAGTTGGCTATGTCGGCCGCGATGTTGAACAGATTATCCGTGATCTGGTCGATACGGCGATCTTGGACACACGCGAACATATGCGCGAAGACGTCAAAGCCAAAGCCCAACAAGCCGCCGAAGACCGCGTGATTTCAGCTGTTGCTGGCACAGATGCCCGAGACGCCACGCGTGAAATGTTTCGTCGGAAGCTTAAGGCAGGTGAACTTGATAACACGGTGATCGAACTTGAACTGGCCGATACATCCAACCCGATGGGCGGTTTTGAAATCCCCGGCCAGCCCGGTGGGATGGGCGGTATGATGAACCTTGGTGAATTATTCGGCAAAATGGGCGGTGGCCGCACCATTAAGAAACAGATGACTGTCGCCGAAAGTTATGAAGCCCTGATCGCGGATGAGGCCGACAAACTGCTGGACGACGAAACCGTCACCAAAGCCGCTCTAGAAGCGGTTGAACAAAACGGCATCGTTTTTTTGGATGAAATCGACAAAGTTTGCGCGAAATCGGACGCCCGCGGCGGCGATGTTTCCCGTGAGGGTGTGCAGCGCGATCTGCTACCCCTGATCGAAGGCACAACGGTTTCCACTAAACACGGGCCGATCAAGACAGACCATATTCTATTCATCGCATCCGGTGCATTCCACGTGGCCAAACCTTCAGATCTGCTGCCCGAACTTCAGGGCCGCCTACCAATCCGCGTTGAATTGCAAGCGCTGACCGAAGGCGATTTTGTCCGCATCCTGACCGAAACAGACAACGCGCTAACGCTGCAATACACCGCGTTGATGCAGACCGAAGAGGTCACCGTGACGTTCGCTCCCGATGGGATCACCGCGCTGGCGAAAATCGCTGCCGAAGTAAACGAATCCGTTGAAAACATTGGCGCTCGACGACTTTACACCGTCATGGAGCGTGTCTTCGAAGACCTGTCTTTCAACGCGCCCGACCGTGGCGGCGATGAAATCGCTGTGGATGCCGCATTCGTCGAAGAACATCTTGGCGCACTTTCCCGGTCAACGGATGTGAGCCGCTACGTCTTGTGATTTTACGGCATCGCGCGATTGGGGCTTCCCTTTTGCGCGATGCACGATCACCAAAGGCACATGACATCATTCGCCCCCTATATCCGGTTTATCCGTGACAATGCGCCCTATCTCGCGGTTGGGGCGCTTTTGTCTTTTCTATCAAGTTTCGGGCAAACCTTTCTGATTGCGGCCTTCGCCGGAGAAATCCGCACGGAATACGGGTTGTCAAATGGCGATTGGGGGCTGATCTACATGGTCGCCACGATGGTGTCGGCAGCTGTCATGATCTTTGCTGGCGGGCTCACAGACCGGTTTCGGGCGCGGTCCATCAGCTTGGTTGTTCTGGCGTGTCTGGCGCTTTCATGTCTTGCGATGGCGCTAAACACCCATGTCATCGGGCTATTCATCATCATATTTTGCCTCAGGTTTTTTGGACAAGGTATGACCAGCACAATTTCTATTGTCTCGATTTCGCGCTGGTTCATTGCAACACGCGGACGCGCGTTGGCAATTTCCACGGTGGGATTTGTTACCGCCGAGGCAATTCTTCCACTTTCAAGCGTTTGGCTTAAATCATATCTTCCATGGCGCATCATTTGGATGGGGTTTGCGGGCTTCATTCTAGTCATGATCCCTGTGATATGGCGATTGCTGAAGCTAGAACGCACACCCCAAGCAACCACAAAAACGGACAACTCCGCTGGGATGGACGATAAACATTGGACCCGCGCGCAAGCCCTACGTCATCCGCTATTCTGGACTTTGGCACCGACGATGGCCTTATTTCCAATGTTCGCCACAACGTTTTGGTTCCACCAGGTCCACTTTGCCGAGATTAAAGGATGGGAGCACCTGAACCTTGTCGCGGTCTTCCCTTTGGGGACATTTACCTTCATGGGGTCCACGTTCTTGTTTGGCTGGGCCGTGGACAAATTTGGGGCCGGGCGATTGCTGCCCATTTACCTGCTGCCCTATTCGGTGGCCTTTATCATCCACGCCTTTGCACCAACAATTGCTTGGACGGCCTTTGGCGTGATCTTGATGGGGCTTGCGGGTGGCGGGCAGGCGACATTGCCCGGATCTGTTTGGAGCACATATTTCGGCACGGCCCACATCGGATCGATCAAATCAGCGGCTGTGGCGCTGATGGTGCTGGGGTCAGCAATTGGGCCGGGGATGTCGGGGTGGTTGATCGATAAAGGCGTTGGATTTGAAACGCAGTTGCTTTTCTATTCAGCAACATTCGTGATCGGGTCGGTTGCCATGATACCAGCGCTTCGCGCGGCTACCGCTCGGCTACCGGCTACGCCGTAGATAGACGTAATAGGCGCCATGCCCGCCGTGTTTCAAATGCGCGGGCGTCACCTGCAAGATAGCATAATTTAAAGGGGGAAGCGCAAGCCATTGCGGTACTTGGTGACGCAGCACGCCTTGGCGCGTTGGGATAGGGCCGCCATCGTCGCGGTCTTTGCCTTTACCCGTAATCACCAAAACCAAACGCCGACCAACCGCATGTGATCCCAGAATAAACGCCACCAATTCGGGGTGGGCTTCGTTCATTGTCATACCGTGCAGGTCAATCCGCGCCTCTGGCACCAATTTCCCGCGCCGCATTTTGCCAAAGGATTTATGATCCATGTGTACCGACGCACGGTTCAACCGCTCTGTCACGCTAGGCAAAATATCATGCGGGCGGTGCGCGTTTGCATTTTGGCCAACCTTGAAATTTGGCAGCGGCGTGTGACCAATATCGCGCGGGTTTGGCTTGGGTTTGATCGGTTTGGGTTCCGCAGCAGCAGCTTTGGGTTCAAGCGGGACCGCACGTTCAGCGACGCGATCCCAAAGTGCGCGTTCTTCGTCAGAAAGATTACGGGGACGACGCATTAAGACATCCCCCCGATCAATTTCTGCGCTTCTTTATGTGGGATTAGGGCGATCATCCGCCCCCCGTCATTGACCTGTCCGGCCAGTGCACCGGCCTTTGCACCTGTGCCAAAAAATATATCCGCGCGCTGCGCGCCCTTGATCGCAGATCCGGTGTCTTGGGCAACCATCAACCGTTCCATACCAACGCGTTCAATCCACACTGGGGACCCAAGCGGCGTAATATTGGGATCGACGGCAATTGACCGACTAGCTGTAATTGATTTTCCCATTGCACCAATTGGCCCTTGATCAGCAGGGACTTGGCTAATTTCACGGAAAAACACGTAGCTTTCATTTTCCCACAAAAGCGCAAGTCCTGCGGCGCCGTTTTCGTGCAGCCACGCCCGAATAGTATCGGGATTCACATCTGAAACGCCACGAGCGATCAGAATTTTACCGATAGAGGTATAATCCCGCCCATTTTTGCCAGCGAATCCGACGCGCATCATCGATCCATCAGGAAGACAAATCCGGCCCGATCCCTGCACCTGTAAGAAAAACAAATCAATAGGGTCAGATAGCCAAGCGATCTCTAACCCTTGGCCTTCCAGCGGTTCATCTTCGTCGATTTGGCGGCGTGAATATGCGCTGGGATCTTGCGGGAGCGCATAAACAGGCACGTGAAACTGTTCCGACTTTTCTCGCGAACCATTGAGTTCAGGCTCAAAGTATCCGGTGAAAACCATATCTGCGCCATCTTCAATCAGAACGGGCTGAAAATGTTCTTCAAAGAATACACGTGCCGAAGGGGCGGAAGCAGCAATTACCGTCCATTCGGCACTGCTATGTAGAAAAACATCAAGGGCGGCCTGATGATCATCAGCCGCCCATCCGTTTAAATCCTCAAACGAGGTTGTCGTATATGTCAGTCCGGCCATCGCCTGCCTGCACCTTATTCGCCAGTTGCGACCAATTTCCAGTTCGGATCGCCAGCATCCATGTGATGCGAGAATGTCCAAGTATCTTTCTGACGCTTAATTTCTTTGTCGCTACCCTCGACAATATCGCCACCAATATCACGCACAACCGATGTCATTTCAGACTTAAAGCGCACTGAAATTTCGGCCTCTTTTGAGGCGTCGTCAAATTCTGCATCGACCAAGGCCATGTCGCTGACACCAATGAATGTCGCATCAACAGTCAGACCTTTGGCTTTGCGATCTTCGACAACAAATGCAAATGCCTCGTAGACTTCATCTGAAATGAAGGCTTTGATTTCATTCAAGTCACCCTTTTCAAACGCCATCAAAATCATTTCATAGGCGCCACGTGCGCCGGTCAAGAATTCGGACACATTGAATGTCGGATCAACGCGTTTCATCGCGGCCAGCGCGATCGCCGCATCACTACCTTCGGCTACGTGATCGTTGATGTCCCAATCTGGGCCGTCCCGCACAATTTCAAGATTAGGTTTTTTACGGCGGTCTTCTTGCGGTTCGCGCGCGACAGGTTTTTCAAAACCTTCACGCGTTCCCAATACGCCACGCAGACGCAAGATCAAAAAAACGGCGATGCCAGCAAGCACCAAGAGTTCAACAAAAGAGTTCATCAGGGCCTCAATCAAGGTAGGGCATGGAAAACTGCCCGGTCCAACCCTATGTAGGTGCTGTACAAGGCCAAGTCCACCTTGGCCGGAACAAGTTTAGAAAGGCGCACCACCCATGTGGCTATTGCTTGCATTTATCGCGGTCCCCATGATCGAAATTACGCTGTTCATTCAGGTCGGCGGGCTTATCGGTATTTGGTGGACGCTTCTTATCGTGCTGACCACCGCAGTTGCCGGGTCTTATTTGGTGCGGCAGCAAGGGCTACGCGAACTTGGAAAGTTGCAACAATCGTTTTCCGAGATGCAAGATCCGTCCGAACCTTTGGCCAATGGCGCGATGATCCTATTTTCCGGGGCTCTTTTGCTCACACCAGGTTTTTTCACCGATATTGTTGGGCTTTTGTTACTTGTGCCAAAGGTGCGCCAAGCCGCCTATGTCTGGGCGCGTTCAAAGGTCAAGGTCGCGACATTTAGTGCTGGTGGGACGCAGCAGCGACCGCAGCACCCCCAAGATCAAGTCATAGATGGCGATTTTCAGGATGTAACTGGAGATAAAAAGCCAACACATCCGCCATCTGGCTGGACGCAGCATTGAGCCTTGCCAGATTGACTGTTAGGAAAACGCCAACAGAATTTAACCGGAGCAGTTTATAATGTCTGATACCCCTGAAAACGGTGCCGCCGCAGCGCAGGCCCCTCAAGTAACTAGCCGCGTGATCGCGCAATACATTCGCGATATGTCTTTCGAAAACATCCTTGCCCAAAAAGGTGTTTCCGGCGACGCACAGCCTGAAATTCAGGTCCAAGTGAACCTTGATGCACGCAAACGTTCTGCGGACAACCAGTACGAAGTCATCACAAAGCTGAACATCACAAGCAAAACCAAAGAAAAAGGTGAGCCGCTGTTCGTTCTTGAACTTGAATATGCTGGCGTTTTCCAAATCGAAGGCGTGCCAGAAGCACAAATGCACCCTTACTTGCTGATCGAATGCCCACGCATCACGTTCCCATTCGTGCGCCGCATCGTCAGCGACGTCACACGTGACGGTGGTTTCCCAGCCCTGAACCTTGAAACAATTGATTTTGTTGCACTTTACCGCTCTGAATTGGCGCGCCGCGCCGAAGCTGAAAAAGCAAAAGAAACAGTTAACTAAGCTTTTTCCACAAAGCATCGTCGCCCAATTTGTCAACAAAGGCAGTATGGGCGGCGGTTTCCTCTGCCGTGCGTTTAGACGCCAAGGGCTGGGGCCGCGCCGATGGGCGCCATTCTTCGGATTGATTGCTATTTGTTTTTGCACGCCCATCAGAGGCAAGCGCAAAATCTGGCTGACGGCCGCCGATCAATTCTAGATACACTTCCGCCAGAATTTCACTGTCAAGCAACGCGCCGTGCAAGGTCCGTGATGAATTGTCGATGTGAAAACGCCGACACAGCGCATCAAGTGACGCAGGCGATCCGGGGAATTTGCGTCTAGCAATTGCCAAAGTATCCAACGATTGGTCCATCGGCATAAGGGGAAGACCGAGCCAGCCCAGCTCTGCGTTCAGAAATTTCATATCAAACGCGGCATTGTGAATGACCATCCGCGCATCACCGACAAAATCGACAAAGCTTTGTGCGATATCTTTGAACAAGGGTTTATCGCGCAGGATGACTTGGCCGGGTTGCGGGTCTTGTGGGGGTTCTAGTAGATCGGGCCCGATCCCATGAATTGCGAACGCGTCGGCGGGCATTCTGCGTTCAGGGTTGATATATTCGTGGTAGGTCCGGCCAGTCGGCATATGACCAATGAGTTCAATCGCACCTATTTCAACAATACGGTCGCCGTCGTTGGGTTCAAACCCTGTCGTTTCGGTATCAAGTACGATCTCGCGCATCGGTTTGCCCTTTTAACTTTGTAATCAGGTTTTGCACGGCAAGGGCGGTCGCGTCTAGCGTCAGCGTTTCGATTATGTGATCGGCCCGGTCACGTTTTTCAGCGTCAGGTATTTGCCGCGCTAGGATCTTTTCAAATTGCGCTTCGGTCATGCCAGGGCGCGCCAAGACCCGCGATTTTTGAACATCCGCAGGGGCCGATACAACCAAAACGGAATCGAGCCATGCATCTGCGCCAGTTTCAAACAACAGCGGAATATCAAGCACAACGAGCGGGTCATTGTGATCTGCAATAAACTTTTTGCGGCTTGCTGAAACAAGCGGATGCACGACCTCTTCGAGTTGAAAAAGTACTTTCGGATCTTGCGCGAGTATGGTTTTTAACACGTCGCGTGACACCGCACCATCAACAATTGCCGCCGGCAAAAATCCGGCTATTGACGCTACAGCTGCACCGCCTTTTGTATAAAGTTCATGAACCGTTGCATCAGCATCCCAGACAGGAACGCCCGCATCGCGAAACATTTGCGCAGTTGTGGATTTTCCCATGCCAATGGACCCGGTCAGACCCAAACAATGTGTCACGCTAAAACAGCCCGACGGGTTGCTTCATCGACCTCGGGCCGCCGTCCAAACCAGCGTTCAAATCCAGGAACGCCTTGGTGCAACAGCATGCCCAACCCATCAACCGCCGTACAGCCGACCGCTTCGGCAGCTTTTAAAAACGGTGTGCGTAGTGGGTTATAAACAATATCGGTCACAACTGTTTCAGGGCGCAATGCGTCTAGCGAAACCTTAAAATCCGCAGCGCCTTTCATACCAAGCGACGTCGTGTTGACCAGCAAATGCGCGTCGGCCAGAGCCGTGTCAGCCTGCACCCAATCAACGACACGAATCCGTGCGCCAAAATCAGCGCGTAGCGCTTCCGCCTTGGCCCGGGTGCGATTGCTGATGATAATTTCGGGAACGCCGGCATCCGCAAGCGCTACAATAATTGCGCGCGCAGCGCCGCCAGCGCCGAATATCATCGCAGAACCAGATTTAGGGTCCCAATCGGGGGCACCCTGCCGCAAATTAGAAATGAACCCGTAACCGTCTGTATTATCTGCGAAAACACGCCCGTCTTCAGTGAAAGTAAGCGTATTTGCAGCGCCAATAAGCGTTGCGCGGTCCGTTATTTTATCCGCGAATTCCAACACAGAAATCTTATGTGGAAGCGTGACATTCATACCAACAAACCCTTGATTGGGCAGTTCACGTAGCGTTTTTCCCAAATCTTGTTCGCTGACTTCCAGCGCAGTATATGCGCCCTCAATCCCATACCGATCAAGCCAGTAGCTGTGCAATTTCGGAGACAGAGAATGTGAAATCGGGTTGCCGATCACGCAGGCGCGCGGCGTATTAGTCATGAGGGCAAATCCCCGCGTAACGTCAGATATGATAGTAGTTCCAAAAGTGGCAGCCCCAGCACGTTGAAATAATCCCCGTCAATGCGTGTGAACAATCGCACGCCTTCCTCTTCGAGCTTATAGGCTCCAACACTGTGGCGGATGCTTTCCCAGTTCCGATCGACATAATCCTGCAGATATGTGTCGCTTGCGTCACGCATTTGCAGCCGAACAGAGCCGACATGACGCCAGAGCGGCTTGCCTTCGCCGTAAATGACCGCCGCTGAGAGTAATTGGTGTTTATCGCCGCGCAGCGATTGCAGTTGTTCGAACGCCTGAGCCGGTGTTTCGGGTTTCGAGAATACTGTGCGACCCTTCGCCAAAATTTGATCACAGCCGATGACAAGTGCATCTGGGTGTCTCGACGCAACACGCTGTGCTTTGAGTTCTGCGAGAGTATCGGCAATATCACGCGGTGACGCTTCTTCGGCGGTCAGCGATTGACGGATCATATCTTCGTCGATGCGCGCTTTGGCGACGGAGAATGGCACGGCTGCATTGCGTAGCAAGGTCGCGCGAATTTCAGAACCAGAAGCCAAAATAATCGGGGTGGTCATGTGGATAACCCTTTGGAAAAACGATGTGTCAGCCTGCGGACATTCAGAGGGATAAAGACCACCACCCAGAAGCCTGTGCGAAAGTCACGAGTTGTGCCACCTGTTATGCCGATTTTTCCACCGCGGGAAAGCATAAGTCGACCCTGTGGAAGAATCGTCTCTCAAGTCAGTGTCAATATGAAGTCAGCACCTATCTGCAATCATCAAATCGCTGATAAAATATTGATAAATATGGGATAATTTTAAAGTATCTGCCTTTAAGTCAAATTTTTTCTGCTTGTTTTCCCTTGGGATAAGTCTGCGGATGAAAAAACAAACCACAAAAAATCGCTGTACTAACAACATCATCATCTTTTCTTTCTTTATATATTTATTAAGAGTGACTGACCGAAAGTGAGGCGATAACATGCTCGATTTTCTAAGTGTGTATTATGATTGGATCAAAGCGATCCATATCATGGCTGTGATTTCATGGATGGCCGGGATGTTTTATCTACCGCGACTATTTGTATATCATGCAGAACGGGCAGAAGTTGGATCAGATCTGGATCTAACATTTCAAATTATGGAAGAGAAACTGCTACGCGTCATTATTAATCCTGCGATGATAGTCACATGGGTAGCTGGGTTGATCATGTTGTCGATGGGCGCTTTTGATTGGGGATCTGTTTGGTCATGGTCGAAGATTATTGCTGTGCTGCTTATGAGCGGGTTTCACGGCTGGTTGAGTAAGCGCCGTAAAGAGTTTGTTGCTGGGGTGAATACGCGCTCTGGGCGGGTTTACAGGCTTGCTAATGAGGTCCCGACAGTACTGATGGTGATTATCGTGGTGGCGGTCGTTGTAAGGCCGTTTTAGCGGCGCGTTGACTTGGGGCGCCTAGTTGCCTATATCGGTTCCAGCTTCCCGTCCGGGAAAAGCATTTTCCATTTCTAAAACTGAATGACACTGGCCTACGGGTGAGTGCTGGATTTTATCATGTCACTACACCGTTTGAACCTGTCTGACCTAAAGGCGCAAAGCCCCAAGGATCTGTTGTCGCTTGCTGAAGAGCTAGAGATTGAGAATGCGTCCACCATGCGCAAAGGCGACATGATGTTCGCAATTCTCAAAGAACGCGCGGACGAAGAATGGGTGATTGGCGGAGATGGTGTTCTTGAAGTTCTTCAAGACGGTTTTGGTTTTTTGCGGTCGCCAGAGGCAAACTATCTGCCGGGCCCCGATGATATTTACGTATCGCCAGATATGATCCGTAAACATTCATTGCGCACCGGCGATACCGTCGAGGGCGTGATGAAAGAGCCAAATGACACCGAGCGTTACTTTGCGCTGACAGTCGTTGAGGCGATCAACTTTGAAGCGCCAGAAAAGGCAAAACATAAAGTTGCCTTTGATAACCTGACACCGCTCTATCCAGAAGAACGTCTGAAAATGGAGGTCGAAGATCCGACGATCAAAGACCGGTCTGCCCGGATTATTGATTTGGTATCGCCAATCGGGAAAGGGCAACGAGCCTTAATCGTGGCGCCACCGCGGACGGGTAAGACGGTTCTGCTGCAGAACATTGCAAACTCAATCGAGAAGAACCACCCCGAATGTTATCTGATCGTTTTGTTGATTGATGAACGCCCCGAAGAGGTGACCGACATGCAGCGGTCTGTGAAGGGTGAAGTTGTATCATCGACATTTGATGAACCCGCGACGCGCCACGTTGCCGTATCTGAGATGGTTATTGAAAAGGCAAAACGCTTGGTCGAGCATAAGCGCGATGTTGTTATTCTGCTGGATTCGATTACGCGGTTAGGCCGGGCATTTAACACGACCGTACCGTCATCCGGCAAGGTTTTGACCGGTGGTGTAGACGCGAATGCGCTGCAGCGTCCAAAGCGTTTCTTTGGGGCTGCACGGAATATCGAAGAAGGTGGGTCACTGACGATCATTGCAACTGCCCTGATTGATACTGGTTCGCGGATGGACGAAGTTATCTTTGAAGAATTCAAAGGGACGGGTAACTCTGAGATCGTGCTGGATCGCAAAGTTGCGGATAAACGCGTCTTCCCGGCAATGGATATCTTGAAATCTGGGACGCGGAAGGAAGAGTTGCTGGTTGATAAGGGCGATCTGGCCAAGACATATGTACTGCGTCGAATCTTGAACCCAATGGGAACAACAGATGCGATCGAGTTCTTGATCGGGAAGCTGAAGCAGACGAAGACAAATTCAGACTTCTTCGATTCAATGAACACGTAACTTATTGTTATAAGACAATGGGTTGAATGATGGATACGATTTTTGCCTTAGCGACAGCCAAGGGCCGAGCTGGTGTGGCCGTGGTGCGATTGTCTGGACCTCATGCAGTTAGATCTGCAGGAAAGTTGATGGGTGATGTACCTGTTAGCCGTGGCGTGCGTGTGCTAAGAGACCAGGCAGGACAGCTTCTTGATGAGGCCTTCGTGCTGCGATTTGCAGAAGGTAGAAGTTTTACTGGGGAAGAGGTTGTTGAGCTACACCTTCACGGGAGCCCAGCGGTGCTTTCGGCAGTTTTGCGTGAGCTTGGCAACGACCCAAAATTACGGCCAGCAGAGGCTGGAGAATTCACTCATCGCGCAATGGACAATGGGCAGCTTGATCTTGCGCAGGTTGAAGGCCTAGCAGATTTGATCGATGCGGAAACGGAAAGTCAACGTAGGCAAGCGGTCCGTGTTTTTTCGGGCGCTTTGGGGATGTTGGCTGATGGTTGGCGGATAAAATTGATCCGCGCGGCAGCACTTTTGGAAGCCACAATTGATTTCGCGGATGAAGAAGTTCCGGTAGATGTTTCACCTGAAGTTCGAGAGCTCATCGGTGTGGTGAAGAAAGAAATGCGGCGCGAAGCTGAAGGGGTCCGGATTGCGGAACGTTTGCGCGACGGGTTTGAGGTGGCGATTATTGGCGCGCCAAATGTTGGAAAATCCACTTTGTTGAACCGGCTGGCCGGACGCGATGTTGCAATTACCTCTGAAATTGCGGGAACAACGCGTGACGTGATCGAGGTACGGCTTGATCTGGATGGCATAGCGGTAACCCTTCTTGATACGGCTGGATTGCGCGATACTGACGATATAGTTGAAGGGCTGGGTGTCCAGCGCGCGCGTGAGCGGGCGGGGCGGGCAGATATTCGCGTACATATGTTGCTGCCAAATGACCTAAAACCGCAATATATTGGGGGTGATGATATTTTGGTTCACGCAAAGTCGGACTTGGGCCATGAAGATGGCCTTGCCGTTTCCGGTCAAACAGGGGCAGGAATTGACGATTTGGTTGATCAAATATCAGCGATTTTGAAGGAGCGAGTGGCCTCCGTTGGTATTGCAATGCGTGAACGGCACCGCGTCGCGATGTTGCGCGCAATCGACTTTCTAGAAGTGGCAGAGAAAGATTTGAGTAGCGAATTGGGCATGACTGACCTGATTGCTGAAGAACTACGGTCGGCAATTCGCGCAGTGGATAGCCTTGTCGGGCGGGTTGATGTAGAACAAGTCTTGGATGAAATATTTTCGAGCTTCTGCATCGGAAAATAGGAGTGTTTCACGTGAAACATTGTGACTTCGACGTGATCGTAATTGGTGGTGGACATGCGGGCGCCGAAGCTGCCCATGCATCCGCACGAATGGGTGCGCGCACGGCTCTGGTGACTCTTACGAAGCAATCTATTGGCGTAATGTCCTGCAATCCGGCAATTGGCGGACTTGGTAAAGGACACCTCGTACGCGAGATTGATGCACTAGATGGTGTCATGGCGCGTGTCGCAGATCGGGCGGGCATTCAGTTTAGACTGCTAAACCGCAAAAAGGGGCCTGCTGTACAAGGCCCGCGGGCGCAGGCAGACCGCGAAATATACCGCACTACGATGCAAGCTGAGCTAGATGTAGTAGAGAACCTCAAAATCGTTGAGGGAGAGGCGGTCGATCTCATTATGAAAAGCGGCCGCGTTGCGGGCGTTGTTATGGCGGGGGATACACAGCTATCAGCAAATAGTGTGATCTTAACGACTGGTACATTTTTGCGCGGCGTTATTCATATTGGAGAGGTCTCACGTCCTGGCGGCCGTATGGGTGACAAACCATCTGTCAAAATGGCGGAAAGGCTAGACAGTTTTGAACTGAGGCTTGGGCGACTAAAGACAGGCACTCCACCAAGACTAGATGGGCGCACAATTCGCTGGGATTTGCTGGAAGCACAACCAAGTGATGCGGATCCGACGATGTTTTCGTTTATGTCCAGCGCCGTTTTTGCGCCCCAAATTGATTGCGGGATAACGCATACAAATGAACGGACCCATGACATCATTCGCGCGAACCTTGACCGGTCGGCTATGTATGGGGGGCACATCGATGGTGTAGGTCCGCGATATTGCCCTTCAATTGAAGATAAGGTTGTGCGGTTTTCTGATAAGACGTCGCATCAGATATTTCTGGAACCAGAGGGTGTAAATGATGATACGGTTTATCCGAACGGCATTTCCACATCGCTTCCAGAAGAGATACAATGGGACTACGTGAATTCTATCTATGGCCTTGAAAATGCTAAGATATTGCAACCAGGATATGCGATTGAATATGATTATGTGGACCCTAGATCGCTTACGTCAACGTTAGAACTGCGGGATGTGCCGGGGCTTTATCTCGCCGGTCAAATAAATGGTACAACTGGTTATGAAGAAGCGGCGGCGCAGGGGCTTGTCGCTGGCTTGAATGCTGCTGCGCATTCTAAGGGTGCGCAACCGATCAAATTCAGTCGCCGCCATTCTTATATTGGCGTAATGATCGATGACCTGATTACAAAAGGTGTTTCAGAGCCATACCGGATGTTTACTTCTCGGGCAGAATTCAGACTATCCCTGCGGGCAGATAACGCGGATCAAAGGTTAACGGAGCTTGGGCATACAATTGGATGTGTGGGTAATGAGCGATGGGCGCAGTTTTCGGATAAGATGGACAAAATCTCTGCTGCGCAATCATCGCTGTCAACTATTTTTCTATCATCACGGGATATTGCATCCCAAGGCGCAAACTTGAACGTCGACGGGCCGCGCCGTTCAGCGCTTGAAGCGCTGGCACTGACCGATTTTGATTTTCCGCAGTTGACCCGTCTTGTACCCGAATTATCAGATATTTCTACTGATGTTCGAGATCAGATCAAAAAGGACGCACTGTATGCACATTATGTGCAACGCCAGCAGTCAGACGTTGCTGCGATGGAGCGCGATGAAAAGCAGATTATTCCAGCTGAGATCAATTACCGCGCGGTTAATGGGCTTTCAAATGAGCTTGTAAGTAAGCTTGAAACCATTCGGCCGGACGATATTGCGCAAGCGGGTCGCATTGAAGGGATGACTCCAGCGGCGCTTATGCTCATCGTTGCGATGTTAAAGCGCAATCATAAAGCAAAGACAGGTAGCTAGAATGGGACATGACGTCGGGGGAGTTAATGTTTCACGTGAAACACTTGATGACTTGCACAGGTTTTCGGAACTTGTTCAAAAGTGGACTACCAAGATTAACCTTATATCACCGAGCACCGTAAGTTCACTGTGGGAGCGACATATCGTTGATTCTGCACAGATATATGCGTCAGCGCCAAAAATATTTAACAAATGGGTCGATATAGGCAGTGGTGGTGGGTTTCCTGGTATTGTCGTCGCAATAATAGGCAAAGTTGCTCAACCAAATGCAATGTTTATCCTAATCGAAAGCGACCAGCGTAAAGCAACATTTTTGCGCTCAGCCATCAGAGAGCTGGACCTACCCGCAAAAGTACTTGCTGAACGTATTGAAAATGCAGCCCCTCAAAATGCAGATATAGTATCTGCGCGTGCGCTTTCTACCTTATCTACGCTGCTACCATTTGTTGAACGCCACCTAAAACCCGACGGACAAGCGATTCTTCACAAGGGAAAAAGAGCGAGGGAAGAAGTTGCCGATGCTGCGAATAACTGGCGCTTTGCGCTTGAAGACTCGCCTAGTTTGACCGATCCTGATGCTCAAATTCTTATCGTCAAAGGGATATCCCGTGTCAGTGAATAGCTGCAAAATTATCGCGATCGCGAACCAAAAAGGCGGAGTCGGCAAAACGACGACGACGATCAATTTGGGCGCAGCATTGGCCGAAAAAAAGAAAAAAGTCCTTTTGATTGATCTTGATCCGCAGGGGAACGCGTCAACTGGACTGGGTATTGAGCATGATCAGCGTGGTATCACAACATATGACCTGTTGTCTGGCGATGCGACTATGGAAGAGGCAGCGGGCGCAACCTCAATTAAAAACCTTTCCATCATTCCGGCAACGACCGATCTTAGCTCTGCCGATATTGAGCTGATGGATAACGAAAAGCGTAGTTTTTTACTACGGTACGTGCTGCAAGAGGCATCGCAATCTGTCGCAAAATATGACTATATATTGATAGATTGCCCACCATCTCTCAACATATTGACTGTAAACGCGATGGTGGCTGCGGATTCCATATTGGTGCCACTGCAAAGTGAGTTCTTTGCGCTCGAAGGCCTGTCGCAGCTTATCCTAACTGTGCGTGATGTTCGCCAGTCTGCGAATCCAGATTTACGCATCGAAGGCATTGTTCTGACAATGTATGACAGCCGTAATAATCTTTCGATCCAAGTTGAAGACGATGCCCGCGAAAATATGGGCGATATGGTTTTCAAAACGGTAATCCCACGCAACGTTCGACTAAGCGAAGCGCCGTCGTTTGCAATGCCGGTTTTGGAATATGATGGGACCTCAAAAGGCGCTATCGCCTATCGTGCGCTGGCGCGTGAAGTCATTCAAAAAAATACAAAAAAGAGGGCATAAATAATGGCAGGAAATGCAAAGAAATCACGCGGTTTAGGGCGTGGCCTGTCAGCGCTGATGTCCGATGTCGGGCAGGATGATACCTCAATTGATAGCCCGCGCCGCCCGGACCTACTCATTCCGGTCGAACATATTATCCCTAATCCCGATCAGCCCCGCCGCACGTTCCGGGATGATGCACTCAATGATCTGGCGTCGTCGATTGCTGAAAAGGGTATTATTCAGCCACTTATCGTACGGGTATCGCCCAATAATCCCAGCACCTACGAAATTGTCGCGGGTGAGCGGCGCTGGCGCGCTGCGCAGATGGCAAAACTGCATGAAATCCCTGTTCTTTTACGTGAATATACGGATACCGAAGTCCTTGAAGTCGCAATTATAGAAAACATTCAACGCGACGATCTGAATGCTGTGGATGAGGCTGCCGGGTATCGTCAATTGATGGATCGCTTCGGCCATACGCAAGAACAGCTTGCCACCGCATTGGGTAAAAGCCGCAGTCATATTGCCAACCTTTTACGTTTATTGAACTTGCCAGACGAGGTTCAAACCTATCTCGTGGAGGGCCAGTTATCCGCAGGTCATGCACGTGCATTGGTTGGGAACGAGCGTGCAAAAGAAATGGCCCGCGAAGTGATTCAGCGTAATCTGTCAGTGCGGGAAACCGAAAAGTTGGTCAAGCAGGGCCCGGCGATCAAACGGCGTTCGGCCACCGGTGCGCCTGTTGCAAAAGATGCAGACACAGTGCAAATCGAAAATGAGCTCACAGCTGCATTGCGGATGAAAGTAACGATTGATCATAAGCCTGGCGAAGAGGGTGGCAAACTCGCGATTAGTTATAAATCTCTTGATCAGCTTGATGATCTTTTGCGCGCTTTATCGGGTGGCTAATCCGCAAGAAGTTCGCGTAAGACTGCGTTTAGGATAGGGCGGCCTTTTGCCGTTAACACGAGGCGATCCGCATGTGTTTTCACCATTCCCATATCGGTTAAGTTATTGATATTGTGTTTAATATTTTTTGATATTCCGATCCGTTCGACTAATACACCTTCGCGCAACCGCATACCCATAAGCAACAGCTCGGACCGCTGATCTTCCGTTGATAACTTGCTACGCAAACTATCGCCATTTCCTGTCTTTCTGACCTGCGCCAACCATTGCGTTGGCGCTGACGGTGCCTCTGTCGCGTATCGGTTTCCTCCTAGCGTCAACCGACCATGCGCGCCGGGTCCAATCCCTGCATAATCGCCATAGCGCCAATAGATTTGATTGTGGACACTTTCAAAGCCAGGTCGCGCATGGTTTGAAACTTCGTAACTGTCAAAACTGGCCGCGGCGCATATGTCCTGCGTCAGAGCATACATATCGGCTGCCAAGTCATCATCGGGCAATCCACGTAGTTTTCCGGCGGCATAACGGTCACCAAATGCAGTGCCATCTTCGATTGTCAGCTGGTAAAGTGACAGGTGATCAATTGCTAAGCCCAAGGCTTGGGTCAATTCAGCCCGCCAATCTGCTAAGTTTTGCCCCTGACGGGCGTAAATGAGGTCAAAACTTACCCGATCAAACGTCTCTCTGGCCGTGTTGAAGGCCGTCAGCGCCTCCTGAGCGGTGTGAAGGCGACCTAGGGCACGCAAATCTTTGTCATTTAATGCCTGAATTCCCATAGAAACACGGTTAACGCCCGCGTCTCGGTATCCAGCAAAGCGTCCGGCTTCGACTGACGTTGGATTCGCCTCAAGTGTAATTTCGATATCATTCGCCATTGACCATGTTGCGCGTACCTTTGTCAGGACCGCATCGACCAGATCAGGATCCATCATGCTAGGTGTGCCGCCACCAAAAAACACAGATTTTAATATCCGTCCTTGGGTCTCGGCACCAATCCGATCAATCTCGCTTAGGTAAGCATCGCGCCACGCCGTTTGATCAATTTTTGCGACGACGTGGCTGTTGAAGTCGCAGTAGGGGCATTTGGCCTGACAAAAAGGCCAATGGATATAAAGGCCAAAGCCGCCGTGTTCCCAGTCTTCAGGCAAAACAGCCAGCGATCAGTTTTTGGAATGCATCAGCGCGGTGGCTGATCTTATTCTTTTCCCAGCGGTCCATTTCGCCAAACGTAATGCCATAGCCATTTGGTTGAAAAATAGGATCGTATCCGTGGCCTTGCTCGCCACGCATTGGCCAAACTATCTGTCCGGGCATCACACCTGGAAAGACCTCATCGTGACCGTCGGGCCATGCCAAAACAAGCGTGCAGCAGAACCGCGCAGTGCGTGGGTAGGGAGCAGATACAGACTCTAGCTCTGCCCAACTCCGCTCCATCGCCATGACAAAATCGCGGCCATTCGGGGTTTCAGCCCAGTCCGCAGTATAAACGCCGGGCGCGCCGTTCAGCCCGTCGATTTCAATACCGCTATCGTCTGCGAGCGCTGGCAACCCAGTTGCTTTTGCGGCAGCGTGGGCTTTGATCCGTGCGTTGCCAACAAATGTGGTTTCGGTTTCATCGGGTTCAGGCAATCCGTGATCGTCGTTTGACGTCAAACTCACCCCAAAAGGGGCGAGAAGCGCGATCATTTCGTCAAGTTTACCCTTGTTGTGGGTCGCTATGACTAATTCTTTGCCGTCAAATTTACGCATTAGCTGACCGCCGCCAGTTGTGCTGCCGTCAATTCTGCGACGCCTTTTTCTGCAAGATCCAAAAGTTCATTCATTTGCGCGCGCGTATAAGTGGATCCTTCGGCTGACATCTGTACTTCGACCAGTTTACCGCCCGTCATGACAAAGTTACCGTCAACGCCTGCTTCGCTATCTTCGGGGTAATCAAGATCAAGCACCTCTTGTCCCGCGTATATCCCGCAAGAAATCGCGGCAACCGGATCAACAAGCGGATCGGATATCACATCACCCGCTTTCATCAGTTTTTGCACGGCCAGTTTCAACGCAACCCAACCGCCAGTGATCGACGCACAACGTGTCCCGCCATCTGCTTGGATGACATCGCAATCGACGACGATTTGGCGTTCGCCCAACGCTACACGATCAACGCCAGCACGCAGCGACCGCCCGATAAGCCGTTGAATTTCTTGTGTGCGTCCAGATTGTCCATTTTTAGCTTCGCGCCGCATGCGGGTATTGGTTGCACGTGGTAGCATACCGTATTCCGCTGTGACCCACCCCAACCCGGAACTTTTCAAAAACGGTGGTACGCGTGCATCAATCGTTGCGGTGCACAAAACATGAGTGTTGCCGCATTTGATCAAGCAGGACCCTTCGGCGTGCATGGTGACATCTGTTTCGATGGTAATTTCACGCATTTCGTTTGTTTGACGGCCAGATGGACGCATAGGGTCACTCCTTTTGATTGCTTGAATGGGATACGCTGCCCACATATGAAATCCAACCCCGATTGACGCCGGGGCAGAGTTCGTTTTAATTGCGCAGCCTTCACCCGAGGATCAGATGCCAGATCAAACGCCCAATATTGCCGATATGAATGACCGCTCGCGCGAGGTCTTCCGCCGTGTGGTTGAAGGCTATCTTGAAAGCGGTGATCCCGTTGGATCGCGCACATTGACCCGTGATTTCACCGAAAAAGTAAGTGCCGCTACAATCCGAAATGTGATGCAAGACCTCGAATATCTTGGTCTTTTGGACAGCCCCCATGTCAGTGCGGGCCGTATCCCAACGCAGTTGGGGCTGCGGATGTTTGTTGATGGCTTGCTTGAGGTTGGCGATTTGGACGGCAAAGATCGCCAAACCATTGACCGAACTCTGGGCGGAAATGACACAGATGTGGCATCGGTGCTTGATCAGGTGGGGCAGGCGCTTTCGGGTGTGACCCACGGGGCCAGTCTGGTATTGACGCCAAAACACGAGGCGGCGATCAAACATATTGATTTTGTGTCGCTTTCGCGGGAACGCGCGCTTGTGGTTCTGGTGTTTGCCGATGGTCACGTTGAAAATCGGATTTTCACGCCCCCAGCTGGCCAAACCCCATCGTCCATGCGCGAAGCCGCGAATTTTCTGAATGCGATTGCCGAAGGTCACACACTTTCCGAACTCGGAAGCGTCATTTCGCGTGAAATAGCTGCCCGACGTTTGGAAATCGATAGTCTTGCCGCTGATTTGGTCGAAAATGGCTATGCGCTTTGGGAAAATGAAGGTGAACAAAGCGAGCGTCTTATCGTGCGGGGGCGTGGGAACCTGCTGGCTGATGGCGAAAACGAAGCCGATCTTGCCCGTATCCGGAGCCTGTTTGACGACCTCGAACGCAAGCGTGATATCGCGCAGTTCCTCGATTTGGCCGAAGATGGCGACGGTGTACGCATTTTTATTGGCTCTGAGAACAAATTGTTCTCACTTTCGGGTTCATCTCTGGTCGTTTCACCTTATATGAACGCCGACCATAAGATAATTGGCGCCGTGGGTGTCATTGGGCCGACTCGTCTGAATTACGGGCGGATCGTCCCGATTGTGAACTATACTGCACAGCGGATTGGCAAACTTGTTGCCGACCGCTCCTAAAGGAAGAAATTGATGGCTGACAACGAAGAGCAACTGCAAAGTCTTGATGAACTCGCTGCCGAAGGCGATGAAATGGATATTGCTGCGGAAGCTGGTTTTGAAGAAATCGAGGCGCTACGTGCAGAGCGGGACGAATTCAGAGACAAATTCATGCGCGCATTGGCGGATGCCGAAAACATGCGCAAACGGTCTGATCGTGATCGCCGCGAGGCCGAAAACTATGGTGGGTCCAAATTGGCCCGCGATATGTTGCCCGTTTACGACAACATGCGCCGTGCGCTCCAGTCTTCCGAGGATGCGGATAAAGAAACAAACGCTGCCTTGCTCGAAGGTGTGGAATTGACGATGCGCGAGTTGATCAGCGTGTTCAAAAAACACGGGATTGACCCCATCGTTCCTGAAGTCGGCGATAAATTCGATCCAAAAATCCACCAGGCGATGTTCGAGGCACCGCTACCGGGCACCAAAGCTGGCGACATCATCCAGGTCGCTGCCGAAGGCTTTATGTTGCATGACCGTTTGCTGCGCGCAGCACAGGTCGGCGTGTCGTCGACACCCGCATGATGAAATATTGGCTCAGAGCAGCGATTTTTTGTCTGCTCTGCGCCTCTGGTCCGGCGTATGCCCAAGACATTCCAGAAGATAACGACCTTTACGTCAACGACTACGCACAACTTCTAACCAATTCCGAAGAACAGCTTTTGCGAGAAACACTCGAAGAGCTTTGGAAAGCGCGTGGTGTTGAATTTACTGTTCTCACCATCAACAAAATGTCTGACTATGGTCATGACGGAGAGATTGAGCCCTTTGCCACCCGGCTTTTTAATGCTTGGGGAATTGGTCATGTGACACGCAATGATGGCGTGCTTCTTCTCGTCTCGCGGGATGACCAAAAAGTGCGGATAGAAGTCGGGTCGGGATACGGCAATCGCTTGAATGCGCCCATGCAGCGGGTGATTGATCGGACGGTCTTACCGAAGTTTCGCAACGGCAACTATGTTGACGGGATTTTTGACGGGGTGAATGAAACGATTTTTGAGGTCACCGGGCGATACCCAGGTCAATTTAATCTAACAGACGAAGAAATCGCGCGCGCGCAAAAGAGGGAAACGACGAAAACGATTTTAGAAATTATCGGTGTACTTTCGTTGGTTGTGTTTGTGCCTGCTGCGCCATTTTTGCTCATCTACGTTATCTATCGAATTTATAAGTATCGTAAACGCCGTGCGCCGCGATTTTGTCCGAATGACGGCACGCGTATGCGTCGCTATCTCGAAGAAACAGAAGACGCAAAAATGTCGCCAGGTCAAATCGACGAAGAGCGGCTTGCCAGCGTCGAACATGATGTTTGGTATTGCGATAACTGCGATCATATTCGTGTCGATTCCTATAATATCTGGAAAAGTAATCTGGGCGCTTGCCGCGAATGTGGTTTCCGTACTGTCGAGGGTGAAAGTACCATTGTAAGCCATGCGACCTACAGCTCATCGGGTAAGTGTAAAACAGACTACAGCTGTTTGCATTGCGAGGCGGATTACACTGTCTGGTCCACCATTCCAAAGCGGGTCAGGCAAACCAGCAGTAGTTCGTCCCGTTCTTCTTCTCGCTCACGTGGCGGCGGGCGTTCTAGTGGCGGTGGCGCAAGTGGCAGCTGGTAGGCCTTACACCATTCCGCGTAATTCATAGATCAGGGCGAGCGCGTCTTTGGGCGTGAGTTCATCCGGAAGAACGTCTTTCAAACGCGCCTCGACCTCAGAATCCTTGGTTTGAACTGGTGCAGGCGCGGGTGTCGCGGAAAACAGCGGCAAATCATCGATCAATGCCTTTTGTGCAGTACCACCGCTGCGCTCACCTTGTTCTAGCGCCTCCAACACGACCTTGGCTCGCGCGACCACGGCAGGTGGTAATCCGGCAAGGCGCGCGACCTGCACACCGTAGCTGCGATCGGCTGTGCCGCGTTTGACCTCATGCAAGAAAATCACGTCACCGTCCCATTCTTTGACGGTGACGGTCGCATTTTCGACGCCATCTAGCTTGTTCGAAAGGGCCGACATTTCGTGGTAATGCGTGGCAAATAGGGCGCGGCAGCGATTTACATCGTGCAGATGTTCTAATGTGGCCCAAGCGATCGATAGGCCGTCATAGGTGGCTGTACCGCGACCAATTTCATCTAATATGACCAAAGCGCGGTCGTCAGCTTGGTTCAAGATTGCAGCGGTTTCAACCATTTCGACCATGAATGTGGATCTGCCACGCGCCAGATCATCCGATGCGCCGACACGGCTGAAAATCTGGCTAACGGTGCCGATATGTGCTTTTTCTGCGGGCACAAATGCGCCCATCTGCGCAAGGATCGCGAGCAGAGCATTTTGTCGCAGGAACGTCGATTTACCTGCCATATTCGGCCCGGTGAGCAGCCAAATCGGCGCCTTTGTCAGACCGCAATCATTTGCAATAAATGGCTGTCCAGCTTTTTGCAAAGCTGCTTCAACAACCGGGTGGCGCCCACCTGAGATCGTAAAGGCGCGGCTGTCATCAACGACAGGCCGGGTCCAGTTTTCTGCCACTGCCAGATGCGCAAGCGAAGCCGCCAAATCAAACTCTGCCAAGGCCCGCCCGAGTGCGCCCAGCGGTCCTGATTGCGCAATAATTGACTGGATCAGGCTGGAATAGAGACGTTTTTCGATCTCAAGCGCACGTCCACCCGCATTTAAGATCCGCGTTTCAATTTCAGAGAGTTCAACAGTCGTAAACCGCACTTGATTGGCCGTGGTTTGGCGATGAATGAAGGTTTCGTTCAGAGGTGCCGCAAGCATTTTTTCAGCATGGGTCGCTGTCGTCTCAATAAAATATCCCAGCACGTTGTTATGTTTGATCTTCAACGATGCGATGCCCGAAAGCTCAACAAATTGTGCCTGCATCGTGGCGATGACAGATCGGCCTTCGTCACGCAGCTTACGCACTTCATCAAGCTCTTCATCATAGCCCGGCGCAATAAACCCGCCATCGCGTGATAAGAGGGGTGGCTCTGCGATCAACGCTTCATCAAGCAGGGTTAACAGATCGTCGTGACCTGTGAAGTCGCGCGCAGCTTCGGTCAGGACCGTAGGAAGGTCGCCTGACACAAGTTCTGAAAGCCCTGAAGCCTGTCCCAGCGTGTTGCGAATGGCCGCCATATCGCGTGGTCCACCGCGATCAAGCGCGAGACGCGAAAGCGCGCGATCAAGATCATGCACGCTGCGCAATTGGTCACGGATATCTGCGGTCATTCGTGTGTTCTTGGTTAAGAATTCAACGCTATCTTGTCGGGCATGGATCACGGGCAGGGCGCAAGCGGGCGATGACAAACGCCGTTCTAGCAGGCGCGCGCCACCAGCCGTTACGGTGCGATCAATACAGTGCAAAAGCGACCCTTGCTTGCCGCCGTTCATAGCTTGGGTCAGTTCAAGCGACCGCCGCGTTGCTGCGTCAATCTGCATAGCGGCAGATTGGCCTTCTTGGACGGGAGGGCGCAAAAGCGGCAGGTTCCCCCGCTGCGTGATATCTAGGTATTCTGCGACCGCAGACATGGCCGAAATTTCAACGCGCGAGAACCCACCGAAGGCGTCCAATGATCCGACTTTGTACAGATTGCACAGCCGCTTTTCACCAGACGTGCTATCAAAGGCCGCGGCCCCTAATGTGGTCAGTGTTGCCCCACTTTCAGAGACTATTTCAGCCCAATCTGTCTCATTTCCATCTATTACAATCACTTCGCGCGGGGTTAAACGCGCAAGTTCGGGGCCAAGTTGTACGCCGCTACAAGGCATCACGTGAAATGAACCGGTAGAAATATCTACCCATGCCAGTGCGCCTTGATCACGGATCACAGCATAGGCGGCAAGATAGTTATGGCGCCGTGCATCCAGCAGGGAATCTTCGGTCAATGTGCCGGGGGTTACAAGGCGCACGACCTCGCGTTTAACTACGGCTTTATAGCCGCGCTTTTTCGCTTCGGCTGGGCTTTCCATTTGTTCGCAAACCGCGACGCGAAAGCCTTTGCGGATGAGCGTCAAAAAATAGCCTTCGGCGGCGTGGTGCGGCACGCCACACATTGGGATATCTTCGCCGTTGTGTTTGCCGCGCTTGGTTAATGCGATGTCCAATGCTTCGGCGGCGGCAATCGCGTCGTCAAAGAACATCTCGTAAAAATCGCCCATCCTATAGAACAACAAAGCATCAGGATGCTCCGCCTTGATCTCTAGGAATTGCGCCATCATTGGC
Source organism: Loktanella sp. D2R18 (assembly GCF_003318235.1). Taxonomy (GTDB): domain Bacteria; phylum Pseudomonadota; class Alphaproteobacteria; order Rhodobacterales; family Rhodobacteraceae; genus Yoonia. The sequence continues at coordinate 89,833 of NZ_QOCG01000032.1, read as the reverse complement.
GTTACACTGGATTTATTGGTGCTCATTCACGCCCCCGCATCATCGGGGTGACATTACCGAGCCGATGTTAGCGACGAAACCCCGAAATGAACCCGTTGCGGGTTCATTCGAGAAACCGTTATGAATGTCGAACAAAATTGGGGGATACCATGGCTAAAACAAAAATGACCCGCGAAGACGCGTTGCAATTCCACATGCAACCAAATCCAGGAAAGTGGGAAATTCAGGCCACGGTACCGATGACCACGCAGCGCGATTTGTCGCTGGCCTATTCCCCCGGCGTGGCGATCCCCTGCGAAGAAATTCATCGCGATCCTACAACGGCTTACGACTATACCAACAAGGGAAATTTGGTCGCTGTTGTGTCCAATGGCACCGCAGTTTTGGGCCTTGGGAACCTTGGCGCGCTGGCGGGTAAGCCGGTGATGGAAGGGAAATCAGTTCTCTTCAAACGGTTTGCTGATGTGAACTCGATTGATATCGAATTGGATACCGAAGACCCGGACGCCTTTTGCGACGCGGTACGGCTCATGGGGCCGACATTTGGCGGCATTAACCTTGAAGATATCAAAGCGCCAGAGTGCTTTATCATCGAACAACGCCTGAAAGAGGAAATGGATATCCCCGTTTTCCACGATGACCAGCACGGGACAGCGGTGATTTGTGCGGCGGGGTTGCTGAATGCGCTGCATCTGTCCGGCAAAAATATTGAAGAGGTAAAAATCGTTTTGAATGGTGCGGGTGCCGCGGGGATTGCATGTCTTGAGCTGCTTAAATCGATGGGCGCGACCCATGACAATTGCATCATGTGCGATACCAAAGGCGTTATTTATCAAGGTCGTACCGAAGGTATGAACCAGTGGAAATCGGCCCATGCCGCGCATACGGACGCGCGCACGCTTGATGATGCAATGGAAGACTGCGACGTCTTCCTTGGCGTCAGCGCAAAGGGGGCTGTTACGCAAAAAATGGTGCAAAGCATGGCACCAAACCCTGTGATTTTTGCGATGGCAAATCCGGACCCTGAAATTACCCCCGAAGATGCCCACGCCGTTCGCGAAGATGCGATTGTCGCGACAGGACGCAGCGATTACCCGAACCAAGTGAATAACGTTTTGGGCTTCCCTTATCTGTTTCGTGGCGCGCTCGATATTCATGCCCGCGCGATTAACGATGAAATGAAAATCGCCTGTGCTGAGGCTTTGGCCGGGTTGGCGCGCGAAGATGTTCCTGACGAAGTTGCGATGGCTTACGGCAAAAAGCTCACCTTTGGCCGGGATTACATTATTCCGACGCCGTTTGATCCGCGCCTTATTCACCGTATTCCAACGGCCGTTGCGCGAGCGGGCATGAAAACCGGCGTTGCGCGTCGCCCGATTGTTGACATGGACGCCTATGAGGCGACGCTGATCGGCCGGATGGATCCGACCGCGTCAATCTTGCGCAGCTTGAACGCCCGTGCGCGTGCGAACCAATCAACCGTCGTTTTTGCAGAAGGTGACGATCCGCGTGTTTTGCGTGCTGCCGTGATGTACCAGCGCGCTGGGCTTGGTCAGGCGCTTGTTGTTGGGCGTGACGCGGATGTTGCTGAAAAACTGACAGCCGAGGGGCTCGCCGATGCGGTTCCGGAATTGACTGTCGTTAACGCGGCTTCGACGGATCATCTTGAGACCTACAAAGATTTCTTGAACACGCGTTTGCAGCGCAAAGGGTATGATGGCCAAGATATTCACCGGCTTGCTGCCCGTGACCGCCACGTTTTCGCAGCCTTGTTGGTCGCGCATGGTCATGCAGATGGGATGGTGACAGGGGCGACACGCAAATCGGCGCATGTGCTAGAACTGATTAACCACGTGTTTGACGCGCAGCCGCATGATGGCGCGGTTGGTGTCACGGCGGTACTGCATAAGGGCCGGATCGTGTTGATCACGGATACATTGGTACATGAATGGCCGGATGAGCAAGATTTGGGCGATATTGCAGAACGTGGGGCATCGGTTGCACGTGCATTGGGTCTTGAACCGCGCGTTGCGTTTTTGTCGTTCTCGACCTTTGGCTATCCAGTGTCCGAGCGGGCCGAAAAAATGCACAAGGCCGCCAGCGTATTGGACGGTCGGAACGTCGATTTTGAATATGAAGGCGAAATGACTGTTGATGTCGCGCTTAATGTGCAAGCGCAGGAAAATTATCCGTTCTCACGTCTGACGGGACCCGCGAACGTGCTAGTGGTGCCGGCGCGGCATTCTGCGTCTATTTCTGTCAAGCTGATGCAAGAAATGGCGGGTGCGACGGTCATCGGCCCAATTCTTTCAGGTGTTGGCAAGCCGGTTCAGATTTGTTCAACTGTCTCTACTGTAAACGACATCATGAATATGGCGGTCATTGCCGCTTGCAAGGTCGACTAATGGCAATTTGGAATCTCGGGTCGATCAACGTCGATATCGTCTATGCGGTGCCGCATATTTTGGTTCCCGGTGAAACGCTTGCGTCAACGCAGCGTGACACGTTTCTAGGCGGAAAAGGCGCAAATATGTCAGTGGCCGCTGCCCGTGCGGCGGCCCGTGTCAATCATATTGGTGCGGTCGGACATGATGGGGTTTGGGCGTCGGATCGGTTGCTTGAATACGGCGTCGATACCCGAAATATCGCTGTGTTAGACACTGATACAGCGCAAGCGATCATCATGGTTGACCCCCACGGTGAAAACGCGATTGTGTTACACCCCGGGGCGAATGTTGAAATTCCACAAACGGTTTTGCAAACCGCGATGGCTGAGGCACAGACAGGCGATTGGATCGTTTTGCAAAACGAAACCAATCTTCAACGCACTGCAGCGCGTATGGGTAAAAAAATGGGCCTTCGGGTCGCCTATGCCGCCGCGCCATTTGATGCAGACCGTGTGATGGCGGTATTGCCATACTTGGATTTCTTGATCTTGAATGCTGTCGAAGCTGCACAGCTTCAGGCGGCGACCGGGCATGAACCGCAAGACCTGCCTGTCCGCGATGTAATCGTGACTTTGGGTGCCGATGGTGCCGATTGGTACGGACCCAGCAAAAAACAGCATTTTGATGCGATCAAGGTTGATCCGGTGGATACTACCGGCGCTGGCGACACGTTTACGGGCTATGTTCTGGCAGGGCTTGATCGCGGTATGACGATGGAGCAAGCGATCGGGCAGGCGACCAAGGCGGGCGCATTAATGGTCACCCGCCATGGCACGGCAGATGTGATCCCGGATTTGTCCGAGGTCACCGCGTTTCGGCCTTAGTGCGTAAACGGCGCAGCATCACCCCATAGTTCTGACACACGCTGATCCCGCCCGCAGGCATTGCGGTAAAATGCATAGGCTTCGCTTTGGCGTTTCGGCCCACGGCGGGTCAGCACAATGGATTCCCCCGCATAGTAATCTTGGTGGTAGGCTTCGGCCTCGTAAAACCGAGATTCTTGCAAAATTGGCGTTACAATGCGCTGACCAAGATCGTTTTGTGCGGCGGTTAAAGCGGCCTGAGCAGAGGCAGTTTCAGCGGTGTTAGAGACGAAAATGGCCGTGCGGTAGACATCCCCGCGATCACAAAACTGACCACCGGCATCTGTTGGGTCAACAGATCTGAAAAACGCGTGAAGCAACTGATCATAGCTCACGATGTCGGCGTCATAAGTGATTTGTACGGCTTCATAGTGGCCGGACCCTTTGATCGTTTCATAGGTAGGATTTGCTGTGGTGCCACCTGTGTAGCCTGACACGACCTCGATCACGCCGTTAACCTTTTCAAAGTCACTTTCGACACACCAAAAGCATCCGCCAGCAACAGTGGCAGTTTGGATATTTTCGGCCGCGGCCATTTGGGCCGCAGGGATCATAAAAACGGCGGCAATCATTGATTTAAGCATTGGGTACTCCTTTAGTCGCATCCTGTTTAATGGGGCGTGGCTGCGCAATGCACGGCGGTGTGATCTCACGCGGTGTTTATCGCTTGGAACATTTGACGACCTGTCCTAGCTTCCATTCAAAGGAGTTCAAAATGACCGAAGTCACCACCCATCAAGCCGCCGAAGACGCGCGCAACGAAGATATCCTCATCTATCTGAACGGACAGATTGTGCCAAAATCGCAAGCCGTGGTGAGCGTCTATGACAGCGGGTTCATGTTGGGTGATGGTGTGTGGGAAGGCCTACGGCTTTATGATGGCAAATGGGCGTTCTTGGACGAACATATGGACCGCTTGTTTGAGGCCGCCAAAGCAATTGATCTTGATATAGGGTTAGATCAAAAAAGCGTCATTTTAGCCATGTTAGAGACACAAAAGGCGAATGAAATGACCACAGACGCCCACGCGCGACTGATGGTGACACGTGGGATAAAAACAAGGCCCTTTCAGCATCCGAGCCTGTCCCAACAAGGCCCGACATTTGTGATTATCATGGAGCATTCTCAGCCAAAAATCCCGCGCCCAATCACCTTGGCGACGGTTCCGCACTTACGTGGGCTGCCGATGACTCAAGATCCAAAACTGAATAGCCATTCCAAGCTGAACTGTATCCTTGCTTGCATCGCCGCACAAAAGGCCGGCGCGGATGAGGCACTGATGCTCGACCTGCATGGGTTCGTGAACACGACGAATGCTTGTAACTTTTTCATCGTGAAAAAGGGTGCCGTTTGGACCAGCACGGGTGATTATTGCATGAATGGTATAACCCGCCAAAAGGTGATCGATCTGTGCCGTGCCAATGATATTCCAATTTTTGAGCGAAATTTCAGTCTGGTAGATACCTATTCGGCGGATGAAGCGTTTCTGACGGGCACATTTGGCGCACAAACTCCAGTCAGCACGATTGATGGGCGTGTGATTGGGACGGGTGAATTGGGGCCGATGACCATGCGGCTACGCGAACTTTACAAAGATTTGGTGGACCACTCATGAGACTGGCAATGTGGTCAGGCCCGCGGAATCTGTCGACGGCGATGATGTATAGCTTTGGGAACCGTTCCGATTTCGCGGTTTGGGACGAACCATTCTATGCGGCCTACCTCGCGATGACGGGTTTGCATCACCCGATGCGAGACGAAATATTGACCGCGCATGAAACGGATAAAAATAACGTCGCCGTGCATTGTTTAGACACTACTCTGGCCCAAAAGCCACATTTTTACATGAAGCACATGGCACATCATATGATTGATGGCATGCCGCTTGATTGGGCGCAGGAGTGTGTAAACGTACATCTGATCCGACATCCCGCGCGGGTGATTGCGTCTTATGGAGTGAAGCGATCGGAAATGACGTTTGACGATATAGGTTTTGCGCAGCAGGCAGCGATCTATGATAAGCTCGGAGGATATGTGATCGACAGTGCCGATATTCGCGCCAACCCTGAAAAGATGTTGCGCAAACTGTGCGGTGCAATTGGATTGGATTTCGGACCGGCGATGTTGTCCTGGCAAGCAGGTCCGCATGTGGGGGACGGAATTTGGGCGTCACATTGGTATAATGCCGTGCATCAAAGCACAGGGTTCGCGGGCGCCGAAGGGCGGTTGCCGGAACTCGACGGCGCAGCCGCTGATCTTTGCGCGCAAGCCTTGCCGTATTATGAAAGGCTCGCGGCGTTGAAATTATGATTTCAAAAGCTGGCCTAGCTTCATCGCCACTGCGACTTCGCCTGAAACTTTGATCTTGCCCATCGCAAAAGCGGTCATTGGGTTCAGATCGCCTTTGATCAACTTAGCTAGGTTGGAATTAGAAATATGAATTGTGCAATCCGCAGGAAGATCAGCCAGTTCGGCCTTTTGATCCACAAGCGTAATCGCACCGCTGTCTTTGCAGTCGAATTTGATCACCTTGTCCAATTCAACTTTGTCTAATCCACGCTGCATTTTCGCTGCGATCTCTTCCAAGGACATGATGCCTCCTGCGTTTTGTTATTCCTGCCTGTTTGCAGTGCACAAAAGGCGATGTCTATGAAGACGTTGCGGCGTCTTGGAATGCTATATGCATGAAAGCGAAGCGCGCTAAGTTCTGGCGCGCTTCGCTGGTATTTTAGGCTTTGCGGTTACGTGCCGCCAGCAGTTTCAAACGCAGCGCGTTCAGCTGGATAAAGCCTTGAGCGTCGGTTTGGTCATAGGCGCCGGCGTCGTCCTCAAAGGTCACGTGGGCTTCAGAGTAGAGGCTGTTATCGGACCAGCGGGCGACGGTGTTGACCGACCCTTTGTACAGTTTCACACGCACGGTGCCGCTGACATGTTCTTGCGATTTGTCGATCATCGCCTGCATCATTTCGCGCTCTGGTGAGAACCAGAAACCGTTATAGATCAGTTCAGCATAGCGCGGCATGATGCTATCTTTGAGGTGGCCAGCGCCGGAATCGAGCGTGATCTGCTCAATCCCGCGGTGCGCCTCAAGCAAGACAGTGCCGCCCGGTGTTTCATAGATGCCGCGTGATTTCATGCCGACAAAGCGGTTTTCAACCAAATCAAGACGCCCAACACCGTGCTTGCCACCAAGCTCGTTCAGCTTGGTTAGGATGGTTGCTGGTGACATTGCTTCGCCGTTGATTGCAACCGCGTCGCCTTTTTCAAACGTGACTTCGACCATTTCGGGGGTGTCAGGCGCGTCTTCTGGGTTCACTGTGCGCTGGTAGACGTATTCTGGTGCTTCTTGCGCCGGGTCTTCCAGTACTTTGCCTTCGGACGATGTGTGCAGAAGGTTTGCGTCAACGCTGAACGGGGCTTCGCCACGTTTGTCTTTGGCAACAGGGATTTGGTTCTTTTCAGCGAACTCAAGCAATTTTGTCCGGCTGGTCAGATCCCATTCACGCCAAGGCGCGATGACCTGAATGTCGGGGTTCAATGCATATGCCGCCAATTCAAACCGCACCTGATCGTTGCCCTTGCCGGTTGCACCGTGGGATACGGCGTCTGCGCCTTCGGCCTCTGCGATTTCAACCAAACGCTTTGAAATCAGCGGACGCGCGATAGATGTACCCAGCAGGTAAATGCCTTCGTACACAGCGTTTGCGCGGAACATTGGGAACACAAAGTCGCGCACGAATTCTTCGCGCAAATCTTCGATATAGATGGCGCTTGCACCCATCATTTCGGCCTTTTTACGGGCAGGTTCTAGTTCTTCGCCTTGGCCAAGATCAGCCGTAAACGTAACAACCTCGCATCCGTATTCCGTCTGAAGCCATTTCAGAATGATCGAAGTATCGAGGCCACCAGAATAGGCGAGAACAACTTTTTTCGGAGCGGTCATGCGAGGGGCCTTTTTTGTCAGGGTTATTTACTCCGCGCGATAACGGTTTTCGACGACCAGAGCAAGGTTAGCGGCGTTGACGAACACCATGTCGCATGCGACGAAGTGGCAACTCGCTTAAAAAGGGAATAATTTAGTGGCTTTTCAAATAATACGGCACGCGTTTGCCATGATTTTCAATAATTTTGGGCAGGCACTGCGCGTGTCTGTGGGGCCATACGCTTTACTCATCGCTGTCTCGGCCTTGATTTTTTGGTCGCTAGGCTTGATTTCCGTTCTGGGTGAAATCGCCGCAGGGCAGGTTGCACCAGAACAATTACAGAGTTTTGGTGGCTCAATTATCATAGGTGTGTTGGCAGTCGTTGTTCTTGCGGTTTTTGTTGCTGCTTGGGTCGCGGTATCATGGCACCGGTTTATTCTGCTTGAAGAATACAGCGGTATTTTACCTGCAATGTCAGGCCGCCCAATTTGGCCCTATGTCGGTAAGAGCATGTTGCTAGGCTTATTGATTGTCGTGTTGGGCATGGTTATCGGCTTGATTTTAGGGCTGGTTTTGATTCCGCTGTCAGCATTTGGCGAAGCCGCACTGGTTTTGGGTGGAGCGGTTATTAGCATGCTTATGGTCGCTATATTGTCACTTATGTGGTTCCGCATGGGTGTCGCCCTGCCTGCAACGGCCGTTGGCAAACCAATTAAATTGGGTGAGGCTTGGGAGGCGACATCGAAAGTCAACGGTACAATTATCGGCATTGTGTTGATCATCGCAGTTGTGTCGTTCATTGCGGGTGTAGCTACGCAAGGATTATACGAAATTCATCCCATTCTCGGAGTTGTCACAGATCTCTTCGTGCAATGGGTTAACTTGATGATCGGCGTTAGCATCTTGACCACGCTTTACGGCCACGTGATCGAAGGGCGTCCGCTAATCGACTAACCCTGCCACAAACGCTGCGTCGCCATCATTGGACAGTTCATGAACGGCGGCGCGCGGGTCCATCCAGACAGCGTGGTGTCCTTTTTCCAAAGGCGGGCCATGGGGGCGTACGGGCCGTGCGAGATATATATGGCAGATTTTCTCGGCGTTGAGGTCATATTCGGGCATATAGACAAACCGTCGGAACGCACCGAGCCGTAACGGCTTGGCGATCTGCCAGCCGGTTTCCTCGAATACCTCGCGGTGCAGCGCCTGAATAGGGCTTTCGCCGGGGTCTATGCCGCCACCGGGTAGTTGAAATTCGAAATGCGGATCGTCTTGGTAGGTCAGCAATAGCTGTCCGTCGCGTGGCAAAACTGCATAGGCGCCGGGCCGCAATTTATAGCTGTGACCCTGTTTTGGGCTATTTCCGTACCGTTTGATCATCACTTACCTCTTGGACCGTGGCTTGTCCTGACTATATAGGCGCGGTATGCCAATTCCTGACATGTAAGGAAACCCTATGAGCCACAGCGCTAAAATCGCTTGGGACGATACCGTCCTGCCATTTCAACTTGATGCTTCCGACATCCGTGGACGGGTGGCGCGGTTGGATGGCGTGCTAGAACAGGTTCTGGCACAGCATGATTATCCGCCGTTGATCGAAGGTCTGATTGCTGAAATGGCCCTGCTGACCGCAATGATTGGTCAATCGATGAAAACCCGCTGGAAGCTTTCGCTTCAGGTACGCGGTGATGGACCGATCCGTCATATCGCGACCGACTATTATAGCGCCGCAGAGGATGGTGAACCTGCAAGAATCCGCGCCTATGCATCATTTGATCGTGATACAATCGACCTGAACGCTGTTCCGGTAAGCCAGTTTGGCAAAGGTTATTTTGCCCTTATGATCGATCAGGGGCCGGATATGGCACCCTATCAAGGGGTTACACCCATTGCAGGCGGATCGCTGGCCAAAAGTGCTGAAGCGTATTTTGCACAGTCAGAACAGCTGCCAACGCGGTTTTCGCTGACATTTGGCCAGTCGCAGGTACCGGGCGAAGCCGCGCATTGGCGTGCTGGCGGTATTATGCTGCAACAAATGCCCAAGGCGTCCCCATCAGTAAGCGGCGAAGGCGGTTCAGGCGAGGGTGGTCTGCTTGATGCGACTGATCTGCTGTCAGAAGACGAATCCGAAAACTGGACCCGCGCAAATGCGCTGCTGGATACCGTCGAGGACATCGAGCTTATCGGCCCTTCTGTGACCCCGACGGATTTGCTTGTCCGCCTGTTCCACGAAGAACAGCCCCGCGTCTATGATGCGCAGCCTGTGAAATTCGGCTGCACCTGTTCCGAAGACCGTGTCCGCCAAAGCCTGTCAATCTATTCCGCCAAAGACATAGGTACGATGACAACAGACGAAGGCACGGTCACCGCCGATTGCCAATTCTGCGGCGCGCACTACGTTTTTGATCCCACCATGCTTGGTTTTGAAGCCAAGAAAACCGGTGCTTGATCTACACAGCCGGTTGACTGATGCGCTGTCCGCAACGGGCAGCGCATCGTCTGATTTTGATCTGAATAAATCGGTCAAGCCCGCTGGGTTAACCCAAACCCCAGCCGCCGTACTTGTGGCCATTCGCCCTGTGTTAGAGACTGTTGTTTTGACAAAACGCTCGGCGCGGCTCAAACATCATCCTGGACAGATCGCGTTTCCAGGTGGCAAGCAAGACTTAACTGATGCAACCCTTACTGATGCGGCGTTGCGTGAAGCACACGAGGAAATCGGGCTGCCCTACGGGATTGTGTATGTGTCGGGGGCATTGCCGACCCACCAAACAGTCACTGGTTACCAGATAACCCCAATTGTTGGCGTGTTGACCGCAGATTTTGATCCGATTCCTGAGGCGGGTGAAGTCAGTGAAGTGTTTGAAGTTCCCCTTGCGCATCTCGCCAATCCTGAAAACTACCGGATCGAAGGGCGGTATTGGCGCGGCCAACGCCGCGAATATTACGCGGTGCCTTACGGGCCCTATTACATCTGGGGCGCAACAGCGCGGATTTTGCGCGGTTTGGCGGATCGTCTGAAATGACCCGGATTAATGCGCCTTGGTTGACGGATGCGGCCGCCCAAAAGGTTTGCGGCATGTTGGTCGATGCAGGCTATCAAGCGTGGTTTGTCGGCGGTTGCGTGCGCAATGCGCTTTTGGGTGCGCCCGTCGCCGATTTAGATCTGTCTACAGATGCTCATCCCGATACCGTGATCGCGCTTGCAAAGGCGGCCGGTTGCGCAGTGGTTCCGACTGGTATCGCGCATGGAACAGTCACTGTTATTGCCCAAAACGTACATTTTGAGATCACGACCTTTCGCCGCGACGTCGCCACAGATGGGCGGCGGGCAACGGTCGCCTTTGCGGATAATATGGTAGATGACGCTCGGCGTCGCGATTTCACGATGAACGCGCTCTACGCGGGACCTGACGGTGTGGTTGTTGACCCCTTGGGAGGACTACCCGACCTAGAAGCGCGTCGCGTGCGGTTTATCGAAGATGCAGACCAGCGGATCAAAGAAGACTACTTACGTATCCTGCGTTATTTTCGGTTTCATGCGTGGTATGGCGACGTGGACGAAGGGCCTGATCCTGACGCACTGGCGGCTTGCGCCGCGAATGTCGAAGGGTTGCAGTCATTGTCGTCGGAACGGATCACAAGCGAATTGCTCAACCTATTGGCAGCCCCTGATCCTGCGCCGGCGGTGGGATCAATGGATGCAACGGGTGGGTTGGTACAGATATTGCCGGGCGCTAATGCGCCGATGCTCGCGGTACTCGTGCATGTCGAAGGGAAGGCAGGGTTGGCGCCTGATCCGCTCAGGCGGCTTGCGGTTCTCGGGGGAGACACTGCTGGACTGCGTTTGTCAAATGACGCGAAAAAGCGGCTGGATCAAATGCATAACGACTTTGATGCTGTCGCGCTTGGCTACTACTTTGGGGCGCAAGCAGCGCTTGATAATTTGGCCGTTCGGGCAGCAAGTCTAGGACAAGAAATAGACCCTAATTCAGCCCAATATGCAATTTTTGCGGCAAAGCAAACGTTTCCCCTGAAAGCCGCTGATTTGATGCCTGAACTGCACGGTCCTGCGTTAGGGGCGGCATTGCAATCTGCCAAGACGCGCTGGATCGCGTCAGGATTTACTTTGACCAAAGCCGAATTGATGGATGATTAGGGCGGGATGAGGCTTGGGTAATTCCGGCGGTTTTCCTTGCGGTGAAACCTTGCTATGTCCGAAGGGTATTCGAAAGGCAGGTCCATGTTTCGATTTTTCGAAGGTCTGATCGATCCTTACACACCCTACAAGGAAACGGATGTGCCGCCGACGCGGCTCTACCCATTTTTGCGGGCCTATGCGCAGCCATTTATGCCGGTGTTTTATCTAACGGCGGCTGTGTCCGTCGTCATCGCAGCGGTAGAAATTTGGCTTTTGGGGTACCTTGGGCGTCTGGTCGATATGTTGACTGGTACGCCGGAAGACGTTTGGCTCAAAAACGGAACTGAGCTTATTCTGGTTGCCATCTTTATCCTGACGTTGCGCCCAGCGGTGCATATTTTCCAAGTTCTCTTGCTCAATAACACGATCCTTCCAAATTTCGGCACATTGGTGCGTTGGCGCGCGCATCGCCATGTTTTGCGGCAATCTGTCGGTTGGTTCGAAGATGATTTCGCAGGGCGGATTGCAAATCGGATTATGCAAACGCCGCCCGCCGCTGGCGAGGTTGTGTTTCAACTTTTTGACGCGATAACCTTTGCGCTTGCCTATGTTATCGGCGCCGCATTTTTGTTGGGGCAAGCAGATTTGTGGCTGATGGTGCCGTTGGCGTTTTGGTTCATACCTTATGTGTTTTTGTTGCGCTGGGTGGTCCGGCGGATTGGCCCGGCGTCAGAGGCGTCATCAAACGCACGTAGCGCGATCACTGGTCGTGTGGTTGATAGCTATACAAATATTCATTCCGTCAAAATGTTCGCGCATCACGACCGCGAAGTCGCTTATGCCAAGGATGCGATCGAAGAAGCTAGGCGCACGTTTCAGGTCGAAATGCGCCTATATACGATCATGGATGTCGCGCTGATGACCTTAAATGGTCTGCTGATTGTTGGGGTCGTTGGCTGGTCACTTTACCTTTGGATGCAAGGCATTGCGTCGGTTGGGGTGGTTGCTGTGGCCACGTCACTCGCATTGCGATTGAACGCGATGTCGGGGTGGATCATGTGGGCTGTCAGCAACTTTTTTCGCGAATTGGGAGTTGTGGCCGAAGGTATGAAAACCATCGCGCAACCGATCACCCTGTTAGATGATGCTGACGCGCCGGCGCTGCAATCAGGGGCGGGTGAAGTTAAAGTAGCCGAACTGTCACATCACTATGGCAAGCAAAGCGGTGGTTTAGACAAGATCAACCTGACCATTGCACCTGGTGAAAAGGTTGGGCTTGTCGGCCAGTCAGGGGCGGGGAAATCGACCTTAGTGAAGCTTTTGCTGCGGTTTTACGATGCTGAATCGGGCCAAATCGCGATAGATGGCCAAGATATTTCATCTGTTCATCAAGAAAGCCTGCGCCGTGTCATCGGGATGGTTCAACAAGATTCGTCGCTATTGCACCGCTCTGTGCGCGAAAACATCCTGTATGGAAATTCAGGGGCAAGCGAAGATCAGATGATCGCTGCCGCCCGCAAAGCCGAGGCACATGATTTTATCCTTGGGCTCGCGGATGCCGAAGGCAACACGGGGTATGACGCCCGGGTTGGCGAACGGGGGGTCAAGTTATCGGGCGGGCAACGGCAGCGGATCGCGCTTGCGCGCGTGATCCTAAAGGATGCCCCGATCTTGTTGCTGGATGAGGCGACCAGCGCCCTTGATAGCGAGGTAGAAGCCGCAATTTTGCAAACACTTTATGGCATGATGGAGGGAAAAACGGTGATTGCCATCGCCCATCGCCTGTCCACCATTGCGCAGATGGACCGCATCATTGTTATGGATCACGGTCGGATCATTGAAGACGGCACGCACGAGGCATTGCTGGCCGCGGGCGGTCAATACGCGCGTTTCTGGGCCCGTCAATCTGGCGGGTTCTTAGGTGAAAAAGAGCAGGACAAATAATGAAGCCAGAAAACTGGATCGATCCCTTTGCACCTGCCAAAGGACCACCGCCACAAACCCTTTTGGCGTTCTTGCACTGGTGTACGCGGGGCAGCTTAAAAATTGTAACTTTGGCAGGAATAGTCTCTGCTTTGGCGGGCACGGTTGAGGTCGCAACTGCAGTGATGTTGGGCTGGATCATTGATGCGGCGCTGGGCGGTGCGGCCGAGACTTATTTCTCGCAAAACGCGCTGTTACTACTTGGTGTCACCGCATTCTTTATCGTTGCGCGGCCTATATTGTTGGGGATGTCGGGCGTGTTGCAAAACGTGGTGGTAGCACCTTCGTTAGGTAACTTGATTTTGTCACGTCTCCATCGTCATACGATTGGACAGGCGGTGACATTCTTTGACGAAGATTTTGCAGGCCGGATCGCGCAAAAACAAATGCAAGCGGCGCGCGCCGCAACGGATCTTGCTGTTGATATGATCCACACTGTTGCGTTTGCACTCGCGTCTCTTGTTGGATCTGTGCTGTTATTGATGACAATTGATGTTCGTTCAGCGGCGGTACTGACGGTTTGGGTTGCCGTATATTTTGGAATGATCCGGTATTTTATGCCACGCATACGCAAGCGCGCCAAGGCACGCGCCGCAATGCGTGCGACAGTGACCGGACAAGTTGTTGATACGATTACTAACATCAAGACCGTAAAACTATTTGCACATGATGAATTTGAAGATCGCGCAGCCCTCGAATCAATGGAAAATTACCGGACGCGTGCCATTCATTATGGCTGGCTATCTGCGACTTTTCGATTTTGCCTGATGGGCTTGGCCGGGTTTTTGCCAGTGCTTTTGGTTGGGATCACGCTGTATTTTTGGTCTGTTGGTGCTGCGTCTGCTGGGGATATTGCTGTTGCAGGCGCGATTTCGCTGCGCCTTTCACAGATGACGGGGTGGGTCAGTTTCACGCTGATGGGGATGTACGCCAATGTTGGCGAGCTCGAAGACGCGATGAACACGTTAAGCCCCAAACACACGTTGACCGATGCGCCAGAAGCAAAGGAACTTCGCGCGGATCAGGGTGCTATTACTCTGAATGACGTTAGTTTTCGCTATGGCGGCGGGCCCGGTGGGATTGATGGTGTGACGCTTGCGGTTAAACCGGGCGAAAAACTGGGGCTTGTTGGTGCCTCTGGTGCCGGGAAATCAACCTTGGTTGCGCTTTTGTTGCGGCTATATGATGCCGAAGATGGGTCCGTGATGATTGACGGGCAGGATATTCGCGATGTGACCCAAGCAAGCCTGCGTAGCCAAATCGCGATGGTCACGCAGGAAACAGCGATGTTCAACCGATCCGCCGTCGATAACATCCGTTACGGGAATCCGGATGCATCGCAAGACGAAATTGAAGCGGCCGCCGCGCAGGCAGAGGCGCATGAGTTCATCAAAAAACTCGTCGATCACAATGGACGCACCGGATACGACGCACATCTAGGCGAACGCGGCGTCAAGCTATCAGGTGGTCAACGACAGCGGATCGCAATTGCACGCGCCATCCTAAAAGATGCCCCGATTTTGGTTCTGGACGAAGCGACAAGTGCGCTCGATTCCGAGGTAGAAGCATCGATTCAAGGCGCGTTAGAGTCTATTATGGACAATAAGACTGTTATTGCAATTGCGCATCGGTTGTCCACATTGGCGCAGATGGATCGGATCATCGTGCTTGACGCGGGGCGTATAGTTGAACAAGGAACACACGATGAATTGCTGACCAAGGATGGGCTTTACGCCCGCTATTGGCATCGGCAATCAGGTGGTTTCATAGATGCGGCGGAATAAATGTTAACAATCGAAAGCCTGACCCACCTTGGTATGGGGCGCGCATCTGATGGGCGGTCCTTGCTTCCGCGTGTTTTACCGGGGGAAGAGGTCGACGTCGCACAAGATGGTTCTGCGAGGATCGTGACCCCTTCGGCGGACCGGGTCGCGGCGCCGTGTCGGCATTACAAATCATGTGGCGGTTGCGCGATGCAACATGCGACTGATGCGTTTGTTGCTGATTGGAAACTAGGGATTGTCAAAAAGGCAGTGCATGCGCACGGGCTTGCGCCCGAATTTCATCCTGTGAAAACTTCGCCAGCTAATTCGCGACGCCGTGCTAAGTTTTCTGGTCGGCGCACCAAGAAGGGCGCGATGGTCGGGTTTCATGGTCGGGCCTCGCATACGTTGTTCGCTGTGCCTGATTGCCAATTGGTCACACCTGCGTTGTTGGATATCTTACCTGCGCTGGAAGAATTGACCGTGCTGGCCTGTTCACGCAAAGGCGAAATTGACCTAACCGTGACCGACGCGCCACTTGGCCCGGATGTTTTGGTGACGACCGACAAAGAATTAACGCCGCAACTCCGTGTCGAAATGGCAGGATTCGCAAACCGTCACGGGCTTTCGCGGCTGGTATGGAACGACGAACCCGTTGTGACCATTAACGCGCCGGCCCAAGATTTCGGCGGCACTAAGGTCACACCACCCCCCGGTGCGTTTTTGCAGGCGACCAAACATGGGGAAATGGCGCTGTTGCAAGCGGTTGAGCAGATCACAGGTAAAGCGCAGCGCGTTGTTGACCTATTCGCTGGTTGCGGCACCTTCACACTACCGCTCGCGAAGCGCGCAGAGGTTCACGCTGTCGAAGGAGAGGCAGAGATGCTTTCGGCGCTTGATCGTGGCTGGCGCGCTGGGCATGAGCTGCGCAAAGTCACCACTGAAACGCGCGATTTGTTCCGTCGCCCGCTCGAATCTGATGAATTGCGTCACTTTGATACGGCGGTGATTGACCCGCCGCGCGCCGGGGCTGATGCACAAATCGCGACGCTGGCAAAGTCAGAGATTAAGACAATTGCGATGGTGTCCTGTAACCCTATCACATTCGCGCGGGATGCAAATACGCTGGTGGGTGCTGGGTTTGAGATGCCGTGGGTGCAGACCGTGGATCAATTCCGATGGTCCCCGCATGTCGAAATGGTTGCAGCCTTCACGCGAAAATGAAGACCAGTTTGAAAAAATCCTACCTTTTGCCACAATTCACCGCTAAATAGGCAAAAAACGGCGTAGACCGGGACAAGTAGGCAGTAGATATGATTTCAAGACGATCAGTGATGGTTGGCGCAGCGGTAGGCGTGGCCGGATGCAGCGCGGCACCGCGCGCATATGCGGGACCAGAAGTAACACGTATCCAAATTTTCAAAAGTGAACGGCGGATGCAGTTGCTGCATAATAACACATTGCTACGCGAATACGGGTTTGAATTGGGCTTTACCCCCGAAGGCCATAAGGTTCATGAAGGTGACGGGCGCACGCCAGAAGGCTCGTATAGGATTGATCGGCGCAACCCGAACAGCCGTTATCATTTGTCACTTGGGCTTTCTTACCCCGATGCGAATGATGTTGCATATGCGCGCAGCCAGGGGCTTAATCCAGGTGGCGACATTTTCATTCACGGAACACCAGATGAATGGGTTGGGCAGACGGATTGGACCTGGGGCTGTGTTGCCATTTCAAACGATGAAATGGATGAGGTCTATGCGATGGTGCAGACCGGTACCTTGGTGACGATTTACGCTTAGGCGGCGGATGCTGTGCCGAAATTCATGGACCACCACAGTTTTCCGGTGGATTCTTGATACCATGAAATCCCCATCGCACGCGCGTTGGGGTCCAAAATCACGGCGCGGGTATCGGACTGGGCCATCCAAGCAGCCAATGTCTGTAATTCTGATTCATAGGACTCAGAAATGTTTTCACCCAGCAAACGGCCTTGGAATCCCGCACGACGGGCGCGGTCAAGCGGGCTTGATCCGTCGGACCCAAACAACCACGGGCGGTTTTGAACTGACATATCACGGGCATGTGTTGCGGCGGCCGCATTGAGCTGCGCATTGAGCTCAACCGGTGCCACCTCTGCGCGGGCGCGCAACGCGTTCACACTATCAAGCATCCGAAATTGAACGGCAGCGGCGTCTGATTCGGTGATTCGATATACCGAGGCAACGGGCAATCCATCTGCGCCCAATGGGCGTTGCGGTTCACAAGCAGCAAGCGCGCTTGCTGCCAGACCAAGAAGTAATTCGCGTCGGTACATCAGTCACCCAATTCGGTTATATTTTTCATCTTTATCGACATCAGTGCGACACTTCAAACCCACTTTGCCCTGTTGACGTTTGTTTGAATTGCGGTGGCCACTTAGACACAATAGATTGTGCACACAAGAAAAGTTTCGACCGGATCGGAGACCGCAATGAAAAACCAACTGTCACGCCGTGGATTTTTGGCGACAAGTGCTGCCATGATTGGCACGGGCGCTGTGGCGCAAACTGCCAACTCGACGGAAATCGAAGGCGATCTCTCGGGGCAAGTACAGCGGAATATCTCTAGCTTTCGGTCGCTGGATTGGCAGCCATATTTCAGTAACCTGAATAAGGGGGCGATCTTGGTGGACTTGCAATCACGTGCGCTGCACTACTGGTCAGAAGATCAGTCGATCTACAAGTTGTTCCCGACCAGCGTTCCGTTGACTGAAGATTTGACACGCACCGGTCGTACCGAGATCACCCGCAAGGTCGAAGGTCCAAGCTGGGCGCCAACCCCATCAATGCGTATTCGGAATCCAGAATGGCCCGCATTTATTGGCCCGGGCCCCGATAACCCACTGGGCACGCATGCGCTTCACCTGTCTTGGCAGTATTACCGTATTCACGGCACGCATGACACGCGCAAGATCGGTCGCCGTTCGTCAAATGGGTGTATTGGGCTGTATAATGAACAGATTGCTGAATTGTTTGGCTACGCTAACGTAGGCACGCAAGTGCTGCTGATTTAAGAGCTAAACCGGCGCATAAACCACATGCCAATGCGTGACCTTCGCTGGGCTGGTTGTAGCCCCGGTGGCGTATAGGTTGGTGCGGCTTGCGCAGGTGACTGCGCGCGCGTTTTTCCACTGTTGACGATTTTTGACGATTCTTCGTTAAACTCAAGAACCCAATTGGGGATTTGTTTGACGGGCGTTTCGATTTTGCGTTCACGTGGTCGTTGTTCAAGGGTCTGCGATTTGCGTACATATTCATTGGTTTCGGAAACAAGCCGAGTCAAAGACTGCCCAAGGTTATCTGGTTGCGACAGAATCAGGGGTGTGATGCGTTCGCTTTGTTCACCATCAATTAAATCGGACCATTCTCGGGCGGACTGCAAACGATCTTTAGGCAGGATGTTCATCGCCTTGTCGATTGCCGCAAGGAAGGCCGGATCATATTCATCGAACCGACCCGCTAACGGCACACAAGGGTCTGGATTTTGACCCGCAAATTCTGCCATGCGCGTCTGGCTGTTTGGTGGGGCTTTCCCGGAAATAAGATGGTAAAATGAAGCCCCAAGCGCGTAAAGATCACTGCTTGGGCTTTGTTTGCCGCCAGCAAAGTAGAATTCTTGCGGTGAATACCCATCTTTGACAACCAAAACGGCAGAAAGTTCGCGAGTTTCCCGGCTTGCTTCTTCACGGGCGGCGCCAAAATCGATCAGAACCGGGCTGCCCCATTTATCAAGCAAGATATTGTCAGGCGAAATATCGCGGTGCAGCAGGTCCTGGCGGTGAACGGTATCAACAGCGTCCAGCAGCTTGATCATGATTTCCTGAACTTGCTGTGGCTTCAGCTTTTGGTCACCCTTTTTGATGATATCAAGAAGGTCGCGCCCTTCGATAAGGTCAAGCACCATATAGGCTGTGTCGTTATCTTCAAAAATGCGATGCACGCCGACAATATTCGGGTGCCGCATCTTTGCAATTGTCCGTGCCTCACGCATGAACATCGTGACGATAGACCGGTATTTTTCATAATGCTGATCAGAGCGCACATAGACGCTTTTACCGTCGCGTCGGCAGAATACCTCAGGATAACATTCTTTGACCACGACATTGCGACCAAGGTAGTTGTCCTGTGCGAGATAAGTAATACCAAACCCGCCATTGCCAAGGCGCCGCTTAATGGTGAACTGATCACCAAGTAATGCTGTCCCATTTGGGAGCGCTTCGCCCTTTGTGGGCGAATTGGTCAGGTTTTTAGAAGGCGCTGCCGTCGTCATGATTCACCAATAACCTGCGCCGAAACAATGGCGCGTTCCAAAAAAAATACAGCCCAATAGTTACGCGATAAATGTGGTGGCAATGGGGCCAACAAGCAAAAAATCGCCGACGAAAGGCATAGATGGACGACAGTATCCATAAAATAGGATCACTGTATCCACTTTTGCTGAAATTTCGCGGAAGTTCAAGTGTATTTTGCAAATTGAATAAAGCCGATTCTACGACTGCCAGCCCTGCAGGTTGCGCACAATGATGTTCGATAGCGCATCTATATGTGCCGGGTCGTCGTTTAGGCAGGGCACATAGGTGAAGTCTTCGCCGCCGGCGTCTTCAAAACTTTCTTTGATTTCCTCATTGATTTCTTCAAGTGTCTCAATGCAATCCGCTGAAAATGCGGGCGCGCAGACGGCGATGTTTTTTACCCCATCTTCGCGCGCCAGCCGCGCGACTTCATCGACGGTATAGGGTTTTAGCCATTCTTCGGGGCCGAATTTGGACTGGAAAGTTGTGACAATTTCACTGTCGTTCCAGCCTAGCCGTTCTTTTAGCAACCGCGTCGTTTTCTGACATTGGCAATGATAGGGGTCGCCTTCTTGCAGGTAACGTTCAGGCACGCCGTGATATGAACAGATCAGCTTTTCGGGCTTATTATCAGCCGACGCATAAGCCCGTTCAATCGATTGCGCGAGCGCGTCAATATATGCGAAGTCTTCGAAGTAGGGTTCGACGACGCGGGCGATTGGCTGTTGTTTTTGATCAATTAAAGCTCGGAAAAATTGGTCGTTGGCTGTGGCCGAGGTTGGCCCGGCGTAATGCGGGTACAGTGGAAAAAACAAGATTTTGGTGCAGCCAGCGGCAACCATTTCGGCGACCTTGGATTTGGTTGACGGATTGCCATAGCGCATACAAAAATCCACCATCACGTTGTCGCCGTAAGCGTCGTGCATCTTGGCTTTGATCGCTGCGGTTTGCTGTTTGGTGATTGTCAGCAGCGGGCTTTCGTTGGCCTCGTTATTCCAAATCGACTTGTAAGCTGCCCCTGATTTTGACGGGCGTGTTGTTAAAATAATCAGCTGCAGGATCGGTTGCCATTTCCACCAAGGGTAATCGACAACGCGTTTGTCAGATAGAAATTCGCTAAGATACCGCCGCATTGGCCAATAATCCGTGGAATCAGGCGTGCCAAGATTTGCCAGCAAAACGCCGATCTTAGCAGGTTTGATTGCAGGGTGGTCCTTGGGCGCGTGCGCAGGACAAGTTGCTGGCTGGGATGTGTCGGACATTGGCATCGCCTTTGGCTGGGATTTGTTAGGTATCGGACGGATCAAGCGGCGTTTCAACCGTGCTTAGCGCATCTGCAAGCCGCGTTCTCGCGCTGCCGGGGCGCAGAGGTTGTTGCTGTCCGTCTCCGGGCGCCCAACCTGTCAGCGTGATCAGCTCGAATGTGGCATCGACACGCCCGTCTTCATTGGTGAAATGCTCAGCATAGATGCTGGCGGTTTCCGTCATGATATTGCGCCGGGTCAAGTGTTTCACCCGGTCGATCATCGCATTGGTTTCGCCCATCTTGCGCAGATCATGCATCAGGTGAAACGCATTTGCATAGCTTGCCGTCAGCGGGGTTGCATCTGCCACAGGTAGCGCGAATCCAGCGCGCTGCAACAGGGCCCCCAGATCACGAATTTCACCCATCGGGGCGATCCGCGGCGAAATTCCACCTGCAACAATAGCCTCGGCTTCGGCCAGTGACGCACGTAATTCGTGCAAGGTCTGCCCCCCCAAGAACCCACAAAGCAAAAGCCCGTCAGGCTTTAGCGCATGCCGACATTGCACCAATTGCCCCACCGGATCATTGGCCCAGTGCAACGCCATGACATGCAAAACAAGATCATGTGCGCCCGGTTGCAGCTCCAGAACATCTTCATCCGCGACAATCGTAGCGGCGGGAAAAGCCTGCGCCCAAAAATCGGGAAATCCAGTTACAATCGCGACCGACGTAAAGGTTCTGTTAACCTCGTTCAGTCTTTCATGCAGTTCGGCGGCCAATGCGTCGTGCAAGAACAGCGCGTCGGCATCTGCGCGGGCGCGGTTGCGTTGCAAGGTGCGGCGGTCAAATAGGGTTGGCATTTTTTCCATGTCCCCCATCTAGGGTGCAATTATGCGAATGCAAAGCGTGATCAGAGCAATTTACCCTGCGCAATGCGTCGCATGTGATGCGCAGACCGATTCAGAATTCGGCTTATGCGGGGCGTGCTGGCGCGAAACGCAGTTTATTGGCGGGGTGGTCTGCGATAGTTGCGGCACGCCTTTGCCTGGCGATGATCCCAGTGAAACAGTACAATGCGATGATTGTATGAAAATCGCGCGG
Organism: Loktanella sp. D2R18; assembly: GCF_003318235.1. Lineage (GTDB taxonomy): Bacteria > Pseudomonadota > Alphaproteobacteria > Rhodobacterales > Rhodobacteraceae > Yoonia. The sequence continues at coordinate 68,033 of NZ_QOCG01000032.1, read as the reverse complement.
CCGTGGGAACATGGCCGTGCAGCGCTTGTCTATACTGGCGTGGGCCGGCGGTTAGTGCTGGGTTTGAAACACGGGGATCGCACCGATTTGGCGCGGCCTGCTGCGATTTGGCTTGCGCGCGCGGCGCGGCCGCTTTTGCGCGATGACACGGTTTTAGTGCCTGTGCCGTTGCATTGGCAGCGCCGCGTAAAGCGGCGATACAATCAGGCCGCTTTGCTTGCATTGGCGCTGGGCCGCGAGTTGAATGTGCCAACTTGTGCGGATGCGTTGTTGCGCCCAAAAAAGACCAAACCGCTCGAAGGACATAGCCGTGATGCCCGCTTTGCTGCGCTATCAAATGCGATTTCGCCGAACGCAAAACGCGTGGGCGCAATCGCAGGAAAATCGGTGATTCTGGTCGACGATGTCATGACCTCTGGCGCGACCTTGGCCGCCGCGACCGAGGCCCTACTGACAGCAGGTGCCACAAATGTGTCAATTGTTACGCTGGCAAGGGTGGTCAAAGATGCCTAAATACATCCAAGCAAACTAAGGATGATATAGATGAGCACTGTTGAGATTTACACAAAAGCCACTTGTGGGTTTTGCCATATGGCTAAACGGCTTTTATCCGCAAAGGGTGTTAGCTTTGCCGAAGTTGACATTCTTAAGCAGCCCAAGCGCCGCCCAGAGATGATCCAGCGTGCCAATGGGCGCAGCACAGTGCCGCAGATTTTCATTGGTGGAAAACACATCGGCGGATGTGACGATCTTATGGCGCTTGATCGTAGTGGTAAATTGGATGCTATGCTGACGGTATGAAAGCCGCATTGATCCAATTGAACTCGAGCGACGATCCCGTGCAGAATTTGGCGGATACAGTGGCTTTAATTGCCTGTGCGGCGGCCCAAGGGGCAGAGTTTGTTGCCACGCCAGAGGTCACAAACTGTGTTTCGATGGACCGGGATCATCAGCAGCGGGTTTTGCAGCACGAAGCTGATGATCAAACACTGATCGGGCTCCGTGAGGCCGCAAAGACGCATAAGCTTTGGCTGTCAGTTGGGTCACTTGCATTGAAAACGGGTGATCCTGACGGGCGATTTGCCAATAGGTCCTTTGTGATTAACCCGTCTGGGGATATCGTCGCGCGCTATGACAAGATCCACATGTTTGATGTCGCCGTGTCAGAAACGGAAACCTACAAAGAATCCGCTGGCTATCGGCCGGGTACGCGTGCCGTGATTGCACAAACGCCTTTTGGGATTCTGGGGCTCAGCATTTGTTTTGATTTACGGTTTCCTTATCTCTACCGCGCCTTAGCGCAAAGTGGCGCTGAAATTTTGCTGGTGCCAGCGGCGTTTTCGCCTGTCACGGGGGCGGCGCATTGGGAAACGCTATTGCGTGCACGGGCGATTGAAACCGGATCCTACGTTTTGGCAGCCGCGCAAACGGGCGCACATGCGTCATCGACCGGGCGAACGCGCCAAACTTACGGGCATTCGCTGGCTATCTCTCCGTGGGGCGAGGTATTGGCGGATTCCGGCACGTCGCCGGGAATCACGATGGTTGATATTGATCGGACAAAAGTGGCACAAAGCCGCAAACGTATTGCGGCTCTTGCATCTGACAGGGCTTTTGAAGGTCCATAATGTCTGAAAGCACTAAAAACCTTGCTGTATCGCTGTTTAGCGAAATTTTGGTCGTTGATCAGCTTGCGCGCGCAAGCGTGGCGCGGGTTTTACCCAAAGGAATGGAGCTTTCACATTTTTCGGTGCTAAACCAACTGGCACATGCTGGCGTTGAACGCACCCCGGCGCAATTGGCCAAGACATTTCATCTGACCCGAGGCGCAATGACAAACACGCTTAATAAGCTAGAGCGCGCAGGCTGGGTGCATGTTCGCCCTGATTGGGATGATGCCCGCCGCAAACTGGTAGCGATTAGCCCTGCAGGCCAATCAGCGCGTGACGCCGCCTTGGATGTGATTGCTCCGCTCATCGCCGAAGTCGTCACCACCGTTGGCGAAGAAAAAGTGCGCAGCGCTTTGCCAGTTATGCGTGAAATGCGCCTTAAGCTGAGCGAGATCGACTAGCACCATCGGTTTGCGCCACGATCATTTGCGCCAACCCATCATCTAGGGTGACCTGCGGTGCCCATCCCAACATTGATTGTGCTTTGGATATATCAGGGCAGCGACGGGTTGGATCATCAACGGGCCGCGGGTGAAATTCAATTGGTGTGTCGTTCCCAAAATATGCGTTCACGCGGGCTGCGATATGCCCGATTGTGACTTCATGGGGGTTCCCGATGTTGATCACTTCGCCCTTAGCGCCGGGTTCACTGGCAAGCCGCATCAACCCATCAACAGTATCTGAAACATAGCAAAAGCTGCGGGTTTGGCTGCCATCGCCGTGAATGGTCAAGGCGCGGTTTGCTTGGGCTTGTGCGATGAAATTTGGCAAGGCGCGGCCATCTTCGCGGGCCATGCCCGGCCCGTAGGTGTTAAAGATGCGGGCGATGCGGATATTTGTCTCGCTATGTCGAAATGCATCCATCAGCAGGCTTTCGGCGGCGCGCTTGCTTTCGTCGTAACAGGATCGTGGCCCCACGGGATTCACGTTGCCCCAATCAGATTCCTTTTGCGGATGTGACAGCGGGTCGCCGTAAACTTCGCTGGTTGAGGCCTGAACAAAGCAGGCGCCGCACTGTTGCGCGTGATCAAGTAGGATCGCAGTGCCATAGATATTGCTGCGCCACGTCTGCAGCGGATCAGCTTGATACTGCGGCGGGGATGCGGGGCTTGCCAGATTGAAAATGATATCAACCTGTGGAAATGACCCAACCGTTGCGATGTCGCGATCGGTGACGGTAAGCTGATGGTTGCCAAGCAGTGCAACACCTTCACGCGACCCGGTCGAAAAATTATCGACAACGTTGACGCGCGCACCCTGCGCAATCAATGCCCGGACGAGATGCGTGCCGATGAACCCGGCACCACCTGCAACCAGAACTGATTTGTTGGTCCAAAATGTCATATAGCGCCTTCTGTCGTGTTAATGATGTCCGCCGCAACGCGGGTTTCTGTTTCAAATGTCATCGCCCGTGCCAATTCCTGACCAGCCGCCGCAATCGCGCGCGCTTTGTCCGGATTAGATTTCACCCAGTCAACGTTTGCCGCTAAATCGGACATATCGGCGCTGATTGGCACATAGTGTTCCCATGCGGTTAGCTTGTGATAATACCACTGCCGAAACCCAAATTGGCTTTCAACTTTGAGAACACAACAGCCTAACTTGAGCCGTTCCATGAAATTGCACCACGCGTTGGTAAACCCATCAATATCAATCGCGTACTTCATGCCACCCCATTCAAGTGTGGGAATGAACTCCCCGATCAGCCTGGCGCGTGCAAGCGGCCCGTGAACCATGGCGTTGACGTCATCCACAAACCGAAAATCGATCCCGAGTGCTTGGCATTTTTGTGCCATACGGAGTCTTTGCATTACCCCGGGATTGTCCTGAAGCGCTGGATCAAGGGAAAAGAGGCCAGAATTATTCACACGTCCACGCCAGACAATCTCGTCAGAACGATCATCCCATTTGAGCGCTTTGGTCGCCGCAAAATAGTTCGTTGCTTTGTAGCCATGCGAGCGAAAAAAATGCGGATCAGGCAACATTGAAACGCTAGGTGAGCAGCTAGAATAACTGTAGTTCGCTGTGCTTGGCCCCTGTCCATCATCGCCATATAAAGTGATAGATTTAACTTTAGAATTAGTGTGCTGCATCCAGTAAGACGCAGCCGCGATCTTGTTGGTAATATCTGCAAACCCGTAGGCAGGTGTGTCCTTGTTCAGATAAACACGAAGTGCGTTGCCGTGTTTCGCGATTGTGAAGTCCAGCCCACCGGTGCCCGTTTCCGATCTAATTAATTGGATCGACGGGCGTTTGGCGCCCGCCTTTACATACTCATCAAGCGTACATTTATGCAGCCATTTGATGAGCTGATCTTCTTTGGTACGGTTGGCCCGGTTTCGTTTCCAGGTTTGAATAAGGTTACTCAATTGGGGCGACTTTCAATCTAGCTACACTTATAGAGTGCATGAAAAGAACGGGATGTCACGTCGCGGGCTTCAGTGCCGTTGTGACATAATTTACCGACAGATCCCGATCAGAGATTGACCAAGTAAATTGCGCAAAGTTGAAGACAAACCCTTTGCGATCCACGGGGGTGAGGCCGGCGTTTTCTATCAGCTTATAAAGCTCATCAGGTGTGATAAATTTTGCCCATTCATGCGTGCCTTTGGGAAGCCACCGCATGATCCATTCGGCACCGATAATTGCCATGCCAAAGGACTTTGGATTGCGATTGATGGTTGAACAAATCTGGATGCCTCCCGGCTTTAGCAGCTGTTGGCAGGCGGTCAAAAACCCGAGAGGGTCGGCCACGTGTTCGATAACTTCCATGTTAAGGACGACATCAAATTGTTCCCCATCCGCAGCAAGCGCTTCGGCTGTGACAAAGCGATAATCTATGTCTAGCCCGGATTGGGCCGCATGAACCTTGGCGACGGAAATATTGCGCTCAGCTGCATCTGCCCCGACAATTGTTGCGCCCAACCGCGCCATTGGTTCACAAAGCAGCCCGCCACCACAACCGATATCAAGGATGCGCAATCCGTTGAACGGGTTCGGCTTGGTCAGATCACGCCCAAATTCAGCGGCAATTTGACGAGTGATATAGTCCAATCGGATCGGATTCATCATGTGCAAGGGCTTGAATTTCCCGTTCAAATCCCACCACTCTGCGGCCATTGCCTCGAATTTGGCGATCTCGGATGGGTCGACGGTATTGGTGGCAGACATGTGCTGGCTCCGGATGGTCAGTGCGTTACACGTAGGATATAGGGTGATTATGGACAAAACCGTAGGGCATAAAAGCGCATACGCGTATCTTTATCCAGCTTTGGACCCGTTCGACCGCCGTATGTTGGATGTGGGCGACGGGCATAATGTTTATGTTGAACAATGCGGCAACCCAAATGGCATCCCGGTAGTGGTCTTGCATGGTGGGCCGGGCGGCGGCTGTAGCCCTGCGATGCGCCGATATTTTGATCCATCAATCTACAGGATTGTTCTTTTTGATCAGCGAGGTTGCGGTAAATCACGGCCCCATGCCAGCGTTGTCGCGAATACTACCTGGCATCTGGTGGCGGATATTGAATTGATCCGGCAAACCCTTGGTATCGATGATTGGGTCGTCTTTGGCGGCAGTTGGGGGGCGACGCTGGCGTTGATCTATGCGCAAGCCTATCCCGAAAAAGTGCGCGCCTTGGTTTTGCGCGGCGTGTTCTTGATGACGCAACCAGAGCTTGATTGGTTTTATGGCGGTGGTGCGGGCCGATTTTGGCCAGAGCTTTGGGACCGCTTTGCATCATTGATTCCTATAGATGAGCATGGTGATTTTGTAGCGGCCTATCACAGACGTCTTTTCAGCGGTGATCACGCAGAAGAAGTGAAATACGCGCGGGCATGGACGGCGTGGGAAAATGCGCTTGCCGCGATTGGAAGCGACGGAGTTACAGGTGATGCCCCTGCAGAGTACGCGCGCGCCTTTGCACGGCTTGAAAACCACTATTTTGTAAACGATGGTTTTTTGGACAAATCACAACAAATTTTACACCCAGACCAATTGGCCAAAATCGCACATATTCCCGGCGTGATTGTGCAGGGGCGTTACGATATGATTTGTCCACCGGATTCTGCGCACAAACTCTCGAAATTATGGGGAAATTCGCGCTTAATTATGGTTGCGCGCGCTGGGCATGCATTGTCAGAACCAGCGATTAGTGCGGCCCTTGTTCACTGCATGGATCGTTACAATTCCGCACAATCTTTCACCGGGCTTTAGAGTTTACAAGGGTTTACAAGTTGTTTCACGCCGTTAAGGTGTCGCTTAACCAATTGGGAATGCGATACTTTGCACACCGTTCTTAAGATTATCTTGCAGCGCCTTGCGCTGGGCTTGGTCACTTTGCTGATCGTTTCCGTGGTCATTTTTGTCGCCGTGAACATGTTGCCGGGGGATTTTGCGCAAGCGATCCTTGGTCAAGGCGCAACCGAAGAATCTGTCGCTGCAATCCGCCGCGATCTGGGTTTGGACCAACCGCTTGTGACACGCTATTTTAGCTGGCTGGCTGGTGTTGTGCAGGGTGACTTTGGGTCCAGTTTTGCAAGCGCAAACGCTGCCAGTTTCAGTGGGACCTCGTCAGGGGTCACGACGGTTGCGCAACAAATCGCGCCGCGCTTTGCCAACACGATGTTCCTTGCTGCGGTCACCGCGGCATTCGCCGTGCCGCTTGCTGTGGGGCTGGGGGTCTTGGCGGCGCTATACCGGAACTCAGTATTTGACCGGGCGGCCAATATTTTCACGCTGACGTCAATCTCAAGCCCAGAATTCTTTCTTGCTTATGTGTTGATTTTGTTTCTGGCGGTGCTGAACCCAATTTTCCCATCATTGTCGAATATCTATGACGGGATGGCGTTTGGCGAACGATTGAACAAATCAATGCTACCTGCGCTTGTGCTGACGCTTGTTGTGACGGCGCATATGATGCGGATGACGCGTGCCGCAATTATTAACCTGCTTGCCAGCCCATATATCGAAATGGCGCGGCTTAAGGGGATGTCGCCGATGCGCGTGATTGTGAAACACGCGCTACCAAACGCGCTTGCGCCGATCATCAACGTAGTTGCGTTGAACCTCGCCTATTTGATCACGGGTGTTGTCGTGGTCGAAGTGGTATTTGTGTATCCGGGTATTGGGCAGCTGTTCGTAGACAGTGTGAAAACCCGCGATATTCCTGTTGTACAAGCCTGCTGCATGATTTTTGCCGCCGCGTATATTCTTTTGAACCTGACGGCTGACATCATGTCGATCCTGTCCAACCCACGTCTGAGGCACCCGAAATGATGTTATGGATTGTAGCGACATTGGTCGGCATGGGCGTATTGGCGTGGACATTCCGTTTTGCGGGTCAGCAAGTGACAGGTCAAACGCCCAAGTTTCGCGATATGCCGTTTGGCGTGGCTTACGGCTATGTTGTCGCTGCCCTCATTCTGGGCTGGCTGGTGTGGGCGTATATGCAAGGTCGCAGCAGCGACCCGGCGATTGCGAATAAATTCTTCTTTTTGCGGATCGGTATCGAAGGGTTCATCATCTTTGCGATTGCCGCGTGGCTATTTCGGACCGCAGGGCGCGCTGTTGGAACAGCATGGTCACGCAAAATGTTCCGCGATATGCCGCTAACGGCCGCCTTTGGTGTGCTGATTATCTTGATCTACGCTATTCTTGCTATTTTCGCAGGGGTTCTGGCCCCCTACGGCCAAGAACAAATTATCCCCGGTGTTGCAGCTAATATCACCCCGGGTGGTGATCCTGCGCTGGGCGGTAACCCCGACTTTCCTTTGGGTACGGACCAAATTGGGCGCGATATCCTAAGCCGGTTAATTTACGGCGCACAAAACACCGTTGGCATCGCCTTTGCGACGACCCTTCTAGCCTTCTTTCTTGGCGGCACGTTTGGCTTTCTGGCAGCGACCTTTGGTGGTTGGTTGGATCAAATTCTTTCGCGCTTGGTCGATGTTTTGATGGCCATTCCATCGCTGATCTTTGCGCTGTTGTTGATGACAATCGCGAGCGTTTGGGCCCCGCAATTGGGTATTCCATTAACCGTGTTTATGGTGCTGATCATCGCAGTGATTGATAGTACCCGCGTGTTTCGTCTTTCGCGTGCCGTTGGGCAAAACATCGTTGTGATGGATTACATCGAGGCCGCAAAACTGCGTGGTGAGGGTTTTGGATATATCATCTTCAAAGAAATCCTGCCCAACGCAACGGCGCCGCTGCTTGCTGAATTTGGACTGCGCTTTTGCTTTGTGTTTTTGACAATTGCAGCGCTGTCGTTCCTTGGTGTGGGTATCCAACCACCTTTGGCTGATTGGGGAACCATGGTGCGCGATCTTAGTGGCTTTGTGAACTATGCGCAGTTTGCACCATTGGCAGCCACTGCGCCACTTTTGGCGGCGGGCGCAATTGCGCTGCTAACGGTAGCCGTGAACTTTGTGGTGGACTGGATGCTGTATAAATCATCGGGGCTCAAAGAATGACTGAACCGCTTTTGAAAATGCGCGGCGTCGAGATCGAAGGCCGCAGCGACGAGACGTGGAACCCAATTATCAACGGTGTTGATTTGACCCTTGCCCGCGGCGAAGTGCTGGGACTTATCGGTGAATCCGGTGCTGGGAAATCAACGATGGGCCTTGCCGCAATGGGGTATACCCGTGACGGCGTTCGGATTAGCGGCGGCAGCGTGGAATTTGACGGTATTGATTTGTTGACTGCATCCGCCGCTGTAAAACGTGGCCTGCTGGGCAAACGTATCGCTTATGTTGCGCAATCCGCGGCTGCCAGCTTTAACCCCGCACACCGGTTGATTGATCAGCACGTCGAGGCTCCGATGCAGCATGGGGTTATGGACCGTGGTGAAAGTGAAGAAGACGGGATGGAGCTTTACCGCAAATTGCGGTTGCCCAATCCAGATGAAATCGGCTTTCGCTACCCGCATCAGGTGTCCGGTGGGCAATTGCAGCGCGCGATGACTGCGATGGCGATGTCGTGCCGCCCTGATCTGATTATCTTTGATGAACCAACCACGGCGCTTGATGTGACCACGCAGATCGAGGTGCTTTCCGCGATCCGTGATATTGTGACCCAATTTCGCACGGCAGCGATTTATATCACCCATGACTTGGCTGTTGTTGCGCAAATGTCCGACCGGATTAAGGTCTTGCTAAAGGGCGACGAGGTCGAAACGTCGGATACCCGAACGATGTTGAGCGCGCCAACACAGGAATATACAAAATCGCTCTGGGCCGTACGCAGCTTTGAACGCCCAAAAAAACCGGCCGTTGCGACAGGTGCGGTCCCGTTGGTCAGCATCAAGAATGTTGACGCATCTTATGGCACCGCGAAGGTCTTGCATGATGTCAGCTTTGATATGCATGCAGGGCGAACCGTCGCGGTCGTCGGTGAATCTGGCTCAGGCAAATCCACGACAGCGCGGTGTATCACCGGATTGCTGCCGCCAACAGCGGGTCAGGTTTTGCTTGAAGGTGAAACGCTGCCAGCCAGCTATAAGAAGCGCAGCAAAGATCAACTGCGTCAGGTTCAGATGATTTACCAAATGGCTGACACAGCGCTGAACCCGCGCATGTCGATTGGGCAAATTATTGCGCGACCTGTGCAATTCTACCTAGGTCTGACAGGTGCAGAAAAACGCAAACGTGTCGACCAATTGCTAGAACAAATTGAGCTAGAGCCGACGGAATACTACAACCGTCTGCCTTCAGAGCTTTCAGGCGGCCAAAAACAGCGGATCGGCATCGCCCGCGCTTTGGCCGCAGAGCCAAAGTTTATTATCTGCGATGAGGTCACATCCGCACTTGATCAGCTCGTTGCCGAAGGCATTTTGCGGCTTTTGGCAAATTTGCAAGATAATCTTGGTCTGACCTATATGTTTATCACCCATGATTTGGCGACGGTTCGCGCAATTGCGGATGAAGTCGTCGTCATGAAAGATGGGCGCGTTGTGGAGCAAGGGCCAAAAGCCGATATGTTCAAACCGCCGCACCATGCATATACTGATTTGTTGCTTAGTTCGGTCCCGGAAATGGACCCAGATTGGCTCACTAATCTGCTTGAGGAACGCGGTGTAGATAATATCGGCGATGCTGCGGTTGATAAGATGTAAAACGAATCGTCTATTTTTGAATGGAACAAACGGGCAAACTATCGCTCGAGCAAGCTAACTAGGAGAATGACAAATGAATGGAATTAGTAGACGCGGTCTATTGAAAACGGGTGTCGCTGCTGGCGTACTGGGCCTGACGGGCCTGCCTGCACGTGCGCAATCACGTGGTGGTAAACTCACCGCTGGCCTTAACGGTGCCAACACATCTGACAGCTGGGATGGGCGCACGCACTCTGATTTGTTCATGATTGCCTCTGCCATGGGGTGTGTGTTTGATTGTCTTACTGAAAACGGCGCAGATGGCCTACTAAAGGGCGAATTGGCAGAAAGCTGGGAAGCAAGTCCCGATGCAAAAGTATGGACATTTAACCTGCGCCAAGGTGTGACATTCCACAACGGCAAGGCATTTGGTGCTGACGATGTGATTGAATCGCTTCAGATGCACGTGGTCGAAGGCTCTAAATCTGCCGCGCAGCCAATCGTTGCAGCGATTACTGAAATGACTAAAATTACCGAACATCAGGTGCAATTCACACTGGAATCTGGCAACGCGGATTTCCCATATCTGATGTCTGACTATCACCTGCTGATCTATCCCGCTGGCCAAATTGAAGAAGCGATCGAAAAAGGGATCGGTACAGGGCTTTACGAAGTTGCTGCATTTGATCCGGGTGTGCGTTTTGTCGGTAAGCGTTACGAAAACCACTATAAAGGTGACGATGCTGGTTTCTTCGAAGAAATCGAATACATCGCGATCAACGACAACACTGCGCGTATGAACGCATTGCTGACGGGTCAGGTCGATGCGGTAAACCGGATCGACTTTAAGGCTGAAGCACTGCTTAAGGCCAATCCTGCTGTGCGTATCCAAGAAGTAACGGGCAACCAGCACTACACTTTCCCGATGCACACAAACACCGCCCCATTTGACGACGTTAACGTGCGTCAGGCGCTGAAATACGGCATCAACCGTCAGGAAATGGTCGACAAGATCCTGCTTGGTCACGGTAAAGTTGGTAACGACAGCCCAATCGGCCCAGCGAACCAGTATTATCATGCTGAAATGGAGCAGCTGGCGTACGATCCCGATAAGGCGCGGTATCACTTGCAACAGGCTGGTCTTGATGGTCTGAGCATTGATCTGTCTGCGTCAAATGCCGCGTTTGAGGGTGCTGTAGACGCTGCACAATTGTTCCAAGCATCTGCATCTGCGGGCGGCATTGATATCAACGTAGTGCAAGAGCCTGCCGATGGTTACTGGTCAAACGTTTGGCTGAAAAAGCCATTCTGCGCATGCTACTGGTCTGGTCGCGCGACCGAAGATTGGATGTTCTCATCTGCCTATGCAGCTGGCGTTCCATGGAATGACAGCATGTGGGATAACCCACGCTTCGAAGAGCTTCTGGTAAATGCACGCGCTGAACTTGATAGTGATGTCCGCCGCGGTCAGTACTATGAAATGCAGCAAATCCTGAGCACAGAAGGCGGCACATTGATCCCAATGTTCGCGAACTACGTGCAAGCCGTGAACAACCGGATCGTATCTCCTGAAGTTGTTGGGAACATCTGGCAGATGGATAACGCACGTATGGCAGAGCGCTGGTCTGTCGCGTAAACGCTACTCCACTGATACAATCGAAACGCCCTGCCGAAAGGTGGGGCGTTTTGGCTTTGGTGTTTGGATACTGATCGCGCCCGCAAGGGGTTGCAGACTCACCTTCGTGGGCGTATATGGTCGGTAATAGCGGCACGTTGGCTTCCAAACCCAAGGTTCCACCGGGAAACATCAACGGGCCGCGCGCCCGTTTTTTTGTGCTTGAGAGAGATATGAACGACCTGATCGCCAAAGCGGCCATTGACCGCCGTATCGCTGAAATTATCACCCCCGTCGTCGAAGACATGGGGTTCGAAGTCGTGCGTGTGCGTTTGATGACTGGCAAGGAAAGCATCCTGCAAATCATGGTGCAAAAGCCTGATGGCACGATGGAAGTCGACGATTGCGGGCATGTGTCCACGGCGCTGAGCGCGGTTTTGGATGTCGAAGACCCGATTGTTGATGTTTATAACCTTGAAGTCTCTAGCCCGGGCATTGACCGCCCGCTGACACGGTTCAAAGATTTCGCGCAATGGGAAGGCTTTGAGGCCAAGATCGAAACCGACGAATTGATTGATGGCCGTCGCCGTTTCAAAGGCCCGCTTGCTGGCGTTGAAGGTGACGAAGTGTTGATCACGATCCCCGAAGGGACGATTGGTCTGAAATTTGAATGGCTGTCAGACGCCAAACTGGTACTGACAGATGAATTGATCCGCGATGTTTTGCGCGGTCGTAAAGATGCGGGCCAAATCGACGAAGCCCAATTTGATGAGATTGAAACCATAATTGATGGTGAGGAGAACACCTGATGGCATATACTTCCGCGAACCAGCTGGAGCTTTTGCAAACGGCCGAAGCCGTCGCACGTGAAAAAAACATCGAGCCCGGCTTGGTTGTTGAAGCGATGGAAGAATCGCTCGCGCGGGCTGCAAAGTCTCGCTACGGCGCTGAAATGGACATCCGTGTGGATATCGACCGTAAGACCGGTAAAGCCACGTTTACACGTGTGCGTACGGTTGTTGAGGAAGAAGAGCTTGAAAACTATCAGGCTGAATTCACCGTCGAGCAAGCCCGCGAATACATGGAAGATCCCGAAGTGGGGCAGCAGTTCGTCGAAGAAGTCCCACCTGTTGAACTGGGTCGGATCGCTGCGCAATCTGCCAAGCAGGTGATCTTGCAAAAAGTCCGCGAAGCGGAGCGTGACAAGCAATACGAAGAATTCAAAGACAAGGCCGGCACAATCATCAACGCGCTGGTTAAGCGCGAAGAATACGGCAACGTCATCGTGGATGTGGGCGCTGGCGAAGCTGTCTTGCGTCGCAACGAAAAGATCGGCCGCGAGGCTTACCGCCCGAACGACCGTATCCGCTGCTACATCAAAGAAGTTCGTCGCGAACAGCGCGGACCGCAGATTTTCCTTTCACGGACAGCGCCAGAGTTCATGGCCGAGCTGTTCAAAATGGAAGTGCCTGAAATCTATGAAGGCGTGATCGACATTAAGGCCGTTGCCCGCGACCCGGGTTCACGCGCGAAAATTGCTGTGATTTCGTACGATAACTCTATTGATCCTGTCGGTGCCTGCGTCGGTATGCGCGGATCACGTGTTCAGGCTGTTGTGAACGAATTGCAGGGCGAAAAGATCGACATCATTCCTTGGAATGAAGACATGCCGACTTTCCTTGTGAACGCGTTGCAGCCGGCCGAAGTATCCAAAGTTGTTCTAGACGAAGAAGCTGGCAAAATCGAAGTTGTTGTTCCTGACGAACAGCTGTCATTGGCGATTGGCCGTCGTGGCCAAAACGTGCGCCTTGCGTCACAATTGACTGGCTTGGACATCGACATTCTGACCGAAGAAGAAGAGAGCAAGCGTCGTCAGGCGGAGTTTGAGCTGCGCACGAAATTGTTCATGGACACTCTTGATCTGGACGAGTTCTTTGCCCAACTATTGGTTTCCGAAGGGTTCACAAACCTCGAAGAGGTGGCCTATGTCGAAGTTGACGAACTGACCGTGATTGAAGGCGTTGACGGCGATACTGCCAGCGAATTGCAGGCACGTGCGCGCGACTATCTTGAAGCCAAAGCGAAAAAAGCAATGGATGCAGCCCGCGCGTTGGGTGTTGAAGACAGCCTTGTGAACTTCGAAGGCCTGACTCCAGATATGCTAGAAGCACTGGGCAAAGACGGCGTGAAAACGCTGGAAGATTTTGCAACCTGCGCAGACTGGGAACTGGCTGGCGGCTGGACCATCGTCGATGGCGAGCGCAGCAAAGATGACGGCGTTCTGGAACCGTTTGAAGTGTCTTTGGAAGAAGCGCAAAACATGGTCATGACCGCTCGCGTCATGTTGGGCTGGGTTGATCCGGCTGAGCTTGAAGCTGAGGCCGAAGAAGAAGAACTGACAGAGGAAGAAGAGGCCTAATCAGGCCCTTTGAGGGAATAGATCATGGCGCGTGGCGGCCACAACAAAGCAAAAGATGACGCGGCGACACGTAAGTGTATCGTCACCGGCGAAGCGCAGCCAAAGGCTGGGCTGGTTCGGTTTGTTGTGGGGCCCGATGATCAGGTCTATCCCGATGTTCTTGGTAAATTGCCCGGCCGCGGCATGTATGTTTCGTCAACACGCGAAGCGTTAGATGCGGCAAACAAAGGGCAGTTTTCACGCTCTGCCAAACAAGCGGTCACCGTTCCTGACGGTCTGACCGCCGAAGTAGAACGGCAAATTTCACGTCACGCGGTGGATTTGATCGCGATGACGCGTAAATCGGGCCGCGCGGTCTGTGGGTTTGAAAAGGTTAAAGGATGGCTCGCTGGTGGCGAGCGGGTTCGAGTCTTGGTTCAGGCCTCTAATGGGTCCGAACGGGGCAAAGCAAAATTATGGACGCCTGAAGGTGCCCGGTACTTTGGCTGCTTCACAGCCGAAGAATTGGGTTTGGCTTTTGGGCGGCAAAGTGTGATACATGGCGCGCTTGCGACTGGCGGACTCAGCAATCGTGTTGTAGAGGAAGCCACAAGGCTACGTGGCTTACGCGAAGTGGACGGTGGCGATACGGCCTCCGGGAAGGATATAGAAGCTAAATGAGCGATAACGACGGTAAAAAGACACTCGGTCTCGGTGGTTCGCGTCCAAGCAACGTGAAACAAAGTTTTAGCCATGGGCGGACCAAGAATGTCGTGGTGGAAACCAAGCGTAAACGCGTTGTGGTACCAAAACCCGGCGCAGCCAAACCAACAGGTGGTTCCGGCCCCATTGGTGGCGACCCTTCAAAACGTCCTGCAGGCATTTCAGATGTCGAACTCGAACGCCGGATGAAGGCGCTCGCGATGGCGAAGGCCCGCGAGACAGAAGAAAAAGCAAAGCGCGAAGCCGAAGAAAAAGCCCGCGCCGCTGAACGCGAAGCACGCCGCGCCGAGATCGAAGCAAAAGAAGCTGAAGAAAAAGCCCGCGAGGAGCGCGCTAAGGCAAAAGCCGAAGAAGAAGAACGCAAGCGTGCCGAAGCTGCAAAAGCTAAAGCCAAAGCAGATGCGCCCGCCGCTGCCCCTGCTGCCGCTGCCGCGCCTGGCGAAACCGCCGTTACACGCCCATCTTCTGCGCCACGTAAAACAGACCGCGACGCACCAAGCCGTGACAAAGCAGCCAAAGCAAAACCCGGTCGTGGTGGCGCCAACGATGGCCGTCGTTCTGGTAAGCTAACGCTCAACAATGCAACGGCAGGCCGCGAAGGTGGCCGTCAGCGTTCAATGGCTGCGATGAAGCGTAAACAAGACCGTGCCCGCGCCAAAGCAATGGGTGTTTCGGCTGAGCGTGAAAAGGTATTCCGCGACGTTGCCCTGCCCGAAGCGATCACCGTTTCAGAATTGGCAAACCGGATGTCCGAACGTGTGGCAGATGTGGTAAAGGCCTTGATGACAAATGGCATCATGGCGACCCAGAACCAAACCATCGACGCGGACACAGCCGAGCTGATCATCGAAGAATTTGGCCACACCGTTGTCCGCGTTTCTGATGCGGACGTCGAAGATGTGATCACCAAGATTGATGATGATCCAAAAGATCTGCAACCGCGTCCGCCGATCATCACGATCATGGGCCATGTTGACCATGGTAAAACATCACTTCTTGATGCGATCCGGAATGCAAAAGTTGTCGCTGGCGAAGCTGGCGGGATCACACAGCATATCGGTGCTTATCAGGTGACAACAGACAGCGGTGCTGTTTTGTCATTCCTTGATACACCGGGTCACGCGGCGTTTACGTCAATGCGGTCACGCGGTGCGCATGTGACTGATATTGTTGTACTTGTTGTGGCTGCTGATGATGCGGTGATGCCACAAACCATCGAGGCGATTAATCACGCGAAAGCCGCGAAAGTACCGATGATTGTCGCGATCAACAAGATCGATAAGCCAGCAGCAAACGCCGACAAAGTACGTACAGATTTGTTGCAACACGAGGTGATTGTTGAAAAGATGTCTGGCGATGTGCAAGACGTCGAAGTGTCAGCGATGACAGGCCAAGGTCTGGA
Source organism: Loktanella sp. D2R18 (assembly GCF_003318235.1). Classification (GTDB taxonomy): domain Bacteria; phylum Pseudomonadota; class Alphaproteobacteria; order Rhodobacterales; family Rhodobacteraceae; genus Yoonia. The sequence goes on along the minus strand of NZ_QOCG01000032.1, from coordinate 52,129 downwards.
TACGTTGCTTGAAGCGATTGCGTTACAGGCTGAAATTCTAGAACTGAAAGCCAACCCTAATCGTTCTGCCGAAGGTGCGGTGATCGAGGCGCAGCTTGATGTTGGTCGCGGTCCGGTCGCAACTGTTTTGATCCAAAACGGTACCCTGCGCCAAGGCGACATTTTTGTTGTTGGTGAACAGCACGGTAAGGTCCGTGCGTTGATCAATGATAAAGGTGAGCGCGTGACTGAAGCTGGCCCTGCCGTGCCTGTCGAGGTTCTTGGCCTCAATGGCACACCCGAAGCGGGCGACGTGCTGAACGTGGTTGATACCGACGCGCAAGCACGTGAAATCGCGGAATATCGTGAAAAGGCAGCGAAAGAAAAACGTGCTGCGGCGGGTGCTGCGACGACGCTTGAACAGTTGATGGCAAACGCCAAGCAAAACGAAAACGTCAACGAATTGCCTGTGGTCGTTAAAGCCGATGTGCAGGGCTCTGCCGAAGCGATCGTGCAAGCGATGGAGAAAATCGGTAACGACGAAGTCCGCGTGCGGGTTCTGCATTCGGGCGTTGGCGCGATCACAGAAACCGACATTGGTCTGGCCGAAGCATCGGGCGCCCCAGTGTTTGGCTTTAACGTACGTGCAAACACATCTGCACGGAACACAGCCAACCAAAAAGGCGTTGAGATCCGTTATTATTCGGTGATCTACGATCTTGTGGACGATGTTAAGGCAGCGGCCTCTGGTTTGCTTTCCGCTGAGATTCGCGAGAAATTCATCGGTTACGCGTCCATCAAAGAAGTCTTTAAGGTATCGAACGTCGGTAAGGTTGCCGGCTGTATCGTCACCGAAGGTGTCGCACGCCGCTCAGCTGGTGTGCGCCTACTGCGCGACAACGTGGTTATCCACGAAGGTACGCTGAAGACACTGAAACGCTTCAAGGATGAAGTCCCCGAAGTGCAGTCAGGTCAAGAATGTGGTATGGCGTTTGAAAACTACGACGATATCCGCCCAGACGATGTGATCGAAATCTTCGAGCGTGAAGAAGTCGAACGCAACCTGTAGGGGGCATAACGTCAATAAATAAAGGGGCGGTCCAGCGGGCCGCCCTTTGTCGTTTATAACCAGTCGCGCAAGATGGGGATTAGCGGCACATCTGCCGCTGGCATTGGGTAATCGCGCATATCATTTGGGCGCACCCATTTCAGTACCTGACCCTCGCGAGCCTGTGGTGTGCCATCCCATTTACGACAGGCAAACAGCGGCATCAGCAGGTGAAAATCATCATAGCTGTGGCTCGCGAAAGTAAGCGGCGCAAGGCATGAACCCCATGTTTCAATGCCAAGCTCTTCGTGCAGTTCGCGGATGAGCGCGGCTTCGGGCGTTTCACCTGGTTCAATTTTGCCGCCAGGAAATTCCCATAGCCCGGCCATAGATTTGCCCGCAGGGCGCTGTGCTAAAAGCACGCGCCCGTCAGGATCAATCAAGGCAACTGCGGAGACAAGCACGGTCTTCACGACCGATAATCCGCGTTGATATCGATATAGCCGTGGGTCAAGTCGCAGGTCCAAACGGTTGATGCGCCGGTTCCAAGCCCAAGATCGACACCAATCGTTAGCTCTTGGTTCTTCATATAGGCGCTCGCGACCTCTTCGGAATAATCGGGTGCGCGCCAGCCGCTTTCAGCGACGAGAATATCACCAAAGCGAATGGATAAACGATCACGATCTGCCGCAGCCCCAGATTTCCCGACCGCCATGACGATACGGCCCCAATTGGCGTCCTCGCCTGCGACGGCGGTTTTGACCAAGGGTGAATTGGCAATGGCCATGGCGACTTTGCGCGCATCTTTGGCATCGGCAGCACCGGTGACATCGACAGTCACGAACTTGGTCGCGCCTTCGCCGTCGCGCACGACTTGATGTGAAAGATCAAGCATCACGCCGTGTAGTGCATCAACGAAATCGCTGTTTCCAGTGACATCGACGTCAGATGCGCCAGTTGCCGCAAGAATAAGACTGTCAGAAGTAGACGTATCGCTATCAACCGTGATGCAGTTGAAGGTTTTGTCGTTCTGTTCGCTGACGACTTGCTGCAAATCGGTTTGGGCAATTTTGGCATCGGTGAACAGATAAACCAGCATTGTCGCCATATCGGGAGCGATCATGCCTGAACCTTTGGCGATTCCGGCGATTTTCACGGGTTTGCCGGCGATTATCACCGTTGTACTCGCGCCTTTGGGAAAGGTGTCTGTGGTCATGATGGCGCGCGCCGCGTCTTCGATCTTGTCCGCGCTTTGGTTCGCCGCAAGCTCTGCGATTTTTGCTGTAATCCGATCATGCGGAAGCCGTTCGCCAATCACCCCGGTTGACGCAGTAAAGACGCGCGCGGCGTCAATTGACAACGTTGATGCCACGGCATCGCAAATCGCGACAACACTATCGTCGCCACGCTTTCCTGTGAACGCATTTGAGTTTCCGGAATTCACAATAATCGCCGCTGGCCCGCTTGGGTCACCGCCCAATTTCGCCTGACAATCTAATACATTTGCTGACCGCGTCGCGGAACGGGTGAAGACGCCGGCAATCGCGCTGCCGGCGGAAAGGCAAGCCAACATCACGTCGGTACGTCCAGCGTAGCGTACACCGGCTGCGGCTGACGCAAAAGTGACGCCGTCAATTTCCGGAAGGTCCGGAAATTGCGCGGGGGCAAGCGGTGAAACAGTCACGCGATCAATCCAGCAGGTCGAAACGGCTGATGATGGTGGCGTCGAACTGACCTTCTTCGGGCTTTATGACATTTGAATCAGCGGCAAGCTGTTCAAGATGCGCGGTGATTGCAGCCTCTTGCAATTCGCCGGTCAACTGCGGGGTCATTTCTTCGAGCGTCGGACGTGGTTGCACGCGCTCTTCAAGCAATGTTGCAAGGTGCCAACCAAACTGGGTTTCAAACGGATCAGACACGCCGCCGACTTCAAGTTCGGTGATGGCGGTTTCAAATTCGGGGACCATTGCACCGGGTCCGAACCAACCAAGATCACCACCATTTGGGCCAGTTGGACCCGTGGACACGGCGCGCGCAACATCTGCAAATTCTTCGCCCTCATCAATGCGGTTCTTTGCGGCGATTGCTTCTTCTTCTGTTTCAACCAAAAGATGCGCCGCGTGGAATTCCGGAAGTTCTTCGGCGTTCGCAAAGCGTTCGTCGTAGGCAGCTTGAATGATGTCTGGTGTAATCGCGGCTTCGGCGACAACAGTAATTGCCGCACCCGCAAGCAACGTGCGCTCTTCGTTTTTGAGCGCATATAGCACAGTGGCAGGGGCGTCTTCGACAGTATCTGCAAGAAGCTGCTGTTGGATCAATTGGTCAATCAATCCCTCAAATAACACTTCTTCGGGAAACTGCGCGTATTGTTCTGGCAATTCGGTGCGTGCGATCAGCACTTCGCCCAATGTGATCTCAGTTTCGCCGACAGTCGCGATGACGGTGTCGACTGTTACGTCGTCTTGGGCAAATGCGGTTCCTGACAATGACATTGTCAGCGCGGTTGCACCCAAAAATGTAACATGTTTCAGCATAAATCGATCCCTAAATGATCCACGCGGGTGCGTGGCGTTGACACTGCATATCCGGCCCCTTACATCCCTAAGATGCCTCGACGGGGCTGGCTCTTGGCCCTTTGTATGTGGCCAGTCGCGGGCCTACAAGCGGCCTCGTCTTAATTTGATGTCAGACAGGCGCAGATGCGCCGCCGGAGTGAATATGCTGGGTATTGGAACGATTACCAAAAAGGTGTTTGGTACCGCCAACGACCGCAAAGTGAAGGCTGTTCGCCCGCTGGTCGCGCAGATCAACGCGCTTGAGCCTGAGTTCGAAGCCCTTTCTGACGAAGACATCAAAAACAAGACAGAGGCGCTCGCAAAACGCGCCATGAGTGGCGAAAGCCTTGATAAACTGCTGCCGGAAGCCTTTGCCAACTGTCGCGAAGCGGCCAAACGTTCTTTGGGCCTGCGTGCCTTTGATACGCAGTTGATGGGCGGGATATTCCTGCATCAAGGTAACATTTCCGAGATGAAAACCGGTGAGGGTAAAACCCTTATGGCGACATTTGCGGCCTATCTAAATGCGCTGACAGGCAAAGGCGTGCACATCGTGACCGTGAACGATTATCTTGCCAGCCGCGACGCTGAATGGATGAGCAAAGTTTACGGTGCATTGGGTCTGAAAACTGGCGTTGTTGTGCCCAATCAGCCGGATGACGAAAAGAAAGAAGCCTACGCCTGTGACGTGACCTATGCCACGAACAACGAACTTGGCTTTGATTATCTGCGCGACAACATGAAATCCGAGCTGTCACAGATGTACCAACGCCCCCACAATTTCGCGATTGTGGACGAGGTCGACAGTATTCTGATCGATGAAGCACGGACACCGCTGATCATTTCCGGCCCTGCCGAAGATCGTAGCGAAATGTACGCGACTATGGATAAGGTCATTCCGGAAATTCTCGAAGAACACTATACGCTGGACGAAAAGACCAAACAGACGACATTCACTGATGAGGGTAACGATTTCCTTGAAGCGCGATTGACCGAATTGGGCCTGCTTCCTGAAGGTCAAACGCTATACGATCCGGAAAGTGCGACCTTGGTCCACCACGTGAACCAAGCGCTGAAAGCGCATAAGCTGTTCACGCGTGATGACAACTACATCGTGCGCAACAACCAGGTTGTTTTAATTGATGAATTCACGGGCCGGATGATGGATGGACGCCGGCTGTCTGACGGGTTGCATCAGGCGATTGAAGCCAAAGAAGGCGTCGCGATCAAACCCGAGAACGTCACATTGGCGTCGGTCACATTCCAGAACTATTTCCGCCTATACGAAAAACTGGGTGGCATGACAGGGACCGCGACAACGGAAGCCGAAGAATTCATGGAAATTTACGGGCTTGGCGTGGTTGAAGTGCCCACCAACCGTCCGATTGCGCGGGTTGACGAACATGATCAGGTTTATCGCACCGCCAAAGAAAAATTCGAAGGCGTCGTCAAAGAAATCAAAGAGGCACATGCCACTGGGCAACCGATTTTGGTTGGGACGACTTCGATTGAAAAGTCAGAGCATCTTGCACAACTTCTCGGTGCTGAAGGCATTAAATTCAACGTGTTGAACGCCCGCCAACATGAACAAGAAGCGCAGATTGTTGCGGACGCCGGCCGTCTGAACGCTGTAACTATCGCCACCAACATGGCGGGTCGAGGGACTGACATTAAGCTGGGAGGTAACGTCGAATTCGCGATCATGGAAGCTATCGCCGCCAATCCCGAGGGCGATCACGCAGCGATCCGCGCACAGATTGAAGCCGCTCACGATACTGATGAAAAAGCCGTCAAAAATGCAGGTGGGCTGTTTGTTTTGGCGACAGAACGCCACGAAAGCCGCCGGATTGATAACCAGCTGCGGGGCCGTTCTGGTCGTCAGGGTGATCCGGGGCGGTCGTCGTTCTTCCTCTCGCTCGATGATGATCTGATGCGGATTTTCGGGTCTGAACGGCTTGATAAAGTGTTGTCCGGATTGGGTATGAAAGACGGCGAAGCGATTGTGCACCCTTGGGTCAATAAATCTCTGGAACGCGCGCAGGCAAAGGTCGAAGCGCGCAACTTTGACATCCGTAAGCAGCTGTTGAAATACGATGACGTGATGAATGATCAGCGCAAAGCGATCTTTTCGCAGCGCCGCGATATCATGGAAGCAACGGACCTGTCCGACATTACCAAAGATATGCGCGATCAGGTGATAGACGATCTGGTCGGCGACTACATCCCTGCAAAAAGCTATGCAGATCAATGGGATGGAGAAGGGTTGCAAACGGCCGTGAAAGAGCAGCTTGGGCTTGATTTACCCGTCGCAGAATGGGTGTCTGAAGAAGGTGTTGATGATGGTGACATTGTTGAACGTCTTGAAGACGCTTGCGACAAATTCATGGCTGAAAAAACAGAAAGTTTTGGCGATGAAACAATGCGCCGTGTTGAAAAACAGATATTGCTGCAAACGATCGATAGTAAATGGCGTGAGCATCTGTTGACGCTGAACCACTTGCGGTCGGTTGTTGGTTTTCGCGGATACGCGCAGCGAGATCCGTTGAACGAATATAAAACCGAAGGCTTCCAATTGTTTGAAAGTCTCTTGGATGGTTTGCGCGCAGATGTGACAAAACAATTGTCGCGGATTCGCCCGATGTCTAAAGAAGAACAAGAGGCCATGATCGCGCAGGCAATGCAGCAGCAGCAGGCGGCCGCAGTGGCGGCGGCCACAACGGGTAATGCGCTCCCTAGTTTTGACGAAAACGATACGACCACATGGGGTAATCCTTCGCGGAATGACGATTGCCCCTGTGGATCAGGTAAAAAATTCAAGCATTGCCACGGTCGCTTTGCGTGAATTAATGCTTAGACCCGTTGCCAGACGCTGCTAGACTGTTTGCCACTGTGAAGGGTTAACGGAATCGCTATGGCGCGCACGATCACATATAGGACGGTTTTGTCGACAGTTGCGGCCGCGCTTGGTCTTGGGTTTTTGGTTCAAATTGGGGAAACACCCTCGGATGGAGCGAGCACACCGGCCCGCACGGCTGTACCGCGGGCCGTGACAGTTGTGACGAACAGCCAAACGAGTTCGGTTTTTGGCGTGCCCGAAAATGCGCATAGGCTTGTCGACCACATTTCAAACGTTCAACACGTTGCGCTTGTGCGTGAGACAAATACAGAGGAAACCGCGCCCGCAATGGGTACGATCTCGGCTGTACCCGCGATCGAAGATGCTTGTAAAGTGATGCTTTCAGCGACCGAGAAACCTGCCGAAATGGCGCTTTTGACGGTGCAGGCACCATGTCACCTGAATGCAGATTTTGTCATCTTGCATGAAAGCTTGCGGTTCTCATCGCGTACAGACGGATTGGGCACCGCTGAAGTCACTCTCCCGATTATGGCACAAGACGCGCAGATATCTGTCTTATTTGATAACGTTGAATTTGCGCGTGTGGCGATCTACGCGCCGGATGTTTCGCAATATGACCGCACAATTCTGCAATGGCGTGGCGCCGATAAGTTGCAACTGCACGTGCTAGAGGTTGGGGCAAGCATTGGCCAACCGGGGCATATTTGGACAGGCTCGAGCCATACGGCGGAGCTGGCGACGATGGGGCAGCATGGGTTTGTGACAAGCCATGGGACGCACACCGCTGATATTCCTTATCAGGCTGAAGTTTACTCGTATCCGGCGCGTTTTGATCGAGCTGATATTTCCGTAACGATGCCGGTTGGCCTGATGGTCACCCTGCAAAACTGTGGTCGTTTGTTTAGTACGCAACTTATCCATGTGGTTTCAGGACGAATATGGGTGCCGATTGATGTGTCAATTCAGGTGCCGGCCTGCAGTTCAGCGGGTGAATTCGTTATGCTGCCGGATGCGATTGCGCCCTATACAAGTCTCGTGCGTTAAGCATCCGCGCCCAGATACCCCTGTGCACGAAAGCTGGTTTCGCAAGACTTTCCAACAATAAGATGATCATGCAGTGTGATGCCAAGCGCCTGCGCAGCGCGGTTAACCTGCGCGGTCATGTCGATATCGGCGGCCGATGGCGTTGGATCACCTGAAGGATGATTATGCACCAATATCAATGCAGCTGCATTTAGCTCTAACGCGCGTTTGACGACCTCGCGTGGATAGACTGGCACGTGATCAAGCGTGCCTTTTGCCTGTTCTTCGTCGGCAATAATTGTGTTCTTGGTATCCAAAAACAGGATGCGAAATTGTTCTGTATCGCGGTGGGCCATTGTCGTGTGGCAATAGTTCAACAACGCGTCCCAACTGGATACCACATGGCGTTGCATTACTTTCGCGCGGGCAAGACGGTGCGCCGCTGCTTCGACAATTTTCAATTCAGTCGCTACAGATTCGCCGACGCCCCGGACCTGCGTCAGTTGCCTTACGGGCGCTGATACGACGCGATTAAAGTCACCGAAGGTTTGAATCAGCAAGTGTGCCAACGGTTTCACATCTTGGCGTGGGATCGCACGAAAGAGGATTAATTCAAGCAGTTCATAGTCGGGGATGGCTGTCGCGCCGCCGTTTAGGAACCGATCGCGCAACCGTTTGCGGTGGTCGCGCAGATAGGAAGGTGCGCGCGCCTTGGCGGGCACCACAACGTCATCAATGTCAGCAAAAAGAGAGCGCGATTCGGCAAAATGGGACATATCCCAATTGTTCGCCGGTATCGGTTAATGAAGCGTGAATAAGGCCCCGGTACGATCCGGGACCTTATCTTAACCTTTCATCGAGTCCCAAAAGCTTTTGACAGAGGTAAAGAAGCTCGACCCATGCGGGTTGTTTTCTTCGCTTAGCTCGTCGAATTCTTTGAGAAGCTCACGCTGGCGCGCCGTCAGTTTAACAGGGGTTTCAACGGCGAGTTCGATGAACATGTCGCCGCTACCGGCCCCGCGTAGGGCGGGCATCCCTTTGCTACGCAAGCGCATTTGCCGCCCTGATTGCGACCCTTCGGGTACTTTTACGCGGCTACGGCCACCATCGATGGTCGGCACTTCGATTTCGCCACCCAAAGCGGCGGTCGCCATCGATACCGGCACGCGGCAGAACAGGTTATTGGCTTCGCGTTCGAACAGCGCGTGATCTTTGACCTCGATAAAGATGTAAAGATCGCCAGTCGGGCCGCCGCGCATTCCGGCTTCGCCTTCGCCAGCAAGACGGATACGCGTGCCAGTTTCGACGCCAGCAGGAATGTTGACGGAAAGCGATTTTTCTTTCTCGACGCGGCCCTGACCATGACAAGCTTTACATGGGTCCTTAATGGTTTGCCCCATGCCAGAACAGGTTGGGCAGGTGCGTTCAACGGTAAAGAAACCTTGTTGTGCGCGGACCTTTCCCATGCCCGCACAAGTTGGGCAGGTTTGGGGTTCTGATCCACCTTCGGCACCCGTGCCGCTGCAGACCTCGCAGCTGACCGCAGTTGGGACATTCACCGTTTTTGTGAGGCCAGCAAAGGCTTCTTCGAGGCTAATGCGCAAGTTGTAGCGTAGATCATTGCCACGTTGTGCGCCGCCGCGACGCCCACCGCCGCCACGGTTGCCGCCCATAAAATCGCCGAACAGGTCGTCGAACACATCCGAAAATGCGCTGCCAAAGTCGCCTTGACCGCCACCCGGACGCTGCCCTCCACCGCCCATGCCGTTTTCAAAGGCTGCGTGACCATAACGGTCATAAGCTGCTTTCTTCTCGGCGTCTTTCAGGACTTCGTAAGCCTCGTTGGCTTCTTTGAATTTGGTTTCAGCGGTCGGGTCGTCGGCATTGCGGTCAGGGTGCAATTCTTTCGCCTTTTGGCGATAGCCCTTTTTGATGGCCGCCGCATCGGCGCCTTTTGCGACACCAAGAACCTCGTAATAGTCACGTTTTGCCATGATAATTTCCCCCTTGGGAATGGAAAAAGACCGGCCCGGTGGTGGGCCGGTCCTCTTTCCTAAGACAGCGCTGGCTTAGTTGTCGCGCTTGTCGTCATCCAGATCTTCGAAGTCAGCGTCGAGAATTTCTTCATCGGCGGCTGGCGCGTCGGGCTCGGCCTCTCCGGCCTCTTCTTGGCTGGATTTATAGATGGCTTCACCCAGTTTCATCGCAGATTCTGTGACGTTCTGGATGCCCGATTTGATCTTTTCGGCGGTGCCGTCTTCAAGATCGTCTTTCAACGCAGCGATGGCCAATTCGATGGCTTCGATGGTTGTTGGATCGACCTTGTCAGAATGCTCTTCCATCGACTTTTCGGTCGAGTGGATCAGGCTTTCGGCTTGGTTCTTGGCCTCGATAAGCTCGCGGCGATCTTTATCGGCCTCGGCGTTATCTTCCGCGTCTTTCACCATTGCTTCGATGTCGTCATCTGACAGACCACCAGAGGCTTGGATCGTGATTTTCTGTTCCTTGCCGGTACCTTTGTCTTTGGCGCCTACTTCAACGATGCCGTTGGCGTCGATGTCAAAGGTCACTTCGATCTGTGGCAGGCCGCGAGGTGCGGGTGGGATTTCTTCGAGGTTGAACTGGCCCAACATTTTGTTGTCGGCGGCCATTTCACGCTCACCTTGGAAGACACGCAGGGTCACCGCGTTTTGGTTGTCTTCGGCAGTTGAGAAAACCTGCGATTTTTTCGTTGGGATCGTTGTGTTGCGATCGATCAAACGTGTGAACACACCGCCCAATGTTTCGATGCCCAATGACAATGGTGTCACGTCGAGCAGAACAACGTCTTTCACGTCGCCTTGCAGAACGCCGGCCTGAATGGCGGCACCCATGGCAACAACTTCATCCGGGTTCACACCCTGGTGCGGCTCTTTGCCAAAGAACTTACCGACTTCTTCTTTGACGCGCGGCATGCGGGTCATACCACCCACAAGAACAACTTCGTCGATGTCGCCAACGGACAGGCCAGCATCTTTGATCGCATCTTTACATGGTTTGATCGAGTTTTTGATCAGGTCCAGAACAAGCGATTCCAGTTTCGCGCGGGTCAGTTTCATGACCATGTGCAATGGTTGGCCGTTTGATCCCATAGAGATAAACGGTTGGTTGATTTCGGTGCTGGAAGACGAAGACAGTTCGATTTTCGCTTTTTCCGCAGCTTCTTTAAGACGCTGCAACGCCATCTTGTCTTGAGTCAGATCGACTGAGTGCTCTTTTTTGAACTCATCCGCGAGGTAGTTCACGATGCGCATGTCAAAGTCTTCACCACCAAGGAATGTGTCACCATTGGTAGATTTCACTTCGAACAGGCCGTCGTCGATTTCGAGGATGGTCACATCGAATGTACCACCGCCAAGGTCATAGACCGCGATTGTTTGTGTGTCTTCTTTATCAAGGCCATATGCCAGCGCAGCCGCTGTTGGCTCGTTGATGATGCGCAGCACTTCGAGGCCCGCGATTTTGCCGGCGTCTTTTGTTGCCTGACGCTGAGCGTCGTTGAAATACGCAGGAACGGTGATAACCGCTTGTGTGACGTCTTCGCCAAGGTAGCTTTCGGCGGTTTCTTTCATCTTACCAAGAATGAAAGCAGAAATCTGGCTAGGGGAGTATTTCTCACCTTTGGATTCAACCCACGCATCGCCGTTGCCGCCATTGACGATTTCAAACGGCATGTTTTTCTTTTCTTTCGCCAGATCGGCATCGTCAAAACGACGGCCAATCAAACGTTTCACAGCAAAGATTGTGTTTTCTGGGTTGGTGACGGCCTGACGTTTCGCAGGCTGACCGACAAGGCGTTCGTCGTCGGTGAACGCAACGATAGATGGCGTTGTGCGCGCACCTTCGGCGTTTTCAATCACGCGTGGTTTAGAGCCATCCATGATGGCAATACAAGAGTTTGTCGTTCCGAGGTCGATACCAATAACTTTGGCCATTTTTCAAATCCCTTACTTTAGGCAGTTTGAGTAGCGCGAACCCGTTTCGGCACCCGCACCAGTTACGTTCTGTTGATCAGGGGAACCCCCCTAAACAAGTGATCTAGGCGTATATAGGGATGCATAATCGGGGCTGCAAGCGCTCTGGGCTCAACAAAACAACAAAAAATCGGTTTTTTGTTCGGGGAAAGTTAAGAGATGTTGGCGAACGCCCTACTTCCCCATGCTCCAACTGGCAGAAACATGTTGCCGCGTGAAAAACATGCCCATCATGCCGAGAACCAAGAAGACCAGTGATACCTGCAATGGGTAAGAAATTGTGGTGAAATGTGGGTTATAATCCAGAAAAACAAAGCCTTTGTTTTGGTCGATAATGTGGAACAAGGGGTTCCAGTCAAACATCGCGATCATGCTTGCAGGCAGAGAGTTTACCAAAAACATCTTACCAGAAGCAATCATATTCATGCGGCGATAGAGTTGCCCGACAATGGCCATTGTACGTGGAAACCATGGCGTAATGGCAAGAAATAGAACCCCGATGCAGCATCCCGAAAACCACGCGAGCAAAAACATTCCCATCGCGCCAATCGGATTGTCGATATAGATCGGGGTAACTGCGCAATGGTAGACTGTTAAGACGACCAAAATCGCCAAAAGCTGTTGATACAATGTTGCAAGCGCTGATGCGCATATCGTCACAATCGGGTTCATTGGCGCATAAAGCATCATCGGCGCCAATGCATCGTTAGCCCCTTGGGTCGCCTTAACGGATTGGACATGTGTACGAAACAGCATCACGCCGGACATGATGTAGATCAGGAAATCTTCGCCCGGTATCGGACAACTGCGCACCCCGACGACCATGAACATCACCAAGAATACGGCCACCAAAACAAGGCTTTGTAAAATAGTCAAAACAAGGCCGACGACAGCATTTCTGTGGCCACCGCGCACAGATCGCACGGTGACTTCGTAAATCAGGTCGAGATTGCTGAAAAAGCTGCCTAAGGTCGACACATTCCGGCGGGTTTGAAACATGGTGATGCTTTCGCTCTGTGCCTGCGCTAGGATTGGCTTGCCGTCATTGGATCAAGCCTTCATAACCGCCACACCCTAATTATTCAATAAACAGGACCCCCGCGATGGATTTTGAGAAACTGAACACCGTGATGCGGGAACTCGCGCTTTTGGCGGGCGATAAGATTATGGAAATCTACGCTGCCGATGATTTTGATGTGCGCGCGAAAAGCGATGAAAGCCCGGTAACTGCAGCAGATGAAGCGGCCGATGCAATCATCAGCGCAGGCCTGCGTGCGGCATTCCCTGATGTGCCGCTTGTGACCGAGGAGCAGTCAGACTCGCACGGTCAATCCGTTAGCACGTTTTTAATCGTTGACCCGTTGGATGGGACCAAAGAATTCATCAAACGGCGCGGAGATTTTACGGTGAACATTGCTTATGTGGTTGATGGCGTCCCGGTCCGCGGGATCGTTTATGCTCCCGCCAAAGAGCGGCTGTTTTATACCGATGCGGCGGGCGTTTCGGTCGAGGAAACTGGCGTGTTTGCGAAAGATATGGTTGGTGAAACGGCGCCTTTGCAGGTGTCCAAGCCGGACAATAGCGCGCTTTTGATCGTTGCGTCCAAATCCCACCGGGATCAAGCGACAGATGATTATATCAATAAATACAATGTCCAAGACATGAAAAGCGCAGGGTCATCGTTGAAATTCTGTCTGGTCGCAACGGGCGAGGCCGATCTTTATCCACGTCTTGGTCGCACGATGGAATGGGACACGGCTGCCGGGCATGCCGTACTGACAGGGGCCGGCGGGCAGGTGGTGCGGTTTGATGATCATACGCCGCTGACCTATGGCAAACCTATTTTCGAAAACCCATTCTTTATTGCGCTGTCGCCGGGTGTCACGTTGGAGCAAGGATAATGCCTGTCCTTATCGTTGTCCCAGCGCGCTATGCATCGACCCGCTATCCTGGCAAGCCGCTTGTTGAATTGCGCGGGGCTGATGGGATTGCGAAAACGCTGATCCGCCGGTCTTGGGATGCCGCGATGCAAGTGAAAGGTGTCGATCGGGTTGTGATCGCGACGGACGATGACCGTATCGCGGAAGCTGCGCGCGACTTTGGGGCCGAGGTGGTGATGACATCGGTTGATTGCCAAAACGGGACCGAACGCTGTGCCGAAGCGGTCGCAAATATCGGTGGCGGCTACGACATTGTCGTGAATTTACAAGGTGATGCGCCGCTAACACCTGCGTGGTTCGTCGAAGATCTTGTTGCTGGGCTACGTGCCAACCCGCAAGCAGACGTGGCAACGCCTGTTTTACGGACCGAAGGGCGCGCCTTAAACAGCTTTATGGCTGATCGCCGCGCCGGTCGCGTTGGGGGCACCACGGCCGTGTTTGGAAAGAGTAACAATGCGCTTTATTTCTCAAAAGAGGTGATCCCCTATACGGGTAAGACCTATGAGGATGCGGATGAAACGCCTGTGTTTCACCATGTGGGTGTCTACGCTTACCGACCCGATGCGCTTTTATCCTATCCGACATGGGACGCAGGGCCGCTCGAGCAGCTCGAAGGTCTGGAACAGCTCCGGTTCTTGGAGCGCGGTACGCCCGTGCTTTGCGTCGAAGTTGAGGGAAAGGGTCGTCAGTTTTGGGAATTAAACAATCCTGAAGATGTGCCACTTATTGAGGCAATGTTGCAAGAAATGGGCGATGCTTAGCCGCTGGGGCATAAAAGCTAGAAAAATTCCCTTTAGGCCCACGACCATCGGCACTACGCTGAGTGTAAGTAATAAAGAGGCACGGACATGAAAAGAAAAGTAACCAAAGCAATTTTTCCAGTGGCTGGCATGGGAACGCGGTTTTTGCCCGCAACCAAATCTGTCCCCAAAGAAATTATGACCTTGGTGGATCGCCCGTTGATCCAATACGCGATTGACGAGGCCCGGGCTGCGGGGATCGAAGACTTTATTTTTGTGACGTCACGCGGGAAATCTGCGCTCGAAGATTATTTTGATCATTCTCCTGAATTGGCATCGTCGTTGCGCAAATCGGGCAAGACAGAGCTGCTTGAAACCTTGCAAGCCACCAATATGGACAGCGGTGCGATTGCCTATATCCGTCAGCACAAGGCGCTTGGCCTCGGGCATGCTGTGTCTTGCGCGCGCAAATTGATTGGCGATGAACCGTTTGCGGTTATCCTGCCTGATGATGTGATCGCGGCAGAGAAACCTTGTCTGCAACAGATGATCGAAGCCTATCAAGACACAGGCGGTGCAATGGTTGCTGCGATGGAAGTCGCGCCAGAAAAAACATCGTCCTATGGAATTTTGGATGTAATCAGTGACGAAGGATCGGTTGTTGAGGTTAAAGGCATGGTCGAAAAACCTGCCCCCGGCACGGCGCCATCAAATCTTGCTGTGATTGGGCGTTATATTTTGACGCCACGTATTATGCAAAATTTTGAAAAGATCGAACGCGGTGCTGGTGGTGAAATCCAGCTCACTGACGCGATCGCTTATGAGCTGACCACTGGACGTGACATCTTTGGGTTTAAGTTCGAAGGGGAGCGGTTCGATTGCGGGTCAAAGGCAGGATTTTTGCAAGCGACGGTGTCATTTGCATTGAACAGGCCTGAACTGCGTGACGAGTTAACAACGTTCCTGAAAGATTTGAAATTGCCTGCTTAGGCAGCAAGGGGAAAGATTGCGCGCGAAGTTCACGGATGCATGGTTAGCGTACCGTTTGCGCTGGAAACGGCGGCGCATTCTGTTGCGCATTTGGCGCAACCGCAAGCAGATTGAACTGCGTTCCAATCGTACTAAACAGATCACGCCCGGTGCAATTCTGGCGTTTTCGACGGTGCGCAATGAAATGCTGCGGTTGCCGCATTTTTTGGACTATTACCGCAAGCTTGGCGTCGCACATTTTCTTATCGTGGATAACGCTAGCACGGATGGTACGGCCGATTTTCTAGCCAAGCAATCTGACGTTTCTCTGTGGACCACATCGCATAGTTACAAATTATCGCGGTTTGGCATGGATTGGTTAGGTTGGCTGCAATGGCAATATGGATCGGATCACTGGTGTTTGACTGTCGATGCTGATGAATTGCTGGTCTATCCGCAAAGCGACAGCCGCGATTTGCAAGCGTTGACGGCCCATCTCGATTCACAAGGTTTGCCCACATTTGGTGCGTTGATGTTGGATATGTATCCTCAGGGGCCGTTAACCAATGTATCTTATAAACAAGGACAAGACCCTGTTACTGCGCTGGGCTGGTTTGATGGATCGGGGTATCGGCATCGGGTGCATCCGGTATTCGGCAACCAATGGATTCAAGGCGGGGTGCGTGACCGCGTGTTTTTCCAAGCTGACCCAGATCGGGCGCCGAGCCTGAATAAAACCCCACTAGTCAAATGGCACTGGCGCAATGTTTATGTGACTTCGACCCATCACATGCTGCCGCGACGGTTGAATCAGGTGTTCGACTGGCCATCAAAGACAAAGATGACGGGCGTCTTGTTGCATACCAAATTTCTGCCCGATATCGCACCCCGTTCGTCCGAGGAAATGGATCGACAGCAGCATTTCGAGAATAGTGCGCTTTATGCGGAATATTATCAGGGTTTGATTGCAGGCCCTGATTTGTGGACCGATAGGTCTATGACCTATAAAGGGTGGGAACAGCTCGTTGAGCTTGGGCTGATTGCGCCGGGTGAATGGCGTTAGAGAGGGATACATTTTGGGGGTTTGGACATCATATCGGCTGCGATTACGGCGGAAACGTTGGAAAATACGCGCGCGCCGTAAAGGTCGTGAATTGACCCCTATCCAAGATCGCACAGCGCAAATTACCCCATCTGATATCCTGCTATGCTGTACGTTTCGAAACGAAGATATCCGACTGCCGTTTTTCTTGGACTATTACCGCAAACTGGGGGTGACCCACTTTCTTTTGGTCGACAACGGCAGCGATGATGGCGGCGACGCGTATGTCGCAGGTCAGCCGGATGTGTCGCTTTGGAAAACGGATGCACACTATGGTAAATCGCGTTTTGGGATGGATTGGTTAACCTATTTGCAAGGGAAATACGCGCATGGCCACTGGGTATTAACTGTCGATGTCGACGAATTTTTTGTCTACCCGTTTTGCGATACACGGCCTGTGCGGGCCTTGGCCGATTGGCTTGAAGCGTCAGAAGTCCGGTCGTTCGGCACGATGATGCTGGATATGTATCCAAAAGGGCAAGTCAGTGACGCGGTTTACCAACGCGGCGCGGACCCGTTCAAACTTGCCAATTGGTTTGATCCAGGAAATTACACGCTCAAGCGCAATGATTTTTACCGCAATTTGTGGATTCAAGGGGGGGCGCGCGCACGCGTTTTCTTTGCAGAAAAACCCAGACAAGCCCCGGCATTGAACAAAATTCCCTTCGTTAAATGGGATCGTGATTTCACCTATGTCAGCTCTACCCACATGCTTTTGCCGCGCGGGCTAAACCTTGTTTACGGGCAAAATGGGGGTGAGAAAACGTCCGGGGTATTGTTGCACGCAAAGTTTCTGAACACCTTTGGCCCGCGCGCCAGTCAAGAAGCGGAACGCGCCGAACACTATGGTGCTGGGCGAGAATATAAATCCTATGCCGGTGCTGATAACGATCCGGAAATCTGGTGCCAGTGGAGCGAACAATATTTGAACTGGCGCCAGCTTGAGGCGCTCGGCTTGATGTCCAAGGGGAACTGGGCATGAGTTTAGGTGTCGTCATATTGGTACATACGGATTTTGACCGTGCAGAACAGATGGTGCGCCATTGGTCTGAGGGCGGGTGTCCGGTGGCGATACATGTCGATAGCAATGTCGATGACACGACCTATGATAGCTTTGTTGCAAATTTGGATGATCTGGCTGACGTCCGGTTTAGCACGCGTCACCGTTGCGAATGGGGCATGTGGGGGCTGGTTGCGGCCACGCAAGACGCCGTGCAGCATTTGTTGGCTGAGTTTGAACAAGTGGGGCGCGTCTTTTTGGCGTCCGGTTCCTGCCTGCCACTTCGCCCAATCTCGGAACTGCGCGCATTTTTGGATGCCAGCCCTCAAACCGATTTCATCGAAAGCGCCACGACCGCTGACGTCCCTTGGACGATCGGTGGGCTTGATCGTGAACGATTTACCCTGCGTTTCCCTTTTGCTTGGAAACGGCGGCGGCGGATGTTTGACGGCTATGTTCGGTTGCAGCAGATCATTGGGATCAAGCGGCGAACCCCAAAGGGTTTAGTGCCACATATGGGATCGCAGTGGTGGTGTCTGACGCGTAAGACGCTTGAGGCGATTTTGAACGACCCACTTCGGCGCAGATATGACCGATATTTCCAACGGGTTTGGATCCCTGACGAAAGCTATTTTCAAACGCTTGCACGTAAACATGCAGCACGCATCCAAAGTCGATCACTGACGTTGTCAAAATTCGATTTTCAGGGGAAGCCGCATATCTTTTACGATGATCACGTAGAAATATTACGACGCTCTGGTTGCTTTGTCGCGCGTAAAATTTGGCCAAATGCACAGGTGCTCTATGAAAGTTTTCCCTGCGCGACGGATAAGGCAGCGGGTGCTGTAAGGCCGAGTACGGGCACAGTGGACCGCATTTTCGACAAAGCGGTTGAGCGCCGTACGCGCGGGCGGGCAGGTCTATATATGCATAGCCGTTTTCCGAATATGCAAAAGGCAAACGGGATCGCTGCCGCGCCGTTTTCGGTAATGCAGGGCTTTGACGCGCTGTTTCCAGGTTTTCAGAACTGGCTTGCGCTGCAAACCGAGGCAACCGTTCACGGGCATCTTTATGCAAAGGATAAGGCCCATTTTGCAGATGGTGCAGCGGTGTTTCGCGGCGCGCTGTCTGACAGTGCGCGCTTGCGCGATTACAATGCGCAAGGATTTTTAACAAATTTGATGTGGACCACGCGTGATCAATATCAATGCTTTATGTTTGGGCCTGCGGATACACAGTCTATCCGATGGTTTCTGGCACATGATACCAACGCGCGCGTTTGGGTGATCTCTGGCGCTTGGTCGATTCCATTGTTCTTATCAGGTCGGTCTGCAGCGGAGGTGAGGACTGAAGCCGCGCGTTTGCAGCGTCGCGAAAACCAATTTCTGAACGCACTACGCGCGCCTGACGCACATGCGCGCATCCATATCTATACTTTGGCGGATTTTCTTGAAAACCCACGCGATATCTTGCAAATGCTTGTTGATCAAATCGGAGGACACAAGGCCCATGCGCTTGGGCAACTTCCTGAAATGGTTGATTTAGGCGGCTTGCCAGCGTTTCTGCAAGAGCTCAAAAATCAAGGGATGCACCCATTTTTGACAGGTCATCTTTCGGAAGAAATGCATCGTCGGGCGACTGTGGTTTCTGAACCGCGATCTTATGTAGTTGGCCACAAATGACCAAATTTGACTATTTCATTATCCTGGCGGAAATGCGGACAGGGTCCAATTTTCTTGAAGCGAATTTGAACGCGCTGGAAGGGGTAACCTGCCACGGAGAAGCCTTTAACCCCGCGTTTATCGGTTACCCCAAAACGGATGATCTGCTTGGAATGTCACGAGATGATCGTGACGCGGACCCCTCCGCACTTATCACAAAAATCGTCGCGGATGACGGTTTAGTTGGGTTTCGATTCTTTCATAATCATGATCCGCGCGCATTAACCATATGCATGGATGACCCGCGCTGTGCCAAGATTATTCTGACGCGCAACCCGCTGGACAGCTACGTGAGCTGGAAATCCGCGCGGGCGACGGGGCAATGGAAGCTGACCAATGCGACGAATGCAAAATCGTTACAAATTGCTTTTGATTCAGAAGAGTTTGAGGCGCTACTGGCGCGGCTGCAAGAGTTTCAGTTGGATATTCAACGCAGGCTACAGACCAGCGGGCAAACGGCATTCTATATTGGTTATGACGACCTACGCGACGTGGAAATCTTAAACGGCTTAGCCGCATTTTTGGGCGTTGATGCGCGTCTTGATGGGCTTGATAAAAAGATGAAGAAACAAAACCCTGAGCCGCTTGATCAGCGCGTGAGCAATTTTGACACGATGAAAGCGGCGCTTGGGCCGTTGGATCGGTTTGATCTATCGCGGACCCCGAATTTTGAACCACGGCGTGGTGCGGCCGTGCCAACATATGTCGCGTCAGACAAAGCGGGGCTTCTGTTTATGCCGTTACGGTCGGGGCCGGACTGGGAGGTGCGGCGCTGGCTCGCTGATGTTGAAGCGACGCGGCCACGCGAATTGCGTCGCAAGTTTACCCAAAAAACATTGCGCACATGGCAAGAAACCCATGCCGGCTACCGTAGTTTTACCGTGCTGCGGCATCCGGTGGCCCGCGCACATGCCGCGTTTTGCGACTGTATTTTATCCGATGGACCGGAAAGTCTTCCCGGCATTCGCGCCAATTTGCGCAGGGTTCACAAACTCCCGATTCCAGAGCCGTTGCCGGACCTAACGGATACGAATACATATAGCAACACGGCGCATCGCGCAGCGTTTTTGGGATTTCTGCAGTTTTTGCGTCAAAATCTGGGGGGGCAAACGGCCATTCGGGTTGACCCAGCTTGGTCTAGCCAGCTCTCCCTTTTGCAAGGCATCGCTACGATTTCACTCCCTGACGTGATTTGTCGAGAAGACAGTCTTGGCGACGAACTTGCAGTGCTTGCGGCACAGGTAGGAATTGAGTCTATGCCGCTGCTGGGTGGCACCGTTCATCAACACCACAACCGATTGGTCGCGATCTACGATGGGGTGATCGAGGATGCCACGCGTGCTGCCTATGCGCGTGACTACGCAGCGTTTGGGTTCGGAAACTGGGCCTAAGCGGCTTGCGACGACTGCTCTGCGGTCAAAATTGTGTGCAGTGTGGCGGCATCACTATTCGCGCGCAGTTTTGCGCAAATCGCGTCATCACGCAGGGTACGTGATATCAACGCAAGCGCTTTAAGGTGTTCAACGCCTGCATTTTCAGGTGCAATCAGGCAAAATACAAGGTCGACGGGCTGGCGATCAACAGAGTCAAAGTTCAAAGGCTTTTCAAGACGTAGAAAAATACCCTGAACTTCATTTACGCCGTGCAGGCGGGCATGGGGCAATGCGATACCATGCCCGACACCGGTTGGTCCAAGCCCCTCGCGTTCGATGAGAGCATCGATAACATGGGTTGGGTTCAAACCATAGCTTGTGTTCGCCATCTCGCCCAAGTCGTGAAACAGCCGCTTTTTACTGGTGCAAGACGCGATGGTTTTCACCGCGTCCGGCTTGAGGATGTCTGCAACTTGCATCGGTTGTTTCTCTCACCAAATTTACTGGGGGATTAGCCCAATGATTTGGGGTCAATCCAGCCAATATTTCCGTCGTCACGTCGATAGACGACGTTAACTCCATTGTGTTTCTCATTGCGGAACACCAGCACCGGGGCACTTGCGATTTCCATTTGCATCACCGCTTCACCAACCGAGAGCGATGGGATTTTTGTTTCCATCTCCGCTACAATCATAGCGTTAACGGTATCCTGCGCAGCCTCATCTGACTCGTCTCTTGGCTCGAGGATATATGACCCAGCATCAGAAAGTTCAACAGGTTGTGACCGGCCGGAATGATGGTCCTTGAGACGGCGCTTATAACGGCGCAGTTGTTTGTCCATTTTTTCCCCGCTGCTATCGAAAGCGGCGTAAATTTCTGATGCCTTTCCTGTGGCTTGCGCTGTCAGTCCTGTCGAAAGATGCACAACGGATTCGCAGACATATTCATGCCCAGACTTGGAGAAAACGACATATGCATCAGTTGGGCGCCCGGCGTATTTTCCAAGAATATCACCGAGCTCTGATTTTACATGTGTCTGCAGTGCTTCGCCAATGTCGATTTGCTTACCGCTGATTTGATACCGCATCGTTTCTCCTATCTTATGGTTGCAGATACGCAATACACCTCAAATCTAGAGGTGACGTTAACGCGCATCTAGTCGGTAGAAAACGATAACAGCCCAATTTCATTTGCTTTATTCTTAGACCCTGGCGCAGGCGCCAGCCGAGTCATGAGAGAAGAAACCGGGTTAGTCATCTCTTACAGTTGGCGACGAAAAACGAAGCTTGTCAATATCTCAGCCGCCATTGTGAACAAAGAATCAGTTCACGCGGAAACTATCGCCTAGATATACGCGCCGCACATTTTCATCGGCGATGACTTCGTCGGTGGTGCCATTCATCAGGACTGTGCCGTCATGCAGAATGTAAGCACGGTCAACGATTTGGAGTGTTTCTTGGACGTTGTGGTCGGTGATTAGCACGCCAATCCCGCGGTTTTTTAGGTCAGCAACAAGATGCCTGATTTCACCAACAGCAATAGGGTCAACACCGGCAAATGGTTCATCAAGCAAGACGTATTTGGGCCCCGCAGCAAGACATCGCGCGATTTCAACCCGGCGGCGTTCCCCACCCGACAGTGCCATCGCAGAGGCGCGCCGCAGATGTTCGATTGAAAATTCAGAAAGCAATTCTTCGAGCCGTTCGCGCCGTTTATGATGATCTTTCAGTGCGATTTCGAGTATCGATAAGATGTTATCTTCGACGCTCATACCCCGGAAAATTGACATCTCTTGCGGGAGGTACCCTATACCGAGCTGCGCGCGCCGATACATGGGCAACAATGTCACGTCGCGCCCGTCAATGATGACTTTGCCGCCCTCGGGGGTGACAAGACCAGCGATTGAATAAAAACAGGTTGTTTTTCCAGACCCGTTTGGGCCAAGAAGTGCGACAACCTCTCCGCGGCCCAAATCAATCGTGACGTCGCGGATTACAGGGCGCTTACGGTAGCTTTTGCGCAGATTAACGATTTTGAGGCCCGTGCCGCCATCCATAGTGGAGCCGTCCATCAGTTGTCGCCCTGCTGAAGAACTGTGCGCACGCGCCCTTCCATAGATGCCGTTCCGGTTTCGACATTGACGACCATGCTTTGCGCGGAAATTGCGCTGGCGCCTTGGGTTAGCAAAACGTCACCCGTCAGGGTTAATAGCCCCGTTGTGATATCGTATTCGGCGTTTTGTGCCTCTGCGGCTTCGGTTGCGGTGACAAAAGTCACGCCACCTGTCGCGATCAACTGTGCAATCTCGCTGTTTTCAGTCCCATAGACCACTTCGACGGCACCCGCGGATAGGCGCAGATCGCCTTGCCCAATGATGACATTGCCGGTGAATTGGGCTGTGCCATTCTCTTGGTCAACGGCCAAGCTATCAGCGGTGACCTCGATTGCTGCCGATGTATCTACGGTCATGCCGCCCAAATCAATGTTGGTCTGCGCCAGCACGGGACCCGCAAGTGACAAAAGGAAGGTCGACAAGATCGCGAATTTTCTGAACACTTGGCAGGTTTCCTATTTTGAACGCATCATTCTTGCGGTGTGTATATCAGTTTAACGCCATTGGTGAATAGCATCTGCTGGATGGCGCCACCGCTGGCCATTTGAAACGTGACCTTGCCCGCAGTTAATTCGCCCAAAGGCGCGCGGACCTCAAGATGACCGTCAGACGTAATCACCCCGGTGTCGAGTGCTGCGGTGATCCCATTGGTTTCCATCGCATAGCCAGACGAGGTTTCCAAATGGGCAATACCAACGAAACGCGCGATTTTCTCAGGGCCGTTTAGCTCTCCGCTGATGGTGGTGATGATAATATTGCTGCCATCAGGGTTATTCATTTGCATGCGCATATCGTCGGTGTGAATAACTGCGGGATCTGCCGGGCTTGGATGCGCGGCGCGCGCTGAGATGGACAGGGTCGCGCCATCATCAGTGACGCCTGAAAATCGTGGCGCAGAAAGCCGCTGTTCGCGGGCGATTTCAGTTACTTCGGTCATATCTAACTGCGTCGGTTCGCCGGGCGCGCGGGCGAACAAGAACAGTGTCGACAAAAGCCCGATAGCCCCAATCGGCAGAATAATCTTCGCGAGATTGACGATTTGCGAATAGATGTTATCGCGTCCACCCATTTTAGACGACGCCTGCACGCAAGCAGTCATGGATATGCAGGACCCCGGCCAGCTTGCGCGGGGAATCTGGGTGGGCGGCAAATAGGCAGGTGATCTTACGATCATTCATGATCGCAAGCGCCTCAGCGGCGAGCGCATGAATTGACACCGTCGCCGGATTTCGGGTCATAACTTCACCCGCTGTGAGATTAAGCAAACCGTCCATGTGCCGCCTCAAATCCCCATCGGTCACGATCCCAACAAGCGTCTGGTTGTCGTCCAAAACGGCGACAACGCCAAACCCCTTTTGGCTGATCGCAAGCAATGTCTCGGTCATCGGCGTATCAGTGGTTACCGTTGGTATTGTCGCGCCAACATGCATGAGATCGGACACGCTGGCCAACTGAGCGCCCAATTTGCCGCCGGGATGAAATTTGCGGAAATTCTCAGACGTGAACTTGCGATGTTCCATGAGCGCTACGGCGAGCGCGTCACCCAGCGCGAGGGTCATGGTCGTGGATGTGGTCGGAACCACGCCTGATCCGCAGGCTTCGCCGCGTTTGGGCAAAAGAATTTGCACGTCAGATTGCTGCAACAAGGTGCTTTCTGCGCGACTTGCAATGCCGATCATCGGGATACCAAAGCGCCGTGTATAGGTCACCATATCTGCAAGTTCGGGTGTTTCGCCCGAATTGGACAAGACAAGCACAACATCGTCTTCAGTCATCATGCCCAGATCGCCGTGGCTTGCCTCTGCCGGGTGGACAAAATGTGCCGGCGTGCCTGTGCTGGCAAATGTCGCTGCGATTTTGCGGGCGATATGGCCTGATTTTCCCATCCCCGATACGATCACGCGCCCTTTTACGGTTAACAGTAGCGTAACCGCCGCGGCGAACCCATTGCCAAGATCGTCTGCAAGCTGCGTAAGACCTGCAGCTTCTTCGGTTATGACCCGGCGCCCTGTGGCGAGAAATTTTTCTGTGTTTTCCATCAATGCGCGAAAATATCTGTTTCGGGCCAACCTGCAAGGTCTAGTTGTGCCCGTGTTGGTAGGAAGTCAAAACATGCTTGGGCGATCTGCGTGCGGTCTTCGCGCGCAAGCCGTGTATCAAGCGCTGATTTCAGCTGGTGCAAATACAAGACATCAGAGGCCGCATAATTTAGCTGCGCCTCCGTAAGATCGGTTGCGCCCCAATCGCTTTGTTGTTGATATTTAGAAATATCGACGCCGATCATTTCTTGCAGCAAGTTACGCAACCCATGGCGTTCGGTATATGTGCGGACCAGCTTTGAGGCGATTTTCGTGCAATAGACTGGAGTAGCGAGCGCGCCAAACGCGTGAAAAAGTGCGGCTATATCAAAGCGACCAAAGTGAAACAGTTTGAGTACATTAGTGTCGGTCAACATCGCGCATAGGTTTGGGGCTGTTGTTTGCCCAATTGCGATCTGAACCATATGGCAATAGCCGTCACCGCTGGACATCTGCACAAGGCATAGACGGTCACGATGTGGGTTTAGCCCCATGGTTTCGCAGTCGATTGCGACGATTGGTCCAAGGTCAAGCCCGTCAGGCAGATCATTTTGATAGAGATGGTTAGCCACGGTGGAATCCTTTTGGCGATGCTTCTCATCAAATAGGGGCTATCATAACATTCCTCAAGGTGACGAGATCACTTGCGCGACGCGCGGCGCGATATGTAGCGGGGCATTTGCATGGGTTTTTAACCAGACACGGAATTCTTCGGCCGGCATGGGTTTCGCATAACCGTACCCTTGGGCAACTGCGCAACCGCGCGCGTTAAGATGCGTGGCTTGGATGTCTTCTTCGACGCCCTCTGCGATAACTTGCAGCCCAAGTTCTGAAGCCAAAGCAAGAATTGCGCGCACAATACTATCGGCCTTTGCATCGGGAAGCGGGGCCACCAACGAGCGATCCAGCTTAATCCCATCAAGTGGTAATTGCGTGAGTTTCGCGAGCGAGGCGTAGCCTGTTCCAAAATCATCGAGCTCCAGACTAATGCCACATTCAGAAAGACTATCGATGTTGATTGCTGCCATGTCATCCGCACCGTTGATAAGTGTGGTTTCTAGCACCTCGACAATAATCTGATCGACCCCAAGCCCGGAACGTTGCAGCTCTAATAAAAGCCGTTCAATAAGATGCGGATCCGAAATTGTTTCAGGTGCGGCGTTTAACGAAATACTGGGATGCCAAAGGTTTTCCTTTTGCCACAATACCGCATGCGCCATCGCCGCGCGCCAAATACTATGATCCATGTCGATGACGAGCCCTGCACGCTCTGCGGCAGGGATGAACAGATCAGGGGTTAATAAGCCGAGCGTTGGGTGGCGCCATCGTGCCAGAACCTCGGCCCCATGCAGATGCCCGTCCGACAAGCGGACCTGTGGCTGGAACCAAGGTTCAATCTCACCTTGTTTGATTGCATTCGCAAGTTCCGCTTGTAAGGAGCGCATGCGTTCTACATTGTCCCGCAGCGATTTTTCAAACTGAAGCGTTTTGTTTTCACCAGAATTTTTCGCAGTTTGAATGGCAATTGACGCGTCCGCAATCGTGTTGATCGGGTCTTCAGAATTTGTGGCAAGTTTTAGGTAACCGATGCTCGCGTGAATCGGAATACGACGGCCCTTTACCTCGAATGGATCCGCGAACAATGCCCGTATTCTCTCGATCATCACATGTGCGGGCTCATGCGTGACAAGTACAAATTCGTCCCCGCCAACGCGCGCGACGATATTGTCGTCGTCGACGCAACTTTGCAGTGCGCGCCCGACGGTGATGAGCAGTTCATCTCCAAAATCATGCCCAGCTGAATTGTTGACTGCCTTAAAATTATCTAACCCCACAAACAGAACCGAAAGACCTATGCTTTTTTCTTCTTTGTTCATGCGTCCAAGGTAGGTCGCCAGATGGGCGCGGTTGGGTAAACCGGTGAGCGGGTCCTGGTGGGCGGTATGTTCCAACTTGCGGTTCATTTGCCGCAGTTCATGTTGTGAATCGCGGAGCGATTTTGTTTGTCTGTGTAGTTTCCCTATCGTTGACTGCACGGCGAGATGTGTGGGCACAAAGATAAAGATCGCCTCTGCAAGAAGTGCAAGCGCTGAAACTATCAGCACGCTACGTTGCCATTTAGAGAGACGAATGGCATCTGCATGGGCCTCTTGCTCCATCAGGGCGGCCGCAGAATCGAGCCCGTTTCCCAAACCGCGGTGAGTGTAGAGATCATTGAGCTGTCGCGTTAACCCAGCATATTGCGCTGGGGTGGCCGTGCTAAATCTTGACGAAATATCGACAAATTCGGCGATGAGAGCATGCAGTGGTTCAGCGGAACCAAAGTAGTGTGTTCGTTGCTCGTCCGTCCAAAGACTCCCAAAAACGGTCATGGCGTAACTGCGTTCAAACTGTTTGATCGCTTTTTCAATAGGCGCAGCAGAGCTGACGCGCCCCGATGTCATGCGTTCTGCGATCAATAATATCTCATGTGCGTAGGTGATTTGCGATTGCGAGGTCTTGATCCCCGTTTCAGCGATGAGCTGACGATCAATGATGGTGTGGTTGATATATTGGGTCGTGCCCAGCAAGGCCAAGATGATGAGTAGCGCCGCACACGAATGAATCCAGAGCCGTTCTGGGCGGCGCAGGGTGAATATTTTCCGAGCGCGATGCGCAATGGGTCGCAAAAATTGCATCAACCGAATCCTATGGGGTTTGGCCATGCAAGTTGAACTGGATTGCTTAAGGTAAGGTTAGGTGCCTGCGAGCTCCTCCTATTAAGTAATCATTAACCAATCTTGACGCATCTTGGGCGTTGGGGATGTTGGTAGGAATAATTTCATTTTGCTTGGTCAAGCGATTCACGATGTACGCCTATGCTTAATGCTGTTCGCAGTCCTTGTTTTGCAGGGGTGCGGGGCCGCATATGTATCGCCCAAGGTTCAAGCAGAAGACGGGGTTGTTACGGTCGTACCCTTGACGGCCCAAGCCATCGAAACGGCCAATCAGTCACCCTATAGCCCACGCGCAATTCCGGCGGCATTTACACAGCAAATCGCGGCAAACGCTAGCAATGGGGTGCAAGGGATGGGCGTTTTGCCTGTGCTAGGCGACGCGCCGCAACCCCGGCAATTGGCGACGCGCATCCCGCCACAGGTTGACCCAGAGCCCTATAAAATTGGCATCGGTGACATCGTCAGGTTAACGACACAGCCAGAAACAAACCGCGATACATCTTCGGCTCCGCCAGACGAGAAAGCGACATATACGGTCCAAGATGATGGGATGATCTCCATTCCCGCAGTTGGCCGGGTCATGCTGCTTGATCTGACGCTCGCGCAAGCAGAAGCCCGTCTTTTCGAGAGCTTTGTGAGCGCGCGGATCGACCCGACGTTTAGCTTAGAAATGGCAGAGTTTCATGCGCAGTCCGTCGTGATCGGAGGTGCGGTGGCGGCACCAGTTTCGATTCCGATCACGCTCACACCAATATACCTGGATGAAGCAATTTCACGTGCTGGCGGTGTCGCCGTGTCTGATGGGACCGACGTGTCGATCCGAATTTATCGCGGTGGCTCACTTTATCAGTTGTTGCTGTCCGAATATTTGACGACGCCAGAATTTCACAAAATACGACTTTTGGGCGGGGATAGTATCTATATCGATACTGAATTTTCACTTGAGCGGGCGCAGGTATATTTTGAGCAGCAGATCACCTTGGCGCAAACGCGGAACCAAGCACGGGCGCAAGCAGTGGCGGCATTGACCGCCGAACTGAACCAGCGCCGCGCGACGTTGGCAGTGCGCCGTACGAATTTTCAGGATCAACTGGCGCTTGATGCTGTCGCGCGCGACGATGTTTACCTAACCGGTGAAGTCATCGCACCGGGGCGGTTTACCTTGCCGTTCGGGCGCGAGGCGACATTGGCCGATGCGTTGTTTTCTGAAGGGGGCTTTACCAGCCAAACCGCGAACCCTGCGCAAATCTATGTGCTGCGCGCGGGTTACGATGGCGCTGTTACGGCGTGGCAGCTTGATGCGCGCAATGTCGCCAATTTGGTCTTGGCGACACAGATGAACCTACGCCCCAACGATATCATCTTTATCGCTGAGCAACCGGTTACACGGTGGCACCGGGTTGTGCAGCAGATGGTTCCGTCATTGATTACCGGTGGCGCAGCACTCGCTGCGAACTAAAGATCAAACCGCTTGCGGATCCGATCTACTTTCGTGCCGTCGCGCAGCGGGATATCGATCAACCGATCATAGTCTTGGAATCCAAGCCCGCCGTAATAGCGCAATCCAGCGACGTTATCGGCGCGGATTGTTGCGTCGATCACTGCAACATCCGCCGTGTTCGCTGCAGATTTTGTAGCAGCAAACAGGCCCTGTCCAACACCCATGCCTGCCGCCTCTGGCGCGACAAAGCTTGCGATAACGCCCCAACCTTTGGGCATTGGATCATCGGGATTTCGCGGCCATCCCAGCCACTGGAATCCAACAACTTTGCCCGCGTTTTCAGCAACGTGACAACAGACCAGCGCAGGCGGCAGGATATAGTCAGACAGCATCTTTTCGACAGTAAATGGCGTTTCATGCGCCGTTGACCCGCCAACTCCGATAATCGCGTTGAGCAATGTGGTCATGTGAGCAGCGTCGGCGGGTGTCGCGAGGCGAACAATCATAGGGTATCCATCAGTTGTTTGTGTCTTGCGGTAAAGTCGTCGCGCACTTCCATTGGCGGGCGCAAATGGATCGACAATTGCTTGGTCAAGGCTGGGTCCTGCTTGCCGAACAGTTTGTTTGCCTCGGCTTCCGTAAATCCAGCAATTTGCACGGCTTCAAGCCAAGCTGATAGCTTGTCGGCCTTTTTGATTTGACGCTTGATCGCGACGGGGATCTGCGCGGGCAGGCCAAAGCGAATGTGGATGGCGGCAGTCAGCCGATCATCCAATGCGCCGTAATCAGGGCCAACAGCGGCTTTGACTGGGCTAATCATATCGCCGATCACATATTCAGGTGCGTCATGCAAAAGCGCGGCCAGTTGCCATTTCACTGGGGCGCTGGGCTGCTGCCGTGCAAAGATATCAGTCACAAGCAGCGAATGCTCGGCCACGGAATAAGCAAAATCACCCCGCGTTTGCCCGTTCCAACGTGCGACAAAAGCCAAGCCATGCGCGATATCAGCGATTTCGATGTCGACCGGGGTTGGGTCTAGCAGGTCCAGCCTGCGCCCCGAAAGCATCCGTTGCCACGCGCGTGGTTGCTTCATAGTGATTCTGCCTTAATCTAATGTTGAATGATCTGGATAATACGTGGCTTTGGATTGTAGCAAGCTGTTTGCGGTGGTATTGGCGCGCAACCTTTCTAGGAGAATGAATGATGTCGCAAGATTACGTCGTAAAAGATATCGACCTCGCTGCCTTTGGCCGCAAAGAGCTGGATATTGCCGAAACTGAAATGCCGGGGCTGATGGCGCTGCGAGCGGAATATGGAGAAAGCAAACCGCTTGCGGGATCGCGGATTGTGGGATCGTTGCACATGACGATCCAAACCGCCGTGTTAATCGAAACATTGGTCGCGCTGGGCGCGGACGTACGTTGGGCGTCTTGCAATATCTTTTCAACACAAGATCACGCCGCTGCGGCGATTGCGGCAGGCGGCACGCCTGTATTTGCGATTAAAGGTCAGTCACTTGTCGAACATTGGGACTATCTTGATCGGTCGTTCCAATTCCCCGACGGCGCTAACATGATTTTGGACGACGGTGGCGATGCGACGTTATACATCCTGCTGGGTGCGCGCGCCGAAGCTGGCGAAGATGTGCTTTCCGTTCCGACTTCTGAGGAAGAAGAAGCCATTTTTGCGCAAATCAAAAAGCGTATGGCCGAAACTCCGGGCTGGTTTACCAAAACACGCGAAGCCATCAAAGGCGTGTCCGAAGAAACAACAACAGGCGTTCACCGCCTTTATGATCTGCACAAGAAAGGCGAACTGCCTTTCCCGGCAATCAACGTGAACGATTCGGTGACCAAGTCGAAGTTCGACAATAAATACGGCTGTAAGGAATCGCTGGTCGACGGTATTCGCCGTGCAACGGATACAATGCTGGCCGGTAAAGTTGCGGTTGTGTGCGGTTATGGCGATGTGGGCAAAGGGTCGGCTGCGTCCCTGTCCGGCGCTGGTGCGCGTGTGAAAGTGACGGAAGTTGACCCAATTTGCGCGCTTCAGGCTGCGATGGACGGGTTCGAAGTTGTCGTTCTTGAAGATGTCGTCGATAGCGCGGATGTGTTCATCACGACCACGGGCAACAAGGACGTCATCCGGATCGAGCACATGCGCGAGATGAAGGATATGGCAATCGTTGGGAACATCGGCCACTTCGACAATGAAATTCAGGTTGCCGCGCTGAAAAACCACAAATGGACCAACATCAAAGAACAGGTCGACATGATCGAGATGCCGTCGGGTAGCCGTTTGATCTTGCTCTCTGAAGGGCGTTTGTTGAACCTTGGGAACGCAACCGGCCACCCGTCATTTGTGATGTCGGCGTCATTCACGAACCAAGTTCTTGCGCAGATCGAAATCTGGACCAAAGGCGACGAATATGCGCCGGGCGTGTTTATCCTGCCAAAGCATTTGGACGAAAAAGTTGCGCGTTTGCACCTTGATCGGATTGGCGTGAAGCTGTCGACGCTTCGTAAAGAGCAAGCGGACTATATCGGTGTGACCGTCGAAGGGCCGTTTAAGCCTGAACACTACCGCTACTAAGCGATCATGCGGCATAGCATTCGTCAGGCGAAGGCCCGGGCCGCAGTAGAAACCAAAAAACGCGACCATCCCATTTTGCGTGGGGTGGTCGCGTTTTTCTTTGCGATGACGCTGTTAGCGGGCGGTTATGGGATGTTTGTGCATCCTGAAACCCCGTTGCCACGAGGTTGGAATCCAGTGCAACCGTTGCGTATTGACGACGCGATAACGCCCCTGACGACATGGAAGCTATCGCGCGCATCGGATGATCCGGCGCTATGTCTTGCTGCACTAGATGGGTATTCGTCGTTTACACCGATGAGCGACATGGTGATTTCCGATCAGTGTCATATCCAAGATAGGGTCGCGCTATCCGCGGTCGGGCAAGCCAAATTGGCCGAGGTCGAAACAAGGTGCGCAATCGCGCTGCGGATGGCGATGTGGGAATACCACAGCTTGCAACCCGCCGTGCGATGCGGACCGTTGATGGCAACAGCACAAGCATGAGCACCCACGCCACAGCTGAGGCGATTGATATCAGTGGGTTTCAATTTTCAAACGGGGAACGGATATCTTTGATCCGAGATTGGGACGGGAACACATCCCAAGCGCAGTTTCTTCGGGCCGCGCGGGACGGCGCTTGCAGCTTCTTCAAGCTTACGCTCTCGCCAGAGTACAACGCGCTTCATGCGGACCATTTTCATCTGCAATCGCGGGGTTGGGGGCTGTGTCGCTGACGGCGAAAGATTGCCGCATGTAGGGTTTTTTCTTTACGTGCAACAATATCCCCCGTTAACGTGCACTCAGCGCGGCAAAAGCGCGCGACGTCGATCAATTCAAAATATCAACACTGGGGACAATTTCATGGGTAAACGAGACGATTTAATCGCAAAATACGCAGACGACCTGAAAAACAAATGCGGCATCACACCAGATATGGATTTGCTGACGAAGGTTACAATCGGCTGCGGCCCTGCGATCTATAACGCCGACGCGTCAACCGTTGCCGCCAGCCAACCCGATGAAATTGAGACAGTAAAAAACAATTTCCTGATCAAGAAGCTTGGCCTCAAAGACAGTGCCGAACTTGATACAGCCATTGATTCCGTGCTGACTACTTATGGCCAATCAGAGCGCAACAAATACCGCGCGGTTGTGTACTACATGCTGACAAAGCATTTCGGCAAAGAGGCCATCTACGGATAAGTCTTTGTTATTACGTTAAGATACGCCCGCCATTGCGCGGGCGTTTTGCATTTGAATTAAATGCGCCGCGCTAAATCTTTGCTAGATACTGAATTTTGTAGTTAAGTAGGGATCAGGATCAGTAGGCCCGGACCTAGATATTCATATGCGTGTGGTGGCTTAGGAACACGCGGGGTGAAAAGGGGGTTCGGGCTATGTCTGAGCCCCCTTTTTTAAAACAGCGTTAACACTAAACCGATGATTGCCGCGGCTGCAGTCGCGTAGCCACCATCGATCACGGCAAGCTTCCACGGCCGATCAGAATAACCCGTGTTGATGAAAATCCACGGCGTAATAAGAAACAGCCCAATACCTAACCCAGCTTGCAGCCCTTTGCCCGCTGTTTCGATTCCCGAAAGCGCAAAAACATGCCGTGTCATCCCTGCGACAAGCAGAATGCAGATGAATGAAACGATGTAAGGAGTCGGATTCGCCCCGTTTTCAGGTTTTCCGTCTGCCCCAACCTTGATGCCTGCCGCTGCCATCCATGGTTTTGCAAGCACCATGTAATAGGCTGCGCCAAATGCAAATGCCGCGATTGTCGCGACGACAATTGAAAGAATAGCCATTAGATAACCTCCCATTTGGTAGGATTATGCGGCGCTTTGCCCCATCACGCTAGGGTTTTGTGTTTCCAAGGGCGCAGACGATATCCCATTCTATATCGGTGACGGGCTGCACAGACAGGCGCGAAGACTTTACCAGCGCCATGTCCTGCAAGCGCGCGTCTTCTTTGATTTGCGCCAGCGTCACCGGGGTTATGAAGGGGCGGATCGCCTTGATATCTACGCAATCCCAGCGCGCGTCGTCGGTGGTACTGTCTTGGTGGGCTTCGGCACACACCTCGACAATGCCAACGATCTCAAGCCCGCTGCGCGAGTGGTAGAAAAACCCCCGATCGCCCAGCTTCATCGCGCGCATGTTGTTGCGCGCTTGGTAGTTGCGCACACCGTCCCACTCTTCTCCGGCTTTGCCTTTGGCGACTTGTTTGTCCCAGCCCCAAACGTCAGGCTCAGATTTGAACAGCCAATGTGCCATTAGCCGACGACCTTTTTCCAGGCTTGGATCCGCACGTCGCTGAAAAGCCCAGCTATGGCATAAGGATCATTGTCGGCCCAGGCTTGGGCTGCGGCCAGATCAGCGACCTCTAGCACAATAAGAGACCCGCACATTTGGTCGCTGTCGTCTAGAAATGGCCCCGCCATTTCGACAACGCCTGTATCCGCTATATATGCTAAATGGGCGTCGCGATTATCAAGCCGTACTTGCAGCGCACCGGGTTTGTCTGTCGTCATGAGTGCAAAACGCATTTATTCTTCCTTTAGTGGCCGTGATAGCAGTGCATTTAGCGCGCGCATCACATCGGTTTTATCTTCGGTTAGATCTGCGACAACTGTGCAGATCGGCATATCAATGTCTAGATCGCGCGCAAGTTGGCGCACGGCGCGGGCGGTTGCGGCCCCTTCAACAGTGGTGTCACTGTCAAAGCTTTCACCACGTCCAAGAGCGAGCCCATAGCGAAAATTGCGTGATTGTTCGGATGTGCAAGTTAGCACCAGATCGCCAAAACCGGATAGCCCAGACAGCGTATCCGCTTGCCCACCCAATTCTGTGGCGAGCCGCTGCATTTCGGGAAACCCGCGGGTGATCAAAGCCGCGCGGGCACTTTCGCCAAGCCCGGCGCCAATGGCCACGCCTGATGCGATTGCCATCACGTTTTTCAGCGCGCCACCCAATTCCGCGCCCACTGTGTCTGTCGTTCTGTAAATCCGAAGTGATGTGGTCGAAAGTGCGGTTTGCAAAATCGCCCCATGTGCATCATCTGCACAAGCGAGCGTTAGCGCCGTCGGCAGCCCACGCGCAATATCTGCCGCAAAGCTGGGTCCGGTTAGCATGGCTGCGGTCGCATCCGGCACGAGATCGCGGATTGTGCTGGCTGGGCCCGTCATGCGGGTTAAGTCGATGCCCTTGCAGCACGCTACAAGGTATTTGCCAGACAGCTGGGCAGCATGGGCATTCAAGAACGCAGGCAAGGTTTGTGCCGGGATTGCCAACAACAAGATGTCGCAGCTAAAAACAGTCTCTAACTTAGCTGAAGTCGATATATTTTTGGGTAAGGTTACACCGGGCAGTTTGGCATTGCTACGCGTGTTTTGCATTGCTGTGACAGCATCGGCATTCCGCGCCCAAAGCGCGATGTCATTACCATCAAGTGCAAGCGCCACCCCAAGTGCAGTGCCAAACGCACCGCCACCAACGATCCCAATCTTCATGCCTTCGCCCCTTTTTTTCCCGATCCGAGCATGGGCGCCGCCCGTTGGTCAAGGGGCCATCGCGGACGCGCAGAAAGCGTCAAATCATCACGGTGCCCCGCTTGCATCATTTCGATTCCAGCATAGGCGATCATTGCGGCGTTATCTGTGCAAAGGTTCAGCGGTGGTGCGACAAAATCAGTGTCTAATCCAGCGCAAAGCTGCATCAATCCATCCCGAATGGCCCCGTTTGCAGCGACCCCACCTGCAATTGCAAAACTGCGTTTTTCGGGGTTCAGCGCGAGATAAATCTCCATCGCGCGCCGTGTCTTTTCGATCAAGACGTCAGTGACCGCTGATTGGAAACCCGCGCAAAGGTCGGCTTGATCTTGCGGGGTTAACCCGCCTTTTTCGGCAACGACACTATCACGGGCACGCAAGATCGCGGTTTTGAGCCCGGAAAATGACATGTCACATCCTGTTTGGTTCAACAGTGGACGCGGTAGCTTGAACCGTTTTGCATCGCCTGCTGCTGCCGTTTTTTCAACCGAAGGCCCACCGGGTTGCGGCAGGCCTAAAATCCGTGCG
Source organism: Loktanella sp. D2R18 (assembly GCF_003318235.1). Taxonomy (GTDB): domain Bacteria; phylum Pseudomonadota; class Alphaproteobacteria; order Rhodobacterales; family Rhodobacteraceae; genus Yoonia. The sequence goes on along the minus strand of NZ_QOCG01000032.1, from coordinate 16,804 downwards.
GTTTTATCAAAGGCTTCGCCGGGGGCGTCATCAATTGTGCCACCGATGCGTTGATAGGTGTCGTGGGATTCGGCAATCAGGAACTGACAATGTCCGCCTGATACAAGTAGCATCAAATAGGGGTATGGCACCTGATCAGTCAGGCGCGGTGTTAATGCGTGCCCCGCAAGATGATTCACGCCGATTAACGGCAAGCCTGTTGCGGCGGATAATCCTTTGGCACACATCACGCCTGACAGCACACCACCGATCAATCCGGGGCCAGCTGTTACGGCAATCCCATCCAATTCTGGCAGTGTTAGACCCGATTTTTGCAATGCTTCTTCGATACAAAGGTCAAGTTTTTCGGCATGGGCGCGGGCCGCGATTTCAGGGACGACACCGCCAAAATCGGCGTGCAGCGTCGTCTGCCCATAAACCACAGAGGCAAGCACATCTGTGCCACGTACCACGGCGGCGGCGGTATCATCGCAGCTGCTTTCTATTCCAAGAAGGGTCAGGGTCATGTGCGGCTCTTTGCTTGTGTGTGCTAGGCAGGTAACATCGCGCGACACTCCGAACAATGGTGAGCAGATGACCCCGACCCTGATCGTGACAAGACCCGCGCCAATCGCAAAGGCATTTGTGGGTCAATTGCGTGACAGATTTGGCGATCAGGTTCGGTTTATTACATCGCCTCTGCTTGAAATTGTACCGCTGCCAGTAGCCGACGATCTGTCCGAAATCACCGGGGTCATCTTTACCTCTGCGCAGGCGGTAGATGTGCTGGCGCTACCCCGCGGTTTGACCGCATGGTGCGTTGGTCCCAGGACGACCGAACGGGCTAAAAGCGCGGGGTTCGCAACAATTACAGGGCCGGGCGATGCAGCCGGGTTGGCACAGATGATAATGCAGGCAGCGCCCTGCGGCCGATTGGCGCATATTCGGGGGCGTCATGTGCAAGAAAACGTCGCGCGACGTTTGAACGAATCTGGTATCCCTTGTGCGGATATTATCGCTTATGATCAGCGCCCCCTTACATTGACTGCCGAATCGAAAAATGCGCTAAAAGGGAAGCTTCCTGTCGTATTGCCCCTGTTTTCTACGCGAACAGCCACCATATTGAATGAACAAGGGCCATTTTTCGCGCCTCTACACGTTGTCGTAATGAGTGAGCAGATAAAACGGGCGGTGGGACGCATGAATGCACAAACGACCGGCATTGCGGTGCAACCCAGTGGACGTGCGATGGTTGACGCGACCGTTGCGCGTCTGGATGCGCTATTGAAAGACAATACCGAAGGTTGAGAGCCTCTCATCTCCGGGGTAAAGTAAGTGAATATTAGCGTAAACTGCGAGTATGTTCGCTGGAAGGGTATTATTGTGGCAAAACAGCCATCTAAAAAGGTGCAAAAAGCGCCAGAAAACGTGGCAACAGAATCGTTGGACGACGCAAAACCCCATATTGATTCTATTCCGGCCGAGATTTACGCAACGGAATCCGTTCAGCCGGAGCCAGCGCCACCAGAACCTAAGGCAGTTGCGCCAGAGCCAACGCCTGCACCCGTACTTCAGCAGCAGCCTGTCCCAGAAAAACGTGCCAGCGGATTTATTCCTCTGCTGCTCGGTGGCGTGATTGCTGGTGCGATTGGGTTTGGTGTTGCATCCTTGACGAAACCAGCCACCGATACGTCTTACGCTGATCAACTAGCAACTCAGGCGGGTGAAATTGATAGCTTGCGTCAGCAAATCGCGCAAATCCCCGATGTTGATTTAGCGGGCATTACGACTGCACAAGACGAAATTGCGGGTGCAATAGATGCGCTTGAATCTGATGTGACCATTGCGCTTGATGCTCTTTCTGATCGGGTCACAACGCTTGAAAATCAGCCACGCGTTATTGGCGAGGGTGTGGCACCTTCCACCGCTGCCTATCAGGCAGAGCTTGACGCGCTACGCGCCCAAATCGATGATATGACAAATATCGCCGAAACGCAGTTGGAAGCCGCCCGGGCCGAAGCCGCCGCGATTGAAGAAAACGCAGCCCTTGCGGCACGCAATGCTGCGGGTCGCGCCGCTTTGGCACGCGTGCAATCGGGCCTGGAAACGGGCGCGCCACTTGGCGCGGCGCTTGGCGATCTAGAAGCCGCCTTGGGTCAAAGCGCGCCAGAGGCATTATTGGCGGTCCAAGATGGTGTGCCGACATTGCAGAATTTGCGCGAAACCTATGCTGATGCGGCGCGTACGGCACTTGCGACGGCGCGCGCCGAAGGCGTTTCAGGCGAAGACACTGGCGGTTTTGGCGCATTTTTGCGCGATCAGTTTGATGTTCGGTCGACTGCGCCACGCGAAGGTGACGATGCAGATGCGATCTTGTCGCGCGCAGGTGCGGCCATCGATGCGGGGCGTCTGTCTGACGCGCTTGCTGAAATTGCCGGGCTTCCCGAAGTTGCGCGCGCGGAAATGTCGGACTGGCTCGCTCGGGCTAAAATGCGCGCGGCCGCGCAATCGGCAATCGATCTGCTTTCTACCACCCTTAGTGACAATTAAAGGCGATATTTATGCTCTGGTCTCTTATAAAAATTATTGCTTTCGTTGTCGCTGTGACTGCGCTGACATTTGGATCCACGCTACTGATGGATGTCGAAGGGGGCGCCACGATTGGCATCGCAGGCAAAGAAGTCACGTTGAGCACACTTGAAATGGTGTTCGCGCTGGTCGCTTTGGTGGTCACGGTTTGGCTTGGGTTAAAGATACTGACATTTCTAATAGTGTTCTTTAAAGTTTTGAATAATGATGAAACGGTAGTTTCAAAGTACTTTGACCGTAACCGCGAACGCAAAGGTTACGAGGCCCTATCCGAAGGGATGATGGCGCTTGCGTCAGGCGAAGGGCACCTTGCGATGACCAAGGCTAACCGCGCGGACAAATACCTTAACCAGCCAGAATTGACGAACCTGTTGACGGCACAAGCGGCTGAAATGACAGGTGATCACCGCAAGGCGGAAGAAACCTATAAGAAGCTGCTGCAAAACGACAAAACCCGTTTTGTCGGTGTGCGCGGGATCATGAAACAAAAGCTGTCCGAGGGTGACACAGATACAGCCATGGCGTTGGCGCAAAAGGCGTTTGCCTTGAAGCCAAAGCATGAAGAAACCCAAGATGTCTTGCTGCAGTTGCAGGCAGAAAAGGCGGATTGGGCGGGCGCGCGCCAAACCTTGGGCGCAAAGCTTAAATCAGGGTATTTGCCGCGTGATGTACATAAACGCCGTGATGCGGTCTTGGCCCTGTCCGAAGCGCGCGACATCATGGATGAAGGAAAAACAATCGAGGCTCGCGAAGCTGCGGTTGAAGCCAACCGTCTATCGCCGGATTTGATCCCAGCCGCGATTATGGCTGCACGCAGCTATATTGTTGCGGATAATGCGCGCTACGCGACCCGCGTTTTGACCAAGACATGGAATGCGCAGCCGCACCCAGATATTGCAACAGCATTTGCCGAAATTGTGCCCGATGAAACTCCGCAAGAGCGGCTAAAACGGTTCCGCGGGTTGATAAAGGCAACACCAGATCATCCCGAAACAAAGATGCTTTTGGCTGAATTACATATCGCTGCCGAAGATTTTCCAGCCGCCAAACGCGCTTTGGGCGATCTGATTGAAACAAATCCGACAGCGCGCAGCCTGACGCTGATGGCCGCGATTGAACGTGGCGCTGGCGCAGAAGATTCCGTCGTACGTGGTTGGTTGACCCGTGCGTTGACCGCGCCGCGTGGCCCGCAGTGGATTTGTGATAAATGCCATCATATCCACGCGGCATGGGCCCCGACCTGCGAAAATTGCGGAGCGTTTGATACGCTTTCTTGGAAAACCCCGCCCGCAAGCGAGATCGCAATGCCGTCCGGCACCGAAATGTTGCCGCTGATTGTGGGGCAGGATGCAGAACCAAATCTGCCTGTGCCGATTGAAACGCCAGATGCAGAAATTATCGACCCAGATACTCCCAAAGCATAGGTGACTTAAAAACCCATTGAATGCAGCTATTTTAACCTAGCATCGAACCTATTCAGGAATAATTGCACCGGGGGTCGCAATGACGCGGGCCGCTAATGCATGGCCAGCTGCCATCGCTTGCAGGGGCGATTGGCCACGCGCGATTGCAGCAAGGTAGCCCGCGTTAAAGCTATCGCCAGCCGCAGTTGTATCAACGACGTTGATCGGCTCTGCGGGGACCGCAAAGACATGGGTGCCTGATAGGTCAAGCGGCCCCTCTTCCCCGCGTTTCAGCGCGCCTTTTGTCGCGCCGATATCGTTCAGCCGGGCGACTGTGGCTTCTGTGCTCGCATCGCCAAATAGCGCCTGTTCGTCATCTACAGAAGGCAAGGCAATGTCGGCGCGTTGCCACATTCCTGTGTTCACGTCACGCGCGGTTTGAATATCCTCCCAAAGCTGGGGACGGTGATTGCTATCGTAAACCAATGTGCCACCCGCGGCGCTGAATTCTTCGGCCCATGCAATCACTTGTTCCCGAATCGAAGGTGGCAAAATCGCCATCGAAATCCCTGTCAGCAGCACCATGTCAAACCGGTTCAGGTCATCAAACGACACAGTTCCACCCGGAGAGAACAATTGCCGTGCCGCCGCCGCAGAGCGCCAATAGCTAAAGCTACGCTCGCCCGTTTCATCAGTATCAATCGCATAAAGGCCCGGCATCTGCCCGGAGCGGCGTTCAACGCATGATGTATCCAAGCCGTGGCTTTGGATCGCGGCGTGAATGCGGTCCGAGTAAGGATCGGTGCCCAATGCGGTGACATAGGATACCGCTATATTGCTGCCACGTAACGCCCGCGCGAGATAAACAGCGGTGTTATAAGTATCACCCGCAACGCCAACACGTGCGCTGCCATCTTGGTTGGCGATCAGTTCGATCATTACTTCACCGATGCAGGCGATGGTGCGGATTGGTCGTTTAGTCGTCATTTAGATGTCTCCGAAAGTCAGCCGCACTTGGTCCCAAGCGTCGGCAAGATGTGAGCGTAACGCGGCCTCAGCGGCATCAGGATCGCGTAATAAAATCGCGTCCATGATCGCGGTATGCGATGCAAAATTGATCCGGTTGCGGTCGGCAAGGCGAGGCATTTGTCCCCATTGCGGCGCAAGCCAAGTCGTATAGGCGCGGTGAATGGCAGGGTACACGGGGTTGCCGGGGATATCGTAAAGCACCGCGTGGAACTGTTGGTCGGTCTGGTAGAATCGATCGTTGTCATCAATAGTCGCACCATTCTCGGCAAGTGCGGTCTTTAAGTTCACAATGTCCTTTTTACCTGCGGATAGGGCAGCTTCGCGTACCAATGCAGCTTCGAGCATGATGCGCGTGTCGAACAGATTGTGCACGCCACCGGGGTGTTGCAACAGGTTGCCAACGATTGATCCTGCGGCGTCAAACGCAGCTTCGAAACCAGCTTTTCGGATGACAGGGCGGTGACGTGGCTTGGCCGCTATGAGCCCTTGGCTGGCCAAAATGCGCACCGCTTCGCGGGCGACTGTCCGGCTGATCCCAAATTCCTCCATGAGATCACGTTCAGCAGGCAGCAAGTCACCATCAGCAAGGACGCCGCTGTGAATACGCCCTGAAATCGCTTTAACGACGCTATCTGCTGCGCGACCAGTCACTTTTGCCAACTCCGGGTTTGTGTAATTTAGTATGACTAAATTGGGTTTATTTTTCTATATATAGAAAATCAAGTATTTTTGGTATGACCAAAATTTGCAATTCTGTTTCCGTCTCACGAAAATTACAAATCTGTACTTGATTTTATCGCGCGACAAGTTTTTGATAAGTTGCGCAAATTTGTGTCAATTATCGAACCGAAGGCGACTGAAGTGATGGAAACCAAGATCCGAAATATGGAAGATTTTGCAAAGGCGAGCGGCATTTCGCGCCCAACAATTTCCAAGTACTTCAACGATCCCAATGCCGTTCGCAACACGACGCGCGAACGGATTGAGCAGGCACTTGAGACCTACGATTACCGCCCAAATATTTTTGCGATGAACCAAAACCGTAAACTTACCCGTAACATCGGCGTTGTTGTCCCGTCGCTTGCCGACCCATTCTTTGCTGAAATTGCGCGTAACGTCGAAAGGCGTTGTATCGACGCGGGCTATCAACCAACGCTGTACAGTGCGCATGGGAATCGCGATCAAGAAGTTGAAATTCTTGATAGCCTGCGGTCGCTCAAACCGGCCGGGCTGTTGATCGCCCCATTGGGGCGCAATTCAGACAAGGCGATGATCGAAAAATTCAGTCAAAAAGTTCCAACTGTTTTGTTCGATAGTTATTTGCCTGACATCGGGCTTTCCTTTGGTGGGTCGGATAATTTCCAGTTTGGTCGATTGATCGTCGACTATTTGTGCCGGACTGGTACGCCGCCGTGTTTCTTTGAGATGCAGAACCCAGCAAACCCAAACGCAAATAAACGTCGGCAAGGGTATATCGCGGCTATGGAAGCCCTTGGCCACGCCCCGCAGGTCGTGAGTGTCACAGGGGAAGGGTGGAACTTTGAAGAGATTGGGCGGAACGGAGGGCTTGAAGTTATCGACAGTGACGGCTTCCCGAGTGACACAGTTTTGTGCAGTAATGACCGTCTTGCGATCGGGTTAATATCGGCCTGTTTTGCGCGCAAAATACCCGTTGGGTTCGAGGAAGACAGCGCGATTCGCATTGCCGGAATGGACGATCATCCGTTCTCAAGGTTCACTTGCCCGCCGCTTACAACAATTTCACAAGACTACGAAGCGATTTCTAAGCATGCTGTTGAAACGTTGTTTGGAAATCTGGAAGGTGATGAAATTACAGACAAAGTTGTTCTTTTTGAAGGCAATTTGATCATGCGAAAATCGGCTTAATTCCGGTTAAAAAGTTTCCGCGCGTAAAATTTTGGTTGACCGCGCGGCCAGAACTGATCAGGATATTTCTAGTGGAGATTTGTTTCTGGGAGGAAAAAGATGAAATCTTTGATGAACACGGCTGTCGGTCTGTCGATGACTGTTGCAACTGCAACTACTGCATTTGCTGAAGGTCACGCAACTGAGCTGACAATCGCGATCGTGAACAACGGTCACATGATCAACATGCAAACTGTCGCTGAAGCTTACACTGCTGAAACTGGCGTTACTCTGAACTGGGTATCACTGGAAGAAGGCGTTCTGCGCGAGCAGGTCACGTCTGACACAGCAACTGGTGGCGGCCAGTACGACATCATCAACATCGGCATGCAAGAAGCGCCGATTTGGGGTGCTGCAGGTTGGATCGAACCACTTGAGTTCGGCGCTGACTACGACGTTGACGACATGCTGCCAGCAATGCGCAACGGTCTGTCTGCTGACGGTACGCTTTACGCTGCACCATTCTATGGTGAATCTTCGATGGTTATGTACCGCAAGGACCTGACTGACGCGGCTGGCGTATCAATCGCTGACAACGATAGCTGGGACAACGTGATGGCAGCAGCCGCTGCAATGCACGACCCAGACAACGGGGTTTACGGTGCATGTCTGCGCGGTAAGCCGGGCTGGGGCGACAACATGGCGTTCGTCACGACTGTTGTGAACTCATTCGGCGGTGCATGGTTCGATGCTGAAATGCGTCCAACACTGGATTCAGACGAATGGAAAGCTGCGATCAACTTCTACGTTGAGCTGCTGGGCACATACGGCCCTCCGGGTTCTGAAGGTAACTCCTTCAACGAGATCCTAGCGCTTTATAACGAAGGCAAATGTGGCCTTTGGATCGATGCGACAATCGCGGCTTCTTTCCTTGAAGTAGACGGTGTTGCATACGCGCAGTCTCCGAATGCTGGTAACCCTGTTGGTGCGAACTGGCTGTGGGCATGGGCAATGGCTGTTCCTGCGGGCACAGATACTGCCGATGAAGCCAAGGCATTCATCGAATGGGCAACATCGAAAGCCTATATCGAAGCTGTTGGTAACCACCCAGACTTCGGTTGGGGTTCTGTTCCAACTGGGACACGTGCATCAACATATGCTATCCCTGAGTTCCAAGCTGCTGCACCTTTCGCAGCCGCAGAATTGGCAGCGATTGAATCTGCGGCACCAGAAGCCACAGACATCAAGCCATACGTTGGTGTTCAGTTCGCTTCGATCCCTGAGTTCCCAGAAGTGGGTACAGCGGTCGCACAAGAAATCGCAGCGGCATTGTCTGGCGCGAAATCTGTCGACGAAGCTCTGGAAGCAGCGCAATCTGCGGCCGATTCAATCATGTCCGAAGCGGGTTACTACTAACTCTCTTTGACAGAAATGGTGCAGGCCCGGCGGTTCACGTCGGGCCTGTTACCCTAGCAGAACTCTTTATCGCTTGGCTTGATCGCGGCATATCCAATCTTGTGCTGATCGCCGAATGAGCGCCCGCCCAATAATTACTACGCAACCCCGAATGAATAGGTGACCCGAGCTATGTCCAAAAGAACGCTCCCCCGCATCCTTCAAACGCCAGCGGTCATACTTTTGTTGATCTGGATGCTGGTCCCGCTGAGCATGACGCTCTATTTCTCATTCATTCGGTATGTGTTGAACAGCAACATCCGGCCCGAATGGACCACGCCCGCGCTGAGTAACTGGCGCGGTTTTGGGAACTATGCCTACGTCTTGAAGGCCAAGGATTTCCTATTCGCGATCCAAAACTCGGTTTTTATCGTAGGCAGTATCTTGATCATCACAGTTGTTTTGGGGCTTGCGATTGCGGTTTTGATTAACCGAAATTTCCCTGGCCGCGGCATCGTTCGCGTGTTGCTGATCTCACCTTTCTTTGTGATGCCCGCCGTGAACGCAGTTTTGTGGATCAACATGATCCTCGATCCGGTGCTTGGCCTGCAAGGAATTGCAGTTGGTGGTATCAATAATTTGGTCGATGGCCTGCGGGATTTCCCGGTATTAGGCTGGTTCTTTAACCTCTGGCCGACGCTTGAACCGATCTCGTTCCGGGCCACGCAAACCTCTGCCTATGCGGTGATCATGATGGTTGCTTGGCAGTGGACACCATTTGCCGTGCTGATCTTTATGACATCGTTGCAGTCTGAAGACGAAAGCCAAAAAGAAGCAGCGACGCTTGACGGGGCATCACCTTGGTCGCAGTTCATCAATTTGACAGTGCCGCATTTGGCCCGGCCAATCGCGATCGTCGTGATGATCCAATCGATCTTTCACCTGTCACTTTACGCAGAGATTGAGATCGTCAGCCGCGGGAACGGGAATAAAAACCTGCCGTATCTGATCGGCGAATTCACATCCAATAACATTGGTGCCGCAAGCGCCACGGGCATCTTTGCCGTCATCCTTGCCAATATCATCGCAATCTTCTTGCTGCGCATGGTTGGCAAAAGCTTGATGGACTAGGGGGAAAAGATCATGGCAGCCGTTACAGAACGTTCAAATTTTGGCAAAATCGCATGGCCCATCGTGGCATGGATCGTCGCCCTTATCTTCTTTTTTCCAATCTTTTGGCTGGTGTTCACCAGCTTTAAGACAGATGCCGACGCCGTTAAACCGGAACACCTGTTCCGCTTTACGCCGACGCTGGAAAACTACACGAACATGACCCAGAACTATGACTACTGGAAGTTCGCGATCAACTCGGTGATCACATCGACCTTTGCGACGCTATTCGCTTTGGCCGTGGGTGTCCCGGCGGCCTATGCGATGGCGTTTAACCCCAGCCGTCATACCAAAGATATCCTGATGTGGATGCTCTCGACGAAAATGCTGCCCGCTGCGGCCGTGCTTTATCCGATGACATTCTTGACCAAGAACTTTCTTGGCATCTTTGACACGCATTTTCTGGTCATCGTGGTCTTGTGCCTGATCAACCTGCCGATTGTGATTTGGATGTTGTTCACCTACTTCAAAGAGATCCCGAAAGAGATCATCGAAGCGGGTAAAATGGACGGTGTTTCAACATGGGGTGAGATCAAGGATATTCTGATCCCATTGGCGTGGGGAGGCATTGCATCTACGGCGCTTTTGACATTCATCTTCTGCTGGAACGAGGCCTATTGGACCGTGCGCCTAACGACGATTGATGCCGCGACCTTGTCAAAGTTGATCGAAGGGAATCGCGCACCAGAGGGTCTGTTCTTTGGGCGTCTGTCTGCGGTGTCGACAGCGGCGATTGCGCCAATCGTGATCCTCGGTTGGTTCTGCCAAAAGCAGCTGGTCCAAGGCCTTACATTCGGGGCTGTGAAATAATGTCGATTACGCCCTCTTTGAATATCTCTGCTACGAGCTATGACAGATCCGCATGTGACCTGGGTATTGTCCATCTTGGCTACGGCGCGTTTCACCGCGCCCACCAAGCGGTCTATATTGATGATTATATGGATGTATCTGGCGACCTGCGTTGGGGCATTGCGGCGGTTAACCTACGTGGATCAGAATCCGCGCAATTTGCGGAGGCAAATGCTGACATCGAAACGCATGATGGCTATTATCTGAAGTCTATTTCGGCGGATGATGTCGTCGATTTCCGGCGTGTACGCTCGCATGTGAAATTTGTGGATTGGAGCATCGCACAATCCGAGGCAGAGCAGCTCTTGAGCTCTGCATCGGTACATCTGGTGACCATTACGGTGACAGAAAGCGGGTATTACACAGACCCGAATGGCGATCTAAACACGGATGATCCGATGATCGCGGGCGAAGTTTCCGGAGGGCAACCCCAAAGTGTCTATGGTTATCTGCGGGCTGCATTGCGTGGCCGGATGGATAGCATCGGCTCACCACTCACGATTGCCTGCTGCGATAATATTCGTCAGAATGGCAAGATGCTACATCGCAACTTGTTGGCCTATTTGAAGGCTTGCAACGATACGCAGCTTGCCAGTTGGGTTGCGCAAAACGTTGCTTTCCCCTGTTCGATGGTGGACCGGATCACACCGCGTAGTCCGCAAGAACTATGTGAAGAGCTGAGCCAGATGGTCGGGGTTACAGTGACGTCGCCGATCATGGCCGAAGATTTTACCCAATGGGTTTTGCAAGACCGGGCCGCCGCAACGATGCCCGATCTCGCACAAGCAGGCGTCACGGTGACGGCTGATGTTGATCCTTACGAGGAAACTAAAATCCGCGTATTGAACGGTGGGCATACGGCGCTTTGCTATCTTGCTGCGTTAGAGGGTGTTGAAACCTTTGACGCCGCGATGCGTGTCCCACATTTGAACGATCATTTTCATGCGTTTGAGCAAAACGAAGTCTTGCCCGCGCTGACGATTGCGTTGCCATTCTCGAAGGAAGATTACCTTGCGGATATCGCCCGCCGCTTTGGGAACAAAGCGATCGGTGACACGGTCGCGCGGATTTGCGCAGATGGCATGGCGAAATTTCCGATTTTTGTGCGTCCAACGCTTGAGGGCTGCTTGAAGCAAGGAATTATGCCTGTCCATGCGATCCGTAGCATTGCGAGCTGGCACCAGTTTGCGCGCCTTGTCGATGCTGGCAAAATCCCGTTTGACTACGTCGAACCAAGCTGGAGCGATCTTAAAGCGATGCTTGGGACAGACGCCTTTATCACCAGTCGCCAGCTTTGGGGCGATCTACCTGAAACATACCCTGAATTTGCCGCTACGTTGCGGCGCGAAATTACTGAATTGGAGGCAACATGGCCGGTCTAACACTTCGCGATGTAAAAAAGCGCTACGGTGAAACGCAAGTGATGCACGGCGTCGATCTTGACATCGAACACGGTGAATTTGTTGTTTTTGTCGGCCCATCGGGCTGCGGGAAATCAACCTTGTTGCGGATGATTGCGGGCCTCGAAGAGATTAGCGATGGGACCGTTTCTATCGGTGACACTGTCGTCAACGATGTTGCCGCGTCAAAACGCGGCGTTGCAATGGTGTTCCAAACCTACGCTTTGTACCCGCATATGACGGTTTACAAAAACATGGCGTTTGGTCTGAAACAGGCAAAAACCGATCCGGCTGAGATCGACAAGCGCGTGAAAGCGGCTGCAGAAATCTTGCAGCTTGGTGATTACCTTGACCGCAGTCCGCGCAATTTGTCCGGTGGTCAACGTCAACGGGTTGCCATTGGCCGCGCCATTGTACGCGATCCAGAAGTATTCTTGTTTGATGAACCGCTATCGAACCTTGATGCTGCTTTGCGGGTTCAGACCCGTTTGGAAATTGCGCGTTTGCACGAACGCCTTGGGAACACGATGATCTACGTGACCCACGATCAGGTCGAGGCGATGACCCTTGCTGATAAAATCGTTGTGCTGCGTGATGGTCGGATTGAACAAGTCGGCTCTCCGATTGAGCTGTACGAGCGCCCGCAGAACGCGTTTGTTGCGCAGTTTATCGGCAGCCCCAAGATGAACTTCTTTGGCCCAGGTGACCTTGCGGTAAATGCGGCGGCTGTTCTTGGAAAAGAATTGCCAACCTCGCAACAAGTTGGCCTACGCCCTGAACATATGGTCATCAGCGATGCTGCAAACGGTGTGGTTGAAGGCAAGATGGAACTTGTTGAAAACCTTGGCGAATACGCGATGGTTCACATGATCACCGAAACTGGCGTTGAATTTATTGCAAAAACAGAAAAGCCACCGGCGGCCAAAAAAGGCGAAGTGATTAGCTTTACGATTAAGCCTGAGTTGGCACATTACTTTGATGCAGAGACCGGTTTGCGCAGCTAAGCCTATGTAGAACCTCCTAGCCTAAAGCGATTTAGGTTTTCAATGCATGGGCTTGTGGCGTCGTACGTAATAGGTACGGCGCCATTTTTCCGACGACAAAACCCGCGGGTTGGTTCCTGATGGGTTTCGTGACACGGTGCGTGCGTACCTAAATGGCATAGAAAACGCCCAGACAATAATGCGCGCTGTAGCCAAGACAAAGGAATCAGCTCATGAAGATTAAATCCGTCGCATGCTCTCCGATTGAAGGGCAGTTGCCCGGAACGTCTGGTCTACGCAAGAAAACCCGCGTGTTTATGGCGCCCGGTTATCTTGAAAATTTTATTCAAGCGACGTTTGACGCGGTTGGTGGCGGCCAAGATAAGACGTTGATTGTCGGGGGTGATGGACGGTTTTTTAACCGCGACGCGATTCAAACTATCCTGAAAATGGCGGCTGCTAATGGCGTGACCAAGGCAATTGTCGGTAAGGATGGCATCCTATCTACACCCGCGGCATCTCACTTGATCCGCCTAAATCAGGCTGATGGCGGGTTTATTCTCTCTGCTAGCCATAACCCTGGCGGAATTGACGAAGACTTTGGGGTTAAATTCAACGGTCAAAATGGTGGTCCAGCACCCGAAAACCTGACTGCTCGAATCTTTGAAATTACGAAAAAAATAAAGCAATATCATACGCTTGAGGCCGCTGATGTTGATCTTTCGTCTATCGGCACATCGAGTATAGGCACCATGTCCGTGCAAGTTGTTGACCCTGTCGAAAGCTATGAAGCGCTGATGCAAAGCCTGTTTGATTTCGACGCTATCCGCACGCTTTTCAAATCCGGGTTCACTATGTGTTTTGACGCCATGCACGCAGTCACTGGCCCCTATGCGACGGCGATACTAGAGCGCACGTTGGGGGCCGCGCCGGGTACAGTGATCAACGGCACCCCGCTTGAAGATTTTGGCAAAGGTCACCCTGATCCAAACCCAATTTGGGCCAAGACCTTGATGGATTTGATGATGTCAGATGCGGCCCCAGATTTGGGCGCTGCTTCCGATGGTGACGGCGACCGGAACATGATCGTGGGGCGCGGAATTTATGTCACCCCATCTGATAGTCTGGCGATCCTTGCGGCAAATGCACATCTTGCTCCGGCCTATACAGGCGGCCTTGCGGGCATCGCGCGGTCCATGCCGACCAGCGCGGCCAGCGACCGGGTCGCGCAAAAACTTGGGATCGGGCTATACGAGACGCCAACAGGCTGGAAATTCTTTGGCAATCTTTTGGATGCTGGCAAAGTCACGATTTGCGGTGAGGAAAGCGCAGGCACAGGGTCTGACCATGTCCGCGAAAAAGATGGGCTTTGGGCGGTGCTATTGTGGTTGAATATTCTGGCTGTCCGCAAGCAATCAGTGTCTGAAATTGTGACCGATCACTGGGCGACCTATGGGCGCGACTATTATTCACGGTTTGATTACGAGGCTATCGCGACTGAAGAAGCGAATGCGTTGATGTCGGATCTGCGCGCGCGGTTGCCTGAGCTTTCAGGGCAAACTGTGGCGGGTCTCACCGTCGCGTCGGCTGATGAGTTTTCTTATGACGATCCAGTGGATGGGTCCGTCAGCAAAAACCAAGGGGTCCGTATTGCGTTCACAGGCGGTGGTCGCGCTGTGTTCCGACTGTCGGGAACAGGCACACAAGGGGCGACACTCCGGCTGTATCTTGAACAATATGCCGATCAGACAGGGGATTTGTCCCGTGCCACACAAGATGCGTTACAAAATGTGCGTGATGCAGCTTTGGCGATCAGCAAGATGCAAGACATGATTGGACGCACCATGCCGGATGTAATCACTTAAATGTCCGCGTGAGATTTTCGCGGGGTAATTGGTGGCGGTCCTGCGGGTGTCATTGGCGCGCCGGCTGGACAACTACCACAAAGATTATTACGCGGATCAAATCCGGCAGCGCTGCATCCTTTTGTGGGTGCGGACGTCGGATAAAACAAGAAGATATTGCCTTCTAAATTCTGAGCGGCCATTTGGGTTGTGATGCCATATCCATAGCTAGAGCAAATAGCGCCATTTGCTGCGGCTTCTTAATCCAGATCCCATTCGCGCGCGAAGGAAAAGAACATGAAAAGCGACCACGACGGATTTTTGAACATAGGACCCGCAGCTTTTGTGACAAAGATGCGCAAAGGCATTTTGTGGGGCGGGGTAGTGATGATCCTGCTTGGGATCGCCGCGATTACGGCCCCGCTTCTAAGCTCATTGGTTGTTGAATTGATGGTCGGTTGGTTGTTGACAGTCAGCGGCGCGCTTGCGGTGATCGGTGCATTTTCTTTGCGCGGGACGGGTCTGTTTGCGTGGAGTATTGGTGCAGCTCTTGCCACGTTGATAGGCGGGATATTGTTGTTGTCCTACCCGCTCGAAGGGCTTGTCGCGCTCACGGTTCTTGTGGCTGTGATCTTGTTGATAACCGGAATCGTTCACACCATCTTTGCCTTGTGGGTCAGGCCAGCGCTCGGTTGGGCATGGGCCGGGTTTTCTGCGCTGATCAGTATTGCTTTGGGCGTCTATATCTTTGCAGTCTTACCCGAAGCCTCTGCGGTGGTCTTAGGGTTGATGGTTGGCATTGATTTTGTGAGCACCGGCACGGCGATGGTGTTGATTGCCCGATCTGCAGCGGTGATGCAGCGCAACATGCGGGAGACATGACCCACATGCGGAAATTTTTGAAATTGCTTTCTGTCTCAAAACGAAAGAACTGATTGCAATTGGCAGAGACTTCCCATCGGTCTGCGGCGCGCAGGCACGTAGTGCTTACGGTGAATTCGCGATGTAATCGCACCGACTCCTTAAATAACCGATCCTTTGGAGAAAGATATAATCGTGTCTGATGTCGTCGACTAAATTCGGGCGCACATTACGGCTTTGGAGGTCGAACTCGACGATGAAATTGCGCGCCTTGCGATCATGCAGCAGGCAGAACAATCGGTTGATGACAGGTTAGGCGCGCTAAAATCTGACACACGTGCGATGCGCCAAAGTGAAATTACAAATGAACTTTTGGACGTGATTATCGGGTTTGAGGCCTTGAAAATGGACAAGCGACGCAAGCGCGGTGATAAAGTTCGGTAGGCTTTTACAGGGCTCTTTGTTCGCGCATCACCTAGTCCGATGATTTGCCTTTGACCTAGATCACGAAACAAATTCGAATCTATGCGTAAATTAGCACCGAAGACACTGCACACATCGATGTGGTCGGCGCGGCGCATGATGCGTTCTTGAATTTTGAACGACAAAAAACACAGACGTCCCCGTATAAATGCTGGGGTCCGAGGCGTCGGAGGTGCCCCGCTACTACATCCCAGAAAACGCAGATTCTGCGTTCTAAGAAAGGTCTTGCCTCATGCAGGGTGAAAACCCGCCGTTGGCCATAACGACTCCAATCAATGCGCCGTGTCGGGGTGCGCTTGCCTCCAATGCGTTGGGGCAGATGGGGTATGCTGTCATGATTGCGGCAATACTCTGGCTTGTTTCAAGCCAAGGCTATTACTTGATCAGAGATAGTTTCGCGTTCGACGCCGGGTATGATAGCGCGCCGATACTATTCACCGCCTACTATCTTGCTTGGAGCGCCATTGCGCTGTGGTCTTTCCGATCTTTGATTGCCGAAAGTATGAACCGCAACACACAGATGCACGAAGGGGTGATCCTGGTGTCGATCCTTGGGTGCTTTGCACTGTTTGTGGTTTATGGCCTGCAGCTTTTGCCAAATGTATCCGAATTGCGCGCGCCCTCTGAACCGCCAGATTTCATGTTCGCGTCGGCTTGGTACTATTTGCCAAAATCAGTTGAAATTCTGTTTCAACAAGTATTGGCCGTGACTGTCTGACGTCAGCGCTAATGGGTCCAAATAGCCGTATTTGATAAGAGAGTGTTCTTGGTTCATCGTAACCACTGAGGAGTGGAAGATGAGACAGACAACTGGAACACGCAAAAGCCCTGGCGAGAAGCTCGTCAAAGATATCAAACGAGCTACCCGCAAGCATTATTCGTCGGAAGAGAAGATGGACGTGTCCCGCTTTCGTGCCGCCCCAATTGCTCGTTTAAGCCACCTTTCGTTCGAA
>NZ_QOCG01000009.1 GCF_003318235.1 Loktanella sp. D2R18 | reverse complement strand
GACCATCCAACGACACGCCGAGAGAAAAGATCGATTACAACAGCCAGATATGACCAGCCCTCGTGGGTCCTGATGTACGTGATATCGGTCACCCAGACGCGATCAGGGGCATTCACTTCAAATTGGCGATCTAAGGTGTTGTCAGCGACGATCGCTGGCTTGCCGCCATAGCGACCAGGGCGGCGTTTATAACCGATTTGTGCCGTGATCCCTGCAAGACTGGCCAAACGTGCGACACGGTTCTCCTTGGTTCCAAAATTACCAAGCAAACCGTCTACAAATCTAGGGGCACCTCAGTGATGGCTTCTCAAGTGCCGCGATAACCGGAAGCCTGACGCGTGAAATTCGCAATGGGGTTCTAAGCAGCGAAACGTCCCTATCATCCGATGGGTCTCTCTCGGTCGGAGGATCAGTCGAACTTCAGCTGTAAAATACGTTGCCATGGTTCTGGCTGCCTGTGTTTCTACCTGAGATGGTGGAGAAGCAGGTAGTCAGTTCCTTGGTGAGTTACCCAGATTTTTGTGAGGCTTCACTTCTACAAATCGACGGCTCATTGGTGGTAACGGCTAGCATGATTTCACCCGCTGTCCACATTATTATTGGGACCTCAGACAGACCCTACGAGCCGCCGTTCACAACGAGCCCAGTTGTTGAGTGGACCTGTCGCGGTTTGGTGCGGCTCCTTTGGTCGCAGCCCGGCATCGTTCTATAAGTTCAAAGCCAAATACGGTGGCATGAACAGTTCTGAAACCCATCGCCTTAAGTCGCGGGAAGATGAAAACGCCATGCTGCTGCTTCCCCAATGCTGAATGTGGTCGGCGCCAGTTGTATAGATCGCGGAAATTCCAACGAAGCGCACTTGTTTGGTGGCGCGTGCCGTGCCAACCTTATGATTGTATTTTAAGAGAGGATTTTCCATGGCTCGGTCTTTGAAGTCGTTTATTTTTGCGATTGCTACTATCGTTGCAGGCGGGGTGGCTGCCCAAGAGCAGGTCCCGGCCGCGCGGACGATATATGAACGCGGCGTTGATCTAGTCGGAACGGATCTAGCGCAAATCTTTGATACGACGGCCGCAGCCTGCGAGGCGGCGTGTTTGAACAACAGTGCCTGCACGGCGTTTACGTTTAACCAACGCTCAAACGCGTGTTTTCCAAAAACAAATGTCACCGATTTTGTGCCATTTGAGGGGGCGCTATCGGCGCGCGTTTATGCGACTGATCCTGCGGTCTTGGCCGGGGCTGCCGCGCGCATGGCCGAGCTTAATTTCTTACGGGGCGGCGACTTCGAAACTGCGGCCAATTTAGCCCGCCTGTCGAATCAGCCAATTCGCAATGCATCACAGTCCCAGCGCGCGGCGTGGGACCGGGCCTTGGCAACTGATTTGGCGATCGACTGGATTGCTTTTGGTCGCAACGCGGGTGTTTCAAACAGCCGCGTGACCAATATGGCTTTGCCCGCCTACGTAAAGGCTTATTTGCGCTCGCTAGATTTGCAAACTCGGCGTGCGGCGGCAATGTCGCTGGCATATGCGCTTGAAGATGCTGGGCGTGGTCGTCGGATGATCGATGCATTGCGGCTTGCGCAAGCGTTGCGCTTTGATCGCGAAACCGAAGCACAGCTTGACGAAGCAATTGGAAAATATGGGTTCCGGGTGGTCGACACTAAGGTTGAAAGTGATAGCGCAACCCCCCGTATTTGCGCCATTTTTAACGAAGACTTGATAAATGCGGGCACTGATTACACGCCGTTTGTACAACTGCCACAGACACAATTGGTCGTCACGGTCAGCGATGCGCAGCTTTGTGTTGACGGTGTCGAGCACGGTGAACGTTACCGAATTATTCTGCGCAATGGCTTGCCCGCTGCCAGCGGTGAAACCCTGACTTACCCTGTTGAGATCACTCTCTATGTGCGCGACCGGGCGCCGTCTTTGCGGTTTGCAAGCAGCGCCTATGTGTTGCCTCGCACTGGCGATATTGCGATCCCATTGGAAACTGTAAACATGTCGCAAGTGGATCTGAGCCTGAGCCGGATCGATGACCGCAACCTGATGCGCACGATCCAATCTGGCCTGATGGACCGGAGCGTGTCGCGGTACGGCGGGGATTTGTCGACTGAAATTGGGACAAGCATCTGGTCGGGCACGGCAGATGTGGCCCAAGAACTGAACCGCGATATGCTCACCCGTCTGCCATTGGGTGACGTGTTGATCGATGAACCTGCTGGGCTTTATGCGCTCACCGCTCGCAGCACCAATGATAGCGATGAAATCGGCACGACGACGCAGTGGTTTGTGCTGTCAGATATCGGGGTTGCGACCTACTTGGGTAATGACGGGCTGACGGTCGCTGCGCGTGGTCTTGGTGACGCATTGGCCATCGCTGATGCACAGGTGACATTGGTGTCGCGCAGCAACGCAGTCTTGGCCGAGGCGCAAACAGATGCCGATGGTGTTGCGCAATTTGCGGCCGGGTTGACGCGCGGCACAGGTGGAAATGCGCCCGCATTGGTGACCGTGGCCTTGGGCGACGATATGACGTTTTTGTCACTGACGGATGCAGCCTTTGATCTGTCTGATCGCGGCGTCGAAGGGCGCGAACCGAGCCAACCGATTGATGTGTTTATGGCAACGGATCGCGGTGCCTACCGTGCTGGCGATACGATCCATCTGACGGCCTTGACGCGGGATCAAACTGCTCTTGGGTTGGATGGCATTCCGCTCACAGCGGTGCTGATCCGCCCGGACGGGGTGGAATACAGCCGCCAGATTTCGACAGATGATCGCGCTGGCGGGCATGTATTCGCGCTGCCCGTGGCGTCAACCGCTCCGCGCGGCACCTGGCGGATCAGCGTGCAGGCGGATGCAGATAGCGGGCCATTGGCCCAAACCACCGTATTGGTCGAAGATTTCTTGCCTGAGCGTATCGATTTTGACTTGGCATTGCCGGATGCTATCCGGCTGGGTGATACGCCGAACCTGCGTGTCGATGCGCGCTATTTGTTTGGTGCGATCGGGTCTGATTTGGATGTCGAAGGCGAGGCCTTGTTATACGCCGCCAATAGCCTCGATGGGTTTCCCGGCTACCGCTTTGGTCAGTATGACGCCCGTTTTGACGGTCAGCTGAATTATCTTGATGGCGGCGTGACCAATGGCGAAGGGATTGCAAATCTACCCGTTGCTCTGCCCGATGTTGATGCGACACAGCCGCTCGAATTGCGGGTCACCGCGCGGGTCAAAGAAGGCTCTGGCCGCCCGGTTGAGCGACAGATTACCGTGCCAGTACTGCCCGACCTGCCGATGATCGGGATCAAACCGCTTTTCGACGGGGTGATCAGCGAAGACAGCACCGCCCCATTTGAATTGATTGCGCTGAACCCCGATATGACGGGGGCCGATATGCGGGTGCAATGGACCGTCAATAAGGTGCGTACCCGGTACCAATGGTACCGTCTGCATGATCGCTGGCACTGGGAACCTACGACGACCCGGACACGTATTGCCACGGGCGAAGCCGCGCTTGGCACGCTGCCAACACGGGTTGAGGCGAATGTCGAATGGGGGCAGCATGAGATCGTCGTTGAAGCGATTGGTGGTAGCTACGTCGCGGCATCTGATGAGTTTTACGCAGGTTGGTATGCGCCAGCATCCGCAGATGACACGCCAGATTTGCTTGAAGCCTCGCTTGACGCGCCCGCCTATGCAGTGGGTGACACGGCGACGTTCCGTGTGGTGCCGCGTTATGCCGGCCAAGCGGTAATAACGGTCATGTCGGATCGGTTGATCAGCATGAAAACCGTGCCCGTGACCGAAGGCGAAAACCTGATTACTTTGCCCGTGACCGAAGAATGGGGCGCAGGCGCCTATGTCAGTGCGTCGGTCATTCGGCCGATGTCTGTCGCCGAAAACCGCAACCCAAGCCGCGCGCTTGGGCTTGGCTATGCGCAGGTTGATCCCGGCGATAAGGCGTTGCAAGTATCCTTGCAGGCACCCGCGACAATGCAACCGCGCGGACCAATGGATATCGCGGTGCAGGTGGATGGGGTGCGCGCTGGTGAAACAGCCTATGTCACCTTGGCCGCCGTTGATCTGGGTATCTTGAATTTGACGGGTTTTGAATCGCCTGATCCGCAAGGTTATTACTTTGGTCAGCGCAAGCTAGGTGTTGAAATTCGCGACGTCTATGGCCGTTTGATTGACGGGTTGAACGGCGCGATGGGCAATGTGCGTTCGGGCGGGGACGCTGTCTCCGCTGCGGGCATGCAAAGCCCGCCTCCGACCGAGGAACTTGTCACCTATTTCACGGGCCCAGTATCTGTCGATGCGAACGGGCAAGCGCAAGTGCGCTTTGATTTGCCAGCCTTCAACGGCACGATCCGATTGATGGCAATCGCGTGGTCGGACACAGGCGTTGGCCAAGCCGAACAAGACGTGATTGTGCGCGACCCAGTTGTTTTGACTGCCAGCGTGCCGCGTTTCTTGGCACCGGGCGACCAAAGCCGGGTGCTGTTGGAAATCGTCCATGCGGATGGGCCAGCTGGGGAAATGGGCTTGCAGATTGCGGCCAATGGGCTTGGGCTTGTCTCTCAAATCCCGCCGTCTTTCACTTTGGCAGAAGGCGGCAAACAGGTGTTTGAAATTCCCTTCGCGGCCTTTGACGTCGGTAATCATAGTATTGATATCACGCTAACCACGCCTGATGGGCGCGCGCTGGTGAAATCGCTGAATGTGCCCGTTGTTGTCAACGATCCCGAGGTCAGCCGTATCAGCCGGTTTAACCTTGGGGCAGGGCGCAGCTTTATCTTTGATGATGATGTCTTTGCGGGGCTGGTGAATGGTACGGGTAAGGCGACGCTTTCAGCGGGGCCGCTTGCGCGGTTTGATGCGCCGGGGCTGCTGAATACGCTTGATCGTTACCCCTATGGCTGCACCGAACAGATCACATCGCGGGCGCTGCCGCTGTTGTACCTAGATGGGGTTGCCGCGGCGATGGGGCTAGCAACGCGCGATACGATCCAAGAACGGGTCACGCAAGCGATTGCTGAAGTGACCTCTAATCAATCGGCAAACGGGGCCTTTGGGCTTTGGCGGCCAAGCTCGGGTGATCTTTGGCTTGATGCCTATGTCACTGACTTCCTGACCCGCGCGCGGCTTGCAGGCTATGCGGTGCCCGATGTGGCTTATGGCAATGCGGTCGCGAACCTGCGTAACGCGGTCAACTACTACCCTGACTTTGATGAAGGCGGTACTGATCTGGCCTATGCGCTGTTTGTGCTGGCCCGCGAGGGCGAGGCGGCCGTCGGTGATTTGCGTTATTATGCAGATCAAAAGGCCGATGCGTTTACATCGCCTTTGGCCATCGCGCAGGTTGGGGCAGCCTTGGCGCAATATGGTGATCAGCCACGTGCAGATGCGATGTTTGCCCGCGCTGGGCGTATGTTATTTGCGCGTATCGCCGCCGAAGAACGCCGTTTGTGGCGCAGTGACTATGGCACCTACCGTCGGGATACGGCGGCTGTCCTTGCACTCGCGGTTGAGGCGGGTAGCAATGCGATTGACCGTGACCAATTGGTGCAGCGCATCGCGACAGATGCCAGCCATGTGTCTACGCAAGAAGCAGCATGGACTTTGCTTGCAGCTAATGCGCTTGTCGATGATTTGCGCACGACAGGTCTTACCATCGATGGGTTGCTACCCGATGGGCCGGTGGTCCAGTTGCGCGATGCGCAAACGGGTGCAGCGCCTGTGACAGTTACCAATACAGGCGTGTTGCCCACTGAAATTACGGTCACAACCTTTGGGGTACCAAGCGAGCCTGAACCAGCAGGCGGCAATGGCTATGCGATTGAACGGACCTACTTCACCACCGAAGGGCGCGAGGTCAATCTTGGGAATGTGGCTGTCGGCACGCGGCTGGTGACTGTGTTGACTGTGCGCCCGTTCGGGCGACAAGAGGCCCGGTTGATGGTCAACGACCCGCTCCCCGCCGGGTTCGAGATCGACAATCCGAACCTGCTGTCCGGCGGCGATATTCGTGCGCTTGACTGGATAGAATCGACCTATGCTGAAAACGCTGAATTCCGCACCGATCGGTTCTTGGCCGCTGTGGATCGGCGTTCAGACGAACCGTTCCGATTGGCTTATATCGTGCGCGCCGTTTCACCAGGTGATTTCTATCACCCAGCGGCCTCGGTTGAGGATATGTACCGCCCGCAAATGCGCGCCCGCACTGATGCTGGAAATGTCACAATTACCCCGTGATGCGCAGTCTATTTGCCATAGCGATCTGTCTTTGGGCCGGGGCTGCGGCGCGCGACGGGATTAATGATTGGGTCGACGCGACCGTCTTGCCGGCGCTTGCGATGGACGTCAGTACCGAAGTGCGCGACCGCAACGGCGATTTGCTGCGCGTCTATACCAACGCGCAGGGGCGCTGGCGTCTGCCTGTCGATCTGGCAGAGGTTGACCCGACCTATCTACAGATGTTGATCCGGTTCGAGGATAAGCGCTTTGCCGTCCACAGCGGCGTTGATTCCATCGCGGCCATGCGCGCCGTCGGGCAAGCTATCTGGCATGGCGAAGTCGTATCTGGCGGGTCGACACTGACAATGCAGGTCGCGCGATTGCTAGAAGACGGCAGCACCGGTCGGTGGCGCGGAAAGCTCCGCCAAATCCGGGTTGCTTGGGCGTTAGAGCGGCAGTTGAGCAAAGATGAAATTCTGACGCTTTATCTGAATCACGCGCCCTATGGTGGCAATATCGAAGGTGTGCGCGCTGCGTCTTACGCCTATTTTGATCGCCCGCCGCGCAGGTTAACCCCAGCGCAATCGGCACTTTTGGTTGCCATTCCGCAATCACCCGAAGCGCGCCGCCCTGACCGCGCACCAGATGCGGCGACTTACGCGCGCGATGCGGTCTTGAACAGGCTGCTTACCGACGGGTTCCTTGATGCCGCAACATATGAAAGTGCGACACGCCTTGCGGTGCCTACGACCCGCCATCTGTTGCCCGCATATGCGCCGCATCTTGCCGATCGCGCGCTGGCGGTAAACCCAATCCAAACCCGACACGATCTGACACTGGACCGCCGCTTGCAAATGACGCTCGAGGATTTGGCCGCGCAAGCCACGCGCAGCCGCTCGGATGGGGTGCAAATCGCCATCATGGTCGCCGATCATCAAAGCGGGCATATTCTGGCAAGTGTTGGATCATCCGCCTACAATGCCGATACGCGTGGGGGATTTATTGATCTCACACAGGCTATCCGCTCGCCCGGATCGACCCTGAAACCGATGATCTACGGGTTGGGGTTCGACCAAGGGTTGATCCACCCCGAAACCCTGATTGCTGACCATCCAACGGATTTTGACGGCTACCAACCGCAGAATTTTGACGGGCTGTTTCGGGGTGAATTGCGGGTGCGAACCGCCTTGCAGCATTCACTGAATATTCCTGCTGTCGCGGTAACCCAAGAGCTGGGGCCGCATCATCTGATTGCAGGGCTACGCCGCGCAGGCGCAGCGCCACAGGTGCCCGGTGGTGCGCCGGGCCTCGCAGTTGCTTTGGGTGGGGTAGGGTTGACGTTGCATGATCTGGTCGCGGTTTATGGGGCGATTGGAAACGGCGGCGTGGCAGTTGATTTACGCTGGCAGCAAGCGCCTACAGCAGGGTTTGCGCCGCAAGTGGTGATGAACCGGGCTGCGGCCTGGCAAATCGGACATATCCTGGAAGAAGCCCCCCGCCCACGCGGCGTGCAAGCCACTGGGATCGCATTTAAGACGGGTACCTCATATGGACACCGTGATGCATGGGCGATTGGGTTCGATGGACAGTATGTCGTGGGTGTTTGGATGGGGCGTCCAGATGGGACGCCTGTGCCCGGCGCCTTTGGCGGTGATCTAGCGGCGCCCGTGATGTTTGACGTTTTTGGGCGGATCGCGCCGCAGCCGACACCGATTGGCCCGCCACCGCATGAAACGCTACTTCTGTCGACCGCGCAATTGCCACAGCGTTTGCAGTTTTTCGGGACGCGGCATACGACAATTGCACGCGCGCCGAAAATCGCGTTTCCTCCGAATGGGGCCGTTTTGGATGCGACCTTTTCGACAGTAAAAGTGCAAGATGGGCGCGCGCCATTTATCTGGCTTGTGAACGGGGAACCCGTTGCGCGTAGCTTCCGCAATCAAACAGACATCGCGATCTTGGGGCTAGGGTTTTCATCAGTCACTGTGATCGACGCCGACGGGCAATCAGACCAGGCGCAAATTGAAATCCGTTAGGCAGTCCAAGCGGCAATCTGTTCTGGTGTTAATGTCGCATCACGCAAAGTCTTGAACTGCGCAAGTGCATCTATTTCCAACGCGGCGACCCGGCCTATGCCACGAAATACATCAATCTGCGTCAGTGTGGCGTCAAGATGTTGGCGGGATTTGGGAAGTTCGATATCATTTCTATTGCTTTTGTTCCAGAATTTTGAATTCAAGAAATAGCGCCCATCTGCGCGGCCCATCGCATCGCCGCGCAGGTTTTTCATCAAAAACACATCTTGTGATCGCGTGGCATAGTGGTGAATGCAGCCGTTTTCCCAAGTCATATGTGCATCCGTGAGAGGGGTGTATCGTGCGCGCCTTGTTTCAAACATGGCAGTTGGTGACATCTCATACCCTTTTGCATTCACAACTGTAACGCTTTCATTGAGGGGGCATTTGGGCATGTGATCTGTCGCGCTACCAAAGCGGCATGGTCGAAACAGCGATTTGTGCATCGTCACGCCATAGCGCAAACGCGGGGTCGTTTGGGTGAATTGCGCGATTACCAAACCGCCCTCCCAGCGTTTGATTCCAGAGTCTCCAAATGGACGCCATGCTAGGGCGATGCAATCGGCGGGGACAGCGGCGGCTATCAAATCATCGACTTTTTTATCCCCCACATCGACATGCAAAAATTCATCTGAGTCGCAATGCAATAGATAGTCCACTGCCATAAGCCGTTCGTTTTGAAACACGTTGCGCATACCTGCGATTTGCGGGGCTTCACCGGATTGGATGTCGTTACGGATGTGCATGATGCGGGGATCACGTGCGGCGATTTCGTCAAGCAGCGTATCCGTCCCATCCGTACAATCATTGGTCACAACGGCGACCGTGTCAAAACCAACAACCAATTGATAGGCCAGCCATTCAAGCAAAAATATGGCTTCATTACGCATGCATGCGACAACAGCGGTATTCATGTTTGCATCTTTCGTGAGTGTCCGTTCTCAAGCCCGTCAAGCGTCCAGTCGCCAACGCGCCAGCGTACCAGTCGGAGGGTCGGGAACCCAATATGGGCGGTCATACGGCGCACTTGGCGATTGCGCCCTTCGCGAATGGTAATCTCAACCCATGTATCGGATACGGATTTGCGGAACCGTACGGGCGGGTCACGTTCCCATAATGCCGGTGGATCGATTAACCGCGCCTTTGCCGGGCGCGTCGGCCCGTCTTTAAGGGTCACCCCGTTGCGGAACGCTTGCAAATCGGCATCTGTTGGCGCGCCTTCGACCTGCACGAGGTAGGTTTTGGTTAGCTTATGCTTAGGGTCGGCGATGCGGGCCTGCAATTTGCCGTCATCCGTCAGCACCAGTAGGCCTTCGCTATCGCGGTCAAGTCGCCCAGCGGGGTACACATTCGGCACATCAATGTAGGCCGACAGCGTGGGGCGCGGCGACGGGCTGCGCGCATCTGTGAATTGCGACAAAACCCCAAAAGGTTTGTTGAAAAGGACGACATTTGCCATGGACCACATTTGCCTCAGATATGCGCGCAGGTCTATGCCGTTCTGACATCCGTCTCTTGTGTATCTCTCTGGCGACTGGGCGGTATACCGTTGTGTGCATATAACTATATGTAAATATTGTATTTTTTCTTTGCGAATATCTAGTTGCGCGTTAGGTTGAGGCTAGTTTTTGAAAAAATGATGCGCGTATGGCCCCAATAATAGATCATCCGTTACGGCTCGAAATGGCCAATGAATTGCATGCACGCCCGTTTCCGGTTGTGCAAGCGCCGGGGCGCGCGGCGTTTCTTGCGATGAAGCCAGCGCAAAATGCAGCGGGCCGCGACCGTGCGGCGGATATGGCGCATTTGACGGCGTTGCTTGACCGTTTTGATGCGCCGCACCCTGCACCGGATGCGACACATTACTTTGGTCAAATCGGGGCGTATCAGCTGAAGTGGGAAAGCCATACGGAATTTGTGACCTTTACGATTTTGGGCGCTGGCGTCGCACAGACCCCTTTTGACGCAACGACGTTTCAGCTTTTCCCTGAGGATTGGTTGCAAGCGGCCCCCGGAACGCGCGTGACCTCTGCGTTGATCCGTGTCGAAACGGCTAAAAGCGATGATGAAATCATTGCCGATACGGATGATTGGTTCGCGCCCGAAAGCCTTGCAATCAGTCGGGTGTTGGATGGTGAGCTGGTGATCGCGGGTGACTTTTGTATCGATCCGGCTGGACATATGCGATTTGCGGTTTTTGCGCAGCCGACGGTGGGAAAGCGGCGGGTTGGTCGGGTTGTGCAGCGCTTGTGCGAAATTGAGACCTATAAGGCGATGTCGATGTTAGGCCTATCGCGCGCGCGCAGCCTTGGCCCGCAGATGGGCGCGATTGACGAGAAACTTGCGCAATTGATTGCCGATATGCGTGCGGGGACGCCGGATGCCGCCGCTCAGCTTGACGCATTACTTGATGTCTCAGCAGAACTAGAGAGCATTTCTGCACAATCATCGTTTCGCTTTGGCGCGACCCAAGCCTATGAAACCATCGTCAATCAACGCATTCAAATCCTGCGCGAAACCCGGTTTGCGGGGCGTCAAACATTTGGTGAATTTATGATGCGCCGGTATGACCCCGCGATGCGCACAGTTACGTCGACGCAACAGCGGCTGAATGCGATGTCCGACCGTGCCTTGCGCGCAGGTGATTTACTCCGGACCCGCGTTGATGTTGAACGATCTGCGCAAAACCAAGCATTGCTCACCAGCATGGATCGTCGTGCGGACTTGCAGCTGCGGTTGCAACATACGGTCGAGGGCCTATCGATTGTCGCGATCAGCTATTATGCGTTGAACCTTGTGCTGTATATGGCAGGGCCGCTGCAATATGCGTTGGACATCAGCAAAACGACGCTGGCTGCGGTGGCGACCCCGGTTGTTGTGCTTGGGGTTTGGGTCGCTTTGCGCCGTATTCGCAAACATCTATAGTTGCTTACGCGTAGGTCGCGCCGTCACTGAAGCTGACTTTGACGCTGTTAACATATCGAACCCTGATTAGGTCAGCTGCGCAATCGCCTGATCCGTGACTGCTGACAAGGCCAGTGCGGTTGCCCCGCGTGCCCAAACTAAATCCCCCCATGCGTGGGTTTCGACAGCGCAGGGCGTGCGCCCGTCATTCAATGTCAGGCGGTGCATTTCTGACAGGACCTCTTCTGCATATAGATAATCATACTGCATGCGCTCACCTGAGATGATGATCAGCGCGGGATCGAATAGCTGCACGATGTTAGCCAAACCTACCGCCAAATAGCGGCCCGCACGGCGAAAGATCGTTTGTGCCGCCTCATCACCTGATTTTGCTTGGGCAAACAGCGCCGCGAGCAAGGCGTTAGGGCTTTGGCTTTCATGGGGTTGCAGGTGCAATGCTGTGGCGGCTTCGCGTGCAAGCGCATAATCAGCGAGATAAGCCTCAAGACAGCCGCGTCGCCCGCAGCGACACAAGGCTCCATCCAGCTGAACTTTGGTATGCCCCAATTCCAGCCCCATGCCGCGTGCCCCCCGATACAGACGGTTGTCGATCACAAGCCCCATGCCGACGCCCTGTTCGATGGTGACGACTGCAAAATCAGATTTCGCCCGTCCCGCGCCGAACCAAAGCTCGGCCAATGTCAGCATATTGGCGTCATTGTCCAAATGGATTGGCAGATCGAATTTTTCCCGAAATGCAGTCGCAAAATCACAATTGCGCTGTGCCAGCAGCGGGGACCACGGCACTGTGCCAGCCTGATGGTCAACGATACCCGACAGCCCAATCCCCACGGCGGCCACTGCGGATAGTTGCGTGTCCGCAGCGTTCAAGACGTCCTGGATCAGTTTTCCAACCTCGGCCAGCACATCATCTAGCTGCTTTGGCCCAGCCGGAGTTTCAAGCACAGCTGTCGCGCGGGTGTTTCCCGCAAAATCGGTCAATACGGCTGAATGTATCTTTTCTGACAGCTTAATGCCGATCACCGCATGTGTTTCGGGAACAACCTCAAGCGCGACGGCGGGACGGCCACGGCCGGTTTCGCGCGGGATACTTTCTACCTCGCGCAACAGCCCGGCATTGATCATCTCGGCGGTTAAAGCCGTGGCCGATCCCGCGCTAATGCCAAGGGCTTGGATGACATCGGTGCGTGTTGCCCGCCCGGCTGCGCGGACATGTTCAAAAATCTGTTGGCGCATCGATTTTGTCTGCGCAGAGCCAAGCGGTAAAAGCGGGCCGCAACCTTTTGGGGGTGAGTGATTGTCCAACATATTTTTGCGCCTGAATTATTATTGGCAATATAGAACGGAAAATGGCAAGGTTCGCAAGGAAAAATCAGAATTTCTACTGAAGTGCCGCATTTTTGTGTATTTTTAATTCGATCGCTGAATTTAATTTGACAAGCGCGCCGAGACAGCCCAAGGCTTGCGGCCAGAAGCTTGCTGTGATCGGGAGGAGTGCTGCATGTATATTGGATTGGACCTTGGGACATCTGGGCTCAAGGCGGTTTTGATCGATGATGCGCAGGAAATTGTTGCAGAGGCGACTGCGCCGCTCGAAGCTGTGCGCCCAGAACCAGGTTGGTCAGAGCAGGCGCCAGCGACATGGTTAGATGCAGCCGATGCGGCGATCCGGGCTTTGTCCGCGCAGGCGTCATTGGGCGCTGTGCGTGCAATCGGGCTGTCGGGCCAGATGCATGGGGCAACGTTGCTTGATGCCGCAGACGAGGTTTTGCGCCCTTGTATCTTGTGGAATGATACGCGCGCAGCCGCAGAGGCGGCCGAGCTGGACGCAGATCCGCAGTTTCGCGCGCTGACCGGAAACATCGTATTTCCGGGCTTTACCGCGCCGAAACTAGTATGGGTTGCGCGACATGAGCCTGAAATCTTCGCGCGGATCAAACGCGTACTTTTACCCAAAGATTATTTGCGCCTTTGGCTAACAGGAGAGGCCGTGGCCGAAATGTCTGATGCCGCAGGCACCAGTTGGCTTGATGTCGCGCAACGTGATTGGTCCGACGATTTGCTTGCTGCGACCGGGATGGCCCGCGATCACATGCCGCGTCTTGTCGAAGGGTCCGAAGTATCAGGGGAATTACGCGCTGAACTATCCAGCCGCTGGGGGTTACCCAAAGGGGTGGTCGTTGCGGGCGGCGGCGGCGACAATGCGGCAAGTGCTGTTGGTGTCGGCGTTGTGAATGCGGGCGATGCGTTCGTGTCGCTAGGGACATCGGGCGTCTTATTTGCGGCCTCTGATACCTATCAGCCCGATGCTGCCAGCGCGGTGCACACGTTTTGCCATGCGTTGCCAAATACGTGGCACCAGATGGGGGTCATTTTGGCTGCGGCGGATGCGCTCAATTGGTATGCGCATTCGGTTGGAAAACCGGCCGCAGATATCACGCGCGATTTGGGACGACTTCAGGCGCCGGGGCAGCCGATATTCCTGCCCTATCTGGGCGGTGAACGGACGCCGCATAATGATGCCGCCATACGTGGCAGCTTTTTGCATCTCGACCACGCGACCGATCAGCAGGCCATGACACGTGCAGTGCTTGAAGGCGTGACCCATGCGTTTCGCGACAGTTATGACGCGCTCACATCGACGGGCACCCAGATCAAACGGTTGATTGCCGTAGGTGGCGGATCGAAATCGGACTATTGGGTGCAGGCGATTGCGACGTCACTGGGGATGCCCGTTGAACTGCCCATTGCCGGTGATTTTGGCGGCGCGTTTGGCGCGGCGCGGCTGGGGCTTATGGCCGCCACAGGTGCCGGTGTTGAAATCGCTACCCCCCCTAAAATTGACCGCATCATCGAACCCGACCTTGCGCTGACAGACAGCTTTGCCGCTGCCCACGCACGTTATCGCGCCAGTTATGGCGCATTGAAAGGACTAATATGACCGACTTTTTCAAAGATATCCCCGCCATCAAATACGAAGGCCCAAAATCCGACAACGACTATGCGTTTCGGCATTATAACCCGGACGAAATCGTCATGGGCAAACCGATGAAAGATCATCTGCGTTTTGCGGCCGCTTATTGGCATTCGTTTGCTTGGCCGGGCGGTGACCCGTTTGGAGGCCAGACGTTTGAGCGCCCGTGGTTTTCTGACACGATGGAAGCCGCCAAGCTGAAGGCCGATGTCGCGTTTGAGATGTTCCAAATCCTCAACGTGCCGTATTTTTGTTTCCACGATGCGGATGTGCGCCCCGAAGGTAATAGCTTTGCTGAGAACACGAAGAATCTCGAGGAAATCGTTGATTGCTTTGCACAAAAGATGGACGAGACTGGCGTGAAATTGCTTTGGGGCACGGCCAATCTGTTTTCGAACCGCCGCTTTATGTCGGGGGCCGCGACCAACCCTGATCCTGATGTCTTTGCGTTTTCTGCGGCCACGATCAAAACATGCATGGATGCCACCATGAAATTGGGCGGCGAAAACTATGTGCTCTGGGGGGGGCGTGAAGGCTATGAAACCCTGCTCAACACAGACATGGGCCGCGAGCGCCAGCAGGCAGGCCGTATGTTGCAGATGGTTGTCGATTACAAACATAAGATGGGTTTTGAGGGTGCGATCTTGATCGAACCAAAGCCGCAAGAGCCGACGAAGCACCAGTATGATTACGATGTCGCAACTGTTTACGGGTTCCTCAAAGAATTCGGGTTGGAAGGCGAAGTGAAGATGAATATTGAGCAAGGCCACGCGATTTTGGCGGGGCATTCGTTTGAACATGAATTGGCGATGGCGCGTGAATTGGGGATTTTCGGGTCCATTGATATGAACCGCAATGACTACCAATCTGGCTGGGACACCGATCAATTCCCTAACAATGTGCCCGAAATGGCGCTGGCCTATTACGAGGTGCTGCGTGCTGGCGGGTTTACCACTGGTGGCACCAACTTTGATGCGAAACTGCGCCGTCAGTCATTGGATGCCGAGGACCTGATCCTTGCACATGTTGGCGGCATGGATGCCTGCGCCGCCGGGCTGAAAGCTGCCGCTGCGATGCTGGACGATGGTAAATTGGAAGCCGCACGCAACGCGCGCTATGCGGGGTGGGATACCGATGCAGGTCAGACCCTAATGAATAGTGATCTTGATGGCATCACCTCCTCAGTACTGGCCAATAACATCAATCCAGAACCCATTTCGGGTCGCCAAGAGCGGCTTGAAAATCTGGTAAACCGTTACCTGTAAGGCGATAAAAACGGCGCTTGCCCCTTTGGGGCAGGCTGCCTAATCTGTGGGGTGTAGCCACAGGTTTTCATGCGTGATCAGCACCTTATTCAAAACTCTTGGACGTCAATACTTGGATTTGACCCTGCGGTCAGGCCCAGAGATGCGCGTGCGCATCATTGAACGCCCCGGTGTTTGGATGGATGACGCGCAGCTTGCCGCGTTATCAGCAGACTTACGCACTATTGCCGCACGAACCTTGGATGCAGGCAGCCTGACTTACGGTGTTTTTTCGGGTGATGCGACCCGCATGAAACAGGTGGTGATTACGCTTGTCACCCGCGCGGATGGCACCCCGATTGCTTTTAACGCGCTGGCAATTATGGCGGTCGATATGGAACCCGTCGCGAGCGAGGTGCTGCATCTTGGCCTTGTGATGGTGGATCCGGATGAACGGTCCAAAAACCTGTCTTGGGTGCTTTATGGGCTGACGTGTTTTTTGATTTTCTTTCGGCGGCAATTTCGGCCCGTATGGATTTCGAACGTCACCCAAGTGCCCGCCGTCGTGGGCATGGTGTCGCAAATGTTTTCGGATGTCTGGCCGCAGCCGAATGGGAATAGGCGCACGTTGAACCATCTTTTGCTGGCGCGCCAAATCATGGCACAGCACCGCGACGTGTTTGGCGTCGGCCCAGAGGCTGGGTTCAATGAAGAAAAATTCATTATCACAGATGCTTATACTGGCGGGTCTGACGATCTAAAGAAAACATGGGATGCCGCCCCCAAACATCGTGATGCGCAGTACAATGATTTTTGTGCGGCCACATTGGATTACGCGCGCGGTGATGATGTGATCCAATTGGGACAAATGGATTTGGCCGCGATGCGACAATATCTGCGCCGCGAGGTTCCCAAATCCGCTGTGCTTGGACTGCTTTTAGCTGGCGGTCTGGTCGCGCTACGCCGCATAATTTTGCCTGCTGTGCATTGGGCCGATAGTACCAAGCATTGGAAAACGCTGCGGCCACATAGTGGTGCGCAAGAATGACCCAACATGCCGCCGATCTGACGCAACTTTGCATGTCGCTTGCTGCCATATTGGGCCTGTTGACGCTCCAGATGGTTTTGCAACGCCGCGACGGGCGCGATCCGATTAACCGCCGCTTTCTTTTCTGTCTGCGGATTACCATGCTGCTGTTTGTTGGTCGGGTGTTGGTCGCGCTGACAGACCTGCAAGTATTTCGCATTTTTGTCCTTATGGGCGCAGGATTTATCCCGCTTGCGGCGCTTTTGTTGACCGAAGGTTTGCTGCGCCGTCACGCGCCGCCCCGCGTTAAAGCGTTGATCGGCGCCGGCACTGTTGTGTTCGTTTGCAGCGCGTTCTGGTATGGTGAAGGGATCGACCCGCTTAGGCTTTATCTTTTGCTTGGATTTCAGTTGTTCGGATTTTTTACGGCGGGCTGGCTGATTGCGCGACGCGATCGCACCAGCCTATCGGCAAGCGAAAACACCACGGTGACCCGCATATCCTTGTCGCTTTTGCTGTTTGTCCCCTTAGCCATTAGCGATTTCTTGATGGTGTCGATGGGGTTGCCGATCCAGTTTTCAGCCCTAGGTGTCTTGATTATGTGTTGGTTGGCGATCGGGCTTGGGCGGTCGCAGATCGGGCACCGCGTTGTGATCGTGAACTTTGCGGTCATTGTTCTCGCATCTGTATTGGTTGGCCTTTTGATTGGCGAGATCGCGCAATTGGACCGCGACGGCATGTTGCTCAGCGGGGCGGTCGTAATGACAGCGCTGTTTCTTGTGGTGATCTTGAACGATGCCCGTACATTGCGCTCCGAGGAACAATCACTGGGGCTTTTGCAATATCTGGCCAAAACGCAAACCCATGATCCAATCGTGTTCTTGCGAGATTTGCGCGGACACCCTTTGGTCGAAGGCGCCGCGATGATCAGCCGCAAAAGCCTCGCACAATTGCAAGATGCGACGCTTGATCAGATATTCGAGGCGGCTCCGGTGCTGCGCCGATCTGATCCCCCAAAGCTGGGGGATTTGGCGGATGATCATATCGCGCATCTATTTGAACGCTATAGTGCGACCCATATCATTATGGCGTCGGGGACTCCGCGCGTACTAATTGCGCTCGCGATGCCATCGCTCAGCGCGTCGCCCATGGCGGAAACTGAATTGCAGGTCGTGCAGCGTATGGCCGCGCTGATGGCGAAACAAACGGACAAAAAGGGGCAGCGTACA
Source organism: Loktanella sp. D2R18 (assembly GCF_003318235.1). Taxonomy (GTDB): domain Bacteria; phylum Pseudomonadota; class Alphaproteobacteria; order Rhodobacterales; family Rhodobacteraceae; genus Yoonia. The sequence goes on along the minus strand of NZ_QOCG01000009.1, from coordinate 291,666 downwards.
TGAATGAAATGCGCCAACAAGCGGTTGCGATATTTCAAGCAGGGGTTGCTGCCGCCGATCCATATGCCGCGGTGACGCGCGCCCTTGGCGATGTCGCGCAGCCTGCGCTGATTGTCGCCGTTGGTAAGGCCGCGCGGCGCATGGCTAAGGCCTCATTGGACCAGTTTAGCGACATTCCCTGTCTGGTGGTGACCAACTACGAAAATGCACAGGACCTCGCAGGTGCACAGGTCTTTGCGGCGGGCCATCCCGTGCCGGATCAAAACGGGGCTGATGCGGCGCGGGCCGTGATTGCTGCGTTAGATGCGGCGCAAGGGCCAGTGCTTGCGTTGATCTCAGGTGGGGGGTCAGCACTTTTACCTGCTCCGGCCGCGGGCATATCACTGGCGGATAAGGCGGCAGTGAACGCGGCCTTACTGGGTGCTGGGTTGGATATCACAGCGATGAACCTTGTGCGCCAGCAACTGTCTGACCTCAAAGGGGGCGGTTTTTTGCGCCATGCCTCCCCGCATCCGGTCACGGCCCTGATCTTGTCGGATGTCATCGGCGATGATCTGGCCGCCATTGCAAGTGGGCCGACCGTCGGTCCGATTGGCACCGCAGCACAGGCGGTGGATACGCTGAAATCGGCAGGTATTTGGGACGCCATGCCTGACAGCGTGCGCGCGCATTTGGCCCGCAATGCACCTGCCAAAGATCTGCCCATCGCGCGCAACATCTTGGTTGGCTCAAACGCGCAAAGCGTCGCCGCCATGGCGCAGGCCGCCCCCGGCGCGCATGTGATCGCCACCCCGATTGAAGGCGATGTCGCGGTTGCCGCGCAGATGATTTGCGACAATGTCAAAAAAGGGGTGACTGTCTGGGGCGGCGAAACCACCGTGATGATCAAAGGCACAGGATCAGGCGGGCGCAACCAAGAATTGGCGCTTCGGGTTGCACACGAAGCAACGCGGCGGGGCTGGCAGAACTTCACTTGCCTACAAGGGGGCAGCGACGGGCGCGACGGACCAACAGATGCGGCAGGCGGGATCGTAGATCAGGACACGCTTGCGAAAATCGACGGGCTTTCACGGTTTCTTGATAACAACGATAGCTATGCTGCCCTTGCGCAAGCAGGTGATTTGTTGATGACTGACGCGACAGGCACAAATGTTGCCGATCTTGGGGTCATGATCCGGTTGGACTAGTACGGCCGCTTTGCAAACGAAGAGGTTCTTGTGAAACGGTTCTTTACCTTTTTGATCGCCGCTTTGCTGATGTTATCGTTGACGGCATGCGTGCAAATCTTGCGCAATTCCGGGTCCGCTATTGCCACGGCACAGCCTGCAAACACGCTACGGCTTGCCACGCTTAACGCGCACTATATCGTCCTGAGCCGCCCAACCGGGGCTTGGTCAGTCGCGGATTGGGAACGTCGCAAAGCACCATTTGATGCGGCGATTAAAGATATTGATGCGGATATATTTGCGTTTCAAGAGATGGAAAGCTTTGCCCGTGGGGCGGGCGGCGGCACGAACCTAGCGCTAGATTGGGTGCTTGAACAAAACCCCGATTTTCGCGCGGCGGCTGTGGGCGATTGGGAAGAATTCCCGTCAACGCAACCGATCCTCTATCGGGCGGATCGGTTAGCGCCGCTAGACCAAGGCTGGTTCTTTTTCTCAGAGACGCCTGATGTCATCTATTCGCGCACGTTCAATGGGTCTTGGCCAGCGTTTGCGTCATGGGCGTTGTTCGAAACACGCGAGGGGGACCAGGTCCGCGTGGTCAATGTCCATTTTGAATACAAAAGCCGTAGCAACCGCGTTTTATCAGCGGAACTTGTCGCGGACCGCATGGCGCCTTGGATCGCGGCAGGCGAAAATGTTGTTTTGATCGGTGACCTCAATGCACGGCACGGCGCACGCACCCAAGACATCCTGACGGACACTGGGGTGACGTTTGTTCCGGTTTCTGGGGCAACATACCACTTGAACAATGGGGTAAACCTTTTTGGTGCCATCGATCATATCGGGGTAACTGAATCTATGAAAATTGTGGGGCAACCGATTGTTATTAGACAAAAATACCTCAATGAATGGCCGTCAGATCACTACCCGGTTTATGCTGATTTCAGGTTTGAATAGGCGCATTGGGCAGGTCTGGTATTGATCACGACAAAATGCTAGTTGCACGCAAGGTTTCAATGATCGCAGTGTGAATAAACATGGGTAAGGGCAATACAATGACAGCGGCAGACCTACGCCGCGCAGGCCGTCTATCCGTGGCACCGATGATGGATTGGACTGTTGTTTTTTTTAATTGAATGCTTTCAATCTGTTGTGAGCGTATTTATCGTAAGGTCATACCGGAGTCATACTGTAGCGGCGGTTTGGAACGTGATGGTTGAAGTAAGGTGTATGGGTGCTGTAGGAATTCAAGCATCTACTGATTCCCAAGGCCTTTGCTGATTTCGTCTTTGAGCCATGTATGCTTTTAACGGTTTCCACCTCTTCAAAGCGTATATCCCGTATGACCCATAACCGGCTAAACGAAACAGAGTTCCAAAAAAATGCTGAGAATGGTCGTAGCGTATTTTATGGCCTGTGTTATCTCTTTAGCCATGACGGCAACGGCAAACACCCTCTGTGACCCACAATACCCCTACAGCGTACCAGTGAAGCCTTGGCTTGGGAGTTTGAACCAGAGTTTGGCAAGGCTTTGAGCGCTATTTCACAGATGACACAGCATATTTCCGTTGCTTAGGCGGGGAGCAGGGGTGCGTAATTCTTGAGATCGAATATGCAGTCAATTGGTGTGTCAGGTTTCTTACCGATGCTGGAGGGTGGCATTCAGGAGTGGTGTTTGGCTAGTGTAAATCTCGCTAAGATTGTTGCAGAATCAAGTAACCTAGCTGAGAAGTGTTTAATTGAAAGTCGTTAGAGAGCGGAAAACGATACGTTGATGGCGAGGGTTTTCTGTTGACAGTAAAGTTAGAAAGTTTAGTTATATGTTAACTGATGGTCAGGCATAATGTGTTGACAGACGAATTTATAAAGGTAGCAGACGGTGCATATTGCGAAGTTTGGTTCTCGAAGAAAGTGCTCAAGGTCTTCAAGAAGGCCCCGAGAAAAAATCAGGCAAGAACGTTCAAAATATTGGATCATTTGAGCAAGTTTGGTTCTGATGACCTGCACGAACAGCAATATAAGGCTGAGGAACGACTTCTAAATTCGGCGGGAAAATACGTGATGGTTTACGCGACTAAGGCTGATCAACTTCGTGTATACGGTTGTTGGGCCGGGGGATGCCCCTCTAAATTTATTTGTGCAGAAGCCGCAATCAAAAAAACTAAGAAAGCTGACAGAACGAAGCTTGAGAGAGCTGCCAAGTGTCTAGGAGAATGAAAATGGGTGCTAACAAAGAACTGCTTTTGGGGTCACAAACACCGGACCAAGAAGAAATATTCGCCATCGAGGAATTGGTATTTTCAGTTCAAATTTCACTGCAAAGGGCGATGAATCGGAATGGGGTGAGCAGCAAGGAATTGGCTGAACGTCTTGGTATGACACCTGCACGAGTGTCCCAGATTTTTTCATCCAAAGGGAGCAATCTGACTATTAAGACCATTGCTAAGGTCATCAATGCTCTTGGCGAAGAATTTGAATTTTCTCCGAAGGTTAAGAAACGTAGCACACAGGCGACAGAGCAGGTTGCGAAGTTCGCGCCATTAATCCTTCAGTTTCCTTCAACCATATGGGAAGAGCGCCCTGCTAACGATGTGCCTCGCAAGGCTAAGATTGCTGCTTAATGACAAATAGTGAAGTCGATAATGTCGCAGCGACAGAAGTAGATTCTAAAACCGATTTCGATAACGATACCTATGCAGAGGTGTCGCGAAATGCAGAACTGAAAGAAGTCCGATTAATTCGCAACAAGTACGTGATCAAACCCGAGATAACCTCTGTTATGGAGGAACGGGATAACGTGAGCCACAGCTTCGTCGGTGTTTGCGAGGATTTTGACTATAATGCAGAAACCGGACTTGCGATTGGGAACTATCGTTGGACCGTGGAAATTAAGCTTGGCCGTAAGAAGGTACTGAAATTAGTAACTAACTATCTGATAAGCTATTATAATCTGGAGGGCTTTGATGATCATTATGTCAGTTATTATTTCCACAAAGTCGGTCGCTTCACGACTTATCCCTATTTCCGAGCGTTGTTTAGCCATCACACGTCTGAGTCGGGATTGGTGCTTCCGCCTCTCCCATCTTTGAATGAACGGGTTGATTGAGGCTTGTAATCATCGCTATATTGAATACTTCAGCAATGCTCGGTTATTTTGATGTGATTTCTATCAATTTATGAGGTCTGATCCTCGCACTGGCGGGTCAGACCAAGTGATATTTGAAAGAAATTCTTATGGATCAATTTCGCAAAATTTTTGGGAAAAACGTCCGCTCCGTGCTTTTTTCATGACGCGTAGCACCTGTTGCTATTGTATTGCTCGGCAGGTCACAATTTTGTCCATTGTTGCAGTTTTAGATTGCTTTGCGGTGGGTGGATTTCCTTAGCTTGTTGAAACGTGCTCTAGGGGCAACGGTCAGATTGGCTGACCGTGATTGGATTAGAATGTTCAAAGATAAATTCCTAACTGAAGCTGAAAGCAAGTTTGCTCCCTTGGCCGACTTGTCGGATAAGCACAACTACTGCAGGCACTCATTCACAGAATATGACGGTAGCGTTTCAGAGGTTGTTAGGCTGAACGTTTGGGATGACCGTCACCGGGAGGATATCATCGGTTTTCATTTCGCCCAGCAATACGCAAAAGTCTACTATGGTGAACAGCATGAGCAACCTCAATTCTATGTTATAGGCAGGGATGAGCCTTGGGATTTTGAGTACGTTATGCATGATGGCACGAACTTTTTTGTTGAAATTTGCCGGGTGGCGGACAAGAATCTATTAAAAGCGATGAAGATCGAAAATGATGTGACTTGCCTTCTGCTGAAAGACGAACTCAGAGGTTTCGAAATCCTGAAAATTGAAAAGCATTTTCCGGGGACGGTGCCAGAAGGACTGTTGGGGCAAATCAAAACAAAGCAGGACAGGCAGAAAACGTTTGCATGGAACAATTCGCACGGTGCTCCCAAATTGTTCATACGCCCACCAATGAATCCACGACTGAATCTTAGTAAAGAAATTCGAACTGCGCTAATGAAGAAAGCGGCGAAAAAACATGACGGAAAGGAACGAACGATTGTCGTTCTAGACAATCTTACAACGCATTCGGAGCCAGATAACTTCTTTCAAGCTGTTGAGGAGTTAAGCAGTTTTATCAACGATCTGCCATTCAGCGCAATCTGGTTATACACCGGATATTATAGTGATGACGATGGCTATAACTGTGAATTTTCGTTGGTCCCAATCAAGCTGTCGGAAAAAGAAACAAAGTATCTAATGAAGTACGGGCCCAAGTGAGAGTTTCCCATTGAAGTGGTCGCATGACTACTATGTGGGGCGATGGTTACCTTGGACGTAGCAAGCGAAGAGATATTTGTATGTATTCAGATTTTTCGAAAAATTTTTGGTGATGATTGCAAATTTAAATGCGGTGGGTGCCCGCAGTCGCTAACGGCCCTAGAATAGAAGGGCGATACCCCGGGAAGGGTCCCGGTAAGTTATTGATATAATAATATACTAACCATCAGATATCTGTGTCGCGGGTTGTAGACACTTACTTTTTGATCCCGCTACGCGGGCGGGCACACACATACACCTAGCCAATGCCCTATCACTTCAAGCAAGTAATCCAGTAAGTCGGAAAGCCTGTCATGGTGCTATACGTGGCTTAGAATGGTGTAAAAGATCAGCGTTATGATGAATGTGAGTGGGTTCGTGTTGTTTGCTTTCTGTTTGAGTTGGTGCCTGAGTGATGTTGTGTTTGTTGCCCGCGTAGCGGGCTGTAAGGCGTGATTCAGGCCGATTGTGTGGCTTTGTGGTCAGCTAGGATGCGATAGACGCTCGCGACCCCGATACTAAGCTGTGTGGCGATTTCAGGTGCCTTGAATGAACGTGCATGTAGAGCCAGCACGTCCGCTGTCTTGGCACGTGCAGTTGGGGCACGCCCCTTGTATTTACCGTCTGCCTTCGCCTTAGCGATGCCCACAGCGCGGCGTTCTGCAAAGCGATTTTTTTCAAACTGCCCGATAGCTGCAAGAACATGGAAATGCAGCGATTGCGCGGCGTCTGTGGGGTCCAAGGGCGTCTTGGCAATATCATGCAGCGTAAACAGCACCTTGTGCTTGTAGGAGCGTTTCACAGTCTTAATAGCGTGTTCTATGTCCCTGAAAGCGCGGTCCATCTTTGTGATGTGGATATTTACTGGCTGACCTGTCTGTTCGGCACGATCCATAGCTTGCTCGATCATGTCTTCGAAGATCGGGCGATGATGTCCGGCGCTGCTTTCTTCTTTGAAGATGTTCGTAGCGCCAACCTGCATTAGCAAGTCAGATTGATTGTTCCATGTCGCTGCCTGCCTGTCTACGTTTGTGCTGACGCGAGCGTATCCCCAATTTTCCATAGCTAGTTCCATTTCTATCAAGTTATTCTAGAACCAATGATAGTCTATCAATAGGATGAGGTCCAGTTCCATGCGATAGTGAATGAAGGGCATTATCAAATTACATTTAGGCATGTGTCTATTGATAGCTCTTGCCTGCAAAGGAGGGGCGGGCAATGTATTTTGAGAAGTATTGTCCAACTTTGAACGGTGCGTAAGCATAGTTTGAGCGGCAAAACCTCAAATACCTATATATACATTCTAAAATTGATATGGCACTAAATGTTCATCTTTAAGGGGATTTGGTTGAATGGCGAAAAGTATGTTGAGCGTAACGATGCGAGCTATCAAAGCGGCAGAACGTGAGCGAGTACGTCAAGCGAAGTCTGCCAATCGCGCTTACAATGCTGAATTGAAAGAGCAAGTACTTGCAGCGCAAGCCAGAGAGCGCCAATTGAAGCAGGCTGTCGTCGAAAATAATAAAGAAAAAGTGGCGAAAGAAAAAGCAGTCAAGGCCGCACACATCGTTTCACAGCTAGCCGAAGTTGAAATACTAAATGCTAAAATTGATGATGTATTCGGCGAACTGGATGGATTACTCGAAGCGACTCTAGATGTAGACGATTTCATTGATCTGGAAGCACTTCGCAAGCCTAGTTCCTGTGCATTTGACAAACCGGAGCTTTTAATTTCGATTAAGCCTCCCATTAAACCCCGCATGCCAACTGAACCAGAATATCGAGAGCCGCCTAGGCCAAAGGGTCTATTCGGAAAAAAGAAAAAGCACGAACAAGCAAAACTGGAGGCATTGGAAACGCATTCAAGGAAGAAAGAAGATTGGGTTCTCAGCACTGCCCGTCTTCAGTCCGAATACGATTCCTCCCTTGCGCAACACGCTTTGGCCGAAGAAAAGCGCATTGAAGAGCTTGCGCTAGAGAAAGAACGTTTTCAACAACGATTGAACCAACACAACAGAAATGTTGACCAGTTCATAAATGATCTTGCGTATGGTGATGCCGAAGCAGTGCAAGACTATGTTGCTATGGTTGCAGAAAACTCGAACTACCCCGATCATTTCGTTACCACGCACGAATTTTTGTTCCGTCCAGAAGATGCCGAATTGCAAATGGAAGTGGCGATCCCATCACCGAATGATTTCCCCTGCATTAAAGCCTACAAGTATGTTAAAACATCCGATGAAATTCGGGAAACGCTGCTGTCGAAAGCGGAACTCAGAAAACGTTATTGCAGCGCAGTCTACCAAGTCGCGGTTCGATCTCTGCATGAGGTTTTCGAGGCTGATAGACGAGAAATCATTCAAACAATTTCGTTGGTGGTTGGTACAAACGAAGGTAACCCCGCGACTGGTAAAGTAGGGATTATTCCCTTCGTCGGTGTCAGTGCGGCTAGGTCTAGCTTCATGGAATTTGATCTTGCCAAGGTAGTGCCCGAAGCGACTCTCAAACATCTCGGTGCAGCAATATCAAAGGACCCAGTTAGTCTGGTTGCAGCAGATGTTTCTGGTGTCAGAAAGTCATGAGCGAAAAAGCAAAGTTTAATCCGCCGCCGGGTTGGCCTAAACCTCCCTCAGGCTGGCAACCTCCCGCAGGATGGTCCCCTGATCCAAGTTGGCCGAAGATGCCTGACGGTTGGAAGCTATGGGTCGATCCAGCCGACGTCGCACCGCCCAAACAAATGGAGGATTCGACTGCCGAAAAACGTACCTCTCTCGCCGAAGACCCTGTATCTTTGCTGGCTGAAATTGCGTCACTCCGAGCAGAACTTGCGCAACGGCAACCGAGCGCGGAGCTAGTTCCATTAAGTGACGAAGAGGTTTTGCAAGACGTCGGCATTTACCGATATCATCACCCTCTTGAGAGTGCTGCTGAATATAAAGTTAGGCTCAAAGATATAGGTACGCGTCTTGTCGAGGCAGTCAAGGCTTCCCGAGCAATAGAAGTCGCAACCAATTTTACGTTTGAAAACTCTTTGGCAAGAGGCACAAAGTTATCGGCGGATTTGTCAAAGTTGATGCTTCGGGCATATAATTCTGAGGCAGACAACTGCATTCGTTCTCTTCGCGCTGGAAACGTTCATACTGCGAAGAAACGGTTGGAAGCTTCCCGTAAAGCAATTGTCGGCTTAGGTGCAATAATGGAGATGCGTGTAAGTGACGCTTACCATGATCTTCGCTTGGAAGAGATTGAATTGACCGCTGACTGGTTGATGAAAAAGCACGACGAACGAGAGAAGCAAAAAGAAGAACGCGCACGCATCAGGGAAGAAAAGCGGGTTGAAAAGGAATTTTCAGAAGAACGGGAACGTTTGAGCAAAGAGAAACTTCACTTGGAGAACGCGATTGCAGCGCTCGCGGGGCGCGGAGAAAGTGATCCTGAATTGATGGGGAGACTTTCTAAGCTAAAGGATGCTATTGAACAAAATGATTATCGGCTAGCCAACATTCGATCTGGTTATGTTTATGTCATATCAAACCGAGGCGCATTTGGCCAAAATGTAGTGAAGATTGGTCTTACGCGGAGGCTTGATCCTCAAGTTCGAATTACGGAACTAGGCGGTGCATCAGTACCTTTCCGCTTTGATGTACATGCGCTTTTCTTTTCTGAAGATGCCGTTACCTTAGAAAATGAATTACACGTACATTTTCAAAACAAAGCGGTTAATGCCGTCAATCAAAGAAAAGAGTTCTTCTTTGCAACACCAAGCGAGGTGCGTGACGTTTTGATGGAAAAAGTAGGGAATCTTCTAGAGTTTTCGGAGGCAGCCGAAGCGTTGGAGTACTTTCAGTCAAGCAAATATTGGTCACCGGATTTGCTTCGGTAGACGTCACTTAGGTCCGCTTAGCTGCGGCTAGCCCACCAATTTAAAGTTGATTTTGTTTGCAAACGCAGCGAAAGGCAGCAACGAGCCCATACCTACAAAGCTGCTGGGGTGCGGCGAAAGTCTGCTTTAGTGTTCAGTTTCGCAAAGCCCGTGATCGGCAAGCGTTTCGATGACGGCACAGGTGGCCACATTTCCAGCGTCACATTTAGTGATGCGTTTCAACTCACGCTCCAATCGCCGCAGCTTCGCAATCCTACTCTGAACATCTTGTAAGTGTCGGGCAGCAATACTGTGGGCATCACTGCATGGTTTCTCTGGGTGCTGGCTTAGATCCAGAAGCCCCCTGATATCCTCAACCGAAAACCCCAGATCACGAGAGTGACGAATGAAGGACAAGCGGCTCAGACCATCCTTTGTGTATCGGCGTTGGTTGCCTTCTGAGCGCTCAGGTTCATCAATCAGACCCATTTGCTCATAGTATCGGATCGTCGGGATCTTGACGCCCGTGCGTTTGGAAAGCTGGCCGATTGAAAACATCGAATTTTCCTCTTGAAGCTCTAGTGGCTAGAGGAATTATAGTTGTGAAGAATCGAATATGGAAGCGTCTTCATGAACATACCCCCACTCGCACAACTGGCATTTTGCATGGTGATGGCAAGCTTGCTTGCCGCATTCGTCCCGCTGGCGGCTTTTGAAACACCCACGTGGTTGATTGCCGCGACTGCAACAGCGGGAGCACTGTTTCTACTGCCCGCAGTCTTGAGCTTTATCCGCCACAAGACAACCGTGAACCCGCAATCACCAGAATTGGCGAGCACATTGGTGACGGACGGTATCTACAGCGTAACGCGTAATCCGATGTATGTGGGAATGCTGATTATCTTGATCGCCTTTGCCCTTTGGCTAGGGGCGGTCGGTGCAGTCTTGGCCGTTGTCGCATTCTTCCTGACAATTGATCGTTTTCAGATCAGGGGCGAGGAAGAAGCCCTCGTTCGGACTTTTGGAAAACCCTTTGAAGACTATGCGGCGTGTGTCCCGCGTTGGCTTTTCATCCGCACAAAACGAGGAACATCACATGACTGAAACAATCAGCAAAACCGAAGTCGCGTGCGGTTGCTCTGGCAACCCAAAATTTGATGGTGTTGATCCAGCTTACAAGCGAGTTCTGTGGGGCGTTATCTTCATAAATGCGGCCATGTTCTTTGTAGAAATGTCGGCAGGAAAACTTGCTGGGTCGCAGGCATTGCAAGCAGATGCCCTCGACTTTCTGGGGGATGCATTGACCTATGGCCTCAGTCTCGCGGTCATTGGGATGAGCCTCAAGGTTCGTTCAACCGCTGCGCTGATCAAAGGGTTGAGCTTACTGTTTATGGGCCTTTGGGTCTTTGGCTCGACGGTTTACCAGATATTCATTCTGGGCGTTCCAAGCGCGCAGATTATGGGTTTGATCGGGCTGCTGGCGCTGGCCGCGAACTTGGCAAGTGTCCTGCTTCTGATGCGCTACAAGGACGGTGACGCCAACGTGCGTTCTGTCTGGTTGTGTTCGCGCAATGATGCCATCGGCAATGTCGCTGTCATGATTGCAAGTTTCGCGGTCTTTCTGACGGCTTCGGCGTGGCCTGACCTCATCGTAGCGATCATCATGGCAGGACTGTTCTTGCGGTCAGCCCAGCTTATTCTCGTTCAAGCTTGGCAAGAACTGCGCTCAGGCGAGGACATTGGCGCGCTGGAAAGTCATGGGCATGACCATGCTGAGTAACATCGAAACCCTAGCCGTTTTGGGAGGTGGGATCGCAGGTTGCTATTTGCTTGCTGCGTTCGGGTGGTCCATCGCGTTTCCTGAGCGTCGTATCTGGCCGCCAAAGAAAGCCACAACTGGCATCAAGCTTCGGGTCTGGCTGGCCACAATTTCAATATTTGCCGCAACGTTGGTGCTGGGTATTGCAAACTGGAACAGCTTTGATTGGCCCGCGTTCGTCCGGTGGGGTATTGGTCCTACTCTGATGATCGCCGGTAACGTCGTCGTCTGGATGGGGGTCCGAAAAATTGGATTTGGCGCGACCAGTGGCGAAGTTGCTGAGTTGAAAGCAGATGGTCTCTATCGGTATTCCCGTAACCCGCAATACGTGGCGGATATGGTCATTCTCGTGGGATGGGCAGTGCTTTCAGCGTCTGGATGGGCGGCATTTATCGCAGCGTTCGGCGTCTTGGTTTTGGCGGCTGCACCATTCGCGGAAGAACCTTGGCTTGAAGACACCTATGGGGCGGATTTTAGAACCTACAAAGCTAAAGTGCGGCGTTACCTTTAGCAGGGTTGCCGAAAGCGGACTTTGATTTTCTAGCGAGCAAAGTCGGGTTTGTCCGCAGAGCAGACATCGGCGTGCAAAATTAATCAGTTGGCGTTCGCTGGTATAGCGAAAGTCGGCTCAGTCAGATTTAACTTTCAGATGCATTTGTAGCGTCAGTTAAAGCGTCCTAGAAACTCTGGCAAGACGCACTTAGATATTGCCTTCCAACATTCAGGATCATTAAGTTCCATTCTTATCATAAACATGCGGAAAACTCTGAGAGGCATTTTAGTGCTTATTAGGGTGCGCGCGCCCGTAGAGCTTTTCATTAGCTATAAGCGTCTGTTGGTGTCGCACGTGTGTGTAAAACTGACAAAATATGAGAAGAGTTCGCGCGATGTTGAAGCCGTTTCGCGAGAATGCCGATTATAATAGATTTGCGAAGGTGGTGAAGTCGAAGGCTGCTTTTGGGGCGGGTTGTTTGCGCCATTTACGACATGTTGGGGGGGAGGGTGCAGGGTTTTCCCTTAGCCGCTCCTCCACCAATATGATATATTTTTACACTGTTTTTACCCTATTTTAGGTAAAAATATATTACTTCCTCCCAATATCTCCAAATAAAAATAACCTACTACCCTACCCCCTAAATTATATTAATTTGAATTAAAGCAATAACTTATCGAAAGGTGCAGGGTGGGTGCAGGGTAGGTGTAGGGTATGCCCTGCACCCTAAAATTGCATAAAGCTGTGCGCGTGAATCTATTTTGCAGGGGGGGCAGGGTCCCCAAAAAAGGGGGAGGGTATGACCCTGCACCCACCCTGCACCCTCGCCGCTACGCGGCTAAATCATCCAAATGTCTGAGGTAATACAGTTTGCCACTCTTCTTCGTGGATTCCGGATGCTCTTGCAAAATCCAACGCCCAGCCGTTTCGCCTTCACCATTACGAACAGTGCCTTCAAGGTTCTTAATACGTTGTGCAATACGGCTGTTGGCAGAGGCTGGATAGAACACCTCACCATCTGCCGCTGTCTTGTATCCAAAGTTTGGCAAGGCAATCTGTGCTTGGTTCAAAATGTCGCTGAACGATAATACGCGGTTGTTTCTTAAAGAGATTGGTAGGTCTGAGTCTGTTGAACCCACTTTGAAGAGTGTGCCGTCAAATTGACTGCCCGTTTCTTGGTTTTCCGCAATCAACGCATCCATAAAATCCGAAATTGGGTCATCAGTTTTCACAAGTGCGTTCAGCTTGTCGCGGTTCTTCATGAAGCCAAACACGCCTGCCGCTTCCAATACGCCTCCTACGACTGCTGCATGGCGCTCGAAACCGCCTAGGGGCGTGCCTGTCCACTCTGGGCACCCCTTGGCAATCCAATTATGCACTAACGTCAGCAGGCATCCTAGATAGTGCCCCGCGTTCTTCTGCACCTCGCTAGTAAGGTCACATTTGAAGCTAGAGGGCGCACGCGTACCCGGACTTTCCATCTTGGGGTCGATGTCGATCAACAACATGCGTTCTGCAAGTTGGGGGGATAACGCCGAACGATTTCCAGTGAAACCAAATACGGCGTTAGCCGGAACCGTTGCCATAGTGCTGGCACCAAGTATGCGACCCTTATAAGTTGGGTAAGCCGTCATAGCAGCCGCCAACGCGTCTGACTCTATTTCTGCGCCGCCTTTGATATTATCAAAGAGGACGTAGCTCGCGCCTTCGCGAAAAATACTCATGATAGTCTTTTGTACTTCTTCTTCACGAACAGGCAGGGATTGCGGAGCAGATGGCTGACACGTTGCAACGCGTTCCATAATCGTAAGTGCCAAAGTCGCGCCGCTGCGCGGCTTATCCTTACGTGCTAAATGTCCGGCAACAGGGCCATCAATCAGTTCACGTACCACAGATGAGAGCCCATAGGATAGTAAATGCGAGAACGACGACACATCCTGACCATTATCTATGGCGTTCATAAATTCTTTACGCGACATGCCATCCAATGGAATGTCCGCGAAAAGGTCAGCAAGATCGTATATTGCTTGTCTTACTCGATCTTCGGAAGGTGCTAGTTCCAAAGTTGGCAAGCTCAAACCCTTTTGGGGCATGTAGTAAATACCATCTTTGTAGCCGGGGGTGGTGATCATTTTTTGCTTTGTGAATGTCGGAACGGCAACCAATCTATTAAGAGGCAGAAAATCGCTTCGTGGGCCGTTGAATATATGACGTGCCACGTCAGTTGGACATGCTACACCACGCTCTGTCTCGCTATCGCCAGAGACTGTTGCGTGACTCCACTTCGAGACGCGATTCAGTTCATGTTCAAACTGGTTTTGATTCATGGTCTCAATACGTATAGTCCCGTCTTCGGATGTTGTCAGACGTGCAAGTTCGCCTGAAAAATGAAACAGAAAAGGGTCTTTTTCGTTTTCATCTGCAAGACGGCGCTGTGCATATTCCACAAGCTTGTCAAAGTCCCACTGGTTAACGACTGGAAAGAATTTGGAATCGCTCAAATCTGTCGATTTCCCCTTGCTAGCCAAGGTTTCTATGCCTTTCCACATTTTAGTTAAATCGCGTTTGCCTAGCGCTGTGGTGCGAGCGAGCGCTGAAAACATTAGATTTTTGTCGGATGTGGAAATATTGCCTGCGTACTGTTTTTCCAAAAACTTCAGCACGTCCGGGTCGCTGATGCCTTTTGGTAATGCTAACGCTTCTTCTTCGGGCGTTTGGGGGGGCGCTACATTGGCAGGTTTTGTCGAGGGAGCGTTGGCGTTACGGCGTCTACGGCGGGATGATTTTGTGGTTTCAGAGAGTGTCCCGCTATCGGTGGCGTGCTTACGTGAGCCTGAGCGTAACACTGCCCCGTGTCTATCATTTGTGTGTATCGAGTTGTACAAGAGATTACCTATATTTATGTCATGAAAAATGGGCACGCGTTTATGCATGCCTGATTTGTGTGGGGGGACGCCCGTATGTGGAATATTCGCAGCGACGGCATTTGAACTAAAGTTCAGCGGAAGCAGGTATATATTCCGGTTCGAATCGCGTTCGAATGCCGGGGGTACTTTTCTGTTATATGCGCTCTCGCATAAAGTCAACCATTAATGTCAGGTCTGTATTGACATTATTTATGTGTTATACTATAACCATATTTACAAGAGAGTACCTTATTGGTGGCGGGCGTTCTGCGGTTTTGATCAGCGCAGAACGCCCGTCACCACCATTAAGAGTCTATATGTGGGTAGCGAGGTCCTTTAGGTAGTTCGCCAAAAGGTCTTGAGGCACTTCCAGTAAGGTTGCAGCCCCATCTCCGAAATACCAACGCCCGTCATTGCGCTGTATAAATCCTGCCATTGATGCTATCAGGGGTGGCAGAATTTCTCCGTCGCCAATGGCAATCTCGAATTGCCCCATCGGCAATTCATAGCATGTATCTGCACCTATCAGGTCTGTTATGGCATCTGCTCCTAATAGTGCTCGAAGGGCGTCGAGGCCTTTTTCTAGCACTGTTGCGAAAGCGTCTGTTTGTGATGGATCAGTCATTTTAGATATTCTTCATAATATTTCCATATTCGGGATTTGGATGTTTGTGTGCTTATTCGAGGTCTCGTGGTCGCACGTGACACGAGGAGTCGTTTGGTTTTCAAGTTGGGGTGCGCTAGGTGTTTTCGCCCTGCGCATCCCTTTGCAACATCGCTAGGGATGAGCCGATGATGTTATTCGGGGATGTCGCGCCAGTTGCCACAAGTGAAGCAAGGTGGACGGGCTTCGTCAATGATTTTCGTTAACAGACGCACTTTTGACATGGGCTGAATCGCGCTACGCGCTACACCTTCGCTCTCTAATGAAATCCCCTCAACTCTCTTGATTAAGCTAGAGACGAGATCGACACATTGCACAATCGTTTCAATTTTATAATCTTTCGGGTTCTCAGAAAATCGCTGGAGGGTTTCACAGGATTCTTGAATGAGAAACCCGACATCTGAATCTATTTGTGACATTCGCACCCACCAATTTTATCCCAGAACGATGTCGCTTCAATGCCGGACGATACTGCTACAGGTTTGTGGTTCACCTTCATCGCTGAAAATCGGCCAACGTGCATACTCCAAGCTTTTCGAACCATGGCTAGTTTAGCAGCCGGAAACCCTTCTTCTTTTGCAGCGATATACGCTTTCTTTAGGACCTCAGAGACAGTCGCCATGATAATCAACGGGTCATTCTGTATCGGCTGCGTAGCGGCCTGTGCAGCAGCGCGCTCTTTGCGCAGCCATGCTATACGATCTGCCACGTTTTTGCGGCGCATAGCACGACTACCTCCATTACTGGCGCTCTCAAACGTAATTTGGGTGGGAGCGGATTCAGTCCATGCCGCCGCCTGCGATTTTTCTTCAAGGGCAATCAGCTTACAGAAGGCTTCAAGACGTTTGTCGGTTAGGGGCGTAGCCCCTGAGTCACCAGCCACGATTCAGGCTTTCTTCGAGTTTTGCGTGGGCCTGTTTGTCTAGAAAGGAATCTAGCTCGCCGGAACGTGCCCAGTTTATCTTTTGCTGGGGATTTAGGGCCTCCAATGCCTCGCGCTTGTATTGTGCTATGGCTGTTGCATTCTTATGCGCGATATCGCGTTGTGCCGCGTCGCTACGTGTAACCATTTCTTTTGCGAACGCAGTCCACCCGTTTGAATCGCTAGGCCATTCATCGATTGACCCCATCAAAGTGGTAAGAGATTCCGGCTGCACCACTAATGAATCTACAATACCCTTTACGGTATTTTCGGAAATGGAATCTCCGTATTGGCGGCTAATGGCCACCTCAAGGCGCGTTTCTCCACTGGCGAGGCGGGTCAATTCATCAGGTTTTAGACAATTGCGTGCATTTTGGATGCGTGAATAATTTTCGTGCTCAGTTTCCATCAAGAGGCTCCCGCTGCACGACGCTGCGCGTCAATCGCGAGCAGCTCTGTGATGCACTCATCTGGAACATCTTTTTCACGTAATCGCGTAACAATATCCAACGCAGAAAAGTACTCGACGTTTCGTCCGCCTTTTTCCGTCGGTTTAGTTACAAATAGTAGTTTTCGGGGGTTTTGGAGGAGTGTACGGACGCGTTGGTCTCCCCATCCCGTGACGGCGCGCAGGTTCGCGCGCGTTATAGTAAAATTTGACAAATCTTTCAGTCCCTTATTGCTTTGCTTTGGTGATGTAAATATATCACAAATAAGGGGCGGAGTCTCGAAACTGGACGGAAAAGGGTCACATTATTTTGCGTTATTTTGGGTCTTCTTGTCGGTAATATCTAGGCTGAATTGGCGTCTCTATACAAATCAATAATACTATCATGCAGCATCCATGGCGAGGGTGCGGCAAGTTCATGCTCTGTCATTCCGGTCAATGTCAGATAGCACCATTCTTCGTCGTCCGAGTGCCACGCACCTAACACTTCGCCATCGACGCTCAACACGTCCCCTTTGAAGTCGCCGTTGAAGTAGCCTGTCAAAATGACCCCACCGCGAACGATGCTCCCGACGTCAATGTAGTCCGCGATCATTGCAAACTGTTCTCGCACTGCGGCAAGGGTACGGCCTGAAAACCTTCCTTGCTCGTAGCCTTTATACTTTAAGATGGCCTGATATTCTGTCGTCGCTTCGTTGGCGTCTACTTCGCATGTTAGGTCGCCGCGAGTTTCTATTACTTCGTGCATCTGTCAGCTTTCCTCCCCTCAGTCTGGGTCATAGGTTTCCACCACATTCTTTTTGTAGCTTTTCGCACATTTCAATGAAATTGAAAAAAGTGATCAGATTATTTTTTTGCTAGATGGCTAAGGGCGTCGGCGGTGCTTGGAGGGTATCGCAATGTAACAAAGTTGAATCGCGAAAATTAAAAAGTTTGATTTACATTTAAAAACAAGTTGTTAGCAGATGTGCGAAAAGATCAAAATCGTCTTTTGTGCTAGGTGTAACTTTGACCGACAAACTTAAACAGGCTAGGTATGTGCTCGACAAATAATTTATAAAGGAGGTCCGGAATTGAACACACTCATGATGTTATTTTGCCAGTACGATGGTAAACCACTAATCCCAGTAGCTGATGTTGCTAGTGATTATTTTGGTATAGATAAGAACGTTTTTTTAAGAAAAGTAACTGACGGCAGTATTGATCTTCCACTTGTTCGTATGGAAAATAGCCAAAAAGGTTTTAAGGGTGTACATGTCAAAGACCTCGCGATCTACATTGACGACCGCCATGCCAATGCCCAGCGAGAGCACCAGCGGATGCTTCATTAAGTAACAGCCGCCAACCATTTCCAGTTTTCAAATTGATCCCCATGTTTGCGAATGTGGGAATATCTCTGCAACGACGTCCACGACCTGTGCCCCGTTACATTTGCCACCAATTGGATTGATAACCCCATTTCACACAGCCTAGAGGTGCCCTCATGGCGCATGTCATGGAAATGTAGGTCCTCTATCCCTAGAAATTTGCACGCTTGGGTGAAGCGCCTGCTAACAGTGTCCGAATGATAAGGGAATATTCTGCTATCAGTTTTAGGTGTTGCAGATAGGATTGCAGCACATGGGTCAGGTAGGTCGCACCACGTGTCATTGCCCAACTTATCACCGGGGTGTTTTAAGTCCCTAACTAGGACGCGGTTGCTGTCTTCGTTTGAGGTTTCATAATCCTCCCACGTGATGCGACAAATCTCGCCAGTT
The DNA here is from genome assembly GCF_003318235.1 of Loktanella sp. D2R18. Taxonomy (GTDB): domain Bacteria; phylum Pseudomonadota; class Alphaproteobacteria; order Rhodobacterales; family Rhodobacteraceae; genus Yoonia. Next base: position 273,297 of record NZ_QOCG01000009.1, on the reverse strand, counting down.
CGCCGTGTTGAGAAAATCGCAAATGCTAACAAGCGGTGCATTGGTAACGTGCGTGGATCATGTGCCGATGCGTTCTCAAAATACGCCATGAGCTTATCAAGCTCGTCCAGAGTAGGGCGACGTGTCCGTTCCTTAGATTTAGCCGTCAGGCCTAATCGTTTGAGCGCGGCACGCGCTTTTCTCATTTCTTCATTATCTAGGGCAAAACCCCACATAGCCGATGCGACGTTGAACACTGCTGAAAGGTGTTCAATATAATTGTTGACCGTAGCGCCGCTATTGATATTTGGGCGGAGCCAAAGTTGGTTGGCAAAGGCTACGATATCTGGGCTTGTTATCTGGTCACACCTCAAACCCGCGATTTCATACTCGTTTCGGATAGTCCTAAGGACTTGTGTCTTGGTGTCACCCATCGCAATGCGATTTTCCTCTAAATAACGGTCAATTGCATTCCCCAACGTAACACGGATTGCGCTCAACTTCTTTGGCGCAATCCCAGCGGCGATGTCAGCATCAATCTCTTTTTCCCGCTTTATTGCCCATTTCTTAGCAAAGCTCTCCTTGTCGAAAGTACGTGACTCCTGATACTTGGGATTGCGACGTATGATCTGGGCCAAGTATGACTTGCTTCCGTCTTTGCGGGTCTTTGTGCGTATTGTTGCCATGCTGTATGACTTTCTCTGATTTGGTATGACTTCGAGTCATACAGTATGTGAAAACAGACGGAAATAGGGTAAAATCATACCAAATACACAGATGTGAGAGTTAGGTGAATTGATAAAAAATGCAATAAAATCAAATGCTAATCGTTCATCTCGCCTATCTGTCGCACCGATGATGGATTGGACGGATCGCCATTGTCGGTATTTACACCGTCTTATGTCGCAGCGGGCGTTGCTTTACACGGAAATGGTGACCGCGCCTGCCGTGATCCATGGGGATCGTGATCGTTTGCTGGGCTTTGACGCATCAGAGCATCCGATTGCCGTGCAATTGGGGGGCTCTGACCCAGTGCAATTGGCAGAGGCCGCGCGTATCGCAGCGGATTACGGCTATGATGAGATTAACCTCAATTGTGGGTGTCCGTCTGACCGTGTGCAATCGGGCCGCTTTGGCGCGATCTTGATGGAGGATCCGGCGCTCGTGGCTGCATGTGTTTCCGCGATGATCAAAGCGGTTGATGTGCCTGTTACCGTCAAATGCCGAATTGGTGTCGACGATCAAAATCCAATAGAGATTTTGCCGGATTTCCTTGCGCGCGTATCGGCGGCAGGTGTGGATCATTTTATCGTACATGCCCGCAAGGCTTGGCTACAGGGGCTGAGCCCGAAAGAGAACCGTGATGTCCCGCCGCTGGATTATGATCTGGTGTTGGCGATGAAAGGGTTGTTTCCAGGGTTAAACCTCTCGATCAACGGGGGCATTGGCAGCTTGGATGAGGCGCAGGTACTGTTGGATCAAGGCTTGGACGGTGTGATGATTGGGCGTGCTGCCTACCACACCCCTAGTGACATCTTGCTCACCGCGGACCAGCGCATTTTTGGCATGGGCAAGACCCGCACCGCCGCAGAGATCGTACATCTGATGCTACCCTATATCGAGGCGCATTTGACGGCCGGTGGACGATTGGGGCAAGTAACCCGGCATATGCTAGGGCTGTTTCAAGGCCGCCCGGGTGCGCGTGGTTGGCGGCGGCATCTTTCTGAAAACGTGCATGAAAGCGGGGCAGGGCCACAAGTCGTGTTAGACGCGCTTGCGCATGTGACAACACAGGCAGCGTAGATATGGACGAAATGACACTTTTGGTGACCATGGGCGCGCTTTTGCTTGCCGTTGGTGCTGTGGCTGGGGTCTTAGCCGGGCTGTTGGGCGTGGGCGGCGGGATCGTCTTGGTGCCTGCGTTCTATTATGTTTTTGGCGCTATGGGATATGGAAGCGCGCAATTGATGCAGTTGTGCCTGGGAACATCTTTGGCGACGATCATCGTAACTTCGGTGAGGTCCGTGCTCGCGCACAATAAAAAGGGCGCAGTTGACTGGGATATCCTGAAGACTTGGGCGCCGGGGATCGCTATTGGCGCGGTGATCGGCGTGTCTGTCGCGACCAACTTAAGGTCAAGCGCGCTGCAAGTTATCTTTGGTGTGCTTGCGATAATCGTTGGTCTCTATATGACATTCGGTCAGTCGCATTGGCGGTTGGGTCAACAAATGCCAAAAGGTGCCAAACGGGTGGTGATGTCACCTGCGTTGGGCTTTCTCTCTGTTCTGATGGGCATCGGCGGCGGTTCATTTGGCGTGCCGATCATGTCTCTCTTTGGTGTGCAAATTCACCGGGCCGTCGCAACAGCCGCTGGCTTTGGGATATTGATCGCGGTGCCATCGGTCGCAGGTTTCTTGTTGGTGGGGCAAAAGAATGCGCCGCCGTTCACCATTGGCTCTGTCAATCTTGTCGCGTTCTTTTTGATTATCGCGATGACCTTGATCACCGCCCCTTGGGGGGCTGCATTGGCACATCGGCTCGATCCGAAACCGCTAAAACGCACGTTTGGGGTTTTCCTGACGCTTGTTGCACTGAACATGCTGCGCAAAGCTTTGGGCTGGTAGTTCTACCAAAGGGTCAGCAATTGCCGTGCCAATCGCGGCAACCGCGCGCGCGCCAGTGCTTTTTCATACAGGGCGTCCTTGCGGTCGGCGTCAAAGGCGCAGATTTGCCCGCCATCCGTAAAATGAATGACGCTCAGATCCACATCATCGCCGTCGATGTCTTTATAGCCTTGTTCGGGAAACCGAATGCCATATTCCTGCCGGAGCCAAGCAAGGTCTGGGGCTGCCCAGTTGCGTATTGTACGTGCAGCATTGGCACGAAGCCGCGCAGGTGTTGCGCCGGGCAGCCGTGCGTCTTCGCGGACAATCTGTTCGACCATCACGGCGGGATCGACGTTTTCGTCAAGACGCCCGTGCTGGCGGTCAATCAGCAGGGCGATGGCCTCGGCCGAGATCCGGTGGCGCTGCGGTTGCGGCGGGCGGGTCAAAAGCTGCCTGTCGAAGTTCGGAACGTGATGCGCGAAAAAATCGTCGACAATATTGCCTTCGGTTAGCACGCTCGGAGAAAAAAGTGTCAGTGAAACGCCGCCGCTCCAAGCTTGGCCAAGCGGCGCGATGCGTTCTTTAATGCGGGTACGCGACGGGGCGACGATATCGCGGTTTTGTGCAAGTCGCAGCTGCAAGAGCAGCAAGAAATAGGTGTCTGGTGGTCGCAAATAGGCGACAACCTTTTTACTGCTGGCGATATGGTTTGTCACCGCTTCAAAATGTGGGGCACTTTGCGCGGTAAGCTGCTTAAAAAACGCGCGGTTACTGACGATCGTTGTTGTGCTCGGCAGGAGGTTGTTGCGTGATGTTATGCGGTCCCAATGATCGCGCTGTGGTACGCTTTGCGGGTCTATTTTGCCGCCCTCATCGACAAGTTGTGTTTCGTACCCAAGCACGAATCTTTCGCGGTTTTCAGTCGCAAATTTTGGAAAGTAGACCCCATATTCATCAAGAATTTTGCGTGAGGCGGTTAACGTGTTTTGCAGCACCACTGAGTCGGTGTTTCTATGCCCGATATGAATTATGAGTTCATTTGTAGTCATTCGGAACGCCAAAATACGAGGTCACTAACGACTCGTAGTCTGGCGGAATGGCCTGTTAACTTCCAGCAATAACACGCTTGGCGGTAAAATCGGCCAAAGATTTCCCATGCTCGTCAACAAACAGGCTAGGCAAAATGCGTAGTTCACTGATTTGATCAACCCGCAAATCGCTGAAGTCTTTTGTCTTTTCACACCATACAATGCAGGTCCAGAGCCGCCCCCAATAATCGAGCTGCAAAGGGCGCACCGTGCGCATAACATCGTCAATTGTGATCGATAGCTTCTGGCGCGCGCGGATCGCTTGGCGCATCGCGGGCAGGTGCTGAAACCCGCGCGCGGCATCTGCAAACGGGTAAATCGCGAACCCGTAACCTGTGGGCGCGCGTGACCGGTCTTCGGGCATTACAGCGTCCAGTTTGGCCAGAAGCGCCCGTGCGGCGGTTGACAATTGTGCGTCGTCGGACTGGCCAACGGCGCTGAGCCCCAAATGCAAGGCTTCAACCTCGGTCATTGTCAAGTTCAACGGGGGCAGGGTGATCGCCGCAGTGACGCGGTAGCCGATACCGCGTTCGCCCTCAATCGGCACACCTGATGCAGCCAATGTCTCCATATCGCGGTAGATCGTGCGCAGTGACACGCCTACCGCCGCCGAAATATCCGCCGCCTTGTGGAGCGTGCCATCGCGTAAGATTTGCACGATCTGCATTAATCGATCTGCGCGCTTCATAGCGTCACCATTTTGCGGTCCAACGGCGCAATGGTTTGGGCAGAGATGTCTGAAACCATAGGCGACGCAGCAGTTTTGATTTTCGGCGTTGATCCACGGCGCAAATATCCTCTACGCGCCGGTAGTTGAGTATGTCGCGGTCTAAGTCGTCGGGATTCAAGTTTTCATATGCGACATCTGGAAATACGATGTCATGCTGATCGCGTAACGCGATCAGGTCCGGGGCGTACCAATTGGTGACAGATTGCTTTGCCTCTTCGCGTAAGGCTGGCTTTGTGGGATTGGGAACGATGCGATCATTGCGTTCAAGCATTCCCCATAAAGCGTCCATTGGAAAATTAAAGTCCAGTGTTCCCGCATGACAATCCTTTAGGATCGCCATTGCTTCGGCGGACATCGTTGTGTTCAGTTCACCAGGGCCGCGTGTCAATTTACTGACGTCGATGTTAGGAAGATGATGATGGCAAAAATCTGCAACGATATCGCCTTGAAACAGCTGACTGCGCTCAAAGACACGCAAAGCAACATGTGGTGATACATTTTCGACAAAACCGTTGATCTGTGCCGACATCACATCGCGAGGCAGTGGGGTAAGGTCCGCACCAGCAACCTTAAGCCGCTGTTGATGAAATGACAAAAACCGCGCTGCGGGCGATCCCAAGTAAGCGACTATTTTTACGTCCTGAGCAATATCCCAAAGACGCTGTTTTGCATTGGCATAGGCCGCGCGCGAAAACTGTCGCATGAAGTGCTCGGAACTAATCAACACCTTGTCGGGGCTATCGCGCAACGCTTTCATCGCAAGATCATCCCATGCAGCTTTTGCGTCTAAGATGGATTTTTGGTCATCATCTATGAGCCAGCTTTGGCGTTCGGATTTAAATGATTGAAAATCAAAGATCTCATACCCGATCTTAATCGCATTCCCTTGGATTAGCGCCCCATTGGGCATCATGATTCCTTGGTCCCGCAGGTATGCGCGTGAATCGCGCAGCGCCATTTGCAAGCTTGTCGTCCCTGTTTTTGGGCTGCCGATATGGAGGATAAGCTGTTTGGCCGTCATTTGGGTTTTCTTGGTTTGCTACGGTTTGCGACATGAGCTTACGACGAATCATGCGTGAGGTCGAACCGTTGATGCGCTGTTATGCCAATTTTCTGACAACTGACAGTTTTGTGTCACAAATATAGAAAAACCCTTGCAAAAAAGGGTGTTTGTGCGGAGGAATTTGGTTGTTTTCGCTTTCCCTGCCGTAAAATGCGGCCTATGCCTAGAGAACAGAATGCAAAGCGCACCCTGCACGTGATGCGCAAGAGGAGACTATCATGCTTAACAATATCGGCCTTCCGGGCCTTCTACTGATCGCTGTCGTTGTTTTGGTCCTGTTTGGCCGCGGCAAAATTTCAAGCCTGATGGGCGAGGTGGGCAAAGGTATCACGGCGTTCAAAAAAGGTGTTGATGATGGCAAACAAGAAATCGAAGACAGCATCGAATCTGCGCGTGACGTGACCCCAGAAGAAGAAAAAGACAAAGCCTAATTTACCCGTAAGGAAGCGCTTATATGTTTGGTTTAGGCTGGAGCGAAATGGTGCTGGTTGGCATCGTGGCCCTGATTGTGATCGGGCCAAAGGACTTACCGGGAATGTTCCGCACCTTGGGGCAATTCACAGGCAAGGCCCGTGGCATGGCGCGTGAGTTTTCACGTGCGATGGAGTCCGCCGCCGACGAGGCGGGCATCGGTGAAATTCAAAAAACCGTGCGCGCCGCAGCCAACCCACAGAAATTCGGTGTGGATAAGATCAAAGAGGCCACCGGCATGACGCAGGCCCCAGAAAAGCCCGCGCTGTCGCCCGAACGCCAAGCCATTAAAGAAAAGATGAGCGACGCAATGGGCAAGGCCGCAACGGAACGTCAAGCCCGCGAAGCTGAGGCCGAAGCGGCACCCGAGGCAAAGCCAACTGAGACCCCGGAAAGCGATAGCAAATGAGCGCGACAGACGACATCGAAAATAGCGCCGCACCGCTGATCGAACATTTGACCGAACTGCGGTCACGGATGATCAAATCGCTGCTCGCGTTTATCGTGGGCATGGTGATTTGTTTCACAATCTGGAACCCGGTTTTCAACTTTTTGACCTATCCGCTTTGCGACGCGCTTGCGTCACGCGGACAGGCCTGCGATCTGCAGTTCATCGCGCTCGAAGAAGGTTTCTTTGTCGCGATTTCGATCTCGCTGCTGGGCGGGTTGATGTTGTCATTCCCCGTCATCAGCTTTCAGATGTGGCGCTTCGTGGCACCCGGCCTGTACAAGAGCGAGCAGGGGGCATTCTTGCCCTTTTTGGTCGCTTCACCGTTTATGTTCTTTCTGGGTGCAGCCTTTGCTTACTATGTGATTACACCGCTGGCCTTCGGGTTTTTCCTTGGCTTTCAACAGCCGGGCGTGCTTGAAGCCGGCGCCGATAGCGCCACGCAAGCTGCCGGTATTTTGTTCCAGGGCTCTGCAAAGGCTTACCTGAACCTGACTATCAAATTCATCGTGGCCTTTGGCCTGTGTTTCCAACTGCCCGTGCTGTTGACCCTTATGGGGAAGGCCGGCCTGGTGTCCGCACGCGGTCTGCGCGGCACCCGTAAATACGCGATGGTTGGCATTTTGATCGTTGCCGCACTAGCGACGCCGCCAGATGTTATCAGCCAAGTGATCCTATTTGTTGTGGTTTACGGGCTTTACGAAGTATCCATCCAGTTGGTTGCGCGCGTTGAACGTAAACGCGAAGCAAAACTGCGCGCCGATGGTCTGTGGGACGATGAAATCCATGGTGAAGGCCCAGTCGACGAAGATGAGGACGCCAAAGGTGAGTAAGAAATCACTACGCCGGATTGCAGAGGCGCTAGAGCGGATGTCCCCGCCACCGGCCAAGGCCCCTGATTTTTCAGTCGCCTCCGCCTTCGTCTGGCAGCCCGATCCGGATCGCTTGGTGCCTGTGGCAAGGGTCAACCGCGTGCCAGTGGAACTTCTGGTTGGTGTGAACCGTTCGCGCGACACACTGATGACCAATACTGCCCAGTTTGCCGCTGGCATGCCTGCGAATAACGCACTCCTTTGGGGCGCGCGCGGTATGGGGAAATCGAGCCTTGTGAAGGCCGTACACGGCGCATTGCAGGCCGATTACCCGGACCTTAAGGTCGTAGAGGTTCAGCGAGAGGATCTGCCCAGCATAGGCCGTTGTCTGAACATGCTACGCGGCGCGTCTGAGCGCTTTATCATGTTTTGCGACGATCTGTCGTTTGGCCATGATGATGCGCATTATAAATCGCTTAAGGCGGTTTTGGACGGCGGGATCGAAGGGCGGCCCGAGAATGTCGTGCTTTATGCGACCTCTAACCGTCGCCATTTGATGCCACGTGATATGATTGAAAACGAACGCTCTTCAGCGATTTCACCGTCTGAAGCGGTTGAAGAGAAAGTATCGCTGTCAGACCGCTTTGGTCTGTGGCTTGGTTTTCATCCTTGTGATCAAGATGATTATCTGGCGATGATCCGGGGCTATTGCGATGCGTATGCTGTCGACATTGACGATGAAACCCTACGGGCAGAGGCCATTGAATGGCAAGCCACACGCGGTAGCCGGTCTGGCCGCGTCGCTTGGCAGTATTTCACTGATCTTGCAGGGCGCCACGGTGTACGCTTGGCGTAAGGTGGATCTTGATCCACCCTACGTTTTATTGCGCGCTTACGGCAGGTAGTTAGCGGGATCGACGCTTTGCAGCCCACGACGTACTTCGAAGTGCAAGAAGCTAGGATCACCTGCGCGGACCTTACCAATGGTCTGGCCACGGCTGACGTTATCGCCTTTTTCGACGGTCAAGCTGTCGAGGTGGGTGTAGAGCGTCAGCAGGCCATCGCTGTGTTTAATCACAACCACGGATCCGCCGCTGGTATCAGCGGTCACCGCAGCGACATTGCCAGCGTCAGCGGCTTTGACGTCGGTGCCTGCGGATGCGCCGATGTCGATGCCTTCGTTCCGACCAGCAGCATATTCACGAATGATGTTGCCTGGCACTGGTTGGACCATGCGCGCGCTTGATGCGGCAGGGGCCGGGGCCGGTGTTCCGAGGTCCGGCGTTTCCGGCGCGGCAATCGGGGCTGTCGGTGTGACGTCAGGCAGCGGCGTTTCTGCGCTTGGTGGGATTGGCGTGGCTGTGCCTTCGCCGGGGGCGGTGACCGTCTCAGCTGGGCGCGTGCCGCCTTGGGGCACCAGTAAATATTGACCTTGGCGAATGGTGAACGCGCTATCAAGCCCATTCCATTCCGCAATAGCCGTGACCGGCACGTTATAGAGCCGCGAGATTGAATAGGCGGTTTCGCCGCGAACCACTTGGTGGCGAATTGGTTCCGCGCCTGCGGGTGTTGCTGGGGCTAGCGCCGCGGTTGGTGCCGGATCAAGCGGCGTTGCGGTTACGCCACCCGAAGCTTCGGCGCGGTCAAGCGCTGTGGTCGCAACGGCGGCGACGTCAAAGGATTGTGTGGCCCCAGTCGCCGCTGAAGGTTCGGCAACGCGGCCGGGCAATGCGATGATTTCATCGCGGCGCAAGATCACATCGGGCTCAACCCCGTTGTATTCTGCCAACTCATTCGCATCGAGCCCCAACCGGATTGCGATCCCGCGGATCGTATCGTCTTGGCGGGCGACAACGACCTGATAGGTCGGATATGAAATCACGCCGCGATCATCAGGGCGTGGCCGGTTCGGTAGGTTCGTAACAGAGTCTGACGTATCAAAACCGTTACCAACATCCCGGAAATCTGCGTCAAACCCTTCGCATGCTGCCAGCGCTGCCAGCGCGACACCCGTCATCAAAATTCGTCTTACTGTGCGTTGCCCAGTGGCCATGATACCGCTCCTTGTGCCAAGCCGCCCCTTATTGTCGGGGTCGTGCCCTTTTTATATATGTTTACTCTTGTCCGAGCCCTTCAAGCAAGGGGACAAACCGCACGGCCCGTAATTCGTCGTAATCATAGCCGGTTTCATGCCGAGTGACGCGGATCAGGCTTTGCACGGCATCTGACTGCCCAACAGGCAAAACCATGATGCCGCCAACGCGCAATTGCGCCAAAAGCGGGCCGGGGGGGTCTTCGGCGGCGGCAGTCAAAAGGATACGGTCAAACGGGGCTTGGTCGGGCAACCCGTGGCTGCCGTCGGCAGTCAGGCTGGTGATATTGCTGATGCCTTGTTCGTCAAATGTCGCGCGGGCAGCATGCACAAGGCTGCGAAACCGTTCCACCGTGTAGACGCGGCGCGCCAGTTTCGACAAGATCGCCGCCTGATAGCCAGACCCCGTGCCGATCTCGAGCACCTTATCGCGCGGCCCGATATTCAACGCTTGCGTCATCAATCCAACGACCGAAGGTTGGCTGATTGTCTGCCCGCTGGCAATTGGCAGCGGCATGTCCTCATACGCGCGGTCAGCAAAAATCCCTTTGACATAGGCGGCGCGATCCACCTGTTCCATCGCGGTCAAAACGCGCGCATCCGTGACGCCCTTGCTGCGCAAAGCATAGACAAATTGCATCTTGGTTGGCGCGTCAAACGTCACGAAAATATATCCTCAAGTTCCGCAACCATATCATAATCAGTCAGGTCCGCGCGCATTGGGGTGACCGAAATGTAGCCATCAAGGTTTACTGCGGCGTCTGTGCCTGGCGCCGTGGGCGTATGCTGCGGCCCGCCGCGGACCCACAGGAATTTGCGGCCCGTGGGTGAGGTCTGCGCCTCGGCAGTGAAATTCGTGTCCTTGCGAAACCCTTGTGAGGCGGCTTGCACGCCTTTGACGTCAGCAGCCGCGACAGGCGGGAAGTTCACGTTGTAGAACAGCCGGTAGTTGGCTTGATCCCATAGGTTTGGATCAAGTAGGGTCTTGATGACAGTTGCGCCATGGGTTGCCGCAGCTTCGAACGGGTCTGAAAGCTGCGCGTTCTCGGGGCCGAAATATTGCGAGAGTGCAATCGCAGGAATACCTTGCAAAGCGGCCTCCATCGCGCCGCCAATGGTCCCGGAATAGAGCGTGTTTTCAGCAGCGTTATTCCCCCGGTTCACACCTGACAGCACCAGATCAGGGCGCTGATCCTTCATCACATCATAAAGCCCGGCAATTACGCAATCGGCTGGTGACCCTTCGGCGGCAAAGCGGCGCTCTTCAAGCTGCGCGATCATCGTGGGGTGGGTATAGCTGATGCAATGGCCGACGCCCGATTGTTCAAACGCAGGGGCCACGGTCCAAACTTCGCCGTCCTCGCCAGCAATCTCATGGGCAATTTTGGTCAATACCTGCAAGCCCGGCGCGTTGATCCCGTCGTCGTTCGTAATAAGTATGCGCATGCTGCCGTCCCTTCGAGTGCTAACACGTTCCTAGGCCAGCAATCATGGGGCGGCAAGCGGCTGCAACACATGTGCCTCGGCGATTTATGTGCTGTGGCGGAAAGGACTCAGAAAAGTTGGATCCGATGCAATTTGAACCCGAAAAAGGTAGGTCGTCTTAGCGGGTATGAATTTGATAGGAGGCACTGCCACCAATGCGTTGAGGAAAGCACACTATTGGGCAAATTGCCCTCCCCAAATTCTTCCATCCTCTGTGCTGTCCATGAGCCACTTTATCTGATTTGGCCAACCCTGGGTGAGTTCCATCCAGTCGCTTGGGCATCCCATAATGACGACGTCTTCGGCCCAAAGCGTAAGGAGTTTCAAGTTTAGGGCCTCATACTCCGCTAAAGGATGCAACATTCTATAAAATTCATCTCTTACGGGAAATGGAACACTTTCAATTTGGACGAGTTCGGGAAGGCTAGTGGCGATTCCAAGTCGTACCTCACAATTTTCGGGCACGACGATCTCGAAAGATGTATGACTCCAACCATGAGGGTTTGCGCCGGAATTTATGGCTGCTTGCAAGTAGAATAAGTGGGGCCAAAATAAAGGAAAATCCAAGGATGTCGTATCCACGTCAACCTGATAGCCATTCATGGCTATTTGTCGACGAAGAGTATCCGTACACCTGTCAAGGACATCGGAATAATAATTCGCTCCCTTCTCTATAAGATTGGGCGTTGCGTACCAGTTAGAAAGCTCATCACATTCCCACACAGCTGGCATACCAAGCGACGCTTGCGGCGGTAACGTCGTTCTATCTTGTTGAGCAAATACGATAGAATGCGAAGATGCTACTAACAAAGCTGACAAGGCAAATATTCGCACTCCTCCAATCCACAATATTTGATATTCGTAGGATTGTAACTTCCTAGGGCACACCCACGCAATAAGATATATGCAGTCACTTAATCAATAGCGTTGCGGTTAACCCAAAATAGAGGGGGCTAACCGAGCCGCTTCGTCCGCTGGTTTTGCCAATGGTGTGCGGTCTTCGCCGGGGTAGAACCGCGCGCGTGTTGCTGTCGGCATCGGGTTGGGTGTTAGGATTTCGACGCGTGGGCCGGTTTTCACTGATTCCGCTTGCCAGCTTTTGGCCAGCGCGATTTGCGCGGCTTTGGTGGCGCCGTAAGAGCCAAAGAATTGTTCGCCGCCGCGGGGGTCATCGAAAAACACGGCTTTGCCCGTAACTCCCAAGAGCGGGCCTGCATAGGCGATCAGCCGTGCTGTGGCTTCGATGTTGATGGCCATTGATTTGGCCAAGTCTTTAGGGCCGATATGGCCAGCAGGGGCCAAGGGCGCCGCGTGAATGGCTGTGTGCAGCCATAGGTCCAGCTTGCCCCAGCGGTCAAAAATGCCACGGCACAATTGCTGCATTGCCTCATCAACGGTGATGTCCATTGGTGCGAGCGTTGCCTGACCGCCCGCAGCCTGAATGGCGTCGTCCAGCTCTTCAAGCCCGCCGACAGTTTTGCCGACGGCGATGATGTGATGGGTCGGGGCCAACGCCTTGGCTAGGGCTGCGCCAAGGCCGCGTGACGCGCCGGTGATAAGTGCAATTTTTGTCATAGCAGCGGTTTGCTGCGATTGGTGCGCGACGTCAAGTCCTAGCGACCCGGAACCATCAGCACATGCTGCGTACCAGCACGGTCGGTCAGCACGACTTGGGCCGCGTCAATGGCGGAAATGGTCACGCCAAAGGCCGTTTCGCCAGTGGTGACGCGCGCAATATCCCCACGCCGCGACCGGATTAGCGCCGCTGGCGCATCTTGCCCCATCATCACACCGATCACGGCAAGATTTTGGAGGCTCAGCATATCGGGCATCGTCGCAGAGGCTGCGACATTGGTCGGTGTGTCCGTCGTCATGTTTGAAAACCGCGTCATATAGGGATGATCGCAGCGCTATGCCTGAACGCCTGAGACAAGGAAACCCCTTGTACGTAACGTCATTGTGAGCGGGGTGACTGCCAGCTAAGGCTGCAAAATGACCTTGCCCGCGCTGTCTGTCACAGCCGCGCTCAGTGGATTTTCCAAGAGCGGCAACAGGTTGGAGAGGGGGCGACAAAGCGCTGTGCCCTTAGGGCTACAGACGAAAGGCCGTTCGACCAGGACCGGATGTGCGACCATCGCGTCCAAAATGTGATCGTCTGTCACGCCAGTATCAAGCAGACCCAAGTCGGCGGCAGGGGAGCGTTTGGCGCGCATGGCCTCGGATGGTGTAACGCCAGCTGCGGCAAATAGGCCCAGAAGCTGCGCGCGTGTCCAGCCGGTTTCAAGATACTTGACTAAAATTGGTTCAGTGCCCGAGGCGCGGATTACAGCCAATGCATTGCGCGAGGCACTGCAATTGGCGTTGTGGTAGATGACCGTCGCCATGGACTATTCCGCAGCGATCTTATTTGCTTTGAACCCTTTGGTGATCATATCGCTGGGTGGTACGGGGTATTCGCCCGAAAAACACGCGTCGCAATAGGCGGGGCATGCGCTGTCGCGCCCGTTTTCTTCGCCAACCGCACGGTAAAGCCCATCAAGTGAGATGAATTTCAGGCTGTCAACCGCAAGGTGCACACGCATTTCTTCGGCACTCATATTGGCGGCTAGTAGCTTGTCGCGCTCTGGGGTGTCGACCCCGTAAAAACAAGGCCAGGCAGTCGGCGGCGACGCGATGCGGAAATGCACCTCTGCGGCGCCGGCATCTAGGATCATCTCTTTGATTTTGCGGCTGGTGGTGCCACGTACAACGCTATCGTCCACCAAAATCACGCGCTTCCCTTTGATCAGGGCGCGGTTCACGTTCAGTTTCAGGCGCACACCCATGTTGCGGATGCTCTCGGAGGGTTCAATAAACGTCCGGCCCATATACTGGTTGCGGATGATCCCCATCGCGTAAGGAATGCCCGATTGCAGACTATAGCCGATCGCTGCAGGGGTACCGCTATCGGGAACCGGGCAGACCAAATCGGCGTCAACGGGGGATTCTTTGGCCAATTCACGCCCGATGTTTTCGCGCGTTTCATAGACAGAACGCCCACCAAGTGTTGAATCAGGGCGGCTAAAGTAGACGTGTTCAAAGATACAGAACCTTGATTTCGCAGGGCGGAACGGGAAATGGCTTTGCACGCCGTCTTTGGTGATAACAACCATTTCACCGGGCTCAATTTCGCGGACCAGTTCGGCGCCGATAATATCAAGCGCGCAAGTCTCAGACGAAAGCACCCAGCCATCACCAACCTTGCCAAGAACGAGCGGGCGTACGCCCAGCGGGTCACGACAGCCGATCAGTTTGGTGCGGGTCATGGCGACAATGGAAAACGCGCCTTCGACTTTGCGCAGGGCCTCTTCCATGCGGTCCGGAATCGTACGGCCCATAGAGCGTGCCATCAGGTGAACGATACACTCACTGTCGGATGAGGATTGAAAGATCGAGCCGCGCTCAATCAGTTCTTTGCGCAGGGCCAGCGCGTTGGTGATATTGCCGTTATGCGCAATCGCCGCACCGCCCATCGCAAATTCACCAAAGAACGGCTGCACATCGCGGATCGCAGTTTGCTGGCTTTTGTGGCCCGCTGTGGAATAGCGCACATGCCCAATACCGATGGGGCCGGGTAGGCTGGCCATCATATCAGAGGATGTAAAGTTGTCGCGCACCAAACCCATGCGGCGGGCCTGACTAAACCCGGTTTCAAAGTCATGAGTGACAATCCCGCCAGCTTCTTGACCGCGGTGCTGTAGCGCGTGCAGACCGAGAGCGACAAAATTGGACGCGTCGGTCACGCCGACAACGCCAAAGACGCCACATTCCTCCCGCAGTTTATCATCGTCAAAAGGATGGGCGGGGGGCATTTGGCTGGACAAGGGGCAGCTCCGAATCCGAAGTGAGGTTTGATTGCCCCTCTCTTAGTCGGTCAAGGCGGCGGTGTCACGAAACGATCATACTTGTCTGCATGGAAAGTGTTCGATGCGTCAAAACAGGTGCATATTCTGGCGTTCGAACGAAGAAAGCCACCGCAGGTTGCGGTGGCTTCCAATTCGCTTGATGGGGATTCTGCTATTCAGCAGGCGCGCCACATGACCCAACGAGTTGCTGGTACTGTTCTTTGATCCAGCCCAGTGCTTCTTCGGGGTTTTGTTCTTCGATTTTTCCGGTCAACTGATCAAACACCTGCGATGCGCGGCTGTCGTCGATCACGGCGATCTCTTGGGCGGCAAAAACTGTGTCGTAGACAAAGAACGCGACGGCAACCAAAAGAATACCGCGCAGCACACCGAAGAAGAACCCAAGCGCCTGATCAACGCCGCCAAGCGCAGAGCGCTGAATGACGCTTGAAAACAGCGGTGTGAAAATCGCGAAAACAACAAGTGCGACCGCAAAGACGGCAGCAAAGGCTGCAATGATTGCAAGTTCACAGCTATCGCCGATGAAATCGCCAAGCACAGGGATTTGCTGCACCAGTGGTTCAACCTGATCTGCGAAAATAAATGCGACAATCGTCGCGCCGACCCAACCCAAGATCGCCATCGCCTCGCGTACCAGGCCACGGCTGTATGCCAATACACCTGATAAGAGGATGATAATGGCGACGCCTGCGTCAATAAGTGTGAAGCCTTCCATGGTCCGTCTCCTGCCTTAACGCTATCTCGCGCCAAATACGTCTTCTACAAATCCGGCCAAATCGTCAGCATGACGCATTTGCAAACCGGCCACGGCAGGCTGTTTGGCCTGCTGCGGAACTATTGCCGTTGTAAAACCAAGTTTTTGCGCTTCTTTCAATCTATTTTCCGTTTGCACCACCGGACGTAGTGCCCCCGATAAGCTGATTTCCCCGAATATGACGGCTTCGGCGGGCAGGGCGGCGTCTTCGCGTGCAGACACAAGTGCGGCAGCAACCGCCAAGTCTGCGGCGGGCTCTGATATGCGCAAACCCCCTGCTACATTGAGATAAACGTCCAATCCGGTAAAGGGCACACCGCAGCGCGATTCAAGTACAGCAAGGATCATTGCAAGGCGCCCACTGTCCCAACCGACCACCGATCGGCGCGGTTGACTGTGTGGCGAAGGTGCCACAAGTGCTTGGATCTCGCACAGCATGGGCCGGGAGCCTTCGATGCCACAAAATACAACCGATCCGGGCGCAGGCTTGCCGCGTTCGGACAAAAACAGCGCCGATGGGTTCTTGACCTCGACCAATCCTTTGCCCGTCATTTCGAACACCCCAATTTCGTCAGCGGGGCCAAACCGGTTTTTGACAGCGCGCAAAATACGATACTGGTGGCCGCGTTCGCCTTGGAAATAAAGCACTGTATCGACCATATGTTCGACAACCCGCGGACCCGCGATGCTGCCGTCTTTGGTCACGTGGCCGACCATGACCACAGCCATGCCATTGCGTTTGGCAAATGACGTCAGTTCATGTGCAGACGATCTGACCTGTGACACCGATCCCGGCGCACTGTCGACATTGTCGGCCCACATCGTCTGGATCGAATCGATAATCGCCAGATCAGGTTTCTCTGCCTCAAGCGTCGTCAAAATATCGCGCAGGTTGGTTTCAGAGGCAAGCATCACGGGACTTTTTTCCAGCCCCAGACGGCGCGCCCGCATTTGGACCTGCGCGTTTGATTCTTCGCCTGAGATATAGATCACCTTTAGCCCGTTGCGGGCAAAGCGTGCGGCGGCTTGCAGTAACAATGTAGATTTACCGATGCCGGGATCGCCGCCAACCAACAATGCGGATGCTTTGACCAATCCACCGCCCAAAACGCGGTCGAGTTCGCCGACCCCAGAATATGTGCGTGGCGGTTCTTTTTCTTGGGTATCAAGATCGGTCAGTGGAATCGTCTTGCCGCGCATGGCGCCCAGCGATTTCCCCTTAGGGCCGCTGGCCAATGCCGTGCTTTGGGTGATTGTGTTCCATT
Source organism: Loktanella sp. D2R18 (assembly GCF_003318235.1). Classification (GTDB taxonomy): domain Bacteria; phylum Pseudomonadota; class Alphaproteobacteria; order Rhodobacterales; family Rhodobacteraceae; genus Yoonia. Next base: position 256,599 of record NZ_QOCG01000009.1, on the reverse strand, counting down.
CTTTGCAGGCATCACATTGTCCTGACCATTTGCCAAAGGACGTGCCGCATGCGGAACAGGTGAAATTAAGTTCTTTTGCCATGTTCACCTTTTGACCCATTTCGCAGCGCACGGCAATGGATGTTTGCTTGGCCACGCAATAGGTGGCCAAGCATTGTGCTTAATCGGCGTCAAGCATGCCGGATTTGAACAAAAGCCCCGCAGCCACCGCGCCAATGACGGGGGCGATGATAAATAGCCAAACCTGCGAAAGCGCGTGGGCGCCCGCAAACAAGGCAGGCCCAAACGACCGGGCAGGGTTCACCGAAACGCCGGTGACATTGATGCCGACCAAATGGATCACCACAAGCGCAAGACCAATCGCTAACCCGGCCATACTGGCTGGTGCGCTTTTGCCGGTTGCGCCCAAGATTACGACCATAAACAGGAACGTTGCAACCACTTCGAACACGAAGGCTGAGGTCATGTTATATTCACCAAGATAACCCGCGCCCCAACCGTTTTGGCCTAACCCGTTTTCAGCAACGGTGTAATCCACCTTGCCCGAGGCAATCATCAACAAGACAGCCGCTGCGACGATGCCGCCCGCAAACTGCGCGGCGATATAACGGATGGCTTCGGCAATGGTCATGCGGCCTGCGGCAACGGCACCCAGTGAAACGGCTGGGTTAATGTGGCAGCCCGATACGGGCCCAATCCCATAGGCCATCCCAATAAGCGCGAGCCCAAAAGCAAAACTGATCCCTGTCAGCCCGATATCCGCCCCTGCGATCACGGCGGCCCCGCAGCCAAATAAGACCAGCGTAAATGTCCCAATAAATTCAGCGACTAATTTCTTCATTTTCCATCCCTTTGGTTGTTGTGGCTAAGGGTCTAACACGTGTTGGTGTATATAGGGGGATTTTGTTTTGGTTTGGCTAGGTGTTGTGTTTTGCGGTTAGCGCGGAAATCACAATTGACGCTAAGATGCAGGCGGTAAACAGATATAGCCCCCATGCGGTCTCAACCTTGCCGATGCCGACACCTTTGACCACGACGACATAGAGCGCGACCAAAAACACATCGGCCATCGCCAGTTTTCCCAACCAAGACAACACCGGCAACACCTTGCGGCGCATCAGGTTAAAATGGATTAGCGCCAGCCCAATGGTTTTGAGATAGGGCGCGAAAAGCGCAAAGAAGGTCACGAGCAAGGCAAGCGCCACGTCACTTTCCCACAGCGATTGCATGCCCGTGATCACGCTTATTTCGCTGAGCCCAAACAACGGCAATAACCCGGCCCGCATTAAGGGCGCAAACCACGCGATTGGGAAAAGCACCAGCAGCGCAAGATTTGCGATCCGCAACCACTTTAACATCTATTTACCATAGGTCCGGCGGTTATAGCGCGCACCAAGCTGGGTCAGGATTTCATAGCCGATTGTACCTGCTTTCGTCGCAAGCGTATCCAGTGTTTGTTGCGGGCCGATCAATGTCAGGCGCTCGGGGTCTTCGGTCAGATCTGTTACGTCAATCGTGAGCAAATCCATCGACACGCGGCCAATCAACGGGCAGGGGGTATCATTGTGATAAAGGATCGCCTTATCCGACAGATAGCGCATGATCCCATCCGCATAACCGCCTGACACCGTTGCCACGCGCGTTGGGCGTTCGGCCTGCCAATTGTTGCCGTATCCAACGACCTCGCCTTCGGCCACATCGCGGATTTGTATGACAGGTAGTTCCAGTTCAACGACCGGGGTTGCTTGTTCAAATGGCATCCCGCCATACAAACCAATGCCCGGACGGGTCAGGTCAAAGTGATATTCAGGCCCTAGCAGAATGCCACCCGTGGCCGCCAATGAGCGTGGCACTTGAATACCGTCCGTCAACTGTTTGAAAACACTTAGCTGATGTGGATTCATCGGGTGGTCGGGCTCATCTGCGCAAGACAGATGGCTCATCACCAGTTTAGGGCCTTGTGACAAAATCAATTCGGCCAATGCGCCCCATTCTTGCGGCTCCATCCCGAGCCGGTTCATGCCGGTATCAAGCTGAATCCCAAATGCATGGCCGGGTAGCGTTTCAAAATGTTGGGTCATCTGCTCAACGGAATTGAGCATTGGCGTCAGGTTCAATTCGCGGATCAAATCGGTGTCACCACGCATATGCCCCGAGAACACAGAAATCTCGGGGCCGGGGCCAAGTGCCTCGCGCAGGGGTGCAGCCTCTTCGGCGACAGCAACAAAGAACTTGCGTGCGCCAGCTTTGAACAGGGCCTTCGAGACATTCTCGATCCCGATACCGTAAGCATCCGCTTTCACCACCGCAGCGGTTTTGCAATTGGTCATGCCGTCAAGTGCGCGCCAGTTGGCGACGACGGCGTCGAGATCTATTGTCAGGCGTCCAGTACTCATAACGACCTTTTGGCAGGGGGCGCACGGTCCGGCAAGAGGGAACAACCGCGCCGTCGGCCACAACCGAGATGATTTGTGTTTTTCAGGTTACGCTGGTGAATTTCGGCGGAAACTTGCTTCTTTAAAGACAGTGCGGGGTGGGATCGGGGGTTAACCAATCAGTAGGTTTTCCCGCGCCTATATCAAACCACGTTCTTTCGCCTCGGCTATTCTGCGTTGGGTTTCTGCAGCACGTTCAAGTTGTGCTTGAGTGTCCGCGAGTGCAACTTCCGCCGCAAGCTTGGCACCGCTGCGGCGAACGATGAAATTGTCGATGACAAGTAATACAACAGGCCATATGAAAATGCCGTGAACGGTCAAGATCGCAATGACCATTTCACGCATCCCTTCCCATGAATTCAAAGGAAAGCCGGGGTGATCCGGGTCCGAGATCAACAGATTTTCGAAGAATGGGCTGGAATGATACCCAATCAAGCCTCCCAGCACGACAGCTGCTACAAGCCGGTATTTAGTCTGTTTGCGGTGTCGTTCTACCCGCGTTGCCAAAGAGAGGCGTGTTTCAACAGTATTTTTCATATGTGCCCATGCAACACGTCAGGTTGTGTAAAATCTATCTTCTCGCTCAAAGGGTATTGGTCTCACCATTCTTGGGCAACTACTTATTCGCTCAATATTCCTCAATCGCGCCGCTTTGCCATGGTTTCACCAGATCGCCAAAGCGGGTGAATTCGGCGGTGAACGACAGTTCAATCGTGCCAATCGGGCCGTGACGTTGTTTGCCGACGATGACTTCGGCTTTGGCGTGCAGGCTCGACATTTTTTCTTGCCAAGCGGCGATGGCTTCCATGTTGGAATCATCAGGCTTTTCACGCTCAACGTAATATTCGCCACGGTAAACGAACATAACCACATCGGCATCTTGCTCGATCGATCCAGATTCACGCAAATCCGATAACTGCGGGCGCTTATCTTCGCGGTTTTCGACCTGACGCGATAGCTGTGACAGGGCGATCACAGGGATGTTTAATTCCTTGGCGATGGCTTTCAGGCCCATTGAGATTTCACCGATCTCCTGCACCCGGTTTTCAGAGGTCCCACGTACAAGCTGCAAATAGTCAACGATCAACAAATCAAGCCCATGCGTCCGTTTCAAACGCCTAGCACGCGCAGAGAGCTGTGAAATTGGAATCGCGGCGGTGTCGTCAATAAACAGCGGACAGGATTCAAGGTTCTTGGCCGCGTCCACAAAGCGGCGGAATTCGCCTTCGGTCATGTCACCTTGGCGGATTTTATGCGACGAAATCTCCGACGCTTCGGCCAGAATACGGCCCGCAAGTTGCTCGGCGCTCATCTCCAGTGAAAAGAATCCGACAACGCCGCCATCTACTGCACCTTCGGACCCATCGGACAGTTTGCCCTTTTGGTAAGCTTTGGCGACGTTATAGGCGATATTGGTGGCCAGCGATGTTTTCCCCATTGATGGACGCCCCGCAAGGATCAGAAGGTCAGATTTGTGCAAGCCCCCTAACTTTCCGTCCAAATCAATCAGTCCGGTTGAAATCCCGGCCAATCCGCCTTCGCGTTGGTAGGCGGTATTGGCAACATTCACGGCCTCGGTGACTGCGCGTAGGAACGACTGGAAGCCGCTGTCAGAGCTGCCTTGTTCGGCCAAATTATATAGCGCTTGTTCGGCTTCGACGATTTGTTCTTTGGGTTCTGAATCGACCGAGACACGGGTGGCCTTGTCCGAAATATCGCGGCCCACTTTGATCAATTCGCGGCGCACAGAGAAATCATAGATCATCTGGGCATAGTCACGTGCCGCAAAGGCAGAAATCGCGGCGCCCGCAAGGCGCGCCAGATAGGCAGGCCCCCCGAGTTCCTTTAGCCCCTCATCACCCTCTAGAAATGCCTTAAGCGTCACGGGGCTCGCCAATGCGTTCTTTGCAATCCGTGCGGCAGCAGTTTCAAAGATACGCGCGTGTACCGGGTCGTAGAAGTGCTGTGGCCCAACAACCGATGCAACCCGGTCAAAAATGTCGTTATTGGTCAGGATCGCACCCAAAAGCTGTTGTTCAGCCTCGGTTGAGTGGGGCATTAGCTCTTGTGTGGTTTCTTCCACGCCAGTCGCATTGAATGTTGTAATCTCGTTCATTGTCGACTTTCAGCAATTCATCATGGGCTTCTAACAGGGGTGTGCGTTTGTACATAGCGCAGATTCTGTGGAACGATTGGGATAACTTGGCGCGGGCAGGGGGTGGTACATAGAATCTGCAAAATGTAGGGGCAGTATTCTGAGCTGCCGCTACAAATAGCATGACTTACCCACAGGCTGTGGATAAGTTTTATGCAGGTTTCCAACCGGCTGGGTCGCGCAGATAAGCTTCGACAGTTTCCAGGGTCGCGGTATCATATGCCCCACGGACTTTGGCTTCTGCCAAGACATCCCACCATGTGCATAGGCTGATCAATTGCACCCCGTGATCACCCAAGTTTTTTTCAACACCGTCGAAAATGCCGTAATAGAAAATCACGGCGGTCGCGTTACAGGTCGCGCCTGTGTCGCGAATTGCGTCGACAAACGACAATTTTGATCCGCCATCGGTGGTCAAATCTTCGACCAACAAGACGCGTTGGCCTTCGGTCATGACACCCTCGATCCGGGCGTTACGCCCGTAGCCTTTGGGTTTTTTGCGCACATATGTCATCGGCAGGGCCAGCCGTTCGGCGACAAGGGCACTAAACGGAATGCCTGCCGTTTCGCCACCTGCGACATTATCAAACGCTTCGAACCCGGCTTCGCGCATGATCGTGACAGATAGAAAATCCATCAATGTGGAACGGATACGCGGGTACGAAATTAGCTTGCGGCAATCGACATAAGTAGGGGCCTGTTTACCGGATGCATGGGTGAACGGCTCAGTCGCGTTAAAATCAATCGCGCCAATCTCGATCAACATACCCGCTGATAAACGTGCGATTTCTTCTTTGGTCGGGAAGGAAGTCGGGATCATGGCGCAGACCTATTGTTTCTTGTTCTCAAAATACCCCAATGGGGCGGTAGTTTTAGCTTTCGACATGCCAGTGCAGGTCAAACCCGGGATCAAACACGGTGACAGGACCGTCATCTGTATCAATTTGGGTCGGGTATTGCACCGGATCGCCTTTGTGCAAAGTGATCGTTTCTTCGCTGGCTGGTCGTCCATAAAAGCGAGGACCGTTCAGAGAGGCAAAGGCTTCGAGTTTTTTCAACTGGCCCGCGGCGTCAAAAACTTCGGCAAGGCACGACATGGTGTTGGTCGCCGAAAATACGCCCGCGCAGCCGCAGGCTTGCAGTTTGTTCGGGTCCGTGTGTGGCGCGCTATCGGTGCCCAAAAAGAACCGCTTGTCGCCAGAGACGGCGGCTTGCACCAATGCGACACGGTGCGCTTCGCGTTTAGCGACGGGCAAACAGTAGTAATGCGGCTTGATCCCGCCAACCAACATATGGTTGCGGTTGATAATCAGGTGGTGGGTCGTGATCGTCGCGGCAAGGTTCTTGGGGTTGTCGCGGACATAATCCACCGCGTCTTCGGTCGTGACATGTTCCATTACGACTTTTAGGTCAGGGACCTTTTTGCGCAGGGGCTTAAGCACCTTATCAATGAACACGGCTTCGCGGTCAAAAATATCAATTTCGCTATCAGTGACTTCACCGTGGACGCAAAGCGGCATCCCAATCTCGGCCATTGTCTCGAGTACAGGGCGCACTTTTTCAAAGTCGCGCACACCAGAGGCCGAATTTGTGGTGGCACCAGCGGGGTAGAGCTTCACAGCCGTCGCGATCCCGTTTTCAAATGCTGCCCGCACATCAGCAGGGTCCGTGGTTTCCGTCAGATAAAGCGTCATTAGCGGCTCAAACACCATGTCGTTGGGCAGAGCGGCCATGATCCGGTCACGGTAGGCGCTGGCCTGCGCGGCGGTCACAACCGGCGGCACAAGGTTGGGCATAATGATCGCGCGGCCAAAATGGCGGGCGGTTTCTGGCAGCACGGCGCGCAGCATATTGCCATCGCGCAGGTGCAGATGCCAATCATCGGGGCGGCGGATCGTCAGGGATGTAAGGTCTTTATCAGGCATGGTGCTGGGTTACACCGTTGTGCGGATCAAGGCCAGTGGTGAAGTGATTGTCCTTGTGGACGGATCTGTAGTTGCTGCTATAAGTCGTTAACTTTTTTGGAAGAAATGGAGAGACCATATGTTCGGTTTTCTAATTGCTGCAGGACTGGGGTTTGCGACACCTCACATCGAACCATTGATTGCACCTTTGCTCAAGGGAATCACCGCGCATATTCCAATTGCGGAGACTGAAAAGCGGTTGGTTGCGTTTATGGTCGCAATGCTGGCCGCAGGGATTGCCTCTGCGATATTATATAGTGGCACAGCGTTTTGGATCGTCGCCGGTGGTAGTTTGGGGTATTTTGGTGTGCGCATCGTTGCTGCGATCAAAAAGCTAATCGCTGAACGCAACGCCGCCGAATGACGCTATGCGGCAGGCGCAATGCGGCAATGCAGCATTAGCAGTTTTAGGTCAATAAATGTGACGTATATTGGGTGCATAAGAAATATGCATCCGATAGGAACATCACATGGCTTTTTTTACTGATACCGCTTCTGCCCAATCACAACCTGGCATCTTGTCCAAGATCGGCGCAGGCTTTGTCGCGGCGATGACACGTATCATGGACGCTCAAGACCGCAGCCCAGAAGTACGCCGCCTCGAAGCACTGAGCGACGCTGAGCTTGCTGAAATGGGCATCAAACGCGATGATATCATTCGCCACGTATTCCGCGACGTTTACGGTCTTTAAGCTGACTTCTTAAGTGAAAGCGCATCGAGCGTTTTCGTAAAGTAGGGGGTCGCGCTCCGCTGGCGCTTGTATTCGCAGATCGTGATAGCAAGGCGCGGGTGACCGTGTCGAAGCAACTTTATGATAAGGTTAATGGCGTATTTGTCGTCATACCGGCGTGCCCGCAAAAGCTGCGTAAAACGCTTTTTGTCCAACCCGCCAGACATGGCCAGTTTCAGTATGACGTCACCGATGACAAAACGGTCAAACGTATGGTCAAGGTTGGCGCCCATTAAGGGGCAGCGGATCAGGGTCACATGGGGTTTGCGAAACAGCGCCGCATGGCTAGCGTCAAGCCGCAGGTACGGGTCAAACGCAACAAAGACATCGCGTGCGGCATCGATCATATCCGGGGCGTACCCGTAGCGCCCAGTAAAATCCATCCGCCGATGTTTTCGATATCTTGTGTCCCAGCCGGCGCTTGCCGCGTCAAGTGTGGCTTGCGGGCGGAGCGCGACGACTGTCGCCCCAGGGGCAGCAACAGAAAATGCGGCCGCCGCGTATGCGCCACCGTTAGCGCCGTAAAAGACGATGTTTTCGAAATCGTCAAAAAACGCGTCATCGGTCAGACGGTCAAAAAAATCGTAGACGTATTCGTCACGAAACCAGCTTTCTTCATATGCGAGAATCGCCAAATGCGACCATCCGTCGTGGCGCGCATAAGAAAACCCGCGTGGTTCTGACATGGCATTATTGGCACGGACATCTGGGACATTTTCAAATGTGACAAGTAAGTTATTTCCAGCTTCTAGGAAACCTGCGCAATGTCGCGCGCCAAGCTGTTCAAAAAAGCCAAAATCTTCACAGATATCATCGATTTGGCCTAGCCAAGCGTTTTGGCTCGTATTTGTGAGGTGCGTTTCAAACGTGAGTTGCTTGTCGTCCATATTGTGTCCTTCTGCCCAAGACGGGCATGCATCGTAAACTTGCGCGGGTGAAAACCGGGCGGTACCGCATAAAACTAGCCCCGCAATATGGCAAATTTACGTGACACCCTCTGCATAATTGGCCGGGTTAGCGGCAGATACCCGTATTTTTGTGAAGTTTCGTCGTGGGGTATTGGGGTTTCAAAACCCGCAACATTCGGGTCGATCACTATCTCATTGTGAACGAATGTATTTCTGACATTGAAAAAGGAAATACCAATGACGATTATCTATACATCCTACGATAAGAAAACGGTTGCAAGCCTGCGTGCGGGTGGTGCCGATGCCTATGGCCACGTGCCCGAGCGGGTGATTTCCGCGGGGTCCGGCACACCTTGTCGTTGTTGTCTGAACAATGTGCCCAAAGGGGCGGAAATGTTGATTTGCGCGGCGCGCCCGTTTCCGAATCTACAGCCCTATGCAGAAACGGGTCCGATATTTCTTTGCGCAGATGACTGTACGCCGTTCTGTGGTGATATGACGCCGCCAATCTTGCGCAATTCTTCCCAATTTTTATTGAAAGGGTATTGTGCGGATCACCGCATTATCTATGGGACTGGGCAGATCACCAAAGCTTCCGCCGTTGCACAATATGCCAAAGACTTGTTTGATCGTCCCGAGGTCGCATTTGTCGATATACGCTCGGCCTCAAACAACTGTTTCTTAACAAGGGTCACCCGGAGCATATGACAGAAACAATAACGGATTTTCCAAAGCTTGCGCTTGCATGGCACCGCGAAGGACGTGGGGTGGCAATTGCGACGGTCGTGCAAACATGGGGATCGGCACCGCGCCCTGTCGGTAGCCAATTGGTGATTGATGCGTCCGGCGCGATGGAAGGCTCTGTTTCGGGGGGCTGTGTTGAAGGCGCGGTCATTCTCGAAAGCCAAGAGGCGATCATCGACGGGCGTCCACGGGTACTGACGTTCGGGGTCAGTGATGATGATGCTTTTGCCGTCGGGTTGGCCTGCGGCGGCGAAATCCGCATTTTGGTTGAACCCGTCGGTACGGTGCTTCCGATTGCGCTCCTTGAGCGTTTGGTCACATTACGCGCCAGATTCGAGCCCGTCGCCTATGTGACAGACCTTGAAACGCCGGCGCCAAGGTTGGTTGGCCTGCCGCATCATGCAGATCGATTCCGGCTGGATCGATCCGGCGTCGCAGAGGACGGGCGGACATTTGTCGCCATCCATAACCCGCCGCTGCGTCTGGTGATTGTGGGGGCAGTGCATATTGCGCAGCCCCTTGTCGCTATGGCGCACAGCTGCGGCTATCAGCCGGTTGTCGTTGACCCGCGCGCGGCTTTTGCCACCGGTAAGCGGTTCCCGGAAACCACGCTGGTTGATGATTGGCCAGATGCCGCTTTGCGTGCGCTAAACTTGGATCGGCGCACCGCTGTCGTCACATTGTCACATGACCCAAAGCTGGACGACCCTGCCTTGATCACCGCGCTCGACAGCGATGCCTTTTATATTGGCAGCCTCGGATCAAAGCGGACCCATGCAAAACGGGTAGCACGGTTGGCTGAAGCCGGATTTTCGGAATCTCAGGTTGCGCGTATCTATGGGCCTATCGGGCTTGATCTGGGCGGGCGGCAACCGGCTGAAATTGCGGTCAGTATCATGGCCCAGGTCACCCAAATACTGCGCAAATCTGACTGATTGCTTACCTAGGGCGGCAGGCCTACCATGCCGCATATCAAAGGCAGTTCCGTGACGGAGGAAACGATGACACAAATCTCTATGGTCGTGAATGGCACAGCCATGACCCGCGATGTTGCGGATCCGACATTGCTCGTTGACTTTCTACGCAATGATTTGCGTCTAACAGGCACCCATGTCGGCTGCGATACATCGCAATGTGGTGCCTGTTTGGTGCATGTGAATGGACTTGCGGTGAAATCTTGCACGATGTTTGCGCGCGAAGCGCAGGATGCAGAGGTTGCAACTATTGAAGGCCAAGCCACGGCGGGTGGCCAATTGAATGCAATCCAGCAGGCGTTTCAGACGCACCACGGGTTGCAATGCGGCTTCTGTACGCCGGGGATGATCATGGCGACGGCTGCTTTGTTGCAAGACAATCCGAAACCGACCGAAGACCAAATTCGCAACTATCTTGAAGGCAATTTTTGCCGCTGCACGGGCTACCACAATATTGTTAAAGCGGTATTTTCGGCCTCTGGCCAAGACGTCGCGCTGATCGCGGCAGAGTAGGGGCGCAATATGTATCCATTTGAAATTACATCGCCTTTGACAATCGACGCCGCAGTTGAGGCGCTTGAAAATGAAGAGGCGCAACCGCTCGCAGGGGGGCAAACATTGATTCCGACGCTCAAGGCGCGGCTTGCTATGCCCGAAGTGCTGGTTAGCTTAACGGGAATTAAAGAGCTACAATCAATCGCGGTGCGCGATGGGCAGATTTGTGTTGGTGCGGGCGTCACCCATGCCAATCTGGCCAAGCAAACTGCGCAATACCCAGCACTTGCCGCGCTCGCGGCGGATATCGGCGACCCAGCGGTGCGCAACCGCGGCACAATTGGCGGGTCGCTTGCCAATAATGACCCCGCAGCCTGTTACCCAGCAGCGGCGCTTGGCTCTGGTGCGACCATCGTGACCAACACACGTGCGATTGCGGCGGATGACTATTTCCTCGCGATGTTCGAAACCGCACTTGAAGAGGGTGAAATCATCACCGAAGTCCGCTTTCCAATGCCAAAGGCCGCGCATTATGCGAAATTCGCACAGCCCGCATCGCGCTTTGCGCTTGTGGGCGTCTTTGTCGCACAGTTTGTAGATGGTGTGCGGGTCGCCGTCACCGGCGCATCAGAAGAAGGCGTGTTTCGTTGGCTTGATGCCGAAACGGCACTTTCACAAGCGTTTTCGGCGCAGGCGTTGGGCGGCCTGACGGTCCCACCAGAAGGTATGATGGGTGATATCCACGGCAGCTCCGATTACCGCGCGCACCTTATTACTGTATTGACGAAACGTGCTGTTATTGCGGCGGGTTAGTCGGCAAAGTTAAACGTCAACGACGTCGCTGCGCCGTCGATTTTGACATCACCAAAGCTTTTCAAATCCATCTCATGGTAATGATCCTTCAGAAGAAAGCCGATCGCGCGCCCGTTAGGGGTGCCTAAGAGAGCAGCGAAGGCATCCGTATCGGCCGCATGAGTTTCGGTCACCGCCTCTTCGCGTGAAAAGGAAACATTATCGGGCAGGATGTGCTGCACTGTCAGAATTGTACTTGAATTCGATACGGCCATGCGCGTGATCGTACCCAATGCCCGCTTTTTGGCCTCCTTGCGCGCACGGTGCGTGCCGGCGAATTCAAAGAAACTTTTGGGCGTGTCAGCGTCTACGGCGGCCCCCCATTGATTCCAAAAGATTTCCGAGTTGTTCAGATGTGGGCCTTCGGCGGCGCGATTTGGATCGCGGGCGGCATAGTTCGTGGCCGTTTCGATGGAGGCGTTCGCGACATCGTAGCCATTTTGATAAGCGATCTCGTGGCTGTCGCCGCCCTTTGTACCGATACCGTAGAGATGATCGCCACGCTGGTCCGGGGTGACACGCGTTGTGTAGGCGTCGGCAAATAATGCGGCATTATCGTCGCCTGTTGTCGCCGGTGTTTCGTCATCCTTGCGTTGTTGGAGCTGAGCCATAAGCGCCTGACCACGCACAAGATTTTCAACATAACAGGCCTGCGTCGCGTTAAATATTGCGTCTGCGGTCCATGTTTCGCGGGGGCCACCAAGACGCGACCGAATGGCCATGCCGACGGGTGAGCCACTGACGTCACCATAATCTTGCGGCACGGTTTTCACCCGCTGAGCAACGTGGTCATTTGCCATTGTCTGCAACGCCGCCAATTGCTGAACCTGTGGCGATTGATTGGCGGTTGGTGCCAATGCATGGGTTTGCACGCGGGGTGCAGGACGTTGCGCGCGCGGCGATTGGGCTTTGGAGGCAGAGCTGAACATGCGCGATTTTAGGCTTAGCGCCCACGTGCGATCAAGTGCGCGGACACACATAAGAAAACGCGCGCCTTTCGCAAAGCGCGCGTTTCAATCTAGATCCTGCCAGTGCGGACTTACTTGGGCAGTGGGCCAATCAGCATGACCATCTGACGGCCTTCCATTTTTGGAAAGTTTTCAACGCGGCCAGCGTCTTTTGTATCTTCTGCGACGCGTTCAAGAAGTTTGCGCCCCAACTCTTGGTGGGCCATTTCACGGCCCCGGAAACGCAGCGTGATCTTCACCTTGTCGCCATTGTCCAAGAACTTGAAAACGTTCCGCATTTTCACATCGTAGTCGTTGTTATCCGTGTTGGGACGGAATTTCACTTCTTTGATTTCGATGATCTTTTGCTTCTTACGCGCCTCAGCTTCTTTTTTCTGAGTCTCGTATTTGAATTTGCCATAGTCCATGATCTTGCAGACCGGCGGTGTCGCATTTGGCGAGATTTCCACCAGGTCGAGCCCAACATCATCGGCCATCGCCATGGCGCGCTGTGGGGTTACAACGCCCACGTTTTCGCCCTCCGCGCCGATCAGGCGGATTTCGCTTGCGCGAATGCGGTCGTTGATCCGTGGCCCTGTGTCACGTTGTGGAGGGGCGTTATGCGGTCTGCGTGCTATGGTCTTTATCCTTTAATTGTTCCGTCTAGGTGATCTGCAAAGTAAACTGTGCGGCGGCGGTCTTCAACCCGCAAAACTGTGCCGATCCCATAGTTTATGGCCTGTTTTTGCTTCACCTTGTGCGTATCATCTGACATATCCGCATTAAGGGCCCCTGAGGTTCGCAAATTTGATCTGAAAGGATATTAAAATGAGAGCGATTGCAATTTTGGTCATCGTGGCCGTGCTTGGGTTTTTTGGCTACCAATACGCTGCCAATGGCCGTGGACCCGCAGATGCTGTCGGCGTTTTAACCGGAGCGACTGCACAAGCGGAAGCCGCCGCTGCTGCCGAAGCAGAAGCCGCTGAAGCTGCTGCCGCTGAATTGGAAGCTGCCGCTGCTGCCGAAGCAGAAGCCGCTGAAGCCGCTGCCGCTGAATTGGAAGCCGCCGCTGCTGCCGAAGCAGAAGCTGCTGCCGCTGCCGCCGCTGAGTTGGAAGCTGCCGTTGCAGCCGAAGCAGAAGCTGCTGAAGCTGCTGCCGCTGAGTTGGAAGCCACCGCTGCTGCCGAAGCCGAAGCCGCTGAAGCTGCTGCCGCTGAGTTGGAAGCCGCCGCTGCTGCCGAAGCCGAAGCCGCAGCTGCTGAAGCCACCGAGGCTGCAGAAGAAGTTGTTGAAGAGGCAATGGAAGAAACTTCCGTCACTGACCTACTGACAACAGACGGTTTTGACGCGGATAAAGTGATGGAACTGGTTGAAGGGTCCGACCTGTCAATCATCCAAAAGACAACCATCACCACCGCGCTGGACGCTGCCAAGGACAACCCAGAGCTATTGGAAGCAGCACTTGACCAGCTTAAGGGCATGTTGGGCATGTAAGCCGGATAGCACCACCAATAAAAAAGGGCCGTGTCATTGCTGACGCGGCCCTTTTTTAATGCTTTGTGAAAGCTTTAGCCGACAAAGGCTTTCTCGATGACGAACTCGCCTGGTTCCGAATTGGCGCCTTCATTCAGGCCGGCCTTTTCCATCAGTTCCTTGATATCAAGGTTAAATGCAAGCGACCCGCAGACCATCGCGCGGTCCGTTGCCGGATCGAGCGCAGGCACGCCGAGATCTGCAAACAGTTCGCCATTTTCGATCAATGTGGTGATGCGGCCCATCTTAGGGCTCTCTTCACGTGTCGTGGTTGGGTAGTATTTGATTTTCTTCCAGAACCCTTCGCCGATCACTTCGTTGAGCAGCTCATCAGTTTTCAGGCCTTCGATCAAATCGCGGCCATAGGTCAATTCGCCGACTTCGCGGCAGGTATGGGTCATGATGATTTCATCATAATCTTCATAGGTTTGTGGTTCGCGCAGCAGGCTTGCGAAAGGGGCAAACCCTGTGCCTGTAGAAAAGAAATACAGCCGTTTACCGGGCAAAACCGCATCATGCACCAAGGTGCCGACAGGCTTGGGTTTTAGAATAATCTGATCGCCGACCTTAAGGTGCTGTAATTTCGATGTCAGCGGGCCGTTCTGCACTTTGATGGAATAAAATTCCATTTCCTCATCCCAGGATGGGGAGGCGATGGAATAAGCGCGCAACAACGGGCGTTGTTTGCCTGTTTCTGGGTTGGGATCGCCCATCAACCCGATCATCACGAATTCACCAGACCGAAAACGCAGCGAAGCGGGCCGGGTGGTGCGGAATGAAAACAAAGTATCGGTATAGTGTTTGACGTCCGTCACTGTCTGCGCATCAGGCAAGACGGGCACGGCTTTTGCTGTATTTTCGGTCACGGGTTTTTGCTCGGTCATAATGAATATTGGCGACCCTGATAGGGCCGCCCTCCGGTGTAGTCGTTGATTTGGATCAGGGGAAGGGGCTTAGCCGCGCATCCGAGCCTGATAGTTGTGATTTTGCCAATCCGCACGGAAAAGCCATTGGTCTTCTGGCTGGCGAGTGGCTAGCGCGTCGTCAATTTCAACCTCGTCAAAACCGGACCGGCGCGCCATGGCGTATTGGTCGGCAATCACGTGGCCTTTGGCGCGCAAGCGCCCTTGATATCCTGCACGGCGCAGCATTGCAGCTAAGGTAAAGCCACGACCATCCGCGAAGGATGGAAAATCAATACGGATCATCGGTGCGTTGGTCAACTGCGCCAATGTTTCTGGGGCAGTATCTGATGTAAGATCAATGCAGTAGTCACCATTGGCTGGCGCTTCATCACGCGCGATAAATCCCGCGCTCCAGTCGTCAGTACCGAATCCGTTATCTGTTACAATCACGCTCATGCTGCTTTTCCTCCGCGCACCATTTTGCCGTTTTCAAAATGAATGCCGCATTCTTCTTTTTCAGTGTCACGCCAGCGCCCGGCGCGTGGATCTTCGCCTGCGCTAACCCGGCTTGTGCAGGGCATGCAGCCGATCGACGGGTAGCCTTGGGCGACCAGCGGGTGCCGGGGAAGCTTGTGGTCTTCCATATAGGCCTTGAGGTCTTCGGGACCCCAGTTTGCCAATGGATTAATCTTAATCTTTGCTTCGTCTTTTTCGAACAGCGGTAGCTTTGCGCGTTGGCCGTTCTGATAGCGCTTGCGCCCGGTAATCCAACCGTCGAACTCTGCAAGTGCAGAGGCCAATGGCCGTGTCTTTCGCAGATCACAGCAGGCGTCCGTATCGGCCTGATGCAGCAACCCATCGACATCCTCGATCAGAACCGCATCACGTGCTGGGCTAATGATACGCACATCTGTCAGGCCCAATTTGGCTGCGACATCTTTTTGATATTGCAGCGTTTCTGGGAACAGCATTTCTGTATCCAGAAAAATCACGGGCGTTGCCGGATTGATCTGCGCAATCATATGCAACAACACAATGCTTTCGGCGCCAAAAGATGACACCATCGCGACCTTGCCCAATTGCACATCGTCCAACGCATGACGCAACACTGTTTGTGCGTCACTACCGCGGTGCAGCAGGTTCCGACGTTCGGCGAACTCCTTAAGCGGCATTTGCTTTGTCCTCGGATGGATAGAGGATAGCCTTAAATGGTTCCATCCCAAGGCGGCGGTAGGCTTGCAAAAAGGTCTCATCCGCGTTTTCGCGCAGATCAAGATAACCGGTCACAAGCCGCTCAATTGCGGGCACGATGTCATCTGCGCTAAATCCGGGGCCAGCACGTGTGCCGATTGTTGTGGTTTCAGTGCCGTCACCGCCGAGCGTAATTTGGTAGTTTTCCACGCCAGCGCGGTCCAAGCCCAAAATCCCAATGTGCCCAACATGGTGGTGCCCACAAGCATTGATGCAGCCCGAAATTTTGATCTTCAGTTCACCAATTTCGTGTTCGATCTTTAACTCGTCAAAACGGGTTGCGATGTCTTGCGCAATTGGGATCGACCGGGCGGTCGCCAGCGCACAATAATCCATGCCAGGGCAGGCGATAATATCGCTAACGAGGCCGATGTTTGCGGTTGCTAAATCTGCTTCGCGCAATGCGGCGTATACCGCTGGCAGATCGCCTTGATGAACATGCGGCAGGATCACGTTCTGTTCGTGGCTGATACGCAGTTCGTGGTGGCCATATTTTTCGGCCAAATCTGCCATCACGCGCATTTGGTGTGATGTGGCGTCGCCGGGTGTTTGCCCGTGCTTTTTGATGCTGATCGAAACGATCGCATATCCGGGGGCTTTGTGTGCTGCGATGTTGGTATCTGCCCACGACCGAAATGCCGGGTTGGCAAGACGCGCGGCCTCAAAATTCCCGGATGATTTTGACACATAGGCGGGCGACGCAAACGCGGTTTCAATCCGCTTGAGCATCTCTTGATCAAAGCCAGTGAAACCCTTGCGAATTTCTTCAAAACGCGCTTCGACCAGCTCTTGCATCTTTTCGAGGCCATTTTCATGGACCGTGATTTTGATGCGGGCTTTGTATTTGTTATCGCGACGCCCCAGCAGGTTGTAAACGCTAACGACGGCTTCGCAGTAGGCCAGCAATTCCTCGCGGGGCAGGAATGCGCGCAGCACTTTGCCAACCATTGGTGTGCGGCCAAGACCACCGCCCACGATGATTTCATAGCCCGCTTCGCCGGCGTCATTGTGCACCATGCGTACGCCGATATCATGCGCTTTTGTTACAGCGCGGTCGTGTTTGGCGCCACTTACGGCGATCTTAAATTTACGTGGCAAAAACTGGAATTCTGGGTGATCGGTGGACCACTGACGCAGCAATTCAGCAACCGGGCGCGGGTCTTCGATTTCATCGGCTGATGCGCCTGCAAAGTGATCTGCCGTCACGTTGCGGATCGTATTACCCGACGTTTGCAGTGCGTGCATTTCGACATCCGCTAATGCTTCCAGCATGTCAGGCACATCGTCGAGTTTCGGCCAATTGTATTGGACGTTCTGCCGCGTGGTGAAGTGGCCGTAACCCTTGTCCCAGCGGTCAGCAATATAGGCAAGTTGGCGCATCTGCGCTGGGTTCAGCGTGCCATAAGGCACCGCCACACGCAGCATATAGGCGTGCAATTGCAGGTACAGTCCATTCATCAAACGCAAGGGTTTGAATTCATCTTCGGTCAGTGATCCGTCAATGCGGCGTTCGACTTGACCACGAAATTGCGCAACGCGCTCGCGGACAAAGGCTTCGTCAAAGTCGTTATACTTGTACATGATTAAAGCTCTACCTGTTTGCCGTGGGCATAGTTTGAAGGGCCGCGTGTGCGGAATTCTTCACGAAAGTGGGTGGCTTCGGGGCCGTTTGGCCCGTCCTTGGCATCTGCCAAATAGGCGCCTGCGATTTCATCTTGACGGGCCTGCGCTTCGAGCAGGCGCAGATCGGCGTGGGCTTCGTCGGAGATAAACTCGGCCTCGCTGATCTTTGGGCTCCAGCGATTGTCGGCGGTAAACCAGACGGCGTCACCTGCAATCAGCGCGTTGGCGGTGATGACTTTGGGGGTAAAAGCACGGGGCATTATGCGAACTCCTTGAGGCTCAGCGATTGGGTTGCGGCATCGCGTGGAGCGAGACCGTAAAACGTGATGGCGGGGCCAGTCAGATTGGCGTTTGTCATGGTTGGTTCAAGCGCGCCCAATGTGGTTGCGATGATGCGTTGGTCGGTGCGGCTGACGTTTTCGATAATCGTCACGGGCGTCGCAGGGTCCGCGCCATGCATCAACAGGCGACCCTGAATGAAACGGGCTGATTTCTTGCCCATATAGATGGCAGCGACTTCGCCGGGTGCGGCCAGCGCAGCCCAATCGTGATCTGCATAGCCTTTGGTGTCATGACCGGTGATCAGTCGCACAGCCGAATTGCGGCCGCGTTTTGTCAGGCTTTGACCGATGCTCGCCACGGCGGCGGATGCAGCGGTGATGCCGGGAATGATGCTATAGCTGACATCAGCGGTTTCAAGTGCGGCGATTTCTTCGTCAAGACGGCCAAACACGGTGGGGTCACCTGCCTTAAGGCGTACAACTTGGTGACCGTTTTGCGCATGTTCTACGATCAGCGCATCGATATGACTTTGGTCCATAGACGGGCCGAAACCTTCTTTGCCCGCATCAATGATGATCGCTTCGCGGCGTGCGAGTTCAAGAATTTCAGGCGTGACCAAGCGGTCGTGGATGACGACGTCGGCTTTATCGAGCGCATTGCGCGCTTTAAGTGTCAAAAGTTCAGGATCGCCCGGGCCTGCGCCGACAAGATCAACATGGCCAGCCGCATCGGCTGCCATGATTTGCTGGTCTAGCAGCGTTTCTAAGGTTGGAATGATTGCAGCTGTGCCGTTTTCTTCAAGCGCCTTTGGCCCGCTGCCAAAATAGAAAGATTCCCAGAAATCCCGGCGTTTACGTCCCAAGGGTAATACGTCGACAGCGTGCCGGAATGTTTTACCGATCCGCGCCAATGTGCCCAAAGATTGCGGGAGACGTGTTTCAAGATCCGCTTTGATCGCGCGGGCCAGCACAGGGGCGGCCCCTTCGGTGCCAATGGCGACGGTCACGGGATCACGGTCTACGATGGCAGGGGTGATGAACTGGCTGTCAGCAAGGTTATCGACAATATTGACCAGCGCCCCTTCGGCGGTGGCGATCGCTGCGACACGGGCGTCTTCGGCATCATTTTCATTGGCAGCGTAAAACAGCGCGGCACCTGTGGCGTCACCGGGTTGCATGGCGCGTGTGACGAGAGAGAGTTTGCCTTGGGCCGCCCATCGGGTGATTTCAGGTGCAGCATTCGCAGCGATTACGGTCAGCGCGGCTTCGGTCTTTAAAAGCAGGCGCAGCTTTGCCATTGCCGCATCACCACCGCCCGAAAGGACAATGGTTTGGCCGGCGACGGCAAGGAAGATTGGAAAGTGCTGCATAGCGAACCTCTGATTTGATGGGTTTAATATAGAATATTGTTCTGCTATTTACGCCCCCTACAGGGCAGTTAAGGAAAGTTGTTCCGGTTGCCCGCGAATTTGGACCGCCCGTCCTATGAATGCGGAGAATTGAGAATGTCGGTACGGATTGATGCGACAGATCGGAAAATTTTGGCGGCTTTACAGGCCGATGCCGCGCAGTCACTGGACGAAATCGCTAAGAATGTTGGGTCATCCAAGACACCCGTTTGGAATCGCATTCGCAAAATGCGTGAGGCCGGGATTATCGGCCAACAAACGGTAATGCTGGATGCCGAAGCGCTGGGGTTTGAGGCCTGTTTCTTCGTCTTGATCCGCACATCCGCGCATGATGCGGACTGGCAAGGAAAATTTCTTAAGGCGTTGAAATCACGCCCCGAAGTGCAAGAAGCGCACAGGCTGGCGGGCGACATTGATTACATCCTCAAAGTCCGGGTCAAAAACGCCCGTGCCTACGATATTTTCTATCAGGCGCTAATCTCTGAGGTGAAAGTGCACAACGTTACGGCGCTCTTGTCGATGGAAGAAATCAAATCAACGGTGGCACTGCCGCTTTAGCGGATACGCCCCTCGGGGTAGTCGAAGGGGCGCTAAAGATGTGTCGCTATGTGGCAAGCAATCGCAGACGCGAGGCAAATTCGCCGCGGTCTACGTAGCACCCGTGCAAGTGCCGGAAGCCTGTTGATGGATCAAACGCATCGCGGCCGTGCAGGACTCGGCGATTGTCGAACGCCACCATTTCACCAGCCTGTAAGCGCAACCTGAGCCGGTATTTAGGATCGCGTGTCTTGGCCATAAAGGCGCGGTAGGCGCGATAGTAATCGGCCATGATCTTGGAGGGCATATCAAAAACCTCGGCCAAATGCGCATTGTACCGGATTTCGATCACATTCCCCGCGTTGTCCAAGGTGATCACGGGTTCATACACGCGAATATCTGCGGTTTGGTCGCTAAAGCGAAACGGAATAGGCACGTCACAAAGTAGCTGAAAGGCTTCGGGGTCCTCCGACCGCAAATCTTCGGCCATCGCGAACCCATCCGCAAAGATGGAACCACCGCCCGTTGCCTCATTCGCGAGACAATGCAGGAATTGATAGCCTGGCGGGACCTCTTGGTTTGGCAAATCTGTATGCAAGGGCAACGCCACAGAAGTATAAGCGAGGTTATTGGGATCGGGTTTGTTGACCACCTCGAATGTGGTGCCAAAGTTCGTTTTGCGCAGAAAACCAATCCGCTTGGCGACATCCGTGCCTGCACTGGTGCTGTTTTCAAGCTGGTCAATCATTGCGATGCCATAGCGGGCAGTTTCTTGCATCCATGATTGGAGCGATTGGTCGTGCGCAAGAATCTCAGCCGCCCCATGACGTGGCAAAGATGATGTGGTCATTTCAGCGCGCCATAACTGCGGTTGTATTGCAGCGGGGTCATGCGCGCGCTGTCCGGGGCGGTGGTCGTGCAGCAGTTTGGTGGGGATATTGCTGATGTGTCCGTCGGCATAGCGTAAGATCACCCCGCCATCGTCGAGCTGCGCATCGGTGAGGATCGGTGATGGGGCCAGTGCCAGTAAATCAAGGACCCGCTCATGCGTTTGCGGGTGGAACCCGGACGGACAGTTATCGCGTAGCCAAATTGTCGGGTATGTTGTCGCATTGCCGTCGCCCCACGTAACGCGAAGCCCGTCGGCCGCAGCCGAAAGTGATTGTATGGTCATCTAAGTACCTATCTATTTTGAAAAGTTGATTGAACGTGCACAATCAACCGCAGGGCGGGGGCCACCACTCCTGTGTCTTGCCATAGGGCGCGCCACGCGCACGCCACCCCAGCTCAAAATATGTAAGGTTAGATACCATGGCTGGAAACTAGGCCGATCGCCGGGTTTCGGCAAGGCATGGCCTTCATGTAAAGACTACAAGTCTTTCGCCACCTACCTTAGGCGAAGGAGCGGGCTAACCGGAGTTTCGCAAACTGCGGCGTCAGTACAACAGACGTTTAGGTCTGTTGAAATGTGGCTGGACGTTAATAGGCTGAATTCTATACTGCGCTTGCATATTATTTTATTATCAAGGGATTCCATTATGGATAAACTACTGCTTTGCGCAACCAGTGTATTTGCACTTTCTGCGGGCACATTGTCGGCACAGGATTTGCAACACGACTGGAACGGCTGGTATGTCGGCGGACAGATCGGTCTTTCGCAACATTCGGCGACATATGAAGATGTCGACTATGACTGGTATGGGAGCACAATTGACCTACTGTCGCTTGGTGGGACAGCCGGCGTTAGCCTTGGATACAATACCGTTACACAGAACACGCTGATGGGCGTTCAGGCGGATATCGGTGTTTTGAGCAATTCTGAAGAAACGATCTATTCTTCTGATGTCCAAATTCAAAACGATCTCGATGTGATGGCAAAACTGCAAGGCCGGGTTGGTCATGCTGTTGGCGATACCGTGATTTATACATCTGCTGGTTTGGCATACGCAAATTTTGAACGTTCATGGACCGAGTTTAATGACGTGCCCGACACTTGGCCTGATCTTGGGGATGGCAAAGTTGGGGTCGTTCTTGGCTTTGGGCTTGAACAAGCCATCAATGAACGGCTTTCGGTTAGCGGTACATTTACCTCTAGCTTGTTTGGCGAAAACACCAGCGTGAACCCCGATGGGTTTCCGTTGCGGATCAATGATAAGGTGGATGAACTTACATTCGCAGTGAACTACAAGCTGGGCGATGTAAGCGCGACTGGGCCTGCGCAGCCGCAAGCTGGGTCACCTGCTAATTTTGCGGGTGCCTATGGTGGTGCACGTCTTGGCGGGGCTTTTGCTGATATATCGACAAGCGATATCGGCTATTACGAATGGGGTGGCACCTATGATATCGGAAATACGGGTGGTCTTGCCGCAGTTTCTGGCGGTTATAACTGGCAGCTCGGCGCGACGGTTGTAGGTGTTGAGGCCCAACTCGCATTTGCGGACCTATCAGAAAGCTACGACAACGATTTCGGTACAGCAGACACATCGATGGAGCAGCTTGCAAGCATCCGTGCGCGTGCTGGTATGGCTGTTGGTGATACCATGCTCTATGTCCTTGGTGGGGTAACCTCCGCAGAGGTCGATAACGTCAATGAGTCTGATACGAGCGGAACATACACAGGGCTTACCGTTGGTGCTGGGGTCGAACAGTTTATCACAGATCGCGTCTCGTGGACCGCTGAGGGGACTTATACGCTCTTCGATGGTCAGGACGATTCGGATTCTGCGGATGAGGGATTTTATGGCACCGCTGATTTGACGACGGTCGCGGCCGGGGTGAACTATTACTTTGGCGAAGCTGGGCGCAGCACAGGGGCGGGCGCTATGGCGCCGTCACATGATTGGTCAGGTGGCTACTATGGGGCTGATCTGATCATGTTGGCAAATGAGGGCAGCGTGCAAGATCCGGATTACTATGAATCCGGTGACTCTTATGATGTCGTATCGCTTGGCGCCGGGGTTGGCGGACACGTCGGCTATAACTGGCAAAACGGGGCATTTGTCTACGGTGCCGTTGCTGATATTGCGGCATATTCCAACGAGGAAGCCCAAACCGTTACTGGATACCGTGAAGTTTCATCAGCGATCACAGCGATGGCGACCCTGCGTGGCCGCGCCGGTATCGCATCTGGCAATACCTTGCTCTACACAACGGCAGGTTTGGGTTTCGTTCAATCTGAATTGGAACACGCCTATCTTCCATCTCCAAACACTAGCAGCTTCGACCTGAGCGATACACGCGTCGGTGCGGTTGTCGGGCTTGGTGTAGAGCACGCGCTGTCAGATACCATGAGCGTGAAACTCGAAACACTCTACTTTACTTCTGCAGAGGGTGATTATGCGCAGGATCCTGTTCAGGGGTGTGGCGGTCCGTCAGGCTTTGACGGTGGGGATTGTGAAATGGTCGGGACCGATTCCAATCTGTCGATTAAGG
This sequence comes from Loktanella sp. D2R18, assembly GCF_003318235.1. Lineage (GTDB taxonomy): Bacteria > Pseudomonadota > Alphaproteobacteria > Rhodobacterales > Rhodobacteraceae > Yoonia. The sequence goes on along the minus strand of NZ_QOCG01000009.1, from coordinate 233,423 downwards.
CCGGACTGTCGTTCGCGTTCTAATCTGAGATTAAGACAAGTGAAGTGCCCGCGCGAGACAATCGTGCGGGCATTTTTATATGCGCCGAACTATTTTAGGTGCGGGTCACCATCAGCCGTTCAAGCCCATGAAAATGGAAGACGTCGCCGTATTGTGGGGCTGTTGCCAATTGCAAATTGGGGCAACGTTCGAACAGCACTTCAAGCGCGATCAGCAATTCAAGCCGCGCCAGCGGTGCGCCCACACAAAAATGAATGCCGCCGCCAAAGCTCGTGTTTTGTGGACCCTTACGGTTCGGATCAAAGGTGTTGGGATCGTCGTAGGCTTCGGGGTCGCGGTTTCCTGCGCCCAAAAGACATGCGATCTGGTCGCCGCGTTTGAACGCCTGATCGCCAATGGTCACATCCTCATAAACCCAGCGGGTGAACATATGCAAAGGTGGATCAAAGCGGATTACCTCTTCGACGCAGGGTTCGGATATGGTGCGAATATCGCGTTCTAACAGTGTTTTGACACCATTGCCCAATGTATGCACCGTGGCCTCGTGCCCTGCGTTCAGCAGCAAAATGCATGTGGTGATCAGCTCTTCCTCAGATAGCTTCTCACCGTCTTCTTCGGCAGCGATAAGTGTTGATATCAGGTCATCTCTTGGGCTCTTGCGGCGCTGGGCAATATAGCTGCGCATGAACGCAGTGAAATCATTGGTTGCGGCGATGGCCGCAGCTTCGATCTCGGGGGTGCGGCGGGCCTGGTACATAGAGACCATCGCATTCGACCAGCGTAGCAAATCATCCGCCCGGTCTTCGGGAACGCCCAGTAGGCGCGAAATCACAATGACCGGCACCTGCTGCGCATAGGCTGTCAGTAAATCAAAAGGCTCATCTGGGAACTGATCGATCAAGTCATGGCACAATTGCCGGATATCCGGACCAAGTGCGGCGATTGTGCGACTGGTGAACGCCCGCAAAACCAGCGCGCGCAGGCGCTTATGCTTTTCACCTTCCAGTTCAAGCATGGAGTGGGCTTCGACGTCGTAAAAGGGCTGCAAAGCTGCGGGGATATCGGGCGCGAGTTCAGCCGGGCATTCGCGCCCCATTTTGCGGCTGCGCAACACCGCATGCACCGCGCTATGTGACACGGCGCAGGCCATGTCGTAATCTTCCCACCAAAAGAAATCGCCGCCTGCGCGGGTTTGATCATAAAACGGGTAGGGGTCTTGGACGAAAGCGGGGTCTGTCGGGGACTGAGAAAAACGTTGCATAGCGAAGGTTTGACGCGCCTGTCTGGCCTTTGCAAGAGGGTCTGGATAAGTTGCCAATCATGAAATTCGCCCGCCGCCCCCAAATTATCGTTGTTGCTGCCTATTTGCTGGCGGTGCTTGGCTTTGCGGGCGGGGTTTGGTGGTACGGTTACGGCGCGGCGCTTGGGTCGCTTGAACAGCGGGCACGGGCCGATTTAGCACTGGCTTCTGATAGTTTGACCGGGGAATTGCGCCGTTTTCGCGAACTGGCGGTGCTCACCTCGGATCACCCGCAGGTACGCGCGGCAGTGACGGGCGATGCCGCCTCCGACGTGCAGCAGGTGTTGCAAGAAGTCGCGGATAAGACCGGGGCACTTGATATCATGCTGATTGGTCCAACCGGTGAAAGCCTTCTGGCGACACAAGGGGCCCCTGTTGGCGGGCATCGTGCCACGGATTACTTTGAACGGGCGATGGATGGCGCGATTGGATTTAGTTTTTCCTATAGCCCAAGCTATGCCCGCCGGACGTTCATTTTCGCGACCCCTGTCTTTTCCGATGCCGGGCCGGTGGTGGGCGTGCTTTTGGTCTATGCGGATGCCAATGCAGTCGAATCCGTCTGGCGCGGCGCACGCCCAGCTTTGTTCTTTACGGATGACCAAGGCGTGGTTTTCCTATCAAACCGATCAGAACTGATTTTTCGCGCACAAGGGGCGCTGCCCAATCCAAACGAACGTTATCCACAGCTCTCTGAATTTGTGGGGTATCGGTCGCAAACGATTGCTGGTGTTGAGGTTTGGCAGGTTGATGGCGGGCGCTATCTGCCGCTCAATGCCCTGCACTTGACCTTGGACTTGCCAATCATCGGAATGACGGGCGAAGTGTTGGTTGATGTCGCCCCGGCGCGTCAGCTCGCGGCGCTTCAGGCGGCGGTGGTGGCGACGGTGTGCTTGGCCTTTGGCTTGCTGTTGTTCTTTGCGACTTTGCGTCGGCGAACTTTGGCCGCGTTGAACGTGCGGTTGGAGCGGCGGGTGCGTGATCGCACTGCAGAGCTACGCGCCGTGAACGCGGATTTGCGTAATGAAATCATTGAGCGCACGACCACTGAGACCCAGCTGAAAAAGGCGCAAGACGATCTGGTGCAGGCGGGGAAGCTTGCTGCGCTGGGGCAAATGTCTGCGGGGATCAGCCACGAGTTGAACCAACCGCTGACCGCGATCCGGTCGTTTGCCGAGAATGCGCAAGGGTATCTTGAACGCGGGCAAGCCGATGTCGCAGAGCAAAATCTGGGTCGTATTTCAGAACTTGCGCGCCGGATGGGCCGGATTATCAGCAATCTACGCGCCTTTGCCCGCCAAGAGGTCGAGCCCCCCAAGAACGTTGATATCGTCGCGGTGGTTGATGCCGTGCTTGAAATTGTCACGCCGCGCGCTAGCCAAGATGGGGTTGTCGTCAATTGGACCGGTCCTGCCACCCGCCTGATGGTGCGCGGAGGCGAGGTCCGTCTGCAACAGGTGATTTTGAACCTTGTCTCTAATGGGATGGATGCGATGGAAGACAGCGCGCATAAAGAAATCACCATCGCGATTGAAGTTGCGGGAAGCCGTACCAACGTATCGGTGCGCGATACCGGTCCGGGGATAACCGAACCTGAAAAGATTTTTGATCCGTTTTACACCACCAAAGCCGTTGGCGCCGCCGAAGGCATGGGGTTGGGCCTGTCGATTTCCTACGGGCTTGTCCAAAGCTTTGGGGGCATGATCCGGGGCCGCAATCACCCGCAGGGCGGTGCCGTGTTTACAGTTGAACTTGATAGCGTCCCGCAAAAGGAAGCCGTATGACCAAACGTGTGTTACTTGTCGATGATGACCGCGATATTCGCGAGGCCTTGGGCCAGACGCTTGAGCTTGCGGATATGGACCCCACGCTTTCCGGGTCCTTTGTCGAAGCTAAAGACCTGCTGACACGCAGCTTTGCGGGTGTGATTGTGTCCGATATTCGGATGCCGGGCCGCGACGGGTTTCATCTGTTGGACTATGTGCGCGAAATCGACCCTGAACTGCCCGTGATTTTGTTAACTGGCGAGGCGGACATCCCGATGGCTGTGCGGGCCATGTCGGCGGGCGCTTATGATTTCCTCGAAAAACCCTGCGCCCCGCAAGATTTTGTGACCATCGTCGCGCGGGCGCAAACGGCGCGTGCGTTGGTGCTAGAAAACCGCAGGCTCAAGTCAGAGCTAGAGGCAGGCGATGCCGCATCGCGCATGTTGGTGGGCCGCTCGCAATTGTCAGAAGAATTGCGCAATCAAGCGCGCGCAGCAGCCCGTGCGGGCACAGAGGTTCTGATTATCGGAGAACCCGGTTCAGGGACGCCAAAGATGGCCGAGGTCATTCATCTTTTGTCAGACGCAGCGGCGCGCCCCTTTGTCAAACGCGCGGCGGCTTCGCTTGATGGCGCGGGGCTGGACGCGGCGATTGCCGAAGCCGGGCAAGGGACGCTTTACCTTGATGAAATCATAAGCCTAAGCCCGGCGCTGCAACTGACCTTGCTGGACCGATTAGAAGAGGGCGGTATCGCGCGAATTGTGGCCGGCACGACACGCAGCCTGTCCGACGCAATGGCAGCAGGGCAGTTCAATCCAGAGCTGTTCTACCGATTGGATTTGATGCGGGTGCGGATCCCGTCCTTGCGCGAACGCCCCGAGGATATCCCCGTGCTGTTTCAGCACTATGTGTCGCTGGCTTGCGAGCAGGCCAACCTTGAACCGCGCGAAATCACCGCCGAGACCACCGCGCGTCTCGTGGCGCAAGACTGGCCGGGGAACGCGCGCGCCTTGATGAACGCAGCCATGCGGTTTGCGCTTGGTCTTGACGACGACGAGGTCCAAGCCACCGGCGGGCTTTCGGTGCAAATGGCGCAGGTCGAACGGTCGCTGTTGATTGCAGCACTGCAACGGCATCATGGGCGCGTCACAGATGTGGTCAAAGAGCTGAAATTGCCGCGCAAAACCTTCTATGACAAGCTTACCAAACATGGGCTACGCGCCGAAGATTATCGTGGTCCTTAGAATCTAAACAGTCCGCAAAAAATGTGTGATTTTCCGCACACGACTGCATGAAGACTGTGCGGAAAACCACTCACGTGAATGTGTGCGGTTTTGTGAACGGTCAAAAGTGTTTTAATTTCAATCATGTGCGTTTCATTTTTGATTTACCTAAAACAGGGTTGTCGGGTGACAAACGACAGGGTCTGGTGTGTCCAATCGCTCTGAACCTGCTGAGCGACGGATATTCTCTAGGGAGGAGAAACAATGACATTTTTGAAATCCGCAGCCGTTTTGGCTGCGATGTCTGTTATCGCGACATCTGCATCTGCTGACCCAATGGGCTGCGACGACGGTGAAATCGTGGTAAAGTTCAGCCACGTCACGAACACTGACCGTCACCCCAAAGGCATCGCTGCGACGCTTTTGGCTGAGCGCGTGAATGCCGAAATGGACGGCACGATGTGCATGGAAGTGTTCCCGAACTCTACTTTGTACAATGATGACCAAGTTCTCGAAGCAATGCTTCAGGGCGATGTTCAGCTCGCGGCCCCGTCGCTGTCAAAGTTCGAAACATTTACCAAGCAATTCCGCATCTTCGATTTGCCATTCATGTTCGTGAACATGGAGGCGGTTGACGCATTCCAATCATCTGAAACTGGTGTTGCGATGCTGGATTCAATGCAGCGTCGTGGTCTGCAAGGGCTTGGTTTCTGGCACAATGGTCTAAAGCAATTCTCTGCGAATGTTCCATTGCTTGACCCATCCGACGCCGAAGGTCTGAAATTTCGCGTACAGACATCTGACGTGTTGGTTGCACAGGTCGAAGCACTGGGTGCTTCACCACAGCCTATGGCATTTTCCGAAGTTTACGGCGCGCTGCAAACTGGCGTTGTTGATGGTCAAGAAAACACATGGTCCAACGTATACGGCCAGAAGTTCTTTGAAGTTCAGGACGGTGTGACCGAAACCAACCACGGTCTGTTGGACTACATGGTTGTGGCCTCCGTTGATTGGCTCGATAGCCTTGATGCGGACACGCGTGATCAGTTCATGACGATTTTTACCGAAGTGACAGCTACCCGCAACGCGGCTATCGGCGAAGTTGACGCTGACAACCGTCAGGCTGTTTTGGACGCAGGCGGCGTGATCCGCGAACTGACACCAGAGCAGCGTGCAGCATGGGTTGCTGTGATGGAGCCAGTATGGGCGCAGTTCTTGGATGACGTTGGCCAAGAAAATATTGATGCGGCGCAGGCAATCAACGCGGCTGTTACACAGTAAACGCGTCTTCGTTTCGAGATCGTATTGATCCTTTGAAACTAAACGGCGGGCGTCATTGCGTCCGCCGTTCTCATACTCAGCAACGAAAAGGGGGACCAAATGTCTGCCAAATACACGCCTTCGGGGCCAATTTCGCGTGCGATCCACGAAGTTGAAGAAACCGTTATTGCGCTGCTTTTGGGGCTTATGACGCTGGTGACTTTCGCCAATGTTGTGCTGCGCTATGCATTTAGTTCGCAGCTGATCTGGGGCCTCGAATTGACGCTCATTCTATTTGCTTGGCTTGTGATCTTTGGGGTTTCCTACGGATTCAAGGTCACGATGCATTTGGGCGTTGACGCCGTGCTCGCACTGGTAAGCAAACCAGCCCAACTTGCGATGGCATTGATCGGCGCGGCGGTGACATTGGTCTATCTGCTTTTGCTGCTCAAAGGTGCTTGGGACTATTGGGCGCCATTCGCCGGGTTCAACGCCACGTCAGGTCATTGGTTCCCGACAGGGTTCGCCGATAGCCGCGACCAAGGCTGGTATGAAACCGAGCAAATCCCCATTCCATTCCTGCAAGGGTGGTTAGAGGCGACATTTAACATGGGTGAGGCCTATGAAAAAATGCCGCGGTTTGTGCCATATTTCATCTTACCTTTTGGGGTGCTGCTGATGGTCATTCGCGTGATCGAAGCCACCTTGCGGATATACCGCGCGGGCGAGGGATCATTGATCGTCAGTCACGAAGCCGAAGACGCCGTTGAACAAGTGGCCGCTATGAATAAGGAAGACTAAGTCATGGAAGTCGCACTTCTCTTTATAATGATCATCGGCTTACTGATGCTTGGCGTGCCAATCGCTGTCGCACTTGGTTTCTCGTCAATCATGTTCCAATTGCTGTTCTCTGATACCTCGCTCGCGCAGGTCGCACAGACGATGTATCAGGCGATGGCCGGGCACTATACGCTGCTTGCGATCCCGTTTTTTATCCTTGCCTCGTCGTTTATGTCGACGGGCGGGGTGGCCAAACGGATCATCCGTTTTGCAATTGCCTGTGTCGGCCATTTACAGGGCGGTTTGGCGATTGCGGGCGTTCTGGCCTGTATGATGTTTGCCGCGCTGTCCGGGTCATCTCCGGCGACTGTGGTTGCAATCGGGTCCATCGTGATCGCCGCGATGCGTCAGGTTGGCTACACTAAAGAATTCGCCGCAGGCGTGATCTGTAACGCGGGCACCTTGGGTATTCTGATCCCACCTTCCATCGTGATGGTTGTCTATGCGTCTGCAACGGACGTGTCCGTGGGACGGATGTTCCTCGCTGGGGTTATTCCAGGCATCATGGCTGGTGTCATGCTGATGATCACCATCTACATCATGGCGCGGATCAAAAATATGCCAAAGGGCGAATGGCGTGGCTGGGGCGAGATTTGGTCGAGCTTCCGTGACGCCGCATGGGGACTATTGCTGATCTTGATCATTATGGGAGGCATTTACGGCCACCCGTGGATTCAATTCGCAGAAGGCGAAAGCCTGTTCTATTGGCAAGGTGGCGCATTCACCCCGACAGAGGCCGCTGCTGTGGCTGCCGTCTATGCCTTTATCGTGGCGTCGTTCATCTACCGCGATATGGGGCCGTTGGCGGCGCATGAGCCTGACGGAACATTGCCCGTCGGAGAACCGTCTGATCAGGCCAGCGCGCGTAGCAGCCTGTTCAAAAAGCCTTGGACCTTGATCACGGCGTTCTTCCATAAGGACACCCGCGATACGGTGTTTGAAGGCGGTAAACTGACCATCACCCTGATGTTCATTATCGCCAACGCGTTGTTGCTGAAACACGTCCTGACAGATGAACAAATCCCGCAGCATATCGCAGATGCGATGCTGAGCGCAGGCATGGGGCCGATTACCTTCTTGATCATGGTCAACGTGATCCTGCTGATCGGAGGGCAGTTCATGGAGCCATCAGGGCTAATCGTGATTGTGGCACCATTGGTGTTCCCGATCGCCATTCAGCTTGGCATTGATCCGATCCATCTGGGTATCATCATGGTGGTCAACATGGAGATCGGGATGATTACGCCGCCAGTAGGGTTGAACCTGTTCGTGACCTCCGGCGTCGCGGGCATGCCGGTCATGGCCGTCGTGCGCGCGGCACTGCCATTCTTGGCAGTCCTGTTCGTGTTCTTGATCATGGTCACATACATTCCGGCGATATCGACCTATCTGCCGACGCTGTTTATGGGGCCTGAGATTATCGTGAACTAGCACAGCGCATTGATTGCAAGCTGACAAGCCGCCGATGGGAAACCTTTCGGCGGCTTTTGTTTTGGGATTTGCTTTTGTGGCCTGTCTCTGTTCAAGTTTGTGTAGCAGGTCCGCAGTTAAACGGAGAAGAACGACAATGGTAAATGTGCTTGGGGTTGGTGGCGTGTTTTTCCGCGCCAAAGATCCGGTCGGTCTGGCCGACTGGTATCAAACTTATTTGGGTATAGCGCCCGCCCCGACAACATCAGAGATGGCGCCATGGGTGACCGAAACAGGTGTCACTGTATTTTCGCCTTTTGACGCAAAAACCGAATACTTCCCCAAAGACAAGGCGTTCATGATCAATTTTAGGATCGCTGATCTTGACGCTGCCTGTGCAGAGCTATTGGCAGCGGGGATTACCTGTGGCGAAGTAGTGGAAATGGACGGGGTCGGGCGCTTTGTGCGTATCCACGACCCCGAAGGCAACCCCATTGAATTATGGGAACCTACCGCACCAGCCTAAGGGCGTGGTGGTCGTGCTGATGCGTCGCAGGTCTGATCAGGGTTTTCTGAGGCGCAACCTGCTTCGGCCTTCAGGCATCCGACGATCGCGTTCGATCCGGCTTCACCTGCGTGGTAGTGATACCCATCCGGTCCGATGTGGCCATTGCAGCTATCAAGATCTTCGGGCGCTGAACCATCGAGCAGCAAGTGGCTAAAGATGTCGTAGCCATCCATCGCGATACCAATTTGTACAGCGTCTGATCCTTCGGCTTGCGTGCCTTCAATACAATCGGTTGCGACGTGGTAGTGGTAACCGACATGCGTGTTCACATGACCACCGCAGTCATCGAACGGGGCAATGGTGTGGGCTGCAAGAATGGCATCAACCGGGGCCGGTCCGTCAAGCCGCACGCCGTTCGCCGCGATCCCAGACCCCGCAAAATTGGTTGGGTTGTTACGCGTGCTGACTTGGGGTGTCAGCGGGATCACATAGGTCATGGATGCCTCTTCATCCATATATTCAGGCAGGCACTGTACACAGTAATTTTGATACTCTTCTGCAACATCGGGGCGGGCGGCGGCTTCGCACGCATCTTGGGTGTCGGTCACGCGGACAGCGCCTGTTGCTTCGTCATAAAGCTGCCAAGTGTCGTCACCATAAAGCGCCGAAAGGTCTGTGATGAATGCGCCGTCCACATCGTGGACTGTTCCGTCTTTCAACCAAATGCCGCCTGCATCCGCGCTATCGTTCACCGAGGTCGGGCACCAAGGGCCCGGCGTGGAGTCTTGCGGGTCTGGTTTGACCGTAATTGAAAAACAGGTTGTTTCAGTCCCGCCAGACAGGATGCAATCGACCAGTTCAGGCCCGCTAATTACTGTGGCATTTTCAAAAAATTGCCCGATCTCTTGCAACCGATCGGCATTTGCGTCGGCGAGGGCGGGGCTGCAAAGCAGGAGAGAGGCGGGTAGGGCAAGGATGTAACGCATGTGGGCTCCGATCAGTTGATTGAATCGGCATGTGCCGATTCAAAGTTTATACGAAGTATACCTGATTTCCCGTCGCAGCCGGAAAGAATTTCAACTGGCCTCAAGCGCCGTAATGATCTCGCTGAAATCATCCGCTTTCAGGCTTGCGCCCCCAACTAAGGCCCCATCGACATGTGGTACGCCAAAAATACCCGCCGCATTGCTGCCTTTGACTGATCCGCCGTAAAGAATACGCATTTTGTTACCGTCATCAAACCGCGCGTTCAGATGGGCGCGGATATATGCGTGGACCTCAGCGATTTGATCCAGTGTTGGCACCTTGCCCGTGCCAATGGCCCAGACGGGTTCATAAGCGATCACAGTGTTTTGCACGGTGGCCGTCGCTGGCACGGACCCCGTCAATTGGGTGTCGATGACTGACAGTGTGGTGCCCGCCTCGCGCTCGGCCAACGTTTCACCCAGACAAATCACGGCGGTGATCCCGGCCGCATAGGCGGCTTCTGATTTGGCCGCGACAATTGCGTCGGTTTCGCCGTGATCAGAACGCCGTTCCGAATGCCCGGTGATCACATAGGTGGCGCCGACGTCCGCCAGCATCTGTGCGCTGATGTCGCCTGTATGCGCGCCTGATGTGGCCGGGTGGCAATCTTGGCCGCCAATATCAAGCAAAGTGCCTTGGCACGCTGCGATCAACGGCGCAGGCGGGCAGATCAGAATATCGATTGGTGAATCCGCGTGCCGTTCGGCCAGCGTTTCGATTTCTGTCAGATTGGCGCGAAGCCCATTCATCTTCCAGTTTCCGGCGGCCAGTTTACGCGGCATATGCACATCCTTTTGTCTGCGGTGGGTTCTTGCTATCAAGCGTAAGCGTAGATCGGAAGGGGTCCAATGGCTGATATCGAAATTCCGCGGATTGATGTGGCTGCACTTTTGGCCGGAAATGCGGCCGCATATGATGCCGCGCGCGAGGCTGCAACCGGTGTGGGGTTTATGACGGTCTACAACACGCCCCTTACGGCGCAAAAAATGCACGCTGTCCTTGCCTCCTATCAAGGGTTTTTTGATTTACCTGCGGCTGCCAAGGCGCCCTTTGACATGGCGAAAACTGGATCAAATCGCGGCTGGGGTGCGCCCGGTTCTGAACAGGTCGATCCTGACGCGAACCCTGATTACAAACAGGTGTTTGATTGTGGTTTGGAATTGCCAGCGGATGACCCGCTGACGCAGCTTGCATGCTATGCGCCAAATCTTTGGCCTGACCTGCCTGCTGAGTTTGAACGGACCTTGCGGGAGTATTACGTGCAAGCAACTGGTTTCGCGCTTGATTTGCTCTGCGCGATTGCGGATGCTACGGGCGAGGATGGCGCGTATTTTCGCCCACTTTTCGATCGGCCTATGGCGCTTTTGCGGGGGAATTATTATCCTGAACGGCCTGATTGGGCGGGCGAGAATGATTTTGGGATTGCGACGCATACGGACTACGGGTGTTTGACCTTGCTCGCCACAGATGGGTCACCGGGGCTTGAGGTCCGGCGCAGGGGAGGCGGATGGATTCCAGTCTCTGCACCACCCGGCGAATTTATTATCAACTTTGGTGAGATGTTGGAAATGTGGACAAATGGTCGGATCAAAGCCACGCCACACAGGGTGATTGGTCCGGATTATGCGCGCATATCCGTGCCGCTGTTTTTTAACCCCAACCATGATGCCAATGTGGCACCCATTGGATCAGGCGAGGTGACGCGCGCGCGCGGACATCTCGATAAACGGTACAGCGAAACCTATGTTCACCTGAACAAACCCTAGATCTTTGCAGAAAGCGCGTCGTCAAATTTGATCGATTCACCGCAACCGCAGGCATCCACAACGTTTGGATTGCGAAACTTGAACCCAGATTCAAGCAATGACGTTTCGTAGTCGATCTCTGTGCCAAACAAGAACATCTGTGCCATTGGCGCGATCATCACACGTGCGCCGTCCAGCTCAACCACTTCATCAAGTGGATCAACCTCGGTCACATAGTCCATCGTGTATTCCATGCCAGCACAGCCGCCTTTTTTTACGCCAATGCGCAAGCCTTGGTGGCCATCTTTTTCCATCAGCGCCGCGATTTTCGCCGCAGCCTTTGGGGTCACGTTGACCGCTTGTTTACCTGGAATGTTGAACATGTCTGTTCTCCTTTGCGGCTAACTTAAGGGGTGCGGGGCATGATCTCAAGAAGCGGCGCGCCGTTTAACCCATTGTTGATCGCAAGTGTCAGGATTGAAATCGCAATCGCCCAGCTAAATGACGCCAGCGTGCCGATGATGACGTATTCGGCCTTGGCGTTTTTTGACGCCGCATCAAAGCGCAAAATCGACTTGGCCGCGATCAAAAAACCGATCCCAGCCGGAAGCCCCGCGATGAACATCAAATAGATCAACCCGCGTTCCAACTGCCCAATCATCATGCCGCCAGCCGGCAGGCTTTCGGCGGGCGCGCCAGCGGCAAAAGGGCCCATCAGCTTGCCTACGGCGAAACCACCAGCGCGGGTGGTATAGATTGCCCCGGCGATCAATAGCATGGCCTGCGGGGCCCAAGCTGTTGTTTTTGCGGCCCAGATCCCGTTTCCCCAAAGATCCGGGGCGCTGGCGGCAATCACTGCAATCGTGATCAGATGTGCGCATTGATCCATAAGATGTGGCTTTGCCCCGTCATCGTGATTTTTGACCCACAGCGTTTTGCCTATATCGATCAGCAGATGAAGGGCGGCCAAAACGGCAATCCACCAGTCAAGCGACCCAAGTGCCAAACCCGCGGTGGCATAGACAGCGGCTGTATGCGTCAAGAGCGTGAGCGGGCGGTGTTTGGTCATAACCATGCGTTCGGTTTGAAGTACGTAATCTGCAAGGATATGTGCAAAAAACAGAGCGGCAAGTGTTTCAAACATTAAGCAAAATCGCTTTCTAATGTGGTCAAAGCATGGGCGAGCACATGATAGCCCGCAGCGTCGAGTGATTTTGTCACGACCTGGCGCGACTTCCCTAAATTTTGGGCCATTTGCGTATATGAAATAGATGCATTCGGTGTAATCTTTTGCAGTATGGCCGCTGCCTGCGCCTGCGTCCAGCCTTGCGACATGTGATCCGCAAGAATTGCCACTGCGCCGATTGCGCCAGCATCAGCATGGCCAATCGTACTTTCAGATTTTTGCATTTTCAATTGGTCCAGCAATTGCCCTGACGCGATGAATGCTGCGTCGCTTTGTGTATTCAAATCGTCAGATAGATTGGCGGGGGCTGCCCCCGTTGCGATGGCGATATAGCTATCAAATTGGGGGGTGCATGCCCGTAGGGCTGCGCGAAATGTCAGCGCCGATCGCAACGCGTATTTGGGGTTTGTCAGGGCAACTTGCCATCCGTCACCGCGATGACGTGTAAACCTAAGCGGCCCACCAACCCAAACTGCCTGCGCATTGGCGCAGGATTCGAGTGTTGCAAATACAGTGTCGAGCTGCGCTGCACCCAGCGCTGTAGAGCTGATTACGTCGCCTGTGAGGACTGCAATCTGGTTTTCAGTAGTAATCATGCACCCACTATAGGATGCGATGTATGTATTGCAATAGATTTAGGGTGCGATTGCCACTTTGCACCCTTTTTGGGGTGTGCTTTGGCGGGGCTACATAAAACCTAGCTCAAGCCGGGCTTCATCAGACATCATTTCCATGCCCCATTGTGGCTCAAACGTCATTTCAACGTCGACATGTTTGACGCCGGGCAGGGGTTCAATCGCATCAGCGACCCAGCCGGGCATTTCACCCGCAACCGGACAGCCTGGCGCGGTCAACGTCATGATCACGTTCACAGCGTTATCTTCTTTGATATCAATTGTGTAGATCAGCCCAAGATCATAGATGTTCACCGGAATTTCAGGGTCATATACGGACCGACATGCCTGCACGATATCTTCGTACAGTGGATGATCCGTTGTCGATGGCGCGATCATTGGCGCGCCTTCAAGCGGGGCTGTGGTGTCCGTCATGACGTCGTTTCCTTGCAAACCTGAGCAAACATATAGGGATTGGTGCGACTAAGGTAAAGACCATGCGCAGCGGCAGTGGTGCTTTGGCGCACGGGCATATCGCCGCGATGAATTGCGCAAGCCCCCTTGGCAATTGCCGCAAGATCGGTGAAAGACAGGGCATGACAAAACCATTTTCATTTTCGCTCAATGCCACCGATGGCAAGGCCCGTACCGGGGTGATTTCCACCCCGCGTGGCGACATCCGTACGCCTGCCTTTATGCCAGTTGGAACCGCGGCCACCGTCAAAGCCATGATGCCCGAAAGCGTCGCGGCGACGGGTGCTGACATCCTGCTGGGCAACACTTATCACCTGATGCTGCGCCCCACGGCGGAACGGATCGCTAATCTAGGCGGGCTACATAAGTTCATGAATTGGGACAAACCTATTCTGACTGATAGCGGAGGGTTTCAGGTGATGTCCCTATCCGATCTGCGCAAAATGTCTGAAAAAGGGGTCACCTTTCGGTCGCATATCGACGGCTCCAAGCACGAGCTAACCCCAGAGCGTTCGATGGAAATTCAAAAGCTTCTCGGCTCTGATATCGTGATGTGCTTTGATGAATGCCCCGCGCTGCCTGCGGATCGCAAACGGATCAATGACAGTATGCAGATGTCGATGCGGTGGGCGCAGCGGTCGCGCGATGCATTTGGGGACCGCCCCGGATATGCGCTGTTCGGTATTCAGCAAGGCGGGCTAGAAGAAGACCTGCGCGCCGAAAGCGCCGCTGCCTTGCGCGATATTGAATTTGATGGATACGCCGTTGGCGGGCTTGCCGTTGGTGAAGGCCAAGAGGCGATGTTCGACGTGCTGAATTTTGCCCCAGATCAATTACCCACAGATAAACCGCGCTATTTGATGGGGGTTGGCAAACCTGATGATATTGTTGGCGCAGTGAAACGCGGCATTGATATGATGGATTGCGTATTACCCAGCAGGTCTGGCCGCACCGGTCAAATATTTACCCGTCGCGGTGTGCTGAACATTAAAAACGCGCGCCACGCAGACGATCCGCGCCCGTTGGATGAACACTGTAGCTGCCCCGCGTGCCGCAACTATTCGCGCGCCTATCTGCACCACGTATTCCGTGCCCAAGAGATGATTAGCGGCATGCTGCTGACATGGCATAACCTGCATTATTTCCAAGACATCATGCAAGGGATGCGCGATGCCATTGCTGCAGGCGCATTTGCGGCATGGGAGGCCGATTTTCACGCAGGGCGGGCGCAAGGCGATATTGAGCCGCTTTAGGTTCTTTGTTTCTTTGCCAGCCGTTTCAGGCTGTGACGGGTTTGATACCCTGTGACGCTGTAATCGGTTAAGCCCTTTTCTTGCGCCATAACATAGTCAAGCTGGTCACCGGCAGCGTCGCCAAGCCAAAGTGAGAGCGCAGTAAAAAATGGGACATTTGAAAATTTTACAGCAGTGTCAACACTGCGGCGATTATCCGTGTCGGTTATATTGACCCAAAAACGCCCACTTAAATTGGGCTTCGAAAGGTCGAAAGTGTAAGTGAAATTTTCGAATGGTTTATTATCTGTGATGCGAATTACTGCATCCGCAACTCCGAATGGCATCGCATATTTGGCATGGAGAGTGTTCCTATTGATTGGGTCGACAGTGACTTCGAGTAACTGCTTAAAGAAATGTTGATCTGTTCTATTTGGAGTAGGCAAGAAGCCTTCCCAAATAGTCTGCGACGACAGTTTGGAAAAGTAATGCGCAGTTTGTTTGAAGGTTACTTTCGGCGGTAAGCGCTGGATGACCCAACTCAACACTAGCCACAGTGAAATCATTATAGGGATTGCGACGACAGGATGCTCAAGTGTTGGAAAAATGTTGAAAATTGCGTTCGTCGCTAGGATCATTGGAACGGCAACAGCAAGAAGCAGCTCAGACATCATAAAAATGTGCGGCACGAATAGACTAATCCCGCAAATTATCCCAAGGATAATGGCCCAGACAAGACTAAAAACTACAAACATAAGTGTAAAATACATAATGAGACGCCAAGAAAATGGAGTCGCGTTTATGCTTGGGGTGCGAATAATAAATGACAGTATGACTGTCGCATAAATCAACGTTAGCAGGATAATGCGTCTTCGTTGGCGGTAAAAGAAACGAAACATGGCGTGTATACCTGTCAAACCTTGATGAAAATACACAATACTATGGGCAGCGAATTGTTCACGTTCAACCCGCGGTGGCGTTTTTTGTTGTTTGGTAAACGAGATGAAAGGTTTTTGCGTTTGTATGGTTGCGGCTGGCGTCAGACACAGGCAGTCTACGGTGCGAAATAACGACGTGTTTGGTTGAAAGGTTAACGCCGCGACCCTACATGAATTCGGCATGAGGAGACGCCCATAGCTGCCGTGCAACGGGGCTAGGTGTCTTGCTAATAAAGGAAGTGACTATGCAAGAACCGTTGAGTTCATCCTACCCCGTCCTGCCGCTGCGCGATATCGTGGTGTTCCCACATATGATTGTGCCGCTGTTCGTAGGCCGTGAAAAATCTGTCCGCGCCCTCGAAGAGGTAATGCAGGACGACAAACAAATTCTACTGTCCAGCCAAATTGACGCAGGCGAAGACGATCCTGCGCAAGATGGCATCTACAAATCCGGCGTTCTGGCCAATGTGCTGCAACTGCTGAAACTTCCCGATGGCACCGTGAAGGTGCTTGTCGAAGGGCGTAGCCGCGTGCGCATTACCGGGTTTATCGACAACCCCGAGTTTTTTGAAGCATCTGCCGAATATCTGGATGAAACCACTGGTGATCCAGCCGAAGAAGAGGCGCTTGTGCGCAATGTCGCGGCTGAATTTGAACGCTATGCCAAGATCAAGAAAAATATCCCCGAAGAGGCGATGGCCGCCGTTGGCGAAGCCGCAGAGCCTGCGAAGCTGGCGGATTTGGTTGCGGGCCACCTTGGGATTGAAATTGACCAAAAGCAGGGCTTGCTGGAAACTCTGTCTGTGACCGAACGGCTTGAAAAAGTCTTTGGGCTGATGCAAGGCGAAATGTCTGTGTTGCAGGTCGAGAAAAAGATCAAGACACGCGTGAAAACCCAGATGGAACGCACCCAACGCGAATATTATTTGAATGAGCAAATGAAAGCCATTCAGAAGGAACTTGGCGATGGGGAAGAAGGCCAAAATGAAGTGGCCGAGCTTGAGGCGAAGATCGCTGAAACCAAACTGTCCAAAGAAGCCCGCGAAAAGGTCGATGCAGAGCTCAAGAAGCTCAAAAATATGTCGCCCATGTCCGCCGAGGCCACAGTTGTACGCAACTATCTTGACTGGATTTTGGCGGTGCCATGGGGCAATAAATCGCGTACCAAAAAGGATCTTGGACACGCGCAAAAGGTGCTCGACAATGATCACCACGGACTTGAGAAAGTCAAAGAACGGATCGTTGAATATCTCGCGGTGCAGCAACGTTCGAAAAAACTTAAAGGCCCGATTATGTGTTTGGTTGGACCGCCCGGCGTCGGGAAAACCAGCTTGGGTAAATCTGTGGCCAAGGCAACCGGGCGCGAATTCATTCGTATCTCATTGGGTGGGGTGCGTGACGAATCTGAAATCCGCGGCCACCGCCGGACTTACATCGGCTCAATGCCGGGTAAGATCATTCAGGCGTTGAAAAAGGCGAAAACAACCAATCCGCTGATCTTGCTCGATGAAATTGATAAGATGGGGCAGGATTTCCGGGGTGATCCGGCGTCAGCGATGCTAGAGGTTCTGGACCCAGAGCAAAACGGCTCTTTCGTGGATCACTACTTGGAAGTCGAATATGACCTGTCGAACGTGATGTTCCTAACCACGGCCAACAGCTACAACATGCCGGGGCCGCTGCTTGACCGGATGGAGATTATTTCGCTTTCGGGCTATACCGAAGACGAAAAAGTCGAAATCTCAAAGCAGCATTTGTTGCCAAAAGTTATGAAAAATCACGGGTTGAAACCGGCCGAATTCAGCGTGTCGGATGCTGCTCTGCTTGCGATGGTGCGCGTCTACACCCGCGAAGCAGGCGTGCGGAACCTCGAGCGTGAACTTGCCAAAGTGGCGCGTAAAGCTGTGACCAAGATCGTCAAGAAAGAAGCGACTGAGATCAACGTCACCGCTGAAAACCTCAATGACTTCTTGGGTGTGGAGCGGCACCGCTTTGGATTGGCCGAAGAAAACGATCAGGTTGGCGTGGTTACGGGCTTGGCGTGGACCAGCGTTGGCGGAGAACTGTTGAATATCGAAGCTTTGCGCCTGCCGGGCAAAGGTCGGATGAAAACGACCGGGAAGCTTGGCGATGTGATGAAGGAATCGATTGATGCCGCATCCAGCTATGTGCGCTCAATCGCGCCTGAAATTGGGGTGAAGCCGCCGCAATTCGACAAGATCGACATCCACGTACACGTGCCAGATGGCGCGACTCCGAAGGATGGTCCGTCGGCAGGTCTGGCGATGGTGACATCAATTGTGTCGGTGCTAACCAAGATTCCCGTGCGCAAAGACGTTGCCATGACCGGTGAGGTTTCTTTGCGTGGTAACGCGATGCCGATTGGTGGGCTGAAAGAAAAACTATTGGCCGCATTGCGTGGTGGCATCAAAACCGTGTTGATCCCGCAAGAAAACGCCAAAGACCTGCCGGACATCCCTGATAACGTCAAAGAGGGGCTGACAATCATCCCCGTGCGCCACGTATCAGAGGTGTTGGAGCATGCGCTGGTCAGTGCCCCGGAACCGATCATCTGGGATGAAGCCGCCGAAGAGGCCGCCGCCGCGGCGCTTAAGGCAGGCGAAGCCGCACAAGGTGCGCGCGCGCACTAAACGCGGTCATCACGTGACAATAAAAAGCGCGCCCATAGTGGTGCGCTTTTTTGTGCGCAGGCGCTGAATAGGTGTGC
This sequence comes from Loktanella sp. D2R18, assembly GCF_003318235.1. Classification (GTDB taxonomy): domain Bacteria; phylum Pseudomonadota; class Alphaproteobacteria; order Rhodobacterales; family Rhodobacteraceae; genus Yoonia. Next base: position 215,176 of record NZ_QOCG01000009.1, on the reverse strand, counting down.
TTTACACCACATACCACACGTATTCCGTGGGTTTTTAGTGCGCCCTTGCCTTTTGGGTGGTGGTGTCTTTGCAAAAAGGGCAGTAACTTAAGCGTGAACATGGCCAGTGCCAAATCCTACGGAAATCTGCCTAATCACTATAAGTCTAAGTTATTATATTTAAGGGAATTTCTATGCGCCATATTTCAAAGTCTTCTTTGCTTGCCATACTACTTACCGCGGGGTGCATGACAGGCGTCGTTGTCGAAGGGTTGGGTGATAACTCATCCGAATACGCAAACGACAACGAATGTGACGATCCGAGGTTTAAGGGCGAAGGTATGGCATCGGTGCTGAGCCAAGAAAACACGGGGCGCGACGCGAGTGACTGTGGTCGCATGCTCACTGCAGGTCTAATTGCGCAGGTGCGTTCTAAAGAACAAAGCAGCCCTGCAGAATGTTCTGAAATTGACTTCGGTTTGAACCGTAATGACTGGGCGCGAAATGGGGTTTGTGATGATCCACGCTTTACCGGGCCTGGTGTCGACGAAGTCTTGAGGCAAGAGGAACTTTTGCGGGACGCTTCAGATTGTCGGAGGCTTTGTAATGCCGGGAGAATTTGGCTCAAATAGTGCGTTGAGCGGCATGGTTTAAGAGCCTTTGCGCACGCTATGTCACGCAACGCTTTTCTTTTGTGTGCGGGGTGGCCGTGCGGCGCAAATTCAACGTGTAATCAATACCACAAGGAAGATGGATTGGGTGATTGACAGCGGGTGGGGCGATTGTCCTTAGGCCACGCTGGTATGTGTTGTGTCACCCGTTTAAGGTGGGGAAAAACAAAGGGAAAACACCATGACAACGCCTGAAACCCAACATACCGAAGACGCGGCTGACGCGCCGGTCGTTTTGAAAAAGCCGCAATTGTTCAACGAGGTGGTCGCGAGGACAGGCCTTAAAAAACGGGATGTGAAACCCGCAGTTGAAGCGGCGCTTGCGGTGATCGGTGAGGCGCTTGCGCGTGGAGAAGAATTGATTTTGCCGCCAATGGGTAAAACGCGGATCATCAAATCCAAAGAGCTGAACAACGGCGCGTCGCTGCTCACGATGAAATTTCGCACGGCCAAGGTCGACGCGGTCGCGCGCCCTGCTGCTGATGATACCTGACCCACAGCGATGACCTATCCTGAAATCTACATCCTGCGGCACGGCCAGACTGCGTGGAATCTCGAAGGGCGTATGCAAGGAGAACTGAACTCTCCACTGACCGCGCAGGGCCGCGACGAGGCCGCGCGCCAAGGGGAGATTCTTGCCGAATGTGACTTGCGTGGATTCGCATTTATCAGCAGCCCACAGGGCAGGGCAGTGCAAACGGCGGGAATCGCCTGTGCGCCACTGGCAGAATTGGTACGTACAGATGATCGATTGCGTGAAATTGGGGTCGGTGACTGGTCCGGTGTGCTGCGTGACACGCTGCCGCTCCCGGACGCCCCTGATCCCTATATGGCGCAGTACGAGGTCGCCCCAAATGGTGAGGGTTTGGCCGCGGTAAAGGCCCGCTGCCACGCATTTTTGCAAGATTTAAAGGGGCCTGCAGTGCTGGTGACGCACGGTGTGACAGGGCGCACATTGCGCGAAATTCTCGCGGGACCTAAGGCAATTGAGGGGACCACCATCCATGGCGGTCAGGGCTGCGTCTATCATTTGAAAAATGGTTCACAAAACTTGCTCACTTAGGCTTGCGTCCGCCCGCAACATGCCCTAAATCACCCCTCATCGGGTGATTAGCTCAGTTGGTAGAGCGCTTCCTTTACACGGAAGATGTCGGGAGTTCGAGCCTCTCATCACCCACCATCTTATCCATATGAATTTCTTGGTATTTTATTCCCAGAACGTATCGTTTTGAGAAGTGTTTACGGGGTCTCTAGACCTAGCGTTTCTTCGGTACGGCCATTCCAAAGTTCAAAATGTCAGCGGCATCGCTCAAATGTTCGGGCAAGAATCGCGCATAGACCTTCTGCGTGACGCTGGTATTGCTGTGACCAAGATATTGACTCACCTGTTCAATTGGCTTGCCTGCCGCAAGCATGCGCACGGCAACGGTGTGTCGGATTTGGTGGATGTGTATACCTGACAGTCCAGCGCGCCGTAGTGCAGTAGCGTAGCCGGTCCTAATAGACTTGATGGGCGTGCCGTTATACTCGTTACATATTCCATTTGACGCACCGCATAAGCTGTCTGCAGGGCGGTGCGGGCGAGTGCATTCATTGGCAAGACTGCGCGGCCTTTGCGGGTTACGCTTTTAAGTTTGAAGTAAATTGTGCCGAAACACTGACGTTGTGATACAAAGTGATCTGCAGCTCAATCAGTTGTAGATTTGGCCCCAGCCCGACCCCAAATATCGAGTGCTTTTCGAACACAAATCGAAAACCTGTCCAAGAAGCCATTTTTTGCGAAACCACCGCTTGACGAGGGGCGGGCGCGGACATAGAAGCACCCCACGTTCGGTCGCAGACCGGAAAGAAAATGCGCGGTTGTAGCTCAGCTGGTTAGAGTGCCGGCCTGTCACGCCGGAGGTCGCGGGTTCGAGCCCCGTCAACCGCGCCACTTTCTTTCTTTTGTGATCTAGCGCTGCGCGGTTGTAGCTCAGCTGGTTAGAGTGCCGGCCTGTCACGCCGGAGGTCGCGGGTTCGAGCCCCGTCAACCGCGCCACTTATTCCCCACATATCATGGCGCCTTACTGCGACAGCAGGGTGGATCGAGATCCACCCTACGCCGTGTTATTTGGTCATTTCGTGCAGGATGCGCGCCCAAGACCGGATGCCTTTATGGAAAGACGACAGGTCATACTTTTCATTGGGCGAATGGATCGCGTCGTCGTCTTTACCAAAACCGATCAACATCGCGTCCATGTTCAGGATGTCCTTGAAGTGCCCGGCGATGGGGATCGATCCGCCGCAGCCCACATAGGCCGCCGCATTGGGCCACTCGTCAGATAGGGCTTTGCGCGCTTGGTCAAACGCGGGGTGCGTTGTGGTCATTTGGCCTGCGGCACTGGCCCCGTGGTCGCTAAATGCCACTGAGCAATCTGCGGGCAGCATGTCTTGCACCATTTTGCGAAAATTTTCGCGGATTTTTAGTGGGTCTTGCGTGCCGACCAGACGGAAACTGATTTTGGCGTGGGCCTCAGAAGGCAGCACGGTTTTGAACCCATCCCCGGTGTAGCCGGACCAAATTCCGTTGACCTCGCAAGTTGGGCGTGACCAGATCATCTCGAGTGGGCGGCGGCCCCGTTCGCCAGCAGGCTCTAAAAGGCCGACGTCGCCCAAAAAGGCTTTTTCGTCGAATTTCAAATCATCCCAAGCCGCCGCCAATTCATTCGATAGCTCGGGCACACCATCATAGAAACCCGGTACGGTAATGCGCCCGTCATCGTCATGTAGGGCCGCGATGATGCGTGCCAATACCCGTGCAGGGTTCATCGCCAACCCGCCGTACATGCCTGAATGCAGGTCCTTATCAGGGCCGGTGATGGTCAACTCTTCGCCCAAAAGGCCGCGCAGCTGCGTGATGATCGCAGGCGTGCTATCGCCGTACAGCCCAGTGTCGCAGATCAGCGCCACATCGGCGGTCAATTCTTCGGCATTCTCTCGCATGAAAGGTGTCAGGGATGGCGACCCAGATTCTTCTTCGCCCTCAAAGAACAAGGTGATGTTGCCGGGCAGGGTGCCGTGGACTTCTTTCCACGCACGGCAGGCCTCAACGAATGTCATCAGCTGACCTTTGTCGTCGGATGACCCGCGTCCGCGGATAACCGGGCCTTTGGCCGTGTCTTCGATCTGTGGATCAAATGGGTCGCGGTCCCAAAGATCAAGCGGGTCAACGGGTTGCACATCGTAATGCCCGTAAAACAGCACATGTGGCCCTGTGCCGCCCGAATGCGCAACGACCATCGGGTGTCCCGGTGTCGGACGTTTTGATGCCATGAAGCCGATGCTTTGCAAATCGGCAACCAGCCAATCAGCTGCAGTGTTGCAATCGCCCTTATAGGCAGGGTCGGTTGAAATAGACGGAATGCGCAGCAGTTCAAGTAGCCGGTCAGTTGCCGCGTTCAGGTCGTTATCAATACGCGCTAAGACGGGATCAAGGGTCATGGTGAGGTCCTGTGTTGTGGTCGCCGCAAAGGTGGCACGATTGGCGCTGAGGTCAATCAAATTCATGAATAGTTTGACACTTGGATTTAGGACAGAGATTGTCAGAGCGCAGTAATCTGGACCAGCAAATGTTCGCGTATTTTCAAGACCTCATCACAACGGCCTTTGATTTTGAAGGCATCGATCGGAACGCCCGCAAATTTGCATTTGCACAGTTGATGGTTGGAGGGGTGATCGTGATTGGTGTCCCGTTTAAAATCTTGATGATGATCGGAGATGCGGTGCGAAATCGGCGCGCAAAAGCGTCGATTTATGCCGAGGTAAAAAAGGATATGCCAGAGGGCGCGTCGCGCGAACTTGTCCGCGAAGCGGCTATGCGCGCGGAGTTGGAACGCCGCCAAGCCTATGCAGCGCCGCTTGCCCCGCCAATTGATCTTGCGCCCGAACCTGTTGATGGATCGTATTTTGTGTCTTTGCGCGCATTCGCTGAGGAAAAACAGAAATCCGGCGCTGCGATGAATGCATATGAACGTGAGGCGGCCGGGCCTATCGCGTTTCTATTTGATTCATTTGGGCCCAAAGGGTTTGGACATTTTGATGCGTTATATAGCACCCCGCCATATCGCAGTCATGAATTGAGCGCGCTGTTGGAAACCCTGAATTTACCCGACCTCATGAGCGCGGTCGAATCCGCGATGGGTCTGCACTTGCAACGCTACCAACTGTATCGTGATTTTGCGGCAACCGGGATGCCTGCGGAACAGGCCAGGGCCCATCCAGATATGCCATCCTATGACGCGTTAAATAATACGGTGAATATCGCGGGTGGGCAGGCCCGATTTTTGCGTGCCGCGGATCAATATCTTCAGGCGGCTTACCCTTGGGTGCCCAACAGCGGGTTCTAACGCAGACCTCTACACGATATAGCGCTTATCTGGCTGCATCTGCCCAAGCAGAAGTAGTTGATCTAGGTCAACGTGTTGCGAGTGTTTGGCTGTCAAAAGGGATAGGGGTGACAGTTTGTAGCGTATTGCTTGGACGCGTTTGCCTCTATATGACGTTTAGAACGATTCAAGTTTCGGTTCGCCGAAACCTGTACCGCAAGACAAAGGATACCACCCGTGGACTACACCGCCCAACTGGATGCCGCGATTAGCCGTTTGCACGACGAAGGCCGTTACCGGACTTTTATTGATATCGAACGCAAGCGCGGCCAGTTTCCTCACGCTACATGGCGCAAGGACGATGGAACCGATACTCCGGTGACCGTTTGGTGTGGGAATGACTATCTTGGGATGGGGCAGCATCCTGTTGTTTTGGCCGCGATGCACGAGGCCGTGGACGCGACAGGCGCTGGATCAGGCGGCACACGTAATATCTCTGGCACAACAGTCTATCACAAGCGGCTCGAAGCGGAGCTTGCCAGCCTGCACCAAAAAGAGGCGGCACTTCTTTTTACCTCTGCTTATATCGCAAACGACGCGACGCTGAGCACATTGCCAAAATTGTTTCCGGGGCTGATTATCTATTCGGACGCGCTAAACCACGCCTCTATGATCGAAGGTGTACGTCGGAATGGTGGCGCAAAGCGCATTTTTCGCCACAATGATCTGGATCACCTGCGCGCGCTTCTGGAAGCTGATGACCCGGCAGCGCCAAAGCTGATTGCGTTTGAATCGATCTATTCAATGGATGGTGATTTTGCCCCAATCGAAGCGATTTGTGATCTCGCGGATGAATTTGGCGCGCTCACCTATATCGACGAAGTCCACGCTGTTGGCATGTATGGCCCGCAAGGTGCGGGCGTTGCTGCGCGCGACGGGTTGATGGGCCGCATCGATATTATCAACGGTACTTTGGCCAAAGCATACGGCGTGATGGGCGGCTATATCGCCGCCTCTGAGAAAATGTGTGATGCGATACGGTCTTACGCTCCGGGGTTCATCTTTACCACCAGCTTGCCTCCTGCGGTTGCTGCGGGGGCTGCGGCCAGTGTTGCACATTTGAAAACCGATGATGGGCTGCGTTTGCAGCACCAAACCCAAGCCAAAATTCTTAAGCTGCGGCTAAAAGGAATGGGTTTGCCAATTATCGATCATGGCAGTCACATTGTACCGCTGATCGTGGGCGATCCGGTCCACACTAAAAAGCTGTCGGATATGCTTTTGTCTGAGTTCGGCATCTATGTGCAGCCGATCAATTTTCCGACGGTACCGCGCGGCACTGAACGGCTGCGGTTCACGCCGTCACCGGTTCACGGACCGCGCGAAATGGATGCACTTGTCAGCGCTTTGGACAATCTTTGGTCGCATTGCGCGCTGAATCGCGCCGAGCTCGCAGGTTAACCCTTTTTCAACGTATGCATGACAGCCGCTAATATGTTAGCGTCTGCCTAGGTACCCGTGTGAACGCGATTCGCGTTACATGGGCGCTTAGGGGCATTAAGCGACGGGACAGTCGATGATTGGCAAGACCTTCAACCGGTCAGACGCAGCGCAGGACGCTCAAACCAAGGGGTTTGACGACTTCGAGTTGCGCTTGGGCGATTTGATGCGCGGCGAACGTGCGACAATGGGCAAAAGCCTGTTGGATGTTCAGCGTGAGCTGAAAATCAAAGCCGCCTATATTGCCGCGATCGAAAACGCAGACCCCTCCGCATTTGATACCCCCGGATTTATTGCGGGCTATGTGCGCTCTTATGCGCGGTATCTGCGGATGGACCCGGATTACGCATTTGAAACATTTTGTACCGAAAGCGGTTTTGCGACTGCCCACGGCATGTCCGCAGAGGCATCATCGTTGCAAGGCAAGATCGGTGAACCTGTCGTGGCACCGCTTGGCAAAGATATATTCTCAGCCTCTGCGACGCCATTTGTGCCTGCGGCTGACCGGGTTATGGCCGGGTTTGAACCACGCGCTATCGGGTCAGTACTTGTACTGATCGCAATGATTGGCGGGCTTGGCTTTGGCGGCTGGACCGTGTTGCAAGAAGTACAAAAAGTACAATTCGCGCCGGTTGAGCAAGCGCCGGTTGTCGTCGCTGATCTTGATCCGCTTTCGGGCGTAACAAATAACGTGGATCAAACACAAGATTTGGCCAGTTTCGTTGCGCCGTCATTCGATGCTTTGGATCGATTGTATCGCCCACAGGCGCTTGATGTGCCCGTGTTGACGGCACGCGATGCGCCAATCTCAACCTTGAATCCTGGCTCTTTTGGTTCGGTTCTACCCGCTCAGATCAACGCAGACGTTGTTGTGGCTGATGCCGATGTAGCCTCTCCGCATCCGCCGACCATCCAAGTCGTCGGTCCTGATGTGCCCGAATTGCAATTGGTTGCCGTACGCCCTGCATGGGTGCGCGTGCGGGCGGCCAATGGTACTGTCATTTTTGAAGGCGTGATGTCACCCGGTGAGAATTTTGAAGTTCCTGCAACCGAAGAACCCGCAACATTGCGCGTGGGTGAAAGCGGAGCGGTCTATTTCGCTGTAAACGGCGTGCACTATGGACCTGCGGGCCAAACGGGCGTCGTGACGTCCAATGTCGCGCTCAATGCTGACAGCCTGCTTGATAGCTATAGCGTCGCAGATCTGACAGCGGATGATGACCTCGCCGAGGTCGTGCGCGTGGCCGAAAATAGCGCAGGCGAATAACCCGCCAAGCGGTTGCTGCACGCGGGTTTGATGCTTAGATTGTCGGTAACCGCGATTGCCTGAAAGCAGCCCTATGTCCCTCAATTCAATCCGCCCGTGGCGCCACATCGAACGCCGCAAATCCCGTCAAATTATGGTGGGCAACGTGCCCGTTGGGGGCGATGCCCCGGTTTCCGTGCAGACGATGACCAACACGCTGACGACGGATGTCAAAGGCACCATTGCCCAAATCCAAGCTGCCGCTGATGCAGGCGCGGATATCGTGCGGGTTTCAGTCCCGGATGTGGCTTCGAGCAAGGCGCTGAAACAGATTGTGCCCGAAGTCTCTGTGCCGATCGTTGCGGACATTCATTTCCACTATAAGCGCGGGATCGAAGCCGCCGAAGCAGGGGCCGCCTGTTTGCGGATTAATCCCGGTAACATTGGTGATGAAAAGCGCGTGCGCGAGGTAATCAAGGCCGCACGCGACTACAATTGCTCAATTCGTATTGGCGTGAATGCGGGATCGCTGGAAAAGCACCTGCTAGACAAATACGGTGAGCCATGCCCTGATGCGATGGTCGAAAGCGGGATGGACCATATCAAAATCCTGCAAGACAATGATTTCCATGAATTTAAGATCAGCTGTAAAGCCTCTGACGTGTTCATGGCTGCGGCGGCCTATCAACAATTGGCCGATGTAACGGATGCGCCGATCCATCTTGGGATCACCGAAGCGGGCGGGTTGAGCAGCGGCACAGTTAAATCGGCGATTGGTATGGGTAATTTGCTGTGGGCGGGGATCGGCGACACGATCCGTGTATCTTTGTCAGCGGACCCGGTCGAAGAGGTGAAAATGGGGTTCGAAATCCTCAAATCACTCGGCCTGCGCCACCGCGGGGTGAATATCATTTCATGCCCATCTTGTGCGCGGCAGGGGTTTGACGTGATCAAAACCGTCGAAGCTTTGGAACAGCGGCTCGAACATATCAAAACCCCCATGAGCCTGAGCATCATCGGCTGTGTCGTTAACGGCCCAGGTGAGGCGCTGATGACAGACGTCGGTTTTACCGGTGGCGGGGCTGGGTCAGGGATGGTCTACTTGGCGGGCAAGCAAAGCCACAAACAGTCTAACGAAGATATGATCGAACATATCGTCACGCAGGTGGAAAAAAAGGCCAAGGAGCTAGAGTCTGCGCGGGCAGTGGATGCAGGGAAATAAGACAGGCTACTGCACGAATTCTGGTTTTATCGAAGTTAGCTGATGAAACATTTGCCGAAAAAACAACTGACAATGCACGGACCAATAACCTTTATCAAAGGTGGCAAGGTCGTAGTCGAAATACTCAAGCCATTGGCCGTTGGGTTAGGTCTGAGTAACAACGTTTTATATGACCAACTGACCAAATATGACAAATGCCCCGCCAAAAATTGCTTTGTGATGGGATCGGTGCACGCATTGATTTCATCCGCGAAACACCACAGATTTTACTGAATTTCTATTCGTCGCGCAAATCAGCCACGATGGTTTCCATAACGTCAACGGGTACATAGCCGCGCAGCATTTGGTCTTCGACAACAAATGTCGGCGTGCCCGAGATTTGCATTTGCTCGCCCAATGTGCGGTTTGCAGCGATGACGTTACTGACTTCTTCTGAATCCATTTGCGCAATGATCGCTTCTGCGTCGAGCCCAAGGATTTCTGCAAGCCGCGTCATGCTGGCCTGTGTAATGTTACCGTTGAATTCCATCAATGTGTCATGGACCGATTTATATGCATCATCACCTGCAACCAGTTGCGTCGCGATGGCAAACCGGGACGCGAGAACCGATTGTTCACCCAAGATCGGATATTCTTTGACGATAAACCTGATATTGGCGTCCGTTGCCAAAAGCGCTTCAATTTCGGGAAAGGCGCGTTTGCAATAGCCGCAACGGTAATCCATGAATTCCACAATCGTGATGTCGCCGGTCGGGTTCCCCCCAACATAGGAGTGGCGATCGTTAAACAACTTGTCCGCATAGGTTGCTGCAAGCAACTGATCGTTGGCGACTTCTGCAAGTTGCTGGCGTTCTTGCAGGACCGAGATAGCCTCTTGCAAGACCTCGGGATCTTCAAGCAAATAGGCCCGCACCTCGGCACGAAACGCAGCGCGTTCCGCATCGGTCATCGCCTCAAGTTCAAGGGCAGCCAACGGGCTTGTCAGGGCGAAAAGAAAGGGCAGGGCATAGCGCAGGGACATCTGGATCATCTCGTTAACAAATATTCGCCTGTGACAGACCATATTTACCGGGGAATGCCAAGGTCCATTGACCTCACATAGCGGTGACAGGCACATAGGGGCAAAGAAGAGGGGCCGCGAAATGCGACATTCAAACCGGGGCGACGTCGATCCATTCATCGTCATGGACGTTATGGAAGCCGCCCGCCAAGCCGAGGCAGCCGGGCGGCATATTATTCACATGGAGGTCGGCCAACCCAGCACGGGCGCGCCGACGCAAGCCCGCGAAAAACTGATCGCTGATCTTGCGGATCCGCTGGGCTATACGGTTGGGCTTGGCCTGCCAGAGTTGCGCGCGCGCATCGCGCACCATTACGGCGATTGGTATGATGTTGATCTGGACCCCGCGCGTGTCGTCGTGACAAGCGGCGCGTCTGGCGCGTTTTTGCTCGCGTTTTCGGCGCTGTTTGATAATGGCGAACGGGTGGGGCTAGGCACGCCGTGCTACCCGTCCTACCGCCAAATCCTAAAGGCCGTGGGGCTGACCCCGGTTGATATCCCAACGACGCTTGATCAACGGTTTCAGCCGCAGCCCGCGCATGTATTGGAATATGATTTGGCCGGGCTGATCGTGGCATCCCCTGCGAACCCGACAGGCACAATGCTGGACGCGGGCGCGCTAGCGGCTTTGTCCGAGGCCTGCAACGCAGCGGATGCGGCGTTTATTTCGGACGAAATATATCACGGCATTGACTATGATATCGCACCTGTTTCATCGCTCCAGGTCACGGATGACGCCTATGTGGTGAATTCGTTTTCAAAATATTTTTCGATGACGGGCTGGCGGGTCGGTTGGATGGTTGTCCCCGAAAATCATGTGCGTCGCGTTGAACGACTGGCGCAAAACATGTTTATCTGCGCGCCGCATGCGGCGCAACGATTGGCATTGCACGCAATGGATTGCACAGACGAGCTGGAACAGAACAAGGCCGTGTACGACGCTAACCGCGCCCTGATGATCGACGGGTTGCGCGCGGCCGGGTTGACCCGTTTTGCGCCGCCTGATGGGGCGTTTTATATATATGTGGATGTCTCTGAATACACCGATGACGCCCGTACATTTGCGGCGGAAATTTTGGCCCAGGCGGGGGTGGCCGTGACGCCGGGGCTCGATTTTGATGCGGGTCGTGGGCATCATTGGCTGCGGTTTTCTTATGCGCGCAATACGCAAGACATCCGCGAGGGCTTAGACCGGATCGCGAAATTCATGCAGGACTTCCGCAGGTGATACGGCTGATTTGTTTCTTTTGCTGTCTTTGCACAGCAATGTCGGCGCAAGTGACTGTTGATCCCAACCGTACAGCGGTGGGTGACGGTTGGTGGCGGCTTGAAATTAACGTAGGGCTTTCAGCTGTAACGCCTTACCGGTTGTTTACATTGGATAATCCGCGCAGACTTGTCGTAGACTTTCAAAATACGGATTGGCCGGATGTTTCGCCTGATCTCTTGCTATCGGGTGATCGTGCAACGGCGTTACGTTACGGCGCGCTTGGCCCGGATTGGTCGCGAATGGTTGTGGATTTAGCGGGGCCGCTTGAGGTCACGCAAGCGGCAATGCAAACCACCGATGCGGGCGCTGATCTGTCAATAATATTGAAACGCACGGACGCGCGCAGTTTTTCGGCCAACACAGGTGCGCCAAGTGACTTGAACCTTGCACAGCCCGTTGCCTTACCGCCTGCGACATCCGGCGATTTCCTTGTAGTCATTGATCCCGGCCATGGGGGCATTGATCCCGGCGCGATGCGTGACGGTGTGAGTGAAGCGGATCTCATGCTGCAATTGGGGCAAGAGGTGGCAACGGCGGTGGACGCAATTGACGGTGTGCAGGCCAGCCTTACGCGTGATGCAGATATCTTTGTGCCGCTTTATACGCGCGTCAGTTCCGCACGGGCGGCGGGGGCCGATCTATTCATCTCGTTGCACGCCGATGCGCTTGAAGAAGATGCCGCAAGTGGGGCATCTGTATACACTTTGTCGCGTGATGGTGGGGCGCTTGCCGCGCGTCGCATGATCGCGCGCCATGAGCGCGGTGATCTTTTGGCAGGCGTAGATTTGGACGCGCAAGGGGATCAAATCGCAACGCTTTTGATGGATTTAGCGCGTGACCGGACCGGACCAGAGGGGGTTGAATTTGCGGATATGCTGATCGCGCAGATAGAAAATGCCGGGGTGCGGGTCAATACCAATCCGCACCGTTTTGGCCAGCTTGCAGTGCTATCCGCCGCAGACTTTCCAAGTGTTTTGATCGAGGTCGGGTTTTTATCTAACGCGCAAGACCGCGCAGCGCTTGAGGATGCCGAAAGCCGCGCGGACATCGTGGAGGCTATTGCAGCTGCCGTTAACCAATTTGCACGCTAAATCGTGATCATATACCCGCGCGGTGCCCATATGGCCTTTTGACCATCGCGGGACAGGGGCGTATAAGGCCGTTTGAAACTATAGGACCATAATCACCCGTGCTGCGCTTTATTTTCTCTTTCTTTGGTGGAATTTTCACCATGCTGACCATGGGCTTGATCATGGGGGCGCTGACGCTTGGCGGCGTGTTCTTTATGTACGGTCGCGACCTGCCGACATATGAAACGCTTGCGCGCTATCAGCCAAAGACCATCAGCCGGATTTATTCTGGCGAAGGTGAGATCATTGATGAATTTGCCGTTGAACGGCGGTTGTTTACACCGGCTTCGGAAATCCCCGATATTGTGAAACAGGCGTTTATTTCGGCTGAGGATAAGAACTTTTATACCCACACCGGCTATGATCCGCGCGGTATTTTGGCGGCGATTGTTGAGGCTGTGACGTCGCGCGGAGAAAGCGTGCGCGGTGCGTCGACGATTACGCAGCAGGTAATGAAGAACTTCCTTTTGGATGGTTCAACGACGCTGGAACGTAAGATCAAGGAAATTATTCTGGCCACGCGAATCGAAGGCGCGATGAGCAAAGAGCAAATTCTTGAATTATACTTGACCGAGATTGATCTCGGCGTGCGTTCGTTTGGTGTAACGGCAGCAGCGCGGTCTTATTTCAATAAACCGCTGTCTGAATTGTCGCCAGCCGAAGCCGCATTTTTGGCGGTGCATCCGAAAGCGCCGTACAGCTACCACCCCGTGCATAACCGCGAGGCGGCCATTGCACGCCGCAATTTCATTCTGCGCGAAATGTTTGAAAACGGCTATCTGACCCAAGAAGAACTGACCGTTGCGTTGAACGATCCGCTGCGCACTGTGCAAAACGGTGATTTTCCGAGCTATCAAGAAAGCCTGCCACCGCGCGATTACTTTACCGATGAAATTCGCCGTCAGCTGTCGCAAAACTTTGGCGAAGATGAATTTTTCTCGGGCGGTTTGTCTATTCGGGCGACAGTTGACGCTGACCTGCAAGTCACTGCCGCGCATTCGTTACAGCGCGCGCTTGAAGAATTTGACCGCAACCAAGGCGCATGGCGCGGTACCGGACAGACAATTCCCGAAGATCAATTGGTGTCCGAAGACGTGTGGCGCGCTGCGTTGGCAGACCTGACCGTACCGCGCGATATTGATTATGTGTCGCAATGGTATCCGGCAGTTGTCTTGGCGGTTGAAGAAAATCAGCTACGCGTCGGCATTGAAGGTGTCGTCGAAACCGACGCTGAACCGTTTGTGGTGCCGCGCCGCGATATCGAATGGATGCGCGGCAACTTCTTTGACAATTACACTGTTGGTGATGTTGTGCATGTGCGGCGCATGACGGCCGATAACGATGGGTCATTTATTCGTTGGTCGTTGCGTCAGGTTCCTGAGGCCCAAGGCGGCTTTATGGCAATGGACGTGAACACGGGCCGCGTCATCGCGATGCAAGGCGGGTTTAGCTATCAAGATTCGGTGTTTAACCGCGCGACCCAAGCTCAACGTCAGCCGGGGTCTTCCTTTAAACCGTTCGTTTATGCGGCGGCGCTGGATAGCGGCTATTCCCCGGCGACAATCGTTGTGGATGCGCCGATCACCATCAACACGCCGCAAGGTGTCTGGCGCCCTAAAAACGCATCAAACCAGTTTTATGGCCCAACGCCGTTGCGCACGGGGATTGAACGGTCGCGGAACCTGATGACCATTCGTCTGGCGCAGGAAATTGGGATGGATACGGTCGCTGCCTATGCTGAGCGCTTTGGTGTTTACGACCGCATGAACCAAGGGTTGGCGGCGTCACTGGGTGCAGATGAGACCACATTGTTCAAGATGATTTCAGCCTATGCGATGTTTGCGAACGGTGGCGAACGGGTGGAACCGACCTTGGTTGACCGGGTGCAAGACCGCTATGGCAATACCGTCTACCGTCACGATCAGCGGGTGTGTGTCGATTGCAATGATGCGGTTATCGCCGAAGGTTTCGGCCCACGAATCGACACAAATCGCGACCGCGTGATGAATGAAATCACCGCCTATCAGCTGACTTCCATGATGCGCGGTGTTGTTGAACGCGGCACGGCAAGTCGTGCTATCAACTTGCCAGTGCCAATCGCAGGTAAAACCGGCACAACCAATGACGCCAAAGACGTTTGGTTCATCGGTTTCTCGTCTAACATCGTTGCAGGCTGCTATATCGGCTATGACACGCCGCGGTCTTTGGGGCGCGGTGCATCGGGCGGAGGGTTTTGTGGACCAGTTTTCAACCGCTTTATGCGCGAAGCGATTGAGGTCTACGGTGCCGGTGCATTCGACGTCCCCGAAAGCTGCCAGTTCATCAATATCGACCGCTATAGCGGTGCGCGCCTGCCGGATGGCGTGTCAGGCGAAAACGTGATCGCCGAATGCTTCCGCTCTGGCGAAGAACCACTGTTTGGGATCATGTTCGATGGTGGGTTCGCGATGGCAGGGGATCTCCCGTTGTTTGACGAGGTGCAAGCGACAGGGCGCGAGGTCACGACATCCACGGGCGAAACCGCGACCGTTGGGCCAAAGGCCACATTCGGGACGCTTTCGACAGGTGGTCTTTACTGACCACCTGCTTGTCGACAAGCGACCCGCGCTGTAAGACCCTTTGACAAATCATTGACCTCACATAGGTGCCCTCTCATGCGCGCAGAAATTCAGACCTCCGCCGATGCGATCGAAAAATCGCTTGAACTGCTTGCGCAGCGGATGGACCGCGAAACCGCGCCGCACCGGCTCGAAGAATTCAACGCGCGTGTCGAGGATCCGACCCTTTGGGATGATCCCGAAGCCGCGCAAAAACTGATGCGGGACCGGCAGATGTTGGTGGATGCGATGGCGACATATGACAGTATCGCGCAAGAGCTGGCGGACAATGTCGAATTAATCGAAATGGGCGAAATGGAAGACGACGCTGAAATCGTGGGCGATGCCGAAGCTGCGATTACAGCACTGCGTGACAAGGCCGCGAAGAAGGAACTTGAGGCTCTGCTGGACGGCGAGGCCGACGCGAACGACACCTTCCTTGAAATCAACGCGGGCGCAGGCGGTACGGAAAGCTGCGACTGGGCCAATATGCTGGCGCGCATGTACGTGCGTTGGGCAGAGAAAAAAGGCTATAAAGTCGAACTGCAATCCGAACAATCGGGCGATGAAGCAGGGATTAAATCGGCATCTTACAAGATTTCTGGCCATAACGCCTATGGGTGGTTGAAATCAGAAAGCGGCGTGCACCGTCTGGTACGGATTTCGCCGTTCGATAGCGCGGCCAAGCGTCATACCTCGTTTACATCGGTCAAGGTGTACCCGGTCGTAGATGACAATATTGAAATTGAAGTGAACCCATCGGACATCCGGTTGGATACCTACCGGTCATCAGGAGCTGGTGGACAGCACGTCAACACCACCGATTCTGCGGTGCGGATCACCCACTTTCCAACGGGGATCGTTGTGACCAGTTCGGAAAAGTCGCAACACCAAAACCGCGACATCGCGATGAAAGCCCTGAAATCACGGCTCTATCAGATGGAATTGGATAAGCGCTCAACACTGGTCAATGAAGCCCATGAAAACGCGGGCGACGCAGGCTGGGGCAACCAAATCCGGTCCTATGTGCTGCAACCCTACCAGATGGTCAAAGACCTGCGCACCAGTTTCGAAACCTCAGACACCAAAGGCGTATTGGATGGCGATCTTGATGGGTTCATGGGGGCCACGTTGGCGATGGACGTCTCTGGCAAAAGCCGGGCAGAGGCGAACGCAGAATAATCTTTCGTAGACGCGCAGGGATTTGCTTTCTATCCTTTGAAAACGGCCATTTGGCCGCGAGGGGGGAATTCTCATGACGCAGGCGACACGGCCGATAGTACAACCATTAGCGCCGGCAGATTTGCGCGCGATACTGCGTGCAGGCATTGCTGATTTTCGCAAAGCGCCACAATTTGGGCTATTCTTTAGTGCGGTCTATGTGCTGGGTGGGTTCTTGATGATTTGGTTGGGGGCAGGGCATGTCAGTTGGATTCTGGCAACTTCGCTTGGTTTTCCACTGGTCGCCCCGTTTGCCGCTGCGGGCCTTTATGAGGTCAGCCGCCGGATGGAGCAAGATAAGCCGCTCAATTGGCCAGAGATCCTGAGCATTGTCTGGCACGAACGCACCCGGCAATTGCCGTGGCTTGGGGCGATCATTGTGATCTACTTTTTGTTTTGGACCTTTCTCGCACATATGATTTTCGCGTTATTTATGGGGCTATCGACGATGACCAATGTGACCGGCAGCTTTGAGGTTTTTTTGACCTCCAATGGGTTGATGATGATCGCGGTCGAATTGGGTGTCGGTGCGATCTTGGCATTTTTGTTGTTTTCACTGACAGTTGTCAGCCTGCCGCTTGTGCTGGATCGCGAGGTGGATTTTGTCACAGCGATGCTATTGAGCCTGCAGGTCGTCAAACGTAATCCGATGGTGATGATCGCTTGGGCCGTAACGATTGCGGTCATGTCACTCGCAGCGCTGGTCCCTTGGTTTTTAGGCTTGATGGTGGTGCTGCCGGTCTTGGGGCATGCGACATGGCATTTATATCGTCGCGCAATTATGTGATCCGAATAGGCAAAAGGGGCGCCACTGACGCCCCTTTTGGTCGTTTTTACTGCGCAAATTACTGCGTTTGTGCGCGGTGCGCCGTCAGGTGCCGGTTCACGATTTCAAACCATTGACCGTCTGATTTTATGGCAGCGATACCGCTGTTCATCATTTCCAGCAGCTCTTCGCGATTTGGGTTCGATTTCGCAATGACGGGGCTAAGGTTCAGGGCTTTGGTCAGTTGTTCGTTCAGCATGATGTCATCTTGGGCACCAAGTTCCAAGACCGCGCCTTGACCCGGGTCTACAGCGATAACAACGACATCATATGTGCCGTCGAGCAACCCGGCCATACAGCCGGTGATCAGCCCTTCTTGGCCAAACGAAATTGCAGGTTCCACAAGCCCATCTTCTTCGAGAACGAATGTTTCGTACCCATCTGGTCGGCAGATGCTTTTGCCGACCAGCTCTGCGTGGGTTGCTGGCAGCGGCTCTCCCGCGCGACCAAAGTATCCAAGCAGAATTTCGAACATGGGATCGGACCATTCGAAGTTGTTACAACGGAATTTGGCATCATCGCCAAGCTGGTCGATCAATTCGCATGGTGGCTCGTACCATGCCGTCGCAAAGTCGTAAGCGTGATCGGTCAAAAGCGGTTGCAGATGAGACCCCCAATCATTGATAAAGTCAATTTTATATGCGGGGCTCCCTGTAGCTGACGCCAGTGCGACGTTTGTCAGTTCCGTCACCATGCCGCCTTGCGCTTGGCTTTCATCAAAATACGGCGCCCAATCGGTGGCCGTAACGACGCGCACGGCAACATCGGTGGGGCCGTCAAGTTGCTCTGTGGTCGTGATTTTGCGAATGAGCGTATCGTCGGCTTGTGACGTAGTGGTGCCATCGCGGCAGGGGATAAAGATCACTTGCCCACGCGAAATGAGGCCGGGGTTCGGGCCGATGGTATCGACGTTGGCACTGTAAATTAGCTGAAATGCCGAGGCTGATCCATATACATCAGCGGCAATACCCGACAGAGAGTCGCCCGCAGCGATCGTATAGTTTTCACCGCAGGTGATGCTTTGGGCCGTGGCAGATTGTGCGGATAGCGTGAGGCCTACAGATGTGATGCCAAAACAAAGGCTGCGTAGGGAAGGCGCGAATAAGGTCAAAAGGTTACTCCATTTTGCGATATTTTATTTTGATTGACTGGTGAATCAATAAAATATCATGCTCTGGAATAAGTGTCCGAATTCCGTCAAAATTACGGCATTTACTTGGTAGGCAGGATGGGTAAGCGCGCAGAACATTTTGACGCACAACGAAAAAGGGCACCCCATCGGGTGCCCTTTACCAAATTCAATTGTGCCGCGGGGTTAGGACTTTGGAGTGTCCGCAGCGGCGGCTGTTGGCATCTTTTTGGTGCCAAGTGCCAGCGGGTCGTCTTGACGCTGAACAGAGCCCTCAAAGTGGGCGCCGCTTTCGATTGCGATTGTCTTGTGGATGATATCACCCTCAACGCGTGCAGAAGAAGAAAGACGGACCTTCAGGCCACGCACACGGCCAACAACGCGGCCGTTGACAACTACATCATCAGCGACAACTTCGCCTTTGATTGTGGCCCCTTCGCCAACTGTCAGCAGGTGCGCGCGAATATCGCCATCGACTTGACCTTCGACTTGAACGTCGCCGGCGGTTTTAATGTTGCCTGTGATCAGCAGATCAGAAGACAAAACTGACGGTGCGGGCTTGGGGCCAGATGCTTTGTAATCTGAACCAGCACCTTTTTTCGCGTCTGCGCCTTTTTTTGTTTCGGTATCGGACGGTTTGGGTCCGGGTTCATTGATTTTCGATTTAGAAAACATCTTGTCCAGCTCTTATATAGATCATCGGGTTAACGGGCTCGCCTCCGACGCGAACCTCGTAGTGAAGGTGTGGTCCTGTTGAGCGACCTGAATTGCCCATATCACCAATTCGTTCACCACGCGAGACTCTTTGCCCAACAGTGACGTGCATTGCGTTCAAGTGTGCGTATCTTGTCTCAATTCCGAAGTCGTGCTGGATTTTTATCAAACGGCCATAACCCGACGACCACCCAGCATTTGTGACCACTCCGTCAGCAGTTGCGTAGATTGGCGTGCCAACGGGCCCTGCAAAATCCGTGCCCGCATGCAAGCGGCCCCAACGCTGGCCAAAACCCGATGTGAACCGAAAGTTTGCCTTAACTGGGATGTCGAACGGGGCCTTTTCAGCGGCGATTCGATACAGGTTGATTCGGTCCATTGAGGCCAGAATTGCATTCGCGCGGAGCGCATCTGGATCAGGTTCGCCGCCCCGAGTTGAAAACTGTATGGGCGTTAGCGGACCGCCCTGTCCTGAATACCCGCGTCTGACTTGCGCTAACATGCTGTCTGGGCTCATGCCCGCCGCACGGAACATATCGTCAAGCGGTTCGACTGACACCAACATGGCCTCTTCAAGCTGGCGGAAAATCTGATCGTTGCGTTCTTGCAAAAGCCGCAGTTCCAGTTCCAGATCTTGGGCGTGGCCAATTGCGAACTCTGCGTCGGCAGAAATCATGTCACGCTCGGTTGCTGTCTGGGCTAATGCGTTTGCCAAAAGATCCACCGTGCTGACGGCATCTTCGGTCATGGCCGCAGCTTCGCCGGCCTCTGTTTCACTGGAAAGCGCAGCCACTTGGTCGCGGGCGTCTTCACGGTCCCGCATCGTATCGCGCAGTGTGGCCTGCACCACGTCTAGCCCTGTTTCCAATTCGCGACGCTTTTCTTCGGTCGCGAGCAATTCAGACTGCATGATCGAAATCTGGCGCAAGGCGGTGCTGAACCGATCTTGTGCGGCGGCGGCTTCTTGTGCGCGCAGGTCACGTTCGGACGAAAGCGCGTTCAGCCGTTGTTCATATGTCATCTGGTCGCGTTGGGCCTGCGCGCGAAAGTTCCCGGCGCCAATGCTATCCATCAGCAAAATCGCGGTGGCAACAATTGTCCAAGCGACAACAACCGTGCACCCAACCCAAGCCACAAGCTGCGTTTCAGAGCTGAGCCGGATAAACCGGGTCTCTGTGTCGGATCTTAAAAACAGTCTGCGTTCAGGGAACCAGCGTTCCAACACATTGTGAATGGTCTTTGTCAGTCGCGATCGCACGATAATTCCCTGTGTCGTCCCGGTCAGTCACTGGTCCCGCACCAGCGTTGCCTGACTGTGTAAGCAGCCCTGGGGCCTGCTGCAAGAATATTACGCCATGGGCGCGGATTTGCGCCTTCACTTGGATTAAGTTTTTTGCTGTGCTGCAAGTGGCCAGTAAAAATCCGGAGGGATGCCAGCCTCGGCACGTTTTTCTTCGTTAAACGGAGGCTTTAGATCAGAATGGAAATATTTGCGCACGAGTTCATGGAAGACGCCCGTAGGGTCCAGATCATGGCGACCGCACAAAAAATTGAACCATTTTGACCCGTAGGACACATGATGCACCTCTTCGGCGTAGATAGTTTCAAGCGCCGCGACGGCTGACTTATTCTTGGCCTGCTTAAAGATGTTGATCATCCCCGGTGTCACATCTAGCCCGCGGGCCTCAAGCACCATTGGGACCACGGCGAGCCGCCCCATAAGATCATCAACCGTATCTTCGGCAGCACGCCACATGCCAGCATGGGCGGGCAAAGCGCCATAGAAACTGCCCAATTCCTCAAGGCAATCGCACATCAGCTGGAAATGCTTAGATTCTTCATCCGCAGATTTCACCCAATCATCGTAATACCCAAGCGGCAGTTTGATATGGGCAAAACGCGGGATGATGTCCCAGTGCAAATCAATCGCGTTCAATTCAATATGGGCGACCGCATGCAGCAGCGCGATCCGCCCTTCGGGGGTGCCGGGTTTGCGCAAGGGTACGTCGCGCGGGTTCAAAAGCGCGGGTTTTTCGGGCCTCGCCGGAAATGATGGTGGTGTTGCTTGACCAACCTTAATCGCAGGGCCATCTGCGCGTGATGCACGCCAATCGGCCGCGAATTTGCGCGAAAGCGCTGCTTTTTCTCGTCCATCAGCCGTAGTCAGCACAGCGACCGCCATCTCTGACAGGGTCATCATCCGCGCAACGTCTCAAGCACGGATTCAACATGGCCGGGGACGCGGACCTTGCGCCACGCTTGTTTAATCACGCCGTCAGGGCCGATCAAAAACGTCGCGCGTTCAATGCCCATATAGGTTTTGCCGTACATGTTCTTTTCGACCCAAACGCCATAGCGTTCACAGACATCACCTTCTTCATCCGATAGTAGCGCGATTTTCAGATCGTGCTTGGCGACAAATTTGTCGTGTTTTTTGATCGGGTCCTTGGACACGCCCAAGACAATGGTGTTCAGCGCGTCAAAGTCAGCGACGCTTTCTGTAAATCCAATGGCTTCTTTGGTGCAACCCGGCGTGTCATCGCGCGGGTAGAAATAGAGAACAATATTTTTTCCGGCAAAATCGGCCATGTTCACAATTTCGCCGCCGTCGCGGGGCAGGGTCACAGTTGGGGCAATGTCGCCTACAGCAAGAAGGGTCATGATACGTCCTTTTGTACGTTGCGCTTTTGTTTTAACCCGGCACAAGCAAAGATAAAGGCCCAAACCGTAAAGTGGCGGAGACGAATTGACCGAAACGGAAAATCAGCAAGACCCTGAACCGGTCAAAAAACCGCGCAGACGCCTGTGCGGCTGGTTGTTTTGGTTGCGCGCTGTTTTTGTGGTTTGTTTGACGCCTGTGATCTTTGCCGCGGTGGCAGCCGTGATGATGATCAACCGTGAAATTACAGCGCCGACTTGGGTCGTTACACAGATAGAGACTCGTGCCGCGCAGGTGCTGGACGGGGCAAAATTGGAATTTGGATCCATTACCGCACGCATAGGACGAGATTTGCACCCACATGTGCGGTTGGTTGATACCAAGCTGTTTGACCGTGACGGCGTTATGCTGACCCGCGTGCGCGTTGCCGAAGGACAGATGTCACCGCGCGGTTTGCTGTTTAACCACGCGGTGCTGATGCAAAATGTTCGGCTTGTTGGCGCCCAAGTGAACCTGCGCCGCGCGCGTGACGGGACCGTTGCGGTTGCTTTGGCTTCGGGCGCCGCCGAGGTCGGGCAAGCCCGGTCGGTGCCGCAACTCTTGGATCAATTGGATCAGGTATTTGAACACCCGCAGCTTGCGGCGCTTGAAACGGTGACCGCTGAAGGCGTGATCGTGAACTTTGACGATGCGCGTGCGCAGCGCAGTTGGGTCGTGGATGGGGGCGCATTTGCGCTTGATTTGCGGGGCGGAGAAACGGCGTTGCGCGGAAATCTAAGCCTATTGTCCGGCCGAGCAGGTGTTACAACGGTGAACCTGTCATATAGCAGCCCGCGCGGATCAAAGGCGGCGCAACTCGCAGTGAACATCGACGATGCCATCGCCAGTGACATCGCCGCACAATCGCCTGCGCTGACGTGGTTGCGTGACGTCGAAGCCCCGATATCAGCAGCGTTGCGCACGCAACTGGATGAAGATGGGGCGCTTGGCCCGCTGAGCGCGACATTGGAAATTGGCCAAGGGGCTTTGCAACCGAATGAAGCGACTTCCCCGGTGCAATTTAACGCGGCCAAAGCCTATCTGACTTATAACCCCATGCGCGACAGCATCGCATTTTCCGAGGTCGTACTGGATACCGATTGGGGCCGATTGCGCGCAGGTGGTACCGCATATTTGCGTGAAATCAGCGATGGGCTGCCGGGGGCTCTGCTGGGGCAGTTTCAGTTCCGGGATGTGGCGCTCAACCCGATGGGGTTTTACGAAACCGCCCCGACAATCGAAAATGCTGCGGTTGATTTTCGTCTGCGTTTTGATCCGTTTCAGGTCGAATTGGGGCAAATGGTCGTCTCTGACGGGGATTTGCGCGTTTTGTCGCACGGAACGCTGATCGCACAGGCCGATGGTTGGCACGGGGCCTTCGACGCAAATGTAAACGAAATTGACCCGGCGCAACTGCTGACGTTCTGGCCACCTGAGGTGAAGCCCAAGACCCGCAACTGGATCGCTGAAAACATATCCCAAGGGCGGCTCATCAATGGAAATGTCGGGCTGCGCGTATCCCCTGATCAACCACGTGACTTTGCGTTAGGGTTTGAGTTCGCAGAGGCAGAGATCCGTTTCTTGCGTCAAATGCCGCTGATCACGGATGGGGCGGGTGTGGCGTCTATCATTGACCGCAAATTTGTAGTGACGCTGGACCAAGGGCAAATCGTGCCGCCCGAAGGTGGCGTTCTTGATGTGACGGGTACGAGCTTTACGGTCCTTGATACGCGCCAAAAGCCTTCCAACGGTCGGGTGGATTTGATGGCGGATGGGTCGATCACGTCGGTTTTGTCGCTGCTCAACCAGCCGCCTCTGTCGTTCTTGGACAAAGCCAACCGTCCCGTGACATTGGCGGATGGGCAAGCGCATGTGTCTGGGCAAATTGCGCTACCACTGGTGCGCGGTGTGCAATTGGACGCGATTGATTTGGACCTTATGGCTGAATTGCGTGCTGTGCAGTCGGATCAGTTGGTGCCGGGGCGCAGCCTGCGCGCTGGTCGGCTTGATGTTGTGGCGAATAACGCCGGGCTCACGATTGAAGGACCGGTGCAGCTGGGTGCCGCGCGCGCGATTGGGCAATGGCAGCAGCAGTTTGGTGCGGCGCACCGGGGACAAAGCCAGGTCACTGCCAATGTCGCGCTGACGCAAAGCTTCTTGGATGAATTCAATATTGCCTTACCCGCAGGTATGGTGACGGGCGGTGGGCGCGCGGATATCACAATTGATCTGGCCGCAGGGGCTGCCCCTGCCTTTGCGCTAACCTCAGATCTGCGCGGGTTACAATTGGCACTGCCCGCTATCGGGTGGTCAAAATCGGGTTCTCAGGATGGCGCATTGTTGGTGAGCGGCAGTTTGGGACCGGTCCCGCAGGTAGACCAATTGCAGATCAGTGGCGGCGGGTTGCAGGCGCAGGGGCGCATTGACCTCTCCCAGAGCGGCAGATTTGAGGCCGCAACATTTAGCCAAGTTGCGATCGGGAATTGGTTTAACGCGCCAGTGACGCTAAGCGGACGCGGGGCAGGGCAACCGGTGCGGGTTACGGTCAACGGTGGCAGTCTTGATTTGCGCCGCGCCCGCTTTGGCGGTGGCCGCGGTCAAGGGGGACCAATGCAAATCGCACTAGACCGTTTGCAGATCACCGAAGGGATCGCCCTTACAGGGTTTCGGGGCGATTTTAACGGGGCAGGCGGGTTTTCAGGCCAGTTCAGTGGGCAGTTGAACGGGGCTGCCCCGGTCGCAGGTATCGTCGCCCCGCGTGATGGGCGCACGGCTGTGCGTGTCACCAGCGATGACGCGGGCGCGGTGTTGCGCGCGTCCGGTTTTCTTGAAAACGCCGTCGGGGGCAGTCTGAACCTGACATTGTTACCTGCAGGTGGCGAAGGCACGTTTGACGGGGCTTTAATTGTGAATGACATCCGCGTGCGCGACGCACCTGCGATTGCCGCACTTTTGGATGCGATCAGCGTGGTTGGGCTTTTGCAGCAGCTGGATGGGCAAGGGTTGAGTTTTGAAGATGTGGATGCGCGGTTCCGATTGACCCCGGACCAAGTGATTGTCACGCAGGCCAGCGCCGTTGGGCCCGGGCTTGGCATTTCCATTGATGGCATTTACACGCTGGCGACAAAGCAGCTTGACCTGCAAGGTGTTGTCTCACCGCTGTATTTTTTGAACGGGATTGGTTCTGTCTTGACCCGCCGGGGCGAGGGGCTGATTGGGTTCAACTTTAATATTCGTGGCGCGACTTCGGCACCGCAGGTCAGCGTAAACCCACTATCGGCGCTTACCCCCGGCATGTTCCGGGAATTGTTCCGCCGTCCGCCACCGGAAGTAACCCAATGAAACTGAGCGATTTTGATTTTGACCTGCCAGAGCAGTTGATTGCGACACGCCCTGCGCGTCCGCGTACATCGGCAAAGCTTTTGCTTGCAAATGACGCAGGGCTTACCGATCACCATGTGTCGGACTTGGTCACGCTTTTGCAACCGGGCGATCGTTTAATATTGAACGATACCAAAGTGATCCCTGCGCGCCTGACTGGGTTGCGTCACCGCGAGGGTGAAGCCGGGCCGACCAGCGCCAAGATTGAGATCACATTGCTAGAGCCGCGTGCCACAGGCGACTGGGCGGCTTTGGTGAAACCATTGCGCAAAATTCGCGACGGCGAGGTGATCGTATTTTCAGATGATCTGTCTGCGACATTGACGGCGCGGGCGGATGGGCAGGCATATCTGCAATTTAACCTGACGGGTGATGATTTTGACGCGGCCTTGGCCGCTGTTGGGGCGATGCCCTTGCCGCCATATATCGCGGCCAAACGTCCGGCGGATGAAGCCGACAAAGATGACTATCAAACCTACTGGGCACGCCACGCGGGGGCCGTCGCTGCACCGACCGCATCGCTGCATTTTGACGGGGAGCTGCTTGACGCGTTGCGCGCGCGGGGTGTGGCATTCACCCATGTGACATTGCATGTTGGGGCGGGCACGTTTTTGCCGGTAAAAGTTGATGACGTTCGCGACCATAAAATGCATGCCGAATGGGGCGAGGTCACACAAAATGCGGTTGATGAAATCATGGCGACCAAGGCAGCGGGCGGGCGCGTGATCCCTGTCGGCACGACGGCGCTACGTCTGATTGAAACAGCAGCCAAAGAAGGCGCGCTAAAACCTTGGGTCGGTCCCACCGATATTTTCATCACACCGGGGTTCACGTTCCAAGTGACCGACGGGTTGATGACGAATTTCCACCTGCCCAAGTCCACGCTGATGATGTTGGTGTCGGCCTTAATGGGGGTTGAACGGGTCAAAGATATCTATTCTCACGCAATCACAACGGGTTACCGTTTCTTTAGCTACGGCGATTCCTCGCTCTTGTTGCCGCCGAGCACAAAGGCGCCGTGAACAGACAAGACAGCGTCGTTTTTATGTAATGAAGTCGGGTAAGAATCATCCATAGGGGCAACTCTGTCGGAGTGGAGGAACACACTATGCTACAGGTTTTCACGGGCTCATGGGCCTTGTTCATCGGCATGTTCATGCTGATGGTTGGCAACGGCCTTCAGGGGACGTTGTTAGGGCTGCGCGGTGACCAAGAAGGGTTTAGCACCTTTGCCCTGTCTATCGTGATGTCGGCATATTTCTTGGGCTTCTTGTTTTCCTCTCGCTATACGCCAGAGTTGATCCGCCGTGTGGGCCATGTGCGGGTCTTTGCGGCCTTAGGGTCACTGATTTCTGCGGTATTGATCTGCTATCCGGTTTTGATTGAGCCTTGGGCCTGGACGGTCGGCCGGGTGGTGATCGGGTTTTGCTTTTGTGGCGTGTATATCACGGCGGAAAGCTGGCTGAACGATGCGTCATCCAATGAAACGCGCGGCAAGGCGCTGTCGGTCTATATGATCGTGCAAATGGCTGGGATCGTATTTGCGCAATGGATCGTCAGTCAGGGTGATGTCACCGGGTACACACCCTTCATTATATCATCCGTTTTGGTGTCGCTTGCATTTGCACCGGTCTTACTGTCTGCGCGGCCTATGCCCGCATTTGAAACATCAAAACGTATGAAAATCAAAGACTTGATTGAGGCTTCGCCACTTGCGTGTTTTGGTATGTTTATGTTGGGCGGCGTCTTTGCAGCGCAATTTGGGATGTCGGCGGTTTATGGAAGCCGGATCGGGCTTACAGTCGGTGAAATTTCCTTTTTTGTCTCGGCGATCTACATTGGCGCACTTGTTTTACAATACCCAATTGGGTGGCTGTCTGACAGGATTGATCGCCGTTTTTTGATTATTGGCGTGGCCTCAGCTGGTGGGCTTGGGTCGCTGGCCGCATTTTTCATTCCGGAGAGTTTTGCGGTGATCGTCTTTTCAGGGGCGATTGTGGGTGGTACGTCGAACCCGCTTTACGCTTTGCTTTTGGCCTATGCGAATGATTATCTTGAAAAAGATGACATGGCATCAGCATCGGGCGGCTTTTTGTTCGTGAACGGCATGGGGGCGATCGCAGGTCCGGTCATCGTAGGGCAGATGATGGATGTCATCGGCACAAGTGGTTATTGGTTGTTTACGGCGGCACTGATGCTAGCGATTGGCGTCTATGGCCTGTACCGGATGACCCAGCGGAGCCGCAGCGATCTGGATACTGAAACGGTGCCATATGTTCCAGTCACCGCCGCATCAACCGCAGTCGCAACCGAGGTCGCGCTGGAGGTCTATATCGAGGCTGGCGACGAGGAGGAGAATGCCGAATAATGTCACGCTGTAGAATGTCTTGATCGGTTTCGCCGCAAAATCACCTTGTCAGGATAGGTTTTGTCTGCTTGGCTTGCCCTAACGACAGGCAGGTTAAGGAGTAGATCAATGGTTACCCCCCAAGAGGTACTGGCGTTTTGGTTGGATGATTGTGCGCCCGCGGATTGGTATAAGGCAGATCCAGCGTTGGATGCGCAAATCCGCGATAAGTTTCTAGAGACATGGCAAGAAGCGAGCGAAGGCGCGCTTGGGCTATGGCTCACTTATGCGACGGGGACCTTGGCTTATATTATCCTGACCGATCAGTTCCCGCGCAATATGTTCCGGGATCAAGGCAATGCATTCTCAACCGATACTTTGGCCCGCGCGGCAGCAAAAATGGCGATTGATCGCAATTGGGATTTGAAAATTGATGAACCCGCGCGGCAGTTTTTCTATCTTCCTTTGATGCATTCAGAGTGTTTGACGGATCAAGATCGCGCTGTGCGCTTGATCCACGACCGGATGCCTCTGCATGGGGCCAATAACATCGATCACGCTTGCGCCCACCGTACGGTGATCCGTGATTTTGGACGGTTTCCCTATAGAAACAATGCATTAGGGCGCGAAACGACCCCGTCAGAGCAGCGGTTTCTAGATGCTGGTGGATATGGTGCGGCCTATCAGTCGCAGATCAGCTCGAACGCTTAACTCTCTATGCATGCATCAAATGCCCGATATGCCCCAAGGTCACTAGAGGTCCTTGGGATAATAGTTTAGTGTTGAACTAATATTGAAATTGGAGGACCTGGCATGGCCGCGAAGAACTTTGATATGATCGTAATTGGTGCGGGACCCGGGGGTTATGTCGCCGCTATCCGCGGTGCGCAGCTTGGGCTGAATGTCGCTGTGATCGAGCGTGAAAATCTTGGTGGGATTTGTTTGAACTGGGGCTGTATCCCGACCAAGGCGCTGTTGCGGTCTTCTGAAGTCTTTCACCTGATGCATCGCGCCAAAGAGTTTGGTCTGTCCGCCGAAGGTATCGGTTACGATCTCGACGCGGTTGTGAAACGATCGCGCGGTGTGTCCAAGCAGATGGAAGGCGGCGTTAAGCACCTTCTGAAAAAGAACAAAGTCACTGTGTTCATGGGAGAGGCAACAATCCCGGGCAAAGGTAAGGTCACGGTAAAAACCGACAAGGGCACCGAAGAACTGACCGGCAAAAACATCGTGCTCGCGACCGGCGCGCGGGCACGCAACCTTCCGGGGTTAGAGGCCGATGGCGACCGCGTCTGGTCATACCGTCACGCGCTTGTCCCACCGCATCAGCCGAAAAAGCTGCTGGTCATCGGGTCCGGTGCCATCGGCATTGAATTCGCAAGTTTCTATAATACGCTAGGCGCCGACACGACCGTGGTCGAAGTCATGGATCGCGTGCTGCCTGTTGAAGACGCTGATATCAGCGCCTTTGCGAAAAAGCAGTTTGTGAAGCAGGGCATGAAAATTCTTGAAAAATCCGTGGTCAAGCAGCTAGACCGCAGCAAAGACAAGGTTGTCGCCCATATCGAAACCGGTGGTAAAGTCGAAAAGCAAGAGTTTGATACGGTGATCAGCGCCGTTGGCATTGTCGGTAACGTTGAAGGTCTGGGGCTAGAAGCATTGGGCGTGAAAATTGATCGGACCCATGTTGTTACAGATGAATTCTGCCGTACCGGCGTTGAGGGGCTATATGCGATTGGTGACATCGCGGGCGCGCCGTGGCTTGCACATAAAGCCAGCCATGAAGGTGTCATGGTTGCTGATCTGATCGGTGGTAAACATGCGCATCCGGTCAAACCCGAAAGCATCGCAGGCTGCACCTATTGCCACCCGCAGGTCGCAAGTGTTGGATATACCGAAGCGAAGGCAAAGGAATTAGGATATACTGTAAAGGTCGGCAAATTTCCGTTCATCGGCAATGGTAAAGCCGTTGCGCTTGGTGAACCTGAAGGCATGATCAAGACCGTGTTTGATGCAAAAACAGGCGAATTGCTGGGCGCACATATGGTGGGTGCCGAAGTGACCGAGCTGATCCAAGGTTACGTTATCGGCCGCCAGCTGGAAACCACCGAGGAAGATTTGATGAACACCGTGTTCCCGCATCCGACCCTATCAGAAATGATGCACGAAACTGTGCTGGATGCTTATGACCGTGTCATTCACATGTAATTTTTGATCAGATCAATTTGATTTGGTCGTAAAAAAGCCCCCTGCAATGTTGGTTGCGGGGGGCTTTTGTTTTGGATTATTCCACAGTCAGCGGGATTGCGGCAATTGGCACGCGGCCTTGCTGGATGAAATACTTGATCAGGTAGTCACCTGATGCGTCAGGCACGTGCACAGTGACCGGGTTGCCATCATGGGTGTATGCATATGTTTCCCATTGATCACCGCCTGTGGCACCTGCGCGCCCAATTGCGATGTAGTCACTTTCATAATCAGGTCCGTCCCAGCCAACGGTGATCTCGGTGCCCGCCGTCGCGGTGGCATCGGCCACCAATTGGGCTTTCACATCGGTGACAGTGATTGTTGTGGATGCCAACATGGTCCGATCTTGCTGGGCAAAATAGCGGATCACATAGTCGCCGGGTTCTGCCGGAACAAGCAAAGATGCAGGGCTACCATCACGGGTGTATACATAGTTCTGCCATTGATTGCCGCCCGTTTCACCAACCTTGCCAATACCGATATAGTCGTCATCGTAATCGGGGCCCGTCCACTCGACGGCTATGGTTGACCCCATTGGGGCTGTTTCAGGGGCGGCTACACCGGCCTCAACCTTGGTCAAGGTGATCGTTGTGCTGGCAAGGACTACGCGGTCTTGCTGCAAGAAATAGCTGATCACATATTCGCCTGGCTCGATGGGCATTTGCAGCGTGCCTTCGCTATCGGTTTGGACGTAGATGTAGTTTTCCCATGCGTCGCCGCCCGACGCCCCCACTTTGCCGATACCGATATAGTCGTTGTCATAGCCCGGGCCATTCCACGACACTTGAATATCCGCGCCCGCAATCGCCTCTGCAGGGGCGGTCACTGATGCTTGTGCTTCTGTCACTGTGATCGTTGTTGTTGCCAGTGGCACCCGGTCTTGGGCGACAAAATAAGTGATGACATAGTCCCCCGGTTCAGCGGGGATCGTGAGCGTCGCAGGGCTGCCTTCGCGTGTGTAGGCGTAGTTTTCCCAAGCATTGCCGCCCGTGGCGCCCACTTTGCCAATGCCGATGTAATCATCGTCATAATCCGGTCCTGACCATGTGACTTCTATATCAGAACCGACAATCGCCTCTGCAGGGGCTGAGACCTCCGCCACTACATCCGTAACCGTGATCGGCACCGTCGCCATTTTTGTGCGATCTTGGCTAAGGAAATAGCTGATTTCGTAGTCGCCGGGTAGCGGTGGTACACGCAGCGTCAACGGGTCACCGTCACGGGTATAGCTGTAGTTTTCCCACGCGTTGCCGCCGTCCGCGCCAACGATACCAATGCCAAGGTAGTCGTCATTATAGTCCGGTCCAACCCAAGCGATAGAAATTTCTTCGCCTGCAATTGCTTCGGTAGGGGCAGTGATCGTGACATCGACAGGGGTCAAAGTTATCGAAGAAGACCCCAGCATCTCACGGGTTTCACCATCAAAGTAGCCGATCAGATAGTCACCTGATTCAGGCGGCATCAGCAGCGATACAGGATTGCCGTCGCGTGTGTACGCATAGTTGTCCCAAGCGTTGCCACCTTCGGCGCCGACTTTTCCAACGCCGATGTAGTCGTCATCGTTATCAGGGCCATCCCAACCAACTTGGATCGTTGAGCCAAGCGGGGCCTCTTCTGGGCTGAGAATCGTCACGGGCACTGGCGTGACCTCAATTTGTTTGGTGGCAAGGATCGTGTTGCCCTGTTGCATCCGGTAGCGGATTTCATACATGCCCGGCGTGATCGGCAGGGTCAGTGTCGTAGGATTGCCGCGGCTGGTTGGCACGGGGCTAATGGTGCTCGACCCGCCGTCTTGCGCCATCAAAATCATGTCGCCTTGGTAATCGGGACCAGCCCATTCCACAGCGATTTCGCTGCCAATCGCACCTGTATCTGGTGCATTCAGTGTCGCGATCGCAGGCGTCACAAGAATTGTGGTGCTTGCCAAGAATTCGTTTGAACCATCGCGCAGGAGATAGTGAATGTCATACGTGCCTTCGACCGGGGGCATCCGCAAATTCGCGGGCGTGCCAGCGTCGGTTTGCACAAAGGTCAATGTCCGCGTTTCGCCCGGCGCAGTGGTGATGATTTGATCATTGTTGTTGTTTGGTCCGGTCCAATCAATCGGGATCGTTGATCCCGCCACGGCAGTTTCTGGCGCGTTGACAGTCGCGGTTGGCACGACTTCTGGGAAAATAACGGTGACAGTCACATCATTGGCACCGGTCACATCGATCGCGGTCGAAACTTCGACTTCGTCAATGATCCGATAGGCTGTGGCCGTTGTTGCCCCTGCGAACAGATCAACCGTGAATGGATTGCCTTGCGCGCCTTCGACAATCACGCCGTCTTCATTGCTGATGTCCCAAATGATCGGATCTTGCACCAAGAGCCCGGCATTATCGCCAATCCGGGCCTCAAAAACGCCCGTAATCGCTATCGGATCAGGCTCCATCACCATAGATGCCATCGCCAGATCCAGCTCATCAGCGGTGTCAGCAGTTAGAAACTGCCCGCCGGTCTCTTCGGCGATACATTGCATTTGCGCAAGGGCTTCGGGGTCTGAGACATCAAAGCCCACCACATGCGCGGTGAAATCAATGCCGGCTTCTTCGAGTAGGCGGGCAGCGGCGCATGGGTCCGGGTTACAGGTCTCGACACCGTCCGACACCAAAATCACGGTTGCACTGTCTTCAGTATAGCGCAGCGCCTCGGCAGCGGCGATCACCGCATCGGTCATAGGAGTTTTGCCCAATGGCTTAATGCCGTTGACCGCCGCAACAATTTCATCGGCGGTACCGGGAGCAGGGGCCACGATCGTTTCGATATCTGTGCAATTGCCACGTTCGCGGTGGCCATAAACTGTCAGGCCAAGCCCTTCATCCGCAGGAAAGTCGGAGAGCAATTCTGAAACGACGTCTTGGGCGATTGTAATTTTTGCAACGCCATCAATTTGACCCCACATCGACCCAGACCCGTCGAGTACCAAAATTGTGTTGGGTGAATCTTGTGCAACCGACGCTGTCGCAAGCGTTGCGGTGATAAAGCATGTAATAAAACTACGCATAATATTCCCTTAAATGACGATGGGGCAAGTCAATCATAACTCGTAAGCTGTTCAAAGGAAAATACGCAAAAATTGGAGGAAACTGTAACTGCCAAAAAAAACGTCAATTTGACCGCCCATGCTGATCTTGGGGCGGTTGTTTCTAAGTTTGCTTTAATTTGACATATTGTTGACGAATTCACTGCGCAAGATAAATGCATCAGACGCTATTCTCAGTAACGCTATTTTTATTTCGTGGTGCGTTTGAAGTTATTATTATTTGACCTACAAGGACGAAGACCCATGAAATCAGTTAACCATCTACGTGGCCTTTTGATGAGTACCGGGGTGGTGCTTGGCGCAGCGATGCCAGCAGCCGCGCAAGAGGCTTGCTCTTCTTACACCGTGCAGCGCGGCGATTCGCTTAGCGGCATCGCGCGTGAAGCCTATGGATCGATCAGCTTTCAGACAATCTGGGATGCAAACCGCACCGCCATTGGGCCGAACCCGAACGATATTTCCGTAGGTATGCGGCTCAACTTGCCGTGTGAAGACGGAACTTTGGCATCGGCGACACAGGCATCAACTGCACTAGCAGCGCCGG
This sequence comes from Loktanella sp. D2R18, assembly GCF_003318235.1. Taxonomy (GTDB): domain Bacteria; phylum Pseudomonadota; class Alphaproteobacteria; order Rhodobacterales; family Rhodobacteraceae; genus Yoonia. Next base: position 181,945 of record NZ_QOCG01000009.1, on the reverse strand, counting down.
TTTCAACAGGGCTTACAGAATTACACCTGATCACAGGCACCGATTATGCGCCTTACACGGACGAAGGTCTTGAAGGTGGCGGTATGTTCACCCAGCTGGTCGCTGCGGCGATGGCAACGGTGGACACAGAGTATAATATCACATTTGTGAACGATTGGGGCGCGCATTTGCCCGTTTTGCTGCCAAGCGGCGCATTTGACGGCACATTCCCATGGATGAAGATCGATTGTGAAGATCCGTCGCTCGGTGAAGACATGTTGGCGCGCTGCGAAGAATTCATTTTCGCGGACCCGGTATATGAGATCGTCGCCGGTTGGTTTGTTGCTGATGGCAGCCCATTGGGAGCGACATCGAACGCAGCTGACTTTATTGGTAAAACAATTTGCGTGCCTGACGGGTACGGTAAAATTGTCGGGCCTGCGAATGATTTGGATGAAGATCAACTCGTCTACATTTCAACTGCGACACCAGAAGCCTGCTTCGAAGAAGTGATGACTGGCGGCGCAGACGTTTTCGAAATGGAGATGACGCAAGCTGACGACCTTATGACAAAGGCCGGCGTGACGGGCGAATTTGCTGTTGTTCCTGAGATCAACTCTGTTTTTGCGCTCACCGTCTACGTTCACAAAAGCAATCCGAACGCTGAATTGATCGTCGAAACGTTGAACACGGGTATTGCAAACATTCGTGCAGACGGCACCTGGTTTAGCACTGTACGGGCAGGTCTTGCTGCTTACTATAACCAGTAAGACTTCATTACTGTATATTTTGAGAAAAGGGCGGCTCCATCGGTCGCCCTTTTTCGTGTCACCTCATTGCGCAAAGACAGGTTGGCATATCTATGCTTGTGTTCTTTTAATGTTCTCATTTTCTAGTTGGAACATGGACCATGCTGGACTATCTATTGGTTAACAATCTCTCAGGGGTCCCCATGGCAGAGCTAAAGAACATCGAAGTCCGCGGTGCGCGCGAACATAACCTCAAGAATATCGACGTCGATATCCCGCGTGATCAACTTGTGGTCATTACGGGGTTGTCGGGTTCTGGCAAGTCTTCGCTTGCGTTCGATACGATCTATGCCGAAGGGCAGCGACGTTATGTCGAAAGCCTGTCGGCCTATGCGCGCCAATTCCTTGATATGATGGAAAAGCCTGATGTGGACCACATCAGTGGCCTGTCCCCTGCGATTTCGATTGAGCAAAAAACGACCTCTAAGAACCCACGCTCGACCGTTGGGACCATCACGGAAATCTACGATTATATGCGTTTGCTTTTCGCGCGGGCGGGTACACCATTTAGCCCAGCGACTGGTCTGCCGATTGAGGCGCAGCAGGTACAAGATATGGTGGATCGGGTGATGGCGCTGCCAGAAGGGACGCGTGGTTATCTGCTCGCCCCGATCATCCGTGACCGCAAAGGCGAATACCGCAAAGAATTCTTAGAGCTGCGCAAGCAAGGGTTTCAGCGGGTGAAAGTGGATGGCGAATTCTATGAATTGGATGAACCGCCGACATTGGATAAAAAATTCCGCCACAATATCGATGTTGTCGTCGATCGGATTGTTGTGCGCGAAGGGTTGGAAACCCGTTTGGCGGATAGTTTTCGCACTGCGCTTGATCTGGCGGATGGGATCACCGTGCTTGAAACCGCCCCGGCTGAGGGCGACCCGGAACGTATCACATTTTCCGAAAACTTTGCCTGTCCGGTGTCTGGTTTCACCATTCCGTCGATTGAGCCGCGCTTGTTTTCGTTCAACGCGCCCTTTGGGGCCTGCCCAAGCTGTGACGGCTTAGGGGTTGAACTGTATTTTGATGAGAAACTCTGCGTACCAGATGTCACGCTAAAAATTGCGGACGGGGCGATTGCGCCTTGGCGCAAAGGCAAGTCGCCGTATTTCTTGCAGACGATTGAGGCGATCGCGAAACACTATGGCTTTAACAAAAACGCACGTTGGAAAGACCTCGATCCTAAGGTTCAAAACGTGTTTCTGTATGGCTCTGGCAAAGAAGAAATCAAATTCCGTTATGACGAAGGCGGGCGGGTCTATCAGGTCGAGCGTGCGTTTGAAGGCGTAATCCCCAATATGGAGCGCCGCTATCGCGAGACAGATAGTAACTGGATTCGTGAAGATTTTGAACAATATCAAACCAATAGGCCTTGTGGTACCTGTGAAGGTTACCGTTTGCGTGCCGAGGCTTTGGCCGTCAAAATCGGTGGATTACATGCCGGCCATGTGGTACAATTGTCAATCAAGGACGCATATGATTGGTGCCTATCGGTCCCAGATCAACTAACCAAACAAAAGAACGAAATCGCCACTGCGATCCTTAAGGAAATTCGCGAACGGCTCGGGTTTCTCAATAACGTCGGGCTGGAATATCTGACGCTTGCGCGCAACTCTGGCACGCTATCGGGCGGGGAAAGCCAGCGGATCAGGCTCGCCAGCCAGATCGGGTCTGGGCTGCAGGGGGTGCTTTATGTGCTTGATGAACCCTCTATCGGGTTGCATCAGCGCGACAATGACCGGCTTTTGACGACGCTTAAGAACCTGCGCGATCAGGGGAACACGGTGATTGTGGTCGAGCATGACGAAGAAGCGATCCGCGAAGCCGATTATGTCTTTGATATTGGACCTGGGGCGGGCGTACACGGCGGGCAGGTGGTTGCAAAAGGAACCCCCGCAGAAATCATGGCGAATGATGGCTCAATCACCGGGCAATATCTGACCGGAACCCGTGAAATTGCGGTGCCTGCGAAACGGCGCAAAGGGAACAAGAAAAAGCTGACAGTGGTAAAAGCCACGGGCAACAACCTACAAAATGTGACGGTTGATTTTCCGCTGGGGCAATTCGTCTGTGTCACCGGGGTTTCGGGCGGCGGGAAATCCACGCTGACGATTGAAACCCTGTTCAAGAACGCCTCGCAAAAGCTGAACGGATCGCGTCAAGCGCCTGCGCCGTGCGAGACCATCAAGGGTTTTGAGCATCTAGATAAAGTGATAGACATTGACCAACGCCCCATCGGGCGCACCCCGCGATCGAACCCCGCGACCTATACAGGCGCCTTCACCCCGATCCGTGATTGGTTTGCTGGCATGCCCGAATCCAAGGCGCGTGGATACAAGCCGGGCCGATTTTCATTCAATGTGAAAGGTGGGCGGTGCGAGGCCTGTCAAGGCGACGGCGTGATCAAGATCGAAATGCACTTCCTGCCCGATGTCTATGTGACCTGCGAAACCTGCAAAGGGGCGCGCTATAACCGCGAAACGCTAGAGATCAAGTTCAAGGGTAAGAGCATCGCAGATGTGCTTGATATGACGGTCGAAGACGCGCAGACGTTCTTTACGGCGGTGCCGTCGATCCGGTCAAAAATGGATGCGCTGATGCGCGTTGGGCTTGGCTATATCAAGGTCGGCCAACAGGCGACGACGCTGTCTGGTGGTGAAGCGCAGCGCGTAAAACTGTCCAAAGAACTTGCGCGGCAATCGACGGGCCGGACGCTCTATATTTTGGATGAACCGACCACGGGCTTGCATTTCGAGGATGTACGTAAATTGTTGGAAGTGCTTCATGAATTGGTCGATCAAGGCAACTCTGTCGTTGTGATCGAGCATAATTTAGACGTGGTTAAAACGGCCGATCATATCATCGACATTGGCCCAGAAGGCGGCGATGGGGGCGGGCAGGTGGTCGCTACCGGTACCCCCGAAAAAGTTGCCGAAAATGCGGACAGTCACACCGGGCGCTATCTTAAAGAGATGCTCAACCCCAACCGCGTCGCGGCCCAATAGGCGGCGCGTTTTCGCACGTTAGCGAAAAATTATGAACCTAGGTGCATAAGCTAATTCCAGATACAAAAGGATGATGCTGTGCCAGGACAAAAACTTGGGGTTGTTGTGATTCATGGCGTCTGGAGCCAAGCTGGCGATTTGCCGATTGATTCCAAAGTGCCTAGCTTTTCAAAAGGCATGGCCAAACGCGTGATCCGTAAGTTGGGTAAGCGCGCGGAAGATATCGTCTGGAGAGAGGTATCTTGGGCCGATATCCTACAGCGCCGCCAGCGCGAATACCTTGACTTGATCCGCGACAAAACCGGTCACGACCCGGCGCGCGCCTTTATGCTTTCGGCACTGTCTGACGCTGCATCATATCGCAAGGTAACCGACGGATCCGCGGCAATTTATGAACAGATTCATAACCGGGTTGAACTGACCATGCGCTCGCTCGTCGCTGAAATTGGTCCAGACGGTCCGATACTGATCTTGGCGCATTCGTTGGGGTCACATATTATGTCGAACTATATGTATGACTTGCAGCATTTTGCCCGAATTACTGGCGAACAGCGCTTTGAAACCGGACTCGAAAACATGCAGACCGTCGCTGGGTTCATGACATTTGGATGCAATATACCGGTGTTTCTTTTTGCGCACAGGCGCGACAGCATTGTCCCGATTGACTATCCGGGGGCAGGCCTTCCAGATCATCAGCAAATCGCGCCTTGGTGGCAAAATTTCTATGACAAGCAAGATGTGCTTGCCTATCCGATGGGGCCGTCGGCCCCTTGCTATTCAAAGATGGTCGCAGACCGGCATCTGCGCGATGTTCCCATGCATTTGGGCACAACGGAGGTCGCGCAATGGGACCCTATGCGCCATGGTGCCTACTGGGACGATCCTGAAATGATCGCCCCAGTGGTTCATTATATTAACAAGTTCTTCGATGCGCGGCTTAGTCCATCGCTTTGAAGTTGAACTCGCCGCCTTCTTTGATGCCTGACGGCCAGCGTGACGTCACAGTTTTGGTACGTGTGTAGAATTTAAACGCATCGGGGCCGTGCTGGTTCAGGTCGCCAAACATGGATTTTTTCCACCCACCAAAGGTGTGATAAGCCAAAGGCACAGGGATCGGCACGTTGATCCCAACCATGCCCACGTTAATCCGGCTGGCAAAGTCACGCGCCGCATCACCATCGCGGGTAAAGATCGCGGTGCCATTGCCATATTCATGGTCCATCGCGTAACCGATTGCTTCTTCGTAGGTTTTTGCGCGAACGCATGACAGAACCGGACCAAAAATTTCTTTTTGATAAATGTCCATGTCGGTGGTGACGCGGTCGAACAAATGCGGACCAACAAAGAATCCATCTTCATAGCCTTGTAGGTTGAAATTGCGGCCATCGACCACGAGTTCGGCACCTTGTGCGACGCCCGTTTCGACCAAGTTCAGAATGTTTTCTTTTGCGGCGGCGGTCACAACAGGACCGTAATCAACGTCTTTGCCAGACGTGTAGGGCCCAACCTTAAGTGCCTCAATCCGAGGGACCAGCTTTTCGACCAAACGATCGGCAGTTTCTTCGCCAACGGGGACAGCAACCGAAATCGCCATGCAGCGTTCGCCCGCCGCGCCAAAGCCTGCACCAATCAGCGCATCCGCAGCTTGGTCCATATCGGCGTCAGGCATGATGATCATGTGGTTTTTCGCGCCACCAAAACATTGCACGCGCTTACCATTGGAACAGCCACGCCCATAGATATATTCGGCAATCGGGGTCGAGCCGACAAAGCCAACCGATTGGATCACATCGTGATCAAGGATCGCGTCAACGGCTTCTTTGTCACCGTTCACGACTTGGATGATGCCTTTTGGCAGGCCCGCTTCTTCAAGCAATTCGGCCAGCATCAGTGGCACGGACGGGTCACGCTCGGACGGTTTAAGGATAAATGCGTTGCCACAGGCGATGGCCGGGGCGAACATCCACATCGGGATCATCGCCGGGAAGTTGAACGGGGTGATGCCCGCACAGACGCCCAACGCTTGCTTCATCGAATACATGTCGATGCCGGGGCCAGCCGCGTCGGTGAATTCACCTTTCAGCAATTGCGGCGCACCGATGCAATATTCCACAACCTCTAGGCCGCGCTGCACGTCGCCCGCAGCATCAGGCAGTGTTTTGCCGTGCTCGCGGGACAGGGCCTCGGCCAGTTTGTCCATGTCACGGTTCAAAAGATCAACGAATTTCATCATCACACGGGCGCGACGCTGCGGGTTGACCGCGGCCCAAGAGACCTGTTCTTTTGATGCGATTTCAATGACTTGCGCCATTTCATCTGCATTGGCGAGCGGCACTTTGGCCTGCACTTCGCCGGTGGCCGGGTTGTAGACATCCGCAAAACGGCCAGATGTGCCTTTGACGTGCGCGCCGCCGATGTAATGGGTCAGTTCTTGCATGGAATCCTCCGTTGGTTGATGTCAGTTTAGCCTTGCATTTTTCAACGTAAAAGAACGAATGTGTCAAAACCATTTTGCAAAAATATAGGTACGCATTGGAAAACTGGGACGACATGCGGGTGTTTTTGGCTGTGGCTCGCGCTGAGAGCCTCACGGGGGCTGCGCCGATTCTAAAGATGGATCCGGCGACGCTCGGGCGGCGCATTGCGCGGCTGGAACGGTCGTTGGGTGCGACGTTGTTCGTCAAATCTCCGCAAGGCTATGCGTTGACGGATTTGGGCGAACGCATGCGCGACCGCGCGGCAGAGGCAGAGGCTCATCTGGTCCTTGCTCGGGAAACAGGGAAGGGGGCGTCGTCGGGGCTCAGTGGGCAAATCAGGATCGGTGCCCCCGATGGGGCCGCGAATTTTCTGCTGCCGCAGGTCTGCGCCGCCGTCCAGGCAGAACACCCTGCGCTTGAAATCCAAATCCTGTCGTTGCCGCGCGTTGTGAACCTGTCGCGCCGCGAGGCGGATATGGCCGTCACCGTAAGCCCTCCCGCTACGGGGCGTCTAACTGTGCAACGTATTTCAGACTACAAATTACACTTGGCAACACGCCGCGATGGACCTGTGATCACACGGCGCGCGGATCTAAATGGATGTCCTGTCGTGGGGTACATCCCTGATATGATCTTTGACAAAGAGCTGGACTACCTTGGTGAATTGGGGGCCGATGGGGTGCAGATGGCGTCAAATTCGGTTGCGGTGCAATTGCAGATGCTGCGCCAGTCTGGGGTCGGGATTGTGCATGACTTTGCCCTGCCATTCGCGCCCGAATTACACCGTGTTTTGGTCGCCGAGATATCATTAACCCGGTCGTTCTATTTGGTGCGGCATACGTCTGACCGGCAATCAGAGCGGCTGAACACTGCGGCGACTGCAATTATGCGGGGTGTTTTGTCTGAGGTTGCACGCCTTGAGGGTATCGCCCGCTTGACAGATGCCCCTGTGATTTGACAGCCTAGTAAAACGCAAGCCGCTGAAGGAGCCCGCGATGATTGTATCCCAAATTCTGAAATCCAAAGAAAACACTGGTGTCGTGTCAGTAAGGCCTGGCGACCCTGTGTCTGCCGCCGTGGCATTGCTGTCGGAAAAACGAATTGGGACAGTCGTGGTGTCATCTGATGGGGCGGCGCTTGATGGGATTTTATCTGAGCGCGATGTCGTCCGTGAATTAGGCAAGCGCGGTGCGTCTTGTCTATCGGATAAAGTATCTGATCTGATGACTGCCAAGCTGATCACCTGCACCCCAGAGGAACAGACCGATGCGGTGTTGGAAAAAATGACCGCCGGGCGCTTTCGCCATATGCCTGTCCTTGAAGACGGTAAGATGATCGGCCTGATTTCAATCGGTGATATGGTCAAGGCCCGATTGTCCGAACTCGCGATGGAGAAAGATGCGCTCGAAGGGATGATTATGGGGCATTAGCGGTCTTGCAATCCGCTCCGTAATAATATTGCGTGCGCGCAACAGTATTTATCGAGGTACGCCATGCGTGTTGGACTTTATCCCGGAACTTTTGACCCTGTCACCCATGGGCATATCGACATCATACGGCGTGCAAGCACTCTCGTTGATCGTCTGGTGATTGGGGTCGCAATTAACCGCGACAAAGGGCCGTTGTTTTCGCTTGAAGAGCGTGTGGCTATGGTGGAAACGGAATGTGTGCCGCTTGGCGAAGCGCATAGTTGCGAAATTGTGGTGCACCCGTTTGAAAACCTGCTCATTGATTGTGCCCGTGATGTGGGGGCTGGTGTGATTATTCGCGGATTGCGTGCGGTTGCTGATTTTGAATATGAATTTCAAATGGTTGGCATGAACCGCGCAATGGATGATTCCATTGAAACCGTGTTTTTGATGGCCGATGCAAAAAATCAGGCGATCGCCTCGAAGTTGGTCAAAGAAATCGCGCGGCTTAGCGGGGATGTGTCAAAATTCGTCACGCCAGCTGTGAATACTGCGCTGAAGGATCGAATTAACGCGTGATTGTTCGGGGTGTCGCAATGTATTTAATCTATGCTGTGGCGATGGTGCTTTTACATCCAAAGTATATTTACCCTTTTGGCTCTGATCCCTTTGTGGACCCCGCATTCGCAACACATGTTCTGGACGACACGCAAGCCCATTTGCACCTGTCTGACGGCGATACCGACGGTCTAGCCATACTTTATTTCATGGGGAATGGCGGATCGCTTGCTTATTTTGGCGCACATCTGTCCGTGCACCGCGATGCAGGGCACCGTGTGGCGGCGCTTGCCTATCCGGGCGGTGGCGGAATTCCCGGCAACCCGTCCGAGACAGTGTTGAAAGCGCAAGCGCTAGACAGCTATGATTGGCTGGTCGCGCGGCATGAGGGGCCGATTGCCGTGCACGGGTATTCTTTGGGGACCGGTCTGGCGCTGCATGTCGGTGCTAATCGTGACGTTAACGGGATCGTTCTAGAGGCTCCATATACGCGTCTGTGTGATCTCATGATGCGCGCGTCTTGGTTACCTGCGTGCTATATTCCCGGCATCCAACGTTGGAATTCAACCTCATATGTAGATCAAATTGAGGCACCGGTACTTGTGTTACATGGGACAGAGGATGATCTGATCCCCATTACGTACGGTCAAAAATTGGTCACAGGCTTGTTGGAGGCGGGCCAAGAGGTGGTGTTTGTTCCGCTTGCAGGCGCAAACCATCACAATACTTTGCACCACCCCGATTATGTAAAACAGTTCGATGATTTTTTGACGAACCTGCCGTGAGAGTGAAGCGGGGGGCAGATCGTGAGGCTGTTGAATTGAATAGACTGATAAGCCATGCTTTAACGATACGCAGTGTTTGATTTCTAAATGTCAGAAAGAATAGCGGTTAATCTTGGAAGCGCATTCACGATTTCGAAAACTGCGATTGTTGCGCCTGCTAATGACCAATGGCCGTAGTCGAATACAAATACGTGATCATCATCCGTTAAAACGGGGCAGTTGGGGTTGCACAAAATCCGTGCACTTGAGATATACTGCGTCCGCGTTTGCGCAAAATGTGCCATGAGCCAATCGTCGATGGCTTCTTCGACGGGATAGGTTGCGTCGTCATAAAAGGCGCGAACATCGTCGCGTGTCTTGCTCAGAATAATTGCACGTTCGATGTCAGGATCAAACTCGTGGCGGGGCCCTATAAAGAAAACAGGAATTGCTTCCGGTACCATATGGTCAATTCTGTCAGAAAACGTGCTCAATGCAGACCAATTGGGCACCCGTTTTCCCCCAAACCCAGTGTCGATCATCGCACGTGCACTTTGGGTGACGATGATTGCAGAAATAAGGTTTTCATTTTCATCGATCCAGTTGTGCGCATATTGTAAATACTGGGCACATAACCTGTCCTGTGGTCCGCGCGATACGATGAGACAGCCAAGGCTTGACAGGTGAATGATGGCTGCGTCTGGATAGTTTGCACGTAGGCCAATGTAGAATCCGTGCGCATGACTGTCGCCTACAACCACAATGTAATCGTTGCGGTCGAGTGGTGCGCAAGTTTGGGGATTGACCGTGTATTCACCCTCATGGATCTGGCACAGCTCCGAACGGACCAGGTTTGGGCGGTCATCGATTGCTTGTGCTCTGTCAGATAAAAGCGCTGTAATCTCGGCTGGGTAGCGCCCCGGAGCGCCATTTGATCGTATGATCAACGCGCTGGCAGTGCATAGCAGTAAAAAAATTAGGATGCATACCCAGTTCAAGTAGTTGTTTGAAACTTTATGCCGCCCGCCATCTTTTTTGCGAAAAGGTGTCTCGATAAGATAATAGCTCGCGACCGCGAGAAGAAAGGTGAGGCCAAATACATAGATGATTTCTTGGGGTGTGTGAGGCCTGCCATTTAAAAAACGATAAAAAACTTGTACAGGCCAATGAACCAAATACAAAGAATAGCTAATTTGGCCGATGTATCGAAAGGGGCCTGCGCCAAGGACACGGTTGGCGAATGCACTTGGCCCCGCATAAATAACCATCATTGTTCCGACGCAGGGGATCAACGCCGCGACACCTGGAAACGGAGTGCGATCCGTATAGTTGATGCCAGCGTAGATAACGAGAATGATACCCATTAAGCCAACTGCATTTGTCATCACACGCCCACGCGCTTGCGCGCCAGTGATCGCGATAAGTGCCCCAAGTGCGAATTCATATACCCGAAACGGTGCAAGAAAAAACACGCGGTCTGGCGCAGTGGCCAGGTATTTTTCTGCGGCAAACAGTGTCGCGGTGCCGACCAACAACAAGGATATTGATAAAGCGGGCTTGGACAGGCGCCCAAAAAGCAAAAACAAAAGTGCCGGCCAAATTAGATAGAACTGTTCTTCGACGGCAAGTGACCACGTATGCAAGAGTGGTTTTTGATAGGCCGAGAGGTCAAAATATCCTGCAGTGGCGTAAAAGTAAAAATTACTTACCGAAAACAGAGCAGCAATTGTTGCTTCTGATGTGGCCTTTAATGAATCAGGCGTTGCAAGAAACCACGCGGTGATCAGCGTCAGTAAAAGTGTAGTGAGCAAAGCTGGGCCAAGTCTTCGCAGCCTTCGTTGGTAGAATTTTCGAAAGCTGAATGACCCGGTTGAAATGTCTTTCAGCAGGATTGTGCTAATCAAATATCCACTAATGACGAAAAAGACGTCTACGCCAATGAACCCTCCCGGGACGTTTTGAAGTTCGGCGTGAAAGAAAACAATCAATAGAATTGCAACAGCTCTGAGGCCGTCAATATCTTCACGATAGGTCATGAGAATCCAGCTTGTGGCGTCTAATGCTCGAATGGAACACGCGCAGAATTAGAATTCAATCAGATTATCGTGGGTTTATCGGGCCATTTTACAAAACAGCCCGATACTAAGTGGCGCTTTGCCTAGATTAGTTTCCCCATTGCGACGGCTGTGTCGCTCATACGGTTTGAGAAGCCCCATTCGTTGTCGTACCAGGTCAGGATACGTACCATGTTTCCGTCAAGCACTTTGGTTTGATCAAGGTGGAAGATTGACGAATGCGGATCATGGTTAAAGTCAGAACTGACCATTGGCAGATCGGTGTAGCCCAAGATGTCTTTCAGTGGGCCGTCGGCAGCGGCGATAATCGCAGTGTTCACTTCTTCGACGGTTGTCGCGCGGGATGCCTCAAACGTCAGGTCGACAACAGATACATTGGGTGTCGGTACGCGGATCGCAACACCGTCCAACTTACCGTTAAGCTCTGGCAGGACAAGGCCTACAGCTTTTGCAGCACCGGTTGACGTCGGGATCATCGACAGCGCCGCTGCGCGGGCGCGATACAGGTCTTTGTGCATCGTATCCAGCGTTGGCTGGTCGCCTGTGTAGCTGTGGATCGTTGTCATAAAGCCTTTGGTGATGCCGATCGCATCATTGAGAACTTTGGCAACCGGAGACAGGCAATTGGTGGTGCAAGATGCGTTTGAAACGATAAGATCATCCGTTGTCAGCGCATCGTCGTTCACGCCAAAGACAATGGTTTTATCCGCGTCTTTGCCCGGCGCAGAAATCAACACGCGGCTCGCGCCGTTATCAAGATGCGCTTGGCAGGCTTCTTTGCTTGTAAAAATGCCAGTGCATTCCAAAACCACATCGACATGCGCCCAAGGTAGGTCTGCTGGGTTGCGGATCGCAGTCACCTCGATTGGGCCACGGCCCGCGTCGATTGTTGTCTCTGTCGTGGTGACAGTGCCCGGAAAACGCCCATGCACAGAATCAAATCGCAACAGATGTGCATTGGTTTCCACCGGGCCAAGATCGTTGATTGCAACAACTTCGATGTCGGTACGTCCGCTTTCAATGATTGCGCGCAATACGTTACGACCAATACGACCAAATCCGTTAATGGCAACTTTGACGGCCATGATGCTATCTCCTAAGGGATGAGTGTTGGCGCTAACATTGCGATTTATGGCAAAAGGTCAACCGTAGATCGGCACTATCGCCAAATTGCGATGTATTCGATCAACGCCAAAAGTTTGCGAAACAGAAACGGCACCGCGCCCCAATGCATCACATAAAAATCAGCCAGCACAAATCCGGTGATCAAAAAGGCGAGGATAAGGGCGATCGTATTCGTCATGTAAAACATTTAGCTTGAAGGTGTTAAGAAGGTAAGACCTTTGAGAAAGCAATTGAGATGCCCCTTTCAGATTTCACAACACCTCGGCTGAAAGTTTCACATTGGGACGCGCTCTTGGCTGACCCGATAGCAAGGGGCGCACTTTTGCGTTACTTGTCCAGAATCCTCAGCAACGACGTGACGCGCGAATTGCCACCGTCTTTTGCCTTGATAGGGGATGTCGCCGATTGGGTCGCAGCGCGACAGTCCGAGAGCGACGTTTACGTCATCAATGTGGATGATCAACTGGTTGGACTGCTAATCCTATTTGATGATGAACCGAATACGGCCATCCACCTTGGGTATCTATTTGCGCAAAGTACCTGGGGGCAGGGCTATGCAACAGAGCTTTTGCACGGGCTGGTCGCCGCCGCAAAACCGCCCGTCACCCTCTTGGCAGGCGTGGCAACGACAAACCCCGCCTCAGCGCATGTGCTGCGCAAGGCGGGGTTTACGTTGGAAACTAAACAAAAAGAGCAGGGAATGCTGTCGTTTTCGCGAAAGGTTGAAGCCTAGTTCAATCGCCCCATTGTTGCCGCCACATCTGCCATACGCGCCGAGAAGCCCCATTCGTTATCGTACCAGGCCAAGACGCGTACCGTTTTGCCGCCGACGACTTTGGTTTGGTCGGGGGCAAAAATGCACGATTGCGTTGTGTGGTTAAAATCGATGCTGACCTTGGCTTCGTCGTCGTATGACATCACCATGCCCATGTAACCGCCTGCCGCTTCGGCGACGATGGCGTTCACGTCTGCGACGGTCACGGATTTTCCGGCTTCAAATGTTAGATCAACGGCGCTGACATTCGGGGTAGGGACCCGCATTGCGGTCCCGTCCAGCTTGCCCGCCAATTCCGGTAGCACATCGCCCAATGCTTTGGCTGCGCCGGTTGATGTCGGGATCATCGCCATGGCCGCCGCACGGGCGCGGTAGAGATCGCTATGACGACGGTCGAGCGTGGGCTGGTCGCCCGTATAGCTGTGAATGGTGGTCATGATGCCGCGCTCGATGCCGATGGTATCGTTCAGAACCTTGGCAAGCGGGGCCAGGCAATTGGTGGTGCATGACCCGTTGGACACCGTACGTTCGTTAGCCTCCATATCGCGGTGGTTTACGCCGTAGACAACTGTCCGGTCCACGTTTGACGCCGGGGCCGAGATCAACACCTTTTTGGCACCGCGTGACAGATGTACCGCGGATTTTTTGCCGTCGTTGAATTTGCCCGTACATTCGAGCACAACATCCACGCCGGACCAGTCCAGCTCTTCGGGGTTATATGTGGACATGACATCAATCGGTCCACGCCCCAGATCCAACGTGTTGCCATCAACCTTGATCGGGCTGCCAAAACGGCCATGTACGCTGTCGTATTTTAGCAGGTGGGCATTTGTTTCGATGGGGCCCGTGGCGTTGATTTTGACAACTTGCACATCGTTGCGTGCGGCCTCGGCGATATGTGCCAATGTGCAACGGCCAATGCGGCCAAATCCGTTGATCCCAATGGTAACTGTCATGTGCCTTGCTCCTCTGCGTCGCGTTACAGGGTCGATAGGCAATGAATTGCATTCTGAAAAGTGTAAAAGTGACAGATTTTCAGTGTGTTAGCGTTAACTTTTCATGGTTGCGCTAACTGTTGTCGCTAACGTTTGGGAATTGATTGTCGACCTGCATCAAAAGCCGACATTTCTTGTGCTTGAGGCGAAGGGCGGGTTTGCGGGGACTTTGCCGAACATTAGTTCAACCGCCGCTTTCGAGATTTGGAGATGGGCAAAGCGCTCCGCTCGAAATAATTGTCGCTTGGTTCTATTGGGGGTCGGTCGCGTCTGGGACGGCAGGTGTCTCATGACGCACAAAAGGATCGGTCGTGGTTCCCATTGTCTCAACTGTCTCGTCCGAACTTGAAATACCGTTCTTCAAGACGGCAAGGCGCTCAAGAACTGCGGTGTGGCGATCATCCAGTTCAGCCTTGAGCCGTTCAATATGCTCTAGCTTTTCTAACATTTTTTCAATTCCACCCACACAGGGGCCAGAGCCGTCGTCGGATAGGCAGGCGCTCATGGCACGAATTTCGCGAGTGGAAAATCCGGTCGCAATAAAGTCACGAATGCGACCTGCGCGACGCAGATTGGATTCGCTATATCGACGATAACCATTGAGCGTGCGTCCAACGGACAGCAGATCTTGTTTTTCATAGTGGCGCAACATGCGTTGCGTTATGCCAAGCCGTTCGGACGCTTCTTTAGCCTGCATCTTTATCCCTTTTCATCTAACCTAGACACACATGTGAAGGTGTTCATTGTTCGTCAAGGGCGGAACTGGAGGAAGCGGTTTCCTCCAGCCCATGTGTTCCCTCAGGTTCGCAAAGCCCAACCGCCGTCTACGGTCAAGGTTTGACCCGTAAGCCATTGGTTATCAGAACTTCCCAATTGGAGGATCCATGGCACGATATCGCTTGTCAAACCACGACGCCCAAGAGGAACCTGAGCAGCCTCTTGTTCTTCGATCTGTTGTGCCATTTCGTCTGGTAATCCCATCATTCCCGTAAGCGCGCCACTTTTGACGGGACCGGGCGCAATCGCGTTTACACGAATGCCGTCACCGGCCAGTTCGATTGCCCAAGACTTGGTCAAACTTTCCAAAGCGGATTTGGTTGCCACGTAGTGGGCAATCATCGGCGCCGCGTTTTGGGCCGCAGCTGTACCGATATTCACAATGGCCCCTTTGCTTTCGCTCAGGGCGGTGCGCCCTGCCTTTACCAAAAGGGAAGGTGCCACGATATTCACCGAAGACATATTAGCGATGACATCCGCATCGTAACCAGCCATAGGGAGCGGTTGCCCCGCCCCTGAATTATTGACGATCAGGTCAAGGCGTCCCCAATTGTTGGTTGCTGCTTCGACGATCTGCATTCCGCTCTCTGCGTCTGCGCTGTCTGCTTGCAGTGTTTCTATCGCATCGCTCATAGCTGCCACTTCGGCAAGTTTGTCAGCGTTGCGCCCGGTGATCAGAACTTTCGCGCCCTGTGCAACAAGCTCAAGCGCCGTCGCCTTGCCAATACCGGAACTGCCGCCGGTCACAATTGCGACCTTGTTTTGCCAAATGTTATCTTGTGTCATGTCGTGTTCTTCCTGTCTGTAAATACATCATCACCTATGGTGAGCAGACAGCCTTAGCGGCCTAACACTAGTGTCAGGGTCAAGTCTGTTTTTGGGATATTATCAAATTTCATTTATGGACGAATGTTGAACTGGGCTGAGAGACTGGAGTTCACGCCTATGAACTAGTTCTAAAGCCGACCTTCGCCGCGCCCGCAAGCAAGATAGGGACATAAAATGCCGCCGATGTCTGCTTGGCGGGGGCAAAACGGGCATTGGTTTTGCTAGGGCAAATGTCCGCTTTTCACCTTCGTGGATGCTTGCAACGACAGCTAGGCAATCCCAAACTGCAAAGCAAAGGGGTCGTTTTTAGGGTCCCGCTGCCGCTCATATTCCGAATGGGTTGCCGAGAAGTCAGCTTGTTCCGCGCCGAGTAAATGCTCAATGACAGCAAGGCTCATATCCATTCCAGCAGACACGCCGGACGATGTGAAGTACGCCCCATCCTCGACCCAACGGGCCCGCCCTTGCCAGTCCACATTCGGGCCAAATTGGGTGACCCAATCAAAGTTCAGTTTGTTCGTCGTTGCGGCCCGCCCATCTAATAATCCAGCTTTCGCCAGAAACGCCGCTCCGGTGCAAACTGATAAGACGTGTTCAGACTTAGGCGCCATGTCTTGCAGCCAATTGAGAAGGCGATTGTTATCAATCTGATCCCACGTGCCCGGGCCCCCAGGGACCAATATGAGATCATACGACTGACAATCATCAAATGCATGTTCCACAGAGAGTTTCTGGCCATGCCTGCTGGTCACCAGGCCATGCTGCTCCGCAACAATGGAAATGCCAAAATGATCCGCCAGTGTTCCAAACATTTGCAGAGGTCCAAATAAATCGAGGGTCTCAAAACCGTCAAAAACCACCGCACCAATTGAACGAACCGCGCTCATGACTGACCTCGCACCGCGAGACAAACGGCCTGCTGACCGATAACTCGCCGGTCTGATGCGGGACTGTTCATTAAGTTTTCGCGCGAACGGATCGGGCGCGGCACAAAGTTTCCGCCGCAATTGGGGCAGGCACCGTCTAGATAGTTTTCAACACAGTTTGTGCAGAAAGTGCACTCGTAAGAACATATTCTGGCATCACGAGCACTTGGTGGCAGGTCTTTGTCGCAACATTCGCAATTGGGTTTAAGTAATAGCATCTGTAGACTCCTTTGGTTTTCCCTAGTGTAACGGTCATGTTTCTGTCATGAATGACAATATGACCTCGAATCCTGCCAAAACTGTTCTTTTTGTTGTCTTTCCCAATGTCAAACTCCTAGACTTGGCAGGGCCGATGCAGGTGTTTGCGGATACCTCTCTTGGATCGACTCACATCTACGACCTCGTGGTTGCATCATTGGACGGGGGTATGGTCTCTTCTGATGCCCATTTGCCCGTTGAAACGGTCGCCCTATCCAAACTGCGAAATTTGGACATCGACACGCTTATTGTTGCTGGGGGACCGGGAGCGTTTGCAGCCTCCGAAAACGCGAATCTTCGAGATGAGGTCCTGCACCTTGCTGCGAAAAGCAGGCGCGTTGGGTCCGTGTGCACAGGTGCATTTATATTAGCCAAATCCGGACTTTTGGACGGCCGTCGGGTGGTGACACATTGGGAATACTGCGATTTGCTTCACGATAGTTTTGATGAGGTGAGCGTTGAGGAGGACGCAATTTTTATTAACGATGGAAAGATCTGGACCTCGGCGGGCGTGACGGCAGGGATCGACATGAGCCTTGCGATGGTGACAGAAGATGTTGGACGGAAAGCAGCGTTGGCCGTCGCTCAATCACTGGTTTGTTATTTGGTACGTCCCGGCGGACAGTCCCAATTCAGCACCACCTTAAAGCAGCAATACCAAACCTCGACTGGTCGATTTGATGAATTGAATGCTTGGATTGCAGACAACTTGACGGCACCCCTTTCTGTCGATGATTTGGCCAATCAAGCGGCAATGAGCCCACGCCATTTTGCGCGTCTTTACACGGCCCAAACGGGGGCTACGCCTGCAAAGGCGGTGGAAGCGATCCGCTTGAAAGCAGCTTGTCTATTGTTAGAAGAAACAGACATGCCTCTGAGCATGATCGTGAAGCAGTGTGGTTTTGCTGACAGCGAAAGATTGCGCAGGGCACTGATGAGATCCTTCAAAGTTGCTCCAGGAGCATATCGGAAGAGGTTTGGTCAGGCTCAAACCGACTTCAAAAAGGCCATAAATTCAGAGTGATAAAGTGGTGGCAGTAACTGGAATGCCTTTCGTAAAAGCAGTCGTTACCAACCTGCGCAGCATCCGGCGCTTTGGGCTCATCGCCGGCCTTGACCGCGCCGAATACGAATCTCTGGTTTGTTTATTCGGTTCGTGGCAGCTTTGGGTGAAACCTCAGTGTTATCAACCGATCGCAATTAAAGCTGCCGAGGTGCGCAAAACAATCGGGCACACTATGCGCTGCCCGCTTGATCTCTTTAAAAGAAAATCGCGCCTATGCGTCGCCGGTGAACTTTGCGAGCAGTTCATCAAGGTCCAGTCCAAGCGTATCTAGAATGCGCAGATCCACACCTTTTTCTTCGATAAAGGTTTTTGCGGCGGATAAGTCTAGACCCTTGATCATTGACGCATCAATGCCTGCACAACCCAAGATATTCGCGGCAAAAAATATTTTGTTGTCGAAGAAACAGGAGCCCCTTGGTATAGAACGTGCCTGTCACCTATTTCAGGTGTTGACAGTCAGGCATCCCACTTGTTGACGTAGATCGCCCAGAATTGATGTCGCCATAGTTATAGGTGTTTTATCAACCAAATGGGCCAACGCCCGTACAGACTTCTGATGGGACAAGGAAAAGGCGGTAAGTTGTGAAACTATCGTCGTCGCCTTCTTGAAGGACACCCGAGGTACAGCGACCTTCAAAATTGTTCACAGAAATACCTTTGGTGTGAAAGAGAATTTCATCAGGGGTAAGATATTCGATCAAAACATCTGTGCCGCCGCATTCCAAACCACATTGTGACAGCTGGTATGGGTATGGATACTGGCCATCGCCACAAAACATGCTGTCTTCGAATGCTTGATCGGCAAGGCCTGTTTCACGGGTCACTGGCGTATCCGCGGTTTGGGCCTTGAAGTTGCCGGCCAAATAATCGCCCATATGGATCAATTCAAACCAAAACGTTAACTCTGAGACGGTTTGTTCAGGGTGGTCCGCCATATGCTCTGCACTATAAATACGTTGAAAGCAGGGTAGATCGTGGCCATTAGCCATTGCGAAGTTTGAATAGGCTAATGATATGGATGTTGCGATGGCTAGCGTTGTTGTGGATTTCATATTTATCTATTTTCATGGCCGACAGTGTAACAGGATCTAGGTGGCGCAGTTTGCGCCGCCTAGATCCTCTATAGGTCTACGCGTCGCCTGTGAACTTTGCGAGCAGTTCATCAAGGTCCAGCCCAAGCGTATCTAGAATGCTTAGATCGACACCTTTTTCTTCGATAAAGGTTTTTGCGGCGGATAGGTCTAGGCCCTTAAGCATTGACGCATCAATACCCGCGCCGCCCAGTGTTTCTGCCAAATCAAAATCACCACCGCCCAATGCGCCAGCGGCTTTGCCGATCATATCTCCGAAATCCATTTCAATCTCCATAGGTTATGTGCGCAAGGTTTGTGTCGCGCGGGAAAGAAAATGGGCGTCGGCCATATAGCCTACGCCCACCATTTATTTGATCAGTGACGCAACCAAAGCGGCTGTGTCTTCGGCAGTGATGCCAAATTCTTTGAACAAGCGGTCCGCCGGGGCAGAGGCACCAAAGCCGGGCATGCCGACAAAGCCTGCCTTTTTATTGTTGCCGCGCTCGCCCATCAGCCATTTATCCCAGCCCATACGCACACCTGCCTCGATTGCGACCCGGACAGGACCTGCAGGCAGTACTTTGCGGCGGTAGGCTTCGTCTTGGGCCTCAAACAGCTCCCAGCACGGCATGGACACAACGCGTGTACCGATGCCTTGTGCCTGTAGCAGGTCACGCGCGGCGAGTGCGATTTCGACTTCGGACCCTGTGGCCATCAAGATCGCCTGACGTTTGCCTTCGGCATCTGCAAGAACATAGGCGCCTTGCGCGGTCAGGTTCTTGGTTTTGTGTTCGGTCCGCACGGTTGGCAGATTCTGACGTGACAAGCACAGCACAGACGGGGTGCTGGTTGATGTCAGCGCCATTTCCCAAGCTTCAGCCGTTTCTACAGTGTCCGCAGGGCGGAACACATGGGTGTTTGGCGTCGCGCGCAGCATAGCCAGATGTTCAACTGGCTGGTGGGTTGGACCATCTTCACCAAGACCGATACTATCGTGGGTCATGACGTAAGTGGTTGGAATACCCATCAGCGCTGAAAGGCGCATTGCGCCGCGTGCATAATCGGTAAAGCACATGAATGTGCCGCCGTAGGGGCGTGCGCCACCGTGTAGCGCCATGCCGTTCATCGCAGCGGCCATGCCATGTTCACGTACGCCGTAATAGATGTAGCGGCCTTTGCGGTTGTCAGGGTTAAAGGTGCCCATATCTGCCGTCAGCGTGTTGTTTGACCCGGTCAAGTCAGCAGAGCCGCCGATGGTTTCTTGCATGAGCGGGTTCACAACGGCCAATGTCATTTCTGACGATTTGCGGGTCGCGACCTTTGGCTTGTCTTCGCTGACCTGCTTTTTCAATGCACGAATTGCAGCAGAGAGCTTTTTTGGGGCTTCGCCAGCGTAGGTGCGGTTGAATTCTGCCTGTTTTGTGCCTGATAGCGTGGCAAAGCGCGCATCCCAAGCTTCGCGGGTCGCTGCACCGCGTGCACCGATGGCTTCCCATGCGGCTTTGACGTCGGGTGCGACTTCAAAATCCCCCAATGGCGCACCGTAAAGTTCTTTGGCGGCTTTTAGTTGCTCGGCATTGGTCAAAGCGCCATGGCCTTTGGATGTGTCTTGTGCGGCGTGGCCCAAAGCGATGTGTGTTTTACACGCAATCATGGATGGGCGCGGATCTGCCTTGGCAGCGGTGATCGCTGCATCAATCGCAACGGGATCGTGCCCGTCGATTTCCTGCACGTGCCAGCCAGATGCTGCAAAGCGGGCAGGCTGGTCAGTGATATCAGCCATATCAACAGTGCCGTCGATGGTGATGTTGTTATTGTCCCAGAACACGCAAAGGTGGCCCAGCTTTTGCATGCCAGCAAGGCCGATGGCCTCTTGGCTGACGCCTTCCATCAGGCAGCCGTCGCCCGCAATCACATAGGTCTGGTGATCAATGATCTTTTTGCCCCACGTGGCGCGCTGAATTTCTTCGGCGATGGCAAAACCAACCGAATTGGCGATGCCTTGGCCCAAAGGACCTGTGGTGGTTTCGATACCGCGCGCATGGCCGTATTCAGGGTGACCGGCAGTTTTCGCGCCCCATTGGCGGAAATCTTTGATCTGTTGCAGCGTGATATCTTCGTAGCCCGTCAGGTACATCAGACCGTAAAGCAACATTGACCCGTGGCCCGCAGAGAGAATAAACCGATCACGGTCGGGCCATTCAGGGGTCTTTGGATCGAAATTCAAGTGATTTTCGAACAATACAGTCGCAACATCGGCCATGCCCATCGGCATGCCAGAGTGGCCAGAGTTCGCAGCAGCAACCGCATCAAGTGTCAGCGTACGAAGGGCGGCGGCTTTGTTCCAATGTTCAGGGTTGGCGGCGCGCAGGGCTTTGATATCCAAGGTGGTCACATCCTATTCAAAAGGTAAATGTCTTGCTTGCCTGCGTCATATCAGGGTGAAGCCTAAGATCAAGCGTGACAGTTAAGTCGTTCAAATGAAAAGACAGCTGTGATTTGCGACGCATCGCGTGATGGCATAGTCTGGGCTGCAAAAGGCACGATTCGGATTGGTAGCAATTTGACTGGATCAAATTTCAGCACGCACCGGGCGACTGAATACAAACGGTCTTTCGCCGTTGGCAGGACATGTGTTGACGCGCGAGCAGATCAAAAGGACGAGCAGATGAGTGAAATGAGTGCATTGGAAGGTCGGATTACAACGGCTTTGGACCGGATCAGGCAGGGGATTGAAACCCAGCAGGCCAGCGATGGCGACGCAGAATTGCGTGCGGCATTAGAAGCGGAGCGCGCGGCAAATGCAGAGCTGGTCGCGCGTGTCCGTGCGCTTAAAGAGCGCCAAGACACGCAGGTCGCCAGCCTGACAGACCGGGTTGAAAAACAACGTGCGCAACTGGTCGCATATGATGCGCAAATGCAGACGTTGCGGGCGTCGAATGTTCAAATGCGTGAAATCAATACAAAGCTGCGCGATGCGGTGACCGAAGGTTTGACCCCTGATCTGGTGAACGCCGCCGTTGCCGCAGAATTGCAAGCCATACAAGACCAGCGCAACGCAGAAGCCGCTGAAATTGATGCGATTTTGACAGAACTGAAACCGCTGGTCGAGGAGACATCCCATGCCGCAGGTTGAAATCACAATCGGAGGTCGCAGTTTTGAAGTTGCCTGTCAGACCGGTGAAGAACAGTTTTTGCATTCCGCTGCCGCCATGCTTGATACCGAAGCTGCGCATCTGTCGGGCCAGATTGGCCGGATGCCCGAAGCACGCATGCTGTTGATGGCGGGTCTGATGTTGGCAGATAAAACTGCAGGTCTCGAAGCCAAACTCGAAAAAAGTGCCGCTGAATTCGAAGAATTGCGCGCCCGGATCGCGTTTCTTGAGGCGCAACCCGCACCTGTCCCCGAACGTATCGAAGTGCCGGTGGTCCCGGCCAGCGTGACAGAAGCGCTTGCTGAAATCGCGGCCCGTGCAGAAGCGCTGGCAGATCAGGTTAGCCCGAAAACCTAACGCAATTACTTAGAAAAAATTGCCCCGAGGGTCCCGTCTCGGTGCATTTTTTTTATGGTGTCATAAGATCCGATTTCTTTGCCATGCACATAGACCACCGGCAGGCTGATTTCGGTGCCGTCTTCTGGAAATGCCAAATGCATGGTCGGGTCTTTGCTGACGTCAACCGTTTTGAAAGCGACGCCAACCTCTTGCAATAGGGCACGTGTCTTTGCGTCTGGGCTGGTCGTGTCGAATTCATTCAGATTGCGGACAAAAAGTGCGATATCATTGTAGGCAAGGATCCCTTTGACAAGGTTTTCTGCGCTTTCTTGGCTGTCGTAACTACTAGGCCGCGGTGTTTGTGGGCGTTCAATTTTCTTTAAATCGAATGCGGTATGACTCCTAGTGGTTCCGGAGCCGGGAAGCCAACTACTCAAAACTGCTTGTCGGCGTGACGACTTTTGAATTTGATCATTAAATGCGTCATAATCAAGCGATTCAGTGCCAATTGATCGATATGCGCCCGATGGGGGCGAAATCATCTTCCATAACTTTAAAGCCCCCCAAACCAAAGTCGCGGCAATAATTGCGATCACACATAGCCAAGCGATTTGATCTGGGGTCATATTTGGCCTGTTTACGCGTTGGCTTCGCGGATTTGGTCCGCCGCGTTTTTGTCGAATGCTACGCCATTGTCAGCGAACAATGTGTCCAACTCGCCTGACAGCATCATCTCGGTGATGATGTCGCATCCGCCGACAAATTCGCCTTTGACGTAAAGCTGTGGGATGGTCGGCCAATCAGAGAAATCTTTGATACCTTGGCGAATTTCTTCGTCGGCCAGCACATTCACATCGCTGTAATCGACGCTCATAAAGTTCAAAACACCAGCCACGCGGGATGAAAACCCACATTGCGGCATGGTTTTTGTGCCCTTCATAAATAGGACAACATCGTTGTTTGTGACGGTGTCTTTGATTTGGGTTTCAGCGGTCATGGATTTTATCCTTTGATGGGGCCCAAAATATAGCGATCTCGGGCTGCAAATTTTACGGTAGACAGGGTTTACGCAGGCGCTTTGGTGGTCAGCGCCAAAGCGTGCAGTTCACCGCTGTCGATTTTTTCTTTCAGCGTCGCGTTTACCGCGCGTTGCTGTTGAATACGGTTCATACCGCGAAAGCTTTCGTCAATGACTTCGGCCGCGAAATGCGCCCCGTCGTCGCCTTGCACGGTAATCGTCGCATTGGGAAAGTTTTTGCGCAGCAGCGTTTCAATGTCAGTGGCAGTGATTGGCATAAGAGGTCCTTTGGTCGGTTACCTATAATCTAGGTGCGCAAATTCGGGGCGGCAAGGGGCCGCGCCCGACAGTTTTAGGCGACAGCATCTGCAAACGCGCTGCGAAATGATGTGGCAAGATCGGCCAATGCGGCCTCATGCGCGCCAAAGCTCACAGTTTCGCCGCCGACCTTACCCACCATAGTAAGCGGTACGCCTGCTTCTGATGCTGCGATCATAAGCGCTTCGGCCATGTCAAAGTTACACCCGATCAGGTAGCGAGCTTGATCTTCACCAAACAAAGTGGCGGTGTCATCGGCGTCAATGCTGATCCCAACGCCCGCTTTTTCGGCCAATTCAAATGCGGCAAGCGCCAGCCCACCATCGCTGAGATCGGTGCACGCGGTGATCATCGCGTGATTTTCGCGGATGAAATCACCGTTGCGCTTTTCCGCGTCCAGATCGACTGCGGGTGCGTCGCCTTCGATCCGGCCAAAGGCTTCGGCCAAAAGCGCGGATTGCCCGAGATGGCCCACTGTTTCACCGACCAGCAGCAAAACATGGCCCTCGCGAATTTGGCCGTTGATCATATCATCGGACTGACGAATGATTCCAACCGCCCCGATTGTAGGGGTGGGCAAGATGCCAGTGCCATCAGTTTCATTATATAGGGAGACGTTGCCCGACACGATCGGCATATCAAGCGCGGTCACAGCGGCGCCGATGCCTTCGATGGCACCGACAAATTGGCCCATGATTTCGGGCTTTTCTGGGTTGCCAAAGTTCATGTTGTCGGTGGTCGCAAGCGGGGTTGCTCCGACAGCTGTCAGGTTGCGGTAGGCTTCGGCGACGGCTTGTTTGCCGCCTTCAACTGGGTTGGCTTTGACGTAGCGCGGGGTCACATCACTGGTGAAGGCCAGTGATTTATCGGTCCCGTGGATACGCACAATGCCGGATCCTGCGCCGGGCGTGCGGGCAGTATCACCCATGACCTGTTGATCATATTGTTCATAGACCCACTGTTTGCCGGCGTAGTTTGGGCTGTTGATCAGCGCCTTAAGACCATCAATCGGGTTCACTTCTGGCACGTCTGTCAGCGGTTCGGCCGCCGGGGTAGGTATCCAGGGGCGGTCATATTCTGGAGCCGATCCAGACAGGGTCGCCAGCGGCAGATCGGCTTTCACTTCACCATTATGCAGCACGACAAATCGGTCTTCGGCGATGGTTTCACCCACAATCGCAAAATCAAGATCCCATTTTTCGAATACGGCCCGCGCTTCGGCTTCGAGTTCAGGCTTGAGCACCATCAGCATACGCTCTTGCGATTCTGATAGCATCATCTCATAGGCGGTCATGTTCTCTTCGCGCTGGGGGACGTTTTCAAGGGTCAGCTTGACGCCAAGCCCACCTTTGTCGCCCATTTCAACGGCAGAGCAGGTGAGGCCAGCTGCGCCCATGTCTTGGATCGAAATCACAGCTCCGGTGGCCATCAGTTCTAGCGTCGCTTCCATCAGGCGCTTTTCGGTGAATGGATCACCAACTTGCACGGTGGGGCGTTTTTCTTCGATTGTATCGTCGAATTCAGCCGAAGCCATTGTCGCGCCGCCAACACCGTCACGCCCGGTTTTCGCGCCGAGATACACGACAGGCATCCCAATACCGGATGCAGCCGAATAGAAAATCTTGTCCGTATCGGCCAACCCAGCCGCAAAAGCGTTCACAAGGCAGTTGCCATTATACGCAGGGTCGAACCGCACTTCGCCGCCAACCATCGGCACGCCAAAGCAGTTGCCGTAACCGCCCACACCGGCGACAACGCCGTTCACAAGCTGACGTGTTTTGGGATGTTCAGGATGGCCAAACGAAAGCGAGTTCATTGCCGCAATGGGCCGCGCACCCATGGTGAAAACATCGCGTAGAATGCCGCCAACACCTGTGGCGGCACCTTGGTAAGGTTCGATGTAAGAAGGGTGGTTGTGGCTTTCCATTTTGAAAACAACCGCTTGGCCGTCGCCAATATCGACAATGCCTGCGTTCTCACCGGGGCCGCAGATGACCTGTGGGCCTTCGGTAGGCAGGGTGCGTAGCCATTTCTTAGAAGATTTGTAGGAACAATGCTCGTTCCACATGGCCGAAAAAATGCCCAGCTCTGTGAAAGTTGGCTCGCGGCCAATGATCTCGAGGATGCGGGCGTATTCATCGGGGCTGAGCCCGTGTGAAGCGATCAGGTCATCGGTGATCATCGGTTCGGTCATGGTCGTCTCCCAAGCAGCGTTGCGGCCTTGTAAGGCCTTGTTGCGCTGGTTGGAAGGGGCAACAGCGCAACAAGTGCAAGGGAAACTAAAGCTGTCTTAGCTAAGGTGATCTAGCAGTTCGACTTGGTCGTGTTGCAACATCAGTTGATGATTGCTGAATGCGCGCATCGCTGCTTGAAACCTTAGGGTGTTATAGGGGGCGCCGAAGCTATCAACTGGCGATACACGTACCACGACCTGTTCCCCTGATTGGCTTTCAATGGCCGTTACCATTCCTACAAGCACCGCATCTTTGGTCCAAACCGACGACCCAACAATGCTGATGGTGTCACCATCAATTTCAGGAAGAATAACTTCGGGGTCAACTCCAGCGACATCTGTTCCAACGCCGGTACCAGAACCACCGTCGCCAGTTCCTCCGCTACCACCATCGGCTATATCAGTGCCGCCATCGCCAGTGCCGCCGCCAACATCGACACCAACGCCCCCACTGCCAGATCCCACACTTACATCGGCACTTACACCCTCTCCTCCGCCAACGTTGACATCGGCGCTTACACCGCTGCTGCCACCTACAGAGACTGATGCAGTGCTACCGTGCCCAACGCTCACTGACGCTCCGCCTACGTCTATTTTGAGAGCATAGGCAGGGGCGGTGATCGGAAGGAGGAGAGCAATTGCTGCGATACGTGTTGTTCTTGGAGTAAGCATTTCTGTACCTTTCTTGACTAATCAAACCGGACGTCCCAGCGATGAAACATGATCTGCAACATGCTGGTTGCTTCGAGTGTGCGCCTCGGTTGCGTCAAAGTGAAGCACATTTTAGCAATTAGGGGGATGTTAGCGCTACGTCTACCAACCCTTAGGTTGCGCTCGTGGCTGTGGTGCGAATTTTTGTTAAAATTTTCATTACCCTAAGGAACGTGCAGAAATTTACGTAAGCAGCGGTATGCTTTGCTCTACCGCAACTTGAATGTGGCGAAAATTTGTCTGTTTGTTGCTTCTTTGGGGGTAATGTTGTTTTGGGGGTTGTTTTGTTTGCGCGTCGCGTTGATGGGGGTGATTCGAAACCTGATCAAGTTTTGCGTTCAATATCCGAGATGCCAGCGGGAAGTCTGTGGATATTGTCGTGTAGGCAAAAAAGTGCCGGGCACAGGGCCCGGCGAAGTCCAACAGGGAGGTGAAAGCGATGAGCGTGTAAGCATCTTCGCCTTCAAGGGGTCAAATAGGGCGTAAATTTTACGCAATCAAGGAAAAATACCTGCATTTAACGCAATGCCGTCATGCGTTGGTCGCATGGCCTTGGCTTTAGCTGGAATTTTGAGGGCTTACCGTTCCAAGTCGAGCGTCAAGCCAAAGACTAAAATGACATCTGAATGGGCTTTTCCTGAGGGGCCGCCGATTAATCCTCGGCCGGGCATGGCTTGAACATAGAACGGGCCGCATTCCGTATGCAGGCGCCCGACGGGGATCCAGCCATTATATTGGTACTGCACTGTGTCGCTTAGCTCGGGGTAATGTGCCGTGCCAATGAAGCCGGCAGCGCTGCAATGGTCCCCCTGCCAAAAATCTCGGGATACCGTCACAAACGCCGCGGTATTGCGAAAACTATTGCGCAAGGAGCCTGCGGTGATATCGGCCCAGCCGCCGTTCCAAGTCAGTGCGAAACCAGGGTTGATTTCGTTTAAATCGACGTCCATTTCGTTGTTTACATGGCGGCTGCCAAGCGGGACGCGAATTTCGTCGGGGATAATGTCCCATCCCCAAAGCTGCGAAGGCAGCAACATACAGGCCGCGAAGGCGGCGCTTTTAAACAGTTTCATCGTTAACATCCATTAAACACGCACGGCGATATGGGCGCACAATGAAGTGCTGAAAAATTGTCTGTGCTAGGTTACTCGTGACGCGATGCCCAACATGGGCGTAGGATAGATTTACAGCGAACTGACGTTCTAGCCAACAAAATGTTTAACAAATGGTAAACGTCTGCAGGCAGACGTTAGTCGCCGCGAATATTAACCAAGGTATTGTTATCGTATGGAAACCCGCGTGAACGCCGTTAAGTGGATTCATTCGCCGTTTGCGTGGTTTCGCGCAATTGGCGGCGGTGGGCAAAGATTTCATCTTGGACAAAATCACGGAATGCGCTGATCCGCTGTGATTGTCGCAGCTCTTCTGGGTAGGCCAGAAAGACGGGGACTTCACCACTTTCTAAATCGGGCAAAATACGGACCAGTTGCGGGAACCCTTCGACAAGGTAATCCGGCAAAACGCCAACCCCAAGGTTATTCACAACCCCTTGCCAAACGCCAAAATAGTTATTCACGGTGAAAAGGCTATGCACATCATATGTCATCAGATGCTGCACCAATGTGGCGCCTGCATTCACTTGGGTTGAATTGGGGCTTTGGCAAATCAAACGGTGGTTTGCGATATCCTCAATATCATTGAGCATCCCGTTTTTCGCGATGTAGTCTTCGGAGGCGTAAAGCCGCATGCGCACCGACATCAACCGTTTGCGGATCAGATCGGCTTGAGACGGCTCTTTCATCCGGATGGCGACATCCGCCTCGCGCATGGGCAGGTCAAGAACACGTTCTTCGAGCATCAGGTCGATTTTTAGATCAGGATATTTCTCGTATAGCTTTGGCAGGCGTGGGGCCAACCACATTGTTCCAAACCCGGTGGTCGTTGTGACGCGCAGTTCGCCAAAGACTTCTTCTTCACTGTCTTTGATGCGGGCCTCGGCTGCTTCTAGCCGCTTGTTCATAGATTTGGTTGCGTCAAACAGCAGTTCACCCTGCTCTGTCAGGATCAGCCCGCGCGCGTGGCGATGAAATAAGGTCGTGTTGAGCGATTCTTCGAGCGCGCGGATTTGGCGACTGACCGCAGATTGGGACAGGTGCAACGTGTCGCCCGCGTGGGTCAATGACCCTGCATCCGCGACCGCGTGGAAAATCCGTAGTTTATCCCAATCCATACTCGCCTACTTGCTTTTGACCTAAGGTAATTACCCTACCAACCTACGCTATTGCCCTAGCGGGTTGCAAACTGATCGCGGCCCAATTCAGGCCAAATACCCGCCATATTCGAAGAAATCAGCGGGTTCATGCGCAAATACCCCGCGATTGGCGCATAGATGAGCGATTTTGAGAGCCGCATTGCGTCCTGTATGCAAATTGTCATTTTTTTGTTGCCGCGATGTGCTAATCTGAGCGCCAGTGAAATCACGGGCCAGATAAATATGTCTAAACTTGAACGCCAAGTCGCGCGCAATATTTCCTATGCGACCTCTGTCAAAGGGCGCAGTGGCCGTGTCCTTGTCCGCGCGATGGAGAATGCGACGGGGCGGTTTTCACTTATTCGGCGCGCGCGTGGTTACGGCGATGATGTTGCGGCGGGCCAAGACTTCTGGGACGTGATCGTCGCACGTTACGGGCTCGAGCTTGATATCATCGCAGGCGCGCTTGAAAATATTCCAGATTCCGGTCCCGTCGTGGTGGTCAGTAATCATCCCTACGGTATTCTGGATGGATTGATGATGGGGCGTATTCTATCGCAACGCCGTTCAGGAGATTTCCGTGTTCTTGCACATGAGATTTTTCAGCGTGCGCCTGATCTGAAACGGGTGATCTTACCGATCTCATTTACGCAATCTAAAGAAGCCGCCAAGTTGAACCTTGAAACACGTGCTGCGGCGGTCAGCTATCTATCGCAGGGCGGTGCGATTGGCGTGTTCCCCGGCGGTACTGTGTCGACTTCTGCGACCCCGTTTTCGGCCCCGCTTGATCCGGGTTGGCGTACGTTCACCGCGAAAATGATCTCAAAATCGGGAGCGACAGTCGTTCCGATTTTCTTTGAAGGCCGCAACAGCCGGTTTTTCCAACTGGCGAGCCATATCCATGCCAATTTGCGTCTTGGGCTGCTGATCCGTGAATTCCGCAAACGGGTGAATAAACCCGTGCGTATCGTCATCGGAGAGCCGATCACGCCGGACACATTAGCGGCCTACAAAAAAGACCCCAAAGCATGCATGGATTTCTTGCGCAAAGCCACGTATGACCTAAGCCCAAGCCCGATTGATGCAAGTCAGTACGGGCATGAGTTTGAAGAAATACATAAGGTGCGAGATGGCGGTCGGGATATTCGATAGCGGTTTAGGTGGGCTGACAGTTTTGGACGCTGTCGCGAAACGCCTGCCTGATGTGCCCCTTGTTTATTTGGGGGATAGCGCGCATGCGCCTTACGGTGTGCGCACGCCAGATGATATTTACAACCTAACCACATCTGCGACCCAACGGCTGTTTGACGAAGGTTGCGATCTGGTGATCTTGGCCTGCAACACTGCCTCTGCGGCGGCGCTGCGGCGGATGCAAGAAAATTGGGTACCCCAAGGCAAACGTGTGCTTGGTGTATTCGTGCCAATGATCGAGGCCCTGACCGAACGGCAATGGGGTGATAATTCGCCACCACGCGAAGTTGCGGCCAAACATGTGGCACTTTTTGCAACCCCCGCGACAGTAGCCAGCCGTGCGTTCCAACGTGAATTAGCGTTCCGGGCCGTTGGCGTTGATGTCGAGGCACAGGCCTGCGGCGGGGTTGTTGATGCGATCGAAGATGGGGATATGATCCTTGCGGATGCGCTGGTGCGCAGCCATGTGGATGCGTTGATGCGCAAAATGCCGCAACCAGATGCGGCCATTCTTGGCTGCACCCATTACCCGCTGATGGAGACAGAGTTTCAGGCCGCGCTTGGCCCTGACGTCAAAGTCTTCAGCCAAGCCAATCTGGTTGCCGAAAGCCTTGCTGATTATCTGGCGCGGCGTCCTGAAATGGTCGGCCCGGGTTTGGAATCGGCGTTTTTGACAACGGGAGATCCTGTTAAGGTCTCTGCCCGCGCGACACAGTTCCTGCGACGACAAATCACATTTACCGCAGCCTGAACTTACCCCATTTCCATCCCAAAGGGATAAAACTATGACACATAACGTCGCCATTCTTGGCGCTTCTGGTTACACTGGTGCTGAATTGGTCCGGTTGATTGCCACACATCCAAGCCTGAACATCGTCGGGCTTTCTGGGAACTCAAAGGCGGGCATGGCCATGGCCGATGTGTTTCCACATCTGCGGCATTTGGACTTGCCCGTCCTGACGACCATCGAAGATATGTCTTTTGACGGGGTCGATCTGGTGTTTTGCGGTTTGCCGCATGCGACGTCGCAAGCGGTGATTTCAAAATTGCCGATGCATTTGAAAATCGTGGATCTTTCCGCTGACTTCCGGCTGCGCGATCCTGATGCCTATGAAAAATGGTACGGCAAGCCCCATGCCGCTGTTGAAATGCAAAAAGAGGCCGTTTACGGGCTAACCGAATTTTACCGTGAAGATATTAAAACCGCGCGGCTTGTTGCTGGTACGGGCTGTAACGCCGCGACCGGGCAATATGTGCTGCGGCCACTGATTGCTGCGGGGGTGATTGATCTTGATCAGATCGTAATGAACCTGCTGGCAGCCGTATCTGGGGCAGGGCGCAGCCTAAAAGAAAACCTGCTGCACGCAGAGCTGTCCGAGGGTGCGCATGGCTATGCCGTGGGCGGCACACACCGGCATTTAGGCGAATTTGATCAAGAGTTTAGCGCAATCGCTGGCCGCCCTGTGCATATCCAGTTCACACCGCATTTGATCCCGGCCAACCGGGGAATTTTGGCGACGACATATGTGCAAGGTGAACCGCAGGTGATCTTTGACACATTGAACACCGCCTATGCGGATGAACCATTTATCGAGATGCTGCCAATGGGGCAGGCACCGTCGATCAAACATATCAGGGCATCGAATTTTTGCCACATTGGTGTGACGGCAGACCGGATTGCAGGGCGTGCGATTGTGATTGCAGCCTTGGATAACCTGACCAAAGGGTCGTCTGGGCAGGCGCTGCAAAATGCAAACCTCATGCTAGGTTTGCCCGAAACGGAGGGGCTGATGATGGCACCGGTGTTCCCATGAGCGGGCTGAAGAATCTCAAAAAGCGACGGCGCATTCAGGTGACCGGCATCGCCGGGGCCTGTGTCGGGGCGATACTGACGGCACTTTGGTTTTTGCCTGAAGACAGCTTTCAGTACTTCCGCTCACCCAGTGAAGTTTCCGCCGCACCGCCCGCCCCGAACGAATTATTCCGGCTCGGCGGGTTGGTTGAAACGGGATCGCTTGTGCGCGGTCAAGGGCAAGAAATCACCTTTGCGGTGACGGATGGCGGCGCTGTGATCAATGTGGCCTACACTGGTATCTTACCTGATCTTTTCGCCGAGGGTCAGGGCGTCGTTGGGCAAGGTCATTACATTAACGGAACCTTCGAAGCTGTTGAAATTCTTGCTAAACACGATGAGACTTATATGCCTAAAGAAGTCATTGATGCGCTCAAGGATCAGGGCACCTATGTTGCACCGGACGGTGCAGACGCGACACATTAACCTCTCTCAGGCAGCCTTCATGTCACGCAGACATGAGGGCCACCGATGCAATCCATTACACAAATCGCCAGTGAAATTGTCGCCCGCGAGGGTGGCTATGTAAACGACCCCGACGATCCCGGCGGTGCCACGAATTATGGTGTGACGATCCACACGATGCGAAGGCTCGGCATGGATTTGACCGGGGACAATCAGGTGACAGAAGATGATGTGCGGGTACTGACCCGCGCCCATGCCGTATCAATATTCGTCGAACATTATTTCCGCGCGCCCAAGATCGACAAGCTGCCAGAACCGTTACATGCGACGGTTTTTGATATGTATGTGAACGCGGGCGCCCATGCAGTGCGGATATTGCAACGGCTGCTCAATGAGATGCGGATCGCGGTAACAGTGGATGGGCAGATCGGGCCACAGACGATTGCTGCAACTGAAAAAGCGCTCGCGGCTGCGCCAAGTCATATGGTTGATGCATACGGGATTGCGCGCCGCAATTATTACTATGATTTGGCGGCGCGGCGTCCCGCCAGCCGTAATTATGCACGCAGACGTGACGGTGGCAAAGGTGGCTGGATCACCCGCGCTGAAGAATTCATAGACCCGCGTTATCATCTGACGGAAACACAACATAAACAAAGGGTTGAACAATGGGGTTGGTGACAGGAATCATGGGTTTCTTATTCGGCGATGGGCGCAATGTGATCGCGGATACCGCCGAAGTTTTCCGCGAAAACGCCGAAAACGGGGCTATCCGGGCCGCAGACGCGAAATCGCAAAGCCTGCAACAATTCGCCGCCGAATTTGTGCATCCGCGCAGGGGGCTTTTTGATCGCTTGGTCGATGGGCTCAACCGTTTACCGCGCCCAATGTTGGCGCTTGGCACAATTTGGATGTTCATCGCGGCGTTGCGCCGACCTGATGAATTCATCAAGGGTATGGAAGGGCTTGCACTGGTGCCTGAACCGCTGTGGTGGTTGATGGGGGCGATTGTGAGCTTCTATTTTGGGGCGCGCCATCAGGCCAAAGAACAAGATTTCCAGCGTGCCGTGGCAGGAACCGTTGCAGCAGTTCAGGCGCATAAAATCCCCATAAGTGACAACCCCGCCTTGGATGATTGGCAGGCGCAGAATGGATAGGAGTTGGTTTGACAAGGTCGAACAACGGCTTGGTTTGATTGAAACGCGCAACGCTGTGGATGAGGTGCACCGCGACAATGTCGCGGACCGTCTTGGCGCGATTGAGGACACGCTCAAATGGCTCGTGCGTTTGATTATAGGTGGGTTTTTGATGGGGGCGTTAACCTATGCGCTGCAGGGCGGCTTTCGGATGTGATGTGTCGCGTCAATTTGTATCGGTGAAATATCCGTGTGCCCATGTCGCACCGTCGAAATTTGGGCTAAGACTGCGGACATGATTACTGAACTTGGACATTTCGCGCTGATTCTGGCCTTTGGCATTGCCATTGTGCAGATGGTCATTCCGATGATTGGCGCCCACCGCAATAACCTCAGTTGGATGGGGGTTGCTGAACCTGCGGCTCTCGCACAGTTTTTGCTGGTCGCTTATTCCTTTGGCGCGCTGACTTGGGCCTTTGTAACCTCTGATTTCTCGCTGCAGCTGGTCTACGCCAATTCGCATACTGATAAACCGATGATCTATAAAATCAGCGGTGTGTGGGGCAACCACGAAGGGTCGATGCTGCTTTGGCTGATGATCCTCGCACTATTTGGCGCAAGCGCGGCCGTATTTGGCGGCAATCTGCCCGCACGTCTGCGTGCGCGCGTTTTAGCGGTGCAAGGTTCTATCGGCGTTGCGTTTTTCGCGTTCATCTTGTTTACGTCGAACCCTTTCTTGCGTCTTGCGGTACCGCCACTGAATGGGCGAGACCTGAACCCGTTGCTCCAAGATCCCGGTCTCGCGTTTCATCCGCCATTCCTTTATCTAGGTTACGTCGGGCTAAGCATGGCGTTTTCCTTTGCGGTCGCAGCCTTGATCGAGGGTAAAGTTGACGCTGCATGGGCGCGCTGGGTGCGCCCTTGGACGCTGGCGGCATGGGTGTTTCTAACAATTGGCATCGCGCTGGGGTCTTGGTGGGCCTATTACGAATTGGGCTGGGGCGGTTTTTGGTTCTGGGACCCGGTCGAAAACGCGTCCTTTATGCCTTGGCTGATCGCCGCCGCTTTGCTGCATTCCGCCATTGTCGTTGAAAAACGCGAGGCGCTGAAAAGCTGGACGGTTTTGCTAGCCATTCTTGCGTTTGGGTTTTCGCTATTGGGGGCATTTATCGTGCGGTCCGGCGTGCTGACATCGGTGCATGCTTTTGCGACAGACTCCGAACGTGGCGTCTTGATTTTGATTATTCTCGCGGTGTTCTTGGGCGGCGCGCTGACCCTATTCGCGGCCCGCGCAAGTGCGCTGGAATCCAAAGGCGTCTTTAGTGCAGTCAGCCGTGAAAGCGCATTGGTCTTGAATAACGTGCTTCTGGCGGTCTCTTGCTTTGTGGTCTTTATCGGAACGATCTGGCCGCTTGTTGCGGAAATGCTGTTCGGGCGCACGCTTTCGGTCGGCCCGCCGTTTTTTGAAGCTGCATTCACACCCTTTATGGTCGCCTTGGCCATTGTTCTGCCTGTCGGATCGATCCTTGCGTGGAAACGCGGGAATGTGTCGCGGGCGATCAAATCGATGGTGCCTTGGATGATTTTGTCAATCGCGGTTGGCGCATTGGCCTATGCAATTCAAACGGAACGCACGGCCTTGGGGCCGATAGGCGTGATTTTGGGTGTCTGGGTCGTTGGCGGATCTATTGCGGATCTATGGATGCGCAGCGGGCGCGGCAGCATCAAGGCGCGGCTTGGCCGGGTCACGCGGTTGCCTCGTGCGGATTGGGGTAAGGCTTTTGCGCATATGGGGATGGGCGTCACAGTCTTTGGCATTGCCGCGATGATGGCCTGGGAGATTGAGGATATTCGCGTGGCCGAGGTTGGCGACCGCTGGGACGTTGGGCAATTCAGCTTTACACTGAATGAGGTGCGCCAAGTTGATGGACCTAACTACGTGACCACCATGGCAGATATGAGCATCTGGCGTGGTGATAAGCAGTTGGGCACGCTGAGCCCTGAAAAACGGTTCTACCCTGTCGCAAAAATGCCCACGACAGAGGCAGACATTCGCAATGGCGTTCTGCGTGATATCTATGTCGTGATTGGTGATCCGCAGGTGAATGGCGGCTATGCTGTGCGTGTTTACGTCAAACCCTTTGCCAATTGGATTTGGGGCGGCGTGATCTTGATGGCTTTGGGGGGCTTTATCTCCTTGTCTGACCGTCGTTTGCGGATCGGCGCGGCGGCGGCGAAACCAAAACAGATGGTGGCGGCGGAATGAAACGCTTGGTCCTCATGCTGTGCCTATTGGCGGCACCCGCTTTCGCGGTCGAACCTGATGAAATTCTGGACGATCCAGTGTTAGAAGCGCGGGCCCGTGAATTGTCGCAAGGGTTGCGTTGCCCGGTCTGCCAAAATGAATCCATCGATGAATCGCACGCCCCGGTCGCCCAAGAATTGCGCGTGGTATTGCGTGAACGGCTTGTTGCAGGGGATACTGATGCGCAGGTCGTTGACTACATGGTGTTCCGCTATGGCGAATACGTATTGCTGCGCCCCAATGCGCAGGGGGCGAACCTTATCCTTTGGCTGGCGGCCCCATTGATGCTGCTTCTGGCGCTTGGCGTCGGCTGGGTTACAATTCGGCGCAAGTCTGAAGTTGCAGCACCGCTGAGCGCGGATGAAGAAGCGGCGTTGGAAGAAATCCTGAAACAGTGACGCCCCGTCGTGCTTTGCACGGTTAGCTAAGGCGTTAGGGTGGCGGCTACGCAGCCCAAGGATACGCAGATGGACTATCAAGAAATTACCTATGACATCACCGACAACGTGGCCACGATTACGCTGAACCGTCCGGAGGTGATGAACGCGCTGAACACGCGCATCCGGCTTGAGATCGCAGATGCGTTCAAACACGCACAAGACAATGCGCGGGTCGCGGTGATGACAGGGGCAGGGGTATCGTTCTGCTCTGGGCAAGATCTTGCGGATGCAGCCGAGGATGGCAAAGTCGATATGGAAGCCACGTTGCGCGATGAATACGTGCCGATGCTGAAATCCATTTTTGATTGTAAAATCCCAACAATCTGCGCGGTGAATGGGCCCGCGGCGGGGGCCGGGGCAAACCTTGCGCTTGCGGCGGATGTGGTGATTGCATCCGAGGATGCGTATTTCGTACAGGCGTTTACGCGCATTGGATTGATCCCCGATGCAGGCGGCACCTATTGGTTGCCGCGTCAAATCGGTGCGGCGCGTGCGATGGGGGCCGCCTTGTTTGCTGATAAGATCAGCGCAACACAGGCCCGCGACTGGGGCATGATTTATGAAACGGTGCCAGCAGCTGAATTCCCGGATTACGTCAAAGCACGGGCGCTGCAACTCGCGACCGGGCCAACCGTGGCTTACGCACAGCTAAAGACCGCGATCCGTGGTTCGTCTGAAAATACACTGGACGACCAATTGGCGCTTGAGGCAAAACTCCAAGCGATTTGCGGCGAGACCCATGACTTCTACGAGGGTGTCGCCGCATTCATGCAAAAACGCGCACCAAATTACAAAGGGCGCTGAACAGCCGCTAACACGGCAAGCGCCTCGGCGGGTGGTGCCTGTTCAATGCGGCGGTAGATTTTGCCGTCCTTGGTGCGTGTCACAAGGCGGTGGTCAATCAGTGACCGCCGCAACAGCACATGATCGCCAAAGCTGTGACCCGCTTTCAGCACTTCGTTCACCTGTTTCTCTGCTAAATCTTGATTTGCAGGCAGGTGTGCCCAAAACACCCAAAGACAAAGCCCTTGCACCACCGTTTGTTTTGGCCAGCGCGTCATCATCCCATGATCGAAGGCGCGCAAGGCACGTTCAACACTCCGTGGCGGTTTTGCTGTGGCCGGGGCGGGGGCATCCGCCTTGAGCTGTTGGTAATTCTCATAGCCAGCGGCCTTGGCCACCAGCGAGAGCATCCGCGCGTGGTTTGGAAAATCTTCTTGCTGTTGCAAGGCGACGCGCAAGGATTTGGTAAATGCAGAAAGGTCGTTGATCGTGATCTGTTGTAATTGGCGTGGCATATCGCGCCCCTGAAATCTGTACCGGCACCGCACGCGGTGTGATGGTCGCCCTTATCATCCGGCTGATTGCAGCGGATCTTCATATGCCAATGTCAGGTTTAGCGAGGTCCGGGATGGACTGGCGACGCCTTGGTGAACTGATGACCAGTGTTAGGTTAATGCAGGTTCTTTGGGCGTGGCAAGTCTAAATATACACTGTCTGACCAGACATCATTGATACAAAGGGTGTTTTTGGCTGTGTGGGTCTCTACGAAACCAAGCCGACGCAGCAACCCGACGGATGCCACATTCAGCGGGTCGGCTTCCGCCGTTAATGCGGGGTGCATGGTGGTATCAAACAGATATGGGATTACGGCTTGCATGGCTTCAAACACATAACCTTTGCGCCAGTGATCCGGATGCAAAATGAACCCAACCTCACTACCGCGATAATTCCCGACATTTCCGATGTAGGTGCCATCCAATGTCATTTGGAAATAGGCTGGGTTTTCTTCCCATGAAGCTATCGTGCGCTCGAGTAAGGTTTTGGTTGCAGAGCGATCTGCATGTGGGGCGGTCGACCAATATTTCATGTCGCGCAGATCGCTATAGAGTGCATACATCGCATCCAGATCGGATGGGCGCGGTTCACGAAGCACAAGGCGGTCAGTTTTGAGCGTCACGGATTAACCTATGATATTTTGCGAGGGGCTGTGGGGTTCATAAGAAAAAGGCCACCCGAAGGTGGCCCAATTTTTAGCGCTTTTCGATGTCGATATAGTCGCGGTGTGTCTCGCCAAGGTAAAGCTGGCGAGGGCGACCGATTTTCAACTGTGGATCGGCAAGCTGTTCTTTCCACTGAGAAATCCAACCGACGGTGCGGGCCATCGCAAAGATTGGCGTGAACATCGATGTTGGGAAACCCATCGCCTCGAGGATGATACCCGAGTAGAAATCAACGTTCGGGAACAGTTTCTTATCTGCGAAATACGGATCAGCAAGCGCTTGCTTTTCAAGCTCCATCGCGACCTGCAACAGTGGGTTGTCTTCGACGCCGAGCAGTTCAAGAACTTCGTCCGCAGACTGTTTCATCACAGTCGCGCGCGGGTCAAAGTTTTTGTAAACGCGGTGGCCAAAGCCCATCAGGCGGTAGCTGTCGTTTTTGTCTTTTGCGCGGGCAATGAATTCAGGGATACGGTCGACTGAGCCGATTTCTTTGAGCATTTCAAGGCAGGCTTGGTTGGCGCCACCGTGGGCAGGGCCCCAAAGACACGCAATACCAGCCGCAATACACGCGAACGGGTTAGCACCCGAAGATGATGCCAAACGCACGGTCGATGTCGATGCGTTTTGCTCGTGATCAGCGTGCAGCGTAAAGATGCGGTCCATCGCGCGTGCCAAAACGGGGTTCACGTGGTATTCTTCTGCGGGGACAGAGAAACACATGTGCAAGAAGTTTGACGCGTAATCCAAATCATTGCGCGGATATACAAACGGCTGGCCGATCGAATATTTGTAAGCCATAGCCGCAATCGTTGGCATCTTTGCGACCAAACGGATTGACGCAACTTCGCGTTGATGATGATCGTTGATATCCGTTGAATCGTGGTAAAATGCGGACATCGCACCCACAACACCAACCATCGTTGCCATTGGGTGTGCGTCGCGGCGGAACCCACGGAAGAAGTTGTGCATCTGTTCGTGGATCATCGTGTGATTGGTCACGAGACGCTCAAACTTCTCCAGCTCAGCCGCCGAAGGAAGTTCACCATAAAGCAGCAAATAACAAACTTCGAGGTAATGTGATTGACCAGCAAGTTGATCGATTGGGTATCCGCGGTGCAGCAACACACCTTCGTCACCGTCGATGAATGTGATTGTGCTGTCGCAAGCTGATGTTGACGTAAAACCGGGGTCATAGGTGAACACGTTCGCTTGGGCATATAGCTTGCGAATATCGACAACGTCAGGGCCTGCCGTAGGGGAGTGGATCGGCAACTCGTAAGTTTCGCCCTTAATCGTTAGTTTTGCGGTATCTGTATTTTCAGCCATATATCTTCCCCTTTATGCCGCGCAACGCAGGTGTTGCCGGCGCATCTTTGTTCGTCGGTGTTCCAGCTAGCAGCCAATCGTAACGAATTAGTTTCAGTCGCTGGCGTCTTGTATCCGCGCAATTGTTTCCGCTTGCCCCAAGACCAACATCATATCGAACACACTTGGTGAAACCGCACGCCCAGCCAGCGCCGCACGTAGCGGCCCTGCAAGTTTGCCTAGTTTCGTTTCATGAGCTTCGGCAAGCGACGCGACGATCCCTTCTAAGGTGTCACGCGTCCAGCTAGCATTTTGCAGCTGCGGCGTCAATTCCGACAGTATACCACGGGATACATCGTCGAGCAGGTTTTGCGCTTTCTCATCCCGATCAATGGGGTGGTTTACCAATAAAAATCGCGCTTTTTCAAGAAGATCAGGCATGGTCTTTGCGCGTTCTTTGAGGCAATGCATTGCACGTAAAAAACGATCATTTTGTTGGTCTGTCAGGGCATCTTCCCCAACGGAAACCAAGTATTTTTGCAGTTCTTGCAGCAGTGCAGCATCGTCGGATCCCGCAATATGTTGGCCGCAAATATTCGTGAGCTTTTTGGTGTCAAACCGGGCGGGTGATTTCCCAATTCCGTTCAGATCAAACCATTCGCGCGCCTGCGCGTCGGTAAAGAATTCATCATCGCCATGGCTCCAGCCGAGGCGAGTCAAATAATTGCGCATGCCCGCAGCCGGGTAGCCCATCTGCTGGTATTCGGCCGCACCCGTCGCGCCGTGGCGTTTGGACAGTTTTTTGCCATCAGGGCCAAAGATCAACGGAATATGGGCCAGAACGGGTTTAGCCCAGCCCATGGCGTCGTAAATGAGGTTCTGGCGGAAGGCATTCGCAAGGTGATCATCGCCGCGGATCACATGGGTCACGCCCATATCATGGTCATCAACAACGACGGCCAGCATATATACAGGCGAACCATCCGAGCGCAGCAAGATCATATCATCAAGCTGATCATTCGCCCATGTGACGTCGCCTTGGACCTCATCATGCAGGGTTGTCTTGCCGTCGCGTGGGGCCTTAAGACGGATCACAAAGGGCAGGTCCGGGTGATCAGCGGCTGCCACATCGCGCCAAGGTGATTGGAACAGCGTTGATTGCTTGGTCGCACGCGCCGTTTCGCGGAAGGCTTCGATTTCATCTTGCGTGCTAAAACACTTATACGCGTGCCCATCTGCCAGCATCTGCTGCGCGACTTCGACGTGACGCGGTGCGTTTTCCGCTTGGCTCACAGGATCGCCATCCCAATCAAGTCCAAGCCAGCTGAGCCCGTCGAGAATAGCCTGCTTATTTTCATCTGTTGATCGGGTCTTGTCGGTGTCTTCAATCCGCAACACGAATTTTCCGCCGCGCCCACGGGCATAAAGCCAGTTAAACAGGGCCGTGCGCGCGCCGCCGATATGCAGGGCGCCAGTGGGTGAAGGGGCAAAACGAGTGACAACGGACATGGGGAATTAACCTTTCGCTAACCAGCATTCCGGTAGGGTCCCGGATGGGGCGGGGATACAAAACTGTGGGGTAAAGAACAAGTGCGCGCAGCTCTGCAAGACACGCTATTGGCGCAACGCGGTGGCTTGATCGGTTGGGTGCCTGTGTGCCTTGCGATTGGAATCGGGGCATATTTTTCATTGCCAGAGGAACCCGGTCGCGACGTTGTGGGTGCCGTTTGGGCGATTGCGGCAGCTTTGTTTGTGTGTGCGCGCTGGATAACGCCCGCAATTGCGCCCTTTGCAATCGGTATCGCGCTTGTGCTTGCAGGGGGCGGGGTTGCCCAGTGGCGCACAGGGGCGGTCGCCGAACCCGTGCTTGGCTTTCGCTATTACGGCCCTATCCAAGGGCGGGTCGTCAATATCGATCGATCTGCCAGCGATGCGCCGCGTCTGACGCTGGATCAGGTGGTGCTTTCGCGTATGTCTCCGGCGCGTACGCCTGCACGGGTACGGGTTTCGGTACATGGTGATCAAGTGGTCACCACTTACAAAGCCGGTGAAACGCTCGTTCTAACCGGGCATCTTTCGCCGCCTGCGGGGCCAGCAGAACCCGGCGGCTTTGATTTTCAGCGGCATGCGTGGTTTTTGGGA
Organism: Loktanella sp. D2R18; assembly: GCF_003318235.1. GTDB lineage: Bacteria > Pseudomonadota > Alphaproteobacteria > Rhodobacterales > Rhodobacteraceae > Yoonia. Next base: position 140,245 of record NZ_QOCG01000009.1, on the reverse strand, counting down.
CTCGGGGCTGTCGGGTACACGCGCACACCCGTCTTGCGGCTTTATGCGCCGGATCAAGGATCATTGCAGATGCGCATTTTTGCGATCCGCATGCAGCTTTCCAGCTTTGTGCAAACCGCGATCCCGGGCGATCCCGGGGCTTTTGCAGCGGCGATCATGACGGGGGACCGGTCTGCGATGCGCCAAGAAACATTGGCTGATTTACGGGCGGCGAACCTTGCGCATCTTTTGGCAATCTCGGGATTGCATATGGGGCTGCTGACCGGGTTTATCTTCGCGCTGATCCGATATGGGTTGGCGTTAAGCGCGACTATTTCACTGCGGTTTCATACGAAAAAGATCGCCGCGATCTGCGCTTTGATCGTTGGGGCGTTTTATCTGGCGCTTTCTGGCGGCAATGTCGCAACCGAGCGTGCATTTATCATGGTCGCTGTGATGTTGGTGGCGGTGCTTTTGGACAGGCGCGCATTGACGTTACGTGCAGTGGCAATCGCAGCAATCATTGTGTTGCTTTGGCAGCCCGAAGCATTGATGGGCCCCGGGTTTCAAATGTCATTCGCGGCGACCACAGCGCTTGTTGCGGTCTTTGGCTGGCTGCGTCAGTTTGATATGTCCGGCTGGCCCAAATGGGTACGCGGCGTGTTTTCGGTCGTGATTTCATCATTTGTGGCGGGGCTTGCCACCGCGCCGTTTGCTGCCGCCCATTTTAACCAAATCGCGCACTTCGGGCTGATCGCAAATTTGGCGAGCGTTCCATTGATGGGCGTGTTGGTGATGCCCGCTGCGGTTATGGCGATTTGTCTCGCGCCAGCTGGATTATCTTGGATTGGCTTTACCGTGATGGCCTGGGGTTTGCAGTGGATTTTGTGGGTCGCACAGACGGTGTCAGGCTGGGATGGCGCTGTTGGACATGTCATTGCACCAAGCAGTGGGGTGGTGCCGCTGCTTGCATTGGGTTTGTTGTGGATCATCCTTTGGCAGGGGCGCGGCCGCGCGATTGGCATCGTTCCGGTTGTTGTGTCTTTCCTGCTTTGGGGGCAGGCAACCCGACCGACACTTTTAGTGGCGGACAATGCGGCGATGATCGGGGTCATGGGGTCAGAAGGGCGGGCGCTGTCCAAATCCAAGGGAAGCAGTTTTATCGCCCAAATTTGGCTCGAAAACGATGGCGGGCCCGCGCCGCAGGAAATGGCTGCCAGTCGTCCTGGCTATACGCGCGACGGGCGTATAGTGCGCGCGCATGTCGGGGAATGGCAGGTTTTGCAGGTGACTGGGAAAACTGCACTTGCCGCACTACATGGTTGTGGCGGCGCAGATGTCCTCATTAGCAACCAAGAGGATGTCTCCGGGCGCCCCTGTATCACTTTCGATATCAACCGGTTGCGGCAAACAGGGGCGCTTGCCTTTGATCTTTCGGATGCGGGGGATTTGCGCCTGACGACGGCCCAAGGCGTGGTAGGTAATCGCCTATGGAACGCGAACGCTGATGCCGCGCCCACGTCAGAGATCTTGCTACATGCGCCCTAGTACGTGCGGATCAACCCAACCAACCGGCCTTGGACCTTCACCTGATCATCGCGGAACACACGGGTTTCATAGGCGGGGTTGGCTGCTTCAAGCGCGATGGCACTGCCATTACGACGGAACCGTTTAAGCGTGGCTTCGTGGCCCTCAACAAGGGCCACAACAATGTCGCCATTATCCGCAACAGTTGTTTCACGGATCACCACGACATCACCGTCGTTAATGCCCGCGTCGATCATCGAATCGCCTTTGACTTCAAGCGCATAGTGATCACCGGCACCGATCATGGATTGCGGCACCGACACATTATGCGACACTTGGCTAATCGCCTCAATCGGGACGCCGGCTGCAATCCGACCCATCACAGGCAATTCAACCGCGCCATTGTCGATCGACATGGCGGCAGGCGGCGTGCTGTCGGGTTTGTCACCGTCAATCACACGTGGGGTAAACCCAGATTTACTTTGCATTGCATCGGGTAGCTTCACAATTTCAAGCGCGCGTGCACGGTGGGCAAGCCGCCGGATGAATCCACGTTCTTCAAGCGCCGTGATCAAGCGGTGAATCCCGGATTTAGACCTTAAATCCAGTGCTTCTTTCATTTCATCAAAACTGGGTGGGACACCATCACGCTGAATTCGGGTGTTAATAAAGGCTAAAAGATCGAGCTGTTTTTTCGTAAGCATGACTTATCCCCAAGTAGGTTTTGCATATGTTCTATTCATGTTCTTGTTTTGTGTCAACCTGTGCGCGGTTTACAGCGGGATAATCTGAATTTTGTCGCCAGCAGCGCGGGCTGGATCGTTGATCGGCCGTATGGCTAGGCAATTAGCGTCGGCCAAAACAGTGAGTAGCGCGGAATCCTGTCGCTCAAATACGGTCACTCCATCCGGGCCAAGACGCGCACGGGTGTAATGTTCGCGCGACCCGTTTGGACCAACCTGTGCCGCTAGAACAGCGCTTTGGCGCGGCGCAGGCGTGGGGTCTTGCCCCAACATATGGCGGATAACAGGTGCGAGAAACACATGGCCGCAGACCATCGCAGACACTGGGTTGCCCGGTAGGCCGATCATCACCGCAGTGCCCATGCGCCCAGCCATCAAGGGTTTGCCGGGGCGCATCGCGATCTTATAGAACGCCTGCTGCATGCCTTTTGATTGCGCGACTTGCCCCACCAAATCATGATCGCCGACCGAGGCCCCGCCTATTGTCACGATCAGATCGGCATCACCCGCGAGATCAAATGCCAATTCAAGCGCTGGGATATTATCACGCGCAATCGGCAGCAGGCGCGGGTGTGCGCCAAGGCTTTGCACCAATGCGGCCAGTCCAAAACTGTTGGATGCGATGATCTGATCGGGGTCGGGGGTCTCGCCGGGTTGCACCAATTCATCGCCCGTCGCGATAATCGCAACAACGGGGCGGCGGCTGACGGGGACTTGCGCGATATTCATTGAGGCAAGCAAGGCAATATCCGCAGCGGATAAGACACGGGGCGCTTTGATCTGATCGCCGATCCGAAAATCAGCGCCTGCGGGGCGGACGTAGGGTTTGGTTTCTAAATCGGACCCGAGTGTAATCATGTCGCCAGCGCGGGTGACATCCTCTTGGATCACCACATGATCCGCCCCCGCAGGCAACGGGGCCCCTGTGAAAATCCGGGCCGCTTCGCCTGGTTTCACCGCCGTGGCAAGCGCATGCCCTGCAGCCGCCTCACCAATCACCTGTAACACAATGCCGGGGCGAACATCCGCACGGCACACCGCATAGCCATCCATCGCCGAAGCAGCAAAGGGCGGCTGATCGCGTGTCGCGGTAACATCCCGCGCCAAATTGCGGCCAAACGCTCGTGTCAGTGGAACCGTTTCAACGGCCAAAGGCGCGCTGAGCGCAAAGAGGTGATCAAGGGCTGCATCGACGGTGATCATGGGGTGACATCATTCAATTGTGCGGTTTCCCAGTCAGCATAGGTTTCTTGCGTCGTGAAGTGTACCCATGACGTACGCCTATTCGCCGAACATCCTAATACGACCGCCGCTGCAGATGGTGGGCTGGAAAATGCGTAATCTTGTGTGAAAATCGCGGTATCATCCGTCCCAGCGATCGTGCCGTTTGCGACAAGTTATCACGAAGTTTCGAATATCTTGCTTTGCTAGTACGTTCGCCGACCCACGTTGCGCGCACAGATGAACCTGCTTGCACAATCACCTCACCACCTTGCGCAATCGCAAAGGCATGCAGGCCGCGACGTGGCACTATACATTCAAATTTGGGTGCGCAGAACATGGCCGGTCCAGTTGAACACTTCAGCGGTTAGCATCCCATCGGCACGCCCATCGACAAAGAAAAGTTCAAGTGAGCGCCCTGCCTTCGTCATGGGTTTTCAAACCGCCCCGATTTGCCTCCGTCTTTCAACGTGACGCGGATGCCGCCGATTTCCATGTCTTTTTGCACCGCTTTCACCATGTCATAGACGGTCAATGCGGCTGTGCTCGCAGCGGTTAGCGCCTCCATCTCGACGCCCGTTTGCCCACCCGTTTTGACGGTGGCCGTAATGCGGATGCCGGGCAAGCTTTCATCGGGGGTCAGGTCGAGAGCGACTTTGGTGATCGGCAACGGGTGACACAATGGGATCAGATCAGCGGTCTTTTTGGCAGCCATGATACCCGCGATCCGGGCGATACCTAAAACGTCGCCTTTGTCCGCGCGGCCTTCAACAATCAGCGCCAAGGTCGTCGCGGTCATTTTAATGAACGCCTCTGCCACGGCCACGCGTGCAGTGACGGGTTTATCCGACACATCGACCATATGCGCCCTACCGTCGGCATCAAAGTGGCTAAGGCCCGTCATCACATGCCACCGATTGCGGGGTTCGCAAGTAATGTGCGGGTCGCGGTCGCCACGTCACCTTGACGCATCAAGCTTTCGCCGATCAAAAACGTGCGCGCACCGTAGCGGGCCATATCCGCAAGTTCCTCGGGCGTGTTTAACCCGCTTTCGCATACAATTGTACGATCCGCAGGGACCAGTTTCGATAGGGTGCGTGTGGTATCAAGCGTGGTTTCAAAGGTCTTGAGGTTACGGTTATTGATCCCCATCAGCGGTGATTTAAGCAAGCTTGCGCGTTCTAATTCAGCAGCGTCATGGACCTCTAGCAACACATCCATGTCCCATTCAAATGCTGCGGCCTCAAGCTCTTGGGCTTGCGCATCTGATACAGAGGCCAAGATGATTAAAATGCAATCGGCGTGCAGCGCGCGGGCTTCGGCGACTTGGTAAGTGTCATACATAAAATCTTTGCGCAGCGCGGGCAGGTCAACGGCGCTGCGTGCAGCGGTCAGATAGCTGTCATCGCCTTGAAAGGATGGGCCATCGGTGAGGACGGACAAGCAAGTCGCGCCGCCCGCTTGATACGCCTCAGCCAACGCGGGCGGGTGAAAGTCTTCGCGGATCAACCCTTTGGACGGGCTTGCTTTTTTAATCTCGGCGATCAGCCCATAACCTTCGCGCGCGGCCTCTGCCAGACGGTCGGCGAACCCACGTGTCGGCGGCGCGTCTTTGGCACGTGCCTCAATCTCTGACAGGGGCACCGCTTCTTTGCAGGCCGCGACATGCGCGAGCTTATAAGTTTTGATCTTTTCGAGAATATCGGTCATGGGTCCGCCCAATTTATTGGCTCTTGCCCCTGTTCAATAAGCCACTGGTTCACCTTTGAAAATGGGCGCGACCCGAAAAAACCACGGTGACATGATAATGGCGACGGGTGCGCCGAGGTTAAGATCAGATTTCCGGGGGCGATATGTTTGGCGTAGGCCTGCGCCGGGCCACCCCAAAGGATAAAGGCGCGTGGGGTATCATCCAGCCGTTTGATCACCTCAAGAACCAGTTGCGACCAGCCTAATTTTGCGTGGGCTCTGGGTTTTCCGGGCTGCACGGTCAGCGCGGTATTGAGCAAAAGCACGCCTTGATCGGCCCAATCGGAAAGGCCGGTCTTGCTGCGTAGCTGCCCAAGATCGCTATCTATCTCTTTGAAAATATTGCCAAGACTATCAAGGCGTCCTCCAAAATCATCAGGGATCGAAAACGCCAGCCCATCCGCTTTGCTGGGTGTATGGTAAGGGTCTTGGCCGATGATGACGACTCGGGTCGCATCTGGTTGACAGCGTTCTAGGGCCGCAAATGTCAGCATTGGCGGCGGGAGAATATCCGTGTCCAACTGCGCCGCAATCGCCGGGAGATTGTCATCAAAAAACGCCAGATCGCGCCACGCACCCAATCGCCCCAGATCAAACATCAGGCCGATGTGATCCGTGCGAGCGTTTCGACAGCGTGCTTGGCTTTGCCGCTGTCGATAGTGTCGCGCGCGATCTCTACGCCTTCGGGAAGCGTGGCAGCCTTGTCAGCCACGACTAGCGCTGCGGCAGCGTTCAGCAACACCGCATCGCGGTAAGCGCCCGTCGCACCATCCAATAGTGCGCGCATCGCTGCTGCGTTTTCTTCTGGGGTGCCACCAATAATGTCGCGGAAATCATGCACGGGCAGCCCGGCATCTTCGGGGTGGATTTCGCGTGATATGATGGTGCCATCCTCAAGGGCTGCGACCGCTGTTGGCCCGCAAATCGTGATCTCATCTGTGCCATCGCTTCCATGCACAAGCCATGCTTTCTCAGTCCCAAGCTGTTGCAGGGTCTCCGCCATTGGATGGATCAGATCGACAGCAAACGCGCCCGTTAGTTGGCGTTTGACGCCCGCCGGATTTGTAAGCGGTCCCAAGATGTTAAAGATCGTTTTGCAACCCAACTCAAGCCGCACAGGCCCAACATGCTTCATTGCCGGATGGTGCATTGGGGCCATCATGAAACCAATCCCAGCCTCTGCAATGGCGCGTTCAACAATCTCTGGCGTGGCCATGACGTTGATCCCGAGCGCGGATTGCACATCCGCCGTGCCAGATTTGGACGACAGGTTACGGTTACCGTGTTTGGCGACAGGTACACCTGCACCCGCCACAACAAAGGCCGTTGCAGTCGAAATATTCAACGTGTGTTTGCCGTCACCGCCCGTGCCGACGATATCCATCGCACCTTCGGGGGCTTTGACGGGCACACAATGCGCGCGCATCACAGCGGCGGCTGCGGCGTATTCGGAAACGGATTCGCCGCGTGAGCGTAGGGCCATCAAAAAGCCGCCCGTTTGGGCCGGAGTGGCGTCGCCTTTAAATAAGATTTCAAAAGCCTCTTGCGCCTGTGCGCGCGACAATGGCCCTTCAGAAGCTGCGTAAATCAGCGGTTTCATTGCATCGCTCATGCGGGCACCTTTGCCATCTCAAGAAAATTATTCAGCAATTTATGCCCATGTTCAGACTTGATGCTTTCAGGGTGGAATTGCACGCCGTGGATCGGCAGGGTTTTGTGCTGCAAACCCATGATCGTGCCATCTTCCAACTCTGCGGTGATTTCTAAGCAATCGGGCAGGGTGGCGCGTTCAACGATCAGCGAATGATAGCGGGTGGCTTCAAACGGGCTAGGCAGGCCTTTGAACAGGCCAACGCCCTTGTGCTTCATCGCACCCATTTTACCATGCACGATTTCATGGCACCGCACGACATTGCCGCCAAAGGCCTCACCAATGGCTTGGTGGCCCAAGCAGACACCCATCAACGGAATTTTTGCTTCGGCTGCCGCATGTACAAGGGCCAGACAAATGCCCGCCTGGGCGGGGTCGCAGGGGCCGGGAGAGAGCATAATCGCATCGGGTCGCGTCGCCATTGCTTCTTGGGTATCAAGCGCATCATTGCGCTTCACAACGACGTCCGCCCCGAGCTCACCCAGATAGTGAACGAGGTTATAGGTGAAGCTATCGTAGTTATCTATCAGCAAAAGCATGACAAAATCCCGTTTTGGTCGTATTTAGGGGTACCGCCGCCCTAAAGGGTCACGGTATAATCAATTTCATACATGGGCCGACACGCGGGGCAGCGTCAAGGTCGTACGGCGCGATTTTGCGCGACTGAATAAGGTGAATTGACGATGGCGGGCATTCTACGAGGCAGCATTTGGGCGCTTTGGCTTGGTGGTACGGCTGTAAGTATCGCGTCTCTTGTTGCTGAGCAGCCAGCGGGAAACGCTCCGCCGCAAATGCCTCTGGTGGCCGCACCTGAAACAGTGGCGCCCGTCAGCCTCGAAGACGAAGCCACACCGCCAGCGGTTGCGCGTGAATTTGCCGTAAATGCGCCCCGCGTATCAGCACCGGAAGCAGAAATCATTGCCCCCGCGGCTGATACGGAACCGGCCGTACCGCCGCAAACCTTGGAACTGGAAGCGATTCAGGACGACCCCGCGGTCGCTGACGAATCAACTGCTGTAGCCACGCTGGAAGAACCCGCGCTTGAGACCACGACCGTGGCACAGCCAGAGATTCCAATGACCGAAGAGGAAGCGGTGATCGCAACGCAATCTGCGCCTCCCCGCGCCGAGGTCTCCGAGACTGACGCGCCGACCGTCGCAGGAATCGCCGAAGATGCGTTGGTCGCGAATGCACCTGACGTTGTCGAAGCGCCAGCCGCACCTGTGGTGCCCGCAGAAGATACCCAATCAATTGCGGTGCTCGTACCCGAAGAAACGCCAGAAGAAACGGTCCCACAGGTTGCCGAAATTGCTGAGCCAGAGCCCGCTCCTGAACCCGAAAGCATTGCACCGGCAATTCCGCTAGAGGAACCAATCGTCGAGGCGCAAACCCCAGCGCCTGTGATCGTCTCCGAGGCGCCGGAAACCCCGGCTGTACCTGAGCTGGCGCAAGCAGAACCGGAAACGACCGAACCCGCAGAGCCCGCGCCCCAAGCGAATACTGGTCGCGTTTTGCGTTTGGGAGTTTCGTCTGAGAGCAACGCGCAGGATCGCGATATCGCAGCAGAGGATGACCTATCACAGGGGGACCTAGCAGAAACGGCGTTGCAGCGTTTTGGGACTGCCTTTGAAAATCCGAATGAAGTGCCGCTACTTTCCGTTTTGCTGATTGATAGTGGTGCAAATGCGGATATGGCGACGCAAATTGCGGAACTGGGCTTGCCCGTGACGGTCGTGCTACACGCGCTTGACCCGCAAGCACATGACCGGGCCATGGCGTATCAATCCGCCGGGGTCGAAGTTGCGGTGCAGGTGTCATTGCCTGCCGGTGCGGTGCCAACAGATATTGAGGTCGCGTTCGAAGCGGTCTTTGGCTTGATACCAGAAGCCGCGATTCTCTTTGCGGATGAGAGCAGTGTTTTGCGCAATAACCGGGCAGCGACAGCGCAGGTGATGCAGGTGCTTGCGGCTGATGGGCGTGGGCTGATTACTGCGCAGCGCGGGTTGAACACAGCGCAACAAGCCGCAACAGAGGCAGGTGTGCCCGCCGCCGCGATTATGCGAGAGCTTGACGGCGCGGGTGAAGATGAAGCTGCGATCAAACGCCGGCTTGATCAGGCAGCGTTACGCGCGCGTCAAACTGGAAACGCTGTGTTGCTTGGGCGGGTACAAGACACAACGCTTGCGGCGCTCGCGGATTGGTCCGGCGGTGTCAATCAACAGCAATTGGCGCTCGCGCCGGTATCAGCGGTGCTGCTCGACGTGATGCCATAGGTCTTGGGGTAGGGTGGATCTTGATCCACCTATGCATTTGGGTCAATTGCCACCGGGTTTAAACATCGTGGCATCGGCAGCCGCTTTGCGGATTGCATTCGATTTATGCACGGTTTCTTGGTACTCGGCTTCTGGATCACTGTCATAGACAACACCGCCGCCCGCTTGGATATAGAGCTTTTCATCTTGTAGTACGGCTGTACGCAGCGCGATGCACATATCCATATCGCCATTGGCGCTGAAATAGCCGCAGCCGCCACCATAAACACCGCGCTTTTCGGGCTCCAGCTCGTCGATGATTTCCATCGCGCGGACTTTGGGTGCGCCGGATACCGTGCCGGCAGGCATCCCTGCAAAGAATGCGGATAGCGCGTCTTGGTCATCGGCCAATTCACCGACAACGTTCGATACGATATGCATCACATGGCTATAGCGTTCGATGATAAACTCTTCGGTGGGTTTCACAGTGCCGATTTTGCTGACCTTGCCAGTGTCGTTCCGACCCAGATCCAGCAGCATCAAATGCTCGGCCAGTTCTTTTTGATCGGCCAGCAAATCCAACTCATTTGCTTTATCTTCTGCCGGGGTTGCGCCACGTGGGCGGGTGCCTGCGATGGGGCGAATAGTCACCTCGTTGCCGAATACGCGTACCAGAATTTCAGGGCTGGCTCCGATGACTTGGAACCCTCCGAAGTTAAAAAAGAACATAAACGGTGACGGGTTCGTGCGCCGCAAGCTGCGATAAAGCGCAAAGGGCGGCTCACGGAAATCTTGGGTCCAGCGTTGTGACGGGACGACCTGAAAAATATCGCCGGCACGGATATACTCTTTGGCGGTTTCAACGGCTTCAAGATAGGCGCTGTGGCTGAAATTCGATTGTGGTGGGCTGACGGGGGCCGGATCGGCCAGTGCGCGGCCATCGCCGGGGGTGGGGCGTTCTAGCGCACGCTGCGCATCCATAACCCGTTCAGCCGCTTGCGCATAGGCTGCGCGCGCATTCAGGTCGGAATTCACATAGGCGGGGGACACAAGGATCACATCGCCCTTCACCCCATCCAACACGGCCACCACAGAGGGGCGCAGCATCACCGCATCCGGCAGGCCCAACGGATCAGGGTTCACATCGGGCAAGTGTTCGACCAAACGGATCATGTCATAACCCAAATACCCAAATAGCCCGGCCGAGGCAGCAGGCAGATCATCTGGCAGTGCAATCCGCGATTCTGCGATCAAGGCGCGCAGCGCTGTTAGCGGATCACCTTCCATCGGTTGAAAATCAGCGTCGTCGAAGCGCGCATTGCGGTTCACGCGCGACGTGGTGCCGCGACATTCCCATGCCAAATCGGGGTTCATGCCGATGATAGAATAGCGGCCACGGACTTCGCCGCCTGTTACGCTTTCAAGCATAAAGGCGTTTTTGCCTGCGCCCGACAGTTTGAGCATTAAGGACACAGGCGTGTCCAGATCTGCTGCAATACGGGTATAAACAACCTGATTTTCGCCCGCATCATATGCGCGGGCGAAGCTATCGTAATCGGGTAAAAGCGACATGGTGACCTACTGGAACTGGGCGTTGACCGCGTCCACGGTAGCCTGATTGATATTCACGTCTGTGTCTTCTTGCAGCGCAGTTGCATAGGCCGCAAAGATGTCTTGCGCGATGGCTTGGCTTGCGTTCTGCGCGATGCTGTCGATTTGTGCCGCTGTCAGTTCATCTGTTGTTTCGGGTGCGGCAATCGCATCAAGCCGCAAAATTACGGCGCGGTCGCCCGCGTCTAGTACGGTGACATCACCCACCGCACTTTCAAACAGAGTTTCGTTGAATGTGGCTGGCGTGCCTTCAACAAAACCGGTGCGGGTCAGGTTTTCGATGATCTCTGGGACCAAACCGACCGTATCGAACCCGGTCAGCGGTTGGATGTCCGCAGCCAAAGTTTCTGCAAGCGCAAGCACTGCGTCTTGCTGAATTTTATCTTCGGCGCCTTGTTCGGCATCGGCGCGGACATCATCCAACGGCTGCACAGTCGGCGGGGTAATTCCGTCAAGGCGCAGTGCAAAGACACCGCCATCGGCCAAATCAATCAGCTCAGCAAAGGCACCTTCCTGTGCCGCCGCAGCCGCGTCGCGGAAATTGTCGTAGGCTGCGATACCTTCTGCGATATCGGCTGTCCAATTGATGGTGCCAAGTTGCAGATCTGTGCGTTCGGCCAAATCTTCGAGCGTGGCCCCACCCGCGACAAGATCAAGGATCACGTCTGTGCTGTCGGAAATCACGCTGCGCGCGGCATCCGCGGCCAATTCATCGCGCAGTTGCGGTGTGGCTTCTTCTAGCGAAGTTTCCTGTGCCGTCAAAACCGCGTTCATTCGGAAAATTGCAGGCCCAAGCGGTGAATTGAACGGGCCAACCACATCGCCCGCGACTGCCGCAAAGACCGCTTCACCTGCGGCGCGCAGCTCTTCTTGGTCAACATCGCCCATATCGACATCGTTCAATGTCAGACCGCGTTCTGCCACCAATTCGTCAAATGTGATTTCACCGGCGTCAAGGCGCGTGCGGGCTTCATCTGCTTTGGCCGCATCAAGATAGACCAAACGCTCAACCAACCGGCGTTCGGGCTGTATAAATTCTGCGATCCGGTCTTGGTACAGTTGTTCAATGGCGGTGTCGGTGACCTCCATCTGGTCTTGGATCATGTCGGGTGTGATCCAGACATAAGTAATGTCGCGGGTTTCAGGCAGGGTAAATTCTGCTGGGTTTGCGTCGTAATAGGCTTGGATTTCCGCATCCGTTGCGCCGGGCAGGGGTTCTTCAAGCATATCGGCGCTAACCACAGCCCATGTGGCGCTGCGTTCTTCGCCAATAAAGCCAATCAGGGTTTCGCCAAACACATCCATTGTCGGCACGCCGCTCACAACGGCACCTTGCAGCAATGTGCGCGACATCTCATCGCGCAGGCTGGTCTCAAAAGCAGCTTCGGATTGGCCGGATTGTTGCAGCGACAGGCGGTAGCTTTCCGCGTTAAACCCGTTTCCCGCTTGGAAGGCAGGGATCGCTTTGAGCTGATCAAAAACGCGTTCGTCACCAACGGACAGCCCAAGCTGGGTTGCCTCATTGTCAAGGGTTCGGTTGAGGATCACAGATTGTAAGGCCTGACGGTCGATGCCCAAACCAACGGCTTGTTGGAAAGTGATTTGAGCCCCAAATTGTTGGGAGATCGCTGAAATCTGTTGGTTGAGCTCGGTCTGATAAGCGTTGATCGGCACATCTTTGTCGCCCACAGTGCCAAGGCTGCTGATATTGCCGGTGAACCCGCCAGAGCCAAAACCCGCCATGCCAACAAGCACGACACCAACGATGATCAATGGACCAACCCGATTTTTCTTTTTGTCTGACATGGTTCTTGCGTGCTCCGCCCTTATGTGGGGCATGAATACGGCCCCACGCAGGTGGGTGCAAGGGTCAGTAAGACAGGTTTGACAGCCTATTGAACAAGGTTTCAACACCTGCGCGGTCAATATTGGCAAATGCGACACGAATTTGGGTTTCGCCACCGGGCAGATCATCGGGCATGAACATCGTGCCAGGCAGCACAAGCACGCCCGCGTCACGTACCAAAAGCGGGGCAAGATCAGCCGAAGACATCGCAAACGGGTGTTTAAGATAGGCAAAATACGCACCACAGCCCAACAGTTCCCAGCCCTTTGCCGCCATCGGTGCAAAATTATCAGTGATCGCGGCGCGCCGATCTAAAATTTCGAGCCGCTCGCCCGCAAGCCATGCGTCAAGATTTTGCATCCCCCAAAGTGCCGCGTGTTGGCCCAATTGATTGGGACAAATTGCGACGGTATCAAGAAATTTTTCAACCTCAGCCAATCGTTTCGCATTTGCAACAATGGCGCCGACGCGGTGGCCGGTCAGGCGAAAGGCTTTGGAAAAGGAATAAAGCTGGATCAATGTGTCGTCCCAATTTGGATCGACAAACAGATCATGGGGCGCGCCACTGCGGCTATCGAAGTCGCGGTAGGTTTCATCGACGATTAGGGCGATCCCGTGTTTGCGGGCCAGTTCCAGAAAGGCACGCAATGTTGCAGCCGGATATTCGACGCCACAAGGATTGTTCGGGGACACAAGCGCGATTGCGCGGGTGCGCGAGGTGATCAACGCAGCCGCTGCGTCCGCATCAGGGATCATGCCCGGACCGGTTTGCAAAGCGACAGTTTTCACGCCTGACATATCCAACCACATACGGTGGTTAAAATAATATGGGACGGGGATAATGATTTCGTCTTCTTCGGCGCATAGCGTGGTAATCGCGGCTGCGAAGGCTTGGTTGCAGCCCGATGTAATCGCAACCTGATCGGCAGCGACGGTCCCAGCATAGGCAGTGCACCAGCGGGTCGCAATTTCCGCGCGCAGTTCTGGCAGGCCAAGGACCGGCCCATAAAGATGCGCGTCAGGATTATTGAGCACCACTTGCGCCATCGCTTCGCGCAAGGGGGCCGGGGGCGGATCAACCGGTGCGGCTTGGCTGACATTTAGCAGCGGCCGGTCGGCTGGGTGGGTTACCCCATCAAGCCAGCGGCGGGCCTCCATCACGGGCGGAAAAAATGTCGTCGCGGTGCGGGGTCGTGTCATGGTCTGATCCAATTGAGCGGCTTCGCCGCAAGTCAAATTCGATTGGTCTGCGCAGCGGGCCTAATCAGTCCCACGGTAGGGTTCGACATATTGCAGCGCCATATCCCAAGGAAAGAAGATCCACGTGTCTTGGCTGACTTCGGTGATAAAGGTGTCAACCTGTGGACGCCCCTTTGGTTTCGCGTAGACCGTTGCGAAATGCGCGTTTGGGTACATCTCGCGCACCAGTTCAAGCGTTTTGCCGCTGTCGACCAAATCGTCGATGATCAAAATACCGGTGCCGTCGCCCATCAGTTCGGCGTCGGGTGCTTTCAGGACTTTCGCCTCTGAACGATCTTGGTGGTCGTAGCTTTTGACGCTGATGGTATCGATTGTACGGATATCCAATTCGCGCGCCGCAATCATGGCCGGGGCCATACCGCCACGTGTAATCGCTACAATGGCTTTCCACGCCCCATCATCGGGCCCTTTGCCATCAAGACGCCATGCTAACGCCCGACTGTCGCGGTGGATTTGATCCCAGCTGATGTGAAACCCTTTTTCATGCGGCAGGCGTGTGTCGGTCATCGTTACTTTCCTTATGGAGGCGGCTATGTGGCTGCGATCTTGACACCAAGTAGGGCCAAGGTCGCGCCAAAAGCGCGATCAATGATGGATTTGAGGTTTATGTAGCCTTGGCGTGATCTTTCAAGCGAAAATACCCGTGCAACCAAGATGTTCCAAATTGTTTCATTGGCCAAAACGATCAAAAGGATTGCAGTATAAGTCCAAAGACTGGTGCCCGCAGGAACTGTGCCCACGAAAATTGCACTAAAAAGAACGGCGGGTTTTGGATTCGCAAGCTGTGTCGTGATACCAAGGCGCAACGCAGATACTGCACTGCGTGGTGGCGCATAATGCGCGCGCGTATCAAGGGGCCGATCTGCGGCCTGCCAAAGATGCCAGGCCATCCAGATCAGATAGGCGCCGCCGCAGATTTTTAGGGAGACGAGCAATGCGGGCGCGGTCTGAAGCACAAACGACAACCCGCAAAGTGCCAAGAGCGCCCAAATCACCCCGCCGATCCCGATTCCTACTGCGAGCATCGCGCCCGTGCGCATACCTTCGACGACACCTGTACGTGCAGACATCACAACGGCGGGGCCGGGGCTGATCGCGGCCAGCGCGTGCAAAAGCCAAATTGTGCCGAAGGCTGCGAACGTCATAGTTAATCCTTCGAAATGTCGGGCGCGTCGACCGCTTTCATGCCAACGACATGGTAGCCGGCGTCGACATGCAAGACTTCTCCGGTTACGGCGCTCCCCAAATCAGACAGGAGATAGAGTGCCGATTTGCCGACTTCTTCTTGGGTCACGGTACGACGCAGTGGCGAGTTATACTCGTTCCACTTCATGATGAGCCGAAAATCGCCGATACCAGATGCGGCCAAAGTCTTGATCGTACCAGCACTGATTGCGTTCACGCGGATGTTGTCTTTGCCCAGATCTTCGGCAAGGTAACGCACCGATGCTTCCAGCGCGGCTTTGGCGACGCCCATGACATTGTAGTGCGGCATGACTTTTTCTGCGCCATAATATGTGAGCGTCAGGCAAGACCCGCCATCATTCATCATCTTTTCTGCGCGGTTCACGACGGCTGTGAACGAATAAACCGAGATATCCATCGACATGAGGAAGTTGTCGCGGCTGGTATCAACATAGCGCCCGCGCAGTTCATTTTTATCTGAAAAGCCAATGGCATGTACGACGAAATCAAGTTTACCCCAGCGCGCTTCAAGTTCGGAAAACAGTGTGTCGATAGATCCTTCGTCGCTAACATCGCAGGGCAAAACGATGTCGGATCCAACCGATGCAGCCAGTGGATCAACCCGTTTTTTCAGCGCGTCACCTTGATAAGAAAAGGCAAGTTCAGCCCCCGCATCGGCGCAGGATTTTGCGATCCCCCACGCGATGGATTTGTCGTTGGCAAGGCCCATAATAAGCCCGCGTTTGCCCTTCATCAGCTGTGACGTCATCGCTGTAGTTCCTTCGGCTGCATAATTATTAAGTTCACTTCGTTTAGGGGATTGTACCGATGGCAGCAAGCTTTTGAGGAAACGAGCTAAAGTGGTTGCGCGTTTATCGGATTGTCCCTAATCCTAACGAAGTAATTTTTGGAGCGTGTTTCGACATGGTAGACAGGGGCGGAATCTTTGCGGGCGAAGACCCGTTTTTTATTGCACGTCAATGGCTTGATACTGCACGCGCGAGCGAACCGAGCGACCCGAATGCGATTGCTCTCGCGAGCGTTGATGCAACAGGTTTACCTAACGTCCGTATGGTCTTGCTTAAGGAGATTGAGCCGGCTGCATTTGTGTTTTACACCAACTATGAAAGCCGCAAAGCACAAGAGATTGAGCAGGCAGGCAAAGCAGCGTTTGTTATGCACTGGAAGTCGCTCGCGCGGCAGATTAGGGTGCGTGGAACGGTTGTTCGCGAGGACGGCGAAATTGCTGACGCATACTATAAGTCACGGTCGCTCAAAAGTCGGCTAGGGGCTTGGGCATCGCGTCAGTCGCAACCATTGTCATCACGCACTGCGTTGATGGCACAGGTCGCAAAAGTTACTGCGCAACAGGGGGCGGATCCGGGGCGACCGCCATTTTGGGGCGGTTTTCGGATTGTGCCACTTGAGATCGAATTTTGGTCTGATGGCGCATTTAGGTTGCATGACCGGTTTCGCTGGTCGCGTAAAACGGTTAAGGAGCCGTGGAACATCGAAAGATTATGCCCATAGATTTTGGGCTGAATGAAATGTATGGTTAAAGCTAGTTTGGTATTTGGTTGCGATCGGGACAAAAATTGAGAATGAACAGGGGCGACGTTAGTTGTGCCTGAGGGGAAGACGAATGGAAACGCAGGGCACAACGGACCAGCAACGCGTCATCGGATTGGTAAAGTGGTTTGACCCTGCAAAGGGATTCGGCTTTGTTGTGTCTGATCAAGGCGGGTCAGATATTTTGCTGCACGCCAATGTGTTGCGCAACTTTGGGCAGGGGTCCGTTGTTGACGGGTCGGTGATCGAGATCGCAGTGCAAGATACGCAACGTGGGCTGCAAGCGACCGAGGTGTTATCGATCACGCCGCCAGAGATGGACGCCGCAGTGCCGCTCAAAGACATGGAAGAATTTTCGCCCGAAGACATTGCACTGCGTGCAATTGAACCTGCGCGCGTGAAATGGTTCGACAAGGCCAAAGGATTTGGCTTCGCGAATATTTTTGGCAATGACGATGATGTCTTTATCCACATCGAGGTATTGCGCCGATCAGGCCTATCCGATCTTCAATCAGGCGAGGCGATCGGGCTGCGGCTCGTTGATGGTGAACGTGGCCGGATGGCAATAGAAGTTGTCGGCTGGGAAGTTGCGGCCCGGTGAAAGCTTCGCTTGCCGTTATTGGATTCGTTTTCTGCGCCCAAGCTGCATCGGCGGCCTGTTCGCCTGATCGTGTGACCGTAAGTGGCGATTGGGGGCAGGCGCATTTTCACGTCACAGTCGCTGACGACAACGCGGAACGCGCCCAAGGCCTCATGTTTGTTGAACAGATGCCCATTATGACGGGCATGTTGTTTGTCTATGAACATCCCCAAAGCGTTAGCTTTTGGATGCGCAACACGTTGATTCCCCTGGATATGCTATTTGTCGCCCCAGACGGCGAAATTCTCAAAATTCATGAAAATGCGATTCCTTTGGATCGCACACCGATTCCCGGTGGCGACGATGTGCAGATGGTTCTTGAGATAAATGGCGGCCTTGCGGCGCGTCTAGGTATCGATATTGGCGATGTTTTGCAGCATCCCAGCTTTGGCGCACAAGCAATTTTGCCTTGTGATGAAAAGAGTGACGATTAGGTCTTTTCAAATCAGTTCACCGCGTTTAGAGAAAGCGCAGTCGGGGCGTAGCGCAGCCTGGTAGCGCATCTGTTTTGGGAACAGAGGGTCGGGAGTTCGAATCTCTCCGCCCCGACCACTAAGTCCAAATTGGACCTGAACGCCGGATCGCCGTTAGGCTGTCCGGCGGTTCCATTTTTGCCCCAAATTTGTTCACTGTATTGATCCGCATCGGGTGGTTCCGCGGGATATGCTTCATCTGATCTGTGAAGAATTTTAACTAAGTCAGCCGAACCAAACAGCTTTCCGGTTCTGCACAGAAATTAAGATTCTGTGGACAAGATAGTGGATGAATCGGTGCATGATTTTTCGATGTGGCGGAAAGGGGCCGTCAACTGATTTAATCCGTATTTTGTGTTAAAAATTCGTTGACCCACTAGGGCTAGATGCGTCAGTTTGTGCGGGCAGATCGGCGGAACACTACATGTGGTGTCGATTTAACCGGGGGCGGTTCTTCAGGCGGGCGTCATGCCAAATGCAATTATATGCGTGTTTCGGGCTTTGACCTGACATGATTTTTGCGGCCTAGCGAACCCTCGGATGCGTGTTTTAGGTACCGCGTGAGTGGTTGGGATCAAGTTTTTTGCTGCAACGTCAGCATGTCGATAAAATCAGGGGCAGACAGATGAAAATCGAACGTAATTTCACGAAATCAGGACAAGACGCATATGGAGCGTTGGAATTCAAATCCACAACGTCAGAGATTCGCAATCCTGACGGGACGATTGTGTTTAAACTTGATGACTGTGAAATTCCGGGCGGCTGGAGCCAAGTTGCATCCGATGTGATTGCACAGAAGTATTTCCGCAAAGCGGGCGTACCTTCTGCGTTGAAAAAAGTGAAAGAAAAAGGTGTTCCTGAATTCCTATGGCGGTCTGTCCCCGCTAAGGATGCGACATTCGGTGGCGAAACTTCTGCGAAGCAAGTTTTTGATCGTCTGGCAGGCGCATGGGCTTACTGGGGTTGGAAGGGCGGCTACTTCTCGTCTGAGGAAGATGCACGTACTTATTTCGACGAAATGCGCTATATGCTTGCGACACAGCGCGCAGCACCAAACAGCCCACAATGGTTCAACACAGGTTTGCACTGGGCTTACGGTATCGATGGTCCGGCGCAAGGCCACTACTATGTTGATTATCAATCTGGCGAGCTGACAAAATCAGCATCTAGCTATGAGCACCCACAACCGCACGCCTGTTTTATCCAATCCGTCGAAGATGATTTGGTCAACGAAGGCGGCATTATGGATCTATGGGTCCGCGAAGCACGCCTATTCAAATACGGTTCTGGTACAGGCACCAACTTTTCATCTCTGCGCGGCGCAGGTGAGGCGCTGTCAGGCGGCGGCAAGTCTTCTGGTTTGATGGGGTTCCTCAAAATCGGTGATCGCGCTGCTGGCGCGATTAAATCGGGCGGCACAACCCGCCGCGCTGCCAAAATGGTTATCGTCGATTCAGATCACCCCGATATTGAAGAATTCATCAACTGGAAGGTCATCGAGGAACAAAAAGTGGCGAGCATCGTGGCTGGTTCCAAGATGCACGAACGTTACCTCAACGACATTTTTGCTGCGATCCAATCGTGGGACGGCACCGCTGACGGGGCCTATGACACCAAAACCAACGAAGCGCTGGCATCAGCCGTGCGCGCCGCAAAAAAATCGGCGATCCCTGAGACATATATCAAACGTGTGCTGGATTACGCAAAGCAGGGTCACACCAGCATTGAATTCCCAACCTACGACACCGATTGGGATTCCGAGGCCTATTCATCAGTGTCCGGTCAGAACTCTAACAACTCGATCCGCGTCACCGATGCGTTTTTGAAAGCTGTTGAAGATGATGCCGACTGGAAGCTGATCAACCGCAAAAACGGTGAGGTCGCTAAGATTATCAAAGCCCGCGACCTGTGGGAACAGGTTGGCCATGCCGCATGGGCCTGTGCCGATCCGGGCATCCAATATCACGACACGGTTAACGCGTGGCACACATGCCCCGAAGATGGTGCAATCCGTGGTTCAAACCCTTGTTCTGAATATATGTTCTTGGATGATACGGCCTGTAACCTTGCATCAATGAACTTGCTGACCTTCTACAAAGACGGTGAATTTCAGGTCGAAGACTATATGCACGCCACACGCCTGTGGACGGTGACGTTGGAAATCTCTGTGATGATGGCGCAGTTCCCATCTAAAGAAATTGCGCAGCGGTCTTATGACTTCCGCACGCTTGGTCTTGGCTATGCGAACATCGGCGGTTTGCTGATGAATATGGGCTTTGGCTATGACAGCGACGAAGGGCGGTCTATGGGGGCAGCACTGACTGCGATCATGACGGGTGTATCTTACGCAACATCTGCGGAAATCGCTGGCGAATTGGGCGCGTTCCCAGGCTACACGAAGAACGCAAAACATATGTTGCGCGTCATCAAAAACCACCGTCAGGCGGCCTTGGGTAAAACGACAGGTTACGACAATCTGGACGTCAAACCTGTTCCACTCGACCATAAAAACTGCCCCGATCAGCGTTTGATCGCATTGGCCGTGTCTGCATGGGACGAAGCATTGGAGCTGGGCGAACAGCATGGCTACCGCAACGCCCAAGTATCGGTGATCGCGCCAACTGGCACCATCGGTTTGGTCATGGATTGCGACACAACGGGGATTGAACCTGACTTTGCGCTGGTGAAATTCAAAAAGCTTGCAGGCGGCGGCTACTTTAAGATCATCAACCAATCTGTGCCTGCCGCGCTTGAGAAAATCGGCTACGGACCGGCGCAGATTGAAGAAATCATTTCATACGCTGTCGGCCACGGCACCATCGGTCAGGCGCCAGCCATTAACCATACATCGCTGATCGGGCATGGCTTTGGCCAAGAAGAAATCGACAAGGTCGAAGCGGCGCTCGCCTCTGCTTTTGATATCCGTTTTGTGTTCAACCAATGGACGTTGGGCGAAGATTTCTGCACCAAAACACTGGGTATTCCAGCCGCAAAGCTGAATGATCCAACCTTTGATCTGCTACGTCACCTTGGCTATTCAAAGCAAGATATCGAGGCCGCAAACGATCACGTCTGCGGGACAATGACGCTCGAAGGCGCGCCATTCCTCAAAGAAGAGCACTACAACATCTTTGATTGCGCCAACCCATGCGGCAAAAAAGGCAAACGCTATCTGAGCGTTGACAGCCACATCTACATGATGGCCGCTGCGCAGTCGTTCATCTCAGGTGCGATTTCAAAAACCATCAACATGCCAAACGATGCGACCATCGAAGACTGCCAAAAGGCTTATGAATTGTCATGGTCGTTGGGCGTAAAGGCAAACGCGCTGTACCGCGATGGATCAAAATTGTCGCAACCTTTGGCATCTGCCTTGGTTGAAGATGATGATGAGGCGGCAGAAACGCTGGAATCTGGTACGCCACAAGAAAAAGCCGCCGTGTTGGCCGAAAAGGTGATCGAAAAAGTCATCATCCAAGAAGTGCGCAACCGCGAACGCGAAAAAATGCCGCAACGCCGCAAAGGATATACGCAAAAAGCCATCGTCGGTGGCCACAAAGTGTACCTGCGGACGGGGGAATACGAAGACGGCAATCTTGGTGAAATCTTTATTGATATGCACAAAGAAGGTGCCGGGTTCCGCGCCATGATGAACAACTTTGCCATCGCGGTATCCGTTGGGCTGCAATACGGTGTGCCACTCGAAGAATTCGTGGACGCGTTCACATTCACCAAGTTTGAACCAGCGGGCATGGTGCAAGGCAACGACAGCATCAAAAATGCGACCTCGATCCTTGACTACATCTTCCGTGAATTGGCCGTGTCATATCTGGACCGCACCGATCTGGCCCATGTGAAACCCGAAGGGGCGGCGTTCGACGATATCGGCCGTGGTGAAGAAGAAGGGGTGTCTAACGTCCAAACCCCAACCGAAACCGCAGCATCGCGTTCGCTTGAGGTGCTCAAGCAGATTTCATCAACTGGTTACCTGCGCAAACGTATGCCAAACGATTTGGTTATGATGCGCGGCGCTACTGAAGAAAGCGCAGAGGTTACTGTGCAAACCATCGCCACTGAAACCACATCGGAAACCGCGATCAGCACGGGCACCGTCAGCATTTCCGCCCGCGACAAGGCGAAAATGCAGGGATATGAAGGCGATCCGTGCGGCGAATGCGGCAACTACACACTGGTACGCAACGGGACTTGCATGAAATGCAACACCTGTGGCGGCACATCGGGCTGCAGCTGATGGAACACGCGTTCGAAATTGCCGGTATCCGCTGCGACGCCAATGAAATCCGCCTGCGGGGGCGCAGTGTTGAGGCGCAGTTTGCGCCCGATGCTGCAGGGCCGCTCACCGATGCGTTTTCCAATAACATGGCGGTCGCATTCCTTGGGGCTTCTGCGATGAACGCGCTTTATTCCGTTGATGCCATTGAAACTGAAAACGGGGCCTGCCGCGCCGTGTTTTCAATGCATTAATATGCCGATCCGGGGCGGATGCGTTCGCCCTTGGTGCCGATCAGGCCGCAGGCAAAAAAATCCGAGCGGTATAAATACTGAGCCTGATCAGCAAGACTATCAGGGGGGCTTCGGTCCCCCTTTTTTTGTGCGGCTCGGTTCAAGGTACGGTTTTCATGTCTTGGCGCTGTGACCTAGATCCTCTAGGGTTTTGGAAGTAATTTTCAGGAGATTTTTCAATGCAGTGCCACGAAGTTGACTATGAGATTTTTGGTGATGATATGCAGATCGTCGAAGTGGAATTAGACCCGCAAGAAACCGTAATCGCCGAAGCCGGGGCCATGAATTACATGGAAGACGGCATCGCGTTTGTGTCCAAAATGGGTGACGGGACCACCCCGACAAAGGGCGTGATGGGCTCGCTGTTAAACGTAGGCAAACGAGTGTTGACGGGCGAATCAATCTTTCTGACCCATTTTTCAAATGATGGTCAGGGCAAAAAACGCGTGGCCTTTGCGGCACCTTACCCCGGTAAAATTATCCCCGTTGATATGACCACTGTCGGCGGCGAATTGATCTGCCAAAAAGACGCATTCCTCTGCGCGGCCTTTGGCACCACGACCGATATCGCGTTCCAAAAGAAGCTTGGCGCCGGATTCTTTGGCGGTGAAGGCTTTATCTTGCAACGTTTGCGCGGTGACGGCATGGCGTTCATTCACGTTGGTGGCACGGTGATAAAACGCGAATTGCAGCCGGGCGAAGTGCTACGCGTTGATACCGGGTGTATTGCGGCGTTTGATTCGGGTGTGACCTATGACATCGAACGTGCAGGCAATCTGAAATCTATGGTGTTCGGTGGCGAAGGCTTGTTCCTTGCCACCTTGCGCGGTCCGGGCACAGTGTATCTGCAAAGCCTGCCATTCTCGCGCCTTGCAGACCGGATTTTGCGCGCCGCAGGACCGGGCGGCAGCAAAGGCGAAGGGTCCGTTCTGGGCGGCCTTGGCGATATGTTCGGCGACCGCTAACGCGGAATGTCAAAGCCGGGTTCTGCAAGGTGGAACCCGGCAAAATCAAACCCCGGCGACACGGTGCAACTGACCAAAGTCCAATCGCCTGTTGTGGCTGCTGCCTGCCAGTGGTTTTCAGGTACGATGATTTGCGGGGCTTGGTCGGCCAAAACATCATGGCCAAGAATGTGGTCAATCGCTGGCCCGTTATCGGATTCTGACAAGCTAAGGACAATCGGCGCACCCGCGTGGTATAGCCAAATTTCCGTGGCATCGACGCGGTGCCAATGGCTGGCTTCACCATCTTTCAACAGAAAATAGATGCAAGTACCTGTGGGCCGCCCGTCATTATCCGCGATCCACGTTTGACGGTAATAGCCGCCCTCGGGATGCGGTTGCAGGTCTAGTTTTTTGATAATAGCGTCGGCACTCATTTGAACACCGGGATATGCGCAGATGCATCGGCGGGCAGGTGGCCCGATAGGCGCGGATCGGGTGCAATTTCGACCTCTTGTTTCATCGCAGTGAACCCAGCACGCATATAAAACGGTAAGGCTTGTGGGCTATCCATTGTACAAGTGTGGACATGGAAGCGATCGACATCGCGTGCAAAAGCCTGTGCAACAGCATGTGCCATCATGATACGCCCCGCGCCTTTGCCGACCGTGTTTGGGGTAAGGCCGAAATACGCCAGCTCGCATGCGCCAGATGTGCGGTGGTCAATCTCGACCAGTCCAACGTTTTGCCCATCTTGCTGCAAGGTCCAAACTTCGTAATCGGGATCATGCAGAATGGCGGTCAATGCATCATCCGCCAAATACAGACGCCCAAACCACAACCAATCTTCGCCAACCGCCCGAAACATTGTGCGGTACCATTCTGGGTCAGCGGCGGTGTGACGGGCAAAGGTAAAATCATGCGCCTGTGGTGGCGATGCCGCGGGTGGCGCCGTCATTTCCAAATAGGTCACAACAGTCGCGACCATACCGCGCGGGATTTGATGAAAGCCGGGATTTAACATGATTGGAAAGGTAGTCTGAAATGATCGGCGGGGCCAATACCATTTCGTAAGAAAATGCCCCGTGCAACGTTGGTCGCACGGGGCAGAATTTTTAGCCTTTTAGGATAGAACGCCCAGCGTAAGTTGCTGTTTCGCCGAGCAGTTCTTCGATGCGGATCAGCTGGTTGTATTTTGCCAGACGATCAGAGCGTGATAGGGAGCCGGTTTTGATTTGACCGCAGTTGGTCGCAACCGCGAGGTCGGCGATTGTGGCGTCTTCGGTTTCGCCGGAACGGTGCGACATCACGTTGGTAAACTGTGCGCGGTGCGCCATGTCGACGGCTTGCAGGGTCTCTGTCAGCGTGCCGATTTGGTTGACCTTGACCAACATCGAATTGGCAGAGCCTTTGGCAATGCCGTCAGCCAGACGGGCAGGGTTGGTCACAAACAGATCGTCGCCAACCAGCTGCACTTTGTCGCCGATCATGTCGGTTAGGGCTTTCCAGCCGTCCCAATCATCTTCGTCCATGCCGTCTTCGATGCTGATGATTGGGTAGTCGGTTGCAAGCTGCGCAAGGTAGGCCGCGTTTTCATCAGAAGTGAGCGACACGCCTTCGCCAACCATTTCGTATTTGCCGTCTTTAAAGTATTCCGTCGCCGCACAATCAAGCGCAAGATAGATATCTTCGCCCGGCTTGTAGCCCGCTTTTTCGATTGATGTCATAATGAAATCAAGGGCTTCGCGTGTAGAACCCAAGTTGGGTGCAAAGCCACCTTCGTCGCCGATACCCGTGTTGTGGCCCGCAGCGGAAAGTTCTTTTTTCAGTGTGTGAAAGACCTCAGAACCCATGCGCACGGCTTCTTTGATGTTGGTCGCCGACACGGGCATGATCATGAATTCTTGGATGTCGATCGGGTTATCGGCATGTTCGCCGCCATTGATGATGTTCATCATGGGCACGGGCAGGGTGCGTGCGGATGTACCACCGATGTAGCGGAACAGCGGTTGTGCTGTGAAATCAGCGGCCGCTTTGGCTACGGCCATGGAGACACCCAAAATTGCGTTTGCGCCAAGACGGGCCTTGTTCGGGGTACCGTCAAGTTCGATCATTGCCATGTCGATGCCGACTTGCTCTGTCGCGTCAAAGCCAAGGATCGCTTCCGCAATTTCACCGTTTACGGCGGCCACGGCTTCTAGCACACCTTTGCCCATGTAGCGGGATTTGTCGCCGTCGCGTTTCTCAACGGCTTCATGCGCGCCTGTTGAGGCACCAGAAGGCACAGCAGCACGGCCCATTGTGCCATCTTCAAGGATCACGTCCACCTCAACGGTTGGGTTCCCCCGGCTGTCAAGAATTTCGCGGGCGTGGATATCGATGATGGTGCTCATTTTGTGCTCCGTAGCTGGTATGTTAGCGGTATCATGTGCTCTATAGCGCGGGTTTTGACGCAAGGGAAGTGCGGCGCAGCCGGGCTTCGCGCCAAAGCGTATAAATGCCCGATGTAACAATAATTGCGGCCCCTATCAGGGTCAGCGCGTCGATCGTTTCATCAAAGACTGTAATTGCGATTACAAGCGCAAAGACAAGCCTTGTATAGCGGAACGGTGCGATAAGCGACATATGCCCGATACGCGTTGCTGCAACCAATAGGTAGTATGCGACAACCCCCACGAAAACGGCAAATGCGATCCGTGTTATATCTGCTGGACCCGGCGTGACCATTGGCGATCCGCT
Source organism: Loktanella sp. D2R18 (assembly GCF_003318235.1). Lineage (GTDB taxonomy): Bacteria > Pseudomonadota > Alphaproteobacteria > Rhodobacterales > Rhodobacteraceae > Yoonia. Next base: position 114,332 of record NZ_QOCG01000009.1, on the reverse strand, counting down.
GATAAACATTACGGCTGCCCCCGTGGGGACCAGCACCAAGAATGCATAGGTCGACAATTGCCGTGATGTTACCGTTTCCGGGACACGCCGCGTGGCGAGGTCACGGATGGCCAAGCCGATCACGCCTTGCACCGCAAACAGCGAATTGACGTCAAAACCGTCCATGCCGGGTCTTAAGACCAACAAGACGCCGCACAACCCGATCCCAATTGCGACCCAGCGCCGCCATCCAACCGTTTCGTCCAAAAACAGTGCCGCCCCAATCGTCACAGCCAAGGGCGTCGCCTGAAGGATCGCGGTCGCAGATGAAATTGGAGTAAGCGCAACGGCGGTCAAAAAACCAAATGTTCCAACGACTTCGGCGGTGTTGCGCAGAAATACAACTGGATGCAGCAGGTCGCGTGTCCACAATGCATCACCATAGGCACGTGCAATCATTGCAAATACAATGCCGCCCAGCCCACCCAAAATGAACAGGATTTGGCCAACAGACATGGCGCCCGCCATCTGTTTGATGAACATGTCTTCAATGGCAAAGCCAAGCATGGCTGCGACCATCAACATGCTGCCGCGGATATTGTCCATGTCTGCGCCTTATCTGAAGATCAATGAAATCGGCATACGCCTGCTTTGCGCGGATGCAAAGAGAGGATCGGATCAACCCAGCACAGATTTACCTGCGCTCAGTCCTTTTTTATCGGCACAGCATATAGCTCAAGCCGGTGCCCCTTGAGCTCATACCCCAATTTAGCTGCGATGCGTTCTTGGAGTGCCTCAATATCAGGGTCAACAAATTCGATGACCTCGCCTGAATGCATGTCGATCAAGTGGTCATGATGATCACGGTCCGCGGCTTCGTATCGGGCGCGGCCGTCGCCAAATTCATGCTTTTCAAGGATGCCAGTTTCCTCGAAGAGTTTGACGGTCCGGTAAACGGTGGCAAGCGATATCCCCGCGTCCACCGTTGAGGCGCGCGCGTACAGCTCTTCGACATCCGGGTGGTCGGTTGCCGATTCAAGAACGCTCGCAATGGTGCGGCGTTGGTCGGTCATGCGCAGGCCATTGGCTTCGCAACGTTCAAGAATTGTGGATTTCATCGGCAACTCGGTCTGTGGTCATAGGGTAGATACCGTTAAAGCCAGCGGGTTTCCAGCCGTGACGCGGATCTAAAACCACTTGATCCACCGTAAGATGGCATAAGTCGCGGCCCCCAAACCCACCATGAGCGCGCATAGGATCAAAAATGCGTCTGGATGATCAACCCAAGGCATCCCGCCGACGTTGACCCCCAAAAGCCCGGTGATAAAGCTGAGCGGAAGAAAAATCGCGGCCACAACAGATAACGTATAACCGTTGCGCGCAATCCGCGCCTCTTGGGTGATATCAATGTGGGCGGAAAGGGCGCGGAGCCGGTCACGCACCTCTTCGACTTCTTCGACAGAGCGCATCGCGCGGTTGGCCGTGTCGCGCATACGGTTGCGCAGGCTGTCGGTCAAAACCCCGCCGTGGTTAATCGCCAAAGCGCCCAGCGCATCCTTGAGCGGTCCAATATGGCGCCGCAGACGAATGGCGGTGCGCTGCAGTTCAAACAGGTCGGGAACATCGGAGGCCCCGGTTTGATAAACGCCGTCTTCCATCGCGTCAGCGCGTTCTTCAAGATCAACTGATACCTTTTCAACCCGCTCAACGATGTGCTCGGTAATGCGGGTGATGAAATTGCCTGGGGCTGCAGGGCAATCGCCATCAGCAATTTGTTTCGCGAGTGCATCGACTGTCTTCACCGGCAGTCTGCGCACGCTAATCACCAAACGCGGGGTGATCCAAAGCCGAAGCGACACCATATTCGCGAGCTCTTGCCCGTCATTCAGGTTGATCCCACGCAGTGTCAGCACGATCCCTTTTTCGTCATCATCCATATGCGGCCGAGTCTTTGCAGCAAGCAATGCGCGCGCGGCGCGTGGCGGCAGCGCGTCATCACACCATGCGCGCAGATGCGGATCAGCAAGATCAAAATGCAGCCAGCGATAGGCGATCTTATCGTCCACCTCAGTGGAAATCGCACCGGCGGGGGCGGATGTGCCGTCCCGGCCAATGTCATAGGCGTGTAATGGGTTAGGTAACAAGCCGCCCCTCCATCGCGCGCACAGCGGTGCCGCTGATCGTTACAGGGGCGGGGCGTTGGTTTTGTGTGGTCGCTGTGATTAGTGATGGACGCCCCATCTTGACGCCTTGTGTGATTTTCAGGCTTTGGGGGGCGTCCAGAACTTCGGTTAACAAAGCTGCTAATGTGGCTGCGGCGCTGCCTGTGGCCGGGTCTTCGGGGATATTATCCAAAGCGGCGAACATACGCGCGTCAATCTGATCACCATCGCGCACATAGGCGTAGATCGCGAAATCTAAGCCGGCCGGGTGTTTTTGCGCACCTTCACGTATTGCATCAAGATTGGGCGCACAGGCCGCCAGGCTATCTGCGCTATCCAATGCAACAATTACAAACGTGAGCCCAAGGCTCGCTTGCACGGGCAGGTGGGTCGTTGTGTCGATGGCCGTTTCCGGCAGCCCCAGCGCCGCTGCAACCAAGGCGACAACAGGCAAGCTGATCCGTTCAAGCGCAGCGCTTGTGACAAAAGACGCGGTATCGCCGTCAAACGAACAGGGAATTGGGCCGACCCCAAGTTCCAGCACCATTTCCCCGCTATGCCCTTGGTCACGTAGCGCGATTGCGGTCCCAATTGTCGGATGCCCGGCAAAGTCAATCTCTACCGCTGGGGTAAATATTCGGACCTTGGCCGTATGTGCGGGATCATTGGGCGGGTAGACAAACGTGGTTTCCGAAAAGTTAAATTCACGGGCGATTTGTTGAAGGTCGCTCTCGGGAATGGCGCGGGCATCTGGGATCACGGCCAGTTGGTTACCGCCAAAGCGGTTTTGTGTAAACACGTCGTAGACAAGATAATCGGTCATTGCGGTAGCTCCGGTTCACGACCGACTTTTGCGGCCACCCGCGTAATGGTTAAACCTTGGACGATGATTGAAAACACGACGACGACATAGGTCGCAGTCAGAATCAGTGGTTTCCATTCGCTATCGGGCAGGGATAGGGCGAGCGCCACGGATATCCCACCTTTCAGGCCACCCCAAGTCATGATCGGGATTACCCCGGACGAAAAGCTGCGGAAGGGTTTGAGCATAAGAACCGGCACCGCAACCGCCGCCAAACGCGCGATAAGCGCCAGCGCGATTGAGGCCACGCCGGTGACGATAAAGCTGGTGTCAAACGCCACGGCAAATACCTCTACCCCGATCATCAAGAACAGGACAGCGTTCAAAATCTCATCGATAAGTTTCCAGAAAGCATCAACATACAGCCGGGTCTCTTCGGACATCCCAAATTTTGTGCCCACATCGCCAATCAACAGCCCAGCGCAAACCGCCATGATGGGTGCAGAGACATGCAGATAAACCGCCAATTCATAGCCGCCAAACGCAAGGCCAAGCGTGATGAGAACCTCAAGCGAATAATCATCAATCCGGCGCATCACCCGGAAGGTTAGCCAGCCGAGAACAACACCCAACACCGCACCACCAAGGGCTTCTTGGACAAACAGCTCAATCGCTGCCGCGGCGTCGCTGCCATGACTGTCACCATGTGGAAAGGCCAACCCAACAAGGATCAAGAAAACCACATAGGCAACCCCATCGTTAAACAGGCTTTCGCCAGCGATCTTTGTTTCCAACGATTTCTGCAGGTCCGCTTCGCGCAAAACCCCCAATACAGCCACTGGGTCAGTGGGGGAAATCAGTGATCCGAACACCAATGCAGTCAGCAATGGCATGCCCGTCAGCCAAGAAAATCCATAGCCAACAATCGTGGTCGACAGTGCAATCCCGATGGTTGCCATCAGTGCGACAGGCACCCATTCGCGGCGCAGGTCTGATATTTTGACGTGCAACGCCCCGGCAAACAGCAACAGCCCCAACATGCCTTCCAGCAGCGCATCAGAAAAATCGATGCTTAACACAGTGTTGCGCACCGTGTCTTCCAGCCCAAAGCTTGGCATCGCGAAATCAAGGATCATGACACAAAATGAGGCGAGCAGCGACACAACCAAAATGCCAATTGCTGCGGGAAGCCGCAAAAACAGATAGTTTATCGACCCAAATGCCCCTGCGAGAACAATGAGCAGCGATGTGATTTGCAACAGTGTCATGAATATATCCTATGGTCTTTGGCAACAGTTAACAGGTCGCTGCACGCCTCGCTAGAATATCTTGAGCCAGCTACCCCCCAATTGCCGCGCCGTTGCGCCGCAGCCAAGCTTGAACCGGGCTAATCCCGGGGCATTATGCGTGTCGATCATGCCCAAATCGAGCTGTCGGACGCCACCGCGCGCCAGTGACATGCTTGCTTCAATCAGTAGGCGATGGTGGGCCCGTGATTGGCGCCCCACCGCGTTCGTCCAGCCCAGATGATAGGTGGCGCAGCCCCCGTGGCGCAGAAATACCATTGCTGCGATTGGTGTATTTCCACGCGCGGCGGTCCAGACTGTAACGTCCCCCGGCGCGATATCAGCATAGGCCTGCATGAGGCCATGAGGCAAAGCGCGGAAGCGTTTTTCGCGTTGCTGAACCAGATCGGCATCGAGCAACCATTGATGCACCAGTGTATCAAACGGGGTGCTTTTGATATTGAATGGCTGTTTTTGTGCGCCGCGCCAAATGTTGCGCCATTTGCCGTGCATCTGCGCGGCCATAACGTCTTGATCCGTTGAAAGCGCGAGTTCTGCCACGGTCGCGGGTGTCATGATTTGGCGGTATCCGGCCTTTTGCAAGGTTTGGGCATCACCGCCGTTGCTGTTGATCAAACGTAAATGCGCTGCGCGGAGCGCATGGGCGTCGGGCGGGGCGATCCAAATCGGCCCGCGCGGCGCAAAGACGATACCAAAACGTTTGATCACCTGCACGGGGGCTGCGCCGGGGATATCTGCGGTTGTCACTGTCGCGCCAATGCGGCGGAGCGCTTGTCGGTAGTGCGGATGTTGTTGCAACGGCAAAATCATAGACTGTGTTAAGCCATTGGAAACCTAAGACGTGGTTAATGATGCCATGAAAAAACGTGCCAACTCCGTCGCAGGCGTGACTGCACCACCACCTCGCCCAACAGCATTGGGGGCGGCCGTGGTGGCCGCCCTCATTTCATTCCCCGTGGGAATTACATTGTTTACAGTGGATTTAGTGTTGCTTTAGCCCAGTTGCACAAGCGCGTGACGTTTTTTGCCCGCGCTCAGCTTGATCGGGGTTGCCAGTGCGTCCGCATCAATGATCAGGCCGGGGTTTTCCAAAGGGGCATCGTTCAAACGTGCGCCGTTTTCGCCGATCAAACGCTTAGCGTCCTTGCCGCTTTTGGACAGACCTGCGCGCACAAACAATTGCACAATGGAAATGCCATCGCCCAAATCATCCGCCGATAGGGTCACAGTGGGTAGGTCATCGCCAACGCCGCCCTTTTCGAACACTTCGCGTGCAGTGGCTTCGGCGGCTTGCGCCGCTTCGGCCCCGTGCAATAGGGTGGTGACCTCATTAGCGAGGATGATTTTCGCGGCATTGATCTCGGATCCTTCGAGCGCGCCCAGACGGTCGCATTCTTCGACAGGTAGTTCTGTGTAGAGCTTTAGGAAACGGCCCGTGTCGGCATCGGTCGTGTTGCGCCAGAACTGCCAGAATTCATAAGGCGACAGCATGTCTGGGTTCAACCAAATAGCGCCAGATTGAGACTTGCCCATCTTTTTGCCGTCAGATGTGGTCAAAAGTGGTGAAGTAAGGCCGAAAATCTGATGATCTAGCACACGGCGTGTCAGGTCGATCCCGTTGACAATATTGCCCCATTGATCCGATCCGCCCATTTGCAGCACGCAGCCATAACGGCGGTTTAGCTCAAGAAAATCATAGGCCTGCAAGATCATGTAGTTGAATTCGAGGAAAGACAGCGATTGTTCCCGGTCCAGCCGTGATTTCACGCTTTCAAATGCCAGCATCCGGTTAATCGAAAAATGCCGCCCAATGTCGCGTAGGAAATCGAGGTAGTTCAACTCGTCCAACCATTCGGCATTATTGATCATCATCGCCCCATTTGGCGCATCCGAGTAATCAAGGTAAGCTGAAAAAACCTGACGGATACCTGCGATATTGGCATCGATCTGCTCAGGCCCCAAAAGCGGACGCTCATCAGCGCGAAACGATGGATCGCCCACCTTTGTCGTGCCGCCGCCCATCAGGGTAATCGGTTTATGGCCGGTCTTTTGCAGCCAGCGCAGCATCATGATTTGGATCAGCGATCCGACATGCAGTGATTTTGCCGTCGCATCAAAACCGATATAGGCCGGAACAACACCATTGCTCAGCGCCTCATCAAGCGCCTGATAATCTGTGCAATCGGCCAGAAAGCCGCGCGACATCATTACAGACATAAATTCAGATTTCGGATGGTAGGTCATTGGCTTGTTCCTGCGGTGGTCTCGGTGCACTCTATAGTCAGGTCATGGCCCAAGGGAAAGCGTATGTTGAAATCTGGATTTATGCGTGCGCTTGGCACGATGTCGGGTACTTCGCTGGACGGGGTAGATGCGGCTGTGCTGGACACTGACGGGATCGACATCGCAGGTTTTGGCCCCAGCGATTATCGCGCCTATACTGATACAGAACGTGCGGTACTGCGCGGGCATCTTGGGCGCTGGCACGATGATGATGTAATCGCATGCGCCAAAGTGGTCGAGGCCGCCCATATCGCCGTGATGGCCCCGTTTGAGGATGTTGATATCGCAGGGTTTCACGGCCAAACACTGGCCCATGATCCAGGTGGGAGAGGTACACACCAATGCGGTAATGGGCAGCATCTCGCGGATGCGCTTGGCGTGCCTGTCGCTTGGGATTTTCGCACCAACGATGTGGCTTCGGGCGGGCAGGGTGCGCCATTAGCCCCGTTTTTTCATTTTGCCTTGGGGAAATGGATTGGGGCTACAGCCCCGGTTGCATTTTTGAACCTGGGCGGCGTCGGCAATATTACTTGGGTCGATCCGCGCTATGGTGATCCGGCAGAGCCCGGGGCGTTGATCGCCTTTGACACGGGCCCCGCAAATGCGCCGATCAACGATCTGGTGCAAGCGCGCCGTGGCCTTGCCTATGATAAAGACGGGGCCTTGGGGGGGGCGGGCGTTGCCGACCCTAAAATTGTAGCTGCCTTTCTAACGCATCCATATTTTGCGCGCCCCTTACCAAAGTCCTTGGACCGTGACGCGTTTTCTGGATTGATCGACAGTGTGGCTCATCTTTCTGATGCCGATGCGGTCGCGACACTGACAGAAATCGTGGCGGCAAGCGTGGCCCACGCCTTGGCCCAATGCCCGGCACCGACAACCCAACTATTGGTCTGCGGCGGCGGTCGCAACAACGCGACGATGATGCGCGCGATATCAGGGGGGCTGCAAAGCGACGTCGTACCGGTCGAGGCGGTCGGTTTGAACGGTGATATGCTTGAAGCACAAGCTTTTGCGTTTTTGGCCGTACGTGCGGCGCGCGGCTTGCCTTTGTCGGCGCCCGGAACAACCGGGGTTGGCGCGCCCGTATCCGGGGGACGAGTCGCAGTTCCGACAGACTCATCCGTTAAGTTGTGTGCTGGCAATCTACGCGATCTGTAAACGCCTTTCGTTTCACGGCGAAGTGATTTTGATGTGCGGATATTCGCCTTGTTTTTATGGTAATTAGCTCTTTTTCGCTGACCTTATTCACAGGGCTGTGAGGTGATCTTGAACGGCGTCCATAAAAGCGTAGATGTGTGCACACGACCACAAACTACAAAGGAAGAAACCAAAATGATGAATACATTGAAACTGGTTCGTTTGAGCATGATCGCAACACCAATGGCACTGGCTGCTGGTATGGCCTCTGCTGGCGGACTATCAGAACCTGTTGAAACCGTTGCACCAACTCCGGTACCCGTAGCAGCCCCTGCACCGATGATGCATAACGGTGATTGGACAGGCTTTTACGCTGGTGGCCAAATTGGTTTCGGGTCAGTTGAATCCGATGATCTGACAGATGACATTGAAGGCGCAACTTACGGTGTACACGGCGGCTACATGCATGACTTTGGTTCATGGGTACTGGGTGCTGAACTAGATATCGACGGTACAGACGCAGAATCGTCAGCAGACGACGTCGAAATTGACTCTATCGCGCGGGCAAAACTACGCGTCGGGTATGATGCTGGCGATTGGCTGCCATATTTCACCGCAGGTGTTGCGCAGGCTGAGGTGGACTTTGCCGGTACAGATCTTTCGGACACTGGCAGCTTTGCAGGTTTGGGCGCGGAATACCGTGTGAGCGACAGTCTGCGTGTTGGTGGCGAAGTTCTTCAGCACCAATTCGACGACTTTGACGGCACAGGTTTTGATTTCGATGCGACGACTGTTGCAGCACGCGTTTCGTTCCAGTTCTGATCCCGCGAATTGGAATGTGGTAGGCGGGGTCCCTCATCCCCGAGATCGCGCCTAGACCAAGAAAGGCCCGCAGTGCAAACTGCGGGCCTTTTCGCGCTTAGGTCATCATTTGGTCAATCGTATCGCTGCCAATGCCGTTGTCCTTGAGGACGCTGAACTGCCCGTTAAACATTTCGCTTGCCGCATCATAGATCGCGCGATGGGTAACACGCGCCAACGCAGACCCAAGCGATAGCCGCGCAGCGCCTGCCTTGGCGAAATCATCCAGTGATTTTCCCGCAAAATCGCCAGCAACAAGCGCATTCACAGGCTTGTCCACGGTTGCGCAAATGCGTGCAAGCGCGGCCATATCAGGCGGCATTGGTGCATAAAGACAATCTGCGCCCGCAGCGGAAAACCCTTGCAACCGTTTGATTGCGGCGTCGGTGTCATAGCTGCCGATCATGATTCCGTCGGCGCGCGCGGTCAGCACAAAGTCATTTGGCAATGCGCGGGCCGCACTTGCGGCGGCGCGGATCCGTTCAATAGCTAAATCATGGTCATAAGGGGCGTCGCCCGGCAGGATCGTATCCTCGATACAAATCCCGGCAAGCCCAATCTCGGCCGCCATCCGGACCGTCTGCGCACAGTCATCTGGGCTGTCACCAAAACCGTTTTCAAAATCGCCCTGCACTGGCACGGTTGCGACGGAAAGAATGTCGCTCGCATGGGCGAGAGCCTCATCGCAAGTGAGCGTGCCGCCATCTACGCGCCCGAGCGTGAATGCATGGGCCGCTGACGATGTGGCCAGGGCTTTGGCGCCCATGGATTGTAGCATCTTGGCGCTGCCTTTGTCCCAGACGTTGGCCATGATAAACGGGTGGCCCGCCACGTGAAGCGTGCGAAAAACCGTGCCGGGGTGGGTCATTTTATTGTCCTTTGTGCATATGTCTTTTCAAGATCAATCAGCTTTTGTTTGCGCCACAGCCCGCCGCCGTACCCGGTCAGCGATCCATCCGCGCCGATGACGCGGTGACAGGGGATTATGAGCGCGATTTGATTTGATCCATTGGCGCGGGCAACCGCGCGCGTGGCGGTTGGTGCATTGATGGTTTGGGCAAGCGCGCCGTAACTGCGTGTTTCGCCCGCAGGAATATCGCGCAAGGCGGTCCAAACTTGGCGGGTGAAGGGCGTACCGTGCAAGACCAGCGGCACGGTGAAATCGGCGCTTGTACCGTCAAAAAACGCGGTCAATTCTGCGGCGGTTTGTTCCGTGATATCTGTGCGACCGATCCCTATGTCACCCCTGGACATCTTGCGAAGGCGTGCCAGCTCTGCGGGTAGCGCCTTGCGATCTGCGAATTCGAGTAGATGCAGCGCGCGCTTGTCGCAGACCGCGATCATGTCGCCCAAGGGGGTTGGAATATGCGCCGCGCGCAGCAGGGCGTCATTTGCGAAATTGCCAGGGGCGGTGCCGATGAGCTTTGCGAAAGCTGCGCGGAATGCCGCGGGGCTGTCGAAACCAGCGTCAAGTTGCGCATCAATCACTTTACCCGTTTCGAGCGCCGTAAACCCGCTGGCCAGCCGTCGCTGACGCGCCATGTCCAAAAATGTCATGCCAAAATGGCGTTTGAAACTGCGTCGTACCGTCGATGGGTCAAACCCCATCGCAGTCACGTCTGCTTCTGACCAGCGTCGCATGGGATCCGCATCCAACGCGGCCAATAGTGCTGTGATTGCAGGGTCGGTCTGGGCCGCAGGTGCGACCGGGTGACACCGTTTGCAGGGCCGAAACCCTGCTTGAATACAATCCGATACATCGCTGAAAAAATTACAGTTTTCGCGTTTCGGTTTGCGCGCGGGGCATGTTAATCTACAAAAAATACCGGTCGAGGACACACCAACAAAGGCGGTTCCATCATAGGCGGGATCGCGGGCCAAGAGCGCTTCGTAAAGCACATCGTCATTGGGAAGGGTCATCAACATGTCCAAAGCCTATGCGATTCGTCCGGGTGGTGCCGCCTGAAATCGGGCGCCTATTGCTTGTGCGCGCCTCAACCATCAAGCCCGGTCAAATTGCGGGGCCCTGCGCCCTCCGATCCCTTAACGTCTTGCGGATTGTATAGGGCGCAGCTTTGCAGGCTTAGGCAACCGCATCCAATGCAGCCATCCAATTTTTCGCGCAGATCTGTCAGGGCCGCGATGCGCGCATCGATCTTAACACGAAAGCTTGTGCTGATGCGGGTCCAATCCGCCTTGCTGGGGGCCTTATGAGCAGGGAGCCCTTTGAGGTGTTCTGCGATTTCAGCCAACGGAAACCCAAGCGTTTGTGCCGCCATCACAAAGGATAAACGCCGAATATCCGCACGCCCATAGCGACGATGCCCGCCGTCATTGCGCAAAGGCGCGACGATCCCGTGGGTTTCGTAAAACCGGATCGCAGAAACCGCCAATCCGGTGCGCGCAGAAAGGTCCCCGATCGATAATCCCGTGGCCATAAAAATAATCCTTGATCTCAAGTTAACTTTAGAAATTAGAACCCTAATCACGCGAGAAATCTAGTGGAAAAACCGATGCAATATTCAAACCAACGCACCTACTTTGCCGATAGTGCCGCCGCCGCGGCCATGCGTCACGAGGGCATCGGTTGGGATTATCATGACCGCAGTTTGATAATGCCGCGCCCCGTACGGCGCTCTTGGATTGCGCGGATCATTCTTAACAAAAGGAACACGAAAATGAGCCATCTTGAACACGTCAATATTACTGTCTCAAACCCCAAAGCGACCGCACGGATGCTTGAACAGCTTTTTGATTGGCGTATCCGCTGGGAAGGTGCCGCTATGGGAGGCGCGGGGTACACGCTGCACGTCGGCACCGAAGATAGCTACATCGCGATCTATTCGGGCAGTGATCCCGCACAAACTGTCCCGAAATCTGACGCAAGCTATCACACAAGGGGGGCGATGAACCACATTGGTATCGTGGTCGATGACCTTGACCTTATTGCAGAAAAGGTAAGCGCAATGGGCTATGTGGCGCATAGCCATGCGGATTACGAACCGGGGCAGCGGTTTTACTTTAACGATGATGATGGGGTCGAGTATGAGGTGATCAGCTATGCTTGATCAAGGCTGGCCTGCATCTTTTTGGTCAGGCTGGCGCGGATAATATCATATGAGATAGCAATCCGGTGACGCAGCTCATCCGGGTTGCTGTCTGGGTCGACCAACACCCATGACCTGTGGAAATACGGGGCTTTGCGCGCAGCACCTGCGTCAATTAGCATCTGTGCTGTCTCTGGGCTGTCGGTTTTGACGCAGAAACCTGATTTGTTTGTACCAAAGCAAATAAACATTTTGCCGCCAACCTTCCAGCTGTCCAGCTCGGAGGTTGGATCAGCTGCTGTTGCCCCAGCAAATTGGGCGCAGATCTGGTTGATGTCATCACGTGTCACCTATCGTTCTCCGCTGTGGCCCAATTCCCTGCCCATTTTGGGTTTGGCATCCTATCCCCTGTGGTCAACCGATAGCATAGTGTACAACAATCACATCATGAAATGCTGGACGGGTCGCCATTTGCCTGCTACGCATCCCCGTATGAAGAGCATCTGCATCATTATCTGCTGCATTATTACCTGCTGACATCTGTCGCGGGCTGCTCTTTCACGTTTCAATTGAATGCTGAACTTGGTAAGCCCGCCGGCAAAACCCCTGCGTGAGGCGTTATGACTACTATTCGGCTGCAAAACACAAAGACCCGCAAACGCGAGGACTTTATCCCGATTGATCCCAAAAACGTGCGGATGTATGTTTGCGGGCCAACGGTCTATGACCGCGCGCATATTGGCAACGCGCGTCCGGTGATTGTGTTTGATGTGCTGTACCGCTTGTTGCGTCATGTCTACGGCGCGGATCACGTCACATATGTGCGCAATTTCACGGATGTCGACGATAAGATCAACGCGCGTGCCGCCGAAAGCGGGCGCACGATCCAAGAGATCACGGATGAGACAACGCAGTGGTATCTTGATGATATGCGCGCTGTGGGGGCGATGGACCCTGATGAGATGCCGCGCGCGACGCAGTATATCCCGCAAATGGTCACGATGATTGAAGATTTGATCGCAAAGGGTTTTGCCTACCCCGATGGGGCGGGCCATGTGCTGTTTTCAGTGAATTCTTACCCAAAATACGGCGCGCTTTCTGGACGCTCTACCGATGATATGATCGCAGGCGCGCGGGTCGAGATTGCGGATAACAAACGCGATCCGATGGATTTTGTACTTTGGAAACCGTCAGATGCGGATCAACCTGGCTGGGACAGCCCGTGGGGGCGTGGCCGTCCGGGTTGGCATATTGAATGTTCCGCCATGGCCAAGGATTTGCTTGGGGATACGTTTGATATTCACGGCGGCGGCAACGATCTGATGTTTCCGCACCACGAAAACGAAATCGCGCAAAGCTGCTGCGCCTCTGGCCATGCCGAAGATGGCGAAGGGTTTGCAAACTACTGGCTGCACAATGAAATGCTGCAAGTCGAGGGCAAGAAAATGTCCAAATCCTTGGGCAATTTCTTTACCGTGCGCGATCTGTTGGATCAGGGCGTACCAGGCGAAGTGATCCGCTTTGTCTTCCTGCAAACGCATTACCGCAAGCCGATGGATTGGACCGCGGAAAAGGCAACAGCTGCCAAGAGGGAGTTGTACCGCTGGCGTGAACACCTAACGGGAGTTGCACCTTCTTTGCCACATCAATCCATCGTGGATGCCATTGCTGATGATATAAACACTTCACAGGCCATGTATGAACTACGTGTTCGGTTTTTGAATTGGATGCAAAGTCTTCAGAGCGACCGTCTAGTTTCACAGAAAGAAGAAGCTGAGTTTTTGGCATCAGCACAATTGTTAGGATTGCTTACGGACGAACGGGCGGAGTGGTTCGTAAATGATTTTGATTTTGCTTGGCATATCGACAAATTTTTTAAACTACGTGATCAAGCTAAAGAAATAAAAGACTATTCCAAAGTAGACGCATTTAAATCGGCGCTTCTGGAAGCCGGGGTAGAGGTGCGCATGTCAAAGACCGGTGTTGAACTCGACGCTGGCCCCGATTTCGATGCTTCTAAGTTGGAGGGGCTGCTATGAGTAAAGAACGTCTTTATCTTTTCGACACCACGCTGCGCGATGGGGCGCAGACGCAAGGTGTGCAGTTTTCGGCGGATGAAAAGCGTCAGATCACGAGCGTTTTGGATGATCTTGGGGTTGATTACATCGAAGGCGGCTGGCCCGGTGCGAACCCGACCGACACTGAATTTTTCGCGGATGCGCCGAAAACTCGCGCAACTATGACCGCCTTTGGCATGACCAAACGGCTGGGCCGGTCAGCCGAGAATGACGACATTCTAGCGGGGGTGATCAACGCGGGCACACCCGCTGTTTGTCTCGTCGGGAAATCGCATGACTTTCACGTGACGACTGCGCTTGGCATCACGCTTGATGAAAATATCGAAAACCTAGGTGCAAGCTTTGCTTATCTGAAAATGCTTGGCCGCGAAGGGTTGTTTGATGCTGAGCATTTCTTTGATGGCTATAAAGCGAACAAACCCTATGCGCTTGAGGCTATTCACGCCGCCTATGATGCGGGTGCACGCTGGATTGTGCTGTGTGATACCAACGGCGGTACCTTGCCGCATGAGGTCAGCGAGATTGTCACTGCTGTGATCGCCAGCGGTATCCCCGGCGATCATCTTGCGATCCATACGCATAATGATACGGAAAACGCGGTCTCTAATTCGTTGGCCGCCGTCATGGCAGGCTGTCGGCAGGTCCAAGGGACGCTGAATGGCTTGGGCGAACGTTGTGGCAATGCCAACCTCACGACATTGATCCCGACGCTTTTGTTGAAAGAGCCATTCGCCAGCCAGTTTGAGACGGGTGTTAGCCTTGATGCGTTGAAAGGTTTGCGCAAGGCATCGCGGATGCTGGATGATATTTTGAACCGTGTGCCCGCCAAACAGGCGGCTTATGTGGGGGCATCCGCCTTTGCGCATAAATCGGGGTTGCATGCGTCGGCCATCGCCAAGGATCCATCGACATATGAGCATATTGACCCGGGATCGGTTGGGAATAGCCGCATCGTGCCGATGTCCAATCAAGCGGGCCAATCCAACCTTAAGGCGCGCCTAGCGGATGCTGGGATCACGGTTGAACTGGGCAATCCGGCGCTGGCCCGCATTGTTGAGCGGATCAAAGAGAAAGAAGCCCAAGGGTTTTCTTATGACACGGCGCAAGCCAGCTTTGAATTGCTCGCCCGTGAAGAGCTAGGCACATTGCCACGGTTTTTTGAGGTGAAACGCTACCGGGTGACGATTGAGCGCCGCAAAAATAAGCGCGGCAAAATGGTATCGCTCTCAGAGGCCGTGGTCGTGACCAAGGTGAACGGTGAACGGTTCTTGAACGTCTCCGAAAGCCAAGGGCCTGACGGCAGTGACCAAGGCCCAGTGAATGCGTTGTCGCGGGCGCTATCAAAAGATCTCGGGCCGTATCAGCAGTATATCGAAGATATGCAACTGGTTGATTTCAAAGTGCGGATCACTAATGGCGGTACCGAGGCCGTGACCCGCGTCATCATCGACAGCGAAGACGGGCAGGGCCGCCGTTGGTCTACCGTTGGGGTCAGCGCCAACATAGTTGATGCGTCCTTTGATGCGCTGGTTGATGCGATCAATTGGAAACTGATCCGCGATGGGGCGAAGGTGTAGTTTTTTGAGTATTTTTGGCAAGATGATATTGATATGAGCCTGAATGCTTGTGCGGCCTTGGTTGAAAAAGCTGATCCCGAACGGTTTCGTGCGGCGATGGCCGCGCCCGTGCCTGCCCGCGAAATCCTGTTTCCGCTTTATGCGTTTAACGTCGAGGTCGCGCGCGCCCCTTGGGTGACCAAAGAACCGATGATCGCTGAAATGCGCCTGCAATGGTGGCGCGACGCGCTTGAAGAAATCGCGGGCGGGGTCAAGCCGCGCGGGCATGAGGTCGTAGATGCGCTGGCAGATGTTCTGGATGTCGAAGGGGCCAAGCTGCTTGACGGTCTGATCGCCGCGCGCCGTTGGGATATATATAGCGACCCGTTTGAAGATCAGGCGGATTTGGACAGCTATATCGATGCAACTGCGGGCCATCTGATGACCACAGCCGCGCGGTTGTTGGGGCAGGGTGATTTGGGCATGGTCGCCGATTTTGCTTATGGGACGGGTGTCGCAAATCTATTCCGCGCAATCCCTGACCTAGAAGAACGCGACCGCAAGCCACTTTTGGATGGGTCCGAAGCTGGGGTTTTAGCGCTTGCACAAGGTGCTGAGGCACGGCTGACGCGGGCGATTGCGGCGCGACGCCAGATATCTGCGGCTGCCGCGCCCGCATTATTTGCTGGTTATTTGGCCCGGCCAGTCCTGCGGCAAATCCGCAAAGACCCCGGCAAAGTCGCGCGCGGCGCGCTTGGCCTGCCGCCGCTACGCGAAAACCTGCGGTTTACGAATGTCGTGCTGCGGGGCTGGTGGCGCTAGTCTGATGCGTGTTCTTTGATCGCGCGCGTTAGCGCCTTTTGGCCACGTGGGTTCAACCTGCTGATAGCTTCTGAATCGTCAATACCGTGTCGGGCCAAGAATTCAGCAAGCGCATAGGCCCGCGATTCTTGGGTCATATAGCCCGACCATCCAACCTGAGCCGGCCCCTCGATAGCAAAAAGTCCGAAGCCATGTGTGATGCAATGCAGATCCGTTGAAAGCTCGTGCATCGGTTCGCCGCCGGGCATGCCGTCGATGTGGTTCGCAAGTCGCGCGTGCATCAATTCATGTGTCATCGTGTTGATGAACCCCACTGGCTGACGCATCAGTGCGACGTCATAGTTCACGAGTGGTGCTTCGTCGTCATGATGATAAAGGCCAGCCACGGTAGAAAGATCTTGATAACTTTGCCGATACTCGGGGTCTATTACGGGCATTGGTGCGACGTCAATTGGTTGAATTGGAAGAAGGCAGGCAATGTCATCTGCGATCTGCTGCGCGACTTCTGGGCTGTCGCCAGCACCAGCGGAAAAGAACGTTTTCGTCGCTGTTACCAGTTGGCGTGATTTGATCCACTCTGTACCAAATGTCGTATCAGCCCAATCGAAGCTATCGAATATCCACCCCTTTAGGTCGTCACTGATCGTTTTCTTTCTATTCCAAAGCATGTATTAAACCACGCTACGCGGATGTCGCGCGAGCCAGATCAGCGATCCGCCAGCCAGCACCAAAAACGGCACCATGGCGAGGTTCACCGCGGTCCAGCCTTCGACAGCAGTGCCGCCTGAACAGTTCATCAATCCGCCAGAGGCCAGTGACGCAACGGTCACCATCCCAAAGACGATCATATCGTTCATGCCTTGGACTGCGCCGCGTTCTTCTGCGCGGTGCGCGCCGGCAAGCATTGTAGTCGCGCCGATGAAGCCAAAGTTCCAACCTAAACCAAGCAAAACAAGTGCGAGGTAAAAGTTGGTTAGCGCGACCCCAGACAACGCCACCATCCCAGCGCCCGCCAAAATCACCAAACCCGTCGCCAAAATTCGCTGTACTCCAAACCGGGCGATCAAATGTCCTGTAAAGAACGAGGGCACATACATAGCCAAAACATGCGCTGATACGATGTCATTGGCGTTATTTGTATCAAAGCCACAGCCGACAACCGCGAGCGGTGTGGATGTCATCACAAGGTTCATCAATGCATAGGATACCATGCCGCAAATGATGGCAACGATGATGCGCGGTTCGCGTAAAAGTTCCTTGCGGCTGCGCGGTTTGGGCGCATCAACCGGAGCTGTAACGCCTTTGGAGCCTTTGGGGAGTTCGAGTAAGAAAAACAAGAACATGCCGCCAATGTTCAACGCGGCAACAGTCAAATAGGTGCCGAGAAACGGCACTGCGTAAGCATCTTGCACAACTTTGTTCAGTTGCGGTCCGATAATCGCGGATAAAAGCCCTCCGGCCATAACGTATGAAATCGCTTTGGGGCGGAACGCGTCTGATGCGGTGTCCGTCGCCGCGAAGCGGAAGAAACCCTGTGCCGACATATAGATACCTGTGAAGTAAGACCCACACAGTAAGATCGGAAATGATGCGATATAAAGCCCATAAGCCGCAATAAGCGCCCCAACCGCGCCCGAAAACGCCCCGATAAAGAAGCCAAACCGACGCCCATTGCGTTGCATCAACGGGCTGAGCCACGGTGCCGTGGTCATAGAACCAAACACGATGAACGAAATCGGCAAAGTGGCCAGACATGGGTTGCTTGCCAGCATCCCTCCTGCCAAACCACCGATCACAAAAATCATGGGCATTTGCGCGCCCAAAATCGCTTGGGCCATGACCAATACAGCAACGTTGCGTTTGGCCGCTTTATCGTTTGTAGTATTCATGTGCGTATCGGTAAGCACCGCATTCCTGCTTTGCAATATGTATTATGCCGCATCGATAATATGTGCAAAAGAACCCGATACATTCCCATTCATCAACCCCATTTCGGGTAGGGCTTGGCCTTCGGCGTCTTTGGCTTGGAATAACGGGGTTCCTTGCGCCACTACGGTTGTTGCATAGTGAAACTCATGACCTTTCCACGCGCCGCGCATTGGTCCGTGGCCAGCCCATAAATCGCGGTAGCCCAAGTGTAGTTTGCGCGTGGCAAAGGAGGTCTGTAAGCTCAAAAGCCCCGCCATTTTATGGGTTTCCCCATCCGCATCGGTCAGTGCATTACCCAGGACCATATAACCTCCGCATTCGCCGTATATCTGGGCTGTGGCCGTGCGTAGGCTGTCAAGAAAACGCGTGTTCGCAGCTAGCTTACCCGCATAAAGTTCGGGGTATCCGCCGGGCAGGTAGATATAATCGGCCTGCGGCGCAGGGTCATCTACGAGCGGCGAGAAGAATGCTATCTTTGCACCTGCGGCCCGCCAATCGTCCAAAAGATGTGGATAGCAAAACGCAAACGCCGCATCACGCGCAACCGCAATGTTTTGCGCAGGCGGCGCGATACGTGCAGATTGTGCCGCCTCAAGCGGTTTGGTGCCAAGCGCCAAGAGCGCTGCAATATCGACGGTCCGCGAAACCAGATCAGCCGCTGCATCAAGATAGGCATCAAGGTCGGGGCGCTCTTGCGCTTGCACCAGTCCAAGGTGGCGCGACGGTTGCGTCAAACCGGGCGTACGTGGCACAGCGCCGAAAACAGCTATGTCGCCTAGCGCGCGCCGCAACATGGTTTCGTGCCTTGGCGACCCCACGTTGTTCAATATCACCCCTGCGATTTGGACCGTAGGATCGAAGTTCATGAACCCTTGCGCCACAGCCGCAACTGACCCTGCCATGCGTCCCGCATCAATGACCAGTATGACGGGCAGGCCAAGAATGCGGGCGATATCCGCTGTTGCACCTTTGCCATCAGGCGGCGCGCCGTCAAACAGCCCCATCGCGCCTTCGACGATCAATGGCGCGTCCCCAGCGGCAAGCGTGCTGATCCGCGCGGGTGTCATTGCCCAAGCGTCAAGATTTACGCATTGTGTACCGCAAGCAGCCGCATGGAACTGCGGGTCGATATAGTCGGGTCCGGATTTTGCGGCGCGCACTGGTGTTATCCGGCTGATCGCGCGCAAAAGCCCCAACGTCACTGTCGTTTTGCCGCTGCCAGACGCGGGGGCGGCGATCACAAAGCTCATATTAGGGGGTTTCGGCAGGGCGACCGCGCCCTAATGGATCAAGATTGCGTGGCTTTTTACCGGCGGCCATCCCTTGCCAGTCAAGCACTTGTCGCATTTTAACGGAATCGCCGACGCAGATGATAGCTGGCGGTTCGAAGCCCGAGGCCGCCACATCAGCGACCATCGTGCCCAGCGTTGTTTCAAGCACCTGTTGGTCGGGCGTTGTGGCCGAAGTTACGATTGCCACGGGTTCATCCGCGCGGCGTCCAGCGGCAGAAAGCTTGGTTGCGATCTGTGCGATATGTTTCATACCCATATAGATGACGATGACTTGGGACCCTTTGGCGATGCTGTCCCAGTCAAGCGACCCGGGCGTATTTCCGGATTGGTCATGCCCTGTGACAAAAGTCACCGATTGATTCACATCACGGTGGGTTACGGGGATACCCGCATAGGCTAACCCGCCAATTCCAGCCGAAATGCCGGGGATAATCCGCACGGGGACGTCGTGTTGGATCAACGTCTGAGCTTCTTCTCCGCCACGTCCAAAAACAAACGGATCGCCGCCCTTCAGTCGCAGGACTTTTTTGCCAGCGCGCGCAAGGTCAACCAATTGCAGCGAAATGTCGCGCTGTTTGGCAGATGGTTTGCCGCCACGTTTACCTGCATAGATATGTTCGGCTTGTGGCGCCCAGTCCAAAATCGTCTTTTGGACAAGCGCGTCGTAAATCACCACATCCGCCTGACGTAGCGCATTCGCCGCGTGCAGCGTCAAAAGGCCGGGATCGCCGGGGCCTGCACCACAAAGCCAAACCCAACCGGCTTGTAAAACGGGCCACTCAAATGCGGGAAGTGTCGGTGTATTCATCATACGCCCTTTATGCCGATGAACGCGGCGGTTGGAAAGGTGGCAAACGACCAACGATTGCGGATTGGCGGCATCGCAATGCACGCATATAGTCGCGTTGATGACACGTAAACCGACCGGGGATTTACGCCGTGGCTGGACCACAGGCGCTTGTGCGACGGCCGCGACCAAGGCCGCGTTGATCCAGCTATGGGGCGGGGCGTTTCCTGATGCCGTGTCGATCACATTGCCTAAAGGCGAGGTTCCTGTGTTCCCATTGGCGCTGGCTGAATGTGGCCCAGGATGGGCGCGCGTCGGCATTACCAAAGACGCGGGCGACGATCCTGATGTGACCCATGGTGCGTTGATTATCGTCACCGTGCGGACAGGCACAGGCGTGCAATTTGTCGCGGGGCGGGGGGTTGGTACCGTGACAAAACCGGGCTTGCCCATTGGTGTCGGCGAACCCGCAATAAACCCGGTTCCGCGTCAAATGATGCGCGATATCGTGGCTGAGATGGCCGTGGAATTTAACCAAACCCCCGATGTGCAAATCGAGGTCTCCATTCCTGATGGTGAAATAATTGCGCAAAAAACATGGAACCCACGGTTGGGGATCATCGGTGGGCTGTCGATTCTGGGCACCACCGGCGTCGTGCGCCCGTTTTCCTGCGCAGCTTGGATCGCGTCGATCCACCGGGGCGTAGATGTGGCGCGCGCGGATGGGCTGACGCATGTTGCAGGCTGTACGGGTGCAACGTCTGAGAAAACGGTGCAGGCGCATTGCGGTCTCCCAAATCACGCGATGCTGGATATGGGTGATTTTGCAGGGGGAATGTTAAAATATCTGCGCAAAAACCCTGTTGCACGAGTCACCATTGGCGGCGGTATCGGCAAGATGGCCAAGCTGGCGCAAGGTGCCGTTGATTTGCATTCTTCGCGTACGCAAGTTGATTTTGTGCAGCTCGCGGAATGGGCCGGGACTCCGGCTGTCAAGGATGCAAACACCGCGCTTGAGGCCTACACGATTGCAGGCCCCACCTTGGCCGACCGCATTGCAAAAGAAGCACGCGCCGCGGCGCAGCACCTTGTTGGCGACCAATCCACGATCGATACCGTCGTGATTGATCGGGCGGGCAATATTATTGGACGGGCAGGGGCATGACGCTTCTTATTTTGGGTGGCACAGGGGACGCGCGCCGGATCGCCCAATCCTTGCAAGGCGCAGATGCCATCATTTCGCTGGCTGGGGCCACGCGTGCACCAGAACCGTTGTCGCTGCCGACAAGGATCGGTGGATTTGGTGGTGATGAGGGGTTTCGCGCATTTCTGCGCGACAACCATATCACTGCCGTTCTGGACGCAACGCATCCGTTCGCGGATAATATCACGCAGCGGACCGCCCGGATTTGCGCAAAGCTGAATTTGCCCTATCTGCAAATGCTGCGGCCCGGATGGGTGGCCGAACCTGGCGATGATTGGACAGAGATTACGCGTGAAGAAGACGCCGTCGACCACATCCCGCTGGGGTCAGTTGTGTTTTTGGGAACTGGGCGACAAACGCTGAACCGTTTTGCGAACTTGACGGGGCGCGAAGTCATCTGCCGTCAAATTGACCCGCCAAAAGGCCCGTTTCCGTTTGCTGGTGGGCGCTTTTTAGTTGGACGGCCACCGTTTTCTGTTGAAGCTGAAATGCAGCTGTTTTCGGCGCTTAGGGCGACCCATTTGGTTGTCAAAAACGCCGGAGGTGCGGCGAGCCGCACAAAACTAACCGCGGCGAACCATCTGGGTATCCGCGTATTGATGGTCGCACGGCCGCCGCGTGGCGATTGGCCAATTGTCGAGAGCATTGATGCGGCACTTGGTTGGGTGCGTGCATTATGACCGAACGCGTGATTGAAACACTTGATTGTGTGGCTGAAGGGGCCGCGTGGCTTTGCGCGCATGAGCCGCGTTTTGGTGTTGCGATGGTTGGATTGCCGCCCTTACCGTTGCGGTGCAAACCCGATGGGTTTGCTGAATTGCTCAGCGCGATAGTCAGTCAGCAGGTCAGCGTGGCCTCGGCCAACGCGATTTGGGGGCGTTTGCAAGGCGCGGGCATGGTGACGGCAGATGCCGTCAGGCAGACGTCCGACGAATCCTTGCGCGCATTGGGGTTGAGCCGTCAAAAGGCGAAATACGCCAAAGCCTTGGCCGCAACTGGGATCGATTTTGAGGCATTGCGCGAAATGCCGTCAGATCAGGTGATGAAAACGCTGACCGCCGTGTCTGGTATCGGCGCGTGGACCGCCGAGATTTACGTGATGTTTTCGCTCGGGCGTGCTGACGTGTTCGCACCGGGGGATTTGGCGCTGCAAGAGGCGGCAAAACTGATCTTCGATCTAGATGTACGCCCCAAGGAACGGGCGCTGCGCGCAATGGCCCAAGATTGGTCGCCTTGGCAATCGGTTGCGGCGCGGATCATGTGGGCCTACTACAAGCAAAGCAAACAACGGGAAGGTATCAGATGACACGGGCACTCGAGGCGCAGCGGCGCGAACCACTATCGGGCGAAATGCGGTCTTGCGTGGTGTTTTTGCATGGGTATGGCGCGAATGCGGCCGATCTGATTGGTCTGGCAGACCCGTTGGGCGAACATATGCCTGATACGCTGTTTATCGCACCTGATGCGCCCGAAGATTGCGCAGGGGCCCCGATGGGGTTCCAATGGTTCCCCATCCCATGGATTGATGGATCATCCGAAGAAGAAAGCCGCGCCGGGCTTGACCGGGCGGCTGATGATCTGAATGCTTTCTTGGATGGGGTGATGGTCGACGAAGACTTGCTGCCCGAACAGGTTGTCGTCTTGGGCTTTTCACAAGGGACCATGATGGCGCTGCATGTGGTGCCGCGCCGCGAAGATCCGGTCGCGGGGATTGTTGCATTCTCTGGTCGCTTGCTGGAACCCGAATCCTTGGTCGATGAAGTCCAGTGCCGTCCGGCGGTCTTGCTGATCCATGGCGATGAAGATGATGTCGTTCCACCGCAGTCGCTGCCGCAAGCCGCCGAAACATTGCAAGGCGCGGGCTGGAAAGAAGTCTATGCTCATATCATGAAAGGCACCGGTCACGGCATCGCGCCCGACGGGTTGCAAGTGGCATTGGCCTTTATGCGTGACCGTTTGGGGATGAGTTAACCCTAAACTGCCTAATATTTGGAATATGCTGGGGCTTGTCACATTTCTGACGCGATATATAGTCTTTACTTAAGAAGACTGCGGGAACGCCGTTCTATCTGGCGCCCGCATTTCGTGATGTGGGATGTAAGATATGACACAGGCAGATTTTCGAACCGATTTTACCCGCGCCCCGGCCGCGCTCAAGCAATACCCGGCGCTGGTGTTGAACGCGGATTACCGGCCTTTGTCCTACTACCCGCTGTCGCTGTGGCCCTGGCAGGATGCGATCAAGGCGGCCTGGCTCGACCGGGTGGATATTGTCAGTGAATATGACGCCTATGTGCGTAGCCCGACCACCCAGATCAAAATCCCATCCGTTGTGGTGCTCAAGGATTTTGTAAAACCACAGAAAAAAGTGGCATTCACACGGTTTAACCTGTTTTTGCGGGATTCATTTTGCTGCCAATATTGCGGGGCGAAGGGCGAATTGACCTTTGATCACGTTGTGCCGCGTGCCGCAGGCGGGGTGACAAGCTGGGAAAACGTGGTGGCGGCCTGTTCGCCGTGTAATCTGCGTAAAGGGTCAAAATCATTGCGCCAATCCGGGATGAGCCTGCGCAAGCCGCCCCGCCAACCTGTAACAGATCAGCTGCATAGTATCGGACGTAAATTTCCGCCAAACCACTTGCATGAAAGCTGGGTTGATTTCTTGTATTGGGATGCGGAACTAGAAGCTTAGCGCGATCTGGTGCTAGACTTGCGTCGCAGTGCGGGATAGAGAGTTCGCGTTAGCGCTAACGTACCCAAGCAAAAAGCGGAGTAAGCAATGGTTTCTCGCGTCATTCCTGTCGAAACATTTGATCTGGTCATTTTTGGCGGGACGGGTGATTTGGCTCGCCGTAAAATTTTACCGGGCTTGTTCCGTAGGTTTCGGTCAGGCCAAATGCCCGAAGGATCGCGGATCATTGGTGCGGCACGGTCAGATATCGACGGTGTCGGATATCGCCAAATGATCACAGATGCCGTTGCCGAATTTGGTGGCGAAGAAAAGAATGATACCAAAGGTTTAGAAGCGTTCATTGCGACGCTTGATTATGTTGCGATCGATGCCAAAGGTGACGGTGGCTGGTCGCAGCTTGCCGGATTGGTACGTCAAGACGTTGTCCAAGCGTTCTATTTTTCGGTCGCCCCATCGCTGTTTGGGGATCTGGCGGAACGGCTCCATACCAACAATATCGCTAATGCATCCAGTCGTATCGTTGTCGAAAAACCCTTCGGCCGTGATCTTGAAACAGCGCGCGCGTTGAATGAAACGCTGGCCGCGCATTTTGACGAAAGCCAAATTTACCGCATTGATCACTATCTGGGCAAAGAAACCGTTCAAAACCTTATGGCCGTGCGGTTTGGCAATATGCTGTTTGAACCGCTGTGGAACAACCACTACGTCGATCATATCCAAATTACGGTCGCCGAAACGGTCGGGATCGGTGGGCGCGGGGCCTATTATGATAAATCGGGTGCGATGCGCGATATGGTGCAAAACCACTTGATGCAGCTGCTGTGTCTTATCGCTATGGAGCCACCAAGCCAGTATGGCGCAGATGAAGTGCGCGATGAAAAACTAAAAGTTATCCGTGCGTTACAACCCGTAAAGCCACATCATATCGTGCGGGGACAATACGATGCGGGCCCTGATGGTCCGAGCTATCGCGAAGATGCCGAAAACCCGCGTTCCTTTACTGAAAGCTTTATCGCGATGAAATGTGAGATCGCGAACTGGCGGTGGGCCGGGGTGCCGTTTTACCTGCGGACTGGGAAACGGATGAAGGCGCGATCCTCTGAAATCACTGTTTATTTCAAGGATCTTGGGCATTCGATCTTTGAAGGTGATGAAGCCCGCCACCGTAATATCCTGTCGATCAGGTTGCAGCCGAATGAAGGCATGGATTTACAGGTGACCATTAAAGAACCCGGTCCGGGCGGGATGCGTTTGGTTGATGTACCGCTGGATATGACATTTGCCGATGCGCTTGGTCCTGATGTCGAAGAAGTCCCGGACGCCTACGAGCGCCTGATTATGGATGTGATCCGCGGTAACCAAACATTGTTTATGCGCGGTGATGAGGTCGAAGCAGCTTGGGGCTGGACTGACCCGCTGATCAACGGCTGGGAAGCGCGTAATGATGTGCCAAAGCTGTATGATGCTGGTTCTAACGGGCCTGAAGATGCGTTGGCCATGTTGCATCGCGAAGGCAGAAAATGGCGTGAAATCAAAGTCTAATTCCTTGAAATTCACCCATAACACAAGACAAGAGATGAAAAGGGCGTTCCCAAATGAAATTGCTTGAATATCCCGATGCGGAAATGATGATGATGAATTTGGCGGATACCCTCGCGGGTGAGCTGAAAAACACATTGTTGACCCATGATACGGCATCTCTGGCTGTGCCTGGTGGCACCACGCCCGGCCCTATTTTTGATAGCCTATGTGCCGTTGATCTAGATTGGGCGCGGGTGCATGTGATGCTGACCGATGAACGCTGGGTGCCGGAAACGTCTGACCGGTCAAACACGCGCCTTTTGCGGGAACGTTTGTTGGTGAACCGTGCCGCCGCTGCGCGCTACATGCCGCTATATGGCGATGCGCCGACGCCCGAAGAAAAGCTGCCAGAACTGGCGGCGGACCTTGACCCCGCGTTGCCGCTGTCGGTCTGTTTGCTTGGTATGGGCGCGGATATGCACACGGCATCGATTTTCCCCGGTGCGGATCAGCTTGATCTGGCGCTTACTGGCGATGATCGTTTGGTCGCCATGCGTGCCCCGGGCGCGCCAGAGCCGCGTATTACCTTGTCGGCAAAGGTGATTAACGCGGCGATCAACCGTCATATTGTTATTGTCGGCCCCGAAAAACGCACAGCGTTTGAACGGGCACAAACATGTAGCCCCGAAAGCGCCCCGGTCGCCGCCATACTGAGCGGCACAACCGTACATTGGGCGGAGAAATAACATGTGGGATAAACTCAAAGAACATCATGCAAAGGTCGTGGATCGTCGCATTGAAACGCTTGTGGATGCTGCGCGCGCGGATGCGTTTTCGGCACAAACGGGCGATATGCTGTTTGATTACGCCAAAACGAATATCGATGCCGACGGGCGGGCTTTGCTGATCAATTTGCTTGTGCAAACTGACGTTGCGCAAAAACGCGATGCGATGTTTGCTGGTGCTGCGATTAATGAAACAGAAGGGCGTGCAGTGCTGCATACGGCGTTGCGAAACCTTGATGGTAATCCTGTGTTTGTGGATGGCGCCGATGTGATGCCTGGTATTTTGGATACGCTTGACCGGATGTCTGCATTTGCAACTGCGGTGCGCGACGGCAGCTTTACCGGGCAGGGTGGCAAGATCACCGACGTGATTAACATTGGAATCGGGGGGTCTGATCTTGGCCCGGCAATGGCGGTCAAAGCTTTGGCTCCGTTTCATGACGGTCCGCGTTGCCATTTCGTGAGCAACGTTGATCCGGCGGATGTTGCTGCAGCGATGGCGTCATGTAATCCCGAAACAACATTGGTCATTGTCGCGTCCAAGACTTTCACAACGATTGAAACCATGACGAATGCGCGCACAGCGCAAGCATGGATGGCGCAAACAGTTGCAGATACGGGGGCGCAATTCGCGGCCTTGTCGACTGCTGCCGATAAGACTGCGGATTTTGGCATTGCGCCAGAACGGGTCTTTGGTTTTGAAGACTGGGTCGGAGGCCGATATTCGATGTGGGGGCCGATTGGGCTGTCACTGATGATCGCTATCGGGCCAGACGCATTCCGTGCTTTCTTGCGTGGCGGACAGGCGATGGACGTGCATTTCAAAACGGCGAAGTGGGAAGACAACCTGCCAACGCTGCTCGCGCTTGTTGGCATTTGGCACAACCAAATTTGCGGTTATGCGACCCGCGCAGTGCTGCCTTATGATAATCTTCTCAGTCGGTTGCCAGCCTATCTTCAACAGCTTGAGATGGAAAGTAACGGTAAGGGCGTCAGCATGGATGGTGCTGATCTGACCGTGAATTCTGGCCCCGTTGTCTGGGGTGAGCCGGGCACAAACGGGCAGCACGCGTTCTACCAATTGATCCACCAAGGGACGCGGGTGATCCCTTGCGAATTCCTTGTGGCGGCGCGTGGGCATAATGACGCTTTGCACCACCAGCATCAGCTCTTGGTGGCCAATTGTCTGGCACAATCCGAAGCATTGATGCGCGGGCGTGATCTGGATGAGGCGCGCAGCAAAGTCGCTGACAAATTCACCGGGCCTGAATTAGAGCGTCAAGCAAAGCACCGCGTGTTTGCGGGCAATCGCCCCTCGGTGACGATCGCCTATCCGCAGCTTGATCCATTTATGCTGGGCCAGATCATCGCCCTGTATGAACATCGCGTATTTGTTGAAGGTGTGGTGCTTGGGCTTAATTCCTATGATCAATGGGGGGTTGAATTGGGCAAAGAGCTGGCCACGGCGCTACAGCCTGTTGTCGAAGGGGCGCAGTCAGCGGACAATAAAGATGGATCAACAGCGGCGCTTGTCGGGTTCTTGCAAAGTAACGGCGTTTAGCGCAAAACCCTGATAAACCAATTAGAAAGCGATGCGATGATTGCCCAATATATCCCCTATGCGATGGCCGCTGTCCTAATCCTTGCGCTGTGCATCGATATTCGGACGGCACGGATGCCCAATTGGCTGACGTTGTTACCTGTTGTCTTGTTTATCGTGCAGATTGCGACCTCTGGCGACCCATCGGCCTATGGCTGGCAATTGGCACAGGGGGCTATCGTTTTTGTGTTGGGGATTGGTCTTTTCGCCGTGGGGGGCATGGGCGCGGGCGCTGTCAAATTGCTTGCAGGCACGGCGCTGCTTATCCCGACATCAAACGCATGGATTGCTGTTGTCGGCTTTTTGGGCGCGGTTTTTGTGTTGTTCCCAATCATCATTTGGACCCGCAAGGCCATTGGTTCAGAAGATAGCAAATGGGCTGTTCTTGCACGCCAAATTCTGCCGATGAGCCTGCCGATCGCTGCGGCAGGCCTGTTGGGTATGTTCTACGCTTAGGTGGATCAAGATCCACCCTACGTTAGATCGCCGCCGTCACGATAATTTCGACGTTGTAGTCAGGCGTGGCCAGCTTTGCCTCTCCGGTCCAGCGCGCCGGCGCGTGCCCTTCAGGCACCCAAGCATCCCATGCGGCGTTCATGTCTGCAAATTCGCTGGCAATGTCAGAGACCCAAATTTGTGCGGTCAGCAGGTTGGTCTTGTCGGTGCCCGCTTCCGCCAAGAGCGCATCGATTTTTGCCAGAATGTCGTTGGTTTGATCTGTGACAGAGGCGCCAGAAATCCCAACCTGACCTGCAAGATAGGCGATCCCGTTGTGGATCACCAATTGGCTCATCCGGGCGTTTGTGTGTTTGCGCGTAATCTGTGGCATTTGTCATTTTCCTTATGTATGCGTTCACGATTTTCTATGCAAAAATGCTGCCTGGGCCAAGCGCATTTAGCAGGCTTTATCCATCGATCCTTGTCACTTGTCTGGTCCGATTTAAGGGCAACGTGGTCGCTGCTGGGAAAATAAATATTGTTTGTATCGTGTAACCATAAAGATCCGCCCCCAAGCCCGATGTCATCGTTAAATCGTAAGCCGGTACGTCTCACGAAATCCAGATCGCATATTCAGTTGATGGTAGCAGCCCCAATTTTGTGGCTTTCGTTGCGTACGCATTCCGACAGTTTTTGGTCCTTGCATGCGCATACCATTGAGTAACACCCTTCATTAGTCGCTTTTGAACCCAATTGAGTTTTAGGTCTCCGATATATTGGGGAGAGATCGGCCCTGTTGCAAGGTTGGCGCCTGACGCTGCAAAGCGAGTGTACAAATTCACAAGCCAGTCTTCGGAAACCCATTCATCGTCATCGACAAAAACAAGGTACTTTGCGTCACGTTCTACCGCGTGATCAAGAACGGCGTTGCGCGCAAAAGGAACACACAGCCGTGGCTCAACCAGTAGGTCACACAGGCATCCCGTCGCATCACGTAAGATTTCGACGTCATGTTCAATGCTGAGAGCTTCAGCGTTTTCGGCAAAAACAAAGACAACCTCGATGCCTTCTGGATGCTTCATCGCGGCAAATGAGGCGAGTAAACGCCGAAACATTTCAGGCCGTGCGCGTGGAATTGCGCCAACAACCAATATGTCTGCCATTGATTAAAGCCCCTTAAAGTATCTCAAAGCTGAGAGCCAAACTGATCGTCCCTGAAACGTAAAAACTTCAGTGATGATGATTACGCGAAAACGCGGTGATCTGAAATCATCTTGTGCTGTCTCATCAATATACATTGCCCCGCGTGTTCATTGGCCACATTCATCCCGCCACGGAGAGCTGCGTCCGATACGAGCGCGCAGGAAATCCATGAAAACGCGAACTTTGGCGGAGAGCACATTCGAGTGCGGTTTTTGCTGCCCTAGGGATAGCTCTGGGGGCGTGTTCGGATTTCGCCCCAGACGTTCCCTATTTTTCCCGATTGGGTTAAAGTCGGTGCAAAAATGCAGGAAAGAGTTGGGTTGTAAGTGATAGATTTTAATTATTAATTGCGCGACGCTCTTTGGAGCGGGTAACGAGAATCGAACTCGTAACTGAAGCTTGGGAAGCTTTCGTGATACCTTTTCACCATACCCGCGTGCGACCCGACGTAATTGTCACGCGAGCTGAGGTCAAGATGGAAATGTTCGGTCTGGCCGTGCAGACGTTATCGTCGTCGCCGTCAAGTATTCGTGCGTCGCCGTCGGCCACCGCCGCGCGCACCGCCCGTGTTGTGGTTCACATCGGGCAGGTTCACGATGGAATTCAGGATCGGGAAGGGCTCAACCGCATTGGGGATCGCCGAGGCATTCACAAAGTGTTCTTGAAAGCGCGGCTCAATCGCGGTTTCAATTTTGTGAATTTGGCGTACCGTTTCTTCGATCTCAGACCGCGCATCTGTGTTCAACAGGGCAATGCGCGCACCTGTGCCCGCCGCATTGCCCGCACTGGTGACTTTATCCAACGGCGCATCGGGGATCATGCCAAGCACCATCGCGTGTTTAGGGCTGATATGGGCACCAAATGCCCCAGCAAGCACAACCCGGTCGACCTGATCCACGCCAAATTTGTCCATCAAGAGCCGCGCACCTGAATAAAGCGCGGCCTTTGCCATTTGGATTTGCCGGATATCGGTGTTGGTAACAGTGATCTTAGGGCCACCGTCCGAAGTACCGTCATAAAGCAGATATGAATTCGTCCGCCCATCGGCAAAGCAGTTCGGCGATCCGGTTTGTTCTGCCGATCCGATCAGTCCCGGCGCGTCTACAATCCCAGCGATCCGCATTTCGGCGACAACTTCGATAATTCCGGACCCACAAATGCCGGTCACCCCGGTTTGGGCGATTGCGGCGTCAAAGCCGTCTTCGTTGGACCACAAATCAGATCCGATGACTTGGAAGGATGGTAGTTTCGTGATCGGATCGATCTTGACGTGTTCAATCGCGCCGGGGGCGGCGCGCTGGCCCGAACTGATTTGTGCGCCTTCAAATGCGGGGCCGGTCGGGGACGAACAGGCAAGCACCTTTTCGCGATTACCTAAGATGATTTCGGCGTTGGTGCCGACGTCCACAACAAGCATCAGATCATCGGATTTACCCGGTGCCTCTGACAGGGCTACGGCGGCGGCATCCGCCCCAACATGCCCCGCAATACAAGGAAGGATATAGACACGCGCGGCAGGATGCAGGTTCAGCCCCAACTCAGTGGCCCGCAAAGACAAGCTGTCTGAGGTCGCAAGCGCAAAGGGCGCTTGCCCCAATTCATAGGCGTCTATCCCCAAAAAGAGGTGGTGCATCACAGGGTTACAGACAAACACCGCATCCACGATGAGCGCGGGGTTAATCTCTGCTTCGCTTGCGATTTGGGTGAACAGGGCGTTCATGCCTTCGCGCACGGCGGCGGTCATTTCATCCGACCCGGTGGGGTTCATCATGCCATAGCTGACCCGGCTCATCAGGTCTTCGCCAAAGCGGATTTGCGGGTTCATGATGCCGGATGACGCGATGACCTCTCCGGTGTGTAAATCACACAGATGTCCGGCAATGGTGGTGGACCCCAGATCAACGGCCAGCCCATAAAGGGCACCCTCATAGAACCCCGGCCAAATCTGAATGATCCGCGGGCTGAACGTGTCGTCGCCCAAATGCACGGCAACGGTGACTTTCCAATCGCCTTTGCGCAGGGCTGATTGCATGGTTTGTAACACGCCTAAGTCGGCCTCAAGCGCGGGCAGGTCCCATTCTTGGCGCAGCGCCATGACAAGACGTTCCAAATCGCCCGATGGATCGTGCATGTCGGGTTCTGCGACCTCAACATAATAAAGCCGCGTTGACGGGTTCATCATGATATCGCGGGCCTCGGCACGTTTGCGCACGACTTGTTTGTGGACTTGGCTTTCGGCAGGGACATCAATGACCACGTCTTTTTGGACGGTGGCCTGACAGCCCAAACGGCGCCCTTTTTTGAGGCCCCGAATATCATCATAGCGCTGTTCAACGCTGTTCCATTCCGACAGCGCGTCATCAACCACAGTGACGTTATGTTTGGAAAATTCACCATATGACGGGGTGATCTGACATTTTGAGCAAATCCCACGGCCGCCGCAAACACTATCAAGATCAACACCAAGCTGGCGCGCAGCTGTTAACACGGGGGTACCAACCGGAAAGCGCCCGCGCTTGCCAGAAGGGGTGAAAATCACAAGTGGGTCGTTGCTCATCTGCGCGGCCTTGTTCTGTTTACCCCTCAATACCGCGCCGCGCGCCAATTGTAAGGTCAGAACCCGTCATAATGATTATGTGAAGCGGCATAGGAGGGTTTTTAAGGAGCGTCCGCAGGTTTTCAGACGTGTATTTGATTTTTGCACAGCACACGACGGTAAGAATGGCAGCTTTGAGCCCTTATGGACTGTTAATTCGTTGTAGCTTGTAAAAAAACGGGTGTAAAGGTCATGGAATTGTCTGAAGAGATTTCTCAATGCTTGGGAGCGTTCCCCGAAATTGAAGAATTCTATTCGCGAGAGGAATTTTTAGCCGCAACCTCCTTTGGGAACTATGTATTTTTTGAAGACTACTTTACCGAGTTCGTCGAAGAATACGGAAAAAGTGAGTACTTTTTTCAAAGAGTTGGGATGTTTATTGAAACTATGGCAACAAGCAAGAACGTAGATACCCGGAATTTGGCGGAGATTGGTGTGCTCGAGGGGCTGGTCAATCGACGTGTTGACGGCGTCGCAGCCTTTCTTGGTCAACACTCGAATAAACTCTTGATGAACGCATTTCAGAGAACCAAGTTTGACAAAGAGGTATGGCTCCGTTTCCAACGCTGAATTGGCGGGTTTCGGTTTTGATAGTGTAGCTATTCTTGTTTTGTTCTTACCTTATTGACCTGCGGACGAAGGCTCTATGCATCTACCTCAAAAGGGGACAACTGACCGCGTCGCTGTTTTGGGTTCGTTTGGTGGCAAAAATCGAGCGCCACGTGGGGCCTGTTCTTAATTGCGTCGCTTTTGCTGCTTTGGGGCTTTTGCTGGATCCGTTTTCGTGCAATAGCGCAGTGCCAACGATGCCACCCAAGGAGACGGTTGATGGAAATTCGCGAGGCGCTTACCTTTGATGATGTGTTGTTGGTGCCGGGGGCGTCGAATGTGATGCCGTCGACAGCGGATACAAGCACATTTGTGACGAAATCAATTGCTTTGAACATCCCGGTTCTATCAAGCGCGATGGACACGGTGACTGAAGGACGCATGGCAATCGCCATGGCCCAAGCGGGCGGCATGGGGGTCATTCACAAAAACCTCAACGTTGAAGAACAGGCCAAAGAGGTCCGCCGCGTTAAACGGTTTGTCTCTGGGACTGTTTATAACCCAATCACATTGCGCCCTGATCAGACCCTTGCCGATGCAAAGGCATTGATGGAACGCTACCGGATTACCGGGTTCCCGGTTGTGGGCGAGGGTGGCAAGATCGTTGGGATCGTCACCAACCGCGACATGCGTTTTGCCCAAGACGACAAAACGCCTATCAGCGTGATGATGACCACCAAAGATTTGGCCATCCTACAAGAGCCCGCCGATCTTGATGAGGCGCGGTCGTTGATGCAGGCGCGCCGTATTGAAAAACTGTTGATTACCGATGCGGGGGGCAAGTTGACGGGGCTTTTGACCCTCAAAGACAGCGAACAGGCTGTGTTGAACCCGATGGCATGCAAAGACAGCCTTGGCCGGTTGCGTGTTGGCGCGGCATCCGGTGTCGGTGATGCAGGGTTTGAACGGACCCAAGCGCTGATCGATGCAGGTGTTGATATGGTTGTGATTGACACGGCCCATGGGCATTCCGAAGGTGTGGCACAGGCCGTGGAACGGGCGAAAACGCTTTCAAATGAGGTGCAAATTGTTGCAGGCAACATCGCCACCGGCGAAGCCGCCAAGGCGTTGATTGGTGCTGGTGCGGATGCCGTGAAGGTCGGGATTGGGCCGGGGTCCATTTGTACGACCCGCATGGTTGCGGGTGTTGGTGTGCCTCAGCTGACGGCGATCATGGATTGTGCTGCGGCTGCGGGCGATATTCCTGTGATTGCTGATGGCGGGATCAAGTTTTCAGGCGATTTCGCCAAAGCCATCGCAGCGGGCGCATCTTGTGCCATGGTGGGATCGATGATCGCCGGAACAGATGAAAGTCCGGGCGAAGTGATCTTGTACCAAGGTCGCTCGTTTAAATCCTATCGTGGCATGGGCAGTCTTGGCGCGATGGCGCGCGGCTCTGCGGATCGGTATTTCCAAAAAGATGCGGCCAGCGATAAATTGGTGCCTGAAGGCATCGAAGGTCAGGTACCTTATAAAGGGTCGGCCAGCGCTGTGGTTCACCAGATGGTCGGGGGGCTTCGTGCCGCGATGGGCTATACGGGCAACGCGACCGTGGCCGAGATGCGCAAGAACTGTTCGTTTGTGAAAATCACGGGTGCCGGGCTGAAAGAAAGCCATGTGCACGATGTGCAAATCACCCGCGAAAGCCCGAACTACCGGATCGGGTAATGGTTACGCCCGCACGCTATACCGTTGGTGATACAGAGGTCATTTGTATCACTGACGGCGGCACGTCCTTTCCTGAAGATGTGTTCCCAAGTCTTACCGTAACCCAACGGCAAGAGCGGCTTGATAGGGCCGGGCTGACGGAGATCAAGACTGCGTTCAACTGCTATGTGCTCCGGTCGGGTAGTGGGCGGGTCACGCTCGTTGATACGGGGTGCGGCGCCGCATTCGGGGATGATGCAGGCGCGCTACCTGCGCAATTGTTTGCGCTAAATATTACGCCTGCGGATGTGACGCGCATCATTTTCACCCATCTGCACAGTGATCACTGTGGCGGGGCGATGCAAGATGATACGCTCTTGTTTCCAAACGCAGAAATTCTGTTGCATCAAGCTGAGGCAAGCTATTGGTCTGGAAAGGACGCGCCGGGTGGGCGACTGCTTGAACGCGCCTCAAATATCATCACCGTTGAGGATGATGCCGAACTTGACGATGGCATACGTGTTTGGGCATTGCCAGGGCATACGCCGGGACATATGGGATTGCGGCTAGGGGATTTGGCATTGATCGGCGACATTGTCCATTCAGAGGCCTTACAACTGACGGAACCGACAACGGCGACAATCTATGACGCCGACGCCGATCTTGCCACGCAAAGCCGGTTGAATGCATTGCAAACCGTGGTCGATGAAAAACTTGTTTGGTCGGGTAGTCACATGCTTGGCCCAGATAAATTCGCGCGATTGCAGTCAAATAGTAAACCGTTTCAAAGAGTTAACCTATGACGCCGGGCGCACGCGTGGCGGCGGCAGCTGACATCCTTGATGCTATTCGCGACGGCCAAGCGGCGGAACAAGCGCTGACCACTTGGGCGCGCGGCAGCCGTTTTGCGGGGTCCAAGGACCGCGCAGCCGTGCGTGATCATGTCTATGATGCATTGCGCGCGCGCCGGTCCTTGGGGGATGGCAGCGGGCGGGCGCTAATGATTAATTTGGCTAAGCGTGACGGCCGCGATGTGGCCGCGCTGTTCACCGGGGAAGGGCATGCGCCAGCGGCATTGGACGACGCGGAACGTGCCGCGCTGTCCAGCGCGATGAGGTTGCTAGATGCGCAATCTTGCGACATCCCGGATTGGCTTTGGCCGATTTGGCAACAAAGCCTTGGGGATGATGCGCGTCTTGCGGCGCGGGTGCAACAACACCGGGCAGATGTATTTTTGCGGGTCAATGGCCGTCGGACATCAACTGCAGATGCAATTTCTGCGTTGGCTGAAGATCAGATCACGGTTCAGCAACACCCTGAGATAGTTGGATGTTTGCGGGTTTTGACCAACCCGCGGCGCGTTAAACTTGCTGCTGCCTATTTGGATGGGCGGGTAGAGCTGCAAGATGCGTCCTCGCAATTTGCGATCAGTAAGTTGCGGGTCCCGGCTGGCGGGCGGGTGTTGGATTATTGTGCCGGTGGTGGCGGTAAGGCGCTTGGCATTGCAGATCAGTTTGATGCACAAGTTTTTGCACATGATATCGCGCCGCAACGGATGGCCGACCTGTCAACACGGGCCGCGCGCGCGGGTGTCGATGTGCCGCAAATTGCCACGGATGATTTGGTGCGAACAGCACCCTTTGACTTGGTGTTTTGTGACGCCCCATGTTCCGGGAGCGGGACGTGGCGGCGGACCCCCGATGCCAAATGGCGCCTCACGCAAGCCCGGCTAGATAGCTTGCAGGGTATGCAAGCAGACGTCATCGCGGCAGGAGCCAAGCTGGTGCGGCCGGGCGGGGTTTTGGCCTATGCGACTTGCTCTGTTTTAGCTGTCGAAAATGACGCCATTGTCGATGCGTTTTGCGCGCGACATCCGACATGGCAGCGGCGCGCGCGCCATCAGCTTTTGCCCGGAGAAAACGGCGACGGGTTTTACTTGTGTTTACTTGAAAACACATAGCAACCCCAAGTTGTGCCGCCAGCTACGATATGCGACGTTAGGGAACGGTTAACCCTTTTGGGGGTAGACCACTCTTATGCAGGTATGAGGTTGGCAGTGATCACAAGGCAAGCGTCTGAAACGCCACGTATTTTGATGACCACCCTTCATTGGAAACGGGGCGCCCTTGCCGGTGTGGCTGGGCTTTGTCTTCTTAGCTCGGTGTATTTTGAATTGCATTTGCTTCGTTTGGCGTTGGTCCTATTTGGTACGGCATTGGGTTATTTTGCCTTTCGCCCGCAAGGATTGCATGCACGTATGGAGCGACAGGTTGCATTTGATCCAGACCACGCTTTCATCACCAACGCGGAAAACTGTATTCAACATTGCAATCCGATGGCGATTGGACGTTTTGGTGATTGCACCGGGCGCGATCTTGCAGAAGTTTTTGAAAACCTGATCGCGGATCCGACTTCGCTGTTGTCACGTATGCGCGGTGCGGCCTATGTGCAGCATTCGTGCAAAGAATATATCATGACGCGGCGGGCCCATTTTCGGCTGCGGCTCACACAAATTGCGCCGGATCTGTTGCTTTGGCGGCTCGATGAATTGGGCGGGATTGACGCGCTCAAAGGAGAGGGGCTCGCGGTGCCATTGATCGCTGCCGCGTCAGATGGTGTTATTTCCTATAAAAACAAAGCATTTCGTGACTTTTACGGGGCGGAGGCCAATAGTTTGGTCGATCTATTTGATCACCAGCCGTTGGAAACCGGGAAACCTTTGGAAATGAACGCAGCGTCGGGGCGCACTTCGGTTGTGGTTGCCGAAATCAAGGGACACGCCGGACGGCGGGACATTATCATTATGCCTGCGCCGCCAAAGGTGCCGGTCAAACGCGCGATTGGTGTCGGATGGGACGCGATTGAAGACCTGCCCGTCCCGCTTTTGAAAATCTCAGCAACAGGCGATGTGCTTGCCGCGAACCGGGAGGCCAGGCAGTTGCTCGGGTTGGACGGTATAGAAGGGCAGCATGTAGCCGATTTGTTTGATGGCCTCGGCCGCCCTATAGCCGATTGGTTGCGCGAAGCGGCTGAGGGGCGCGGCTATCAGGTCTCACAATTTTTGCGGGGGCGTGGTTCGCGGCATAATACATTTGTTCAGGTTACTTTGAATATGGCCGGCACCCAGCCTGACACGCATTTGATCGCGGTATTGAACGATGTCACAGAGCTAAAATCGCTTGAAGCGCAATTCGTGCAAAGCCAAAAAATGCAGGCGATTGGGCAACTTGCAGGCGGGGTTGCGCATGACTTTAACAACCTATTGACTGCAATTTCGGGCCATTGTGATTTGCTGTTGTTGCGTCACGATGAAGGTGATCAAAACTACGGTGACCTGATCCAAATTCATCAAAATGCAAACCGAGCGGCCAGCCTTGTTGGGCAACTTCTAGCATTTTCACGCAAACAAAATTTGCAACCCGAGGTCATCGACCTGCGCGATACGCTCTCTGATTTGACGCATCTTTTGAACAGGCTGGTGGGCGAAAAGGTAACGCTATCGCTACATCACGATCCTGCTTTGGCTCAGATTAAGGCCGACAAACGACAGCTTGAACAGGTATTGATGAACCTTGTTGTGAATGCACGTGATGCGATGAACGGGGCGGGTGAAATTCAGGTTGAAACTGAAAACCTCACGCTGACGGAGCCGATGATCAAAGACCGCGCTGTTGTTCCGCCCGGCGACTATGTCGTGGTCAAGGTCATTGACCAAGGTCATGGGATTGCGCCTGAAAAACTGCCTAAAATATTTGAACCCTTTTACACAACCAAGCGCACCGGCGAGGGAACAGGGCTGGGGCTATCGACCGCCTATGGGATCGTCAAGCAGACGGGTGGTTACATCTTTGCCGATAGTGCAGTTGATAGCGGAACAGAGTTTTCACTGCTCTTTCCAGCCTTTCATTTGCAGGTTGCGGCACCGGTGCCACCTGTTCAAACTTCGCATCCTCAAATGTCAGGCCCTGCAGATGGCGTGATTCTTTTGGTCGAGGATGAGGCCCCGGTGCGTGCCTTTGCGTCGCGTGCGTTGCGGTTACGCGGTTATTCCGTGCTTGAAGCGGATTGCGCCGAAGCGGCGCTTGATTTGTTGTCGAACACTGAGTTACACGTCGATCTTTTTGTGACGGATGTCATCATGCCAGGAATGGATGGCCCAACATGGGTGCGTAAGGCATTGAAAGAACGCGAAAATACAAAGGTTATTTTTGTATCGGGGTATTCGGAAGACGCGTTTAGTGACGGCCAGCCGCGCGTGCCCAATTCGGTGTTTTTGCCCAAACCATTTTCGCTAAATGCGCTTACCCAGACTGTGCAAACCCAGTTAAGCGCCAATGTTGCGGGTTAATCGACCTGTGCCAAGCTGACTAAATGTGCTGCCGATCCGTTCAGCGCCGCATAGTCATCATGCACGACGTAGACACCGAAATTTCCCATAAACCCAGCAAAGCGGCCCTTGTCGCGGAACGCGTCGCCAAAACCCATCGCTGTCAAATGCCCTGAAATGGCGCGTGCAACGCCGCCAACCAAATAAACACCGCCAAAGGGCAGCTGTATCAGTGAGAGATTGCCACAGACCGTGCCTAAGATACGTGTAAACAGCTGTGCCGCTTCCATTGCGCGCGCATCGGTGCGTTGGTCGCAATGTGCCATAATGTCTTTGGCCGAAAGTTCGCGTGGATCACCTGCCTCGACGCCCAAAAACGCATAGGCGCGTTCTAGCCCGCGCCCTGACAGCACGTCTTCAACCGCTGGAAACCCATGCGCCGTCGACACGAATTGGCACAACCGCAATTCCAATTCAGTGCGGATTGGCAAATTCGCGTGTCCGCTCTCGGATGGGGGCACGACGCGCCCGTGCGCCAGATCATAGACCGGTGAGGCGTTAAAACCTGTGCCAATACCAACGACTAACTTTGCTGCGTTATCAGGGGCTTGTGGGCCTTCGAGTACTGTTTGTACCTTGGCAGGATCAAGATGCCCCAGCGCATGCCCTTGGGCCTGTAAATCGTTCAAGATAGCGACGGTTCTTGCCCCGGTTGCGCGGGTCAGCGTGTCGCGGTCGATTGTCCAATCAAGATTGGTCATCGTCGCCTCACCATCGCGCACGGGCCCGGCAACAGCGACACAGGCCGCGGTTGGGGTCACATCGCCTTCATCCGCAACGTATCGCCGCAACACAGATTCGAGCCCGGGAAATTTGTCGTTGCTATAGCGCCGGACGGTATCCGGCAGGATATCTTTACCCTTTGCGAGGGCGACGCGGGTGTTCGTACCGCCGATATCGGCAACCAAGGACAAGGTCGTTTGTGCAGTGTTCATGAAAAATACCTAACGCGCGATGGCTGCTTTGAAAGCGTGATATGACGCTTTGGGCGTGCGCTTCAAGCTGTCAAAATCAACATGTACCATGCCGAACCGCTTTTCATAGCCAAAGGCCCATTCATAATTGTCGAGCAACGACCAATAAAAGAACCCTTTGACGTTGGCACCTGCGTCAATCGCGTGTTTTGCTGCCATG
The DNA here is from genome assembly GCF_003318235.1 of Loktanella sp. D2R18. Lineage (GTDB taxonomy): Bacteria > Pseudomonadota > Alphaproteobacteria > Rhodobacterales > Rhodobacteraceae > Yoonia. Next base: position 74,471 of record NZ_QOCG01000009.1, on the reverse strand, counting down.
ATGTGGTCAGACACATATTTCATGCGGACCGAATCATAGACCGATCCGTTTTCAACATGATCATCCCAGGCCATACCGTTTTCGGTGACATAAATTGGCATATCACCCACGTAATCACGGGCCATGCGGGTCAGAATGTTTTGCAGACCCGCTGGATATATTTCCCACCCCATTTGCGTCAAATCCAATGTGGTTTCGGCGGCTTTCAGGCTGGGCCAAGGGGCGGTGGGATCGGGCAGTATTTCATGACGGGTGTAGTAGTTCACGCCAAGCCAATCCATTTTTTGGCTGATTTGGGCCATGTCGTCTTGCCAGCCCTTTGGCATATGGTTGCCAAACCCATCTAGCACCTCTTGCGGATAGCTGCCTTTGGTCGCCGCCTCGATGAACCAACGGTTATAGATTGCATCTTGCAACGTTGCTGCCGCGATGGTTTCGGGGGCGTCATTTGCGGGGGGGCTATGTTCAAAATTCAGTACAATACCGCAATTATCCATGCCTTTTGCGCGCAGGCGAGTCATGGCTTCGCCGTGTGCCAGCATGATATGGTGCATCGCGCGGGCAGTTGCGCGGATATCGCGCAAACCGGGGGCGTGATGGCCCAAGAAATGCGATAGAAACGATACGCACCAGGGTTCATTGATCGTCGCAATTGCCGCCATCCGGTCGCCGATTTTGTCCGTGATTACATCTGTGTAGTCACCAAAGTATTTGGTGGTGTCACGGTTCGTCCAGCCTCCTTTATCTGCCAATGCAGAGGGCAATTCCCAATGGTACAGCGTTTGATAGGGCTTTAACCCGCGCTCCAAAATCGCGTCAGTGAGACGGTCGTAGAAATCGAGCCCGTCTGGGTTCACCGTGCGCCCATCAGGCATGACGCGCGCCCAAGAGGTTGAAAACCGGTAGGCATCCATGCCCGCATCTTTGAGCAGATCAAGGTCTTCTGGAAAGCGGTGGTAGTGGTCACAGGCCAGCGCACCGTCTTCGGCGCGGATGACGTTGCCGGGTGTCGCTGCGAATGTGTCCCAATGTGTGGACCCTGCGCCACCAAATTTGTGCCCCTCAATTTGATAGGCGGCAGTCGCTGCCCCAAACAGAAAATCCTGAGGGAAATCAGAGCGTTTAAAGTCCATGTTCATCCTTTCGGGGGGCTGGTCCCGTTGAGTGTCCGACCACAAATTCACATTTCAGAATGGTTTCTTGTGGCGAGTTATTGGGGTGTTCGATGGCGTGCAGCAGGCTTTCTGCCAGCTGCCGCCCTGCGGTGCGCACAGAAGAGCGCGTCGCGGTGAAAATTGGGGTTTCCCCGCCGTTTTGTAGATATGACAACATGTCGTCATGGGTAACCACAGAGACGTCGTTGCCCATCACCAAACCGCGTTCTTCGATCGCGCGACGCACGCCAAGTGCGCTGATTAGTGACGCGCAAATAAAGGCGGTTGGCGCGTTGTTGATTCCAAGCAAATCGCGCGCAGTTTCATACCCGATGACCTCGGTCATTTCGCTTGATCGCATTAGCACGGGGTCGATTGCCAGCCCATGTGCGCGCAGTGATGTTTCATAACCAGAGCGCCGCCGATAAGCAAAATCCATGGTTTCAAGCCCGTTGACCAGTGCGATCCGTTGATGTCCAAGGTCAAACAGATAGTCGGTCGCCTGTACAAATGCATCGTGGTTGTCGACGTCCAAAAACGTATAGGGCAGGGAGTTATGGGTAACTTGTCCGTGAACCGCGAAGGGCATCCCGATCTCGGACAAAAGAGCGATACGCGGATCATCAATGCGCGGGCCGTGGACAATCACCCCGTCCACCGCACGCCGAAGTTTAAGGCTGCGATAAATTTCATCCTCGTTGGAATCGTCGACGATCGACAGTATCATCTCATAGCCGTTACGCGCGTATGTTTCACCTGCGCCCGCGATAAAATCGCCAAAAACCGGGTTCACCATTTCATGTTTGGTGGACATCGGGATGACATGCCCAATGGCCAGCGCACGTCCTGTTGCCAGTCCCTTGGCGCGCGTGCTGGGATGGTAATTAAATGCTTTTGCTGCATCTTCAACGCGGAGCCGGGTGGCCGCGTTCACCTCTGGATAGCCGTTCAGCGCACGGCTGACGGTTGTTTGGCTGAGGCCAAGTTGTTCAGAGAGTTGCTTAAGGTTCATCTGTCTTCAAAATGCTGCTTTGTTGGTCCGCGTTCCAAGGTTTAAGCCCGTTAAATGGGCAAAAGTAATAAGCGTAATCGTTTCAGTACTGAGCATTCGTGCAAATTCCAAGACATTTTTATAGAAATGATCTGGTTGACACTATCGCGGAGTTGGCAGAGTTTAACCATACCCAAAGCGCTTTGGAAGCCATTGATTCCACCACTCACCAATAGGTCCAAACGCTTGAACACGCATTTTAACCCACGCCAATTGGCGTGACAGGGAGGAGAGACAGATGAAAACGAACCTATACGTAGGCGTCGCTGCAATTGCATTGAGCGCAGGCATGGCCCACGCGGGCGGTCATGTTGAGCTAACACCGGGCGAGGGTGATTTTACTTGGGATAGCTATACTGCATTTGCTGACGCAAACGATTTCGCCGGTGAAACAGTCACAATCGCGGGTCCTTGGTTGGCTGAAGAAGCTGACAATTTTACAAACATGGCGCATCTGTTTGAAGCCGCGACTGGCGCATCTGTCTCTTATGTTGGCTCAGATGGTTTTGAGCAGCAAATCTTGATAGATGTTGAGGCCGGTTCCGCGCCTAACATCGGTGTATTTCCGCAGCCGGGCCTTGCGGCATCACTGGCATCACGTGGCCTTCTGACGCCACTGCCCGCTGGCACCGATGCATGGATTGCCGATAACTATGCCGCTGGGTCATCATGGGTTGATCTGGGCAGCTATGCCAATGCTGCTGGCGCGACTGAAACCTATGGTTTTTTCTTTAACGTCAATGTGAAATCGCTTGTTTGGTACATTCCTGAGAACTTCGAAGACGCAGGTTATGACGTTCCTGAAACAATGGAAGAGTTGCTTGCGCTTTCTGATCAAATCGTTGCTGACGGTGGCACACCTTGGTGCATCGGTCTGGGGTCGGGGCCCGCAACGGGTTGGCCTGCAACTGACTGGGTCGAAGACATCCTGCTGCGCACCGCGTCGCTGGAAACATACGACGGCTGGACAACAAACGAAGTAGCGTTTGACGATCCTGCGGTGATCAACGCGATCGAAACATTCGGCAAGTTCGTACGCAACGACGCAATGGTCGCTGGCGGCGCTGGCGCTGTTGCAACGACTGATTTCCGCGAAAGCCCTAAAGGCATGTTTGACAGCCCTCCACAGTGCTACATGCACCGTCAGGCGTCGTTCATTCCGTCATTCTTCCCAGAAGGCACTGAACTGGGCGAAGATGCGGATTTCTTCTATTTCCCATCGTTTGAGGCCGAAGATCTAGGCAACCCAGTTCTAGGTGGTGGCACATTGCTCGCAATCACATCTGCATCTGACGCGACAAATGCATTCATGGAATTCCTGAAGCTGCCCGTCGCGCACGAAGCCATGATGGCCCAAGGTGGTTTCTTGACACCACATGCTGGCGTGAACACCGCGACTTATGCGGATGACACGTTGCGCGGCCAAGGCGACATCTTGCTAAACGCCACATCTTTCCGCTTTGACGGTTCCGATCTGATGCCGGCTGCCGTTGGTGGCGGTTCTTTCTGGACAGGCATGGTTGATTACACAGGTGGCAAAGATGCGGCAGAAGTTGCGACTGACATCCAAGCGTCATGGGACGCAATTAAGTAAGCAAAACCGCTGATAACACCAAAGGACAGCGCAGCATATGTTGCGCTGTCCTTCACTCTTTTGATCCCGGGGGGGACCGACGATGCATCCTGCGCTACAGGGTCTTTTCACAATTTTTCTCGGGGTAGGTGGCTGCATTGCCTATTTCTATTTCTCGAACCAATTCTTGGATAAGGTGCTGTTTCCGGCCAAAGGTGAAAACATTGGCCGCAATATCAACCGCGCTAACCTTGTGCGACCTTGGCTGTTTCTTTTCCCCGCAATGTTCGCGCTTGGCCTGTACCTCGCTTACCCTGTTTTCGCGACGCTGTGGTATTCTTTGACGGATCGGGAACAAGACGGTGCGTTTGTCGGTCTTGCGAATTACCAACAAATGTTCGCAGACCCAAAATTTTGGGAAGCACTGCAAAACAACATGCTTTGGTTGGTTGTTGTGCCCGCAGCGTCGACCGCGTTTGGGTTGCTTTCCGCGCAACTGACCGATCGGATCAAATGGGGTGCTATCGCGAAATCCTTGATTTTTATGCCGATGGCGATTTCCTTTGTCGGGGCCTCGGTGATTTTTAAGCTGATCTATGACACGCGCCCGGTTGGCCAGAGCCAGATTGGCGTTTTGAATGCAGTTTGGCTGCAATTTGATGGCGGTGTCGGGTCGTTCTTGATCCTGCGTCTTGTGCCCGGAATGCTGATGATCTGTGCTGCCGTCGCCGCTTTGTTTGTTGTGTGGAGCATGGTGCAAACCGCCCGAAGCGGCAAAGGTGGCATGCTGCCAACTGTATTGCGTATTGTCGGCGCTTTGATCTTAACCGCGATCGCATTGACCGCGCTTTCATTCGCGTTTGGAGCTTTTACGAAAACCTACAATTACGGTGTGCCACAAACATGGCTGACTATTCCGGGCTGGAATTCGTTTTTCCTAATGATCGTGCTGATCTGGATTCAAACCGGATTTGCGATGGTGATTTTGTCTGCCGCCTTACGCGGCATTCCCGAAGAAACCATTGAGGCCGCGATTGTCGACGGCGCGAACCCGTTCCAAGTGTTTTTTAAAATCAAGATGCCGCAGATTTCCGGTACAATCGTGGTGGTTTGGACAACGATTACTTTGGTTGTTCTGAAAGTGTTCGACATCGTGTTTGCGATGACCAACGGCCAATGGGAAACGCAAGTCTTGGCCAACTACATGTATGATAAATTGTTCCGCGCGAACGACTGGGGATTGGGATCGGCCAGTGCCATGATCATCATGTTGCTTGTCTCACCGATCCTCATTTGGAACGTTTATAACGCCCGCAAGGAGATGCGCTGATGGATAACATCGCTGGTAGCAAGTCGTCACTGACGTGGATCGTGCATATTTCTGTGGTGCTTTTAGTGGCGTTGTGGCTGTTCCCAACCGTGGGGCTTTTGGTGTCGTCATTCCGCACGACTGATCAGATTTCTAGTTCTGGTTGGTGGCAATCACTGTTCCCGACCGAGCAGAACGTGACACTGCGGACAACTGATCCTGATGATGAAGGCGTGCAGTCGTTGGTCGACGGCGTCTACACGATCACAGGTAATTTGTTCGACGAACCCGGCGCAGAGATTGGCGTTTGGGGCACATCTTCGCGTGCAATTGACAGCTATATTGCGGGTGATACTGCCGATCTTGGCGATGGTGAAACCATTACCGTTCAAGCCAATGGTGATTATGTTTGGACTGGTACCGCTGAAATGTCGGGGCGTGGGCAACGTGTTTTTGCGACGGCCGCAACCCCGCCAGATTTTACGCTCGATAACTACGATAAAGTACTGTTCAGCGGGTCACAGACGGACAATATGCTTAAGGCTTTTACCAATACTATGATAGTCACAATTCCTGCGACGATTATCCCAATCGTGATCGCGGCCTTTGCGGCCTATGCGCTGGCGTGGATGGATTTTCCGGGCCGCGCGATTTTGATTGCGATGGTGGTGGGGCTATTGGTCGTGCCGCTGCAATTGGCATTGATCCCGCTACTGAAACTGCACCTGAATATCGGGATCGGCAAAGGCTATCTGGGGGTATGGCTTGCGCATACAGGCTTTGGGCTTCCGCTCGCGATCTATTTGCTGCGCAACTATATGGTCGGGCTGCCACGCGATATTATTGAAAATGCGCGGGTCGATGGCGCGACGGATTTCCAGATTTTCACCAAAATCATCCTGCCCCTGTCATTCCCCGCACTGGCATCATTTGCGATTTTTCAATTCTTATGGACGTGGAATGATTTGCTGGTCGCCAAAGTCTTCTTGATCGATTCAACCGGACAAACCACGGTGATGACCAACCAAATCGTCGAACTTTTGGGGACACGCGGTGGGAACTGGGAAATCTTGGCGACGGCGGCATTTGTATCGATTGCGGTGCCTTTGGCGGTGTTCTTTGCCATGCAAAAATATCTTGTACGCGGGCTCTTGGCGGGTTCCGTAAAGTAACCTGAAAAAAACCAACTAACCACCTCGGGCCTATTAATGGCGGGGACGAAGGAACGACACTATGACGATGGCACTCGCCACAAAACCTGAAATCGCCACCGATAAAGACTGGTGGCGCGGCGCGGTGATCTACCAGATTTATCCGCGCAGCTACCAAGACAGCAATGGCGACGGCATTGGCGACCTAATGGGGATCGTGCAGCGGTTGCCCTATATTGCGTCACTGGGTGTGGATGCGATTTGGATTTCGCCGTTCTTTATGTCGCCAATGAAAGACTTTGGCTATGATGTCAGCGATTACTGCGATGTCGATCCGATGTTCGGAAGCCTTGCCGATTTTGATGCGGTGATTGAAACTGCGCATCAGCTTGGTGTCAAAGTGATGATCGATCTGGTGCTTAGCCATACAAGCGAACAGCACCCTTGGTTCATTGAAAGCCGGGCGACTAAGACCAACGACAAATCAAACTGGTACGTCTGGTCAGACCCTAAACCTGATGGCACAGCGCCGAACAATTGGCTGTCTATTTTTGGTGGCTCCGCATGGCAGTGGGACGCGCGACGTGAACAGTATTACATGCATAATTTTTTGGTGTCGCAGCCGGACTTGAACTTCCACGAACCTGCGGTGCAAGAGGCGCTTTTGGATGTCGCCCGTTTCTGGCTAAACCGGGGCGTCGATGGGTTTCGGCTTGATACGATCAATTTTTATATGCATGACGAACAGCTGCGCGATAACCCGGCCTTGCCGCCTGAACTGCGCAATGCCAACACGGCACCAGCCGTAAACCCTTACAACCATCAAGAACATATCTACGATAAAAACCATCCCAAGAACGTTGAATTCCTGCGCCGATTGCGTGCAGAAATGGAACCGTTTGGTGCCGCTGCCGTGGGTGAGGTGGGCGATAGTCAGCGTGGATTGGAAATTCTTGGAGAATATACGCGCGGCGATGATCTGATGCAGATGTGTTATGCATTTGAATTTTTGGCGGCCGATGTGCCAACAGCGCCCCGTATCATTGATGTCATGGATGAGGTCGATCAAAAAGCCCCCGATGGTTGGGCCTGTTGGGCGTTTTCGAACCACGATGTCGTGCGTCATGCAACCCGTTGGGGGCTTGCGCCGGGCGCACAACGGATGTTTGCGACGTTGATCATGTGTTTGCGCGGATCAGTCTGCATTTACCAAGGCGAAGAATTGGGTCTGCCAGAGGCTGATGTGTCTTTTGACGACCTGCAAGACCCATACGGCATCGAATTTTGGCCGGAATTCAAGGGCCGGGACGGGTGCCGGACTCCGATGGTTTGGACCCCTGACAGCCAAAATGGTGGTTTTTCTGATGCAAAACCTTGGTTGCCAGTGGCGTCTGAACATTTGCATTTGGCGGTTGCCACGCAAGAGGACGAACCGGGGGCGCTATTGCACCACTACCGAAGGGCCATTGCGTTTCGTCATGCGCATCCTGCGCTCAGCCGTGGAAGCCACGACAAAATGCGTGCCAGTGGGGACGTCGTGTATTTCACGCGGCGTGACGGTGATCAGGTCATTTTCTGTGCGTTTAATGTCAGTGATACGCCGTCCACGTTTGATATGCCTGAGGGCAAGTGGACACATATAGGGGCCGAATTGGGCTCTGCGCATCTGTCTGCGGATGCGAAACTACACCTAGGCCCTTGGCAAGTTTGCCTTGCGCTCAAGACTGAAAGCTAAGGGAAAAAGAGATGGCTGATCTAAAACTTACGGACATCGCCAAAACCTATGGCGGTAAAGTGGATGTGTTGAAACACATTGATCTTGAGATCGAAACCGGCGAATTGATCGTTTTTGTCGGCCCTTCGGGCTGCGGAAAATCAACGCTGTTGCGGATGATTGCGGGGCTTGAAAAGATTACGGATGGGACGCTTGAAATAGACGGTCAGGTCGTCAACGATGTACCGCCTGCACAGCGTGGCATCGCGATGGTGTTTCAATCCTACGCGCTGTACCCGCATATGACTGTGCGCGAAAATATGTCGTTCGCACTGAAACTCGCCAAAAAGCCTGCATCAGAAATCGATGCTGCTGTCAGTAAAGCTGCCAAAATTTTGCAGCTTGAAGACTATCTTGATCGCTTACCAAAGGCGTTGTCCGGTGGTCAGCGCCAACGGGTTGCGATTGGGCGATCCATTGTGCGTAATCCCAAAGTTTATTTGTTTGACGAACCACTGTCGAACCTTGATGCCGCATTGCGTGTCGCCACCCGGATCGAGATCGCACAGCTCAAAGAATCGATGCCTGACAGCACGATGATCTATGTCACCCACGATCAGGTCGAGGCGATGACCTTGGCCACGCGGATCGTGGTCTTGGCCAATAAAGGGATTGCACAGGTCGGCACCCCGCTTGAGCTATATGAGCGCCCGGAAAATGAATTTGTCGCGCAGTTTATTGGCTCTCCATCGATGAACCTATTGGCCGGTGAAATTGTTGCAACTGGTGATCAAACTGTGGTGAAGCTTAATGGCGGCGGCACGGTGACATCGGCGGTGCCGACGCAAGCCTCCGACAAGGGTCTGAACGTGAATGTTGGTGTGCGCCCCGAAGATATGGTCGCGACGACAGACGACAACTATCTGTTTGAAGGTAAAGTGCATATCACCGAAGCCTTGGGCGAGGTAACGTTGCTCTATTTCGATAAAATCGGCGACATTGATGCGGTAATCGGTAAGCTTCCTGGCATTCATGCGGGCCTGCGCGGTGAAACCGTTCGGATGCATGCTGCGGCTGAAAAGGTCCAGATTTTTCACAATGGCCAATCGCTCTACTATCGCTAACCATCTGTGACCGCGATACAAAAAGGCCGCTGATCCGTTCAGCGGCCTTTTTGTATTCTGTTGTATTGGCTTACCCGCGACGACGGCGGCCTGTGCGCGCGCGGCCTTCGCCTTCTTTGACAGGGGCGCGGTTGAATTTGATCCAATCTGCCCCAGACGGGTCATTGTCTGTCAGGAAATTGGCGGCGCGGATCGCTAGCATTTCCGAGCCGGCTTTGGCTTTGGTTGATCCTAGCCCAAGCAATGTCACGAAAACCTCGTCGTCGATGTCCTCGGGAAAAATGATCCCAGCCGCCGCAAGCTCCGCTTTCTTTTCGGCAATCTTTTTCGGGCCGACGGGCAGGGCAATCGGGTTCATGATGGCAGATGTCATGCCCGTCGCCATGGCCATCGGTAGGAAGGCGTTGTTCACACCGTGTCGGTTGGGGAGGCCAAAGCTGATGTTGGATGCACCACATGTCGTGTTGACGCCCAATTCATCACGCAGACGGCGGACCAAGGTAAACACCTGCAAACCAGCGGTCGACATCGCACCAATCGGCATGACGAGCGGGTCAACGACGATGTCATGCGCAGGGATACCAAAATCGGCAGCGCGTTCGACGATTTTTTTCGCAACAGCAAAGCGCACGTCAGGGTCTTCGGAAATACCGGTGTCATCATTGGAGATCGCGACCACAGGCACATTATATTTTTTCACGAGTGGCAGCACCAACTCCAACCGTTCTTCTTCGCCGGTGACAGAGTTAAGCAGCGGACGCCCTTCTGCGGCAGCCAGACCGTTTTCAAGCGCACCGGGCACAGAGCTATCGATACACAGCGGCGTGTCGACGACAGCTTGCACGCGTTCGATAAGTTCTTTCATCAGCGGCGGTTCAACAAAGTTATTGTCGGCATAACGCGGGTCTTCGGCCATTTTGTTAGAAAACACGGCGCCAGAGTTCACATCCAAAATGTTCGCGCCAGCGGCGGCTTGGGCGATAGCGTCGGCCTCAACACGGCTAAAATCACCTTGCTCTAGCTCTGCGGCCAAAATTTTACGTCCGGTTGGGTTGATCCGTTCGCCGATCACGCAAAAGGGCTGGTCGAACCCGATGATGGTTGTTTTTGTTTTTGATTCAACAATCGTACGGGTCATGTGGTTTCCTTGGTTTGGTTCGCAGGGGCAGCTGCGCTGCCGCCGTTTTGGATGGCCCAATTCGCATTTGTCTTGATCCCGCCAAGCGGGAAGAAGTGCACATTGGTGATGTTAAAATCTGGTTTTGCGGCTTTGTGGGCGGCAAGTTCGGTCAACACATCGGTGGGTTCGTATGGCAACAAAAGCTTGGTCACATCCATCGCCCGTTTTTGGAGAACCTTCAAAGAAGGTCCAACGCCACAGGCAATCGCAAATTTGATCAGGGTTTGCAACTTGGCCGGGCCTGCGATGCCAATATGGACCGGGATCGTGATGCCAGCATCGCGTAGCGCATCGGCCCAAGCGATGATTGGCTTGGCTTCAAAGGCAAATTGCGTCGCAAGCGCCATCTCAGCACTTGTTGTCTCAGAGAACCGTTGTTTCCAACGCAGCGCTTCCATCACGTTGTGATCACTGCCGTCTTTGTCAATATCGCGGTTGCCTTCGGGGTGTCCCGCAACATGCAAGCGTTTGAAATCACCAAACAGCCCGGTTTCCATCAACTGCATTGAACTATGAAAGTCGCCTTTTGGCTGCGCAACGCCACCAGCCAATAGCAGGGCCTGATCGACACCCGCTTCGCCTTGATAACGTGCGATCCACTCCGCCAGCTCTACCTTGTCCGCGATGATCCGCGCTGGAAAATGGGGCATGACACGGTAGCCGTCATCGGCAAGCCGTTTGGCTGTCGCAACCATGTCCTCAATCGGTGTGCCGTCGATATGGGCAATGTAGACCCGGGTGCCAGCGGGCAGGTAGTCTTTGAAATCGTCGACCTTTTCGGCCGTGCGCGGCATGACCTCGATTGAATAGTCTTGCAAGAACGCCGCGATATCAGGGTTTTCCCCCGTAGAAGTGGCATCTTTGCGTTTCAGAAAGGGCAGCAGCGACATGGCGATCTCCGATATGCGGGTAAAAGGGGTCAAGCCCAACCGTCGTTTGCGATCAGGGTTTTTAGACGGGTTTGGTCGAACTCAGTATCAATGCGGGTTGCTTCGGCTTCGGCGGCCTCTTGCGGGGTGCCATCAACCGGGTAGGGGGCGGCTTTGCGGAAACCGGCCAAATAATCATCTGACTCAGCCGCGCCTGACTTCATTGCAGCACGGTCGATGGCTTGCTCAAACCGCTCTGGTAGCGGCATTTTCGCGCCTTTGCGCCCACGGCCAACGATGACTTGGGCGGGCATATCGCGCCAATAGACTATGGTGACATCGGGCATGTGGGTGATTCCCCTTGTTGTGTTACTTCGGTTCTAGCACTCGAAATGCATCCACAATGTCGGTTTTCGACATCGCAGACGCATTGAGCGACCGACCTTTGCTAACCCGCAGGGCACGCGCGGGCCAGTGGGCGGCATGGTCATAATTTTCATGTTTCAGATGTATGCAATTCAGATAGGGGCTGCATCACGCGATGCCCAGCCCATGAAACTGATCACAATAGGTCGACGCCCCTTGCGCCTGCGCCCATCGCGGCCTAGCTTGGGGATAACTCGAAATGGAGGGCGTGTATCATGGCGCCCAAGCGTCCCAAAGGTGCGGGCGCGTTCCCCAAAGCGGTCGTAACCCCCGCGCCAAAATCGCCTGATCCGGCGTCGCTTTATGCGGCATTGGATTTAGGCACAAATAGCTGTCGCATGTTGATTGCCCAACCGAAGGGCAGCCAATTTCATGTGGTAGATAGCTTTTCAAAGTCTGTGCAACTTGGGCATGGGCTAGAAAGCACAGGGCGGCTATCGCGCGCCTCGATGAATCGTACAGTATCTGCGATGCGGATTTGTCGTGAAAAACTGAAGCGACATGGCGTCAAACATATGCGGCTTGTGGCGACAGAAGCCTGCCGGCGCGCGCAAAACGGTAGCAATTTTATCGCTCAGGTGCGGCGCGAGACCGGGTTGAAGCTTGAAATTATTAAGCCCGAAGAAGAAGCACGGCTTGCGGTGATTTCCTGTGCGCCACTGGTCAGCGTGAACACAGAACAGCTGCTTGTCGTCGACATTGGCGGCGGGTCGACTGAACTGGTTTGGATCGATTTAACCAAGGTCCCAAAACGCGAAAGGCCTCGCGCAATCATGCGCTTACACGCCGGGTTTAAATCTGATCCGGGGCCGTTTGCAGCGGCTAAAGTTGTGGATTGGATTTCTGTGCCACTCGGCGTTGCGACACTTCGTGATCAATTTGCGGATGTCGAAGATGATGCTGCGCGTTTCGCGTTGATGAGCTGGTTTTTTGAAGAAAACCTTGAAGAATTTTCACCCTATGCTGCGACGCAAGCCCGCGAAGGGTTCCAAATCATCGGCACCAGCGGCACGGTGACAACGGTTGCGGCCAGCCACCTGGGGCTTAAACGCTATGACCGGACCAAGGTTGACGGGCTGCGCATGACATCTGACCAGATCGACACGGTGATCCGGGATTACTTGTCGCTTGGCCCGATTGGCAGACGTGCAGACCCGCGTATTGGCAAGGACCGGCAGGCGCTGATCATGTCAGGCTCCGCCATTTTGCAGGCGTTGATGCGGCTTTGGCCGACCGATCGGCTATCTGTGGCGGATCGCGGGCTGCGCGAAGGGCTTCTTTATGCGCAAATGTCGGCAGATGGGGTCTTGGAAGATGCGCCGTTTTAAGCGATAGGCAGTGGTATGGCCAAGAAAACAACAAAAAACTCATCCGGACGCGGGCAACGCGATCTGACTGTTAAGGTAAAGACAGCAAAAGGGCGCAAGATAAGCTCGACGCTGTGGTTGCAGCGGCAGTTGAATGATCCGTATGTTAAACGTGCGCAGGCTGATGGCTATCGTGGGCGCGCGGCCTATAAGATTTTGGAACTTGACGACAAGTTCCGGTTCCTCGTGCCGGGCGCGCGGATTGTCGATCTTGGCTGTGCGCCGGGCGGCTGGTTGCAGGTGGCCGTAAAACGCGCGAATACTTTAGGCGAACGTAAAAGCAAGGCGCAGGGCTATGTGCTGGGTGTCGATCTGCAAGAAGTCGAACCGATTGCGGGCGCCGAGGTGCATCAGCTTGATTTTCTAGAAGATGACGCCGACAAAAAGGTCATGGGATGGCTTGGTGGGCCTGCCGATGTTGTGATGTCTGACATGGCGGCGTCTGCCTCTGGGCACAAACAAACCGACCACCTGCGGATCATGACCCTGTGCGAGGCGGCCGCCTATTTCGCATTTGATGTTCTGAATGAGGGCGGCACATTCGTCGCCAAAGTGCTGGCTGGTGGGGCAGAGGCTGATTTGCAAAAGCTTCTCCGGATGAACTTTACCAAAGTTTCGCACGTGAAACCACCGGCGTCGCGGTCTGACAGTTCAGAAAAATTTGTCGTTGCGACCGGTTTTAAAGGGCGTCCCTCCGAAGAAGACTGATCACGGTTGCGCTTGTTCCCAAGTTTCAAATTCTTCGGGGCGCTTCGCGTGCAATCGGGCTGAAACTTCTTGCGAAAGCGCAAGCTCCATCCGAGGTGAGACGTTTTTGCGCGGCAAATCGATTGCCCCACCAAAACGGTCTTTCAAGAACTTTCCAATCTTGTCTTGTGCTTCGTATCTGAACAGATGATCTACGCCAATCTGACCGTCATTGAGGCGGACAAACTTGGCCTGTGATCCAAGCGCGGCAAATGGCGCCGGCTTGCCTTTGCAGTATTCCAGCACAAAATCATCGAAGCTGACACTCAGGGTGCTGTTTTCATGACCACGTAAGGCATCGCGTGAACGGTAACGATACCAACTGCCGAGCCAGTCGATCGGGTTTCTGACAATCGCCATGATTTCCGGTGTGCTGCCCAATGATTGTTCGACAAACAGGCGCAAGAATCGGTGATAGCGACGCATTGGCGTGTGTTTCACGGCAGGTGGGCTGCGCATAACAATAGAGGCGCGCGGCGCAAGTGCCGCAGATAGCGCCGTGCTGCCGGTTTTTGGGACCGCAAGGATAACCAGTTTTTCTTTTGCAAAGACAAGCATTTATGCGGTGATCCTTAGTGAGAACGTTTAAAACTATACGGCATCAACACATTTTTAACCACTCTCGTCAAATCTGTTCAAAGGAAAATTTTAGTTGCAATGTTCCTATTTTGATCTCATGTATGTTGAGAACATAAAAAGAACAAAGCAGTGATTGCTGCCCCGGCGGGCGCGTGAAATAAGGGTTGGAAACATGGCAACGGCAGAGCTTCTCAAAATGGCAGATAAGAAAACCGCAGACAAGGAAAAAGCGCTCGAAAGCGCGCTGGCACAGATCGAACGACAGTTCGGTAAGGGCTCTATTATGAAGCTCGGCGGCGATAACAAGATGGCCGATATCGAGGCGACATCAACCGGGTCGCTAGGGTTGGATATCGCGCTCGGCATTGGCGGCTTGCCCAAAGGGCGTGTGATCGAAATTTACGGCCCAGAATCATCTGGTAAAACGACATTGACGCTTCACGCGATTGCAGAAGAGCAGAAAAAAGGCGGCGTTTGCGCCTTTGTCGATGCGGAACACGCGCTGGACCCGCAATATGCAAAGAAGCTAGGTGTTAACCTTGATGAATTGCTGATTTCCCAGCCCGACACAGGCGAGCAGGCGCTGGAGATCGTGGACACGTTGGTGCGTTCAAACGCGGTGTCACTGGTTGTAGTCGATTCTGTTGCCGCGCTGACCCCAAAGTCAGAGCTTGAAGGCGATATGGGCGACAGTAGTGTTGGCGTGCATGCGCGTTTGATGTCGCAGGCAATGCGTAAATTGACCGGTTCTATCAACCGTTCGGGTTGCATGGTGATCTTTATTAACCAAATTCGGATGAAAATTGGTGTCATGTTTGGATCGCCCGAGACGACAACAGGCGGGAACGCGTTGAAATTCTACGCATCCGTGCGTTTGGATATTCGCCGCATTGGCGCGATCAAAGACCGTGATGAAATCGTCGGGAACGCGACCCGCGTGAAAGTCGTTAAAAACAAGGTGGCGCCTCCGTTTAAGCAGGTGGAATTCGACATCATGTATGGCGAAGGTATTTCAAAGATGGGCGAACTGCTTGACCTGGGCGTCAAAGCAGGTGTTGTCGAAAAATCTGGCGCATGGTTCAGCTATGGCGATGAACGTATGGGACAGGGGCGCGAAAACTCTAAAAGCTTCTTACGCGAGAATCCCGCCGTGGCCGAAGAGATCGAAGATAAAATTCGTGCGGCGCATGGGTTGGATTCAACCGGTGCCGCCGGTGGCGCGGATGATGATGATCTGGTCGAAATCTAAAGAGGCTCGACACATTTGATTTAGAAGGCGCTGCGTTTGCGGCGCCTTTTTACATTTCAGTGATGCATCCGTGATAAGATATTGCGCGCCCTGTGGACAGTGGGCGGGTGCACGGCTATTTCTGCTTGCAATATGACGCATATATGAGAGCCCGCCATGACAAGCCTTGCTGAAATTCGATCCACCTATCTTAACTATTTTAGCAAACAGGGCCACGAGGTTGTCGCGTCAAGTCCGCTTGTACCGCGCAACGATCCGACGCTGATGTTTACCAACTCAGGCATGGTGCAGTTTAAGAACTGTTTTACTGGCGTTGATAACCGCGATTACACCCGCGCGACGACTAGCCAAAAATGTGTACGTGCTGGCGGTAAGCACAATGATCTTGATAACGTGGGCATGACCGCGCGCCACCTGACATTTTTTGAGATGCTCGGCAATTTTAGCTTTGGCGACTATTTCAAAGAACAGGCGATCCCATATGCGTGGGAAATGGTGACCAAAGAATTGGACATTCCGGCTGATAAATTGCTGGTGACCGTTTACCATACCGATGATGAAGCCGCAGACCTTTGGAAGAAGGTCGCCGGCTTGCCGGACGAACGGATCATTCGTATTCCGACGGATGACAATTTCTGGCGGATGGGGCCAACCGGACCCTGCGGCCCATGCACCGAGATTTTCTTTGACCACGGCGAAGATATTTGGGGCGGCCCTCCGGGATCGCCCGAGGAAGATGGCGACCGCTTTATCGAAATTTGGAACCTCGTTTTCATGCAAAACGAGCAATTCGAAGACGGAACAATGAAACCGCTGCCCAAGCAATCAATCGACACCGGCATGGGGCTGGAACGTATTTCGTCGCTACTGCAAGGCACCAACAACGTCTTTGAAACTGATCTGATGAAAGCGCTGGTCGATGCCTCTGCCAATGCAACATCGACCGGTACAGATGAAAACATCATCACGCACCACCGCGTGATTGCGGACCACTTGCGGTCCACATCATTCTTGATTGCCGAAGGTGTGTTACCGTCGAACGAAGGGCGCGGCTATGTGCTGCGCCGCATTATGCGCCGCGCGATGCGCCATGCGCATCTGCTTGGCGCGAAAGACCCGGTGATGCATCAACTGGTTCCGGCCTTGGTGCAACAGATGGGTGCTGCCTATCCTGAGCTGGGCCAAGGTCAGCGTTTGATCGAAGAAACGCTGCTGAATGAAGAAGTCCGGTTTAAACAAACGCTGGATCGCGGATTGAAACTGCTCGATGAGGAGGTTTCTGGGCTTGCTGAGGGTGATGCGCTTCCGGGTGAGGCCGCATTTAAGCTCTATGACACCTACGGCTTCCCGCTAGACCTGACCCAAGATGCGCTGCGTGAACGTGGTGTTGCCGTGGACACAGACGGGTTCGACACCGCAATGGCTGCGCAAAAGGCCAAAGCCCGCGCCGCATGGTCCGGCACTGGAGAGGCCGCAGATAGCACCATTTGGTTCGACGTGGCTGATCAACACGGTGCCACAGATTTTCTAGGCTATGACACGACAACCGCTGAAGGGCAGATTGTGGCGCTGGTCGCTGATGGCGGCATGGTCGATAGCACGGATGGTGCAGTCCAGATCGTATTGAACCAAACCCCGTTCTATGCTGAATCCGGGGGGCAAGTCGGCGATGCTGGGCAGCTGACTACCGATACGGGCACGGTCGAAATCACCGACACCAAAAAGGTTGAAGGTGTCTATATCCACTTTGCTAAAGTGATTTCTGGCACTATCAATGTCGGGCAGGGTGCTGCGCTGGCTGTTGATCAGGCCCGCCGCGATACAATTCAGGCCAATCATTCGGCCACGCACCTGCTGAACGAAGCCTTACGCGAAGTTCTGGGTGATCATATCGCGCAGCGTGGATCGCTGAATGCGCCAGATCGTTTGCGGTTTGATTTTAGCCATACCAAAGCGCTGACTGTCGATGAACTGGCACAGGTAGAGCGCGATGTGAACGCGGTGATCCGCCAAAACACGGCTGTCGAAACACGGATCATGACGCCGGATGATGCGCGCGCCTTGGGGGCGCAAGCGTTGTTCGGTGAGAAATACGGCGATGAGGTCCGCGTTGTATCGATGGGCCGTCAAGACGGATCTGGCAAGGGGACATCTGGTGATACATATTCACTTGAACTTTGCGGCGGAACCCATGTGAAGCAGCTTGGCGAAATTGGTGTATTTGTTGCGTTGGGTGATAGCGCGTCTAGTGCGGGCGTGCGCAGGATCGAAGCATTAACCGGGCAGGCGGCGTTAGACTATTTGCGCGGCCAAGATGCCGGGTTAGCGGCGACTGCGGCTGTTTTGAAGGCGCCATCCTCCGAAGTTGCCGACCGTGTCAAAGCCTTGATGGAGGAACGCAAAGCATTGGCCAATGAGGTCGCGCAGTTGCGCCGCGAAGTGGCGATGGGCGGCGGGGCTGCCGAGGCTGCGCCGGCAGAAACGATCAACGGCGTGCCGTTCCAAGCGCAGGTTCTTCAAGGTGTGACTGGCAAAGACTTACCCGCGTTAATCGACGATATGAAAACGGCGATGGGAAGCGGCGCTGTCTTGCTGATCGCGGATACTGGCGGCAAGGCCGCAGTCGCCGTGGGCGTGTCCAAAGATTTGACCGACCGTGTGTCAGCGGTGGATATTTTGCGCGCCGTGACCCCTGAACTGGGCGGTAAAGGTGGCGGCGGCCGCCCCGATATGGCCCAAGGCGGCGGTGCATCTGCTGATAATGCGACGGCTGCAATTGAAGCGGCGAAATCTATATTGGAGAACTTGAAATGAGCGCACTTTGGATCGCCCACGTCACCGTCACTGACGAAACAGCTTATGCCGAATACGCAAAACGTGCCACCGTTGCTATTGCGGATCACGACGGTGTCTTTTTGGCTCGTGGCGGCACCTATGAACAATTGGAAGGCCCTGATCGGTCACGCAATGTTGTCGCGCGTTTTCCTAGCCTGCAAACGGCACATGATTGCTATTATTCTGATGCCTACCAAGATGCGCTGTCTTTTGCGAAAGGTGCCAGCCAACGCGAGCTTTCGATTGTCGAAGAAATTGCTGCTGACACCAGCGCGAAAGGTTAACGTAGCCGATGCGCGCGGTTGTTCATATTGGGTTCCCGAAAACAGGCACCTCGTCGATCCAAAATTATTGTAGCAAAAACGAGGCACAGCTACTGGAACAGGGAGTATTATGGGCCCGTACGGGGCGTATTTTGTCGTTCAAGGACCGTGCTCGCCATATGGGGCTACGTTTTGCGTTTGAACCGGTTGAGACGTTTCCAACGCCGTTGATGAAAATATATGGTTTGGAAAAGCCGTGGCGCCGCAGATTATTCGCGCGACGCTTTCTTGCGAAATTGGATCGGGAACTGGCGGCACATAGCACGGCGCAGACTGCGTTTTTTTCCGCCGAGGAACTTTCGGGAACCCGCGATAGCGCGATGGTGCAAAACCTTCATGATGCGTTCAAAACCCGCTTTGATCGCGTTCAGATTTTTTGCATTATTCGTGAACCATTTTCCTATTTGGCCAGCAGCTATAGCCAGAGCGTCAAGATAGGTTCGACGCTTTCTTGGAGCAAAATGTTGGATAAGCAGCGAAAAAGCACACTGTTTTTATCGCAAATTTGTAAATGGCAAGAGGTGTTCGGCGATGAAAATGTGATTGTGCGCCCGTTGCGAGGGAATGCGTTGGAACAGATTGCGCCAGTTTTGAGCTGTGACATTCAGATTGATCGCCCCGCGCGCCACAATGCAGGGCTTTCGTTTGCCGGGATCGAACTTTTACATCAACTTAATAACACTTATGCTAACGCGGGTCGGAAACGTCCGGGGAAAATCCGTAAAGCGTTTGAAAAACACATGACGGGATCGCCTTGGCGACCCGATATTAATCAGATTGATGTTGTATACGATATGGTTGCGTCTGAATTGGATGAGCTTCGTCAGTTACGCACATTTTCCAAGGATGATTTGGACTATTTGACCCAGAATTGGTCAGCAGAGCAAGCTCGTAATAAGATCGGGTCTCGACCAATATCTGACGACAATACTGGGATGCTTGACCTGCTAATGGACGCGTTTGATTAAGGTTCAATAAAACTGACCAAGGCGGAATACAAAAGGGGTGGCGAATTTCGCCACCCCTTTTAATGCTTAGCTGGATCGCGAATTACGTTTGCGCTCATGCGGATCAAGGTAACGCTTACGCAGGCGGATGGCGTTTGGCGTAACTTCGACCAACTCATCATCATCAATGTATGCGATCGCTTGTTCCAGTGTCATTGTGACCGGTGTTGTCAAACGCACCGCTTCATCCGTACCAGAGGCACGCACGTTGGTCAGCTGTTTCCCCTTCAACGGGTTCACTTCAAGATCGTTTTCACGGCTGTGTTCGCCGATGATCATGCCTTGGTACACAGCTTCTTGTGCGCCGATAAAGAACTTGCCGCGGTCTTCGAGCTTCCACAAAGCGAAGGCAACGGACGTCCCATTTTCCATGGAGATCAGAACACCTTGACGACGGCCTTGGATTTTACCTTTGTAAGGTGCCCAGCCGTGGAACAAGCGGTTCAGAATGCCAGAACCACGTGTATCTGTCAGGAATTCACCGTGGTAGCCGATCAGACCGCGCGAAGGCACATGGGCCACGATCCGCGTTTTGCCAACACCCGCTGGTTTCATCTCAACCAATTCACCTTTACGCGGGCCAGTCAGTTTTTCGACAACAACGCCTGTGTATTCGTCATCTACGTCAATCGTTGCTTCTTCGATTGGTTCGTTGCGAACACCGTCGATGTCTTTGAAAATAACTTGCGGACGCGAGATTGACAGCTCAAAGCCTTCACGGCGCATGTTTTCGATCAACACGCCCATTTGCAATTCGCCACGGCCAGAAACTTCAAAGGCGTCGCCTTTTTCTGTGTCTGCAATTCTAATCGCAACGTTTACTTCGCATTCTTTTTCAAGACGGTTGCGGATCACACGTGACTGCACGTGTTTGCCATCACGGCCAGCCAGCGGGCTGTCGTTAATGCCAAAGGTCACGGTAATCGTTGGCGGGTCAATCGGTTGGGCTGGAATCGCGACGTCGATTTCCGGATCGCACAATGTGTCCGCAACCGTTGCCTTTGTCATGCCGGCTACCGTCACAATGTCACCCGCTTGGGCGACGTCAATAGGCTGCTGCATCAGACCCCGAAACGCGAGGATTTTAGACGCGCGGAATTGTTCAATTTTCGTACCGTCACGCGACAGCGCTTTGACCGTGTCGCCTGCACGCAAGGTACCTGCCTCAACGCGACCCGTCAGGATACGACCAATGAATGGGTCGGCGGACAGGGTGGTTGCAAGCATTTGAAATGGTTCGTCCATGCGTGTGATCTGCGCAGGGGTTGGGACGTGCTCAATAATTTGGTCGAACAATGCGTCAAGGTTCTCGCGTGGACCATCAAGTTCTTGGTCACACCAGCCTGCACGGCCAGAGGCGAACATCGTTGGGAAGTCCAGCTGATCATCGTCTGCTTCAAGGTTCGCGAAAAGGTCAAAGCAAAGATCGACAGCGTTGTCAGGATCGCCGTCGGCTTTATCGACTTTGTTCACGACAACAATTGGGCGCAGGCCAAGAGCCAAGGCTTTTGCGGTCACAAATTTGGTTTGTGGCATCGGGCCTTCGGCCGCATCAACCAGCAGAACAACACCGTCAACCATCGACAGAATACGTTCCACTTCGCCGCCAAAGTCGGCGTGACCAGGCGTATCTACGATGTTGATCCGTGTGCCTTTCCATTCAACAGACGTACATTTCGCAAGGATCGTGATGCCACGTTCGCGTTCGATGTCATTGCTGTCCATCGCCCGTTCTTGGGTGGCTTCGTTTTCCCGGTATACGCCGGATTGCTTCAGTAGTTCGTCAACAAGTGTCGTCTTGCCGTGGTCAACGTGCGCGATGATCGCGATATTGCGGATATCCATAGGTCTGCCTTTTGGGTAAGTTGCCGCGCGGATACCGTGCAATCGCAGCAAAAGCTAGCCCTTATTCGCAAGACGGGCGGTTAGTGTGCCGAAGTGTTGGAAAACAAATGGATGACAAGGATCCCGATGAGGATCAGCGCGAGGCCTATGATCGCGGGTAAGTCCAATTTCTGTCCAAATACCGCATAGCCGATCCCTGCGATTAAAACGATCCCAAGTCCGGACCACATGGCGTAGAGAATCCCAACCGGTATGACCTTTAACGCAAGCGCCAACAGATAGAACGACACCGCATAGGCGATCACCACGACAACTGAGGGCCAAAGCCGTGTAAACTGTGCGCTGGCTTGCAACGCAGAGGTACCAATCGTTTCAGCGATCACGGCGATGATGAGGTATATGTAATGTGCGGGCATGACACAGTCTTAGCTTATGGCCCCGGCGCTGTCTGCGTCATTTACGACTGCTTGTTGAAAAAATCCGCCGATCTTAATTCTATCTATAGAGGTCTGGCGCCGAGCCGCTATAGTCTGCTTAATTGTGCGGCAAAAATGTCGCGTGGCCAAACCAATGATGCAAAGGGACACCTATGAAGACCACTGCGACGAAATCGATGATTCTAATTGCATTGCTCTCGACGACTGCATGCGGTGGTGGGGGCGGTGATGAAGACCCGGTGGTCACGCCTGATCCTGGCGCGAATGGGTTGCCATACGGTGTGGTCGGCCAAGATCTTTCAGATGCCGAAGGAACAGAAATGTCTTTAGCAGCTGCTGGCTATGATACGTCGGTCGGTGCCTCTGTCACCCAAGGCGGCACTGTAACACTGGCAACCGATTTCCTGACCGGCGGACCCGCTGACCTTAGCGCGCTTGACGCCACGATTTTCATGTTCGGTGAAGAGGTCACGATTTCGAACGGTAGCGGGGTATTGAACGGTAATGTCGTGACCTTAACCTATGAACCAAGTCGCAGTGGCGATTACGCCGGCGCGATTTCGATCGCGAACCATACGTCGGGTGGTGTTTATCAGGGCGAAACTGCCTATGTCTTTGGCTTTGAAACCGACCCTGCTGATATGGAAACGATTGGAACTGTGAACTATAGTGGTGGTTTCTTGGCACAGGGAGTTTCGGGTGCCTCCGAAGCCGAATATGAAGGCACGATTGCGATTGCCGTGAATTTCGCAGGCACCGCAACGGGATCGCTTGACGGGGTTGTCGGCGGGTCAACGGATATGGATATGACTTTGTCCGGCGGCACTTTGTCTGGGAATGCAATTACAGCAGGGCTGGGTTGTAGTGTAGGCTGTTCAGGCGACGGCGATTTGGACGCGACTTTTTATGGGCCAAACGCAGATGAGCTTGGCGGCGTTTTAGCGATTGATACAAATACCTTTGAAGGTGCTGGGACGTTTATTATCACCGTCACTGGCAGTTAACGCGCCATGTAGCGATCGGGCCGGTGGTTTACTGCGATTGTCAGGTTGATAATCACCGCGCCCAGCAGCGACCAGATCACCAGATGGAATGGTAGGATAAAGAACGCGACGCCGAATAGGATCGCGTCAATCAGCAATTGGAAATACCCGGCGCGAAACCCGGTGGTGTCTTGTACGATCAGCGCCATGACACCGAATCCGCCAAGTGATCCATTGTGGCGGAACATGGCTAGCAGCCCGATTCCAGTTGTGCAGCCTGCGATAACGGCAGCTAACCAAGGCGTGATTGTGCCCATTTGCCAGCCCAAGGGAAGTAATTCGGTCACGGCGGAAAGCACGGTCACAGAAATCAGTGATTTGAGCGTGAATATCGCCCCAAGCCGGAAATAGGCGAGCGCGTAAAAGGGGATGTTGATGACAAAGAAGACAGCCCCAAACGACCACCCCGTGAGATAGCTGATTATCACGGCCACCCCGGCGGTTTGTCCGGTAATCAGACCAACATGGGTCAGAATGTGCAGACCAACGCCGCATAAAAACACCCCAAGCGCGAGCCCTTGGAGATCGTCAATGACACTATGCTTGGATGATGTGGCGGGTTTTATCATGGCGCATATATAGGTCAATATTTATGACCCTTGCAATCGTTATTGCGCCAGCGGTTGGGGGGCGGCAGATCCGCCCCCAATCTATCATTACATCGCGGCGTTCAGGTTCTCATCGATCTTTTCAAGGAAACCTTCGGTGGTGAGCCAGCTTTGATCGGGGCCAACCAAAAGCGCGAGATCCTTGGTCATATGGCCGCTTTCGACGGTGTCCACGATGACTTTTTCAAGCGTTTCCGCAAAGCCCATCAACTGCGCGTTATCATCAAGCTTCGCACGGTGCTTCAAGCCCCCCGTCCAGGCAAAGATCGACGCGATAGAGTTGGTCGATGTCGCTTGCCCGGCTTGGTGCTGGCGGTAGTGGCGGGTCACGGTGCCATGCGCAGCCTCAGCTTCGACGATTTTGCCATCGGGGGTCATCAGTTGCGATGTCATCAAACCCAGCGATCCGAACCCTTGCGCGACAGTGTCGGACTGTACGTCACCGTCATAGTTCTTACAGGCCCAGACAAATTTGCCCGACCATTTCATAGCGGAGGCGACCATATCATCGATCAAACGGTGTTCGTACCAAATGCCCGCGTCTTTGAATTTTTCCGCGAATTCTTCATCATATACTTGCTGGAAGAGGTCTTTAAAGCGGCCATCATAGGCCTTAAGGATTGTGTTTTTTGTCGATAGATACACGGGCCAGCCAAGGTTCAAGCCATAGTTCAAAGACGCGCGTGCGAAATCGATGATGGATTGATCAAGGTTATACATGCCCATCGCGACACCTGCGGCGGGGGCGTCGTAGACTTCTTTTTCAATGACGGTCCCGTCTTCACCGACAAATTTCATCGTCAGCTTGCCCGGTCCGGGCATCAAGAAATCGGTGGCTTTATATTGATCACCAAAGGCGTGACGGCCAATGACGATAGGGTGGGTCCAGCCCGGCACAAGGCGCGGCACGTTTTTGCAAATAATTGGCGCACGAAACACAACGCCGCCAAGAATGTTGCGGATCGTGCCGTTTGGGGACCGCCACATCTGCTTAAGGCCAAATTCTTCGACGCGGCCTTCATCGGGGGTAATCGTCGCACATTTCACACCAACTCCGTATTTTTTGATCGCTTCGGCGGCATCAATTGTGATCTGGTCGTTTGTTTCGTCGCGTACTTCCATGCCCAGATCGTAATATTTCAGATCCAGATCCAAATAGGGCAGGATCAATTTTTTCTTGATGAAATCCCAAATGATGCGGGTCATTTCATCACCGTCGAGTTCGACGATTGGGTTCTCTACCTTGATCTTTGACATGGGGTTCTCCGGTTTGGGTGGATTCTATAACGGCATAGCGTAAATATGTGATTACGGAAAGACTGTATACGGTGGTATACATAATAAAATGATGTGGTTTTGTGGCGCTGCGTGGGGGCGTGGGTGAGGATTTAGTGCAAATTGGCCACCACGAAATATTTCATAATTGCAATGGGATGGCGTTATTCGCTGCAAAACATAATCTGCGTTCAGATACGGCGCAATTGCCGTGTCCCTATTAAAAAGGTTTATATAATGTCTTCACTCTTTAACGTTAGCTGTATTGCAATTGTTGCCGCGTCCTTCGCAATTTCCGCGCAGGCACAATCTGTCGAGATTTACGGCGGTGCAACCCTTGGCGGGCAAGAACTTAATTACGGTCCCGTGCCACCAAGCAACCCAAATTTGCAGCAGATGGACGCAGGGTATTTGTTTGGCGCCGGTGTTTATTGGGGCATCCCGGGCGGTTTCGAGGCAGGTCTCGATGCGATGTATACGAATCAGGGCTACAGCAGTTGGGGGCCGGGTTCGACGCTCGAATCGCTTTCAGTCATGGCGAACGGTCGCTACGTCTTTGCGATTCCTAACGCAAATATCACGGGTTATGTCGGGGCAGGTGTTGGCTCAATCCAGCTGACTTATGATGACCCGGCTGCGTTTTTGGATGGCGATGATTCCGTGATGGGCTATCAGATCGAGGGCGGTTTGCGTTACACATTGGGTGCCTATGAAACATTCACCGCCATCAAATACCAAGAAGGGTTTGATGAAGCGTTGATCCAGTCTGAATCGGTTGAATATAATTCGTTGAGCTTGCTCGGCGGTATCCGCTTCTAATCGAAGGTGGCGCCGGGATGCCGGCACCACCCTTTGCTAGCAAAGGGAAAGAGGGATCAGAAAGGTTCGCCTTTCAAAAGGCGCATGAGCCCTTACCCTACCAGATTCTGCTTTTGAGAACTGGACGCCCCTCGCGCGCACTATTGGGCACATACAACGCATTCAGAATCTCAAGCGTATTTTTCATTCAGCCTTAGTGCGGGAAAACATCGAACCTGCAAATCCCGATTATGCCAACGGTCTGGTTGCGGAGGAATGGGATAGGCTAAGGGCAGTTCATGTTGGTCGGGACGAGAACGTTTGGCTGGATCGCTGGGATGCGGCTAACGGCAGTTATGAGCCCGATCTGACCGATGCTGCGTATCGCTGGAATGACCGCTGAACGAAGGATAGAAGGATAGAAAGAAAGGTCCTACTTTACTTGTTCCAAAAAACATGGATACCGGAACGGGTTTCTTTACGTTTGT
Source organism: Loktanella sp. D2R18 (assembly GCF_003318235.1). Taxonomy (GTDB): domain Bacteria; phylum Pseudomonadota; class Alphaproteobacteria; order Rhodobacterales; family Rhodobacteraceae; genus Yoonia. Next base: position 48,319 of record NZ_QOCG01000009.1, on the reverse strand, counting down.
ACAGAGCAATGGCCAGTGGCATCTTGAGAGAGAACATTGAGCAGGAACAACAATGCTAATTAAAGTTGGCGATGATCGCACCTCAAACATTGATCTGGTTCTAGCGGGCTTTTTGTCCTCAATAGCAGGGGCGCTAAACGCCGTCGGATTCCTTATTGCAGGGACATTTACAGCGAATATGACGGGCAACATTTCGGCCTTTGCGGACAGCTTTGCAAATGGTGCCGTCGTTATGTCGATGTCGTTTTTGGGTCTGGTCGCAGCGTTTATCTGCGGTGCAAGCATAGCGGCCTTGGTCATACAAGCAGGAGAAAAGAGGAACCTTCGGTCAATCTACGCCCTCGCAATAACCGCCGAGGCCGTCATACTTCTGCTGATTGGCACGGTGCTTATTCTGTCGTTCGCTCACCCTCATGAGACATTTCCAGTCATCGTTCTCAGTTTCGTTATGGGGCTTCAAAACGCGGTCACGACGATGATCTCACGGGCGCGGGTACGCACAACCCATGTGTCAGGAATGGCAACAGATATTGGAATCGAGCTGGCAGCTTTAGTAAGTGACGCCAATTCTCGGAAAGATGCCTCGCCAAAGCTCAAACTACACAGCTTGACCCTCGCCAGCTTTACCATTGGGGGCGTCTGCGGGGCGCTATTGTTTCAACTTGTAGGGAGTTGGTTGTTTGTGATCGCTGCTTCTGTGTTGTTGCTCATAGCTGTCCCCGAAGCCCTCCGAGCGTATCGTAGCTGACTTCAACTTTCGCTCCAGAAAATGACGTCCTGGTGAACGGCTTGCTCCACCGGACATTCGCGCACTTGCAGCGAAGGTCTGGAAGGTCCGCATTGCTGCCGTTCATCTTTGCACGATGCGGTTAACTGCTGGGGTGAAGCGGCGGGGTAATCCGTCACCTACTATTTGATATTGTTATTGGTGGGTTTTGCCCGACTTACCCCACGAACAATTATAAAAACAACAGATTAAGGGGGGGGTGGTAGGCCCGGAGGGACTTGAACCCCCAACCAAAGCGTTATGAGCGCTCTGCTCTAACCAATTGAGCTACAGGCCCCTTGCGGCCATGAACTATCAGACAGGGCAGAGGCGTCAAGCAACAGTTTGATAGGCTTGCCAAAATGAACAGCAGGCGCGTTCGCAAAATCCCGAACCGCCTGCTGTTGCTTACACCTAGAGATACCGTTGAAGTCGAGGAGGGCTCCGATCTCGGGCCTATATTGACATGCAAATAGTTAACAATCGGTAAGTAAATTACGATTTTATCGTTGTTTGTGCCAGCGCATGCGTTGCGTCACGGCGGGGCTTGGGCTATCGCAATTGCAACTTATGAATGGGGTGTCATGATGACCAAGAACGGCCTGACCTACGCAGACGCAGGGGTGGATATCGATGCGGGCAATACGCTTGTGGATCGTATTAAACCGGCGGCAAAGCGCACGGCGCGTCCCGGTGTTATGGCTGGGCTTGGTGGTTTTGGGGCGCTGTTTGATCTGAAATCTGCCGGATATAACGACCCGATCTTGGTGGGCGCAACCGATGGTGTCGGCACCAAGCTGCGCATCGCGATCGACACGGGTAACGTCGATACGATCGGCATTGATCTGGTGGCGATGTGCGTCAATGATTTGGTCTGCCAAGGGGCAGAGCCGCTGTTTTTTCTCGATTACTTTGCGACAGGCAAGCTCGAGCTGGATCAAGCGACACGCATTATCGAAGGGATCGCCGCAGGCTGCGAGGCCTCAGGTTGCGCATTGATCGGTGGTGAAACGGCTGAGATGCCGGGCATGTATCACGATGGTGATTTCGATCTCGCAGGCTTTGCTGTGGGTGCAATGGAGCGTGGCGAAGATCTGCCCGCTGGCGTAACCGAGGGCGACGTGTTGCTTGGCCTCGCATCCGATGGGGTGCATTCGAACGGTTATTCGTTGGTGCGCCGCGTGGTGGAACTCTCTGGGCTGGATTGGTCGGATGCTGCGCCATTTGCAGATGCGACATTGGGCGAGGCATTGCTTGCGCCGACACGTCTTTATGTAAAACAAACGCTTAGCGCTGTGCGGGCAGGGGGCGTGCATGCGCTGGCCCATATCACCGGTGGTGGTCTGACCGAAAACTTACCGCGCGTGCTGCCCGAAGGTTTGGGCGCGCAGGTTGATCTTGCAGCATGGGAATTGCCTGCCGTATTCCGTTGGTTGGCAGAAACCGGCGGCATGGCTGAGGCTGAATTGCTGAAAACCTTTAACGCAGGCATCGGCATGATCTTGGCCGTCGGCGCAGCCGAGGCCGAGGCGCTGACGGTGCTCTTGGCCGAGGCTGGCGAAACGGTGCACCACCTTGGCACCGTGACCAAAGGCGAAGGCGTTAGCTACACAGGCGCGCTTTTGTGAGTAAACGCGTTGCGATTCTAATTTCTGGCGGCGGTTCCAATATGGTGTCGCTGGTCAAGGATATGCAGGGCGATCACCCGGCGCGCCCCGTCTTGGTCTTGTCGAACGACCCAAATGCGGGCGGGCTAGAAAAAGCACGCGCATTGGGTGTGGCGACCGCTACACTGGATCATAAGCCCTATGGCAAGGATCGCGCGGCATTTGAAGCTGCATTGCAAGAAACCTTGAGCGCCGCCCAACCTGACATCATCTGCCTGGCTGGGTTTATGCGTATTTTGACCCCTGAATTTACCCGTAAATGGGAAGGGCGGATGCTGAATATTCACCCGTCGCTTTTGCCGAAATACAAAGGGCTGCATACCCACGCGCGCGCCTTAGAGGCCGGGGATGCCACGCACGGCTGTAGCGTGCACGAAGTGATTGCCGAATTGGATGGTGGGCCAATTTTGGGGCAAGCGAAAATTCCGGTAAACGCCGATGATACGCCTGACAGCCTAGCCGCACGTCTATTGCCGTTTGAGCACCAGCTTTACCCGCAAGTGTTGCGCCGTTACGCCGCTGGAGATCGGACACCGGTTCTGATCAATGGCTAAGCTTTTCATTGTTAGGTCAATCGCCTATCAATCGGCACCACTGTAGCAAAGTATTGAACGATTGACGGGCAACGCATGAAAAAGATTACCACGACCGAAGCTTTGGCGAGTTTTTGCAAGGAAGCTGCGAAACGGGCCTATGTAACCGTCGATACTGAATTCCTGCGTGAACGCACCTATTATTCCAAACTTTGCCTTGTTCAACTTGCCTATCAGGATGAAAATTGCGAAGACGCTGTGCTGGTCGATCCGCTGGTTGATGGGATTTCGCTTGAACCGCTTTATGATCTGTTTCGCGATCATGGCGTCGTCAAAGTGTTCCATGCGGCCCGCCAAGACCTTGAAATTTTCTTTGTTGACCAAGGTGTTATACCAGAACCTTTATTCGATACACAAGTTGCGGCGATGGTCTGCGGATTTGGTGAACAGGTTGGGTATGAAACGCTAGTCCGTAAAATCGCCAAGGCCGATTTGGATAAATCTTCGCGGTTTACCGATTGGTCCCGCCGTCCGCTGACAGACGCGCAGGCGACATATGCTTTGGGCGATGTGACGCATTTGCGTGATATCTATGAATTCCTCTCGGCGCAGCTTGCTAAGACGAGCCGCAAGAAATGGGTCGCCGAAGAAATGGCCGTTTTGCAAAACCCGGAAACCTATCAGGCGGACCCGGAGAATGCATGGAAGCGGGTCAAGACGCGCACGCAATCGGGACGCTTTTTAGCAATCGTACGCGAACTTGCGCGGTTCCGTGAAATCTATGCCCAAGAGCGTAATATCCCACGTAACCGCGTGTATAAAGACGATGCTTTGGTTGAACTGGCGTCGACAAAGCCCAAGACTGAACAGGATTTGGGCCGCTCGCGGTTGTTGCTGCGCGAAGCCCGCAAAGGTGATATCGCGCAGGGCATTTTGAAAGCCGTGCAAGACGGGCTGAACGTGGCCCCCGAAGACATGCCAACCGTCGTGAACCCGCGCGCAAAACTGCAGGTAAACCCGGCCTTGGCGGATATGTTGCGCGTGTTGCTCAAGGCGAAGACAGACCATGAAGGTGTTGCGCCAAAGCTGATCGCGACCTCTGCCGATTTGGATGCGCTTGCGGGTGGGGAACGCGATGTGCCTGCTCTCAAGGGCTGGCGGCGCGAGGTCTTTGGCCATGATGCGCTGCGCATGTGCGATGGGCTGGTGGGGCTGGCTGTAAAGGGCCAAAAGGTTGTAACCGTCGCCCTTTGAACGACAAAGATTGAGAATACAGATGGCAAATGCTGATTTTGAAGACCTCGTCGAAACCTTTGAATTCCTTGATGATTGGGAAGACCGCTATCGCCATGTGATCGACATGGGCAAGGCGATGGATCCGCTTGAAGAAGCATTGCGTGTTCCTGCGACCAAGGTTGATGGTTGCGCCAGTCAAGTCTGGCTTGTGCCGCAGATCAACGATGGCGTGTTCACCTTTCGCGGGGCATCGGATGCGATGATCGTGCAGGGGCTGATTGCGGTTCTATCAGCGCTTTATAATGGCCAACCTGTCGCTGATGTGCTGAAAACGGATGCGCCTGCTGAATTGGCGCGTTTGGGGCTGAATGATCACCTTTCGGCGCAGCGGTCCAATGGGTTGCGTGCAATGGTCGAGCGTATTCGCGAAACGGCTGATGCTTCAAACAGCTAATGCGTTGTGCGGTGAAAGCTGTTGCCAAGTGTTTTGGATCAATACTGAAACTTCACGCGGCTTGAGTGTAGGTAAGCAGGTCTGACGCAAATTGTCTTGATCTGTAGCCGTGCAATGCTGCGTGGCGGTGTTGATTTGGTTGATCTTGCGGGGGCCAAGAATTTGATTGCTAACTGGCCCAAGAGCAAGCGTTTCAGCCCATATACCACCCGCGCAAACAAGCGTATGGCGTTCACATAGCACATGATAGTAGGTCACAGTGTTCGCGAAATCTTCAACTATTGCTTGCTGGCCATCACACATTGCTTTGGCTGGGACCAATACATTACTTGATCCAAAATAAAGCGACGCCATAGGGTCTGATATCAATATACGGTGATTGCCCGAGAACCGGATTGCCGGTTGATCCGCTTTACGGCCGAAGGCTGTAGGTGCAAAAGAGAGCGGTCTCGCGTTAGCGTTGGTTGGATCAGTCAGGTTTGTTATCCGCTGTGCCCCAATCCAGAGAACCTTAGTTGCCGACCCAGCCCAATCGACGAGGTATTCGCCCGCACGAATATCTTGGATTTTTTTGTATCCACTGATGGTGAGAAGGGGGGTATCATAGACGAAACAGATCGGCGTGGTTGCCGACGGGCTGTCGTCTAAATTGAAAATCATTGCTATGCCGCCAATTGCACTTGGCTCGCCATCGGGGAACACCATATACATTTGATCGTCATTCGGATCTTGCATCAAAATAACGGGCACCTGTGGACCAACACCGATTGTCGCTGGGCCCAATGCGATGCCTGCTTGCGCGGTGCCAGTAGCGATTACGTTCATAACGGTCGTGTCAAGGTCAGCGGTTTCGCCGGGGGTAATTACACCATCAGCATCCTCGAGTGTTTGGCTTGTTGGTGCACCGAAATCTCCCAGCACTATGGTAGTATTAGGAGTAAGCAAGTTGGCAACTAAAAGTGCTCCATTATACTCTCTAACGGTACAAATAATCTGTGCCACTTTGCGATACCTTTATTGTTGGGTCGCTTTGCGGGTATCGCGCCAAAATTTCACGATACACTCGCCAAAGCTCAGCTTATGGGTGTTATGTGGTTAACTAAACACTCACGCATAGGGTGTTCAAGTGGGGATTTCATATACCCTCTAGGGTACTTGGGTGTGCTCAGTACCCTAGAGGGTCTGTAGTGTCCGTTTTAGGTCACCATAACCGGTAAATCGGTATTCAAACTCCAACCCCAGACGGTCTGCACATTCCCGCGCCTTTTCAACAAGTTCCGGGTTTTTGACCTGCGCCTGATACACTAGTTTTTCGTAGTTCCCAAAATACATGTCTCGCAACTGCGGATGTTTGGACAGGCCTAGGGGCTCCCAGACAAAGGCATCGAATTGACGTACCAGGAAATCCGTCAGGTAAAACGACGTGACCTCATCAAGTGTGGCAAAGGCGTCATTGCCTTCATAGAATGAATAACAATGCGGTCCCGCAATCATTTTGACGCCCATTTCGTCGCAAGTTGCCTGCAACTGTCCGCCTGTGCCGCAATCAGCATAGACGACAAATATCCGGTCGTAGTGATCTCGGTATTGCGTCACCGCCTGACGCACGGCTGGTTCTATTTTTTCGGGGCGGCTGTGGTAGATGGCAGGCAGGCATTGCAGGTCAAGATGGTCCCAGCCGTGGCCTTTGCGCAATGCAATAATCTCACGTGCGAGCGCGCCACAGGCGATCAGTAACACCCGTCCACACCCGTCGGGCGTCAATCCGTCATGGGTGAGGGTGGCGTCAGTGGTCATCGTTTTGTCGCAAGAAAACGCAGACCAACTGTTAACGCCAGCAGGGCGACAATGCCGAATGGCGCAAGCCCACCTGCTATGGCCACTATCCAAACTGTTACCGCCGCGAGGGCGATGACGATAACGAAGAGAATGGCAAGTGTTGTGCGCGGCATCTGATGTCCTGTCTTTGGGATATAGATAGGATGCCGCGCAAGAATGTCTAGGTTGCGGCCACTTGATTGTGTTTGCGCGCCATGAAGTCTTTGGCTGTTTCTACAGCGACAGCTGCGTCACGGCAGTAAGCGTCAGCGCCAATGGCTTTGCCAAATTCTTCGTTCAGCGGCGCACCACCAACAAGCACGATATAATCGTCGCGCATGCCTTTTTCGATCATCGTGTCGATCACGACTTTCATATAGGGCATCGTGGTGGTCAGCAGGGCAGACATGCCCAAAATATCGGGCTGTTCAGCTTCGATGGCTTCAAGATAGGATTCAACAGCGTTGTTGATGCCCAGATCTGTGACCTCAAAACCGGCGCCTTCCATCATCATCGCGACAAGGTTTTTGCCGATGTCGTGAATGTCGCCTTTGACGGTGCCGATGACCATTTTGCCCATACGTGGTGCGCCTGTGGCAATCAGTAATGGTTTCAGGATGGCCATGCCGCCCTTCATTGCGTTTGCGGCCAGAAGAACCTCTGGGACAAAAAGAATCCCGTCGCGGAAGTCATGGCCCACGATGGTCATGCCACCGACAAGCGCTTCGGTCAGGACCTTGTATGGTGCCCAGCCGCGGGCAATCAGAAGGTTCACACCTTCTTCGATTTCGTCCTTCATACCATCATAAAGGTCATCAAACATTTGCGCGACAAGATCTTCGTCGTTCAGTTCGGACAGGATGATGTCATCTTCTTCGTCAGACATTTGGCACCTCGTTTGCGTTTCTCCTTACGTAATGCGCCCAAAATGATTTGGCCAGCCAGTGATTTGCGACATTCGCAAATTCAAACCCGACTTACCGTTGTCTGCGTTCTTCATTTGTTCTAGTCTGTGGATAGGCAAGGTGCCCATTGTGAATAGATTTGCCGTTATGACTGATTTTTGGTCCCATTTCCCCCCAAAAAATACCCGCACCCACGAGGCATGCGGGCCTTCTGCACCTGTGTTTGCTGCCGCTTTTGCGGGGCATCTGTGCGGGGCGAACGGTAAGATGGTGTTTTGGCTGCGCGAATCGTGGCAAGGGGTGCAGCTCAACCCGGTTGGGTTTGCGTCCTATTTGGACCCCAAGCAGTTATTGATTGCCCAAACTGCCCGCCAGATCGATGCGCTCGCCGCCGCAGAGGAGGCCTTGCGATCCGGCCATATTGCGCTTGTGGTGATCGAGCTTAGCCAGCGGATCGGATTGACCGAAGGGCGGCGATTGCAGCTCGCCGCGCAAGAGGGTGGGGCGACGGGTCTATGTCTACTGTCCGAGGATATGGGTAGCAATGCGGCGCAAACGCGCTGGCGCTGCACCCCGGTTTTTGATGCAAACGGGGCGGCCGCAGACTCGACTTTGCAGAATTGGGAAATTATAAAGAACAAATCAGGAACATTAGCGAATTGGAACGTAGAGTGGCATGCGCAAACGCGTCGTATCAATGTGGTTTCCAAACCTGCCCAGCGATAGGGTCCTGCGTGCTGGTGCGCTGAATGGCGATGACACGCGCCCCTTTGTCGTGACACATCACGCAAAAAACACTGACCGCATTTATTGCCTGAACAATGCTGCTGCGGCCCAAGGGCTTCACCGGGATATGGGGTTTTCGGATGCACGTGCCTATTGCCCCGATCTGCAAAGTTGCCCCGCTGATCCGATTGCCGATGCGCGATTTATACAAATGCTTGCCCGGTGGAGCAAACGTTACTGCCCTTGGGTGGGTTTGGACGGTAGCGACGGGTTGTTATTGAATATTGCAGGGGCCGCGCATCTTTTTGGCGGTGAGGCGGCGATGCTTGATGACATGCGTCACAGACTAACGCGCGCCGGATTGCAGGGCCGTGTTGCCGTGGCAGATACGCGCGGGGCCGCTTGGGCATTAACGCATTATAGCCAAAGGAGAAATACCGAAGACATCACAGATTTACCGGTTGCGGCTTTACGGTTGAACGCAAAAACGGACGCGGCTTTACAGCGGCTAGGTTTGCGTCGGGTTTCAGACCTAATTGTTTTGCCTCGTGCCACAATCGCGCGCAGATTTGGTCCTGATGTGGTGCTGCGTCTGGATCAGGCGACGGGCGCGCGTGACGAAGATATTTCTCCACTGAAAGACGCGCCGGGTTACGGGGTGCGGATGACCTTGCCTGATCCCATCGGGCTGAACGCAGATGTGATGGCAGGGGCAGCACGCCTTTTAGAGCGGTTGTGTGCCAAGCTCAAAGATCAAGACATGGGCGCGCGTAAGCTGCAGCTTCACTTACGCCGGGTTGATCAGGGCGCGCAATTAGTTGAATTGCGGTTGGCTGCCCCGATGCGCGATGCAACACGTATTTTGCCGCTGTTTGAACGGGGCGTGGGCGCGGTTGATGCAGGCTATGGCATTGACCAAATCCGGCTGACGGCCATTCAGGTCGAACCTTTACCCAAAGCGCAGATCACCTATGGGGCAGCGACGCGCAGTGATGGGATTGATGACCTAATCACGCGCATTGGTAACCGGATTGGATTGGACAATATACACCGGTTTTTGCCTGCTGATAGCCATATCCCCGAACGCAGTTTTCAAATCGCCGCGGCTGCCTATAGCCGGGCGGAAGGGGCATGGGCTGCACCGCGCCCGCGCCCGTTGCATTTATTTGCGCCAGAACCGATCGCAGGGATAGGGACACGCCCGCCGCAGTATTTTCGCTGGCGCCGCATGGCACTGACAGTAGGTCACGCGACAGGCCCCGAACGGATCGCACCAGAATGGTGGTTGCCCGATGATAATTGGCGGTCAGGTCTACGCGATTATTGGAAAGTGGACACGGTGCAGGGACGCAGGTTGTGGCTGTTCCATACGCCGCAAAAACCGGGTTGGTTTGTACAAGGCGAATTCGCATGATTGCGCGCCCACCATCCATCGCACCCGGTTATGCCGAACTGGGGGTGACCACAAATTTTACCTTTTTACGCGGCGCGTCCCACCCGGAAGAAATGATCGCGCGCGCAGCCGAACTGGGGCTGCAAGCACTGGCGATTACGGATCATAATTCACTGGCCGGGGTGGTGCGCGGGTTTTCAGCCCTGGGCGAATTGCGCCGGGCTGACCCTGACCGTCATTTGCCAAAACTGATCATCGGCACACGTCTGATCTTGCGCGATTGCGACACGCATTGGTTGGCACTGCCGCATGATCGGTCGAGTTACGCCAATCTGACGCGGTTGCTGACCTTAGGCAAACGGCGCGCACCCAAGGGCGACTGTTATCTCGATCTGCGTGATCTGGAACAAGGCGGGGAGGGGATGACGCTGATCGCGCTTCCCCAGCAGGGATTGCGCGCTAGCCAATCTGACATCACCCGGATGCGTAAATGCTATCCAAGCGATGTCTATCTGGGGGTCGCCCCCCGCTATGATGGTAGTGACCAGCGCTATTTTGATGCTTGCGCGCGGCTGGCCCTGCGCTGTGCGGCACCGATGGTCGCGGTGGGGGATGTGTTGATGCACCACGGATCGCGCCGCCAATTGGCCGATGTGCTGACCTGCATGCGTCACCACATCACGATTGACCAGATCGGCACCCGCGCATTGCCCAATGCGGAACGGCGGCTGAAGGGGGCGGGCGATATGCAGCGGCTGTTTGCGCGCCACCCGGCCGCCTTGCGTCGCACGGTGCAAATCGCCGCCAAATCCAGTTTTTGCCTCTCAGAGCTGAGCTATGAATACCCAGATGAAATTTCAGGCGATGAACCTCCGCAAGACCGGCTCGTGCGGTTGGCGCATGCAGGGTTAAAGACGCGCTATCCGCAAGGGGCCTCTGACCGTGCGATTGCGCAGATGTATAAAGAGCTGGATTTGGTCAAAACGCTTGATTTTCCCGCCTATTTTCTCACGGTGCATGACATCGTGCAATTTGCACGTGGGCGGGGGATCCTGTGCCAAGGACGCGGATCAGCGGCCAATTCGATCTTGTGTTATCTGCTTGGGATCACCGATGTCAGCCCCGAAACCATCACGATGGTGGTGGAACGGTTTGTGTCTGAGCATCGCGGCGAGCCGCCAGATATCGACGTTGATTTTGAACATGAACGTCGCGAAGAGGTGATCCAGCATATCTATGCCAAATACGGGCGACACCGTGCCGGGCTTTGCGCGACAGTGATCCACTTTCGGTCGCGTGCCGCCATCCGCGAGGTCGGCAAGGTCATGGGGCTGTCCCAAGATGTGACCGCCAATCTATCGGGGCAAATCTGGGGCATGTCCAACGGCGGAGCGGACCCCGAACGGATCAAGGAACTGGGCCTTGATCTGTCTGACCCGCGACTGGCGCAGACGATCAAACTCATTGGCGATATCATCGGGTTTCCGCGCCACCTGTCACAACATGTTGGTGGATTTATCATCACCAAGGGGCGGTTGGATGAACTTTGTCCGATTGAAAACGCGGCGATGGATGATCGCACGATTATCGAATGGGACAAGGACGACATCGATGCGTTGGGGATTCTAAAGGTCGATATTCTGTCGTTGGGAATGCTGACCTGTATCCGCAAAAGCTTTGATCTGATCGCGCAGCATGGCGGGCCAGACTATAGCATTGCCAGCGTGCCGCAAGGCGACGAACGGACCTTTGACATGCTCTGCCTGGCCGATGCAATTGGGGTATTTCAGGTTGAAAGCCGGGCGCAGATGAACTTCTTGCCACGGATGCAACCGCGCATATTTTACGATCTGGTGATCGAGGTTGCCATCGTGCGTCCAGGTCCGATCCAGGGCGGGATGGTGCACCCCTATATTAACCGCCGCCAAGGCAAAGAGCCTGTATCATTCCCATCGACAGAGCTTGAGAATGTGCTGGGTAAGACGCTTGGTGTGCCCTTGTTTCAAGAACAAGCCATGCAAATTGCTGTGGTGGCCGCCGGGTTTTCACCGTCAGAGGCGGATAAGCTGCGCCGATCTATGGCGACCTGCCGGCGTATGGGCACCATCGGAGAATTGCGCGACAAATTCATCGCAGGGATGCTAGAGCGCGGGTATGAACCCGAGTTTGCGCAAAGTTGTTTTTCCCAAATCGAAGGGTTTGGCGAATACGGGTTCCCCGAAAGCCATGCTGCCGCTTTTGCGATGTTGGCCTATGTGTCGGCGTGGCTCAAATGCCACCATCCGGCGGCGTTTGCCTGCGGGCTGCTGAATTCACAGCCGATGGGGTTTTATGCGCCCGCGCAAATTGTGCGTGATGCGCGTGAACACCAGATTGAGGTCCGCCCGATCTGCGTGAATACCAGTGACTGGGACAATACGCTTGAAAAACGCAGCGATGGGGCGCTGGCGCTGCGGCTTGGGTTTCGCCAGATCAAGGGGTTTCGTGAAGAAGATGCCGCGTGGATCGTGGCCGCGCGGGGCAATGGTTACCGTGACCCGCAATCACTATGGTTGCGCGCGGGCGTTGGGCCGCCAGTGCTGGAGCGTCTGGCCGAGGCAGATGCCTATGCAGATATGGGGCTGGGGCGGCGCGATGCGCTTTGGGCGGTGAAGGCGATCAAAGGCAACCAGCTGCTGCCATTGTTCAGCGATCCATTGGACGGTGAGGGGATTGAAGAGCCGCCCGTGAACTTGCCCACCATGCATCTGGGCGAAGAGGTTGTCGAAGATTACGTCGCGATGCGCCTGTCATTAAAGGCGCACCCAATGGAGCTTTTGCGCCCGCATCTGAACGGGCTAACCCCACATGCGACCTTGCCCGATGTGCCTTTGGGGCAGGTGCAGGTCTGCGGGCTGGTGATCACACGTCAACGCCCCGGCACTGCATCCGGTGTGGTGTTTTTGACGATTGAAGATGAAACAGGGGTGGCAAATGTGGTCGTCTGGAAAACAATCTATAAACAGTTCCGCCGCGCGGTGATGGGGGGGCGGTTACTGCGGATCACCGGGCATGTGCAACGCGAAGGCATTGTTGTGCATGTGATTGCGCAGCATGTTGAAGATATATCAGATCAGCTACGCACACTTGGGCATCCGATGGATGATGCGGTGGGGATTACCCAACCGCAAGCGGATGATGCACCGCGCCCACGGGCGCAGGCGCGCGCAATGCATCCGCGCGATCAGGCAAAGCGGCTTTTTCCAAGCCGCGATTTTCACTAGGCCTTGCGGCGGCGGCCACGGCGCGGTGCGGCTTCTGGTCCGGCGCCATCTGTGCCATCCGACGCGGATGAAAACCCGCCCAAAACTTCAGAGATTTTCTCTAATGTCGGGCGATCGCCGCGTGGGTGTGTTTCCAAGGCTTCGCGCATAGCGCGCAGGTGATCAGGCGTTGTACCGCAGCAGCCGCCAATGATTGTTGCACCGCAATCACGCGCAAGAACAGCATAATCGCCCATCAATTCAGGGGTGCCATCATAGTGGATATGGCCGTCGTGGTATTTCGGAATGCCCGCGTTGCCTTTGGCGATAATAGGCGCGGTTGGTCCCGCCGCCGAAAATCCCAAAACAGTGCGCAGCAAATCAGACGCGCCGACACCGCAGTTGGCGCCAAAACCCAAGGGTTGGTAATCAATCGTGCTGATTTTTTTCACCAAATCAGCCGAAGTTAAACCCATCATCGTGCGCCCAGCGGTGTCAAAACTCATGGTGCCGCACCACGGCATATCGGCCAACGCAAATGCTTCGGCAGCCGCTTCGAATTCTTCGGCAGCTGAAATGGTTTCGACCCAAAGAACGTCAACGCCACCGGCTTTAAGCCCCTCGGCTTGTTCGTGGAACATTTCAACCGCACGTTCGTGGGTCAATGTGCCCATCGGCGACATGATCTCGCCCGTGGGGCCGACAGAACCTGCGACCACGATTTTGCGGCCTGATGCATCGGCAACTTCGCGGCCCAATTCTGCAGCGGCTTTGTTCAGCTCATGTACGCGCGATTCAGCGCCGTGTAGCTTCAGGCGCGACGCGTTTGCACCAAAACTATTGGTCAGAAAGATATCGCTGCCCGCATCAGCCGCACCTTTATACAGGGCTTTGATCTTGGCGGTTTCTTCTATGTTCCACATCTCTGGGGCGTCGCCAGACATCAACCCCATGTTAAACAAGTTAGTGCCGGTAGCGCCGTCAGCCATCAGCCAGTCGCGTGTTTCAAGCAGTTCTGAAAGGACGTTTGTCATGATCTCTGAGGCCTTTGGTTATGTTGTAACCGTCGCTTGTCACGTTTGGACCAAAACTTCAATTCCAAAGGTAATAATTTGATACATTGCAGCGCTTTCCATGGAAGGTTGGCAAGGGGGCGGTGAATGGCGAGGGCGAGGGCGCAGCCACTGATCCAAAATGCAACTTTATTAGGGGCCTCGTGATATCTGGGTGCCCATATCGGGCCAAAACAACGTTTAAACTGGACCAACCCGCGCCTGCGATCGGCCAAAATGGAGGGCATATGGCGCGGATCGGGGACCGTGGATAACGACAAAGTGGCAATGCCATTGCGCTTCGCCGCTGTGATCGTGGCCACAATGGCGGCGTGGACCGCACCGTCGGGCAATCCCGGTCGATAGCGGATCAAATCAAGGTGCCAATCGACGGGCCCCGCGTGAAACGTGACAAAGCCTTGGATCTCGCCCTTGCATTTGATCAAAAATACCCGCTGCTCCAAGATATATTCCAGCGTAAACTGTCCCATCGAACAGCCCATTTCGCCCCCATGGCTTGTTGCCCAGGTACGTGCAATGGCTGGCAGGTCGGATATGGCATGCGGCGCCATTTCACAGATTTGAACGTCTGCGGTTTTTGCGGCGCGTAACTTACGGCGTAAAGATTGCCGGGTACCACCGCTAAGTGACCATGTGTCAGTGCGGATCAATGCCTCCATCGTGGTGCGCCGTATGTGCCAACCGGCGCGTGCGGCCTGAACTGCCAACCGCCCAGAGCAATTATACAAGACGGGACATTTTGCGTTACGATGGGCCGCCCTTGCAAATGCGCGGATATCAAAATGGCGATGCTGTCCGCCAAGCGCTGCACGAAACCCCGCTGTATCAACATGAAAACATGGCCAACCGGCAATGTGGTGGACCACACCGCTTTGCCGCGCGAGGCCCCAATGTGCCGGGGATTGATCCGGACTTTCTAAATCTGCCCGATCCGCGAGCAAGGTTAACCCCGCGAGCACGGCAGGCACTGCGTAATAGATAATCCGAAAAAGGATCAGCGCAGCGACGATATCTTCATGGCTGGAAAGCAGGCCGAGCAAAACCAAATCAAATGCGCCGACGCCACCGGGCGCGTTGGCCAATAACCCCGCGCCCAAGGCCAATACATAGGCTGCAAGCACCGCAGTAAAGCCGATATCCACCCCGGGTGGTAACACCAGATAAAGCGCGGTGGCTGCGCAGATCATGTCGACGCCAGTCCACCCAATCAACCTGAGTACCCGTGACACGCCAAGTCTACGCAGAACGTCAGGGCGATGGTATAAAAACAAAGCCGTTGCGATAGCCGTGGATAGGCCCAATGCAATAATCCAATGTCCGGCAAGCCCGGTGTCAGGGCGAAGCCACCAGCCCGCGATGAGGCCATACCCCCCCAACAGAATAAAAATGAGAGCGGTACAGCCGTGGAGATTGCGGTGACCTGCGCCAAAGACAGGTGCGGCAGCATACGCCGCCGCACAACCCCGGCGCTGAGCGCGCCAAAACCAATGACCTGCGCAATCGCACAAGTGCCACTGCGTGCGGCCCGATGGGGCGGCACGCCCGTGCCCAAAATACGGTGCCAAATCGCATCATATTGGCCAACAGCCTTGAGGCTGAGCCATGTGGCCCAAGCTGCAGCGATGTATGACCCCAGTGATATCCTCGCAAACGCGTCAAGGATGGCCCCACCATCCATTTCCGCAAGTTTGCCAAATAATAAGAAGCTGCACCCCACAAATATCACGAAGGGAAGCGATGCTTTGGCACCTTGCAACATTGCGAACCTTGAAAAAACCGTCTTGAATGGGAACATGCGTACTCCGAACTCAGGAACGAGTGTACGCAAGCGAAATGAATCGCTTCTTAACAAAGGCTCAATTTGCAATTTTTGTGCCATAATTTTAGTAGTCGGCGGGAGTTTGGGTGCGCACTTCTACCAAGTTCATGGCAACCGCATAGCTTTGTAGGGCCGATCTGCCGGATATAGGGACGCAGACGCTTGCTCGTAAGGTTTGCTTGCACTATGACGCGCCTATGACGCGGCCCAGGGCGGGCAGGCGCAGCACAAAGGGGTGAGCATGGCACGCCGCAAAAAGATTTACGAAGGCAAGGCAAAGATCCTTTATGAAGGTCCGGAACCAGGGACGCTTGTTCAATATTTCAAGGACGATGCGACCGCCTTTAATGCCGAAAAGAAAGCTGTCATCGACGGCAAGGGCGTGTTGAACAACCGTCTGTCTGAATTTTTCATGACAGGGCTGGCCAATATCGGCATTCCGACGCATTTCATCAAACGCTTGAATATGCGCGAACAGCTGATCCGGCAGGTTGAGATCATTCCCCTAGAGGTCATCGTGCGTAACGTTGCCGCCGGATCGATGGCGAAACGGTTGGGCCTTGAAGAAGGCGCGCCGCTGCCACGGCCCATTGTGGAATTTTCGTACAAAGATGATGCTTTGGGTGATCCACTGGTCCCTGAAGAATATATCATCGCCTTCGGCTGGGCGAACCAGCAAGATTTGGACGATATTATCAGTCTTGCGCTGCGTGTGAACGACTGGATGTCGGGCGTGATGTTCGGGGTCGGTATCAAACTGGTTGATTTCAAAATTGAGATTGGCCGCGTTTGGGACAATGAATTCCCGCGTCTGTTGCTTGCTGATGAAATCAGCCCTGATAGCTGCCGTCTGTGGGATATTGAAACGGGTCAGAAACTCGACAAAGACGTATTCCGACGCGATCTGGGTGATTTGGCTGATGCCTATACCGAAGTCGCCAAGCGTCTGGGCGTCATGCCGTCTAACGTGACCCATGCGACCAAACCCACTTTGATTAACTAAACTTGATCCGTCACAAACCGATCTCAAACAAGGGAACCCGCCGATGAAAGCCCGCGTCTATGTAATGTTGAAAAACGGTGTCCTTGATCCCCAAGGAGAGGCCGTGCGTCATGCGCTTGGAACACTTGGCTTTGATGGGGTGAAGGGTGTTCGCCAGGGCAAGGTGATTGAACTTGATCTTGCGGATGGCACATCAGAAGCAACCGTTGAGCAGATGTGTGAAAAACTGCTCGCGAATACGGTGATCGAAAGCTACCGGATCGAGGTGCAGTGATGCGTGCTGCCGTCGTCGTTTTCCCCGGATCAAACTGTGATCGCGACATGGCTGTAGCCTTGCGCGCGGCTGGTGCGGATGTGCAGATGGTTTGGCACAAAGATGCTGCGATGCCTGACAACATCGATCTGGTCGCTGTACCGGGCGGGTTTTCGTTTGGTGACTACCTGCGCTGCGGGGCAATTGCCGCACAATCACCAATTTGCAAAGCTGTAGTCGACCACGCACAGCGGGGCGGCTATGTGCTTGGGGTGTGTAACGGGTTTCAGGTATTGACGGAAACCGGGTTGCTTCCCGGCGCGCTGATGCGCAATGCGAATCTTAAATTCATCTGTAAGGATGTTGATTTAGTGGTTAGTTCATCCAATTCGGCATTCACTTCTGGTTACGGCGTCGGCGACACTGTTTGCTATCCGGTGGCGCACCACGACGGCAATTATTCGATTGATGACAAAGGATTGGCGCGGATCAAAGACGAAGACCGTATCGCATTTACCTATACAGATAACCCAAATGGATCGGTTGCGGATATTGCCGGCGTTTTGTCTGAAAACCGCCGCGTGCTTGGCATGATGCCACACCCGGAACGCGCGGTTGATGCAGGGCATGGCGGGATGGACGGGCAGGCGCTTTTCCGCGGGTTATTTGACCAAATGGTTTCTGCCTAGGCTTGCGTCCTTGCTGCGCGGCGTGGCTGGTCTTAGACTGCGCGGATGGTGAGTGCACGAAATTCAGGTAACAGACGTGGCAAGGGGCGGTGGTTTTTACGCCTTTCGATCCTTTTGGTCTGCCTGTTTGCACTGATCGTCGTCTACGTCTCTAACCAGCTTTTGACGCAGCGATTTGCCAACGACATTGCCGACCGCTCCGAGGTCCGACTATCGCTCTATGTGACCAATTTGACAAGCGAACTACAGCGCAACTCTGTTGTGCCGCAGCTTTTGGCGCGCAGTCCCGAATTAGTCAGTGCGCTGATGTCGCGTGATTTCACAAATTCTTCGGCGCATTTGGTCTCGTTTGTTGCCGAAATCGGCTCAGCCTCGCTTATGTTGCTGGACCGGGACGGGATGACCGTCGCTGCGACAGATGCTGAAGAAATCGGCGTTGATCACGCGGACGCCCCATATTTTGTGAACGCGTTGGAAAGCGACCTTACCGTTTATGCGACGGCACGCGATCAATCGGGACAATACCGCTATGTATTTTCGCGCAAAATCTTGTTGCAAGGGCAACTGATAGGGGTGATCGCGGTCGAAGTGAATTCCGCCTTGCTGCAAGCAGGTTGGGTCGGCGGGTCAGAGGCAGTTCTTGTGCTTGATAGCGAAGGCCAAATTATCATGTCGACTGAACGCGGGTGGGGTGGGTTGACGGAAACAGCCGCGCTCAATCTGAACCACACGATTACTATAACGGAACGGGTTCAGCGAGTCGTCCGCGCGTTAGCAGGCTTGGACGCCGACGCGTATTTGCAGGGTGAGGCGATGTTGCGCCACGAAGCCCGCGTGCCGCATCAAGGTTGGAAAATGGTGAGCTATACCGCCTATAGCACAGTGCGTAATCGGGTGAACGGCATTCTCGCGCTGGAGGTAATGGTCTTTGCGATTATCTTGGCGGTGATGTTTTGGCTTATGTCCCGTAAAACCGCATCGCGGCTTGTGTTCTTTCAACGTGAATCGGCTGAACTTCGTGCCCTAAACCGCCGTTTACAAAGGGAAGTTGCGGAGCGAGAGAAGGTCGAGCAAACTTTGCAGGTGGCAGAGCAAACGATTGCGCAGTCATCAAAATTGGCCGCTCTTGGTGAGATGTCTGCAGCCGTCAGCCACGAGCTCAACCAGCCCTTAGCTGCGATGAAAACTTATTTGGCCGGCGCGCGATTGTTGTTGGAACGTGAACGCCCCGAAGAGGCAATGTCGTCATTTCAGCGCATTGATGACCTCATTGAACGGATGGGTGCAATCACCCGGCAACTAAAATCCTATGCGCGCAAAGGTGATGATGCCTTTGAGCCGATGGACATCCGCGCAGCGGTGTCTACCGGGCTGGCAATGATGGAACCACAGCTTAAGATTCGCGACGTGAATATTATACGGTCATTGCCTAACGAGCCGGTCATGGTGCTTGGAGACCGGTTACGGTTAGAGCAGGTGATTGTGAACTTGCTGCGCAACGCATTGGATGCCACAAAGGGGGCAAGTAACCCGACGGTTGAAATTTTGCTCGTGTCTGGCAACACGATCAGCCTGCAAATTCGGGATAATGGTGAAGGTATCGAAGACCTCAATGCGTTGTTCGAGCCATTTTACACAACCAAACAACCCGGAGACGGGACGGGGCTGGGGCTTGCGATTTCTTCTGGAATTGTCACCGAGTTGGGTGGGCGGTTAACCGCCCGTAACGCCGCTGACGGTGGCGCAATCTTCGAAGTTCAGCTACCCCGGCTACAACATGACGCGGCAGCGGCAGAATAGGATTATGACGAATGAATAAGGCGATGAAAGTAGCGATTGTTGATGATGAAACTGATATGCGGCAGTCAATTAGCCAATGGTTAACGCTGTCAGGGTTTGAGACTGATACATTCGCCTCCGCCGAAGAGGCGCTGAAGGGGCTTGGGACGGATTACCCTGGAATCGTGGTGTCCGATGTGCGTATGCCGGGGATGGATGGCATGCAGTTTTTGAAAAAAATCAAAGGCATCGACAGCACGTTGCCTGTGATCATGATCACAGGTCACGGGGATGTTCCCATGGCAGTTGAGGCCATGCGCGTTGGGGCTTTTGATTTTCTTGAAAAGCCCTTTAACCCGGATCGGATGACCGAACTTGCGAAAAAGGCCACGCAAGCGCGGCGTCTGACGCTTGATAACCGGGCGCTACGGCGTGAATTGTCGGATGGAACGGCACTGATCAAAAAACTGATCGGGCAATCGCCTGTTATGGAGCGCCTGAAAGAAGATATCTTAGATTTGGGGCAGGCCGATGGGCATGTCTTAATAGAAGGCGAGACAGGCACAGGCAAAACATTGGTGGCCCATGCGTTGCATGCTGTGGGTGCGCGTGCCTCCAAGAAGTTTGTGCTGCTTAGCTGCGCGGCTTACGACGAGGAAACGCTAGGTCGCGTGATCTTTGGGCCTGCGCGCGACGATGAGCCAATTCCTGCGATCGAAGAAGCCCGCGGCGGCACCTTGGTGCTTGAAGATATCGAAGCATTGAGCCACGCGTTACAGTCGCGTTTGCTGACAGCAATCAATGAACAGGGATCGCCCGCTGAAACGCGGATCGTCGCGATCTGCAACCTGCAAGAACAGGATAAAACCTGCGAAAGCGTTTTGCGTCCGGATCTTTTTTATCGCCTTGCGGCCTTGCGGATCACAGTGCCCCCCTTGCGTCAGCGTGGCGAAGATATCTTGACGCTGTTCACGCGGCTCAGTGAGCAGTTCTCTGACGAATACGGTTGTGACGCCCCCGAAGTGAGCGCGCAAGAGGCCGCACAGCTTTTGCAGGCACCTTGGCCGGGCAATGTGCGGCAATTGATCAATGTGGCCGAACGGGCTGTGCTGCAAAATCGGCGCGGGTCGGGATCTATCGCATCCTTGTTGATGGCCGATACCGAAGAAATGAAGCCGGCCATGACAACCGAAGGCAAACCGTTGAAAGAGTTTGTTGAGGCTTTTGAACGCATGTTGATCGACAACACCATGCGGCGGCACCGCGGATCGATCGTATCTGTGATGGAAGAGCTTTGCCTGCCGCGCCGGACCTTGAATGAAAAGATGGCCAAATATGGTCTGCAACGGTCTGACTATTTGTAACAACCTTACGGGCGCGCCACGTGGCCGCGCCCGTATCGTTTGGAAACAGTCATCTAATTTTTAAATATTTGGTACAGTTTACCGCAACCTCTTGTGTAATGTGACCTTCCTACACTATGTATGGTTTACGGACGCCCGCGCGATGGTTGCGCGTCGAGGTCCGATCAAGAATTCTCTGCCCGGTTTGAACAAACGAATGTGGTGCAGCTGATTTGATCCCAAGGGATCAGAAGAACGCCCTGGTCGCGCGAATTTCTATGCCGACCGGGCCCTGAATGGGCCTTGGACAACCAAGGTCGGAGAAGCAACGCGATGAAACGCGCGCAACATAGAGGCAAGGATGCAGCGGCCCTGAGGGGCCCCGTATTTGCCCGCGCGCAGATCGCCTTAATCAGACATGTAACCCGAACTGCAGCGCCCCCTGGGGCGACGACCGGATTATGTGCGAACGGAAAATATGCCAAAGAAAATGCTCATCGATGCGACACACGCGGAAGAAACCCGCGTTGTAGTCGTAGACGGCAACAAGGTCGAAGAATTTGATTTTGAAAGCCAATTTAAGCGCCAGCTAGCTGGTAATATCTATCTCGCAAAGGTAACGCGCGTCGAACCATCGCTACAGGCCGCCTTCGTGGACTACGGCGGAAATCGTCATGGGTTCCTTGCGTTCTCAGAGATTCATCCCGATTACTATCAAATCCCGGTCGCTGATCGCGAGGCGCTGATCGCAGAAGAAAAAGCCTATGCCGAAAGCCTAAAGGCCGCCGCGGAAGCCGAAGACGAAAAACCCAAACGCCGCCGCAGTCGCGCAAAACCAAAGCCAGCCGTGGTCGAAACCGATGATGCGGTGATCACGGCAGATGTGGAAAGTACCGAAGTCGAAACGCCAGAAGAAGAGACTTCAGGTGATATCGCGGGTATGGAAACCATCGATCTCTCTGACGTGGGCGAGGGGGATTCCCCCATGGTGCTTGTGGCCGATACGCCTGTTGAAGAACCGCAATCCGACGATGAAAATGCGGATGATGACGCAGGCGAACAGCCGCGTGCCGACGCCAAGAGCAAAGATGACAGCATTGAAAGTGTTGCCGAAGAGGATGATACCGACGAGGTGCGCCCTTTGCGCAAACCACGTCCCAAGCGTTATAAAATCCAAGAGGTCATCAAGGTTCGCCAGATACTCTTGATCCAAGTTGTCAAAGAAGAGCGTGGCAATAAAGGTGCTGCGCTGACAACCTATCTATCGCTTGCTGGTCGTTACTGCGTCTTGATGCCAAACACCGCGCGCGGTGGCGGCATCAGCCGTAAAATCACTAACCCCGCCGACCGCAAAAAGCTGAAAGAAATTGCAGGTGAAATGACCGTGCCAGATGGCGCAGGTCTCATCATTCGCACAGCTGGCTCTCAGCGGACCAAGGCTGAGATCAAGCGCGATTACGAATATCTGCAACGCATGTGGGAACAGATCCGCGCGCTGACGTTGAAATCTGTCGCACCTGCAAAGATCTATGAAGAAGGCGATTTGATCAAACGCTCGATCCGCGATCTTTATTCCAAAGAAATCGACGAGGTCATCGTCGCAGGCGAGGCGGGTTACCGCACGGCCAAAGATTTCATGAAAATGATCATGCCTTCGCACGCTAAAAACGTGAAATTCTACACTGAACAGCTGCCGCTGTATGCGCGCTATCAGGTCGAAGGTTACTTGGGCGGAATGTTTAACCCGACTGTGCAATTGCCATCGGGTGGCTACATTGTGATCGGAATCACCGAGGCACTTGTCGCCATCGACGTGAACTCTGGTCGCGCCACCAAAGAAGGTTCAATCGAACAAACCGCTACGAAAACGAACCTCGAAGCCGCCGACGAGGTCGCGCGCCAATTGCGTCTACGCGATTTGGCCGGGTTGATCGTGATCGATTTCATCGACATGGACGAGCGCCGCAATAATACGGCCGTTGAAAAGCGATTTAAGGAAAAATTGAAAACAGATCGCGCCCGTATTCAGGTCGGTCGGATTTCCGGCTTTGGCCTGATGGAAATGTCGCGCCAACGTTTGCGCCCCGGCATGCTCGAGGCGACGACGCAGATGTGCGCGCATTGTCACGGCACGGGCTTGTTGCGTTCTGACGATAACGTGTCTCTCGCGATTTTGCGTCAGCTTGAAGAAGAGGGCGTGCGCGGTCGTACCAAGGAAGTATTGGTCAAAGCGCCGATCTCAATTGCCAACTTCTTGATGAATGGCAAACGTGAACATATCGGCGAGATCGAAGCGCGCTACGGCCTTTCGGTACGCATCGAATGTGACCCAACGCTTGTCTCACCTGATTTCGCAATCGAGAAATTCAAAACCGCTACACGCATTGTTCCAGAGGCCGCGCCTGTTGTGACCTCAACTGTCATCATGGATGACGACGATGATGTCGTGACAGAGGTTGAAGAAGATCAAAACGACGCCGCCACAAGTGATGAAAATGCGGAAGACCGTCCAAAGCGTAAACGCCGCCGTCGGCGTCGGCGTCGGGGTGGCAATGGCAATGGTGAAAACCAGCAGGCCGACGGTGAACAGACGTCTGATGCGCCTGCCGGAGAGGCCGAGGCGACACCTGAAACTGAAGCGCCCGCTGCAGAGGAAAAGCCAAAGCGGACCCGTACGCGCAAACGTAAACCGGCTGCAAAAACCGACGAGACTTCGGAAGATGGTGATGCCATAACAACGGATGCGCCAGTCGCTGAGACCGAGACCGAAGAAAAACCAGCGCCGAAGAAACGCACACGCACTCGGAAGAAACCTGTCGCGGCAGAGCCGGAAGCGGCGACTGACACAGTTGCCGCGGAAGCTGAGGCAGAAGTCGTCCCAGAAGAAAAGCCGAAACCAAAGCGTAAGAGCCGTGCAAAGCCCAAGCCAAAAGCAGCCGAGCCTGCCGAAGCCGAAGCAACGCCAGAAGCGGAAGCGCTGAAGCCAGAAGTGGCAGCACCAGTCCCCGAAGCACCTGCGCCAGAACCAGCCGCCGAAGCTACGCCAGAACCTGCGGCCCCTGCGCCGGTTGAAACACCGGCACCCGCAACGGATGAACCGGCTAAGCCAAAGCGCAAAGGTTGGTGGTCACTCGGACGCTAAGCCGAGTTACACGAAACACAAGAACGCCGCCCCAGAACTGGGGTGGCGTTTTTCGTTTCTTAGGCTTTTTGGATCACATAGGCTTGGGCACCATCAAAGTCATGCGTGTCGATCAATTGGTGCCCGGCCTCGGCGCAAAAATGCGGCACATCGATGATGGCAGCGGGATCATCGGCGACCATCCGCAAGATTTGCCCAGATTGCAGCGCTTGCAATCGCTTACGTGCTTTTAGAACAGGCAGCGGGCACAATAGGCCCCGCGCATCAAGATCAGCATCAAATGTCATAGGTTGGGATTAGGGCTGATATTTCAAAATGTCCACTAAGATGTGACAATTGGGTGCGTGACCTAACCCGCGCGACCGCATAGAAAAGGGGCAGAGGTATACAGATGTTTGAAGCCACCACAATTCTAGACGCGGCCCTGATCCCTGCAATGTTTGTCGCATTGGCGGCGGGGGTCTTGTCGTTTCTAAGCCCCTGCGTTTTGCCGGTGGTGCCCCCATATCTGGCTTATATGGGCGGCGTGTCAGTCAGCGAATTGGAACAACAGGCCGCGGCCCGTCGCAGGGTGTTGGTGGCTGCAATCTTTTTTGTACTGGGGCTATCGACGATCTTTATTTTGCTTGGGCTTGCGTTCTCGACGATGGGGCGCGCGTTCTTGCAATACCAAGACCATTTCAACACGATCGCAGGCGTGATCGTGATGATCCTAGGCGCGCATTTCGTCGGGGTCTTTCGGATTGGGTTCTTGGACCGCGAAATGCGGTTGGATGCGGGGGATAAAGGCGGATCAGCCTTTGGGGCCTATCTGCTTGGGCTGGCTTTCGCATTTGGCTGGACGCCTTGTTTAGGGCCGATCCTAGGTGCGATCCTTAGTCTCGCGGCATCAGAGGCAAGCGTCGGACGCGGCACGGCGTTGCTTGCGGTATATGCAATCGGCCTTGGCATTCCGTTTTTGCTTGTCGCCGCGTTCTTTCCGCGCCTTAAGGGAGCAATGGGCTGGATGAAACGCCATATGGACAAGATCGAACGCACCTCTGGCCTGCTGCTGTGGACCGTTGGTTTGATGATGCTAACGGGTCAATTTGCCGCGATGAGCTATTGGCTGCTTGAAAGCTTCCCTGCTTTGGCCGCCATTGGTTAAGGCTTATGTTTTTGATCGTAATCCGCTAGCTTGCAAACAGGCAAAGCGATGAGGATCCGCAATGGGCACGCCCAGTGAACAGGTCAAACGGCGGCGAGTGTTTTATATCCCCGGATATGACCCCATGCCGCCGCGACGCTACCGCGAACTATACCGCGCCGAAAGCCAGACCCAGGCCGAAATCAGCGGATACGAGATTGACGTAAAAGCGCGTGCGACCGATGCGACGTTCGGCTGGATTACGGGCGCGAAAATTGATGAACAAACGGTTCTGGCCCGCGTGGATGTCTTGGTTTGGTCGGATATCGTGCGCGATAGTATGGCGCAATCCATTCCGGCGACCTACTGGCAGCTTTTGCAAACGGGGTGGATTTATATCAGCACGGGCACATTACGGCGGCTGATGTGGATGCGTAAAGGGCCGGTGATTGCGGCGCTTTACCCGGTTGGGATGCTGTTATTGCAATTGGTCGCGGCATTGGGGATTGGGGCGTTCGTCGGAAATGCGCTTCAGGCTGGGCTGATTTGGTTGGGCGCTGTTACAGGGGGGCAAGTGATTGCGATGGCCCTTGGGTGGATCGGGTTTGTCGTGAAATATCTGCTTTGGGGCGCAGTCAGTGTATTCTTGCTGCGCTGGTTCAAATCCAAAGATAACAAACTATTCGCTCATTACCTGATGCATGATTACGCGTTTTCGGCGCGTGGCGCCGGTAAGATGCCAGAGCCGCTAGATACGCGCATGGCCCAGTTTGGCGATATGATTGCGGCGGCTTTTCAAGAAGACGTGGATGAGGTCTTGGTCGTCGGTCATTCATCCGGTGCACATTTGGCGGTGACTATTTTAGCTGATTTGATCCGCGCGGGCAGGGTTCCCACGGACGGCCCGGTACTTGCGTTCTTGTCGTTGGGGCAGGTGGTGCCGATGGTGTCATTCTTGCCGCGTGCCATGCGGCTTAGGACGGATCTTGCGTTCTTAAGCACCCAAGAAAATATCACTTGGGTCGATGTGACGGCCCCCGGTGACGGGTGTTGTTTTGCATTGTGTGACCCGGTTGCGGTCACAGGGGTGGCACCGCCCGGCAAGCGCTGGCCCTTGGTTATCTCTGCTGCTTTCACCCAAAGCTTGACACCCGCCCGTTGGAAGGCGTTGCGCTGGCGGTTTTTTCGACTGCATTTCCAATATCTTTGTGCTTTTGATCAGCCCAAGGATTACGATTACTTTCAGATCACGGCTGGGCCACTGACACTGCGCGCGCGTTATCAAGGGCGGCCCCCTTCAAAATCGCGGATCGATGTGGTTGCGTCAAAATATACGAACGTTCAGCCTGAATGACGGATTTGCCCCCAAAACCCGCTGCGCGCCCTGATAAAGTCTCGCTTTGGCGATACTTGCGATTGTTTCGGCGCGATATTTTATCTGCGCAACCCGCCAAGCTTTACGGCGCGTGGATGGCCGAATTTCGCACGCCATTCTTTCGTAGCTATCTGATCAATGATCCTAAGTTGATTGAAACCGTGTTGAAAACCGATCCAGATGATTTCCCAAAGTCGGACCGAATTTCAGCGGGACTGCAACCCTTATTGGGCGAAAGCGTGTTTCTGACCAATGGTGCGGTTTGGAAAAGGCAGCGGCGCATTATTGATCCCGCATTCGAAGGCGGGCGATTGCGCGATACGTTTCCGGGCATCTTTGCTGCGGGGCAGGCGGGGGCAGCGCGTTTAATCGCGGATGATACCCCCCAAGAGATAGAGGCCATCGCCAGCCATATTGCCGCCGACGTCATTTTTCGTACGTTATTTTCCCTGCCAATTGAGGATGAGACCGCGCAAAAGGTCTTTCTTGAATTTCGCAGTTATCAACGGTCTCAGCCGATCCTGAACCTTGCAGCATTCATTCCCGGCCCGCGCTGGATGCCACGATTCTTTCGCCCAGCAACGCGACTTGCAGCAAAAAATATACGCGCCTTGATCACGCAACTGACCACCGCACGGTTAGATATGATTGCCAAAGGTACGGCACCCAATGATCTTGCGACCAAAATCATGACGACGCAGGACCCTGAAACCGGCGAGCTATTTAGTGTTTCAGAAATGGTGGATCAGGTCGCGATTTTCTTTTTGGCAGGGCATGAGACCAGTGCTTCAGCGTTGGCTTGGTCGTTATATTTATTGGCGGGTGCCCCCGATTGGCAGGATAAGGTTGCCGCCGAAGCTGCGCAATTCGACGGGAATTTCGCCAATCTGTCACAGCTTAAGGTGACGCGCGACGTGTTCCGCGAGGCTTTACGGCTTTACCCGCCGGTGCCGATGATGGTGCGCGAGGCCCAAGCGCCAACGCTGTTTCGCAAGCGTGCGATCAAACGCGGGGCGCAAATTGTACTTTCGCCTTGGCATTTGCACCGACACAACCGGCTTTGGGATAATCCCGATGGGTTCGATCCAAACCGCTGGCAAAGCGAAAATGGCAAAACCTGCGCACGCACTGCGTTTATGCCATTTTCTGCGGGGCCGCGGGTATGCCCCGGCGCGGGATTCGCGATGATCGAAGGGGTGACGTTGCTTGCGACACTGCTCAAGAATCATGAATTTCATCTGTCTCAAGACCGAATCCCCATTCCCGTTGCACATCTGACCGTGCGTGCCGAAGACGGAATCTGGCTGCGAATCATGCCGCGCCGCAGTGCAGATATTTGACTTAATGATTAAAAAATGGGCGTAGGTTTTGAAATCCGGCGAAAATGGGGCGGATATCGGCCGCGATTATGTTGGATTGTGCAGGAATTCGCTCACAGTTAAGTGTAATGCAGGGTTTTTGTCGACATTTGGCACCCATAAAGACTACAAGAAGGGGAGACGTGAAAAGATCACGTGCTTAACCAAACATTAACTTTCAGCGAGACGAGAACAGATATGACTATCGCACTTCCAGGTTCTTCCAAAAAAGGTATTGGTGGTCTTTTTGGGCGCAAAGCGAAAGTTGAAAAGAAGGCACCGACTGCTCAGAAGCAACTTTCACGTCAAGACGTCGCTAAAATGTTTTCTGCAAAGCCTGAACCGCGTGAAGTGGTAAAGCCAGCGCGTTTGAACCGTCTTGAGCGCGAAGATCGCGCCGAGTTGGGCAGCCTGCGCGGCGCGCTTTACTCGGAAGACTAATTAAGCGCTTTTTCCAACACGTAGACCCGTAAAGCCGATGCGAGACCAATGTCTCCGCGGCTTTCGTCAATTTCCGCGGCAAGACCATTGATTGTTTTACCGTTTTGATCCGCGATTAGCCGGAACTGATCCCAAAATATATCTTCAAGCGAAACACTTGTGCGGTGCCCGCGCAGTGTGAGCGACCGTTTAACCGGGCGCGCGTGATTATTCATCTTCGAATTTCAACTGAGTTAACCGATCGTTGGCCTGCTGTTCGCGGGCGGCATCCAAAAGCTGTTCAGCCTTCGTGCGGCCAAAGCGGATCGCATTTTGATCCGCTTTGGCTTTGGCCTCGGCGCGGGTGCGCGCCTTGCGGGCCTGATTTAGGTTTATGGGCGTCACTTGGGGCCGATCATATCTTCGGGGCGCACGACCTTGTCGAATGTTGCCTCGTCAACAAAGCCCAGTTTGATGGCTTCTTCTTTCAAAGTGGTGCCGTTTTTATGCGCGGTTTTGGCGACAGTTGTCGCATTGTCATAGCCGATTGTGGGGGCCAAAGCGGTCACCAACATCAGGCTTTCGCGCATCAGTTTTTCGATACGGGTGCGATCCGCGCGAACGCCAACGATGCAGTTATCTGTAAATGTCGCAGAGGCGTCACCGATAAGTTGCATAGATTGCAAGACGTTATAGGCCATCATTGGCTTCATTACGTTCAATTCAAAGTGACCTTGTGATCCGGCAAAACCGACAGCCGCATCATTACCCATGACATGGGCGCAGACTTGGGTGATGGCTTCGACTTGGGTTGGGTTCACTTTACCGGGCATGATAGATGAGCCAGGTTCGTTTTCGGGCAACATCAATTCGCCCAAACCGCAGCGCGGGCCAGAGCCGAGCATCCGAATGTCACAGGCAATTTTATAAAGGCTCGCGGCGACGGTTTTCAATGCACCCGACATTTCAACCAATGCGTCATGGGCAGCGAGTGCTTCGAACTTATTTGGTGCGGTCACAAATGGGAGACCGGTGATTTCCGCCATATTCGCCGCAACAGTTTCGCCCCAACCTTTGGGCGTGTTCAACCCGGTGCCAACGGCGGTGCCGCCTTGGGCCAATTCATAAATTGCGGGTAGGGCGGCTTTGATCCGGCGCAAGCCCATCGCAACTTGATGGCTGTAACCGCTGAATTCTTGACCCAATGTCAAAGGTGTCGCATCCATCGTGTGGGTGCGGCCAATTTTGATGATGTCCGCGAATTCTTCTTGTTTTTCAATTAAGGCTGCGTGCAGTTTTTCCAATCCGGGGATCAGAACGTCGCGCGCTGTTGTGGCGACGGCGATATGCATGGCGGTCGGGAAGGTATCGTTTGATGACTGCCCCATGTTGCAGTGATCGTTGGGGTGAACCGGATCTTTTGAGCCGATACTGCCGCCCATGATTTCGATCGCGCGGTTGCTGATCACCTCGTTGGCGTTCATGTTGGATTGTGTGCCGGAGCCGGTCTGCCATACGACCAAGGGGAAATGATCGTCGAGCTTGCCGGCGACAACTTCCGACGCGGCTTTGATCATTGCGTCGGCCTTGTCTGCGTCCAGTTTGCCGCGCTCTTTGTTGGCCATGGCGCAGGCTTGTTTTACAACGCCAAGCGCGCGCACAATCGCAACGGGCTGTTTTTCCCAGCCAATCGGAAAATTCATCAATGAACGCTGGGTCTGCGCACCCCAATAACGGTCTGCTTGGACCTCAAGTGGGCCAAAACTGTCGGTTTCAGTGCGTGTGGCGGTCATGATGGATACCCTTATGAAAAATGATCACTGAGGGTTTAAGCCGCGGCAGGCCGGATCGCAAGGCTTTGGTCTATTTGCGGAACTGATCAAGGCTGACAACCTCAGCCTCTTTGCGTTCTTTGGGATCTGGTGAAGGTTCGACCATTTCGTCCATCGGTGCTTCGTCGATTTCAAGAATGTCGGCGTCCCCGTCTTCGTCATCCTCTGGGGATTCGAAACGTAGCCCAAATTCGACGGAAGGGTCCACAAACGTTCGGATCGCATCATATGGCACATAAAGCCGTTCTGGGTTGTCGCCAAAATTCAACGTAATGCCAAAGCCTTCGTCGGTGACGTCAAGATCATCAAACCAATGCTGGATCACCACAGTCATTTCGCCGGGATAGCGGTCTGACAGCCAATCAGCGATTTCGACGTCGGGGTGCATCGTGTCGAAGGTGATAAAGAAATGATGTTCACCGGGCAGCCCGTCTTTGGCCACATCGGTCAGCACATTTTGGATCAGGCTCCGCATTGCACGGTGCATAAGGTTTCCATAGTCGATGGTGCTGGTCACGGTCACTTCCCCAATTGTGATTGCCCTAGCATACGGGCTTTTCGCCCGGTGAAAAGAGCCGTTATCAGTTTGCGAGCGTGAAGAGCCCGGCAAAAGCGGTGATTGCTAAGACAAGTGGCAGTGACCAGTTCCGCCAGAGTAGTAGTATGGCTGCAAGCGATGCAAGTAAAACAGCCGCGGGTTGTAATGTGCTAGATTCGGGTGAAACAACGGTGATTGCCCCCCAGTGAACAGTGCCAACCCTGTCAAAAAATACATGGATCGCAAACCATATGGAAAGATTGGCGATGACACCGACAACAGCTGCGGTGATGGCAGACAGCGCGCCGCGCAACCGTGGGCGGCTATCGAGCCAATCGATCATAGGCGCGCCTGCGAATATCCAAATAAAGCAGGGCACAAAGGTAACCCAAAGCGTCAGCATACCCGCCAAAAGCGCCAATCCGATACCGCCTTGCGCCAAGCCCGCGATCATGCCCACAAACTGCGTCACAAGGATCAGCGGACCCGGCGTGGTTTCCGCAAGTCCAAGCGCATCCATCATCTGTTGGGTGCTTAGCCACTGATACGACACGACAACCTCTTGCGTCATATAGGCTAAAACGGCGTAGGCTCCGCCAAATGTAACGACCGCCAATTTTGAAAAGAACAACCCAATTTCAAGCAAAAACTGTTGATGTGCGGCGGCCAAGATGATCAATGGTGCGACCCAAATGGCGCATCCAATGCCAATTGTCCTTAGTGTGCGTGTTATACTAGGCAGCGTGCCTACTGCGGTGGCCTTTGCTTTTGGGCGCGAAATAGTCCCGATGAACCCAGCACATAAAACAACCAGTGGAAATGGCATACTAAATAGAAAGAGCGCAATAAATGCACCAATCGCGATGACCCGATGCATTGGCCGGGCCAATGCGCGCTTTGCAACTTTGATGAGCGCTTGGACGACAATCACAACAACGCATGCTTTGACGCCCAAAAACAGTGCTTGGATGACCGCCAAATTGCCATAAGTTCCGTAGGCAAGGGCAAGCAACATGATCAGTAATGCGCCGGGAATAACAAATAGGCCGCCGCCGATCAGGCCTCCGACGATGCCACCGCGTTTCCAGCCGGCATATGTCGCCAATTGCATTGCTTCGGGGCCAGGTAAGAGCATGCAAAACGACAACGCCTTTAAATATTCGTCTTCCGATAACCAAGGACGATCTTCGACCAGTTCTTTGTGCATCAGTGCAATTTGTGCGGCAGGCCCACCGAATGAAAGAAACCCGATCCGGCCAAAAACGCGAATAAGCTCAGCTGTCATGATCTTCACCCTGCCCATCGCGCGCCCAACGGTACAGCGCATCGTAAATTGCCATGCCTGCATCTAGCTGCGCATCGTCACGTTTATACATACGTGACAGTCCAACGGAGATCGCCAATAGGCCGGCCGCTTGCGGGGCAATGTCGTGCTTATTCGTATCCGCGGCACGCACGACTGTAGCCAATGTATCAAGTGCAAGGGACCTGAGCGCGCATTCATCAAGAATTGTATCAAAGATGCAGCGATCACTGCGGTGCCCCCAAAACGTGTCGGCGACATCAAACGGCGTTGCATCAAACCTATCTGCGACGTCAATGACCTGGGCGGGAGGCACGAACATAAACGTGGCTTTGGGGTCAATAAATCGTCGTATCAGCCAAGGGCACGCAATGCGGTCGATCTTGGGCCGGTGACGCGTCACCCAAAGCGATCCAGGGATTTTTGTGGCGGGAATACGCGGAAGCTGTGCCGCTGACCACGCGATATTGCCACCTGCAAGAACCTGCGCATTGATATTCAGGCTGCTCAACCGTGCCGCAACGCCATGCGACAGCTTTTGCCCTTTTTGACAGATAATGACCGCGTCTTTACCCTTTAAATGGGCCGTGATCCCGTCAATATCACCGTGTTTCCAACGCGTTGCTGTTGGCACAAGATAGGGCGCGTCGTTAAAATCGGCATCAATACAGACGTCAATAAGCACCGGACATTGCGGTGTGCCAATCAAACGCATGAGATTGGCTGGTGAAATTTCGTTGAAAGCAGCCATGTGCATCCTCGCTGAATATGGGTCAGTGGATGCGACGCTTTGGCCTAAACCTTACGGGGTGTTCGCAAACCCCATGCCTATTGATGCGCAATCATGGCCAGCGGGTCAAGGTAACAAATGCATGGTGTGATTAAGGGATTAGGTGCAGGTTTCTGTTGCCAGGTACCTGCGGACCCCGCCATAGACTGCAAGCCTATGGACTTAAGTTTTCGATATTTCGCACAGCTTACGCTGCGAGAGCCATCGGTGCTTTGTTGTCATTTGCAACTAGCTTTATCGTACCGATAACGGTGGTAACTCACCGAGATAAAGCAAACCCCTTTAGACGTTCGTCGATCCTATTTCGTCCCCATGTGCCCTAAATCATACCCCAAATGAGAGTTGATACAGGAGTGATTGGTGGAGACGCAGGGTACCGCCCCCTGGTCCGATCCGCTTATTACGAGCGCGTTTATATCCATAGTCCCGAAAGACAGCCTACAGATAGGGCCTCAACGGCGGCTTCGCAAGAGGCATTGGATAAGAAAAGCGCATGTGAATTAGGCAGCCGCAGCGTGCGACATGCCGTTAACAAGAATTTGATGATCAAGCTCTGGCAAGGGCGCACCCGAAGCATTAAGAGGCGATTATATGGTATATTAGGTGATTTAGTATGTTCGTTTTCGCCCGCAGTGGAACCGCCGCGATCTTTAGTCTTTATTGCTTCGCTGCACCTTTGGCGGCCCAAGGTAGCGCTGAAGGATGGGTTTCTGTCGGTGCGATAACCTCTGACGAATTGACGACTGGCTACATATTTGGAGACTTCACTCTCAGGGCCCACGAAGGGCAGTGGGGGGCTGAATTAGGGATGTTTGGTGTCGTTGGCCGACTGCATGAAACCTATGCCGCAGCGACCTGGCAGCGGGATGGGCATAAGGTCGAACTTGGCTTTCCGCGTCCTGCCTATGATCGATATGCTATTTCTGGCCTGACGCAGGTGATGCCACGGCAGGCATTGGAGTCGATTTCGACGACACGCAGTCGGGCGACGTCCGGCGTTTTCACAGAATCAGAGTTTTTACCCTATGGCTTCACCTACGGAAGCAACGATATCGCGTTTTCGCTGCATGGTGTGCCTGACACAGATATTGTTGTCGCAGGGGCAGGTGGGCGCAAAACCGGCGCCAACTGGCAATTGGATTTCGGGATTGAGGCCGTTTCGGAAGCTGACGCAATTGGCTGGAACGCTAAAGCACAGGTGATCCGCACGATGGGGAATTTGGATGTGGGGCTGGGGCTTTATGCGGGGGATGCGAATGGCGCACCCCATGTCGCAGAGCTATTTGCCCAAATCCCAATGGGTAGCCACTTGTCGCTGGCAGGGCTTTTGCGCCAAACGCAAGGGGATGGTCCGCTGGCGGGAGCGAAGTTGACCTATGCGTTCGAAACGGGTCTTTTGACGGATATTGCGATCATTGGTGGCACGGATAATCTTAGCATTGCTGCCTCGGTAGGTTACGAGTTTTAACGTATTATGATGCTTGAGAATATTGCGCCGTGATGTCGCTAAACCCATCGTAGCGCCGTGCGATGATCCGGGTAAGCGGGCGGCCTTCAGGGGTGATCCGCAAGTGGTCACCGTCTTTGACAACATGGCCTGCAAAGTCCGCTAATAAGGCGGCGTGGATCGGGGCCAATGCCGCGCCACCAGGGCGGGTGCTCAGGCTTGGGATATCTATCGCGAAATTGCACATGAGCATATTGATCGCGGCTGCGCGGGTTTGATCCTCTGGGGTCATTGCATAGCCACGGTGCCCGGCAAGCGCACCGGATTCGATACGCTGCGTATAGGCGGCGGTTGCGGCGGCATTTTGGACATAGCCCTGCGCAAATTGCGAAATAGATGACGCGCCAATACCAATCAGCGTGGGGCAGGCATCATCCGTATAGCCTTGAAAATTGCGGCGCAAATGGCCGGTATGATGGGCGCGGGTCAGGCTGTCGTCGGCTTTACCAAAATGATCGATCCCGATGGCCGTATACCCCATGTCCGCAAAGGCTCGCGCGGCCTGTTTTGCAAGGTAATAGCGGGTTTCTTCGGCGGGCAGGGCGGATTCTGGGATCAGTTTTTGCCGTTTGGCAAAGTTTGGCACATGCGCATAGCCGAATAGCGCGATCCGGTCGGGATCAAGCGCGCGGACCTTTTCGATTGTATCCGCCAGCTTGTCAGTGGTTTGAAACGGCAACCCGTAAACGAGATCCGCATTGAGCGACCCAATCCCTGCGGCCCGCAGCGCATCGACGCAAACGCGGGTGGTTTCAAAGCTTTGTTCGCGCCCAATCGCGGCCTGCACGTCCGCTGAAAAGTCTTGAATGCCAATGCTGGCACGGGTCATGCCCATATCGGCAAGGGCCGCGATTTTGGCATCATCAACCAAGGTCGGGTCGATCTCGACCGAAAACCGCAGATTATCGGTCGGAGGGAACACATCAAAAATGGCCGTTGCAAGCGCGCGGATCATGTCAGGAGGAAGAATTGTTGGCGTGCCGCCGCCCCAATGTAATTCGCCCATACGCAGGCCGTCAGGCAGGCTATCGCGCAGCAACGCTAGCTCTGCCTTCAGGTAGGTGAGATAGGTTTCGACAGGCGCGATGGTGCTGGTCCCTTGGGTGCGGCAGGCGCAGAACCAGCACAGACGTTCACAAAAGGGGATATGTACATAGACCGAAACGGGGATGTGCGGGTCAAGCTGGCCCAAACAGTCGCGTTGAAAATCAGATTCGACCTGCGCGTGAAACGCGGTCGCAGGGGGGTAGCTGGTGTAGCGGGGCACGCGGGCGTCAAAAAGCCCACGTTCGCGTAGGCGTGCAATATTTTCCATAGCGCGGTTATGGCAAACCCCTGCGCCCTTTTTATTGCGCTAGATCAAATGGCGCAGGGGATTTTACTAGCTAAGCTGATCAATAAAGCAGGCAGTTGTTTCTGCGATCTGTTCGGCCGTGTGGTCGCGCTTAAAGAAGGTCGCAAATCCGGTTTCGGGGAACATCAGATAAGTCTGGGTTGAATGGTCGACCAGATAGTATTCGGGGTCGCCCTCTTGCTTGCGGTAATAGGTCCGGTACGCCTTGGAAGCCGCATCGACTTGTTCCGCTGAGCCTGTCAGGCCAATCATATCGTCGTGGAAATTATCTGCAAAATCGCCAACGATTTGCGGCGTGTCGCGGGCAGGGTCGATGGTGATAAAGACAGTGCCGATGTCGTGGCCTTGGTCTTCGAGTATATAGGCGGCCGCAGCGTTGCGCGCACTGTCGAGCGGGCAAACGTCAGGGCAAAAGGTATACCCAAAGTAAACCAAAGTGGGCTTGGTAATGACATCGATGTCGGTCACCGTTTCGCCGGTTTCCGAGACCAGTTCAAACGGCCCACCAATTGCGGCACCAGCCACGGAGGTATCCCCGCAAGGCACCCCGTTCGCGTTTTGGGATACAGTCCAAGTGTAAAACCCAAGGCCCGCCGCAACGGCCAGCGTGGCCGATCCAATAATGACAGCTTTCATTGCTCTCTCCTTATGGGGTGGTGCGCCTTGCCAGAGACAAGACGCACAGGGATTTAGTGGTTCATTTCGCCATGGTTCATGTTGCCATGTTCACCGCGGGCGACAACTTTGAACATGACCTCAACCTCGCCGGCGTATTCAAATACCAATGTCGCGGGGATCATTTCATCCAATACGAACGGTGTGCCCTGTAGACCCATGAACATGACGTGAAAACCGCCGGGTTCAAGCGTGGCCATGCCGCCAGCGGGTACGGGGACGCCTTCGATATGGATCATCTTTGCGACCCCATCTGCGAACTCGGTGGTGTGAATTTCGACGCGCGGATAATCGGCACGCACATCGATCAGCATATCATCGGTATCGCCGTGGTTCATGATCTGCATAAAGCCGCCACCAGCCATAGCAGTTGGGGCGGTTTCAAACACCATGGTGTCCATCACGTGAATTTCGGATTCGGCCAGCGCAACAGAGGCGGTCAGCGAAAAAATGGCAGCGTTGATTAGTGTATTCAGTTTCATTTTTTAGTCTTTCATCAGTGCCTTAGGGGGTAACCTTTGGGCAAGTATTGGAGAATTGGGAAATGGGGTAAGCTACGCCACAGGTGGTGCGCGTGCACCATGTGCCCAATAAATTGTTGAAAGACGGTTAAGCGTTTGTGGCGCGGCAACATTAAGCGGCATCGCTTGTGCATCTGCAATCACCATTTGCGCGGGCGCGCCCATGGCGCAGGTCTGGGAGATAACACAGGCCTGACAATAGGAGGTGCCGCCGTCGCGCGGATCACCGGAGTCGCCGCAAATATCGGCCCAAGATCCCCCTGCAAGCACATAGGCCGAAGCTTGCGCGTTATCGGTGGGCGCAACCGATTGGTGCCCAAAGCCCACCAAGGCCAGAGCAAGCGCAAGAGTAACACTGATAAGCGCACGCAGGATCATACGGCGGTTTCTACGCATAATTTTGCGGGATGACAAAGGCTAAACCGTCGCAGGGGTGGATCAAGATCCACCCTACGTTTCAACCGAGAGCGGCAATGAAAAATCGCAGAGGTGCGGTAGTATGCAGATTTGGTCTGAACTGACTAGAATAGTTCGTGAAACAACTGCACAGTCGCGTTAACATTTTGGACAAAGGGGCTGGACCCATGATTACTGTAGATTATTGTCGGACAATGGCCGCGTATAACCGTTGGCAAAATGATGGGCAGCGTCGAATAGTAACCGCAATGACATCTGAGGCGTTAACGCTTGATCGGGGGGCGTTTTTTGGTTCCATCGTGGGAACGCTGAACCATCTACTCTGGGGGGATACGCTTTGGATGAGCCGTTTTGATGGTGGGCAGGGGACAGATATTACCATTCCGCATAGCGTCGCGCTTACCGGCGATGTAAATATCTGGGATGCAAAGCGGGCGCAGATGGATGACCGTATATCTACTTGGGCGCGCGCGCTCCAACCCGCTGATCTTGAAGGTGATTTGCATTGGTATTCGGGATCGATGCAGCGCGATTTTGCAAAGCCTGTGGCGATCTGTGTGATGCACTTTTTTCATCACCAAACCCACCACCGTGGTCAAATCCACGCGATGCTGACAGCTGCAGGTGAAAAACCCGGCGATACGGACCTTCCCTTTTTGCCACAAAACTGATCCAGTCCGAAAAACGCTAATCGGGAGGCACAGATGTTCAACGCTTTGATGGTCGAAAAAGATGCGGATGGGAAAACCTCTGCAGCTATTCAACAGATTGATATCGCACGATTGCCTGCGGGTGATGTGATCGTCGATATCGAATATTCGACGGTAAACTATAAAGATGGGCTGTGTATCGGCCCTGGTGGTGGTCTGGTGCGCAACTACCCGCATATTCCCGGTATCGATTTCGCAGGGACCGTCGCAAGTTCAGACGACCCGCGGTATTCCCCCGGCGATAAGGTCGTATTGACCGGCTGGCGCGTCGGCGAAGCACATTGGGGCGGTTATTCCCAAAAAGCACGGGTCAAAGCGGATTGGTTGGTGCCACTACCCAAGGGCATCGATACCCGCCACGCGATGGCTGTTGGGACTGCCGGTTTCACCGCGATGCTGGCTGTTATGGCGCTTGAAGATCATGGTATCAAAGATGGACCCGTTTTGGTCACTGGGGCTGCGGGCGGTGTCGGGTCTGTTGCGACCGCTATTCTTGCGCAGTTGGGTCACGAGGTCGCGGCGGTGACTGGGCGCCCCGAAACGGCAGATTACCTAACTTCTTTGGGCGCAACCCAGATCGTTGCACGTGAAGAGATCAACGAGACAACTAAACGCCCGCTTGAGGCCGAAACATGGGGTGGGTGTGTCGATGCGGTTGGCAGCGCGATGCTTGCACGTGTTCTGGGGCAGATGAAATATGGTGCCTCGGTTGCGGCTGTGGGGCTTGCAGGTGGGGCGGATTTGCCGGCCACGGTCATCCCGTTTTTGCTGCGCGGTGTGAACCTATTGGGGATCGACAGTGTGATGCAGCCCTATGAAAACCGTTTGCGCGCGTGGGAACGCATTGCAAAGGATCTCCCGATGGAAAAACTAGAGGCGATGATTGTTCCGGCGGTGCTGTCAGATTTACCTGCCTTGGGGCGCGATATCCTAAAAGGTCAAATCAAAGGACGGGCTGTTGTGGATGTGAACGGCTAAACAGGCGGCGGTAATGCGCGACAATTCTCCTATTATTGTTTGGTTTCGGCGTGATTTGCGTTTGTCAGATCACGTCGCGCTGACGGCAGCTGCGTCAACGGGGCGGCCGATTATCCCGGTGTTTATCCGAGACCCCTTGGTCGATGGCCTTGGTGCCGCGGCGAAGCTGCGTCTTGGGCTTGCCATCGATCAATTTTCCAGCACGTTGCGCAGCGTCCAAAGCCGGTTAACTCTGCGGCATGGCGACGCGCCAACTGTCCTAAAAGACCTGATTGCCCAGACTGGGGCCACGTCCGTTTACTGGTCGCGGCTTTATGATCCATCGCATAAAGACCGGGATACGGCAGTTAAGGCCGCGCTTAAGGATGCCGGCATCGACGCCCAGAGCTTTACAGGTCATCTGTTGTTTGAACCGTGGACTGTCACCACCAAAACAGGCGGGTTCTACAAGGTTTTTACCCCGATGTGGAAAACTGTCCGAACTCAGGATGTTGGCACCCCATTGTTGCCGCCTGTTAAGTTACGACCACCAGAAATTTGGCCAGAAACAGATAGCCTGCGGTCATGGGATTTGGCTGCGGGGATGCAGCGCGGGGCGCAAATTCTGGCCCATCATTGTGTTGTTGGCGAAGGCGCAGCACATGACCGGTTGGATCAATTCGTTGAAGATAAACTTTTGACCTATGCGACAAGCCGCGATCAACCGGGGGCAAACGGCACCTCGGGGCTTTCGGAAAACTTGACTTATGGTGAAATCAGTCCCCGCCAATGCTGGCACGCAGGGTGGGGCGCGCTGCAGGATGGAAAATCAGATGCCGAGGTGTTTTTGCGTGAACTTGTGTGGCGCGAATTTGCCTATCACCTTGCCCACCACACACCGCATATATTGACCGATAACTGGAAACCTGCGTGGGATAAGTTTCCGTGGAATACGGGTGAAACCGCTGAAACAACGGCGTGGAAACAGGGCCGCACAGGCGTGCCTTTCGTCGATGCCGCGATGCGTGAAATGTATGTCACTGGCGTGATGCATAACAGGGGCCGGATGATCGTTGCATCTTATTTAACCAAACATCTTTTGACCCATTGGAAAATCGGTCTGGATTGGTTTGCGGAGTGTCTGATCGATTGGGACCCCTGTAGCAACGCGATGGGCTGGCAATGGGCGGCGGGGTCAGGGCCGGATGCATCGCCCTATTTTCGGATATTTAATCCGTTGACCCAGCTTAAGAAATTTGACCCCGAGGACAATTATGCCACGCGCTGGATCGCCGAAGGCAATCTGGCGCCTAGCGCGGCTTCATTGTCCTATTTTGATATGATCCCCAAGCGATGGGGAATGCAGCCAACGGATATGTACCCGGCTCCGATTGTAGATGTTTCAGCTGGTCGCGCGCGCGCGCTTGCGGCTTATCAAGTGCGCGACACTGCGTAATCGGCGGCAAACGGGCAACACTGCTGCGGTAGGATGTTTGTTCATTGGGTGCATTGAAAGCGTTGCGTAGTTATTTGATATTATGAAAAAAATAAATTTTATACGTGGTGAGGTTTGGAACGTTTCCACATAAGATCGCAGGCAGGTGGCCCGGATTTTCCACGTGAAAAGCCTCGTTTTCGTTGTACCCTTGCATGGCGCAGTGTGATCGCGGAAAATGCTGGTGAAACCATCCTTGTTGCATGCAAATGCGGTGGGGTGTGAAGAGACAAGGAAGAATTCTGATGCCAACTGCTGGACGGCTCGCAGGTGCCGTATTTTTTGCCCTTTATGGCTGGTACATTGCCGGTATTTCTGTGCCATATTTCCCTGAATCCAACGCGCCAGACTATTTGATTCCGGTTTGCGCTGGCTTGGGGCTTTTC
This sequence comes from Loktanella sp. D2R18, assembly GCF_003318235.1. Taxonomy (GTDB): domain Bacteria; phylum Pseudomonadota; class Alphaproteobacteria; order Rhodobacterales; family Rhodobacteraceae; genus Yoonia. The sequence goes on along the minus strand of NZ_QOCG01000009.1, from coordinate 7,714 downwards.
TTTGGGTGGAAAATTTGCGGCACCCATGCGGGGAAAGGCTATAATGCGGCGACGGGCCAAGGGTTGACCATGGCGTTTTTGTTTTCGTTCTGCATTTTGTATATCATGGGGTTTTTCCAGATGATGTCCCAAGCGATGCGCATGGTCTATGATGGCCCGATGGAAGCTATCATGGCGTCATTTCTTGAAAGTTTTGATTTCGCGCTCTATTTCGTTGACGTCAAGATGATTGGAACGGTGCTGATCGGTGGGGTTTTATGTGCTTGGGCAACCGAATTCGTCGCGAAACGGTACCCCTAATTAATGGATATCTTTGTCTACGGCACGTTGATGTCGGAGCCGCTGTTTTGTGCGGTCGCGGGCGGCAAGCCCTGTGTAACTGAGGCTGCAAAGCTTGATGGTTATGTCCGCTTTGGCGTCGCCGGGGATGTTGTGCCTTTCATTGCGCCAGCCAGTGATCAACATGTTGGTGGTGTTATCTACCGTGAGGTCGATGCCGCGCAAGCCGCGCGGTTAGATCTATATGAGCGCGCATTTGGGTATGTAACCGAAACGGTTTTGGTGATGACCACAGGCGGCCATACCCCGGTGACCTGCTACATGCCGCCAGATGGTATTAGCGCGAATAAACTAGCTTGGTCGCTTGCATGCTGGGAGGCAGATCACCTTGCACCCGCGTTGTTGGCTGCCGCAGAGGTGTTTTCGCACGATCCGCTACCGACGCCCGATACGTTGCGGCGTATGTGGCCGATGATTGAATCACGGGCTTGGGCCAAGCATCGCACATTGCCGACACCAGCAACACTGCGCCATGATCCGCAATCCGATGACATAACGGTTCTCGCAAAACGTCCACCGCAGGGCGGTTTTTTTCGGATGCAAGACATTGATGTGCATCATAAACGGTTCGATGGCTCCCGGTCTGATCCGATGCGCCGTGAGATTTTTATCGCGGTCGATGCGGCGTTTGTGCTGCCTTACGATCCGGTGCGTGACAAGGTAATCTTGGTTGAACAAGTCCGTATGGGCCCGCTAATGCGCAATGATCCAAACCCATGGATGCTCGAGCCTGTGGCGGGTATCGTAGATGCGCGTGAAACCCCAGAACAGGCCGCACACCGCGAGGCCTTTGAAGAGGCAGCGGTCACGCTTGATCATCTCGAACCCATCAGTGCGTTTTATGCCTCGCCGGGGTCCACGACCGATTATTTCTACACCTACATTGGTCTGTGCGATCTGCCGCAAACGACATCTTATCTGGGTGGTCTCGCTGAAGAGGGCGAAGACATTCGCCTGCACCCCATGACATTTGATGCGGCTTTGGCGCTTGCCGATAGCGGTGAAATTCAAGTGGGACCGTTAGTTTTGATGCTCAATTGGCTTGCACGCCATCATGATCGGCTGCGCGCGATGGCTTGAGTTCATGCGAGCGCGGTTCTACACAGGGTAGACGTAATGAAAGGCGCCACCATGACCATCCGAAATGACCTTGCCCATGCAGTTGGGAATACGCCACTGATTAAGCTGCGCGCCGCATCAGAGGCGACTGGCTGTACCATTTTAGGCAAGGCTGAATTTCTAAACCCCGGTCAATCGGTCAAGGACCGGGCGGCGCTGTTCATGATCAAGGACGCGATCGCACGCGGTGATCTGAAACCGGGTGGCACGATTGTCGAAGGGACCGCTGGGAACACGGGCATTGGGCTTGCGCTTGTTGGGGCGTCAATGGGATTTCAGACCGTCATCGTGATCCCTGAAACGCAGAGCCAAGAAAAGAAAGACATGCTGCGGCTTGCAGGTGCGCAATTGGTCGAGGTACCAGCCGTTCCGTATAAGAACCCTAACAACTACGTGCGCTATTCCGGGCGCCTCGCGGAGAAGCTCAAGGCGACGCTGCCGGGCGGGGCTATTTGGGCCAATCAATTTGACAACGTGGCCAATCGCCAAGCGCATATCGAAACCACAGGCCCCGAGATTTGGGACCAAACCGGCGGTAAGGTCGATGGGTTCATTTGTGCGGCGGGTTCAGGCGGGACCGTCGCGGGTGTTGGCATGGCATTGCAGCCCAAAGGGGTCAAAGTGGGTCTTGCCGATCCCGAAGGCGCAGGGTTGTTTAAGCTCTATACTGGTGAAGAAAACCCCGGCAACTCGATCACCGAAGGGATCGGGCAAGGGCGGATCACTGCAAACCTTGAAGGGTTTACGCCTGATTTTACGTGCCGCATTCCTGATGTCGAAGCACTGCCAATTGTGTTTGATTTGTTGCAAAATGAAGGTCTGTGCATGGGCGGCTCGACCGGGGTGAATATCGCTGGCGCAATGCAGATGGCGCGCGAGATGGGGCCGGGGCATACGATTGTGACGGTCTTGTGTGACTATGGCACGCGGTATCAGTCCAAATTGTTTAATCCGGCGTTCTTACGCGAAAAGAACCTGCCTGTGCCTGCATGGCTTGAAGCAAATGTAGATCTGCCAACGGTGTTTGAAACCGCATGATCCATCGCTTTGTTCTGATGTTGTGCCTTGCGTGCTTTTGGCCATTGGCCGGGGCAGCGCAGGACGCGACCGAGACAGAGACGCAGACATGGGAACAGATCGCCACCCGCGCTGAAAGCATGGCGGGACGCGAAGACGCGTCCCGTTTTGCCATACAGCGCCTACGCGCAGAGCTCGTTATCTGGCGAGACCGCTTTTTGGCGGACACGACCATCAACGCTGGGCGGCTGAAAACTGTCGACACGCAGATCGCGGCACTTGGCCTAGTGCCAGAAACTGGTGACGAAGCCGAAGCAATCGCAGATCGCCGCGCAGAATTGGCTGCACAGCGACAAGCATTGGCCGCGCCGGGCCTATTGGCCGAAGAAAGCTATGCACGCGCAAATGGGCTTATCGGGGAATTCGACGCGATTGTTTTGCAGCAACAAACCGATGCGTTGACCGAACGAGGGGAAAGCCCGCTGAACCCGCAGTATTTCGGCCCGGCTGTTGCAGCGGTTTGGAATATTGGCGTAACCACCGCGGCGGAGACACAGGCCGGGTTTGCTGCACAAATTGCAGCCGGAGCGCTCTTCTCGAACATTCCACGCGCGTCTTTCTTTTTGATTGTTGCGATCGCACTGCTGGGGGCAGGACGTCGCCAGGTGACGAAATGGCGTATGAATTTGGCACAGACCCAAACGCGCCTGATGCCTCTTTGGCTGTTTTTGCTGTCACTTGTGCAGATTATTGTCCCGGTTTTGGGCTTGTTCATGCTCACGATTGGGCTGCAGACCTTAGGGGTATTTGGGCTTGTCGGCGGTGCCGTTGTGAGCAAATTACCAACTGCCGGCTTTGCCGTGGTTTTTGCGTGGTGGATCAGTCGGCAATTGTTTCCTGCGGGACAAGATACTGGGTATTTGGGCTATAGCATGGAAAGCCGTGCGCGGCTGCGGCGCTATGGCTTGGCGATTGGTTGGGTCTTGGCTTTTGGGTCATTGCTAGATGCTGCGGTTGGGGCCATTGACGAAGACGCAGCCGTCGTTTCGGCAATTACGCTGCCCGTTATTGTAATTTTGGGTGTCTTGCTCTGGCGTTTGGGCAAGGCGATTGGGTCAAAACCTGTTGAAGCCTCCGGGCTTGTGTTTTCAGCTGGTCGTGTACGCGCAATCGTGGGGAACCTTTCCATCGCCGTCGCCGCCGTCGCCCCTTTGATGCTTGCGTTTGGGTTCGGCGCGGGACGTGACCTGATGTTGTCGTGGTTATATACGTTAAGCGTCATCGGCATGCTCTTGATTTTGCAGCGTCTTGTTCATGAATTGAGTGCACCAAACGAAGCAGAGGACGCCCCCAAAACCGGCACAATGGCCTTGGTACCTGTGGCGATTAATTTGGCGCTTTATATTGTGGCTTTGCCCGTGGTTGCCCTGATTTGGGGCGCGCGTGTGGATGACCTGATCGAGGTTTGGACGCGGTTCCGTGAGGGGTTTTCGGTTGGTGATACCCGGATTTCACCCACCGACTTTTTGACATTTGCGATTGTGTTCGGGCTTGGGTATCTGCTGACCCGCACGATCCAAGGCACGCTGCGCAAGACCGTGTTGCCGCGTACCCGGCTTGATCTGGGCGGGCAAAACGCGATTGTCGCAGGGTTTGGCTATGTCGGGATCATTTTGGCCGCCATTGTCGCAATCACGAGCGCGGGGCTCGATTTATCGAGCCTTGCTATTGTCGCTGGTGCCTTATCGGTGGGTATTGGTTTTGGCCTGCAAAATATTGTCTCTAACTTTGTGTCCGGAATTATCTTGCTGATTGAACGCCCGGTCAGCGAGGGTGACTGGATCGAAGTGGGCGGCCAAATGGGCTATGTACGTGCAATTTCAGTGCGCTCGACACGGATTGAGACATTCGACCGGACCGATGTGATCGTGCCAAACGCTGATCTGGTCAGCGGGCAAGTCACGAACTGGACGCGTGGAAACCTTGTTGGGCGGGTCATTGTCCCCGTTGGTGTCGCCTATGGCACGGATATCGATCAGGTGATGAAGATCCTGCGCGACATCGCAGAGGCGCATCCTCTGGTCGTCATGACACCGCCACCAACGGTTCTATTTACCGGGTTTGGTGCCGATTCAATCGATTTTGAGATCCGAGCAATCTTGCGGGATGTGAACTATGTGCTGGCCACCAAGTCAGAAATGAACATCGAAATTGCCCGCAAATTTGCCGAAGCCGGGATTGAAATTCCCTTTGCTCAGCGCGACATTTGGCTGCGCAACCCCGAAGCCCTGCATGGAGATAAGACATGACCGACCTGCTATTTCGCGATGACGCGTATTTGCGTGCAGCAAAGGGCAGGGTGGTTGCGGTGACCTCTGAAGGGGGGATCGTTCTGGACCAAACGGTATTCTATCCGACCTCGGGCGGGCAACCCGGCGATAGTGGCACGTTAACTTGGGACAATGGGGCGATTGATATCGCTACGGCGCTCAAAGGTCCCGATGATACCGTTGTTTTGATCCCGGCTGAGCCAGCAAAGATGCCAAAAAAAGGAGAGGCGATCACCCAAGATATCAATTGGGATCGTCGCCACCGGCTGATGCGCATGCATACGGCGCTGCATTTGTTGTCTGTGGTCATTCCGCTGCCGGTGTCAGGTGGCGCGATCGCTGTTGATAAGGGGCGTTTGGATTTTGACATGCCCGAGGCCCCCGCCGACAAAACAGGGTTGGAAGATGATTTGAACAGGTTGATCGCCTGCGACATGGATGTGAGCAGTGAATGGATCACCCAAAACGAATTGGACGCGCAGCCAGAATTGGTAAAAACGATGTCCGTGCAACCGCCACGCGGCAATGGCAAAATCCGGCTTGTACGGATTGGGGTTGGCAATGAAACCGCTGATCTGCAACCATGCGGGGGCACCCATGTGGCCAATACGCGCGAAATTGGTCCTGTGCGGATTGGCAAGATTGAAAAAAAGGGTCGCCAGAACCGGCGGGTCTATCTGCATTTGGAGTAGAGGATGCTGCGTTATAGCCTTTTGATTATTATCACATTTTTAGCGAGCTCTGCTGCGGCATATAATTTCGAGGGCTGCAATAAAGAGCAACTGCACATCGTTGATACCGCCTTTCGCAACGCTAAAGAATTAACCCTACGCGCCGCAACAGCCGTTGGCGATACGCCTGAATATGAACGCTGGTTCGGCGAATACAGCACGGAAAATGCAGAAACCGTCCGCGCCAATCTCAAATCAATTGTCGGCGCAATCCGAAGCGGCAATGTCATCGCACATTGTGATCCCAACGGTTTCGACGGCTGTAGCGGGGGCACCTATGCGTGGGTCTATCCAAACGAGCATTTCTTGATGCACCTCTGCCCGCCGTTTTTCACTTTGCCACCGCTGACCGCGCTACAGCCGGGGGCCCGGCGCAGTGACAATGGCACGCGCGAAGGCACAATCGTGCATGAGCTGTCGCACTTTATCAGTGTCGCGGATACTGATGACCATTGTTATTCACGCAGTGATTGCGCCGAGATGGCGCGCACTGACGCACGCCGGGCGCTCGATAATGCCGATAGCTATCAGTATTTTACAGAGGATGTGACGTATTACGCACGCCAGTTGGTCCCCGGAAAACCAGAGGTGCGTAGCAACAATTAGCGCCGGTCTTGGCCAAATAGATCCCGTTCAATCGGTTGGTCAAGCATTTGCTCCGTTTCTGGTAGCCCTTCACGTGACAGCAAAATCGCGAGCGGGCGTAAGCCCGGCACGTAGCTGCACACCACAAGCATCATCACCATGATCGGCACCGATAGGAACATGCCCGGCACGCCCCAGACAGCCCCCCAGAAGGCCAGCGATAGGATGATCCCAAAAGACGACAGACGCAGCGCGCGCCCCATTAACATCGGATCGATAATGCTGCCATTTACAAATTGGATCACTGTCGAAATCACAAAAATCGCCAAGGTAATTGGGGCTTCGCCGATTTGTACATGGGCAATCAGGGCTATTAGGAACGTGGCCACGATAGATCCAATGTTGGGGATGAAATTCAACACAAATGTCAAAATTCCGATGGATGTCGCAAGCTCGAGCCCAAAAACCTTAGCCAACAAAAATACCAAAGCCCCGGTAATCGCGCTGATCAATGTCTTTACCAATAGGTAATAGTTCACGCGATGAATGATCGACGCGATGATTTTACCGATCCGGTCGGCTTGCGCCTCGTTGCCGACAAAATTGACCAGTTTGGTCTGAAACCAAATCCGTTCGGCAAACAAAAAGCCAACAAAAAGGATCACCAAAACAGTGGCCTGCATGATGCCGCTGGCTTGGCCCGCCGCTGAACGCAAATAGCTGGACACATTGACGGAACGTAGCGCATTAAACACGGCCATTTCACTGTCTTCCCCCATCCACGCAAACAGCGAGGCAATCGCCGATGGCGCGCGTTCAGTATAGGATAGGGTGGTGACCAAGACTGTGTTGACTTGGGCCAAGAGGATTGACGTCAATATCAAAAGCGCCGCTGCAATCAAAATCATCGCAACAAGGCTCGCCAGCGCGTTGGGAATACGAAATGGTCCGACCCTTTGGCGCGCGATAAAGCTGATGACGTCGCTTGTTAGGCTGAACAGAATGATCGCGGTCGCCAGTGTGATCAGCATAAACCGGGCTTGGACAAGCAAGAACAAGACCACCGCGAAGGCAATAATGATCAATGCGCCAGTTTGCAGACGGTTTGAATCGCGTCTTATGTTGTCGCTTTGTGGCGGATATTTGTGGGGCATGGGGCGATTATGGTCCGGTTAGTCTGCAGTATCATACGGCGATGATGCCTACGCCGTAAACACCTGCAAAAACATATCTATTGGCCCTTGCAAAGGGACGTCGGATAGGGCTAAACCGCGCACCATGGACAGGTGGCCGAGTGGTCGAAGGCGCACGCCTGGAAAGTGTGTAGGCGGGAGACCGTCTCCAGGGTTCGAATCCCTGTCTGTCCGCCATAAAATTCAATTATACCCTTGATTTTAATTAATAAATACCATTGTGGGAAGCGTCATGCCTACTTTTGTGCCTACTTTCTATTGAGGTAGCTAAGGTCATCAGAGATTTTTATGGGCCTGATCGCGTCTGGGTGACCGATATCACGTACATCAGGACCCACGAGGGCTGGTCATATCTGGCTGTTGTAATCGATCTTTTCTCACGGCGTGTCGTTGGATGGTC
>NZ_QOCG01000013.1 GCF_003318235.1 Loktanella sp. D2R18 | reverse complement strand
AATGTCCGCTTCGACAGGCCACGCCGCAGCATTTTATCGTCACGGCCAACGGCGGCTTTGGGCCGGAAGTGCCGATCGGCACAACGGGCAGATTGCCGACATTCTCTGCGATATACTTTAAGGTCAACTTTGCACAAAATAAATTGGAGCAAAGTAATACTTCTAAAAATGTACAACTTGGACCTGTCGCGCTTTCGTGCCGCCCCCTGTGCTCGTTTAAGCCACCTTACGTTCGAAGGCGACCGGACTTTTCCAACCCAGTGCTGAGTGACGACGGCGTGGATTGTAGAAGCCGTTGATGTATTCGAAGATAGCGATCTCAGCCTGCCTTCGGTTTACCCAAGCGTATCATACGGCTTGGGCTGTCTTCGGTCATGCGGGGAACCACGCAGAATGACTGACTATCTTGATGCGACATTGGACATGGCGCGTTCCGCCGGTGCGCTGGCCCAAAAGATGCGCCAACACCCCGCGGACATGGACTCCACGATCAAAGGCCCAATGGATGTGGTCACAGCGGCGGATATCGCGGTCGAAAACCTGCTCCGACAAAGGATCACCGCTATAGATCCCAATGCGGCGATATTGGGCGAGGAAGGTGGTCTTGATACCCACAAACCTTGCACGTGGATTGTCGATCCCATCGACGGCACAGTCAATTTCTATCGCGGGTCCTCGGATTGGGCAGTATCAATTGCCCGCTATAATGGGTCAGCACTGGAATTGGGTGTGATCCATGCTCCAGACCTCGGGGTGACGGCATGGGCAGAGAGTGGAAAAGGTTGCTATATCAATAACGTGCCGGTTCGACTTGATAATGAGCCGACCGCAGCACCGCTTGTGGCGTTGGGAACGTCACCACGCAGCTCGCTATCCGACTACTTGGACAGGATCACGCGACTGCATGCCAATGGCATCGAACATCGTCGCAATGGTGCTGCAACAATTGGGTTTCTTGCGGTTTTAAGTGGCTGGGTTGATGCATTTCATGAGCCACTGCTGAACATCTGGGACGTCGCTGCCGGTTTGATCCTACTCGAAGAGGCTGGCGGGGTTGTGTGGCACGACAAGCCGCTCAACGACTTCTTGCAGGCGCCCTCGGATGTTCTTGTACACAATGCATGTGTACCCGAAGTTGATTCTCTGCTGAAGAAGGATGCATGAATAGCATCACTGCATTGAAGAATTTCACCCACCGTATGTGCTACTGCGAGCACCTCTGGCCTTGAGTTGGCGGCATCCAGTTTTGCGCTGAAGGGCCGGACATCGAACCGCAGATTGGGCCGTTCGCGTTGATTGACACAACGGGCGGAAACCGGACTTTCGCCGCGGGTGCAAACCAGATTCGACAAATTGAATAAGGCAGACGTTCAGAGCGACGATCTAGTTCGTTCGATCTGCAAACGCAGCGAAGTCAGCTAAGAGTCCCACGCACAGGACGTTGTGACGTCTACAAAGGTTTCTTTCGAGAACATGCAACGCAAATATCCCATCCAAATAGGTCGACTTTACAATCGGCTAACTTCGGATCGCTTTCATGGAGGTAAGAAAAGTTATTGGCTATCTGGCTTTCAGTTCTTCGGCCGACCTTCAATTTTCGCGCGGCATTGCGTCAGAACTCTTCGTTGGTGACGACCTCGCCATTGATGGCGCGGTACATTTCTTTGCTGACGTCCCAATACCCGGCGATGTTCAGGCGCACGGTGATTGGGCCCTCTTCGATGTTCATGAAATAGAAGCCGTGGTAGCCGGCGAAGGGTGTTGTGAAGGATCCGCTTTGGGTCAGGCCTTCACCTTTGGCATAAGCCATTTCGAACCCGTCAGGGAAGTTCACGGCGTCGTCTGAGGATGGGTGACCGTGGAAGTCATAGTAAACGCCATCATCAACTGCGTCCAAAACCTCCCATGAATAGACGAACGTGGTGTCGGCAGGCATGATGAATTTGTATTCGACTTCGCCGTAGTCTTCGATTTCAATGTCGATGATTTCATTGTGGAAGGGAGTGTCTTCGAGGTTGATCAACCCTTGCACGGATTCATTAATCAGTTCTGCAGTCGGGTCGTATTCACCAATGTTGAAGGACAGATCGCCCTCGAATTGCGCAATGATCAGCGGCGGTTCGGACATGTTCGTCAAGCCGAGCTTTGCGCCCAAGCCTGTTGGGTCAACACCATATTCGGCGGGTAGAACTGCCACAACCAACAGGACGCCGCCCGCAAGGGCACCAAGGGTGAGTTTTGAGGAAAGGTTCATGGGACGTCTCCGTTATGATATGAAATAGCCAACAGTTTGCATGCCAAACAGGATCAGCCCTGCGGCAAACAGAAACACGTTCGCGGTTGTTGATAAGGATGGAAAATCGGGGCGGGCACGCAGCCATGCCAAGGCGGCGAACAATACGGTCAGCGATAGAACCTGACCGATCTCAACGCCGACGTTGAAGGCCAGCATGTTTGCGATCAGCCCGTCTTTGGACAGCGACAGGTCTTGTAATTTGCTCGACAAGCCAAGCCCATGCACCAGCCCGAACCCGAAAACCGCCGATTTGGGGTTCATGAGGCGGATCGTGCCTAGGTTTTCTAGCGCCTTGTAGCACACCGAAAGGCCAATGATGGCGTCGATGATATTGGGGTTCACATGGATGCCGGACAGCACGCCCGTCAGCAAAGTGATCGAATGGCCAAGGGCAAACAGGCTGACGAAGGTTGCCACATCACGCAGCTTGCCCAGAAAGAAGATCACGCCGACCAGATACAGTAAGTGGTCGTATCCAGTGACCATATGTTTCGCGCCCAAGTAAATGAACGGCCCAAGGTGGATACCCGATGCGCTGACGAGGAACCCTTGGTCTTGAGCCGCCACGCCGTGGGCCGATGCCTGCGATGCCAGTAGCACCGCAAACATGGCCCATAGCGGCAGGGTGAGGGATCTATAAGTCTTCGACATAGGGAATAAACCGACCCAGAACGATGACGCAGGTCCAAAGCGTCAGCGACAGCCATGCCACGACGCGCGCATCACGGCTAAGGTCCGCACTCGCCACGCCCAAATCCATTTGCGGTTTGATGCGCCGCACGAAGTAAGCTGTGTTCAACCCCGCAACCGCAATCAGCCCAATCTTGGCCCAGAACGCAATGTTCACAAGGTAGCGATCGGAGTCCCCGACCACGAACAATGCGCCTGACATCAGGTTGATTGCGAAACCGATCAACGCGAACCGCACGAAGAGTTCAACGCGATCAATCGGCACGGATTTGGCAACACCAACCACCCGTAAATCAACCACGATAAGTGAGCCAAACAACAAGCACAGCCCGACAAAATGCGCCATTTCCAGAAACGGAAACACATAGGCATTGTCCATCACAAGCCCGCTGAGGGCTGTGGAATTCAGGGTATCGATGACCCAGTTGACTACCGTATTCATGTCATGTTCCCCTTAAGACCAATACCCGATGAGCCGGCCAAAAATGATCGCAACGATCCAAGTGATCATGGCGGCGGCGGCGAGCCGTCTGTGCGCGACACTGACCTCATCGGTGCGTTTGATGCATATTTGAACCAGCCGCCACGTCAGCGCCAAGCCGACGAAAACCAGCACGATCTTGATGCGGAATGCGAGGTTGAAAAACAGCTCTGATGCATTGCCGCAAAACAGCGCCGTGCCCGACAACAGGTTCAAAAAGAACCCCGCTAAGGCGACGCGCCAATAAGGGGCCATCGCGGTGGCGGGAATAGAGGGCGCGAAGCCCAAAACGCGGATTGTCAGCATCAATGCCACCCCCACAAGGGTCGCCATGCCGATCGCGTGGAGTGAGAGAACAATGGGATAGCCCCACTGCGTGCTGGACACCGTCAATCCGACGATTGTGTCCTCCAACCAGAATAACGTTTCCATAGAGTGTCTTCCTGTCAGCGGATGGCGCAGTTGCGTCCAACCGCTTTCTATTCTTGGGGATTTGGTTTGGGGCCGCAGTGACGCGGCCCCATAGGATTACTCTGAACGTTCTTCTGTCAGATCGTCACAAGCGTAGGCTTCATAGCTGTCGCTGGTCAGCGTAACCGTATCGGACCCAGTGATTGGCGCATCAAGGTAGACCGCATCCGTGAACGTGTATGTGCGGGTCAGTGCCGTCCCGTCGTCGTTGAGTGTGAACTCTTCAACAACCACCAGTTCGGGGCTGTTCTTGACAGGGGATGGAGGGCCACCACGTGCGCCTTCGGGGCGGTCACCGCCTTCTGGTGGAGCTGGGCGATCATCGCCTTCGAGCCGTTCGCCCGGGCCTTCGCCATCGCTCATCGGGGCGTTGATCCAGCCTTCGTCAAATCCTGTTGTGGTGACAATCAGGGTTTCGTCGTCCCATTCGCCTGTGGAAAAACCGGCGCGGGTTGGTTCGAAATCATCAGGCATTTCAGTGTCATCAAGATAGATGGTGCGCTCAAGGTCCATGAAACCATATGTCATGGTGATCTGATCGTCGCCTTGCTCGATCGTGTTCACCATCTGGTCAAACCACCAATCCATGACAATATTCGTCGCCTCGCATTGATAGCGCGGGTTATCGTCGGATGTGGCGCCTTCGATTGCGGCGGCGCCGGCTTGCGTCAACACAGTTTCCGACTGACCGCCACCACCAGGGCGCGCGCCTTCTTCGCGGACCATCGCCCAGTTGCCGTCGATGTTGGGCGTGCCGTCGTCGCGTGTCGTCTGGCGCTGTTCGGCTTCAATTGTACCGTCGTCGTCAAACGTGCTGTGACGCGATGCTACAACGCCGTTTTCAAAGGTAATTTCGCTCATGTAGCAGGTGGTGGGGTCTGTCCGATCAGGCGAACCAACGATCGAAATATGGCTGCCGATTTCAAACATATCCGTGGTCCAGCCGTTGCGCTTCAGCAGGGAGCCTGACTGCAATTCACAACGCAGGTTCACCACCTCGCCGTTTTCATCCGTGGAGTCGAAATAAACATAGGCATGCGGATTCACGAGGCGAATGCGGGTGATTTCACCGGCGAGTTCAATCGTGGTGCTGGTGTCGAACTGCCCACTGCTACCGTGGTGGGCAAATGCCGGCAGTGGTGAAGCCAGAAGCGCCATGATAAGTCCGGCGTCGCGCAAATATGACATGTAATTTGATCCTTTAGCGTAAACTTTGGTAGGCCCTATGCGCCACCTTGCAGGTTATACGGTGAAGGACGTGATCTCCGTCGCATCGAAAGACCGACGACTTAAGAAATGGGCCGTAAACACCGCCAGCCCCCCAGCCAAAACCGAGGAACCCCTGGTATCTAAAAGATAATAATCAAAGGAGGGTTACTCATGCGTATCTTATCAGCCCTAGTAACGGGCTTTCTTTCTTCACCGCCACCCAAGGCCGCACTGGTCACGCTCGTGTGGCCTGGCGACGTAAATATTACGGCATCGCAACGGGACCTACGTGTGGCCGGCCAACAAACGCGTAAAAAAAGATCATGGCAAAGAAGGCGGGCACAAAGAGCCCAAGGGCCATCGGAAGAGCCGTATGTGTTCCCCCCAAAGCCACACAGAATGACACGAGGAATGCGATGGCGAACTGGATTGCGCCCAGCAGCGCGGACCCCATCCCGGCCCCTTCACCGGACAGCTCCATCGTCATCGACATTGCGTTCGCTGAAAGTAGCCCAACCATGCCAATCGAAACCCAAAGAGGAAGTGCAAAGACCCACAGGATGTGTGAGCCGGATACCAGCGCGAGAACCGCCGTCGAGGCGACAAAGAAGGGCAGGCCGACAGCGACCACCTGTGCAGGATTGTAGCGGTTGAGCAAAATGCCGTTGATCTTGCCAAAGATTATCAATGCGGCGGCGATCACAGCAAACATGATGCCGAATTCAAGAGAACTTAGCCCGAAATTCCCTTGAAATACCCCTGATGACCCAGTGATGAACGCAAACATGCCACCTTGAATGAGGCCTGATACCAACGCCATAACGGCAAATTCCCGCTTTGACATTAGCGTGATCGCTGTACGCCCACCATCGGTGAATGGCAGGGTTTTGCGTGCCTCCGCCGGGAGCGTTTCGGGCAAGACAACGAAAGCCATTGCTAAGGCCACAATGCTGATAAGGGACATCGTGAAAAAGATTGATTGCCAGCCGAACGCTTCTAGCAGGAGACTGCCCAAGGTTGGCGATACGATCGGTCCGACTGTTAACAGCATAACAAGCACAGTCATCACCTGTGCTGCACGGCGCCCCTCATATAAATCTTTTACGATGGCGCGTCCAACGACCATACCTGCGCTGGCACCGATCGCCTGCACAAACCGCAATGCATTGAACCATGTGATGTCATGGACCAGTGGAAGGGCAATCGACGTCGCCGAAAATATTGCTGTCCCAATCAGAAGCGGCTTTTTGCGACCATAAGCGTCAGCGAGCGGGCCAAGTAAAAGCTGCCCTACACAGAGCCCAAGAAAGAAGATCGACAAAGAAAATTCAGCCCCAGCATGGGTTGACCCCAGTGAGGTCGCCAGATCGCCGAGGGCGGCGAGATACATATCGGTTGCCAGCGGCGGGAACAAAGACAGTAAGCCCAACGTCGCCGTAATGGCCATGGTTCGGTTGATGTGGGGGGGGGACGGTTTGAACATCTTATTTCCTGCTTTATTAATGGACCGCGGTCTACTTGATAAATATTAGACTTCAGTCCAATAAGTAAAGAGAGGTCAAATCTGCGAAATTGAACAGGACTTGTGCATGAATAAGGAAAGTACTGGCGGACGTCCAATCAGTGCCCAAGCGAGTGCGGCACTGAAAGAAGCTGCGTTACGCCTCGTGCGTGCGAAAGGATATAATAAAGTCTCAATCGCGGTCATCGCAAAAGAGGCCGGCGTCGCGCGTCAAACGCTTTACAATCGATGGAATACCAAAGCTGATCTTGTCCTTGATGCGTTGTTCGAAGAAGCCCAAAACTACGCGGCGGCGCCTTCGTTGAATGACACGCGGGACAGCCGTGTTTTACTTGAAGAGTTTCTGACGAACGTTTTTCATCATCTGACCGACAATGGGGATATGATGCGCGCTCTTATCGCGGCAGCCCAAATCGATAGGGCATTTCACGATACCTTCTATGCTAAGTTCGTTTTGCCCCGCGATAGGATGATAACGGATTTGCTGAGACTGGCGCAAACGCGTGGTGAGTTTTCATCGGACCGCAATGCAGAGCTGGTTTCGGGCTTTATCCATGGCGCATTCTGGTACCGATTGCTAAATAGAAAAGCGTTGAATGCCGATTTTGCAAGGGCTATCATTTCTGAATTTTTTGATTGAACGACCGTATTTGAATGCAAGAACGTCATGCCTCACGAGCTGAGTAGCTTGTCCTCAAACTGCCTGTGTTGCGCAAATTCTGTATTGATGGTTCACCGACGCAAAGCGGTCCTTCGCTCTGATGTCTCAAAGGTCTGCAAAGCCCCGCATTGCAGTCATCGGCCCCGCCAAAATGCTGCGTGCCATTTCTAATGCCCGCTTCGAGGAAACTGCGGCGCTGCGTCGCGAGGCTCGGTCAATGTCAGCTAAGGGCCGGAAGCGACGTTGGGCACGAAGGGCGGGAAGCGGAAGTTCGCTGCGGGTGCGAATTCTCATCGATTGAGTGTAAAAGCGGACCTACTACAAGTAGCAACCCTTGACTTGGCCATAACGGTTGCGAAGGGCTGGGAACGGACGTTCGCCTCACACGCCCACATAGAGTTTGAGTATGGGTTGATGCCGCGGGGGGGATTGTGAACGGTGGCACGCTTGGGGAGAGCGCAGAGTAGGCGATAAACGCATTCTCAAATTTACAATGCATTGTGTCATTGCACACAGACCCGGGCTTCGCTTAACTTTACGGGAAGGCTAACCACGTTAACCTTTTTGCATGGTTAAACAATAGCATAGAATTGTTAGGAAATATTCCGCGCAACCACCTGCAACGCTTTCATTAACGATTTTTTGTCTATCGGGAGACACATCATGACACCAACGGCATTTCAACGCATTCAGACCAGCTTTTTTCGCGGAGGTCGTTTGACAAAATGCAAGGGCATGGTGGCCAGTTTTCCACCTGCAATCGGCGCTGCGGTCGTGTTTGTCAGCATGTCTGGGACTGCAGGCCACGCACAGGCGTTGGACTGGGACGCAGGTGGCGCGGCGGCTAACGGCGTCGTTGATGGTGGTGCCGGGGATTGGGATGCGGGCACGCAAAATTGGACTTCCGATGCGGGTGTCACAAACGAAATCTATACCGGCGGCGGTGATGCGGTGTTTGGGAGCACGGCAGGAACCGTCACGGTACAGGGTTTGCAGGAGGTGTCTAATATCACCTTCAATACCGATGGCTATGTGCTGAACGGGGTCAACACCGCGAACGATCAGATCAGGCTTGCTGCCGGTGCAGGAGAGATTGCCGTCAATACCGGCACCGCCACCCTGCGCGTTTCAATCGAAGATGCCGGTGTCGCGGATACCGATGTGGTCAAGACCGGTGCCGGCACGTTGGTGCTAGATGGTGTTGGCTTTTACAGGGGCGATACGGTCGTGCAAGAGGGCACGTTGCAGCTGACGAATACCTCTGCAATCTCAAATACGTCAGGCACTGTGCAAGTGGACGCGGGTGCCACATTGCAGGTTTCTGCATCGAACAATATCAACGGGTTTGCCGGTGACGGCGAAACGGTGATTGACGCAGGTCAGACATTGACAACAGGCTATAACGGCAGGTCTTCCGTCTACGGCGGGCTCATTTCCGGTGCCGGCAATCTGCGAAGCTTTAGCGACATGACACTGACCGGTGACAGCACCTATACAGGCGTGACGACGATCGCCGGAGACCAAGTCACTCTCACCGGTTCGATCGCGTCGACGGATATACGTATTCTGGCCAGCGCTAGTTTTCCGGCTTCACTGAATATCGCGGGGGACGGTGACGCCATTGATGATGCCGCAGTAATTAGCAATGCTGGCACACTTATCCTGACCGGCAACAGCGAAACTGTCGGCTCTGTCTTTGGTGCTGGCAATATCAACCTGAACGACAACACATTGACGACAGGCGACGCCAGTAATGGCGAGATATCGGGCAGCATTTCCGGCACGGGGGGGCTGACCAAAACCGGCAGCGGCACGCTGACACTGTCGGGGGCAAATTCGCATACGGGCACGACGACATTGGAGGCCGGTGGACTAACGGTTTCGGGAGGCGCTGCGATTGCCAATACAGGTGCGGTGGTCGTGAATGGCGGCACGCTGACGATCAATACAAGCGAAACCATTGGCTCGCTTGCTGGGGCGAACGGTGGCGTTGCGATTGCTTCGGGTCAGACGCTGACTACGGGTGGCGACAATTCAACAACAGATTATGACGGTGTGATTTCTGGCGCGGGTGGGCTGACCAAGTCCGGCACCGGCACGATGACCCTGAACGGCGCGAACACCTATACCGGGGAAACCATCGTCAACAGTGGCGGCACCTTGGTCGCAGGGAACGCCAATGCATTCGGCACTGGCAACAACTTCCGCGTCAGCGGCACCGCTGATCTTGGTGGGTTCACCATCACGAAATTTTCGACGATCTCGCAAGGCGGTACGTTACAAAACGGCACATTGAATATAACCGGTGCCCTTCAGATCCAGAATGCAACGGTTAATACCGTATTGTCGGGCACCGGATACGTGGCGAGCGCTGGCAGCGGCACGAGCACGCTGTCGGCGGCCAACACCTTTACCGGCAATCTTGTCGCAAACTACGGCGCATTGGACATAACTGGGTCCACCGTTACGAACACTGTTAATATCACGGACCTTGGTAATAACGGTGCTGGTATCGTGGTTCACGGTACATCGCTGGCTGATACGGCAAATGTGACCATTTCGAATAGCGGCGTGCTGACAGTTGCTGGCGATGAAACCATCGGGTCGCTGGCAAGTGCATCGGCGACGTCATCTGTTGTGCTGAACGCGGATCTGACGACAGGCGACGCAGGCGATGATGTATTTGCAGGCGTTATGGCAGGTGCAGGTGATCTGATCTATCAGGGCAGCGGCACGTTTGAATTGTCGGGCGCAAATACCGCGACTGGCACATTGACCAATAACGCGGGCGCGGTTGTGGTTTCGGGCACTTGGGCTGGGGATGTTGACAACGACGCAGTGTTTGATCTGACAGGCACGTCGACAGTGAACGGCACCTTTAACAACAATGCAACAGGTAGTGTGACAAATTCAGGTGGGGTTGCCGCAACCCTGACGGGGCTGACCGACTTTATTGCCGATGGCGCGATTGGTGATGCCGCAGGGTCGATTACTGTGAACACGCAAAACCTAACCTACCGCGATAATCATGCTGAAACGGGCACCGTCACCTTCAATGTGTCGGACACAATTACCGAAGAGCGCACCGCAGGGCCGACATGGGCCGGCACCGGGTTCACGGCGAATTTTGCGACTGCTGCTGCGGGCGTGTTCGCGTTGGGCGGTGATTTCACCACGACTGGATCATTTACGCATAACAGCAGTGCCGATTTGACTGTAACCAGCGGCAATACAATGACGGTGGATCAGTTCACCAACAATGGAAGTGCCGGGGTGCAGTCCGGTGGCACTTTGGTGGCAAGCGGTGTCACTAACACTGGAACTTTGGATGTTGCCCTTGGTGGCGTGATTGACGCATCGGGTGGCGCAATTGCAAACTCTGGTACACTTGACACAGATGGCAGCCTCACAATGACGACGTTGACCAATACAGGCACCGTGAATGCGCAAGGCACGATCACCGGGGCAGTCGTCAATCAAGGCAGCGGTGATTTCAATACCACTGGCAACCTTTCAGGGATCACGAGTGTCACAAACAGTGGTGCCGCCACATTTGATGTCAACACAGGTAGCACCACGATTGGTAGCCTGACCAATACGACAACATCAGGCAGCAGTACCACAATCGCGGGTTTTGCGACATTGAACGTGACGGGTGCTATTGAGAATGGATTGGCCGATGGGTCGGCGGCCTCTGTCATCACAAACAACTGGACCCTAAATGCGGGGTCAACGCTGACCAACTATACGGGTGCTACGTTGAATTCGAACGCCGTGACCAGCGCATTGATGGCGACTGGCATCACCAACTATGGCACCATGAACGTGCAAGGGCTTGTTGGCGCGGGTGTTGGGACCCCAACAACGATCGTCAACAGTGGGTCAGGCGCGACGTTTAATGTCGTAGGCGATACCTATGGCGGGGGCGCATCATCCGCCACATCGCCATCGCCCACACCCGTTGGCAGTTTTAACAATGAAAACAGTGCCGTGTTGAACGTCAGCGGCGGTGAGTTTGAGCTGTCGACATTGACAAATACCTCGGCCGGGACTGGGACAAGCATCACAACCGCAGGCGTACAAGTCGCCGCCTCCGGGGTCATTGATACGGCGAGCATCGTCAATTCAGGATTGGGAACGCTTAATAACGCTGGCACGATGAACGCGGCAAGCGGGGTCACAAACGGGGCGACTGCCACGATGATCAGTACCGGTACGATCAATGGGAGTTTGACCAACGCTGGCGCGGCTATGCTATCAGGCAACGTGAACGGCACGTTGACGAACAACGGTACAGGCGCGATCAGCACAAATGGTGACCTGAGCGGCATCACAACATTGACCCAAAACAGTAGCACCGCGGTCATCGTCAGCTCGGGACACCGCCTGGAGGCGGATGTGATCACCGTGAACGCGGGGTCTGCAGGGCTTCAAATCGGCGCTGGCGCGACATTGGCCGGGCTCGGAAATACGCTCAGCAACGCGGCCCTGATCAATGTTGCAGCCAATGGGGTTGTTGAGGATGCTGGCGCAGTCAGCAACCTTGGCGCTGGGGTGATCATTTTTGCGGATGGCGGTGCGTTAAATTCGGATACGAACAATGCCGGGGACGAAGGGATCAGTAATGCTGGGATCATTCAAGTCAACGGCGGGACGACTGCGATTACCCTTGGCGGCGCAGGGGTATTTGCCAATAGCAACTTGCTGAGCCTGGCCGCGGGCGCGTCAGTCAATGTCACTGGTGCAATGACCAACTCTGGCACCGTCAATATGCAAAATGGAACGGCGACGGAAACCGTCAGTATCACAGGCGATTATGCAGGTGGCGGTGATCTGGGGATCGACGTGAATTTCGACACCGATAGTAGTGATATGTTGTCTGTGACGGGCAATATTACCGGCGCGACAACCACCGTGTTTGTGAATGACATCGGATCCTCTGCGGTAACCGGCAATGACATTGTAATTGCGAGCGTGACAGGTGCGGGTGCTGACGATGCGTTTATCCTATCCGGGCCGCTTTCATTTGGGGCGCAAGTCTATGACATCCAGCAATCAGGGTCGGATTATATCTTGGGGGCAACCGGGGCATTCGTGACCGAGGTAGTCGGCCTCGAGGCGCTGTCCTACAGCCTAATTCGCCAGACTGGTGGCGCGACGATGCAGCAACGTCTGGGCGCGGTGCTTGATACCGGCCATGACGTGGCACGAGTTTGGGCAACAACTGGCGGAGGCACAACACGGTTTGCGCCTGCATCCTCTGGGACCGACTACACTGGGCGCATGGATGGCTATGAGTTGCGCGCCGGCGTAAATTTTGATGCCATGTCCGTTGGTGCTGGTAAGCTGATATTTGGCCTGCACGGGGCCTATGGTGCGGCCAATACTGCGCTGACGTCTGATAGCGGTGAAGGTGCAATCAGTACTGAAAGCTACAGCATTGGGGCTTCTGCGACATGGATTGGCGCGACGGGGTATTATGCGGATGGGCAGGTGCAATACACGGGCTTTGACAACAGCATTGCCGCGGATGGTGCGCAAAGCTCGGTTGAAGGTCTGGGCTATGCAGCCTCGATTGAGGTCGGCAAACGCATGGCGCTATCGGGTTCCGATTGGACAATCTCCCCCAATGGACAACTGCGCTATGCCAGCGTCGATTTCGACGATTTTACCAGCGGCGGCGGGCTTGATACTGCGATGCAATCAGCCGACAGCCTGCGCGTTGGTCTGGGTGTGATGGCAGAGCGAACCACGCAGCGCCAAGGCGATGCAGCGACAACCATCTACGGGCTGGCCAATATATACCACGAGTTGGACGGTGAATTACTAATTGATGTCGCGGGTAGCGATGTTGTCACCCAGTTGCCTGAATGGTCGGGTGAAGTTGGGGTTGGTCTTAGCCGTGGGTTTGAAAATGGGATGGGTGCGGCCTATGCGCAAGTGACGCTGGCGAGCAGCCTCGATAGAAGCGCCAATGACAGCAACCTTGGGCTCGCAATTGGCGCACAGATGTCGTTTTAATGCCAATGGTCGTTTTGTCCGCTCTACAGGCTTTAGTGCCCCAGTAATGCTGCGGCAACGCGTCAATGTCCGCTTTGAGGGGCTGCGCCGCAGCAAATGAGACCTCCGTGAAAGGCAGCTTTGGGCCGTTCACGTCAATGCCATGCTTGCCAAGCTGCGCAAACGCAGCAAAGGTCTGCAATGAGCCCAAAGTGTCGAATGCTGCGGGTTGCATGAACAGCGGCACACCTTACAGAACTGCCATTACAGATAGTGGGGACAACCCGACGAGGATAAGCCGTATGGTCTAGCAGGCCAATCCAAGCCCGGCTAAATACGCGAAGCCTTTTGGAATATCTGCTTTATCACGGAGCTCTAGAACCAAATGCGGTGCATTTTGGCAATCGGCTAAAGCCCGAATGACCTCTTCCCAGTGGATTTCGCCCTCTCCCGGCGCCCAATGACGGTCTGCGTGGCCGTCTAGGTCTTGCAAGTGGACATGAGCAAGTTGCTCACCTGCGTCGCGCACGAAGTAGTCCACCGGCGGAGCACCAGACATCCACCGCGCAAGATGCGCGTGGCCGGTGTCGATGGAAATAGCCAGAGCGTTAGAATTGAAGCTGTCGATCATCATCCGGCGACGCGCAGGATCTACATCCATGATGTTTTCGATCACCAGCGTTACGCCTAGCTTTTCGGCCTGTGCCACGACCGGGTCCATCACGGAATGCACGCGGTCTAGCACCTTTGCTTCGTAGTTGGGTTTGTTGTGAAAGTTGTTTTCGTACCAAAGCCCATAGGGCGAATGCAGCACTATTTGCCGTGCGCCGATGCGGTCCGCAGCCTCTAGCGCCTTGAGGAACCGGGCGGTGATCACGGGCCGCAACTCTGGGTCCTTGTTATCCATGTCGAGCCCTTCAAACGGCCCGTGCATGCCAAGCCGACCCTTGTGCCCTGAAAGCGCCGATTTGGTCGCGGCGATGCGGTCTTCGAATTCCGTTGTTAAGGCAGCATAGCTTCCGAAATCCTGAATTTCGATGTCGCGGTCTGCTTCAAATAGCCAGTCGCGGTGGTCGGCGATTTCATTGGCCTTCAGGCAGGCTCCGATTTTCAGGGGTGTCATTGGGCAATCTCCTTGGGTCTGGGATCAAGGTGTAGGTGCCGATTGCAACAGTTAAGCAAAGGGTCATGACGAAAAAGCTCCACCAGCCGCCAAAGCTTTGGGTGAGCCACGCAAAGATGAACGGCGCTGAGGCGTTGACCCCCATTTGCACAAAGGAAATCCAACCCAGCCGCGCCCCGTAGCCCTTTTGTCCGAACAGGGCGAGCGGCAGCGTGCCGCGTGCGATGGTCTTGATGCCATCGCCCATCCCGTAAAGCGCGGCGGCAAGGATCAGACCGGGCAGGGTGAAGCCGAAAATGAGTAAGCGCGGAGAAAGCCCGATCCCGCATATGCTGACAAATGTGGCCGGATTGAACTGTCGAAACCAGCCGTTTGTACAAAGTTGCTCATTGTCGGCTTTGTCCGCGTTGTGTGAATCCGCCCATCACCTGATTCTGCGAACGCAGCATCCGGTTGCTGTGCTGAGAGGCCGCTACCAACTTAAATTCTGCGTTCGAGTACATAACTCTATTCAAACGTCCCGTTTTTGGCACACTCCTGTACCAGCTTTTCCGCGCGCTCAAATTCCGGGGTCCCTCTCACAAGAAGATGTGAATGATAGCGCACCATCTGGAGTAGGTCGGCATGGAGAACATCGTTGCTAGTGGACTGATGAAACTGCTCAAATACATCGTCAATGTCGCCTTGAGGCATTTTTTGGTAATATCGCCGAGTTACATCCATTCCTTCGTGCCCCATGTTGGCTGACCATGCTGCCTGTTGTTCGATGGTCCGGCAACGCTTGAGGCCGAGCGCGCCAATATAATGCTTAGCGGAATGGGGAGAGAACTTTTTGTCAATAAGGGATGACCGGTTTTGCGAGCGCTTACTTGGGGTATCCTTTGGGGCATTCGACACTTTTGACGACAAGCGTTTGTCAGCCAACTGTGTGCAACCAAACAGGTCACCCTGTGCTTTTGGTGGATTACCCTTAGTCATGGCTGACTTCCCAGTTGGGCTATACCTGTCTCATGCGGTCTCGAACGGTGTCTCTCGAGCGCCCTGGGCTCCAAAGCGCGGAGATCGACCACATTCAACAACCACTTGAGCGCTGTTTCAGGCAAAACGGCTGACAACATAGAAGCCATTAGTTGGGTCCCTCCACGGCTGGATCAATCCGGCTTGCTTCCGCCCACGCGTTGAGATCGCAACCGCGATAGATGACCTTCCGGCCCAGCTTGTAGTAGGCTGGGCCCATGTTCTTGTGTCGCCATTGGGCAAGCTTTTCGCGATCCCCGATGAGCTCCAGCTCGGGGTCGCCAAGTACGTAGTTTCGGTTTGAATCGAACAGATCAGCCATTGTTCAGCTCCGTTAAGTTTTTTTAAGGAGCCTCCAATTATGGGCAGATATTAAAGGATTTGAATAGAGAATTTTCGACGTATATTCACTATTTGAATTTTTCAGACAAGATTTTCTCAATCTTTCGCAGGCCACAGCTGCGCCGAGTCGCTCTGCTATCAAGCTCTGCTTGCACTGCCTTCGCGAGCGGTCGGATCTTAATCCTACCGCTGTGGGTCAGATAGGCATCGCGATCGATCTGTTTGGCTATTGCAATAATTGCGCGCGTGTCTTCCGTTGCTATGCGCTGCCGTGCTTGGGTTGCCGGCGCTGTATTCGCTGGCTTCAGGAACTTCTCACCAAGGAGGGCGGACTGTTCATGATTTAAGAACCAGTTCATCTCACTCCATAAAACACCAACTAAGAAGTCATTCTGCGTGACGTCGAGATGATAAAGAATGCGCGCAAGGTAGCCAGCTTCAGAAAGGTAATCCCCTGACGCGGTAACCCGATCTATTAGATCTTTAGCCCGGAGTGTGGCGAGTTCTTCAAGTGTGGGCTGATCATCCGGGTGTGTCGCAGCGCTTTGTGAACCTGTTTGCTCTAGGCTTTTAGCAATGTCGCCGCCTATGTCGCCTGCGTCCAGCAACCCAAGGTCGCGCAATCGGGCTTCAACACGTTCACGCACATCATCAGCGTAGGCCATAGCATTATCAAAATTACTAAGCCCGTGTTGCACGCAGTGTTTGAGGTGTTCCTTTGCAATTGCCAATGCACCGGCCAGATCACCTTCGTCAATTTGATCACGCCCTGCGAGTGTCAGAATAAACTTACGTGTGCCGACCTGATAGCCGATCACTGTATGTTCAGGGGTGCTCTGTGGAGGCGACTTTGCAATATGCGTAATGATAATGTCGTGAGCCATTTTAACGCCCCACCACAAATCGCGACCAGGCGTTCATCAAGTCGCGGCGTTTATCCAGCAGATCAGACCTTGCATAGGCACGCTCCACTTCTGAACCAATTGAATGGGCAAGGCTTTTCTCCGCGACTTCACGTGGCGCATTTGTAGCTTCGGACGCCCAGTCACGAAATGTGGATCTAAAGCCATGCACGGTGACACCTTCAACGTTCATGCGACGCAGCAGCATCAGCATCGACATGTTGGAGAGAGGGTGATGCCGTTTTTGGCCCTCAAACACGTAATCAGATTTTACCGATTTTAACGGTTCAATGATTGAAAGCATCTCATCCGTCAGTGGAACGCGGTGCGCGTCACCGGTTTTCATCCGCGCAGCAGGGCAGGTCCAGATGCGATCGTCAAAGTCGATCTCTTCCCAGCGCAACCCCAACGCTTCGCCTGTGCGGGATCCAGTCAGGCAGGTAAACATCAGCGCTTTGGCCGCCATTGATTTGCGTGACGCTAGATCGGCATAGAAAGCGGGGACATCTTTCCAATGCATCGCCTTGTGATGTTTGGGCTTTGCTTTAACCTTTGGTAAGACATGCGCATCTTTGACGGCGGTGACGGGGTTCTCCCCGGACCGAAAGCCTTTGGAACGTGCCACGTCCAACACCGTCTTCATGCGCTGGGAAAGCCGCTTCGCCGTTTCGTGTTTTTCGGTCCAGATTGGGGCAAGACACATCATGACTTCTGGTTGGCCAATACTATCGATCGGCATGCGGCCGATTTTTGGGAACGCATAGTCTCGCAATGTATTTATCCACTGCAGGCCGTGCTTCGCGTTTTTCCACGTGGGCATGCGATCAATATGAACCTGCTGGGCGACCTCTTCAAAGGTGGGGACGTCCTGGCGGGCATTAAAACGCGGGTTAAGACCCTGTTTCGCCATCCGGCGATATTCCAGCGCGCGGCCCCTTGCTTGGTTAATTGTCACGATGTCAGCACCACCAAGGCCAAAGTCAGTGCGCAGCGGCGCACCTTTCTTATTTTTCTGTCCTTTTACGACAACGCGCACGATCCAGCGCCGCGCACCAGACGGATCGACAACAAGGTAAAGTCCGTTACCATCGCCATGGCGCCCCGGGCCCAGGTTTTCGACGAGTTTCTTCGTTAGCTTTCCGGATAGGGACATTCTGAAATACCAGAATCTATACCACTCAAGAAACGAATATAGACATCATCGAAAGAAACTCAAGACAAAGCAGATTGCGTGTAATCTTCATGTAAACAAAAGAAAAAGGCCGCCCAAGGCGACCCATTCAAATCCAACAAATATGTGTGGTGGCGGACCAGCTGCGAGAGAGTTCGAACACAGGCGGCTCTGAGGTTGAGTTATTCGACGAATTAGAGCGTTGGAATGAAGTGCTCAAACCCCATGCACGTCATTTGCGGGGGCCACGCCCATGACGCAACTTACGCAACAAACCAAACGTCCTGCCCCACTGTCGGTGCGGCTTACGAACGAAGAACGTCACCGTCTTGTATCTCAAGCCGGATCAATGCCGTTGGGATCATATATAAAGTCAGTGGTTTTTGCGAATGAGGCCGATCACTACCGCAAGATACAAAAACCACCTGCAGCGGAACAGCAGCTTTTGGCTGAAGTTTTGGCGCGACTTGGCGAGAGCCGTACGGCAAACAACCTCAACCAGATCGCCAAACATTTGAACCAAGGCACCTTGCTTGTTGATGAGGAATTAGAAATCGATCTCAAGCGGGCGATTGCTGACGTCGCATGGATGCGCACGACTTTGATGCAGGCGCTGAAAGGTCGATCATGATTCTGATTGGGTCCCAACGATCCGGTGCAAAGGCATTGGCTGACCATTTGGCCAACCATGTAGAAAACGACCACGTTGAGGTGATCTGTGTTGATGGGTTCATGTCCGATGATTTGCATGGTGCGTTGGAAGAAGCCCATGCGATTTCGCTCGGAACCAAGTGCCAGAAGTTCTTAGTCTCTGTGTCAATGAATCCACCTGAAGGTGTCATCGTCACGGATGAAGGGTTTCGGGAAACGGCGGATCGCATCGCCAATAAACTGGGCCTTGATGATCATCCCCGCGTCATCGTCGTTCATGAAAAAAACGGCAGACGGCACGCACATCTTGTGCTCCATCGTATCAATACCGTTTCGATGACGGCCAAAGAACTTGGCCTGTTCAAACTCAAGCTGCGGGACCTGTCGAAGGAGCTGTTTTTGGATCATGGATGGGATTTGCCCGATGGTTTGCGGACTTACGGCAAAGGCAATCCGCTAAACTTTACTTTGGAACAATGGCAGCAAGCCCAACGCCATGGCGTTGATCCAAGGGAAATGAAACAGGCCTTTCATGACGCATGGGCGCAATCGGATGACCAGAAATCCCTGACCAATGCTCTGAAAGATCGCGGCCTTTATCTCGCCAAAGGAGATCGGCGTGGGTTTGTCGCTCTAGATATTGATGGCAATATATATTCGCTGCCGCGTTGGGCTGGGGTAAAAACCAAGGACGTCAAAGCCCGTCTTGGGGACGCGTCGGATTTGCAATCCGTAACGGAAGCAAGTGCCTGGCTGCGCTCTCGTAAGACGGAACAAGTCGTCGGCTACATCCGTCAGGTGAAGGCCCAGCACACCAACGAAATGCACCCCCTTCATAACGAGCGCTCAGATATGGTGGTTAGTCAGCGCAAAGAACGGGCTGATCTCAAACGAAAACAAGAAGAACGCTGGGTGAAAGAAACCAAAGCGCGGCAAGATCGCCTCAATGGTGGCTTGCGCGGATTGTTTGATCGGATCACGGGTACGCACCGCAAAACACAAAACGCCAACGAGCGTGACGCTTTGAATTGTCTGCATCGCGATCAGGAACAAAGAGACAGGCTGATCTATGCGCAAATGGCGGAACGGCACGGGTTATTGGATCGGGTGAAACCTATCCGCAAGCGGCATAAGCAAGAGCGCATGCAGGTTGCAAAGACGATGCGGGGTTACATGCAACGGCTGCATGGCTCTGATGCTCACTTCAAGCCTAGGGTACAGAGGATACCAACAACCTTCAGTCTTGATCGCTAAGAGATAATTGCAATCAAACTATTTCGATGTTACGCTTCGAAATGTTTATGCCATTGATTTTAATAGCAACTCTTATCCTTCTTGGCCCAGCTCATGTGAATGCGCATGAAATTAGTAGAGACGAGTTTAGCAACACTCGCCCGTGCTCGATTCACGGTGGGTATACTTTTTTGGACTTGTGCATTTGGTCTTCATCAAGAGCACAAGTTAGAAAATACGATGGTTACTCACCCAGACTTACTAAACGCGTTTGTGCTTCTCATATCAAAGAGCTGGAGGCATATTCGGCGATAAACCGATGCGGGAAAGAGTATAATCGGTTTATTCTTGAGCGTGCACTCTTTAAAGTTCGATTAGATTTTCCGAATGATAGGGTTTTTGATGATTCGTACTGTGCTAGTAGCGCTGATGATGTTTGTGACATCATCGAAAATAGCCCTTAGTCAAACGATGACGTTTGACGATCTGATAGAAGACCAACGCAAATTTGAAAGCATCAGAAGTTTAACACCAGCGATTAGTTCTCCTGAACTCCGGCTAGCCGTTGAAACATACCTTGATGCTGAAAGGGTCCAGCATCTTATCGTGACCGGACAAGATATTGAAGCGCGCTTATTCGAATTTCGCACAACGGGACAAAGTACAGGGGACTACCTAGTTTCAGTTCTCGAAAGATTTGCCTCAACGAGCGTGTCCAGCCGTACTGTTCGGCAGGCCATTACGGCGGTTGCTGATGATATTCAAATTCGAAATAATTGTCTCAATCCCGGCTCATGTCTCCCTACAAAGGAACAAAGCGACGCGGTAAATGAAATATTTGGAGAATTTTTTCCAGAATTTATCGTACCCAATGCAGGAGAACCAGCCTTGTCTCCTGAGAGTGCGCCTCAGCAATGCACGCCTGTCGAAGATCAAGGCACTCAACTCTGTATCAATCGCTGCCTTGGTCAATATGATGTCTTGGATCAAAGATATCATGAGTGTGTCTCGGATTATTGCATAAGTTGTGCCGAAGACGAGGAGGCTCAAGCCGTTAATACACCAGTCGAGCTTTGGAATGGTGCGAGGTGGATCATCAATGATGAAATTACCCAAGCATGCAACGGAACAGGTCAAATAGATTCCCAAGCCTATGTCATTCGTGATTTTGACGGTGATGGCCGCGACGACTTTTTGCTGCAACACTCTGGCATAACGTGTGACAATGGAGGTGAGAGCACCCATTGCGGCACGCAAGTTTGTTCTACTAGGATATTCTTGCGCCGAGGCGACGTAACCCCCAAATTTGGAGATTATCTTGGTGAGCTTCTCGAAGTCAGCCCTGACGTCGTACCAACAATCAGCTTGTACCTTCACGGTGGTGATACTGCACAAATTCAATGGGCTGGAAATGGCTTTCACCAACAATAGCTAAGTTCTCAATACCCCCATTTCACCCCCTCTCAGTGCATGAGGCCTCCTTCATTCCCGTGAGCACGTTCACTCATTGGATAAGGAGAAATGATCGTGCAACGAACTTTGAAATTGAACAGGTTGTGGAGCGTCGTGTTGGCGTTTTCTGCGACTGTATTTATGGCCGAACCTGCGTTTGCGGAGATGGTTTGGTATGACGGGCGGTGGATCGACACGCGCCATTTAGTGTCATGGCAGATCGACAACGCCAAAACTGCCAACCTCACTATGGGCGTGTTGCGGGTTGCGATGATGATCGGCGCAACCTGCCTTGGTTTTGGCATCGGGTGGTTTTGTTCGCCCCAAGCGCAGGTTTTTCGCCGGATTATTGCCGCAGGCGTTTGCATTGTGGTCGGGCTGTTTGCTTTGGGTAATCCCACTCCGTGGGGATGGAGCGCTGCGTCGTTGATTGCTCTGCTCGGGTTTTGCTGGGGTTTGGGCTACTGGTTGGGGCGTGGGATTCAATCCTTGTTTGAAACACCCACCACCTTTGGGTCCAGCCGTTGGGCCACGCAGACTGATATGGAAGAAGCAGGCCTGTTTGACGAGGACGGCATCATCATTGGTGAAGCCATCCAAAACGCGGTTAAAAAGCTTTTTAGTTATAAAGGGGATCGTCATCTTTTGACGGTTGCGCCGACCCGCGCTTGGAAAGGTGTCTCGCACATTATTCCAAACTTGCTTCGCTATGTCGGCTCGGTTCTGGTGATTGATGTGAAGGCGGAGAACTGTAAGATCACCGCCGACGCCCGCCGCGCAATGGGACAACGGGTCATTGCCGTCGATCCTATGGGTATCTCTGGTGAGGATGCTGCGCGGATCAATCCGATGGACTTGATCAAGCTCACTGATCCAGATGCGCCTGAAACCGCAATGATGCTTGCGGAATCCTTGGTGGTGCAAAGCGGCAAGGCTAGCGACCCATTCTGGTCCGCAGAGGCCAAGGCCATCCTGCAAGGTCTGATCCTGCATGTCGCCTTTGATGAGTCCTATGAAGGGGAACGGCATCTTGGCACCGTTCGTGACTTGCTGTTGCTGCCAGATGATCAAATGACAGCCTTGTTTGAAAACATGGCTGCATCCCCGCATCACGTGGTCGCGTCCACGGGGGCGCGGTCCCTGCAAAAGGACCCAAAGCTGATGTCCAATGTGCTGGCATCGGCGCAGGCAGAAACTCATATGTTGGACAGTGCGCGTCTGCGCGACTGCATGTCTGTCTCTGATTTCTCATTCGAGGATTTGAAAACCGACAAGGTCAGCATCTTCATCATCCTGCCACCGGATAAGTTGGAAACTTTTGGCCGTTTCCTGCGCCTGATCGTGCAGCAAGCCATCATGGTCAATGCGCGAAATCTGGACGTCAAACCAGACAAGCCAGTGTTGTTCATCCTTGATGAAATGCCCGCCCTTGGTCGCTTAACGATGGTGGAACAAGCCTTTGGTTTAATGGCAGGTTACGGCATTCAGCTTTGGGGAATCTGTCAAGACCTGTCTCAACTGCGCAAAGTCTATGGTCAAGATTATGAAACGTTCATCGGCAACAGCGGTGTCGTGTCCTATTTTGGCTCCCCTGACAAAACCAGCGCTGAATATTTCTCGGCCATGTGCGGTGTGACGACTGTTTGGAACCTCTCTTCGGCCATCGCGACAGCGTTGAGTTCAAGCTCTGGCGGTTCGGGCGGTGGATCATCTTCCAGTTCAACCACCACAACGGACAACCGCGCCGCGACACAGCGCAAACTGGCCTATCCCGATGAGTTGATGCGCCTGCCAAAGAACCGTCAATTGGTTTTGGTCGAAGGCACGATGCCAATTATAGCGGAGAAAATTCGGTGGTTTGAACACCCGATGTTCAAAAGCCTTGGCGTCAATTTGCACGAGAAACCAACCTCGGAATAATCAGGGCAATTGTTGGCGGGACGGAAAGTCTCGCCAACTCCCTGATCCCCCAGACATTTAAAAATCATGAGGACATGTGATCATGGCTGATGACAATTCCAAAGACCCGTTCAACAAAATCACCAACCCAGACGGAACGCCTTTGCGCGACAAAGACAACGCGCAACCTGTCCTGAAACCAGGCTACAGCCCGCGCCCTGCGCCCAATCTAGCCCCACCGGGCATGTCTGGCATCAAACAACAAAAGCCGCCGCAGAAACCGAAAATCCAATTCCGAAAACCCACACCTGACCAGCCCCAAGACCGCCTCCAATCCGGCATCAGCATTGACGGCGGCAAGCCGGATCAAGGCCTTTGGATCAAAGGTCGCATTGTCACCATGGAAGGGTATAGCTTCGAGGCCAAAATGTATGACCAGCCGTCACAGCTTGGGATTGAGAATGGTAGTATCTCGAAATTGCAGGTCCAAAAAGACGGCAAACAGGTCATGAATTTTGACCGTGGCTGGGATCAAAAGCCTGAGACAGCAGAACACAAAGAAGCCCTGCAACGCATCCGCAATGGCCTCGGCGACACACCTGAGAAAAGGCCGTTCAAAGGGTTTGATCAGGGTAGAGATACGGGGCACGGGATGGAGCGGTGAGCGACGCGTTTGGGAATATCGTCCTGCGGTAGGGTGGCATGAAAACATGCTATCCTATTGGCATGTCTCAACAAAAATATATGGCCTACCTACAATCCAAATCAAAAGATCGACCTAACGATCCCATCGAAATGCGCCTTTACAAAAACATGGCGAAGGCCGACGTCATGATCCACCTTCCGCGTAGCTACTGGGACTTCGTGGAATGGGTCGAGCTACGTGGCGATATCAGCTTCCAAGACTGGGTCATCCACTGCGAACAAACCCCTTTTGAAGATTGGTCGATCTCCGAACTGCTCATGTACTGGCTCTGGATGGATCAATGTAACCGCCACCGCTATGGCTTACCTAAGCCAAACGATGTCTTACCAGAAGGATATGAGCCGTTTGGGGAAGTGGCGAATGATTCCACCTTTTTATAGTGTTGCAATAAAAGAAATAAATTGAAGGCTAAATCCCCACCCCAAAAAGCCTAATCCACGGAAAATCAGATATGGGTCGTCGCTTTCCCCCTTAGATATGCGTGCAATTACATTAGAAAAGTTAGTTTTGAAAGGAGATAGCACTAAACCAACAATCAGACTTAACAAATCGACGCCTTTAAATCTATTGGCCATCATTATGACGCCAACAATTTCAAGACAATAACCCACTAAAGTGATAATTGACCAAACAGACATCAGAAATACCTTTTCCGACACGATACAAATCTCACTACATCGTTTGGATCTGCTAAATCCGTATTTACCCAAAATACTCGGTCATGTAATTCGACAATGTTTGATTTCCAATACGTTAGTGCCTCGGTCTCAAAACCACCATTCTTCGTTGATTGATAGCAGGCGTCAAATGCAACGTTAAGATCAGCGTTTTTGCCAGATTTAAACGCATTATCCATCATAATTAGCATATATTTTGGATGACCCTGTAAAGTAATATTTTGGATCATTTCGTTCTCCTAAAAAAATACTCTCGTGCAGCTCGTTGGCGAACATACATCATATACTCAAGTTTGCGTGCGAACCGCACACTCATCACTGCTGTCGTCTCATGGCCATTGGCGGTTAAAAAAAACAAGTCGCTATCGTGCGAACCTTGCGAACTCGCACTAATGGAGTCAACTAATCCCGGCTCGCTTACATCGATGACCGTATGCCTCTCAAATATTCTCTTTCTCAACTTTCGAATTCCAGAACGGTTCATTCCAGTATACAAAAATTGGCGGATAAGATGACCATCTAATGCTGAAACAACACAAAATAGATTTTCTTCATTACCTCGAAGAACGATAGAGCCCACTTTTCTGGAAAATCGCTTCGTAATTGCTATGACCGCTTCCTGTTGAAGCTTAGAATACTCGTCCAACAAACAGACCTCCCATTCATTCAAAAATACAAAATATGGTGACATACTCATGCATTTTTGCTATATATAGATCAACCCCAGCAAAACATGGGAATAAATTGAGGTATACAATGCAAGGAACCCCTAGTTCAAGTCCGCATCATGCAAGCTCGAAAGCTGACTTTCGAAAGTTTGTTGATGACGAATTTTCAAAGCGAAATCAAGGACCGATGACAAACGATGATCTAAACATGCACTTCAGATTTTATGCACGATTACATGCCGACAAGCCTGTAGCGGATGTGGTGGAATTTGAAAAAGTTGGACGTCGTTATCAAGTAGTCTTCTGCGGCTAAATTATTTTCGGCCTCCCCACATGCACCCCTCTGGCTTTTGCCGCTTTCATACCCGCCTTGGTGCGTTCACTAATCAGGCTTCGTTCATATTCAGCAAATACCGCAAGCTGCCCAAAGATCATCCTCCCAACTGCCGTCGATGTGTCGATGCCTTGAGTGATGGCGTGAAAATGAATACCGCGTTGTTGCAGGTCTTCAAGGATGGTCATCAGATGTAACGTTGATCGGCCCAAACGATCTAGTTTCCAAACCGTCAATGTATCTCCGGCGGACAGATCGTCCAGCATGGCTTGCAGCTCCGGTCGATGCGTCTTCGCGCCTGATACGCCATGATCATGATATAGCTTCACGCATCCTGCCTTTTTCAGCGCATCTACTTGCAATGCCTCGGATTGATCGGCGTCGGAGACGCGGACATACCCAATCTTTCGTCCCTGTTTTTGTGTCGTTGTCATTCTATGAGTGTGGTCGGATTCGCAGGCCAAACAATCTGTAATCATGGCGATATTCTCCGTTGCAAAAGGGGTCCCTT
Organism: Loktanella sp. D2R18; assembly: GCF_003318235.1. GTDB lineage: Bacteria > Pseudomonadota > Alphaproteobacteria > Rhodobacterales > Rhodobacteraceae > Yoonia. The sequence goes on along the minus strand of NZ_QOCG01000013.1, from coordinate 63,425 downwards.
TGTAACGCCATGCTCCGTCTGGTTTTGGCCGATCTGTCACCGCCGAAAAAGCTGTGGAAAACAACAAAACTGCCTTCGATCCGACCATCATGCTATCAATATTCTAAAGGGACCCCTTAATCGCCCGCAATGCTCCTCACCATTTGAAAAACGGAGAAAGCGATGAGTTGGGCGCAGTTTAAGAACATTCTTATGAAGTTGAACATCGGCGTTGCAGGCACGATCTGGCTTGGGTTCTGGGGATACGGTGCTTGGGTGGGGGAGATGCCGCCAGTATCAACTGTTCCCGGACTATTGGCCGGGACAGTCGCCGTCGGAATGATGGTTTCTGTTGCGTTTTTCTTGATCAGCCACGTCAGCCTGTTTTTACGCGCAAAGACATCAAGCGAGTGTTTGCGTGGTTCTCAGGCAAACCAACGAGCATTGTGGATCGGCGTCGCTGGCATAGGTGTTCTTATTTCTCTTGGATTTGCTCAGAATATAGGGGACGCCATACTCGTCCCTATGGCAATCCTTGGATCACTGATGGCGATCTATGGTCTGATCTACGCCTTTATCGGCTTTGGCAGTCAGTTTTTTCAATGGCAGTTTACGGCCAAGAACTAGCTTGGCCGAGAATGATTATGGTGTCCCACCACCACCGGGAGGTTGCGGTTGAATAATCTGAACCTTTTGAACCGGATCGTCTGGATCGATTCCTTGTTTTCTCTGTTTATTCCGCATGTTGGCTTTCGAAGCACCAGTAGCGCCGCTCTGAATGCCACGAGACAATCCTATCATCGCCGCAGCACCACCAGCAACCATTTCTCTTGATCCGTTGATTGGATCGCCACGACTGTCGCTAAACGGCTGAACACCCGCTCCCATCCATCTCAGAATACCTTTGGGAACATCATCGACCAACTTGAAACACATGAGCGCAATGTTGTAGGTCAAGAACGCAAAGATGATCGTGTAGACGAAGATCCCAATGGCACCAATGGAATTGGCCGCGATGTCGCTTTGTGTGATAGCAGTGGCTGAGTTAAACAATGTTGCGAAGAAAAAGATTGCCGCGCTAAAAATCACATAGCCACCTATGAGGCCAATGACGATCAAGGCTGGCCGTAACAATATCATTAACAACAACTGGTAGCCACTGATTGCAGCTTGTCCGGGCATGCCTTCGCCGTCGATACGCAAGTGAGCCAAGGCCCAAAGAGGCATCGCAACAACCGCTTCGAATATTTCTAGTATCCACCCCATCAAGGCGAAGGCGAAATAGACGAAGGGAATGATTGGAAGGATGTAAGCAAGAAATATTCCTGCCGTTATAGCGATTCCTGCAAACACGAACAAGAACGCTGCTGCTGATCCAGCCAGTTCGCCCGCAAATTTGATCCGTGGGTCTGGTGTCGACGAGGCCAAACTACCGCCAACCCCTATGGCGTGACCGTGGTTGCTGCTGTCCAACTCAAGACAAAACCGCTGCCCCAACTTGATAACCTGTTTGACCTTCTCAAGCTGGCTTTCGCGTTGCACGACGCTAAGGGTGGATGGAACCAAAACAAGGCTTAATCTGCCTTCATCGGTGCGTTCGTCTAAAATCTTCCTCCATTGCCGTGCTGGCGTGTTTGGGAAAATGTCCGGCGAAACTTCATGCGCCAAGGTGAAATGGTGTTTCTCAATCCAGCGATGCGTGATCTGTGCGACGATGCTATCATATGTGCCGCGCCGCAGATTGCGGGTCGATCCCAAGCCTCGCGGTATCGGCTGACCAACAGCTCTGTCGATCAGAAGCTCTACGGTGTCGCCATAGCTCAACTTAGCTATGGCTTTGAGCGCCTGATAAAGCTGGGCTTTGTCGTCTGTGTTTTCAGGATCAAAACTCAACGGGACTATGTTCCTATGGCAATATCTGTCATTTTGTGACATACTATGGTTAGGAGAATTAGATATGGCCAGTATGAATGTCTCCCTTCCCGGTCAAATGCGGGATTGGGTTGAAAAACAAACACAAGCAGGGCGTTACGATAACGCCAGCGAATATGTGCGCGATCTCATTCGCCATGATCAAGATCGTGCCAACAAGATTGCATCAATGCAAAAGCTGGTCGATGAGGCGATAGCGAGTGATGACACAAACAACTCACTTGCCGAAATTCGTTCCATTGCGCGACAACAAGCAGGCACAGCCACACCAGAATGACGTTTCGCCTTTCCCAAAAGGCGGACGCCGACCTCATTTCGATCTACCTTAATGGCATCGAAAATTACGGATATGCCCAAACCGAAGGGTATATGGACAAGATTGACTCAATGATTGAGTTGATCGTCCAGTCACCTAAAATCGCCCGCCTCAGAGAAGAAATCTCACCTCCGGTACGCATTCATCCGGTGGGCGCACATATTATTATCTATCTGATTGATGACCATCGTATGGTCAGAATCCTGCGCATCCGCCATGGCCGCGAAAACTGGTCAGAAAAGCCAATCTAGTACAAACTGGTTTACCCGTTTTTACCCCCCATTTACCCCAAGATCATCATCAGTCTGACAGACTACGGTCACAGGTAAGCAGTTACGATCATTGGAATATATTCCTTGCGTGATTGCAGGAGATGTGAGATAAATGTTCTGTATTTGTTCTCAATACGCCGTATGATGATTGGCGATTGAAACACGCATTTCCAACAACTGATAACAAGAAAGGAGCGCACATGTCCTGTCCGCCTGACGATGATGGTTTGCCATCCCACACCTCAACACCACCACCCACCCTGAACATTGATTGGGAGCTTTATGCTGCCATGCTGGAAGATAGCGATATGCCGCTCGATCAGCAAAAAGAGCTTGTGGAAACGCTCTGGACGATTGTTGTTATGTTTGTTGATCTTGGTTTTGATTTGCACCCCACGCGGCAAATCTGTGGAGAAACAGGTGATTCTCTCAGCGATGATCCATCCGATCTGCTATCCTTAATACGAACCGAATGGGAACAAACGCATAAGGAGGACACATGGCAGGATCAGTAAACAAAGCACCCAGACAGGCACAGCCAACCAAGGCGGTGATCTATTGTCGTGTAAGCTCTAAGGCGCAAGAATCCGACGGTCACGGCTTGGAGAGCCAAGAAACACGCTGCCGCCAATATGCGGCAACGAAGGGCTATGATATCGCAGCCGTCTTCCCAGATACAATCAGTGGCGGCGGCGATTTTATGAACCGCCCCGGCATGGTAGCGTTGCTGTCGTTTCTTGATGCGCAACCGGATGAGAGTTTTGTTGTGATCTTTGATGATCTCAAGCGCTTTGCGCGTGATCGCGAGTTTCACTTTCGGCTGCGGGACTCTTTCCGCAAGCGGGATGCTCAAGTCGAATGCCTGAACTTCAACTTTGAAGACACGCCAGAAGGGGAGTTCATCGAAACCATCCTCGCGGCTCAAGGTCAGCTAGAGCGTAAACAAAACGGGCGTCAGGTCTCCCAGAAGATGAAAGCGCGGTTAGAGAGTGGATACTGGGTGTTTTACCCACCTACGGGCTACAAGTATGACCGTGTGGCTGGACATGGGAAGGTGTTGGTTCGCGATGAACCTGTGGCCTCCGTCATTCAAGAAGCCCTTGAAGGATTTGCATCTGGACGCTTTGGCAGTCAATCAGAGGTTAAACACTTCCTCGAACGTCAGCCCGCATTTCCCAAAGACACGCCTAATGGCGTTGTGCGTTATGAGAAGATCATTCGGTTGATGTCGCGGATCGTTTATACTGGTCATGTGGCGTATGCCAATTGGGACGTTACAACACGCAAAGGCCATCACCAGCCAATCATCACCTTTGAGACCTATGAGGCTATCCAACAGCGCCTCAAAGACGGCGCACGCGCAACGTTTCGCAAAGACATTAGCGCCGACTTCCCACTACGTGGGTTTGTTGCCTGTGACGATTGTGGGACGTCTCTGACGTCCTGTTGGTCCACCAGTAAGTCAGGTGCCAAGCATCCATATTATCTGTGCCACTCAAAAGGTTGCGTCAGCTATCGCAAGTCTATCCGCCGTGATGTTCTTGAGAGTGATTTTGCGGGCTTGATCCAAGACTTAAAGCCAACTGATGGTCTGTTTGCCATCACAACGCGTATGTTCAAAGACGCTTGGGACCAAAAGGAAAAGCAGAGTGACGCCAACCTCGCAATCACGCGTCGTGAGCGCAACGGCATTGATAAACAAATAGAGGGTGTGTTGGACCGTATTCTCGCGTCTGAAAGCCCAACTGTCGTTGCGGCTTACGAAAAGCGCATTGTTGCCCTCGAAAAAGACAAGCTGATCTTAGATGAAAAGATTGAAAATCACGGACCTCAGCAAGGCACCTTCGATCAATTGTTCGAACACGCCCTCACATTTCTCTCAAACCCCTATAAAATATGGGAGAGTGGCAATCTTGCATTGCGCAGAACTGTCCTGAAACTCGCCTTTGCGGAGCGCATTGTATACTCACGATCTGAGGGACTTCGAACACCGAAAACCACCTTACCATTCAAGGTGTTAGGGCAGTCTTACATACAAAAATGTAAAATGGCGGAGGCTCAGGGATTCGAACCCTGGGAGGACTTTCACCCTCGTCGGTTTTCAAGACCGGTGCATTCGACCACTCTGCCAAGCCTCCGTTGGGCGGTCTCTAACGGTAAAGAAATGATTCGAAAAGCAACTTTTTGCGTTGGGGGATTCCGCCGACAATTTTGTGATGACTCTTCCCTAAATGGCAGCGGGGCGCTATCGTTCGCGAAAGCAGGTGCCGCGTCGCGGGTTTGTCATTTTTAATGACGAAGTTATTCGTGTGGTCACATAAATGAATGCAGCTGGAAAAACGGCGCGATCCCCACAAATTGGTGGGGCGGAATATAGGGGCGAAGAATGACAGGTAAATATTTCAGAACTGGGCGTTGTATCCCAATTGGGGTTGTATTGGTTGCTGCGTTTGGGCTTACAGCTTGTGAAGAAGGCGGGGGCGGCATGTTTGCCCCGCGTCCCGAGAGTGCTGCGCCAACTAGTCCTACGCGGTTGGTCCAAACCGACCGCGATGTTGAACGCCCTGATGTGTTTGAGGTCACGGATCGCGGGCTATGGGACGGACGCCCATCGCTTGGCGGCATTTGGGTAGCCCATCCTGATGTCCAAGACCCTGAGCGTGTGATCATTCGCAACCCCGAAAACGGCCAGTCGGTTGTCGGTGCTTTGTTCCGGCGCGAACGTGAAAACCCAGGCCCGCTTCTGCAGGTCTCATCGGACGCTGCGACAGAGTTGGGCCTTTTGGCCGGCGCACCAACCGAACTGAGCGTTATCGCCTTGGTCCGCGAAGAAATCGAAGTCCCTGCAGAACCGGAAGAGGTCGCCGAGAATCCGCAAGACAATGCGGTTATCGCTAGCCTTGCTGCCCCGGTCGCGGTTGCCGCAACCGCATTGGATGATGTGCCTGCTGTGGATGTGGACGTGTCTGCGGCGGATGGAGCGGATGCGTCTGCGGTTGATCCGATCGTTGGTGCCGCCGCTGCAATTGCTGCGGTCGAAGCGGGTGAAGCCACAGATGAAGCCGAAGCTCCCGCTGCTGTCGGAGGTGCGACGGCCCCATTGGCGCAGATCGGGGTCTTTAGCGTGGAAGGTAACGCCAATAACGCAGCGCAGGCAATCCGCAGCGCGGGCATCCCATCGTCGGTTGAACCGCAAGATGCGGGAGGGCGTACTGTCTGGCGTGTCGTAGCTGGGCCGGTTTCAGATGACGCGACGCTGGCGCAGCTCAAATCACTTGGCTTTGTTGATGCGTTTATCGTGGGCGCGGAATAGCGTCCCTAACTTCGGAGCACAGATCAAATGATCCTTTCTTACTTTCGTTTTGCTGTGATCGCGCTTTGGTTTGGTGCGACAGCGGGCTTTGCGCAGACCTTTGATACAACTGCGCGCGCGGCCTATGTTTTCGATCAAACAACAGGCACGGTGCTTTTGGCCAAAGACGAAGACGCGCCTTTGCCACCTGCGTCGATGTCCAAGCTGATGACAATCTATATGGCGTTTGAGGCAATCGCTGACGGCCGTTTGACCATTGACGAGGAACTGCCCGTATCTTCGCATGCCGCGTCTTATACAGGGTCGTCGATGTTTTTGGATACCACTGACCGGGTGCGTGTCGAAGACCTTTTGCGCGGTGTGATCATCCTGTCAGGCAACGACGCAAGCGCCGTTTTGGCTGAAACCTTGTCGCCCGACGGAACCGAAGCAGGCTTTGCCCGGATGATGACCCAACGCGCCCAACAGATGGGTATGGAAAATTCGACCTTTGCCAATTCAAACGGCTGGCCCGCGGCTGGGCACCGCATGTCGGTCGAAGATCTCGGTATTCTGGCCGATGCGTTGATCCGCGATTTTCCAACCTATTACCCGCTGTTCGCAGAACGCGAATTTGCTTTTGATGGCCGCGTGCCTAGCAATTCGCGAAACCGCAACCCGGTTCTATCGCTTGGCATTGGTGCGGATGGGCTTAAGACAGGCCATACATCCGAAGCAGGTTACGGGCTTGTTGGATCGGCCAAACAGGGTGATCGCCGGATTATCTTTGTGCTTACCGGGCTGCCGACCGAACAGGCGCGCGCAGAAGAATCCGAGCGTCTAGTGAATTGGGCTTACCGTCAGTTTGCGCAAAAAGATGTCGTTGATGCTGGGCACCGGATTGCAACCGCAGATGTTTGGATGGGCGCACAAACCACTGTTGGGCTCACGGTTGCCGAAGACCTGTCGATGTTGGTGCCTGTGCTGAACCAAGGCACCGTTGATGCACAAGTCGTTTACAACGGACCGATCCAAGCCCCAATCGCGGCGGGTGATCCGCTGGCGGAATTGGTGATCCAACTTGACGGGTTGCCTGAAAAACGTATCCCCTTGGTTGCTGATGCCACTGTGCCAGCGGGCGGATTTACGACACGGTTGCGGACCGCAGCACATGTGCTTTGGACTAAGTTCGGACCTCAACCCGGCACGGCTGACGACGCCGCATGACGACGCCTATGTTTATTACGTTTGAAGGGATCGACGGGTCTGGTAAATCCACGCAGTCGCGATTGTTTGCAGATCACCTGCGTGCGCAAGGACGCGATGTGATCCTCACGCGTGAACCCGGCGGCAGCCCCGGCGCAGAAGAAATCCGCCAGCTGCTGCTGACGGGCGACACGGATCGTTGGTCGGCGGAAACTGAAATCCTGCTCTTCACCGCCGCGCGCCGAGATCATCTTGAAAAGACGATCCAACCCGCCTTGGCGGCTGGAAAAACAGTGATTAGTGACCGCTTTGCCGATAGCACGCGGGTGTATCAGGGCGCGACCCGTGGTGATTTGCGCGCCATGGTCGACAGCCTGCATAGGCTGATGATTGGGCGCGAACCAGATTTGACTTTCATTATCGACATGGACCCGGCGACGGCGCTGGAACGCGGGCTTGCCCGTAAATCTGGCGAAGATCGGTTTGAAGATTTTGGGCTCGGTTTTCAAGAAACCCTGCGCCACGGATTTTTGGCGCTGGCCCATGCGCAGCCTGACCGCTGCGTGTTGGTTGATGGCAACCGCACGCCTGACGAAACCGCCAGCGAAATCGCGGCCCATCTATGAGCGATGATACGCTGCCAGAACCTGACCGGATCGAAGGCGCACCGCATCCACGCGAAACCCGGCATTTGTTCGGTCAAGCGCAGGCAGAGGCGGATTTTCTTGATGCCTTTCAATCGGGGCGGATGCATTCGGGTTGGTTGATCACGGGGCCGCGCGGCGTTGGTAAGGCGACACTGGCGTGGAAGATCGCGACGTTTCTGCTGGCTGACGAAGGGGTGGGGTTGTTTGGCGATCCCACGCTAGAGGTCGACCCCGAACATCCCGATGCGCGACTGATGCAAGCGGGCGCACACCCGCGGCTTTCCGTGATCCGTCGGCCATGGGACGAAAAAACCAAAAAACTGCGCAGCGAAATTACAGTTGATGCCGTGCGCAAGCTTAAGACATTTTTTCAGATGTCGTCTGCAGATGGCGGACGGCGCGTTGTCATCGTGGATGCGGCGGATGAATTGAACCGCAACGCGGCCAATGCAATTCTAAAAGAACTCGAAGAGCCGCCTGCCAATACGGTGATCTTGCTCATCGCCCATCAACCATCCCGCCTTTTACCAACGATCCGGTCGCGGTGCCGGGTTTTGCGATGCAACACCTTGGGCGCTGATGATTTGCAAAAGGCATTGTCGCAAGCAGGGCATGACGCCGATAATGCAGATAGCCTTGCCGCATTGGCAGGCGGGTCAGCGGGCGACGCGATCCGGCTTTTGAAACACGACGGCCTCCAGCTTTATGCGGAACTGATCCGCCTCTTTAACGGCATGCCCCGCATTGATCGGCCGATGGCGCTCAAACTTGCTGAGAGTTGTACCGGGCGTGCCGCCGACGTGCGCTATGGTATGGTTCTGGACCTGATTGATCTGTTTTTGTCACGTACCGCGCGCGCCGGGCTGTTGGGGCAACCCTTGACAGAAGGTGCGCCGGGTGAGGGCGCGCTGCTGGCGCGTATCGCGCCCAATGATCAAATGGCCCGCAAATGGGCGCAGTTGCAACAGGACCTATCCAACAGATCGCGTCATGGGCGCGCGGTGAACCTTGACCCTGCCGCGCTGATCCTTGATATCATTTTCAAGATCGAAGAAACGGCGCTTGGCGTCGCTGCCTAAAGGCCAATTCATGACACAGCCCACCATCGTCGATAGCCATTGCCATCTTGATTTTCCTGATTTTGATGCGGAACGCCCTGCTGTGATCCAGCGCGCGCTGGACGCCGGGGTTGAGCGCATGGTGACGATCTGCACGCGTCTTCGTTTGGAACCCCAAGTGCGCGCCATTGCCGAAGAATTCGCCCCTGTGTTCTATGCCGCAGGCACCCACCCGATGAGCGCCGCCGAAGAGCCACTCGCGACTGTCGATGAATTGATCGCGCTCTCCGCGCATCCGAAATTTGTGGGCATCGGCGAAACCGGGCTTGATTATCACTACACCGCCGAAAGCATGGATATTCAGCAACAAAGCCTGCGTGTGCATATCGCGGCGGCGCGCGAAACCAAACTGCCACTGATTATCCACGCACGGGCCGCTGATGGTGACATGGCACGAATTCTGGCCGAGGAATACGCAAACGGTGCCTATTCATGTGTGATGCACTGCTTTTCTAGCTCTGCCGCATTGGCGACGGCTGCGCTTGATCTAGGGTTTTACTTGTCGATGTCCGGGATCGCTTCCTTTCCCAAAAGCAAAGAATTGCGCGATATTTTCGCGGCTGCCCCGATTGAACGGATTTTGGTGGAAACTGACAGCCCTTACCTTGCGCCGCCGCCACACCGTGGCAAGCGCAATGAACCAGCGTTTTCTGCCTTGACTGCAAAGGTCGGGGCCGAAGCGTTCGGCATGGACTACGCAGATTTCGCACGGAAAACGACAGCGAATTTTGATCGACTGTTCTGGAAAGCACGCGCATGAGCGACACTCTCATGGTGACCATTCTAGGCTGTGGATCATCAGGCGGCGTGCCTCGTCTGGGTGGGTTGTGGGGGGATTGCGATCCCGAAAACCCTAAAAACCGTAGGAAACGCTGCTCGATACTGTTGACGCGATCAAATGGTAAGGGCGAAACGAAGGTCCTGATTGATACATCACCAGACCTGCGCAACCAGCTGCTGGACGCGGGCGTCGGGACTTTGGATGCAGTGATTTATACCCACGCTCATGCGGATCATGTTCACGGGATTGATGATCTGCGGATGATCGTCTTTAACACCCGTGAAATGCTACCCGTCTGGGCCGATCCTGACACCGCCAAAGCGTTGCGTGATCGGTTCGGCTATATCTTTGAAACGCCTATTGGTTCTTCTTATCCGCCGATTTGCAAACTGCATGAGATGGACGGTGATGTGACAATCACCGCGGCAGGGGGCGCAATCACGCTCACCCCGTTTACGGTGACGCATGGCGGGATTGACGCGCTTGGGTTTAGGTTCGACGATGTGGCCTATATCCCGGATGTGTCCGCAATCCCTGATCCGGCTTGGGCCAAGCTGGATGGGCTCGCGTGTTGGATCATCGACGCGCTGCGCCGCACGCCGCACCCATCCCATGCACATCTTGAACAAACGCTGAATTGGATAGCAAAGCTGCAGCCAAAACAGGCAGTGCTGACAAATATGCACAATGATCTGGATTTTGCGACGGTCGCAGCTGAAACCCCCGCGCATGTGCAGCCCGCCTATGATGGTATGACGTTAACATTTGACATCACCTAACCCAAAGGACCAACCGCATGAGTGCATTGATCGACGTTATCATGCCCGTATTTTTGGTGATCGGGTTTGGATATATAGCTGTCTGGCGAGGCTATTTTTCTGAAGGTGGCGTCGACGGGCTGATGAAGTTCACCCAAGGATTTGCCATTCCGTGCCTGCTATTTACGGCAATCTCGACTCTGGATTTGCAGCAAAACTTTAGCTTTGCATTGCTTGGGTCGTTTTACACGGGCGCTGTCGCGGGGTTCATAGTGGGTTTCGTTGGTGGCCGTGTGCTATTTCAACGTGACTGGCAAGACTGCGTGGTCTTTGGGTTTTGCGGATTGTTTTCCAATTCATTTCTATTGGGCGTGCCGATCACTGAACGCGCTTATGGCGCTGATGCGCTTGAAGCGAACTATGCGATTATCGCGATCCATTCGCCGTTTTGCTACGCTATCGGTATCACCGCGATGGAGATCGCGCGCAATTGGGGGGGCAGCGTTGCGGCTTTGCCGCGCAAGGTGCTCAAGGCGATGTTTAGCAATGCATTGATTATTGGTGTCAGCCTCGGGATGTTTGTGAATGTTGCTGGGGTGCCCGTGCCCACAGTTTTGACTGACGCGATTGGACTGATTGCGCGTGCAGCCTTGCCTGCGGCGCTGTTTGGCCTTGGTGGGGTGCTGTATCACTATCGCCCCGAGGGGGACATGCGGGCGATCATGTTTGTTGTCTCAATCTCTTTGGTGATGCACCCGGTCATCGTCTGGCTACTGGCCGATATTAATGATCTTAGCTTATCTGCAACACGGTCTGCGGTGATGACCGGCGCGATGGCACCGGGGATCAACGCCTATGTGTTTGCCAATATGTATGGGCGGGCAAAGCGGGTTGCGGCCTCTGCCGTCCTGATGGGGACCGGGTTGTCGATTATCACGGTCTGGGCTTGGCTGCATATCCTTCCTTAACGCAAAAGGCAGACCTAGATAGGTCTGCCTTTGTGCATTCATCTGTCGCGGTATTAGGTTGGTGACATACCGCGCAGCCGTTCGGACCGCCGCCGGAGCAATTCAACCGTTGCAAGCAAGAGGATCGAAATCCCAACCAGCACAGTCGCCACCGCGAGGATCGTTGGGCTGATCTGTTCGCGTAGCCCTGTAAACATTTGCCACGGCAGGGTTTTTTGCGCCGCCGCACCTACGAATAGCACGACGACGACCTCGTCAAACGATGTGATGAAGGCGAACAGCCCGCCTGAAATTACGCCGGGCAGGATCAGCGGCATCTGTACCCGGAAAAACGTGACCGTTGGTGTCGCGCCCATATTGGCCGCGGCCCGCGTCAGGGATTGGTCGAAACCGACAAGCGTTGCGGTCACGGTAATAATCACGAAGGGAATCCCAAGTGCGGCATGTGCCAAGATCACTTTTATGTAGCCCGAAAGCGATTTTGAAATCCCGAACGTGTTTTCCATCCACAGGCCCATTTGGCTGTAGAAAAAGAACATGCCTGTCGCTGAAATGATCAGCGGCACAATCATCGGTGAAATCAAAATCGCCATGATCCCACGCCGGAACGGTACGTGTGATTGTGACAGACCAATGGCAGCTAATGTCCCCAATGAAACCGAGATAATCGTCGCGAAGGGCGCAATGATCAGCGAGTTCTTCAGCGGGCGGATCCAGTCCTGATTAGAAAAGAAGTCACGGTAGTGTTTGAGCGAATAGCCCTCTGGGTCCAGCGCCAGCATCTCTGGCGTGAAGGTAAAGAAATCCTGCGCGTTGAACGACAACGGAATGATGATGATGATTGGGGCGATCAAGAAGAACAAGATCAGGCCCACGATCACGCGGAAGGTATAATACCAGATCTTTTGACCGGTGGTTGCATAGATTGGCAAGCTCATCTGATCAGCCTCCTAGTTTCACGTTGTCGATGCCGACGATCCGGTCGTAGGCCCAATAAAGCGCCAGAACGATTGCCAGTAGGATTGCACCCAGTGCCGCTGCCAAGCCCCAGTTGAGCGAGCTTGAGATGTGATAAGCGATCCGGTTCGAGATAAAGACACCCTTGGTGCCGCCCACGATTTCTGGCGTGATATAGTAGCCAATCGATAGGATAAACACGAGGATCGACCCCGCGCCGATACCGGGAATGGACTGCGGAAAATAAACACGCCAGAAGGCTGTCCAATTGGTTGCGCCCAGAGATTTCGCCGCGCGCAGATAGCTGATCGGAATGGTCTGCATCACGGAATAAAGCGGCAAGATCATAAAGGGCAGCAAGATATGCGTCATGGCGATCACTGTTCCTGTGGCGTTATTGATCAGGGCAAGCCGGTTGTCATCGGCAACGAAACCGACCCAAACCAACAGATCATTGATCACCCCTTGGTTTTGCAACAGCACCTTCCACGCAGATGTCCGTACCAATAGCGATGTCCAGAACGGTAGCAGCACAAGGATCATCAACAGGTTTGCCTTGCGTGCCGGCAGGTTCGCAAGCATCCATGCCACGGGGTAGCCCAGCAAAATGCAACTGATTGTGATGGTCATCGACATGATCATCGTGCGCAAGAACAAAGTCAGGTAGACTTGTTCGTTCTCTGGCTGCCATTCAACGCCATCTGTAGTTTTTTGCAAATCAATCGCGTTCAAGAAATAGCCGTTCGTGTAGGCCGGGCTATAAGTATAGATGGTCTCCCAAACTTCCGGGTTTTGCCAATCATCGTCGACTTCGGTCAATGTCGCGATGACGTCTTCGGTTTCAAAGCTTGGCGCCGCAGCCGCAGCTGTGCTTACAAGACCGGCAAGCGGGCCGGGAATGTCGACCGACGGCGAAGCAATCAAATCTTGATACAGGGCCAAGGACACGATGTGCCATGGTTCTTCGTCGGTGGGACTATCATTGTCTTCGGATTGGATGACGCGGGCAAAATCGGCGTAGATGTCGGCCGTTTGGGGCAGCAGGTCAATCGCTGAGGCGGACATGACAAAGGCGGGTTCATCCCCTTCACCGTCCCATGCGGCTTGTGCGGTGATCCAATCAGGGTCAGCCATCAGCGTGACCCATGTGGCCGGATCTTCCCATGCGGGATCAAGCGCGACCAACTGGTCCGTGTAGATTTCACCAATATCATCGACCCTGCGGCCCGTTTTACGGAACAGCGATGAAATACCCGACAATTCGTAGTTCAGGCGGCTGCCCAGACGTGTGTGTTCTTTAAGCTCAACCGCGACGGCCAAATCTTTGGCAAGCGCGTCAAATACCGGGGCAGGGGGAAGATCATTTTCCTGCGTGTCCCAATCATCAAGGGCGACAACAGTGCGCGGGATGGTTTCGCTCACAATACCGTTTTCGACCGAGCGGAACAGCATTTGCCCGATTGGGTAGATGAATGTCGCCAGAATAAACAGAAGAAGAGGTAAAATCAGGACCAGCGCGCGCATCTTTTGGCGGCGCAATGCGCGGTTGAGGCTTGCCTTTAGTGGTGTGCCGTCTGCGGCAAGGACTTGCTCTGCCATGTGTTCTAAACCCCTTCGACCAAGATGATCATGCTTGTTGCGTTTTCGCGGCGGATGCGCGCGACCTCTTGGTATTCTTTGGAATAATATAGCGCCTTGGCGCTTGCGTAGTCTGGAAATTCAAAGATCACATGGCGGTCAAATGCTGTGCCTTCAGGCACTTCGCTTGGGCCACCACGGACGATTGGTTTGCCACCGTGGGCTGCGATCATGGGCGTGTCTTTGATGATGTATTCCTGGTAAGCGTCAGGATTGTTCACCGTGATATGGCCGATGATATAGCCTTTTGGCATCTTGAATTCCCGTGGATGAAAGATGCGCAAGGCGGGTTGCCCCACCTTGCGCAGGTATTAAGGCTTATTGTGCAAGCCAGCTTTGGAATTTTGCATCCAGATCGTCGCGGTAATCAGCCCACCACTCGTAGTTATACAAGAAGGTGTTTGTCGCGTTCGCAGGGTCGGTTGGCATATGTGGTGCCATGTCGATACCCAATGTTGCGTGCTGCCCAACCAGAGGCGCAGATGATGCACGTGCTGGACCGTAAGAGATGTATTTCGCTTGGTCAGCAAGACGCTGTGTGTCTGTCGCAAAGTAGATGTAGTCCAAGGCGCGTGCTTCACGCTCTGGGCTCAGGCCTGCGGGAATAATCCAACCGTCAAGGTCGAACACTTGCGCGTCCCACAGCATTGCAACAGGCTGGTCTTGCTCTTCGATCAGGCTGAACAGACGACCGTTGTATGTTGTGCCCATGACGACTTCGCCGTCGGCCAACAATTGTGGGGTATCTGCACCAGCAGACCACCAAACAACGCTGTCTTTGATCGTGTCAAGCTTGGCAAATGCCTGTGCTTGGCCTTCTTCGGTTTCGAGAACGTCATAAACGTCTTCTTTTGCAACGCCGTCACAAAGCAACGCCCATTCCATGTTGTTGATTGGGCGTTTTTCAAGCGAACGCATGCCTGGGTATGCTTCGAGATCGAAGAATGCGCAGATAGACGTTGGCGGTGTATCGCCAACCAAATCAGTGCGGTAACCAGCAGTTGTCGAATAAACGATCTGCGGGATGAAGCAATCAGATACCAACAGGTCGCCGAAATCGTCAGAAGCAGAAGAACCGTCATCGCCAGGTGCGAGCTGTTCGTCGGCGTCGATTTCCAGCGCAAGGCCTTCGTCGCAAAGACGGATCGCGTCAGATGCCACAACGTCAACAACGTCCCATGTGATGTTGCCCGCTTCGTTCATCGCACGCAGTTTCGCAACCGCTTCGTTTGAACTTTCGTCATTGATGATCGTGACGCCCGTGTTTTCGGAGTAGGGGTCGTGGTAGGCTGCTTGTTGTGATGCAGAATACGCGCCACCCCAGCTAACGATGGTCATTTCGTCGGCCATATGGCCGTCTGCGAAGGCTGTTGAACCAGCCAGCGTCAGAGCCGAAGTGGCCATGAGTGCTTTGGTCAAAGTCATTTTAGTCTCCCGTAAGTTTACCCGGATTATTACGTGCGAGCCTACCTTCCGGGCGAAGGCAGGCTCTGTTTCAGCCGTTACGCATCAAGCGCGCGGCAATCTCGTGCAAGCCAGCCAATTTCGATTTGGCTTCCCGGCGTCAGGCGGACCTGATCAGGGGCGTTGCGTGATTTAATGACAAAGTCATCGGTTCCTGCAACGCGCAAACGCGTCCGGAAAATGTCACCCATATAGATGAACTCTAAGACTTCAGCCTTAAGAGTATGTGCGTCAGGGCTCAGGCGGGATTTGTCGAATTCAACTCGCTCTGGGCGGATCGACACTTTGGTCCGCTCGCCAACTTTGCTGACATTGACAGGCATCGCATCGATGACATCGCCACTGTCGAGTTTCACAATGCAGCTGTCGCCGCGCATTTCCTGTACAACGCCCTCTAGCGTGTTGTTTTCGCCGATGAACTGCGCAACGAAGCTGTTTTGCGGTGCTTCATACAACTCATCTGGTGGCGCAAGCTGCTGAATGCGTCCGTCGTCAAAGACAGCCACCCTGTCTGACATTGTCAGCGCTTCGGTTTGGTCGTGGGTCACGTAAACAACGGTAATCCCCAGATCATGCGCCAGTTTTGTGATTTCAAATTGGAGCGTTTCGCGCAGTTGTTTATCCAACGCGCCAAGCGGCTCATCCATGAGCACGAGTTCAGGTTCAAACACCAAGGCCCGCGCAAGCGCGATACGTTGTTGTTGACCACCAGATAGCTGCATCGGGCGGCGACCTGCGAAATCTTGCATCTGCACCATGCCAAGTGCGCGCATGACTTTTTCTTCGCGGTCCGATTTGCCGATTTTGCGTACTTCAAGCGGGAAGGACAGGTTTTCGGCGACCGTCATATGCGGAAAAAGCGCGTAGTTTTGGAACACCATGCCAATGCCGCGTTTGTGCGGTGGGATGTTATTGATGGAAACACCATCAAGCCGGATCGCCCCATGCGTCGCCGTTTCAAACCCGGCCAACATCATCAAACAAGTCGTCTTACCGGACCCTGATGGCCCAAGCATTGTAAGAAATTCGCCCTTCGGCATCGACAGATTTAAGTCTTTTACAACGAGATTTTCGCCGTCGTAACTTTTTTGTACGCGTTCAAATTCTACGAACGCTGTGTCGCTTTTGTCTGCTGACAAACCATTTCCCCCGAGGATTGGCATTTACGGGCTAACTAAAACGGTCCTCACGACGTTTTGCAACGTGAAAGGCCGGCTTTTTTTGTTTCTGGCTACTATGTCTGGTTTTTAGCGATGATTTGGTCGATTTGACTGAATATTTAGCAGTTTCTAGTCGAAATACTTGCGCGTACGTTGAGAGAGCACAGCTTGAGATTGCATCTTGTGGGAGGTTTGAGAGAAAAAGACACGATCCCGATCTTTTTACGAAAATTGTTACATACATATGAGTCACGTGCGAACTCTTGCGAATTATTCGCATTTACAGTTGCGAATAATTCTCATATGCAGTTACCAGCGGAAATTCACGGAGCATCATAATGCGTCACCTGATCAAACAAGCCCTGTTAGCGAGCACACTGTTACTTTCGGGGAACGTGGCGTTAGCCGATGATGATCGGTTTAAGGCCGTGACCACATTTACAGTGATCGCAGATATGGCCCGTAACGTGGCAGGGGATGCGGCGATTGTGGAAAGTGTTACAAAGCCGGGCGCAGAAATTCATGGGTATCAACCGACGCCACGCGATATTATCCGTGCGCATGATGCTGATTTGATTTTGTGGAACGGGATGAATCTTGAACTGTGGTTTGCGCAGTTTTTGGACAATCTAGACGATGTGCCGAGCGTGACGCTGACAGATGGCATCACACCGATCAGCATTGCGGCGGGCGAATATGAAGGCAAACCAAACCCGCATGCCTGGATGAGCATGCAAAGCGCGCTGATCTATGTCGATAATATTCGTGACGCCTTTGTATTGCATGACCCAGAAAATGCGGAGATCTATACGGCTAACGCGGAGGCCTATAAGGCCGAGATCGCCGCTACCATCGAACCCCTACGCGCCGCCATTCAGGCCGTTCCCGAGGATGAGCGTTGGTTGGTGACTTGCGAAGGGGCCTTTAGCTATCTTGCGCGCGATTTTGAAATGCACGAACTGTATCTTTGGCCGATGAACGCCGACGCGCAAGGTACACCACAACAGGTGCGCAACGTGATCGACACTGTGCGCGAACATGACATCAGTGCCGTGTTCTGCGAAAGCACGGTCTCGCAGGCACCAGCCGAACAGGTCGCGCGTGAAACTGATGCCGACTACGCAGGTGTGCTTTATGTTGACAGCCTGACCGATACAGACGGCCCCGTGCCGACCTATATCGACCTGCTGCGCGTCACTTTAGAAACCATCGCGGCGGGGTTATCGCAATGACCACAGGTATTGTTGCTGACGATGTGACGGTCACCTACCGCAACGGGCATACTGCCTTGCGCCACGCGAGTTTCGAAATTCCCACAGGCACGATTGCCGCTTTGGTCGGGGTCAATGGAGCGGGGAAATCCACGCTGTTCAAGGCAATCATGGGGTTCGTGCCTGCATCGGGCGGTGCGATCAGCGTGCTTGGTATGCCGGTCAAAGAGGCCTTGCGCCAAAACGTCGTTGCCTATGTCCCGCAATCCGAAGAAGTTGATTGGAGCTTCCCAGTCTTGGTTGAGGATGTGGTGATGATGGGGCGCTATGGCCATATGGGTTTTTTGCGCCGTCCCAAGCAAGCAGATCAAGACGCGGTGACGGCTGCATTGGTGCGTGTCGGCATGCTGGATTTCCGGCATCGACAAATCGGGGAGCTTTCTGGTGGCCAGCGCAAACGGGTTTTTCTGGCCCGTGCCTTGGCCCAAGATGGCAAAGTGATCTTGCTTGATGAGCCCTTCACAGGTGTCGATGTGCAGACCGAAGACGCAATTATCCAGCTTTTGCGTGATATGCGCGACGAAGGGCGGGTGATGCTGGTTTCGACACATAATCTTGGCTCGGTGCCTGAATTTTGCGACCGTACGGTTTTGGTAAAAGAAACGGTGCTGGCTTACGGTCCGACCGAGACCACATTTACCCGCGAAAATTTAGAACATGCATTTGGCGGGGTGCTGCGGCACTTTGTGTTGGGCGGCCCTGATTTACACGATGATGATGATCGCCGCCAAGTCACGGTGATTTCTGATGATGAACGGCCCTTTGTTGTCTACGATGAAGGCAAGGGTAAATGATCGATACGTTACTACAACCGTTTAGCTATAACTACATGTTCAACGCGATGTGGGTTAGCGCTCTGGTCGGGGGTGTTTGCGCGTTTTTGTCCGCTTACCTGATGTTAAAGGGCTGGTCTTTGATCGGGGATGCGCTGTCGCATGCGATCGTGCCGGGCGTGGCCGGGGCCTATATGTTAGGGTTGCCGTTTGCGTTGGGGGCGTTTGCCGCGGGAGGATTAGCCGCGGGCGCGATGTTGTTTTTGAACCAACGATCAGGCTTAAAAGAAGACACGATCATCGGCATTATCTTTACCTCTTTCTTTGGGCTTGGCCTGTTTATGGTGTCGCTGTCGCCAACTTCGGTCAGCGTGGAAACAATCACGATGGGCAATATTCTGGCGATTACCCCGTCGGACACATGGCAGTTGGCGATTATCGGCTTTGTGACTTTGGCCGTGCTTTTGGCCAAGTGGAAAGACCTGATGGTCACATTTTTTGACGAAACCCATGCACGCTCCATTGGGTTGCGTGTGGATCTGCTTAAGGCGGTGTTTTTTACACTGCTGTCCGCGTCCTGTGTGGCGGCATTGCAAACCGTTGGCGCGTTTTTGGTGATCGCGATGGTAGTGACGCCGGGGGCGACAGCCTATCTGCTGACCGACCGTTTCCCGCGCTTGTTGATGCTGAGCGTGGCGATTGGGGCAGGGACCAGTTTTGCCGGGGCCTATCTGAGCTATTTCCTCGATGGGGCGACAGGCGGGTTGATTGTGACTTTGCAAACCCTGATCTTCTTGGCGGTTTTCACTTTCGCACCTAAACACGGGTATTTCGCCGCGCGTCGCCGCGCCGCAGATGCACTAAAGGCGACGTGATGGAGAGCCTGCTTTTCCCGTTTCAATTTGCCTTCATGACCAAGGCGTTTTTGATGATGGCGATCATCGCGGTGCCGACCAGCCTGTTGTCGTGCTATCTGGTGCTAAAGGGCTGGTCATTGATGGGCGACGCGATCAGCCACGCCGTTTTGCCGGGTGTCGTGCTGGCGTATCTGTTGCATATCCCATTGATTGTCGGGGCGTTTTGCGCGGGTATGGTCTGCGCGGTAGCGACTGGGTTTCTGGCCGAGAACAGCCGGGTGAAACAAGACACCGTCATGGGGATCGTGTTTTCGGGGATGTTTGGGTTTGGCATCGTGCTTTATACAAAGATCACCACAGATGTGCATTTGGATCATATCCTCTTTGGCAATATGCTGGGAGTCAGCAAGGGCGAACTATGGACAGCGGGGCTGATTGCAGGGTTTGTCGCTTTGGTGGTCTTGGCCAAACGGCGCGATTTTTTACTGCATGCGTTTGACCCGGTGCAGGCGCAAGCCGTGGGGCTGCGCGTTGGTTGGCTGCACTATGGGCTTCTGACGTTGATTTCGATGACAATCGTGGCGACCTTGTCGGCGGTGGGGATCATCCTTGCGATTGGGCTGCTGATCGCGCCCGGCGCCATCGCGTTTTTGCTGACAAAACGATTTTCTTATATGTTGGCAATTGCGGTGACGGTGACGATGCTTTCGGGAGCCATTGGCATATACATCAGCTTTTTTATCGATAGTGCACCTGCGCCAACCGTGATCTTGGTGCTGACGATTTTTTTCATTGTCGCCTTTATCCGCGCAAGCCGAAAGTCGCGCCAAGCTGCGATTGCTGATTGATTTTCATTGAATGCGTGGGCGTAGCGTGAAACTTTGCACCAAGCGCAGGACAAGGTGACATAGCATGGGCGACATATGGGAGGGGATCAGCGCTGGCTTTTGGCTGGTCGTCACTCTCGACCCCGATTTGGTCGAAATCACTTTGATGTCGCTGCGTGTGACGGTGACGGCAACTTTTGTTGCGTCGTGCTTTGCGCTCCCGTTTGGGGCATGGCTTGCAATTCGGCGGTTTCGTTATCGGCGTTTTGTCATTGCGGTTCTCAACGCGCTGATGGGATTGCCGCCAGTTGTCGTCGGCTTGATTGTCTATCTTTTGCTGTCGCGCTCTGGCCCGTTTGGCGTGCTGGGGCTGCTGTTTACGCCCACGGCAATGATTATTGCCCAAGTGATTATCATCACGCCGTTGATCGCGTCGATTGCACATCAGGCGATCCGCGATATTTGGGCGGAATATCATGACCTGCTGATTTCGATGTCCACAAGCAAACGCCAACGGATAGCGACCCTGATTTGGGACGGACGGCGCGCGTTAATGACAGCGGCGTTGGCCGGATTTGGTCGCGCCATTGGCGAGGTGGGTGCAATCATGATTGTCGGAGGAAATATCGATCACGCGACGCGGGTGTTGACCACAGCGATTGCCTTGGAAACCGGCAAAGGAGACTTTTCGTTGGCCCTTGGGCTTGGGTTCGTGTTGATTGCACTTGCCGTGACCGTCAATATCTTGATCCACGCGATTGGACGCACGGAAAGGGACGGCAAATGGTGACGTCGATCTTGCCACTTGTGATGTCGGATGCGGTGGTCAAACGGCGCGCGAAGGTCTTGCTTGGTCCGGTGAATCTGACGATTTCCCAAACCGGGTTCACGATTGTGATGGGGCCAAACGGGGCCGGAAAAACGACGCTGTTACGCAGTTTGCATGGGCTGGAGCGTTTGGCGCAGGGCCGTGCGCAGTGGCAAACGCCGCTAAAAGACGCGCGCCGCCGTCAAGCCTTTGTGTTTCAGTCGCCGATTGTGTTGCGCCGCAGCGTTTTGGAGAACCTGACCTATCCGCTACGGCTCCGAGGCACCGAAAAGGGTAGGGCCACCGCGCTTGCGCGGGACTGGGCGCAACGTGTGGGGCTAGGAGATGCATTGGATAACCCCGCGCCACAGCTTTCGGGGGGCGAAAAACAAAAACTCGCCTTGGCGCGTGCGTTGATCACACAGCCTGATATTGTTTTTTTGGACGAACCTTGCGCCAATCTGGACGGGCGTGCCACTCGTGAGATTGAAGATGTTTTGCAAGCTTCAAATGCCGCTGGTACAAGGATCGTCATGGCAACCCATAACATCGGACAAGCTAAAAGGCTTGCTTTGGACGTTGTGTTTCTTTTACGCGGTAAAATCGTTGAGCAAAGCCCAGCAGGGGCATTTTTTGAAGAACCAAAAACGCCGCAAGCCGCGGCCCTACTCAGAGGAGATATTGTCGAATGATCCGAATAATAGCTTGTGTTCTCGCAATGACCGGAACCACTGTAAGCGCCGAAAACCTTAAGGTGGCGGTGACAACCTCGTTTCATAACTCGGGGCTTTCTGACATCTTACTGCCTGCAATTGCCGAGGATACCGGGATCGATGTGCAGTTGTTGGTGGTGGGCACGGGGCAAGCTCTGCGCTTGGGCGAAGCAGGCGATGTGGACGCGATTTTGGTGCATTCGCGCGCGTCCGAAGAGGCGTTTATCGCGAATGGCTATGGCACGCACCGTCGCGAGATCATGTATAATGATTTCGTATTTATCGGGCCGAATGCAGATCCGGCTGCTGTGTCTGACGCTGCAAGCGCCGCTGATGCGCTGACCCGCATAGCACAGACCGAAGCAATTTTTGTTAGCCGTGGCGATGACAGCGGCACCCATAAAAAAGAGCTTTCGCTGTGGGATGCCGCTGATGTGGCGCGCGGCGGCGATTGGTATCGACCTGTTGGGGCGGGCATGGGCGCTGCATTGAACACGGCCGCGGGCATGGATGCCTATATCATTGCCGACCGCGCAAGCTGGCTGAACTTTGGGAACAAAGCTGATCTGGACCTGTTGTTTGCAGGCGACCCCGTGCTGTTCAACCAATACGCCTATATTCCAGTTGACCCGGCACTGCATCCACATGTGAAAAACGATGTCGCGCTGGCGCTTGAAGACTGGCTGACCGGAGAGCATGCTGCGATGCTAATCAATGGCTATACGATCAATGGCGAGACCTTGTTTACCTTCAATGCCGAAACAGGGTCGTAAGAATGGGGCGATCACATTGAGCCGAATGTGATCGCACTGGCCCTCAATGCTGGTGCGGATCGTCGTCGAGCGATCCGTGGATTGCAAATTGATCAAGCCCAGCGGATTGGGGGGGCACCAACCGGTAGCTTTCTTTGACGCCCGCATCGGTCAATTCCCGGCTTACCATCAACAATGTATTGGCGTCTTGATCCGCACAAAGCGCTGACATCTGCGCGATTTCTTCTTGGGCTACGCCGGTTGCCGCGGCAATATCGGGCGCGCCGTAATGACTGACAAAATGCGCGGCAAGCGCGTGGGTCAAAGCCGCCAGTTCACCCTTTTCAATCTTAGTGATTGCGACAACGGTCGCCCGGCCGAAGGTCTCTAGCCCTAGCCAGCCATTTGCAAACGCCTGCCTAGCCTTGCCAGATAGATCACCTTGCGACCAATTCGAAAATTCAAACCCGCCTGAAATACACCATTCGCCTGTGCGTGCAGGCGTGTGAAAAATCATTTGATCGCTTTCGTCAAAATGAATTGCGCGGGCAAAATAGCTGTCGGTCATGCGGGCTCCAGCAAGGTTGTGAGCGGGGTAAGAGTGGTTGCATCATCTGATTTACGTAGCAGGCCAAGGTCAGGATCAAGCCCCAGATCAGCCTCATCTTTGTGCCACAAACCGGTAAAGGCGCTGTGGATCGCGCGCGGGCCGTCGTCGGACCAGTGGTTCACCCAGATCAACGTGTGCCGCGCCCATGCTGCAACCAGATCGGCTGCCGCGATATCACTGCAACCTTCGTCATAAAGCGCGGTCACATCTGGCGTGTCACCCGGAACTGCATTCGCAGACCAAAGCGGCAAATTTAGCGAGATAATCAACCAATCGGGCAGGGCGTCAGGGGCATGGGTACTGGCCGCGGCTGTCAGGGCGCCGCAGCCCGCGCCATTCACCATCAATCTGCCGTCCCATTTCAAATGGACCGCGACCTCTGGCGGAGCGAGCGCGCCAAGCGCATTCTGAAACCCAATCCCGCAGACGGGCAAAATCGCCATCGCTTGGGCTAGCGGCACTTCGGGGGCAAAGATGATCGCCGCCCGAAGCTCTGCGCCAGAGAGGTTATAAACCAATGTGCCTGCATCGCAGCCCGCGCGCGCCATACGTTCGGCGACTGCGCTGGGCTGCTCAACTGTTGCAACCCCGTGAAACAATGGTGGCAAAAGCAGCCCGGTCATGCCGCCCCGTCAGCGATCAATTGGCGCGCGACGGAGCGAAACGCTTGGGCTGCGGGGCTATCGGGTTTTGATGTCACAATGGGCGCCCCCCCATCCGCCGCCAAGCGGATATCAAGATGCAAGGGCAGTTCTGCCAGCAAAGGCACATTCAGTTTTGCCGCCTCTGCGGTCACGCCGCCATGTCCAAACGTATGTTCCTCATGGCCGCAGCTAGAACAGATATGTGTGCTCATGTTCTCGATCATGCCAATGATTGGCGTACCGAGTTGTTGAAACATATCAATACCTTTGCGCGCATCAAGCAAGGCTACGTCTTGCGGCGTCGAGACGATAATCGCGCCTGACAGATCAAACTTTTGGGCAAGCGTCATTTGTACATCGCCCGTGCCTGGTGGCAGGTCAACGATCAACACATCCAGCGCCCCCCATTGCACCTGTGTCATCATCTGTTGCAAGGCGCCCATCAGCATTGGCCCACGCCAGACGACGGCCTGATCGTCATTTTGCATCAACCCAATCGACATCATCGTGACGCCGTGGTTGCGCATTGGTAAAATGGTCTTGCCATCAGGCGAGGCGGGCCGGCCAGAGACACCCAGCATGCGTGGCTGCGATGGCCCGTATACATCAGCGTCAAGCAGTCCAACGCGCCGCCCTTCGGCGGCAAGCGCACAGGCCAGATTGGCCGAGACCGTCGATTTTCCGACCCCGCCTTTGCCCGATGCAATGGCCACGATCCGGTCGATGCCGGGCACTTTTTGTGGGCCTTTCGGCGCTGCTGGTTTGCTTAGCTTCAAATCCGGCGGGGTGGCGGGGGCGCTATGCGCGGTCATCACAGCAGAGACCGCGCCAATGCCCGGCATTGCTTCAAGCGCGGCTTGGGCAGCGGCGCGTACCGGCTCCATTTGGGACGCCAAGGTGGGTGCCACTTCGAAAACAAAACGCACATTTCCCGCGTCAACGGACAACGCGCGCACAAGGCCCGCAGCCATGATATCATCGCCTGAAACCGGGTCTGTAATCGTCTTGAGGGTCGCAATCACTGCGTCGCGTGTGATGCTCACTTACGTGTCCTGCCCGGTAATTGTTCCAGTGACGACATGTTCAAGATCAAGATCATCAATGCGTAATACGACCTTGGCTTCAAACGTTTTCCCGGCGGTCTCGGCTTCGCGCATCGCGGTCTCAATCGCTTGTTGGGAGGTCACCCCAACCTGTTTGAGAAACTTACGCATTGACATGTTGAAATCATCGCTCATTGGTGGTGGTCCTTGTTAATGGTCGCGGCGCTTTGACAGGTAGTCATCGGTGGTGCGCACGGCAGGGCGGTCGGCCGCAGTAAACGGGTTATCGGTCGCGTGATACTGCGCCTGAATGCGGCAGCTGTCACACATTTGGATCATTTTGGCGGTGTCGGGATTGGCGAACATTGCGTGCTTGCCCGCAAGCTTTTCCGTGATCTTTTCGATCGTGGATTTGACCCCAAACAGGCTGCCACAGGTGATACAAGCAAAGGGTTCCTCTTCGTTCAGCACGACCTGTGCTAGCGCACTATCGGTCAGGTTCATTCGCGGCTCAAGCGTGATCGCGTTTTCGGGGCAGATGTTGCTGCACAGCCCACATTGAAGACAGGCGTCTTCTTGAAACCTGAGCTGTGGCATATCTGGGTTGTCGGCCAGCGCCCCTGATGGGCACAAAGAAACGCATGATAGGCATAATGTGCAGGCATCCGCATCGACCAAAACTGCGCCATAGGGGGCGGTATCGGGCAGCGGGATGATTGCGTTAGTTTGTAAGGCTTTGGTCGCGGTGCGGGCGACTTGCCGACGGGTGCCAAGAGGCAAAATAGGGCTGACAATCGCAGCAGACGCCTGCGCTGCATATAGATAATCAGATAGCGCATCCGGGTCAGCCATATCCAATAGCGACACTGCACGTCCACTAAGCGCTGTTGCCAAGGCCGCTTCTTGCGCGATGGTGTCCTGGTCGGATTTTGGCCCCACCAGCACCAGTAGATCTGCAAAACCGGCCCCAAAAGCGGCAAGCATTTCGGCATGGCCAAAACCCGCGAGCGCCGAGAGATCCATCGGGATCACATCCGCAGGCAACCCCCGGCCAAACCGCGCGGCGAGCGCGATCATCTCGGTTCCGTAAGTGTCGTCATGGACCAAAAGGCGTGGGTTTTCACCGCCAGCGTTGCGAAACGTACGCGCGAGCGTTTCAATATGTCGGAAAATGGCATCCGCGGCAGGGGCATCATAGGCAATCGCCCCCGATGGGCAAAGCGCGGCGCAGGCCCCGCAACCCGCACAGATCAGCGGATCAATCGCCACATGATCGCCAGCAGAGGTGATCGCGCCAGTGGGGCAGGCGTCCAGACAATTACTACAGGCGGCTTTTTCTGCGCGTGAATGGGCGCACAAGCTGGGCTCCAATTGCACATAAAGCGGCTTTTCAAACGTCCCAACCATCTGCGCGGCATCAAAGATGGCCTTGGCCACGGAGGGCGCATGTTTGGGGTCGGCCCGCAGATACCCATCTCGCTTTTCCGGGGCAGGGAACAGTGGCGGATTGCCTGTCAGGTCTAGAATGATGTCGCATTGTGACGTGGCCCCATCTTGTTGTTCGGTGAATGCAACTATGCCACGCCCACCTGGATCGCGTGTCTGGAACGCATTGATTTGGATCGTGAAATTGGCAAAGCTACCGCGGGCGCTGTGCAGCTGCCCCTTGATCACATCAAATGTATCTTGCGGCGTTGACCCGCTGTCATCGGTTAGCAAAAGCGTTATGCTTAGCGCATCGGATAACTGTTCAGCTGCTGCCATGGCGGCAGCCCCCGCGCCGATGATGAGACACTGCCCCTGTGACGTGATGTCGCGCAGCTTAGGCTTGGGTTGGGGTAAAACGGCGGCTGCGGCGAGCGCCGCCATTTTGGCCGTTGCATCGCCGTTTTCAATGCCCCAGCCAGCCCGGTCGCGCAGGTCAAAACATTGTGGTTCTTGTACCCCAATATCAAAGGCAAGCTCTTCAAAACGCGGCTGTTCTTGCGCACAAGCGATAAGCGCATCTCCGGTTCGCAATGCCTTTGCGGCGCTGTTAATTTCGTGTGTGCACAGCGCGGTATGGACGCGCGAACAGCCTAATCCCGTCGCGTTCGAAATCGCCGCCGCATCAATTTTTTGACTGCCCAAACAATCGCATAAAATCAAATGTTTACCTTTGGTCATTGCCGCTACTATTCCCGGAATTGCGTCGCCTGAATAGGTGTAACTTAGGCGCGGCTGGGACCTGAATGAAACCCCCAAAATGGACTTGTGCTATGCTGCATTGCGGCATAAGTCGGTGATAATAGTACTTTTTTTGTAATAGGTTTTGGTGCAGTCTAGGGTAAGATTCTGGAGAAGGCAGCTTTGATCCGCAACCCACATCAGTTTCAATCAATGCCACTGGGTGTTGTCGTGCGGCGCAGTCCGGGCGCGACGCGTTGGGCGAAATGGGCATGGCGCGCCGTGGCTGTTATGCCGGGCGCGGGCCCTGCTGACTGGATACAGCTACGCGGTCAAGATGATACAACTGATTTTCATGCGGCCACTGTCCCACTCGAATTGCACGGTGCCGATTGTGAGGCCTATCTGACAGGCCTGGCTGACAAAGCCCCTGCGATTTATGTGGTGATGCGGGAAAGCGATGACACTGATCATCCGTTTTATATAAAACTCGCAACCGCTTCGCCCTATGAGGCGCAAGATTACGCGGACAATGGTGATGATATCGTCGAAAAAATCATGATGCCGGCAGGTGTGATTGCATGGGTACGTGATTTCGCAAAAGCACATTTCGAAGAAGAAGTATTTATCAAGCGCCGCCGGGATCGGGCGCAGATCGATGGTGCTGATAACGGTATTGGTGATGCGCGGATCACGCAGCTTACGGATGTTTATCGCGCGCCGACCCGCAAGGGAGAGCCCGCATGACCGAAGACTTCTGGACCCGTCGCAAAGCGCAGGTCGCTGCCGAAGCACAGGCCGTTGCCATAGAAGAGCACGCCGCGCCGGAGCCCGATTTTTCTGAGATGTCTGATGCAGAGGTCTTGGCTGCGCTCGAACTTCCCGATCCGGATCAATTGGTTGCAGGAGATGACATCAAAGGTTTCATGCTCAAGAACGTACCTGACCATTTGCGCCGCCGTGCGCTGCGTAAGCTGTGGCGGCTCAACCCCGTTCTCGCCAATGTTGATGGTTTGGTCGATTACGGGCAGGATTTCACTGATAATGCGATGGTTGTTGATGGTTTGCAGACGGCCTATCAGGTCGGCAAGGGCATGATGGCGCATCTCGAAAAACTGACAGGGTCTACGACGCTCTTAGAGTCGGATGAAGCCGCCGAAGAAGAGATTTCTGATGCCGCGATAGCGCTAGTCGAGGCGGAAACTCTGGCGCTAGACCCAGTTGAAAGTGTTGCAGAAGCCGCGGTTGAAACCAGCGCCCCGCCACGCCGCCGGATGCGGTTCGATATCGCACAAGAGGCCGCCGTATGACCGCAGTTGACACGCAAATTGTGATTGATGCCGAAGATCGCCTCCGCGCGGATCTTTATAATTTTCTAGGGCTACTCTTGTCGGGGCCACCTGATGAGATGCTTTTGGTGCAATCTGCGGCGCTTGCAGGGGATGATACAGATCTAGGGCAGGCGATTACGCAATTGGCGCAGGTTGCCCGGGTGACTAAACCAAAGGCAGTGACCCGCGAGTTCAACGCCTTGTTTATTGGGCTGGGACGGGGTGAACTACTGCCGTTTGCCAGCTACTATCTGACCGGGTTTTTGAACGAAAAACCATTGGCCGCTTTGCGTGCAGACATGACAGGGCGTGGCATCGCGCGCGCGCCAAATGTCTATGAACCCGAAGACAATATCGCGTCCTTGATGGAAATGATGGGCGGGCTCATTGTTGGCCGCTTTACCGGCGGGGCCGCTGATTTGGACGCGCAGAAGGCGTTTTTTAACAAACACGTGGGATCATGGGCCGGGCATTTCTTTGACGATCTCGCCGCGGCCAAGAATTCGGTTTTCTATGCGTCCGTGGGCGCAGTTGGCCGCGCATTTATAGATATTGAACGCGAAGCGTTTCGGATGATTGCGGATTAATCCACGCAAGAAGAATTGAGAAGGGGAGACACTCTGATGACAACGACCAAAGAGGGCGGCAGCAGCCGTCGCGATTTTCTAAAACTTGGGGTGGTAGCGCCCGCTGCCGCCGCGGTGGCCGTGTCAGGCACGGAAGTTGCGGCTCAGCCGGTTGATCCCACATCCAACAAAATTCAAGACACGGCGCATACGCGTGCCTATTTCGAAAGCGCCCGCTTCTAAAGGACGTTCACCACTAACCCAGCAAGCCCAGATTTTGGCGCCAGCAAGGGAGACAAGACATGCTTAGGAAAAAGACCACAAGCGCAGGCCACCGCGCGGGATTTCAAACCCCATCCACCAAAGGGGCAATCGACAGGCGTACATTTTTGCGTGGGTCGGGCCTGACCATTGGTGGTTTGACCGCCATTGCCGCAACAGGCGGCACCGTGACCGCCGCCAACGCCCAAGAGGCCGTTGCTGGCGCGGTTGAAACCATTAAATCGGTCTGCACGCACTGTTCGGTCGGATGTACCGTCTTGGCCGAGGTCGATAACGGCGTTTGGATCGGGCAAGAACCCGCATGGGATAGCCCCTTTAATCTTGGTGCGCATTGCGCCAAAGGGGCCGCGGTCCGTGAACACGCCCATGGTGAACGCCGCCTGCGCTATCCAATGAAGCGTGAAAACGGCGAATGGGTCCGCCTGAGCTGGGAGCAAGCCATCGATGAAATCGGCGATGGCATGATGAATATCCGCAACGAGAGCGGCCCTGACAGTGTTTATTGGCTCGGTTCCGCCAAGCATAGCAACGAACAAGCCTATCTGTTCCGTAAGTTCGCAGCCTACTGGGGCAGTAATAACGTCGATCACCAAGCGCGAATTTGTCACTCTACGACTGTTTCTGGCGTTGCGAATACCTGGGGCTACGGCGCCATGACCAACAGCTTTAACGATATGCATCTTGCCAAGGCGATCTTTATCATCGGTGGCAACCCGGCCGAAGCACACCCTGTGTCGCTCCAGCATATTTTGAAAGCCAAAGAACAAAACAATGCGCCGCTGATCGTGTGTGATCCGCGCTTTACGCGCACAGCAGCCCATGCTGACGAATATGTACGCCTGCGTCCCGGCACCGATGTCGCATTGGTATGGGGCATCTTGTGGCATATTTTTGAAAATAGCTGGGAAGACGCTGAATTCATCCGCACCCGCGTTTGGGGCATGGATCAGATCCGCGAAGAAGTATCGCGCTGGACGCCAGATGAGGTCGAGCGTGTGACAGGTGTTCCCGGAGAACAGCTGCGCCGCGTTGCGTATACATTGGTTAATAACCGCCCTGGCACTGTCGTTTGGTGCATGGGTGGCACACAACACACCACAGGTAACAATAACACGCGTGCTTATTGTGTGCTTCAGCTTGCGTTGGGCAATATGGGCACCTCTGGCGGCGGCACGAACATTTTCCGTGGCCATGACAACGTGCAAGGCGCGACCGATCTTGGCGTGTTGTCACATACGCTGCCTGGGTATTACGGGCTAGCCGAAGGGGCTTGGAAACACTGGGCACGCGTCTGGGATGAAGACTACGACTGGTTGAAAGGCCAGTTCGGTTCTAAGGACCTTATGGAATCGACAGGTATTCCGGTGTCCCGTTGGATCGATGGTGTTTTGGAAGACGCCGATAACATCGACCAACCCAATAATGTTCGCGCGATGGTTCTGTGGGGGCATGCGCCCAATTCGCAAACACGTCAAAAAGAAATGAAAACGGCGATGGAAAAGCTGGATATGCTGGTCGTCGTGGACCCCTATCCAACTGTGTCAGCCGTGCTGCAAGACCGTGAAGATGGCGTCTATCTGTTGCCAGCATGTACGCAGTTCGAAACCCGTGGTTCAGTCACCGCGTCTAACCGATCAATCCAATGGCGTGATAAAGTTGTTGAACCGCTGTTCGAAAGCCAACCAGATCACGTAATTATTGCGAAATTCGCGCGTAAATTCGGCTTTGCTGATCGGTTGTTCCGCAATATCGAAATGGAAGACGCGGAAACACCTAATATCGAAAGCGTCACCCGTGAATTTAACGGTGGCATGTGGACAGTCGGCTATACTGGACAAAGCCCAGAACGCATCAAGCTGCATATGGAAAACCAGCACACATTTGATCGCACGACATTGCAGGCCATTGGAGGACCTGCTGATGGGGATTATTACGGGTTGCCGTGGCCGTGTTGGGGCACACCAGAGATGAACCACCCCGGTACGCCGAATCTTTATGACATGAGCAAACCAGTGTCCAAAGGCGGCCTGACATTCCGCGCCCGCTTTGGCGTGGAACGTGATGGGGACAATCTGCTGGCCGAAGGTGTTTATTCAGCCGGGTCCGAGATCACGGATGGTTACCCTGAATTCACTATGCAGATGCTGATTGACTTGGGCTGGGATAGTGACCTGACAGATGCTGAAAAACGCACGATTGGCTATATCGCTGGTGTTGAAGGCATGTCTGCGACGAATGGAACGCAAGAAGAGGTTGGTGAAGCAGGGATGTCTCCGTTCCCATCTGATTATGATGGCCGCGTCTCCGCCGTAAATTGGAAAACCGACCTTTCTGGCGGCATCCAACGTGTTGCAATCAAACACGAATGTGCGCCGTTCGGTAACGCCAAGGCGCGTGCCGTGGTTTGGACGTTCCCCGATCCGGTGCCAGTGCACCGCGAACCGCTTTATTCGGCACGTCGTGATCTGGTGGCGGATTATCCGACCTATGAGGACCGGAAATTCTACCGCCTGCCGACGCTGTATAAGTCGATCCAAGAAAACGACTTTTCGCAAGATTATCCAATCGTGCTGACCTCTGGTCGCTTGGTTGAATATGAAGGTGGCGGTGATGAAACCCGGTCGAACCCTTGGTTGGCCGAGCTTCAGCAAGACATGTTCGTCGAGATCAATCCGCGTGACGCCAATAACCTTGGGGTGCGTGATGGTGCGCAGGTCTGGGTCGAAGGCCCCGAAGGAGGCAAGGTCAAAGTGATGGCCATGGTCACCGAACGGGTCGGGTCAGGCGTCGCGTTCATGCCTTTCCACTTTGGCGGCCACATGGAAGGCGAAGACCTACGGGACAAATACCCAGATGGTGCTGACCCGTATGTTTTGGGTGAAAGCACAAACACCGCGCAAACCTATGGCTATGATTCAGTGACCCAGATGCAAGAGACCAAAGCGACCCTCTGCAAAATCTGGTCAGCGTAAGGAGAAGTATAATGGCAAGAGCAAAGTTCCTGTGCGACGCCGAACGCTGCATCGAATGCAACGCCTGTGTCACCGCATGTAAGAATGAACACGAGGTCCCATGGGGCATCAACCGCCGCAAGGTGGTCACCATCAATGATGGCAAACCGGGTGAGCGATCAATCTCGGTCGCCTGTATGCATTGTTCGGATGCGCCTTGTATGGCCGTCTGCCCCGTTGACTGCTTTTATCAAAGCGAAGACGGGATCGTGTTGCATTCCAAAGACTTGTGCATTGGCTGTGGCTATTGTTTCTACGCGTGTCCCTTTGGCGCGCCGCAATATCCGCAAGCGGGCAACTTTGGATCACGCGGCAAGATGGACAAATGTACCTTCTGCGCTGGCGGCCCCGAAGAAAACCACAGCACGGCCGAATTCGCCAAATACGGTCGCAACCGGATCGCCGAAGGCAAGCTGCCGATCTGCGCCGAGATGTGTTCGACCAAGGCGCTGTTGGCGGGTGACGGCGATATGGTGTCATCGATCTACCGCGAACGCGTTGTGGCGCGCGGCTTTGGGTCAGGAGCTTGGGGCTGGGGTACAGCCTATGAGCAAAAAGGCGGCTAACGTCTGTTGATCGGGGCGGTGGTGGCACCGCCCTTTTACCGTATTTACTATAGGGGCAAGGGTTTGATCCGCGCATATTTTGCAAGTCTTATCATATGCTTATTTGCGCTTGGCGCACAAGCACAAGATGTATCGACGCCTGATCGCAGTGCAACCGGCGGGGCGCAAACCCTTGCTGACATTATGGCCCGTCAAGACGCACAGGCTGTTGATGATGCGTTCCGCTCTGAAAATACAGGCGACCCAAGTGTCAATGCGGATAGCCGCCAAGCGCTGGGCACACGTGGCGGTCAATCCGACCCCGATCTGTGGCGTGCATTGCGTTATGATAGTGCCGACGTCACGACACAATCGCGTAGCCCAGCAAGCGATGTGTTGATCCAAGACAGCGGGATGTGGTGGCTGACCTTCCGTGAGGGGCCGCTTTTGACCTATGGTGGCTTTCTTTTGCTCGGGACGCTGGCTTTGCTCGGTCTGTTTTATTTACTGCGTGGCCGCATTCGGATTGATGGAGCGAAGACCGGGCGCACAGTTACACGGTTCAAATCGATTGAACGCTTTGCTCATTGGCTGATGGGGGGGGCGTTCGTTTTGCTTGGAATTACCGGTCTGGTGTCGTTGTTTGGGCGCAAATTCATCATTCCTACATTTGGGCATGACAGTTTTGCACTGGTCGCGTTAGCCTCAAAATGGGTGCATAACAACGTATCTTGGGCGTTTATGATCGGGCTGATCATGGTGTTTTTCATGTGGGTTCTTGAAAATATTCCCAACAAACATGACCTGCGGTGGATCGCCGTGGGTGGCGGCCTGATGTCAAAGGGTGTACATCCGCCGGCCAAGAAATTCAACGCAGGCCAAAAGGTGATCTTTTGGTCGGTCATTCTGTTCGGGGCGTCGATCTCTGTCTCAGGGCTGTCGCTGCTGTTTCCGTTCGAGCTGCCAATGTTCGCCAAAACATTTACCATCTTGAATGCAACTGGGCTGCCACAAATGCTCGGGTTTGATCTACCCATGACACTAACGCCGCAGGCCGAAATGCAATATGCGCAGCTTTGGCACGCGATTATGGCATTTATTCTGATGGCGATTGTGATTGCGCATATCTATATCGGATCGGTCGGTATGGAAGGCGCTTATGATGCAATGGGCAGCGGCGAGGTCGAAGAGCAATGGGCGCGCGAGCACCATTCGCTTTGGCTCGCAGAGGTGCAAGCCAAACAACCCGATACACCCCCAGCACAATCGGAAAGATAGCCATGAAAACAATGCTTTTGGCCTTCGCTGCAACTGCTGTTATTGCCGTCATAGCCTACTATGGTTTGCACGCCGCGGGTTTTGCATCTGATAGCGCTACCGCCAGCCCGGCGGTGCGCTTGTAACCTAACGTAATTTTACGCTGGCACCATTCTTCGAAATCGATATAGTTTTCTCAATTCAGGGAGGATTATATGAAAACGATTAAAGGACCCGCGCTGTTCTTAGCGCAGTTTGCAGGGGATGAAGCGCCGTTCAATACTTGGGATGGTATTACAAAATGGGCCGCCGATTGCGGCTATAAGGGCGTGCAAGTGCCTAGCTGGGATGGCCGGTTTATTGATTTGGCCAAAGCCGCCAGTTCCAAAGACTACTGCGATGAATTTAAGGGCCAAGCCGCTGCAAACGGTGTTGAGGTGACCGAATTGTCCACCCACCTGCAAGGGCAGTTGGTTGCTGTAAACCCAGCATTCGACACAGCGTTTGACGGCTTTGCCGATCCATCCGTGCAGGGCAATCCCGCCGCGCGTCAGGTTTGGGCAGTCGATCAGGTTAAGAAGGCACTGTCAGCGTCTAAGAATATGGGATTGACCGAAATGGCGTCATTCTCGGGTGCCTTGGCTTGGCCTTACGTATACCCTTGGCCACAGCGCCCCGAAGGTTTGATCGACGCGGCATTTGATGAATTGGCGGCACGCTGGCGCCCGATTTTGGATCATGCCGAAGATTGCGGCGTGGATGTGTGCTATGAAATTCACCCGGGCGAGGACCTGCATGATGGCGTCACGTTTGAGATGTTCCTTGAACGCCTTGATGGCCATGCACGCTGTAATATGCTTTATGATCCGTCGCATTATGTGCTGCAGTGCCTTGATTACATTGACAACATCGACATCTACAAAGACCGGATCAAAATGTTCCACGTCAAAGACGCTGAATTCAACCCAACCGGACGTCAAGGTGTCTATGGCGGCTATCAGTCCTGGGTGGATCGCGCGGGACGCTTCCGTAGCCTTGGCGATGGTCAGGTCGATTTTGCAGCGATTTTTGCAAAAATGGCGGCCAATGATTTCGCCGGTTGGGCTGTTGTTGAATGGGAATGTTGCCTGAAGCACCCCGAAGATGGCGCACGCGAAGGCGCGCAGTTTGTCAAAGACCACATTATTCGCGTAACAGAACGCGCCTTTGATGATTTTGCTGGTGGTGAAATTGATCACGCGGCGAACCGCAAAATGTTGGGGCTGTAAGATGACACAACGACCAATTCGACTGGGCATGGTAGGGGGCGGCAACGACGCCTTTATCGGCGGGGTTCACCGGATCGCTTCGCGTATTGACGGGCGGTTTCAACTGGTGGCGGGCGCCTTGTCCTCCACCCCCGAAAAAGCGCAAGCGTCAGGGGACGCACTGGGCCTTGCGCCGGATCGGACCTATGATGACTTTAAGGCAATGGCGATCCG
The DNA here is from genome assembly GCF_003318235.1 of Loktanella sp. D2R18. Taxonomy (GTDB): domain Bacteria; phylum Pseudomonadota; class Alphaproteobacteria; order Rhodobacterales; family Rhodobacteraceae; genus Yoonia. The sequence continues at coordinate 28,000 of NZ_QOCG01000013.1, read as the reverse complement.
CGAGGCCCGTCTAAAAGATGGGATCGAAGCTGTCGCAATCGTGACCACAAACCATGTGCATTACGCAGCTGCGCGCGAATTCTTAAAGCGTGGCATTCACGTGATTTGCGATAAACCGCTGACATCCACCATGGCCGACGCCAAAAAATTGGCGAAGGCTGCGGATGACAGTGACGCGCTATTCGTGTTGACCCATAATTACACGGGCTACCCAATGATGCGTCAAGCGCGTGAAATGGTGGCAAATGGGGATCTGGGTAATATCCGTTTGGTGCAGGTGGAATATGTCCAAGATTGGCTGACCCAGCATGTAGATGCCAAACAAGCCGAATGGCGCACAGACCCTGCGCGCTCTGGTCTTGGGGGATCGACAGGGGATATCGGGACACATGCGTTTAACCTTGCTAGCTTTGTCAGTGGGTTGACCTTGGATACGCTCAGCGCTGATTTGCAGTCGTTTGTTCCGGGCCGTGCCTTAGACGACAACGCGCATGTCATGATGCGATATGAGGGCGGTGCGCGTGGGACATTGTGGTGTTCACAAGTGGCACCCGGCAATGAAAACGGTCTGCGCTTGCGCATCTATGGCGACAAAGGCGGCATCGAATGGGGGCAAGAAAACCCAAACCAGCTGTGGTTCACACCTTTTGGCGAACCTAAGCGTTTATTGACCCGAGGCGGTGCAGGGACGGGGACGGCTGCTGAACGTGTGACACGCATTCCCCCGGGCCACCCAGAAGGCTATCTTGAGGGATTTGCGACGATCTATAACGAGGCCGCCGAAGCTATCGGAGCGCATCGTGATGGCAAGCAGGTCAGCAAAGATGTGCTTTACCCAACGATTGAAGACGGGCTGCAAGGCATGCGTTTTGTTGACGCCTGTGTACGGTCGTCGAAACGCGATGCCGCATGGGTCAAACTAGCGGGCTAGCGTTTGCGCGATGTCTTCTGAAAGAACCAGTAGCGCGGCCGCTTGGGCGGTTGCGATGCTGGACAACGACTGATCTTGCATCGGCTGGCTGATGGCAAAACGATGTGCACTATTGCGGAAACTGATCCCGTCACCACCGACAAAAAACTGACCTGCCAGACGAAACTGCCCGTCGGCACCCGCCAACATTTGCGTCACGCGAATATCAATCGCGACATCGGGCAGGCCGACAAAGGGCCAAGGGTCGGGCCCCACATCGGTGTTCAAAATATCGCCCAAAGTATCCGAAATCACCAGCGTCACGGCGCGCTCAGGGTCATCCGCCCAAAGCACTGCTTCATTCGATGTGATCAGCCCGGTGTCGGTTTCAAACGCGATTTCTTCGGCGGCGGCATAAGTCGGCAGGGACACTGTGCGCACCATTGCGCTGCCAACCAGCGGGCGTAGTTCCATCGCGGATGGCGCAGGTGTCAAGGCCAGCCGGTCGGTTGGCGCGCCACAGGCTGACATCGCGGTAAAGGCCAGAAATGTAATCTTTTTCAGCATATTAACGTCCTGTCAGCAAAGAATTCGGGTTGCGTTGAATAGTACGCGCCAAGGCCGTCAGCGCATCGGCGGCAGATTGGATATCGCGCAGTGTCGCCATAGTTTCGGCGTTAAATCGGGACCGTTCGCCATAGCTTGTAATAACCGCTTGGGTCTGGGCGACAAGGCTGTTGGCGCGGGTCGACAGTTCCGGCAGGCCAGCAACCGCTTCTTCGACGGCCTGTGCGGCCTCATTCGCCGATGCCAGCGCCGCATTGACGTTTTCAATCGCCCCACCTTCACGGACCTCAGCCAAGAACCCGCGCATTTCATCAAGTGCGGCGTTCAGCGTGCCGGGCAAGTCCTTTGTGTCGTCGCTGGCGATCAGCGCGTCAATGGAATCAAGCGTGCTGTTCACCGATGCGACCAGCGCTTCTAATTCAAGCGCGTTGGCTTTCGCGGTCAGGGCCTCAATATTGGCTGTAATCTGCGGCAGGTTTTGCGTGGCTTCTTGGATGCTGGCAACGGTCTGCCCGGCACTGGCGACAACGCCGTCAATGTCGCCAACAAGGTCCAATTCGTTCGCGCGGGCGACGATGGCATCCAATTCGGCGATCACTTCGCGCAGATCAGTTGGCACGCTTTGCAGGTCTTCGTTGGCAATCAACGCCCGGCTTTCGTCCAAAAGGGCGACAAGCGATTCTGGTGCGGCACGGGTGTTTTCATCATTGGCGAGCCGCTCGAGACTATCCATTAAGTCGATTGCCCCATCCATGAGTTCTTCGACTGGTAGCGCGTTGATCCGCGCCAATACACCTTCGGCAGTGGCCGTTACGTCGGAAATCTGCGAATCCGTTGTTGGGATAACTGGATAGGGGCCCTCGGTTAGGGTCATGATGGCGGGCAGAGCATCTTCGACTTGTGCAAGTTCAATGAGCAAAGTGCCTGATAGGATGTTGCCTGTGACCATACGGGCGCGCAAGCCGCGCGCGACAAAATCAGATAGGAGGGCGCTTGCATCTTCGACCGTTGACCCTTCGGGCATCCCAAGGCGCGAAGGTTCGATACCAAGCACGGCTTGCAGCCTCACTTGTGCCGTATCACCTTCGCCGACGACGATGGCGCTCATCTCTGTGACTTCGCCGACACGGATGCCTTGAAAGCGCACCTCTGCACCGGCGATCAAACCGCTAACAGATTCCTCGAACAGTACCGCGACCTCAAGCAATTCGGCGTCAGGGTCGGTGAACAGGCTGTCGCGCGCGGTTTGTTCATCGTAGAAAATGGAAAACTGATGTCCGTCTTCTACGGGCGATCCGCCTGAAACGATGGTGTCAAAGGCAACGCCACCTTCGATCAGGGACGCAATGGAATTCACATCAAGCGATACCCCTCCCGTCCCAAAGGACACGGAAAACCCGGACGTGTCCCAAAACCGGGTGCTTGTGGTAATCCGGCGGTCATAGGGGCTTTCGATAAAGGCAGAGACAAGAATCTCGCTGCCATCAAAGTTGAGTTCGGGTGTTTCAAGATACCCGACCTCGATTCCCTTGTGTAGGACCGGTGCGCCAGCAGAAACTGTACTGCCATCGGTTGTACGTAGATAAATTCGGGTGCCGTGTTGCCCGGCAAGCGTCAGAATGGGTGCTTCAAGCCCGGTAAATTCATTCTGCGCGACATCGGCTTCGGTGTCCCAGTTCCCCTGAATATAGACGCCCGACAAAACGGTATCGAGCCCAGTAATCCCGCGCACAGAAACGTCTGGCCGCACCACCCAAAACACGGCGTCATCATCAAGATAGGGGGCGACCTCTTTGTCGATACGCGCATGCACCAGCACATCGCCAAGGCCGGGGGCAAATTCAACGGTTTCAACTGTGCCTACAACTACATCGCGGTATTTGATGTCCGTTTCGCCCGCCGCAACACCTGCCGCATTCTCAAAACTAATGATGATTTCTGTGCCGCGTTCAGAATAGTTTTTCCAGGCCGCCCAAAGTGAGACAGCAAGCGCCAAAACAGGGACAAGCCACACCAACGAAACCCGCTGCCAAAGCGGTCGTTTGACTGGGCGCACATCAAGGCGCGCGGGGCCGGGGGAGTTAGTGTCCGTCATTATTTGTCCTGTCGACATCCCAAATGAGGCGCGAGTCAAAACTTTGCGCTGAGAGCATTGTAAAAATCACTGATAGCGCAAAGCTCAGGGCAGCGATACCGGGGTTAATTGTGGCGACCGTGTTCAGCTGAACCAATGCCGATAGGATCGCAACAACAAAAACGTCGATCATCGACCAACGCCCAATAAATTCAACAACTTCATATGCTTTATGGCGTTCATGTTGATTGTCGGACGATCTGTTGTGGACGCTCAACGCAAGGTAAATAATTGCCACAAACTTGCCGATAGGGATCATGACAGAGGCAACAAAAACGATGAGTGCGATGCCGAATGATCCATGATGGATCAGATCGACCACGCCGCCGACAATTGTGCTTTCAGTATGCTCTACAAGGGTATTGGTCAGCAGCATCGGGTAAATATTGGCTGGGATATAGGCGATCATGCCCGCAATCAGCAATGCCCAGACCTTTTGCAGGCTTTGGGTGTCGCGGCTACGCAACGGCCCATCGCAGCGTTTGCAATAGGCGGTATTGATCGCATGAACCTGACCACAGCGCTGACAGGCGACAAGCCCGGCCTCGCGGGCAGTGATCAATCCGGCCGATGGTCCAGTGCTTCCCAAATCGAATACCTACAAATTATTTGATCTTTAAGAACGGTGACAATCACCACCCCCGCAAATGCCCAAAATGCGGGGCCGACGGTTACCGCGGCAAGCCCTGCGACTTTGATAAGGGCCACGGTGACACCAACGATAAAAATTTCTGCCATGCTCCATGGGCGCAGCCGCTCTGCCAGTCCAAAGGCGTGTTTTGCGCCAGCGTGCGGGCGTTGATCCCGCGCGAGCGGTCCAAGCGCGTAAATCAGCGCGCCCAACCGCATCAGCGGGATCACGATGATAAAGAACGCCACAGCAACGGCAAGCGGGAACGCATAGCCATCATTAAACGCGAGCACCGCGTCAATGACCGAAGTTGTGTTGTGCAACCCATTGGCGTCAAGCGATAAAAACGGAAAGCTGATCGCCGCGATCAACATCACAAATGCAGTCATTGCAAGGCTCAGAATGCGCGCAATGGACGCCGATTGCGCCGTCATCATCACCGCGCCGCAGCGCTGGCAGTAAGCGCGCGCATTTTCTGGCAGGTCTTGGGCCACATGCAATGTATCGCATTGGTGGCACGCGACCAAATCATCCAATGGGGGCAGCGGTTGCGGCAAGGTGAACGCATTCCTGACAATTGATGGGGGGCTTGCCCCCCGGTGAGCGCGAAGCTATCGCATGAGATGTAAATAGGTTAGAGACCTTGTCCAAACAACACAACAAGCCGAGAAGTTACGTAATGGTGACGATATTTCGCCGATCTGTGCTAAATTGTGCATATCTGTAGCCCCATGACAGCCCATAAAATCATTCATTTTTGCGCAAAGACGATGGCCTTTTTTGGGGGGGGTGCTCTTTGTGCGGTGATCACCGCCGTATGCATCAGCGTCGCCGGCCGCGAGGCGGCAGATTTGGCCAACTCAGGGTTCCTCGGGGGGGGAGGCGATTGGTTCTTGGACCAAGGTCTTGGCCCAATCTTGGGCGATTTTGAACTTGTCGAGGCTGGCACGGCCTTTGCGATTTTCGCATTTTTGCCGATCACGCAACTGTCGGGCGCACATGCGCGGGTGGATGTGTTTACCGCCCGGTTTTCCGACAAAGCCCAGCGGTGGATCGATGCGTTTTGGGCCATTGTCATGTTGCTGGTAATGCTGTTGATCACATCGCGGCTGTTTGCAGGGCTGCAAGACAAGCACCGTTATGGTGACACAACCTATCTGATCCAGTTTCCGATCTGGTGGGCCTATGTGGCCTGCTTTGGTGCGGCGATTGTTGCCTGCTGTGTCAGCGCCTATTGCGCGGCGCTGCAGCTTATTGGAAAGCCTACAAATGCTGAGTGATCTTGCCCTTGGTTACCTGTCGTTTCCGATGCTTTTGGTGCTGATATTCTTACGCGCCCCGATCGGCTTAGCGATGCTGATCTGCGGCATAGGTGGGCTATATTTCGCGACGGATGGCACGACCGTGTTCATGGCGCGCCTGAAATCAGAGGTTTATTCGACCTTTTCAAACTATAATCTGTCGATCATCCCGATGTTCCTCTTGATGGGGCAATTCGCGACGCTTTCGGGCATGTCGCAGGCGTTGTTTCGCGCCGCACAAGCCGGGCTTGGGCACCGCAGGGGCGGGATGGCGATGGCTGCCGTCGGGGCTTGCGCGGGGTTCGGCGCGATATGCGGATCGTCGCTTGCGACTGCCGCGACGATGAGCAGGGTTGCCCTGCCTGAGTTGCGTGAATTCGGCTACGCAGGCGGGTTTTCGACAGCGACATTGGCGGCGGGTGGCACATTGGGGATTTTGATCCCGCCTTCGGTCATTTTGGTCATCTACGCGATGCTGACCGACCAAAACATTGCAAAACTATTTGCCGCAGCAATCATTCCCGGCATTTTGGCGGCCCTTGGATATATGATCACCATCGCGATCTACGTGCGGCGTCATCCGGACGCGGCGGGCACGCAAGCCCCCATGCCATACGGCGCGCGCGTCAAAGCGTTTATCGCCGTGTGGCCCGTGATAGCGGTGTTCGGGTTGGTGGTGGGCGGCATTTATCGAGGTTGGTTTACCCCAACCGAAGGCGCCGCTGTTGGGGCGGCGGGCACAGGGGTAATTGCGCTTACTTCAGGCACGCTTAACTGGACCGCGCTACGCGACGCAATTTTGCAAACGGCAACAGGCAGCGGGATGATCTTTTTCATCGTGTTGGGGGCGGCATTCTATAATGGGTTTCTGGCACTTACACATGTGCCGCAAGAATTGTCGATTTGGGTAACTTCGCAAGGGTTCAGCCCGTGGGTGGTGATGATCTTGATATTGCTCAGCTATCTGATCTTGGGCTGCTTGATGGATAGCCTGTCGATGATTTTGTTGACAGTGCCGATATTATGGCCGGTGATTAGCGGGTTAGATTTCGGCATGACAACTGAGCAGGTCGCGATTTGGTTCGGGATTATTGTTTTGATCGTGGTCGAGGTCGGGTTGATCACCCCGCCGGTGGGGATGAACCTATTTATCATCAATAATATGGACCGCGACACGCCGATAACGGCGACTTACCGTGCGGTGCTTTATTTTGTCTGTTCCGACATTATCCGCGTTACGCTGCTTTTGCTGTTTCCGGCAATTACGCTGGTTTGGATTAATTGACTGCGGGTTGCCCATTCAGCGTAAAGTCGCAGGCAAGCGCGTGATCAATGACGCGCTGCGCATTGGGGATGTCGTTGCCTTCGGCGCGGCGGGTGGCGACCATACGGGTGTGGTTTAAGCTAAGCCAGCGGTGGATCAGCCGCGCGCGCAGTTCAGGCATCGCGACTTCAAGCCGGGCGGTCACATCCCATAGCGGGGATAAATCGCGCCATGGGGCTTCATCAAACATCAGGTAATTGCCTTCGACGATGACAAATTGCGTGTCCGCCGGAATTCTAATAGCCCCGCCAATCGACAGGTCGCGGGTGCGGTCAAACCGTGGGGCGTAAACATCACGGCCGGATTTCAGGGCGCGGATCAGGCGAATAAACCCATCCGCGTCAAATGTTTCAGGCGCCCCCTTGCGCAGGCCAAGCCCCATATCCGCAAGCACAGCATTATCAAGATGAAACCCATCCATTTCCACAACAACCGCCGAACGGCGCTGCGCGATCAGACGGCGGGCAAGCTCAGCGGCAAGCGTTGACTTCCCGCAAGCGGGCGCGCCGGTAATTGCAACGATCTGGCGTGCGTCACCGCTTTGCAAAAGGTGATCCGCCAGCGTGTTAATATGCTGATTCAGAGTGTCCAAAATATGTTGCCTGCTCTTGGGCTTTGCGCCGCTTTTGTTTAGCCTAACCCGAAGCTTGCGCGCTGGCGAATGAAATTTGCGTGCGTAGATTTGCTTCGTGGCAATCATGCACCTGATGTTTTAGGTGTGGTTAAATGCAAAAAGGGTGGATACCGAGAATGTCGAAGCTCATACGTGTGTGGCGCGTGCTTTATGCCGTTTGGGACATGGCCGGAAAAAAGCACCTTGGGTTGATCGCAGCCGGGGTCGCGTTTTTTGGTATTTTCGGAATTTTTCCGGGCATCGCCGCAGTGATCGCGATCTTTGGGCTTCTTGCTGATCCGTTGGTGATTTCGGAACAGCTCGTCTTGATGCAAGATATTATTCCGCCGGACGCCTACCGTCTATTGTCGACGCAAATCAATCGGTTGGTCTTGGCCCCTCCTGAAAAGCTGGGATGGGCGACTTTGGTTTCGATCGTTTTGGCCCTGTGGTCATGCCGCGCGGGCGTTGGCGCGCTGATTGGCGGGTTGAATGCAATTGCAGGGCAACGCCAACGCAACGGGATTTTGCAAATGCTAATCGCCTTTGCGCTGACAATTGCGCTGGTGTCATTGGCGCTTGTCGCGTTGACAGCCGTTGTGATCTTGCCAATCGTTTTGGCGTTTGTGCCTGTCGCAGCTTCCACGGCGTGGTTTGTCGAAGGTGCGCGTTGGCTCATCGCACTAAGCGTTCTGATGATGGGGCTTAGTCTGCTGTATCGCTTTGGCCCGGCGCGTATTGGCCCACGAGGGCGTTGGATGACTGTAGGTGCATTTGTGGTTGTGATCTTGTGGGTTGCGGCATCGTTTGGCCTGTCGTTCTATCTGACGAATTTTGCCAGCTACAACGAGGTTTACGGATCAATTGGTGCCGTCATTGTCTTGCTGCTTTGGCTTTATGTCACGGCCTATTTGATCTTGCTTGGGGCCGCGTTGAATGTGCAGGTCCACGGCTACGACGTGCCGCCATCTGGTGGGGATACATCGTTCTTAGACGAAACCTAGGTCACAGCCGCACGGGTCTGATAGATCGGATCATCCCAAAGCCGGTTTTGCATGACATCCGCGACAATGCTGATTGCGCGATCCACATCGCCCGCGTCAATAAACAGCGGGGTAAAGCCAAACCGCATGATATCCGGCGCGCGAAAATCGCCGATCAGCCCGCGTGCGATACAGGCTTGCATTGCTGCATATCCCTGATCAAAGCGGAACGAGACTTGGCTGCCGCGCTGGGCCGGGTCGCGCGGGCTGGCAAGTGCAAGCATGGGGCAGACGGCCTCAATCCCTGTGATAAACTGCTCGGACAGGGCGACGGATGCCGCGCGTAGCGCGTGCATGTCGACCTTATCCCAGATATCAAGTGCGGCTTCCAAAGCAGCCATCTGCAGAACCGGTGGTGTGCCGACGCGCATGCGTTCTATCCCGGTGCCGGGCCGGTAATCTAGATCAAAGGCAAAGGGCGCTTCATGCCCCAACCACCCTGAGAGTGCAGGTTGGCAGGTGCCAATATGGTGCGGCGCGACATAGATAAATGCGGGCGCACCGGGGCCGCCGTTAAGGTATTTATAGGTGCAGCCAACGGCGAAATCGGCTTTGCATCCCGCCACATCTACGGGCAGCGCGCCTGCTGAATGGGCGAGATCCCAAACAGTCCCCGCGCCGACACTATGCGCTTTGGCGGTCAGCGCCTTCATGTTATGCATGCGCCCGGTGCGATAATCGACCTGTGTCAGCATGACGACGGCAACCTCGGGTGTGATGGCATCGGCGATGTCTTCGGGGGCAATAACGCGCAATTCATGCCCGCGATCCAGTGATTTGATCAACCCTTCGGCCATATAGATGTCAGACGGAAAATTGCCGTTATCTGTCAAGATTACTTTGCGATTAGGCACAAGATCAACGGCAGCGGCCAAGGCTTGGTAAACCTTGACCGATAACGTATCGCCCAGCACGACATGCCCGGGTGCTGCCCCGATTAAGCGACCGATGCGATCACCGAGTGCGGTCGGTTGCGCCATCCATCCGGCCTTGTTCCAGCCGGTGATCAGCATCTGCCCCCATTCACCTGCAACCGTTTGCGCGACACGCGCCTTGGCTGCGGTGGGCAAAGGCCCAAGCGAATTCCCGTCGAGGTATATCATCCCGTCAGGCAAATCGAATTGGGCCTTTGTTCTTGCAAAATCTGTCATAGGTGCGCGGCCATCGCCAATAAGGCCAATGCGGCTGGGATCGATTGCGCATAAAGCGCAGATTTAATGCCCGTCGCAAACCCGACGATACCCGCAACAAGCACGCATACGACGCTGAAAAGTGTGAGTTGGGGCATCCCAAACGCCACCCCAACAAGAATACCCGCCACCAAGAATAGATTATAAAGACCTTGGTTGATCGCAAGGGTTGTCGTTTGGGTCGCTAATTCTTGTGAAAGACCAAACACACGCAAACCACGCGGTTTATCCCAAAACTTGATTTCAAGAACGGCAATGTAGACGTGGATCAAGGCCACGATCAGTACGAGAATTGTTGATAGCATTGTATTATCCTTCTACGGGCAGGTTTGACCGCCCGAAATTTCAAGTGTTTGCCCGTTAACACTCCGCGCACCTTCGCTACACAGCCATAGCGCACCTGCGGCGATTTCATCCACCCCAAGCAAAGTGTTGTGACGGTTTCCAGCGGAAAAAATAGCGGTTGCCGCGTCTTTTGTCATGTCGAATTTTTCTTGCATGCCAATGATTTGGTCACGCACGATGTCTGTGTCGACGTAACCGGGGCACAGCGCGTTAAACGTGACTGGTCCGCCCATATATTCCTCGGACAACCCACGCATCAGGCCGATCACCCCGTGCTTGCTGGCCGTGTAGGTGACGCCATTCTTAAGCCCACGCACCCCAGCGATTGAACTGACACCAATCATACGCCCAGGCATGCCGTCTGGTAGGGTTTTCAGCGCGGCTTGCAAGGTTAAAAATACGCCGTCGAGATTGGTGGACATGATGTTGCGCCAGTCTGCCATGCTGGTTTTGGCAAACGATTGGGCCGTTGCGATGCCTGCATTGGCGACGCAAATTTGGACGGGGCCACGCGCCATGGCCGCTTCTGCGATTCCGTCGCGCACGGATGCTTCGTTGTTGACGTCCATAACAAGCGGATGCAGTTGCGGGTTGCTTGCAGCAAGATCGTTTAACGGGCCTTCGCGGCGTCCTGTAATCGTGACCTTGGCCCCGGCCTGCGCCAGTGCGACCGCAATTGCTGCCCCAATGCCGGTGCCGCCACCCGTTACAAGCGCATGTTTTCCTTGGTGTGTCAAAATGACCTCCGTTTTGACCCAGCGTATCTGTTGATGAGAGATGGACAAGCGAAAACACGCAGGGCAAACTCAGCGCATGAAATGGATGAATATACCCCCGGTCTGGTTAGGGCTTGCGGCTATCTTTGCATGGGGCATTGTACAAGTGCAGCCGCTTGCACTGCGTTTCGGTGGGCCGGTGCCGGATTTACTGGGTGGTTTGCTTGTTGGCGCAGGGATTGTCATGATGTTGCTCGCCTTTGTCGAAATGCGCAAGCAGCACACAACGATTGTGCCGCACCGCGATGCGAGCCGGCTTGTGACCACAGGGATTTTTCGGCGGTCGCGCAACCCAATATATCTCGGAGATTTACTCGTGCTTGCCGGGCTTTGCCTGCGTTGGGACGCGCCAATTGCGCTGGTCATGGTCGGATTGTTGCAGGCCACATTAACGCAACTTTTTATCATTCCAGAGGAGGATAGGTTGCGGCGCAAGTTCCGTGCGGAATTCGCACGTTACTGCCAAAATACACGGCGTTGGCTATAGTTGGGGACGCATCACAAAAGGAAAACAGAGGTCGGGAGTTGTGGTATACTAGTCTACCATGTAACAAGCCGCCGACCGCTGACTGATAAAATAGGGGATTATCTGTGAAAATCGGCACACCAAAAGAAAGCTTTCCGGGAGAGAATAGGGTCGCGATGACCCCGGCCTCTGCCAAGGATCTGCAAAAGCTGGGCTATACATGTTTGATCGAAACCGGCGCGGGTTCTGCCGCTGGGTTCGCTGACCAAGCCTATGTTGACGCTGGCGTAGAGGTCGTGAAAACCGGCGCTGCGTTGTTTAAGGCTGCGGATATTGTGGCCAAGGTACAGCCGCCGTCAGATGTCGAAGTCAAACGTCTACGCGAAGAGCAGACGTTGATTTCGTTCTTCTATCCAGCGCAAAATGCCGCATTGATGGAGGCTGCCAACAAAAAAGGCGCGACCGTCATCGCGATGGACATGGTGCCACGCATCAGCCGCGCCCAGAAAATGGACGCATTGTCATCCATGGCGAATATTGCGGGCTACCGTGCGGTGATCGAGGCGGGTAATAATTTTGGCCGCTTTTTTACCGGGCAAATTACCGCCGCAGGCAAGGTCCCACCAGCCAAGGTTTTGGTCGTTGGTGCGGGCGTTGCTGGTCTGGCTGCAATTGGCACGGCGACATCGCTGGGCGCGGTGACATATGCGTTTGATGTCCGTCCCGAAGTGGCCGAGCAAGTTGAATCTATGGGCGCTGAATTTGTGTTCCTTGATTTCAACGAAGAACAACAAGACGGTGCGGCGACTGGTGGCTATGCCGCTGTGTCTAGCCCGGAATTTGCGGCGGCCCAATTGGCAAAGTTCCGCGAAATCGCACCTGACATCGACATTGTGATCACCACGGCGCTGATCCCGGGACGCGACGCACCGGAACTGTGGACCAAAGATATGGTCGACAGCATGAAGCCGGGGTCGGTCATTATCGACCTTGCCGCGGAACGTGGTGGGAACTGTAAGCTGACCGTCAAAGACGAAAAAATCGTGACCGAAAACGGCGTGACCATCATTGGTTATACCGATTTCCCTAGCCGGATGGCAGCGCAGTCTTCGACACTTTATGCGACCAATATTCGCCACATGATGACGGATTTGACCCCCGAAAAAGACGGGCGACCAAATCACAATATGGAAGACGATGTGATCCGGGGCGCAACCGCGACCCACAAGGGTGAGGTCACATTCCCTCCACCCAAACCAAAGATCGCAGCCATTGCAGTCGCCCCGAAAAAAGAGGCCCCGAAAGAGCTGACAGCCGAAGAAATTCGCGCCAAAGAGCTTGCGGATTTCAAGGCGCAGACCAAAAACCAAGTAACATTGATCGCGGTTGGTGCCGCTTTGTTGTTGGGTGTGGGGCTTGTCGCGCCCGCCAGCTTTATGCAGCACTTTATCGTGTTTGTTTTATCTGTGTTCGTCGGCTTCCAAGTGATTTGGAACGTGTCGCATTCGCTGCACACGCCGTTGATGGCTGTCACCAATGCAATTTCTTCGATCATCATCTTGGGGGCGTTGATGCAGATCGGATCAGGGTCGTTCCTTGTGATCTTATTGGCCGCGCTGTCGGTCTTTATGACAGGGATCAACATCTTTGGTGGGTTCCTCGTGACACGGCGCATGCTTGCCATGTTCCAAAAGTCTTAAAGCGGAGTAAGAACAAATGGATTTCGGATTTACAACAGCGGCTTATGTAGTCGCAGCGGTCCTGTTTATTCTCTCTCTTGGGGGGCTATCAGGGCAAGAAAGCGCAAAACGCGCGGTATGGTACGGCATTGCAGGTATGGCGCTGGCGGTATTCGCGACATTGATCGGACCGGGCAGTGGGCTGTGGCTCTTGTCGCTGATCATGATCGCGGGTGGTGGGGCAATCGGGTATATGCTGGCCACTAAGGTACAGATGACCCAAATGCCTGAACTGGTTGCGGCGATGCACAGCCTTGTCGGGCTGGCAGCTGTGTTCGTCGGCTTTATTGCGCATTTTGAGATTGGCAATGTATTGCACGGCGCCCATGGCGAAGATCTGGGCACATTCGCGGCCTTGATTGCGCATAAGTCACCGGTTGAGATCAACATCCTGCGGGTTGAACTGTTCTTGGGCGTGTTTATCGGTGCGGTGACATTCACCGGGTCAATCATTGCTTACGGCAAACTGGCTGGCAAAGTGGATTCAGCGGCGACAAAATTGCCCGGCGGTCACATGCTCAATGCGGGTGCTGCGGCGCTTTCTGTGATTGCGCTGGTTTGGTACTTTAACACAGGTGGTTTCTTTCCGCTCTTCGTGATGACTTTGGCCGCGCTCTTTATCGGTTATCATCTGATCATGGGGATTGGCGGCGCGGATATGCCTGTCGTTGTGTCCATGCTGAACAGCTATTCTGGTTGGGCCGCAGCGGCGATTGGTTTCAGTCTCGGCAATGATCTGCTGATCGTTGTGGGTGCGCTGGTTGGCTCTTCTGGGGCGATCTTGTCTTACATTATGTGTAAGGCGATGAACCGCAGTTTTGTGTCGGTGATCCTTGGCGGATTTGGCGGCACGACCGGGCCGCAGATGGAAGTCGAAGGCGAACAGGTTGCGATCGATTCAGATGGTGTTGCCATCGCGCTGAACGAGGCTGACAGCATCGTTATCATTCCCGGTTACGGCATGGCCGTGGCACAGGCGCAGGCATCTGTTGCTGAACTCGTGCGCAAGCTGCGCGCGCAGGGTAAGAACGTGCGTTTCGCCATTCACCCTGTTGCCGGGCGTTTGCCGGGTCACATGAACGTGCTGCTGGCCGAAGCCAAAGTACCTTATGACATTGTGATGGAAATGGATGAGATCAACGATGACTTCCCTGATACGGACGTTGCCATCGTGATCGGGTCCAACGACATCGTGAACCCTGCGGCGCAAGACGATCCGAACAGCCCGATTGCAGGCATGCCGGTTCTGGAATGCTGGAAAGCCAAACAAGTGTTCGTCTCTAAGCGCGGGCAGGGGACTGGCTATTCGGGCATCGAAAACCCGCTGTTCTTTAAGGACAATACGCGGATGTTCTATGGTGATGCGAAGAAGTCACTGGATGAATTGCTGCCAAAAATCGACTAGGTGGGGTGGATCAAGATCCACCCTACGATTGCGCCCCGCCATTTATTTGGCGGGGCGTTTCGGTTTTAGGGCGTCGTGCGCGCCGGTTGCGGCTATAACGACCAAATAGATGATCCGCGCGGGGTATCCCCCATGTTCCAGCATAAATGCATCTTCCTCATTCAATGCCTTCGCCTGTTTGGAGTAAGAAAACGGCACGAAGATTGTCCCGAGATTGGGTGGTTGAGTGTGCAAGTCATTCCCCTATCTTTGTTTGACCTGACACTTGTCTAGGTGTTCGGCTGATGCATATAAATGAAATGGTTTGAAGGGATCATTTCATGTATGAAAAGAGAGGGGATTGGGAAAATCTACGTCTATTCATAGCCGTCGCGCGCGCCGGTGGGCTATCTGCGGCTGCAAAACGAACTGGGCGAAGTGCCGCGACCTTGGGGCGCCGCATGCTTGAAGTCGAGCGGGCGCTTCAACGTGATCTTTTTGTAAGGCATGACAGAGGCTACAAATTGACGTCCGAGGGGCGTAAGCTATTGGAAAGTCTCGATGAGGTTGAACAGCGCATCGTCAGGTTGACCGACCCTGTAGATCAAACGACGCGCCCATTGGTCAAAGTGTCCGCCGGAACTTGGACAACCTTAGCATTGATCGACCAACTGGATAAAATTATCGGCGAACCGGCTGACATAAAACTACGCTTTTTGTCTGGCGAGGAAATCCGCGACATCCCGCACCGCGAGGTTATGATCGGCTTTCGCAATCGCCGCCCAACCGAAACGAATCTTGCCGGGCGTAAATTGCTGCGCGTTTCGTTCGCCCCTTACGCGGCAACAGAAAAAACAATTCCGTGGATTAAGGTCTTGGCCGATACCCCGTCGGCCCGGTGGTTGGAAAAGACGGTCGGCAACGACGCCATTTGCGAAGTGAACGCGCCGCGCAACAGTCTTGATATCGCTTTGTTGGGTAAAGGCATTGCGCTGTTGCCGACATTCATCGGGGACGCGCAGCAAACATTGCAACGGCGGGGCGCAGATATTCCTGAACTTTCACATGATCAATGGCTTGTTTCGCACCAAGATGATCGGCACCTGCCCGAGGTCCGGCGGGCGATTGATCGCATGTGCGCGGTTCTTTGTGATCGGCACGGCGCGTAGCCATACATATATAGTCTGGAATTCCTCACTTGTCGTAGCGCCCCCTGAATGCCCACCATATCGTAGCAGCCGCAGATATGGAGACATGTTATGCCCATCGCCGTTGGCCCGATCACCCTGCATATGGGCCCTGATACCGTCGGGGGACCTGATAGCCTTGAAGCGCCGATTATTGAATTTGTCGATGCTGCGCAAAAGGAACTTCTGGTCTGCGTACAAGAGCTGGACCACCGCCCCATTGCGGATGCGTTGATCGCGGCTTCGCGCCGTGGGGTCCGTGTGCGGGCCATCATGGAGCAAGACTATTTGCGAGAGAAAAACGCCCCTGATCCCGACAGTCTGGGGGTGCAAGAGATCAACCGCGAGCTGCTCATGCGGATTTTACGGGCGGGGGTTGATGCCAAGGCGGATTACAACCCCGCGATCTTCCATCAAAAGTTCATGATCCGTGACAAGGCCTCGGTGCTTACGGGGTCAACGAATTTCACAACAACAGGTGTGACAAAGAACCTGAACCATGTCTGCGTCATCCATGATCTCGAAGTGGCACGCGAATATGGGCGCGAGTTTCGCCAATTACGCCAAGGGATATTTGGAGCGCGAAGCCTGACAACGCCGCGCAAGCCGCTTGAAGGGCATAGTGTCGGGGGCATTCGGATCAAGCCGCTGTTTGCCCCGGACCATATGCCCGAGATGGAATTCATCAAGCAGATGATCAAAGCGAAAGACCGGATCGATTTTGCAGTCTTCACTTTTTCACAATCATCGGGGATCGATGATGCATTGGTGAATGCCCAGCAAAAAGGGCTAACTGTAACGGGTGTCTTGGACCGTCGTCAGGCCAACCAAAAATGGGCGTCTAAGAATACGCTGACATCAGGCGGGGTGCGTCTGCATCAAAACCGCACGGGCACCGGTGTGCGTAAAATCCATCACAAGCTGATGGTGATTGATGACGGGCTGACGATCTTGGGCAGCTTTAACTACACGGGGCCCGCCAACCTTGTGAATGATGAAAACATCATTGTGCTGGGCGATCTTGATTTGCCTGATGGCGCTGCCCGGGACGCGCAGATCGCGTTGGGCCATTATGCACGCACTGAAATAGACCGCATTATTACGCATCAGTCAGAAATCATTCCCGTTTGATCTGTTTATGCTTGAGCTGGAGCGTACTCCAGCTAGTAGGCTAGGACGAATCACACACACAGGCGGAGTAAGTCATGCTGATTGGGGATGTCGCGAAGCAAAGTGGTCTGACGATCGATACTTTGCGTTTTTATGAGAAAATCGGGCTGATTGCGCCGCCGATGCGCAACGATGGCGGGCGGCGTGTCTATGGCGATGATGTGCTTGGTTGGATCAGGTTTCTCGAACAGTTGAATGCAACAGGAATGAAACAGGCCGACCGTATCCACTATGCCGCGTTGCGCCAGCGCGGGGATGAAACCTTAACCGAACGACGCGAGATGCTTGAGCAGCACCGCGAAAAAATTGCGGCCAAGCTTGTGTTGATGCAAGACACATTAGCGCTGATGGACCGCAAGGTTGCCGCATACCACGATATGGAACGCAAAGCGAAAGGGCACTAAAATGACCACAACAGCACTTGAAAAGGGCCGCGCGCATGTCGCCCAGATGAACCCGACATTGGAAGAAACGCTTGCCGCGCGCTATGACCATCTGGTGCCAGGTATGGCCGAAAGTTTGGTTGAATGGGCTTATGGGCGTCACTATGTCCGCGAAGGCCTAGATGTAAAAACCCGTCAGCTTTGTACTGTGGCCGCGCTAACCGCGATGGGGGGGCAAACAACCCCGCAGTTAAAGATCAACATCGCGCATGCGCTATCTGTTGGGGTCACCGAAAAGGAAATGGCTGAAGTGATTTGGCAGATGTCCGTCTATGGCGGAATGCCTGCCGCGATCAACGGGTTGAATGCTCTGCTTGAGGTCCAAGCAGAGCAATAGGGTTACTGTCCGCGAATACGCGGATCAAGCGCATCACGCAGCCCATCACCGATGTAGTTCACAGCCAAAACGGTCAGTGAGATCGCAAGCCCCGGCCAAATAACACGTTCGGGGAACGATGTCATACGGTCGACGCTGTCAAACAGGATTTTACCCCAAGTCGGGAAATCTGATGGGAAGCCAAGACCAAGGAATGACAGCGCGCTTTCTGTGATGATCGCGGTGGCAAGCCCAAGCGTGGCAGACACCATGATCGGCGACATGACGTTCGGCAAAAGGTGCCGGGTGATCATACGCCGTGCTGGGGTTCCGATTGACCGTGCTGCCAGTACAAATTCGCGTTCTTTGAGTGCCATAACATCGCCGCGTACAATCCGTGCGGTTTGCATCCATGATGTGATGCCGATCCCGGTTACGATGAGGATAAAGATTCCGTTTTCAGGTCCAAATGCCGCCCGCAGCGGATCGCGGAACAAAAGCATCATGACCAGCAACAGCGGTAGCAGCGGCAGTGCCAGCACAAGATCGGTAAACCGCATCAGCAGCCCGTCTAAGCGTTTGAAGTAGCCCGCAAGCACGCCAATCAGGGTGCCGATAAACACGGCCAAGACCATCGCAGTCCAACCCACAGCGAGCGACACGCGCCCACCGGCCATGATGTTCGCCATGATATCCCGCCCAAGGTTATCAGTGCCCATTGGACTGCCCCAGCTGACCTTAGCATTGCTATCAAATATCGCCATATAGATGGGGCGCACATCCTTGTTGCGGATGTTGAGCTTACCGGGATCCACGTCCCAAATCACGGGACCCACGGTCACGAAGAGGGTGATGAACACCAAAAATAAAAGCCCGGCGACAGCGCCTTTATGGGTGCGGAATTGTGCCCAGACATCAAGCCACTGGTTGCGGGGTTTTTCGACAGCGGTCATGGTCGTATCAGTCATAGCGGATCCTCGGGTCCAGAATGCCGTAAAGCACATCGGCAATCAGGTTCATCATGACGATCAGCACCGCCAGTAAAAATGTGATGGTCATGACCATCGGGATATCGTTGCCCTGTAGGGCGATGATCAGCAATTGGCCAAGGCCATTCACCTTGAAGATTTGCTCGGTAATGATCGCACCACCAAAGATCGATGGGATCCCTAGCGCAATCACCGTCACAACTGGGATCATGGAATTGCGTAGAACGTGTTTCAGAACGACAGTGGTTTCAGACATGCCTTTGGCGCGGGCCGTGCGTACGTAGTCTTGGGTCAGATTGTCCAGCATGGATGCGCGCATGTACCGGCTGACCTGGGCTGTCGTTTGCAAGGCTAGCACCATAACGGGCATGATCATTTGACGCAGTTGGAACACGAAGCTGTCCCAATTGGTCACAACATGCGTAGTGTCATAGATCGACGGAAGCCACTTCAGTTGGACCGAGAAAATTACAATCAACAGCACGCCTGAAAAGAATGGCGGCACCGAAAAGCCGATCATTGAGACGAATGTGCCAGCTTGGTCAAAGACCGAATATTGACGGTAAGCACTGATGATCCCGATGGGCAGGGCGATCAAAACGCCGACCACATAAGACATGCCCACAACCCACAAGGTTTGCGGCATCCGCTGTGCGATTGTGTCGAACACTGGGCTGCGCGATTGGAAGCTGATGATACGCTGTGCACCATCGGCGAAATTGGTGCCGAATTTACTGTCGATCCAATACTGCGGCTCAACAATAAAGAATTGGTTCAGCCAAAGCGGGAAGCGTACATACCATGGTTCCCCAAGGCCGAGCGCGAGGCGCATCTTTTCTTTGACCTCGGGCGGGATTGTCAGCGGCATTTGCGCCATCGGGTCACCCGGGGCAAGTTCCAGCAGCATGAAAATCACAAAAGCGATGAACAAAAGCGTCGGGATCGAAATGAGCAATCTGCGTATAGTATAGATCAGCACGGTGGCAACGCCTTTGGTCAGAGCTTTGGAAAAGGGGCAGGGCGCATATGACGCCCTGCCGAATAATTCAGGTAGGGTGGATCAAGATCCACCTTACGCCGTTCTTAGCGGTTATCGCCGATACGGTACCAGTCAGCTGCGTTCCACAGCTCTGAATCCCAAGTGTTCAGTACAACACCGCCAAGGGTGTTTGCATGTGCTGACACACGACCACGGTCAACCAGTGGAACGATGGTCATCGTGTCTTTGGTCAGCATGTCGTTCATTTCGATTGCAATGCGGCTGCGCTCGGCTTGATCAGCAGTGGCACCCAATTCGGCAACCAGCGCGTCATATGCAGGGTCACAGAAACGGTTGATGTTTTCACCCTGCCACTGGCTTTCAGGCTTTGGTGCTTTGTCGCAAGTGTATGCGGACAAATAGGCCTGTGGGTCTGTGCCGTCAAAGTTGTTGGCGTACATTTCAACGTCTGCGTAGAAACGCTGGAATGTATCAGGCGAACCTGGGTCACCACCAAAGAACACGGATGCATCAATGTTGCGTAGTTCGGTCTCAACACCGATTTCGCCCCACCATTCTTTGATCAACGCTTGGAAATCCTGACGGACGGCGTTTGTCGAAGTTTGGTAAAGGATACGCAGTTCAACACCATCTTTTTCACGGATGCCGTCGCCGTTGCTGTCAACCCAGCCCGCGCCATCAAGAAGCGCTTTTGCACCTTCGATGTCTTGGACCAAGCAACCAGTGTTTTCAGTTGAAGCGTAAACTTCTGGACCGGGAACAAGGTTACATGTTGGACGACCAGCCTGACCGTAGCCAACTTCAACCAGAAGGTCGCGATCGATGGCCATAGATAGCGCGCGGCGCACAGCTTCGTCGCTGAGGAACGGGTGTGGCGCTGCAGCAGTTGCACGCACACCTTCTTCAAGCGAAGCAGATGGGTCTGTCATGTTCATTTCAAGACGCTCAACCAGTGTACCAAA
The DNA here is from genome assembly GCF_003318235.1 of Loktanella sp. D2R18. GTDB lineage: Bacteria > Pseudomonadota > Alphaproteobacteria > Rhodobacterales > Rhodobacteraceae > Yoonia. The sequence continues at coordinate 7,510 of NZ_QOCG01000013.1, read as the reverse complement.
TGCGGATACAGGTGTACCAACGCCGCCTTCGGCCATAGATGCGATGACATCAGGTGCGAGCTGGAGGTTCCAAGCGTAATCAAATTCGCCTGTTTCAAGAACGGCACGACCGGCCGCAGTTGCGTCGCCGCCACCTTTGAAAGTCACAGTTGCAAAGGCTGGTTTGTTTGGATCACGGTAGTTTTCGTTCGCAACCAGTTGGATCACGTCGTTTGTGCGGAAGTCTGTGACAACAAACGGACCTGTGCCGATTGGGCCAAAGTTTGCATCCGTACATTCTGGGGCTTTCGCGCCAAGACATTCAGCAAACTGTGCGGCTTGAATGATTGGGGACTGGCCGCCCATGAACGGGCCGTAGGGGTTCGGCTGTGGGCCGCTGAATGTGACTTTGACAGTCAAGTCGTCCAGCGCTTCGACAGTTTCGACACCTTCGAATTTTGCAAGCTGCGCACAACCGCCTTCTGGGTTCATGCAGTATTCGGCTGTGAACACAACATCCGCTGATGTCAGTGGTGTGCCATCAGACCAAAGCAGGCCTTCTGTCAGCTTCCATGTGATCGTGGTCAGGTCTTCGGAGACGCCGCCATTGCCCACTGTTGGGATTTCGTCGACAAGGTATGGCACCATTGCACCGGTTTCGTCGTAACGGCCCAAAGGCTCCACGACCAAGCTGGCAGATTCCAGATCCTTTGTCCCGCCAGACAGGTAAGGGTTCAGGATAGATGGCGCTTGCCAATAAATGATGTTCAGTTGGCCGTCGCGACCACGTTCGCCTTCATGCGCGTCGGCAAATGCCGCGGGCGCCAGGGAAACGGTCGCAACAGCGCCAAGCAGTGCTGTCTTGAGTTTCATAGTGTCTTCTCCTTGTTGGTTGTGCTCTTATTAACCTCGTGACCTGCCGTTTATTCGGCAGTGTCGTTGTTATTCTCATAGAGGTGGCAGGCCGTGAAGCGGCCTGGCTGCACCTCAAAATACGTAGGCTCTGTCGTCTTGCAAATATCCATCACCGATGGGCAACGGGTGCAAAAATTGCATCCCTTTGGCGGGTTCGCGGGCGACGGTACATCCCCTTGTAGCACGACCCGTTCTGATGTCTTGGCAAGGCTAGGATCGGGTTCGGGGACCGCTGACAGCAACGCCTTGGTGTAAGGGTGCAAAGGTTCTGCATACAGCGCCTCGCGCGGGGCGAGTTCGACGATTTTGCCGAGGTACATGACCGCAACGCGGGTCGCGATATGGCGCACCATCGATAGGTCATGGCTGATGAACAGGTAGGTCAGACCAAACTGTTCTTGTAGGTCTTCAAGCAGGTTCACAACCTGCGCTTGGATTGACACATCGAGCGCTGCAATCGGTTCATCACAAACAATGAATTTGGGGTTTAACGCCAGCGCGCGGGCGATCCCAATACGTTGACGTTGGCCACCTGAAAACGCCTGCGGGTACCGCTTCGCAAATTGACGGTTGAGCCCAACGGCGTCCATCAGTTCGCCGACTTTTTCGCGCTTTTCAGCCTCTGACAGCTTTGTATGCTCATCAAGCGGCTCTTTGATAATCGCCTCAACGGTCATGCGTGGGTTCAGCGAGGCTTGTGGGTCTTGGAACACCATTTGCATGGTTGGTCGCTTGGTGCGCAGTTGCGCCTGCGAGGTGGCACCAATTTCGTCGCCATCGATCATGATCTCACCCGAGGTGATGTCATACAGCCGTAAAACGGCGCGGCCACAGGTGGATTTCCCGCAACCTGATTCGCCGACAAGCCCGAGCGTTTCGCCTTCGATCACGTCGAAGCTTATGCCATCGACCGCTTTTACTTCGCCCACACGGCGACGCAAAAGGCCGGCATGAATAGGGAAGTGCATTTTTAGGTCGCGCACACTGACGAGTGGCTTTTGTTCGGTATCAAGCATCGCGGGGCGCTCCGGTGCGGGCATCATAAAAACATGCGGCGTCATGACCCGCGCCAAGATCATAGCGGGGCGGATTTTCAACGGCGCAACGGTCAAACGCGACATCACAGCGGTCACGAAATGCACAAGACGCAGGCGCGTCTTTCATGATGGGTGGCTGCCCTTCGATTACGGTCAAGCGCGCGGCACGTTCGCCCGCAATCGTCGGAATCGTCTTAAGGAGCGCGCGCGTATAGGGGTGCTGCGGGTCTGTAAACAGGTCCTCGACGGTCGCATGCTCAACGACCTGTCCACCATACATCACCATCACACGGTCTGCGATTCCCGCGATGACACCAAGATCATGGGTGATCCAAATAACAGCCATACCAAGTTTGGTGCGCAATTCCTTCATTAGCTCAAGAATCTGCGCCTGAATGGTCACGTCCAGCGCGGTGGTGGGTTCATCCGCGATCAACACTTGCGGATCGCAAGCCAACGCAATTGCGATCATCACACGTTGCCGCATCCCGCCAGAAAACTGGTGCGGGTAATCGCTCAATCGGCGTTTGGCATCGGGTATACCGACAAGTTCCAACAGTTCTTGCGCACGCGCCGCAGCTTGTTTTTTGTTCATCCCCATATGCTTGCGTAGGGGCTCCATGATCTGCATGCCGACGGTATAGACGGGGTTTAAGGATGTCATCGGATCTTGGAACACGAAACCGATCTTGCCACCGCGCACGTCGCGCAGGGTTTTGGAATCAACATTCAGCAAATCTTTGTCGTCAAACATCACCGTTCCGCCGCGCACATCGGCGGGCGGGGTGGGCAAAAGCCCGAGCAGGGACATCATGGTCACAGATTTGCCAGAGCCACTTTCGCCAACGACCCCAAGTAGTTCACCCGGGCGTAGCGAAAAGCTGACGTCGTTCACTGCGTGAACTTCACCGGATCGCGTTTGAAACACAGTTTTTAGATTCTGGACATCCAGAACAGGCAAGGCCCCATCGGGCATAGAGAACCTCCCACGTGGTTCGGATTAATTTTTACGCTTTTGCCGGATTTTAGGCATTGCGGATTTTTACCAATTGGTAACAGTTATTTTGGACGCCGCAAGACGTTTCGTAATTGCGTTGTGCCCGAACCCGGCCCAGACATGAAATGCCACCTGATTGAACAGGTGAGCACCCAATTGGCTGCATTTGCGGCGTTGAAAGGAAAAATCGATGTCATTGACAGCTTACCAATTGATGGAACGTTTGGTCTCATACCCTACGGTCAGCACACAAAGCAATCTGGATTTGATTGATTTTGTTGAACAATATTTTAATGACCTTGGTATTTCGACGCAGCGCGTTCCGAATGAAGATGGCACCAAAGCTGCGCTTTACGCTCATGTTGGCCCGCAAATTGACGGCGGTGTTGTGCTATCTGGCCATACAGATGTCGTGCCAGTTGCTGGTCAAAGTTGGGACAGCGATCCGTTCACCGTGACCACGCGTAACGGTAAAATTTACGGTCGTGGAACCTGCGATATGAAAGGGTTTGATGCGCTTGCAATTTGGGCGATGACGCTGGCTGCGCAGGCAGATATCAAACGTCCGCTCCAAATTGCGCTCAGCTATGACGAAGAAATCGGCTGTACTGGTGCCCCGCCAATGATCGACCATATGGTGAACATGGGGATGCCGCGTGCGGATACTGTAATTGTTGGCGAGCCATCGATGATGTCGGTGGTTACGGGTCATAAGGGCGGCATGGGGTACAAGATGCATTTCCATGGGTTCGAAGTACATTCGTCGCTGCTGCACACAGGTGTCAGTGCGATTATGATGGGCGCAAAGCTGATCGAATGGGTGAATCAAGTGAACGCTGAAAACGCGGCCAAAGCCCCGGCTGCGATGGATGCCGCGTTTTTGCCGCCTTACACCACCTTGCATGTTGGCATGATCAACGGCGGCACTGCACATAACATCACCGCCAAAGACTGCACCTTTGATGTTACTTTCCGTGTCGTGCCCGGAGAAAGTAATGCCGCATGGCGGGACCGTTTCTTAGCCAAGGTTGCAGAGCTCGAGGCCGACATGAAGGCGATTCACCCTGATACGGGAATCACCACAGAGCAATTTTTTGAACTGCCCGGACTGGCCCCAGAGGTCGACGGCTCGGCAGAGCGGCTCGCACGGCAATTGACCGGGGCCAATGCCAGCGAAGTCGTCAGCTACGGCACCGAAGCGGGGCATTTTCAGGCGCAGGGCTATTCCGTTGTTGTTTGTGGCCCCGGAAATATTGCACAGGCGCACCAACCAAACGAATATATCTCTGTCGCCCAGTTCGAAAAAGGCGAAACCTTTATCAGGGACTTGATCGAAAGCCTCAAGCAATGAAACCATTTCCTATATCGCTCAACGATCCGATTAAATATCCCGGCCCACCGCCAGCGCAGGCGGATGCAGTGGTTATCGGGGGTGGCATCATTGGGGTCATGACCGGGTGGGAAATCGCCAAGCAGGGCCTGAAGGTCGTTGTACTTGAAAAGGGTCGCATTGCGGCTGAACAATCTTCGCGCAACTGGGGCTGGGTACGAGTGCAGGGGCGCGACGCTGCTGAAATACCGATCATGCAAGAATCGGCCGCGATGTGGCGGGCGCTGAATGACACCATCGGTGCCGACATCGGATTGCGCGAAGGTGGTGTGTCGTTTTTGGCAAAAACCAAAGATGATCTGGACCGATATGCATCGTGGTTACCCGAAGCAAAGGCGCATGGTGTCGATACGCGTGTGGTTACTAAAGAAAATCTTTCGGATGTCTTACCTGGGGCGCATGGCGATTGGGAAGGGGCGTTGTGGACCCCAAATGATCTGCGCGCCGAACCATGGACAGCGGTGCCCGCGATAGCCCGCGCCGCTGCTGCCGATGGTGTTACTTTCGTTGAAAACTGCGCAGCGCGTTTGCTTGATCTTGAAGGTGGCCGAGTTACCGGGGTCGTGACAGAAAGCGGGTTGATCAAAACGAAATCTGTGGTCGTCGCAGGTGGCGCATGGTCGGCCTTGTTTTTACGCAATCATGGCATTTCTATTCCGCAACTATCGGTACGGGCCACTGTTGCAGCAACTGCGCCTGTCGACAACGTGCACAATGGTGCTGCCGTTGATCATCACCTTGCATTCCGGCGTCGTCTTGATGGCGGTTATACGCTTGCCCCAGCCGGTTTTCACGAGCTGTTTGTCGGGCCAGATGCCTTTCGTGCACTCATGAAATTCGCGTCGCAGCTGGTGAAAGACCCATTGGGCACGCGGCTTAAACCTTTCGCACCGAAAGGGTTTCCTGATGCTTGGGGGACTGCGCGACGTTGGTCCGCAGGCGATGTCACCCCGTTTGAAAAGATGCGCGTGCTTGCCCCCAAGCCGAACGCATCAAAAGTCCGATTTATGGCGCGGACATTTCAAGAAACCTACCCGGGGTTGGAGAATATCAAGATTGAGACCGCTTGGGCGGGCATGATCGATGCCACGCCCGATATCGTTCCAATCGTCGATACTGTCGAAGCGATTCCCGGTCTGACGATTTCGACAGGAATGTGTGGTCACGGATTTGGGATCGGTCCTGCCTTTGGTCGCATCACCGCACAGCTTGCAACTGGGAAAACCCCGTCGCATGATATCAGCAGGTTCAGACTGTCCCGTTTTTCAGATGGGTCCAAGCTGGTGCTTGGTCCGAACCTTTAACAACATAGACAAATACCCCAATGGAGAGACGACATGCCCGTCAAGAATCGCTTTGCAGAGCTTCTGCCCGAAATCACTGCGTGGCGCAGAGATCTGCACGAAAACCCGGAAATTCTATTTGAAACGCATCGGACATCCGCTGTTGTCGCTGAAAAACTTAAGGAATTTTGCTGCGATGAGATCGTAACCGGCATCGGGCGCACTGGTGTTGTTGGGGTGATCAAGGGCAAGACTGATACATCCGGTAAGGTGATTGGCCTGCGCGCAGATATGGATGCGTTGCCAATCCATGAGCAAACCGGGGTTGATTACAAGTCCAAGGTTGACGGCGCCATGCATGCCTGTGGCCATGATGGACACACGGCCATGCTGCTGGGTGCTGCGAAATATCTGTCGGAAACCCGCAATTTCGACGGCACAGTCGTCGTGATCTTCCAGCCCGCCGAAGAAGGCGGCGGCGGTGGCCGCGAGATGTGCGAGGATGGCATGATGGACAAATGGAACATCCAAGAAGTCTACGGCATGCACAATTGGCCGGGCCATGAAGTCGGCTCATTTTCTATCCGGCCTGGGGCGTTTTTTGCAGCGACCGATCAGTTTGATGTCACCATCGAAGGGCAGGGCGGGCACGCTGCCAAGCCGCATCAAACCGTCGATTCCGTGGTGGTTGCAGCACAAGTTGTTACAGCCTTGCAAACCATCGCAAGCCGGAATGCTAATCCGGTTGATCAGATCGTTGTTTCGGTCACATCAATTGAATCGTCATCCAAAGCATTCAATGTGATCGCACAACGTGTGCAGATCAAAGGCACCGTGCGCACGATGTCGAAAGACATGCGCGCCCTTGCCGAAGAACGTCTGATCGCAATTTGCGAAGGGACAGCGGCCACATTGGGCGCAAAGGCCGATGTGACCTATTATCACGGCTACCCTTGTATGGTGAACCATGACGATCAAACCGCATTTGCAGCGGATGTGGCGAAATCAGTCTCGGGGGACTGCAGCGAGGCGCCATTGGTCATGGGCGGAGAAGATTTTGCCTATATGCTCGAAGAACGCCCCGGCGCCTATATTCTGGTCGGTAACGGGGATTCTGCAGACGTGCATAACCCGCACTACAACTTCAACGATGACGCGATTCCAGCGGGCTGTAGCTGGTGGGCCGAAATTGTTGAAAAACGGATGCCTGCGGCCTAAATGAAATTTCTCAGCGCGGCCTTTGGCGCCGCGTTGAATATATGCTTGGGGTGTAACGTAACCTTTCTAGTCGGACCAAACTGGATATGTGCCCTCATCTAGCAGCCGTTTGATCGCACCAGCGACACGACCCTCAATATATGTGGGTGAGTGTTTACGTTTTTGTGGAAGTTCGCCGCGATGCACGGCACAACTAAGAAAATCGTAAATACGTTCTGTTTGCGTTCTACTTTCACACAGATAACTGGCACCTCGGTTTTTCACCTTCGCGGCCAGTTGTTCTTTTTCACCATGCTTTATGAACACGTTTTCTATACAAATACGCAGATGAATGGCTTTTTGAACTGGGTCTAACAGTAGCCGCGCCTTATGAAACTGCTGTAATAGCGTGAGCAATGCAGTGTGTTCGTCGGCATTAAAATCGTTTATTTTACCGATAAGATTGTCTACTTTACTTAAATCGCTTTTGCCGACGATCGATCTTGTTGCGCCGCGTTCATGGGGCATGACCATACCGCGAGTGTCTAAAAAACCATATCTTTCAGGTATAGCGATATCCCGAAAGAGTTCTGGCGCTCCAGTTTCCACCACGAGTGACATAGCAAGTTTCGCCCATGTCAGGCTCTCGTGGTAGGGCATCGCAAGGTTTGGCGTCTCGGCATCCGGCAGTATGAGGTGTCCCTAGATTTGT
>NZ_QOCG01000004.1 GCF_003318235.1 Loktanella sp. D2R18 | reverse complement strand
CCCTTGTTCATATCCGTCTCTCCTTGGTTCCAAAATTACCAAGCAAACCGTCTACAAATCTAGGGACACCTCAAATGTCCGAACACTTGGTTGGGCAGACGTTTCTATGAACCGATGAAATCTCAGATCTGTGAGTGAATGGTTCGATAGCTTGAGCATGTAAAGGTGTTGTAGGCGGCGTCTGGGGACGACGAAACGCGCATAAATTGAGGCCTCAAAATCGTCCACAGTTGTGGTTTTTGGAAGCGATTTTAGCTGCCTTTTACCGGGTTACTGTCATTCGAGAAATGCATTTCAAGGGCTTAAATGTATTTCCGATAAAAACAATCAACTTATCTAGACTCTTCCGCCTCCCTGAATTAATCAAACGGTGAATTTCGCAGCCAGCCGCCCGGTGAGCCACGCTTTAGCCTCAAAGGAACATCTTATGCTGCGCTATTCGCTTTTCGCATTCATGTTGGTTGTATCGCCAGCATTTGCTGACACCGTCACTGTTGAAACCTATACAGGCCCCGTCGAAGTTGAGACCGGTCCCGAACGTATCGCGGTATTTGATATAGCCGCACTTGATACTTTGGATGCTTTGGGGGTCCATGTTGATGGCGTTGTTGCACCGTTGTTTGTGGACTATGTCGCGGACACGGCTGAAGGCGCCGAGAGCGTCGGCTCGCTGTTCGAGCCTGACTTCGAAGCAATCGCTGCGGGCGGCTATGACCTCTTGATCGCAGGCGGGCGGTCTTCTTCTGTGGCCCCTGATTTGGCCAAAATCACACCCACGGTGGATATGACGATCTGGGAAGATACAGTTGGGCAAGGCCTTGCCCGCCTTGCAGCATACGGGGACATTTTTAACAAACAGGACGAAGCGGCCGCATTGCGTGTTGATTTTGACACCGCATTGGCCGCCGCCAAAGACGCTGTCGCTGACCAGGGCAGCGCATTGATCGTTATGACAAATGGGCCAACAGTATCCGCATATGGCGCGGCAGGCCGGTTTGGATGGTTGCACACTGCACTGGACCTGCCCGAAGCTGTTGTCGACGTTGAAACCACCACCCATGGTGAAGCGATCAGCTTTGAGTTCATTCGTGATGCCAACCCTGACATCTTGATCGTCATCGACCGAGCCGCTGCCGTCGGCCAAGAAGGTGAGGCCGCCGCTGCCACGCTTGATAACGCATTGGTGCAAGAAACATCTGCATGGCAGTCTGGCAATGTCATCTACCTCAATAGCGCGAACATCTACATCGCCGGTGGCGGCATTCAATCAATGATCAGCACGTTGACTCAGTTCGCTGACGCGTTTTCTGGCACCTAATTGACCCTAAAAATTTATATTTGGGCGGGCCTGTTTGGACTCGCCCTTTTGTCTATCCTTTCTCTGTTTATCGGCGTGATTGATCTGTCACTCGGTGACCTTTGGCACGATCCCGCGGCATTCGAGCTATTAGTGATAAGCCGTTTTCCTCGGACAGCCGCTGCACTGATTTGCGGATCATCGCTCGCGATCGCTGGGGCGATCATGCAGATGTTGGTCCGTAACCGCTTTGTTGAACCGATGACAACCGGAACGGGCCCCGGGGCCGGATTGGGTATTCTGATCGTCACAATTTTCTTTCCGGCGGCACCGCTGATCGTCAAAATGGTACTGGCTTCCATCGCCGCTCTCTGCGCGAGCCTTGGATTTTTAGCCATCGTCCAACGTTTGCCGCCAACCCAACCATTGCTCGTACCGTTGGTGGGGCTTGTCTATGGCGGGATCATCGGTGCCGGCGTCACCTTTGTCGCCTATCAAGCGGACCTGATTCAATACATCAGCGTTTGGATGAATGGGGAATTTTCGGGCGTCATTCAAGGCAGATATGAATTGTTGTGGATCGCTGCAGCTGTTGCCTTGGTGACTTATTTTGCCGCCGATCAATTTGCGATTGTTGGCTTAGGGCGCACGGCCTCAATCAACCTTGGGCTCAATTACACGCAGGCGATGCTGATTGGATTGGTTGCGATTTCTGTTGTGGCTGCATTGACGGTTACAACCGTCGGCATGATCCCATTTGTGGGATTGGTTGTCCCCAATATCGTTTCGCGCCTCGTGGGGGATCACCTGCGCAACACCCTTCCCTTGATTGCGCTGATGGGGGCATTACTGACCTTGGCGTCCGATATTATCGGTCGCGTTTTGCGCCACCCGTTTGAAATCCCGGTGGGCACCGTCTTTGGCGTTATCGGGACTCTTCTATTTCTGTGGCTTATTTTCCAAAGGCCCCGCCATGAATAGGCGTTTATGGGGTCTATTTGCTTTGCTGTTGTTGAGCTGTGCGTTCTACATGCTGTGGGGCGTGCGCGCGCCGTGGAGTTTTGTTCTCCCGTTTCGTGGGGCCAAACTTGGTGCATTGATCCTTGTTGGGTGCACGGTTTCGACGGCAAGCCTTCTGTTCCAAACAATCACACAAAACCGTATTTTGACACCGTCTATTATGGGGTTTGACGCCCTTTATCTGCTGTTGCTTAGCGGTGCGGTGTTTTGGCTTGGTGGGATGACGGTGGCAGGCGCGCCCCCACAGATCGTCTTTTTGGTCACGGCCTCGGCGTTGATCATAGCCTCGCTTTTGTTGTTTGGAACGCTCATGCGATCTGTACGTGGGGACCTGTTGCGCATGGTCCTGACCGGAATTATTTTTGGCGCATTATTTCGGTCCTTAACCAGTTTCTTAGAACGGATGATTGACCCAAACGAGTTCGCCGTGGTTCAAGCTGCGTCCTTTGCGCGGTTCACCCAGATCGAAACCGATCTTCTCGCATTGTCAGCCGGTGTTTCAGGACTAGCATTGCTGCGATGTTGGGTAATCCGCCACCGCCTCGACGTATTGGCACTTGGCCGTGACACCGCGATGTCACTGGGCGAACCGCCGCGCCGCTTGGAATTAGAGAGCTTGATCCTCATTGCAATACTCGTGTCGGTCTCTACCGCGTTGGTCGGGCCGCTCGCGTTTCTCGGGTTGTTGGTTCTCAGTCTTGCCCGGCTTATCACACCAAGCGAAAAACATGCGATCCTTATCCCGAGCGCGGGTCTAATCGCTGCCATCACATTGGTAGGCGGGCAAGCGGTCATGGAACATGTCATGGCCTTATCAACACCGCTTGTTGTTGTGATCGACCTGCTCGGCGGCGCAGTTTTTTTAGCACTATTACTGAAAGGATCGGGGCGGTGATTTCCATTCAAGGCGTGTCCCACGCGATTGGCGACAAACGTATTCTCAACGATGTGACAACTCAGATTGCGCAGGGTGGTATTACAGCACTTATAGGGCCTAACGGGGCCGGGAAATCGACGCTTTTGTCACTCATCGCGCGTCTGGAACCCCTGCAAACAGGCCGTATCCATGTGGATGCGTTGGAAATTGGGGCATGTTCTGATCAGGTTTTGGCCCAGCATTTATCGATCCTCCCACAAATGGCGGATCATACCCCGCGACTAACTGTAAAAGAGCTGGTTGGCTTTGGGCGGTATCCTTACAATCGCGGTCGGCCTACGGCACAAGACGATGCCAAAGTCGCACAAGCCTTGGGTATGTTCGGGCTAAACTTATTCGCGGACCGCACGCTAGATACTCTTTCAGGCGGACAGAAACAGCGCGCGCATATCGCGATGATTTTTGCCCAAGACACGGATTATGTCCTGCTGGACGAGCCCCTGAACAACCTTGATATCGCGGCCGGCAGATCGTTGATGAAAACCTTGCAACGCATGTGTGAGGATCACCGCAAGACAATTGTCATCGTCTTGCATGATATAAATGTGGCCAGCCGCTATGCGGATCAGATCATTGCCATGCGAGACGGCAGCGTCATAACACAAGGCCGCCCCGCAGAGATTGTCGATTCAGCGCTGGTGCAAGATGTCTTTGAAACTGATGCACCTGTGGTAACGGTCGAAGGTACAAATCTGGTGTTGATGTAAACGCTACCAGCCAATCCATGCCCCTTGCCAGCGATGGAATTGGGCAACTCAGCTTTGACAGACAGCGGTTGCCTCGATTTCGACTTTGAACTCTTCGCGGGTGAAGCCGCTCACGATTAACAGCGTGGATGCAGGACGGGTCGCAACGCCAGCCAGCCATTCATCGCGCACTGCCATATAGTCCGCGAAAAAGGCGCGGTCCGTTACAAAGGCGCTGAGGCGAATGATATCAGCGCGACCACAACCCGCGCCATTCAGGATCGCGTCTATGTTGGCAAAGCACTGTTCAGCCTGTGTACGTACATCAGCAGCGCAATTTCCGTCAGGGGCAAGCCCAAGCTGACCAGACGTGACAACCAAACGACCGGATGCGGGGCTGATGACGCCGTGGTTATAATTGCCAAATGGCGGCGCGATCGTGGTCGGATTGACGGCTCTGGTCATGATTTTTGGATTCCTCATGCGTTAAATGTGAGTCGTTACCTGATGCCACGTATTGCGCACGCACGCATAGGGTGCGCTTTAAAGATGGTCTAAGGCGGTCGTCTTCGCTCATTTAATCAGCAGCCATGTTATCAGTGCACATTGTTTAATCTAAACCATTCACCCCGTCACAAGAACTGCCTGTCGGTCCGTGATTATCACGAAAACAGCCCGCTAGGATCGTTTTCGGAATTCACCCATGGAGACTTTTATGACCCTCAAGCAATCTTTAACGTTCGCCACGCTTGCTGCTGTGACAGCAAGCAGCGCAACCGCGCAAGACCTTACGCCCGTAACATTCGGGACCAATTGGCTGGCCCAAGCCGAGCACGGCGGGTTTTATCAATCCGTAGCCGACGGCACCTATGCGGAATGCGGATTGGACGTCACGATCGTGCCCGGCGGACCGCAGGTGAACAACCGCGCGCTCATGTTGGCTGGCCGTATTGATTACCACATGGGCGGCGATCTGTTGCAGGCGTTCAACGCTGCCAAAGAAGGCATCCCTGTTGTTGCTGTCATGGCAACCTTCCAAAAGCACCCACAGGTTATCATTTCTCACCCAGGTCAGGCAGAAACCTTCGCAGATCTTAAGGACCTGACATTGCTGATCGGTGACAACGGATTTGCTTCTTATTACCAATGGATGATCGCCGAATACGGTTTCACCGTTGAGCAACGCGAACCCTATACCTTTAACCCCGCCCCATTCGTTGCGGACGAAGGCATGGCGATGCAGGGCTTCTTGTCGTCCGAACCTTATGTGATCGAAAAAGAAGCTGGCTTTGAACCCGACATCTTTTTGATCGCAGATGCCGGCTACACGACCTACGCGACGACCGTTGAAACAATGGCAGACACGATCGCCGAAAACCCCGAACAGGTCGCGTGCTTCGTCGAGGGCTCAATCACGGGCTGGTACAACTACCTTTATAATGATCACTCTGCCGCTGATGCGATGATCATCGAAGCCAATCCTGACATGACGCAGGACAAAATCGACTTCGCCATTGCAAAGATGTTGTCAGAAGGCATCGTTGACAGTGGTGACGCGCTTGAGCTTGGGATCGGCGCGATGACAGACGAACAGATCGACGGCTTCTACGCAAAAATGGTCGACGCTGGCGTCATCGAAGGCGATATTGATTATTCGGCCGCGTATACCACTGAATTTGTCAATGCGCGGGTTGGCATAGACCTTCGGTAATGCGCCCATGAACTGAAGACAGGGGCGGCATTTATTCGCCCCTGTCCTTGCTCAAGAAAGTCTGAAATGTCCAATACCTCTTCCATCCCACCTTTGGGACAACGCGACGCGCTGTTGCATATGGCTAACATCGACAAGGTCTTTAATGGCAACGTCGAGGCCCTCAAAAATCTGAATCTGACAGTTAACCAAGGCGATTTCATTTCGTTGCTGGGCCCATCAGGTTGCGGAAAATCGACGGCGCTACGCCTTATCGCGGGTCTGATGCGCCAGACGTCGGGACAGATTACGTGGAACGGCGGGTTAAACGAAGGGGACCTTGGTGTGGTCTTTCAGGAACCCACGCTGATGCCCTGGGCAACGGTTGAGCAGAACGTATGGTTGCCGCACCGTTTGCGTGGAAAATCGCTCGATGATGTGCGCGGTGATATTATGTGGGCACTTAAGATGGTGGGGTTGGAGAGTTTCCAAAAATCCTATCCGCGCGAATTATCAGGCGGCATGAAGATGCGGGTTTCGATTGCCCGCGCGCTGGTGACGCAACCACGTTTGATCCTAATGGATGAACCGTTTGCCGCACTCGATGAAATCACGCGCCACAAGCTGAACAACGACCTTCTGATGCTGCGCGATAAACTTAAATGCACCGTGATTTTTGTGACCCATTCGGTGTTTGAATCTGTTTTCCTATCTGACCGCATTGTCGTGATGGCCGCGCGCCCCGGTCGGGTTTCTTCAGAGGTCACCGTTGACGCCCCCTACCCGCGCACCGAAGAATTCCGAACCTCTGCGCAATATGCCGAACTGTGCCGTAAGGCGTCCGATGCGCTGCATGGCGCGATGAACCAACATGGTGAAAGGGCATCCGCATGAGCGCCCCAGAAATGCAAAACACCCAGTCACCGGTAGTCGACTTAGAAGAGTTGCAGTACGCCCGTGCACAACGCCGGGACAAAATAGCGAAATGGACCCTTCCAGTATTGATGCTGCTTCTTGCCATTTTTCTTTGGGATAGGCTCGTCGTTTGGAATGAGATTCCCCATTATATTCTTCCGGGGCCGGGGCTTGTTATTGAAACCTTGATCGAAGATTGGGGGATGCTATCGGACGCGCTTTGGGTGACGCTCAAGATCACGTTGATGGCCCTTGCGGTTGCAGTTCTGGGCGGTGTTGGGCTGGCCGTTTTGTTTACCCAGTCGCGGTACTTCGAAATGGCGTTTTACCCGTTCGCAGTCATTTTGCAGGTCACGCCCGTCGTGTCGATTGCACCGCTGATCTTTATATATGTCGACAATCGCTTGGCCGGGCTGTTGTTATGTGCGTGGATCGTGGCGTTTTTTCCAATCTTGTCCAACACGACGCTTGGGCTCAACTCGACCGATCATAATCTGCGCGACCTTTATAAAATCTACGGCGCGACGCGCTGGCAGCGGCTTCGGTATCTGCAACTGCCGACTGCACTGCCGTACTTCCTTGGAGGATTGCGGATCGCAGGGGGCTTGGCGCTGATTGGCGCTGTCGTGTCCGAGTATGTCGCCGGAACAGGCGGTATTGGATCTGGGCTCGCGTTTCGGATCCTTGAAGCGGGTTACAGGTTGAACATCCCACGTATGTTCGCTGCACTTCTTTTGATCGCGGCAACGGGTGTCGTGATATTCACGCTGGCTTCATTACTTAGCCACGCACTTTTACACAAATGGCACGAAAGCGCCATCAAACGGGAGAATTAATGGAATTTTGCGTTTTGCCCAGCGGCGCGAAGACACTTCGAAACTTAACCGTCCCCGCCTGTCTTATAGGCCAAGACGGAGACCTGATTACAACAGACCTAACCATCAAAGATGGTATGATTACATCAACGGACGCTGGGCAACCGGCCGAAACTGTAATCGAGATGAATGGCGCAATGGCCTTGCCATGCTTTGTCGATATGCACACGCATCTGGACAAAGGGCACATTTGGCCGCGGGCATCGAACCCTGACGGATCGTTCATGGGCGCACTGACAACCGTGCGCGAAGACCATCCGAATTGGACCGCCGCTGATGTCGAGGCGCGGATGGATTTCGCGCTGCGTTGTGCCTATGCCCATGGCACTAAGGCTATTCGCACCCATATCGACAGCGCCGATGAACTTGCTGCATCGTCGTTTGGCGTGGTGGCGAAATTGCAAAAGAAATGGGCGGGCAAGATCACGCTTCAGGCGTCCTGTCTTGTTGCGATTGACCGCGTGTTTCGCGACAAAGATCTGTTCCCTGAGGTTGCCCAACTTGTCGCGGAAACGGGCAATATCCTTGGTGCGGTGACCTATCCGGTGCCCGACCTGCAAGAGCGGCTTAACGACTTTTTCTACTTCGCGCAAAAATATGACCTCGATGTCGATTTTCACGTGGACGAAACCAATGACCCAACGTCGGACACACTGCGCACAATCGCGCAAACGGTGCTTGCACTTGGGTTCAAGAACAAGGTCACGGTGGGCCATTGCTGTTCAATTTCCGTCATGCCGGATGATGTCGCTGCAGAGATCATTTCGCTGGTTGCTAAGGCGGGGCTGCATGTCGTCTCGCTTCCGATGTGCAATATGTACCTGCAAGATCGCGAGGCGGGGCGCACACCGCGTTGGCGCGGTGTCACGATGGCGCATGAACTGAAGGTGGCAGGCGTCAGCGTTTCCTTTGCGTCGGACAACACCCGTGATCCGTTCTACGCCTACGGTGATCTGGACATGATCGAAGTCATGCGCGAAGCAACGCGGATTGCGCACCTTGATCACGGCCAAACCGATTGGCCTGCTTCGTTTGTGACCAATCCCGCAAACGCCTGCGGATTTGACACACCTAGTTTGACTGCTGGTTCCCCCGCAGATTTGATCTTGTGCAACGCGCGGACTTGGACCGAGTTTTTCGCCCGCCCGCAATCAGATCGCATCGTCTTGCGTGACGGCGATCCGATAGATCGCACCCTTCCTTCCTACTCTGAACTCGACCCGATTGTGAGCAAACCATGACCCCCAATATCCAAGCCGCGAAAGCCGCACTGTCGCATCTCGACATGGAACAGAACCCCGCCACCATCCGCAATAAATCGCGCGATTTTTTCTGGTATTCTCCTGTATTGAAGGAGGCGATGGACCACCTTGAAGCGGATTTTGTTATCAATGCAAAGTCCGAAGCAGAGATCATCGAAATCCTGCGTGTTTGTTACGCCCACGACGTGCCTGTCACAATGCGTGGCGGCGGAACTGGCAACTACGGCCAAGCCATGCCGCTTGCCGGTGGCTGCGTCATCCACGTCGCGAGAATGAACAAGATCAAGGAAATTGGTACCGGTTTCGTCGTTGTCGAACCGGGTGCGGTTATTAAGGAACTCGACGATGAGCTGAAGGCAAAAAGTGGCCAAGAACTGCGTATGTTCCCTTCGACCTATTCGCAGGCCACTATCGGTGGGTTTATCGCTGGCGGGTCTGGCGGTGTCGGCTCTGCGACTTGGGGTGCGTTGCGCGATATTGGCAACATCAAACGCCTACGTGTTGTCACGATGGAGGCCGAGCCACGTGTTTTGGAATTCACCGGCGAAGAACTCCACCGTGTGTCCCACGCCTATGGCACCAACGGTATCATCACCGAATTGGAACTGCCGCTCGCGCCCGCCTACGATTGGACGGAAATGTTCGTTCGTTTCGACAGCTTTCGCGCCGCGACAGAGTACGCAGGGGCAGTGACTGCCGAACCTGGGCTCTTGGTTAAGCTCGCGTCAGTCTATGCAGCGCCAATCGCACACGCTTTTTTCCAGCGCGTGAAGCCCCACGTCACAGAAGATGATCATCTTGTCGGCTTGATGGTCGCGCCCCACAATATGGATGGGATGCTGACTTTGCTTGAACGCTTTGAAGGCGCCAATGTGATCTACCGTTCAGATGATGACACATGGGATCGCAACCCCGGCCCGATGTATGAGTTCGGCTGGAACCACACGACGCTGCGGGCCATGAAGTTCAACAAGGGTCTCACCTATTTGCAGGTGCGCTATGGCAATGACATCGAAAAGGTCATCGCGGCCTATGAGACGTTTAAAGGTAAGCTGCACATGCACCTTGAAGTCATGCGCGAAGGCGCGGGCATTTCGTTTGCAGGGCTGCCAATTGTCGAACCGATGGACAAAGCCGCGCTTGATGAATTGGTCGCAGAACATGAAGCGATGGATTGCATGATATTCAATCCGCACCGCTACACGCTTGAAGAAGGCGGGCGGCAATCCACAGACAAACGTCAGCTTGATTTTAAGCGCGAATCCGACCCAAAGGGCCTGCTCAACCCCGGAAAAATGATCGCATGGGACGCGCCCGATTTTGATTACGCGGATATGTATTCCTACAAGAACATTCTACCCAAGCCCGAGACTGACGCATGAGCAGCGCAACTCCCAAAGGGCGCGTCATGGTTCTGTTCGCCCATCCTTGCCCCGAAAGCTTCAATACTGCGGTGCACGATGTTGTTGTGCAAACGCTCACCAAATCGGGCTGGGAGGTGGATGATTGCGACCTCAACAAAGAAGAGTTTCAACCCGTCCTGACCGAAGTTGAGCGGCGAGGGTACCACGAGGAGCCAGAAAACATCGCGCCAGTGCAGGCCTATGTCGACCGCATCAAAGCGGCTGACGCGATTGTCATGGTCTTTCCAGTTTGGAATTTTGGGTACCCTGCAATTCTCAAAGGGTTTTTAGATCGGGTATTTCTACCCGGCATTTCGTTCAAATTGGTTGATGGTAAAGTGCGGCCTGGCCTGACCAACATTAAGAAACTCTACGCTTGCACGACCTATGGCGGCACCCGTTGGCGCGCCATCCAAAACGCGGATCCACCCCGCAAAACCGTCACCCGTGCGGTTTGGTACGCCTGTGGAATGCCAAAGAAAAAGTATATCGGGCTCTATGACATGAACCGCAACACCGAGGCGACACTCAAGGCGCATTTAGAACGGGTTCGCCATGAGATGGAGACGTTCTGAGGCATGAAAGCGCTTGTTATTTACTGCCACCCACGGGAAGGATCCTATAACGCCGCGATCCGAGATTTGGTGATTGAACGATTGGAGACAAAGGGCGTCGCATATCGTTTGCGTGACCTTTACGCGGAAGGGTTCGATCCTACGCTTTCAGCCCATGACCACGAAGTTTACGAAACAGTGCCGGAAAACCGCGCGCGCGTTGATCGCGACTGCACAGATCTGGAATGGTGCGATGCATTGATTTTTGTTTACCCGACTTGGTGGTATGGCATGCCTGCTATGCTGAAAGGCTGGTTGGACCGTGTCATGGTGCCCGGTGTGTCGTTCATCATGCCCGAAGCCATCGGCGGTGACATCAAGCCGGGACTGACGCACATCAAGAAACTGGGCGTCTTTACAACCTGCGGTGCGTCGCGTTGGCTCACGTTTTTTATCGGTGCGCCGGGCAAACGAACCTTGTTGCGCGGGGTGCGCCTATTGCTGGCCAAGCGCGCCAAGACAAAGTTTGCGGCGCATTTCTTGATGGATAGCTCGAACCAAGAAACCCGTGCAGCCCACCTGAAGGTGGTCAAAACCCGTCTCGATCAACTCATCGATTCCTAGATCAAAAGGACACAACATGGATATTCCCGTACTCGACTGGACCCGCTTCACAAGCGGTGATGATCCAACGGGTTTCGTTGCCGACCTTGGCAAGGCCTGCCGCGAGACTGGCTTTTTTGTGATAACAGGGCATGGGGTTTCGCATGATCTAATTGCGAATGTTTATACGATGGCAGATCGGTTCTTCGCCCTTCCGGCCGCGACAAAGGCCAAGGTCGCGATTTCCAAAAATCCGCATAATCGCGGCTGGGCACAACAAGGCAGCGAAGCCTTGGACGAAGCCTCGGGTCTCAAAGATCGCAAAGAGGCCTTTAACGTCGGCCTCGACCTGCCTGCTGACGACCCACGTGTGATCGCCGGTGAGCCGTTTCGCGGCGTAAATGTCTGGCCAGAGATTGAAGGCTTTAAGGATGTGATGCTTGACTACTACGAACAGGTTCTGAACCTCGGGCGTACGCTACACAGTGCGATTGCAACCGACCTTGTCCTGCCGCCGCAGTATTTTGCCCCTCATTTCACCGAACCAATGGCGACCCTACGCGTGTTATCCTACCCCGCAGCGCCTGATGGTGAAGGTATCGGCGCGGGTGCGCACAGCGATTACGGGTCGATCACGTTGTTGATGACGGATGGCGTTGCAGGCTTACAAGTCAAACCACGCGGCGGCGATTGGACGGATGTGCCCCACATTCAGGATGCCTATATCGTTAATATCGGGGATAGCCTGATGCGGTGGTCCAATGACCTGTATGTATCCACACCGCACCGTGTGCTCCCGCCGAAATCCGCGCGCCGCTCGATTGCGTTTTTTCTCGACCCGAACCCAGAAAGCGTGATCACCGCCCTACCGGGCACTGGGACCGCAAAATACGATCCAGTAAGCGCCGCCGACTATCTACGTTCCCGCCTTGATGCCACCTACACACCGGAGCCCAAATAATGAGACGCCTCGACTGGTTCGAATTCAAAACAACAGAATTCGCCACCTTTGACCCTGAAAAGACGATTGCAATTCTGCCGACCGCCGCCATTGAGCAGCACGGGCCGCACCTGCCTGTCGGCGTGGACACCTTTATCAACGAAGGGATGCTGGCACAGCTACGTGCGACGCTGCCTGATGACATCACGGTTTTGATCCTTCCGGTGCAAACGGTTGGTAAATCCAACGAACATATCCACGCGGAAGGCACGTTGACCTATACTGCCAAAACCGCCTTGGACGCATGGACGGAAATCGGGCTATCCGTGGCGCGTGCGGGCATTAAGAAAATGGTGATCGTGAATTCTCATGGCGGGAACCTTGATCTTATTTCCATTCTGGGTCGCGAATTGCGGGTTCAGGCGGGGATGATGGTCGTTAAGTGCCAGTGGGGGAATTTCGGAAAGCCAACAGGCATGTTTTCCGAACAAGAAAACAAATTTGGCATTCACGGCGGCGATTATGAAACCTCGTTGATGCTGCATTTCAAACCGCATCTGGTCGACATGGAACAAGCCAAAGATTTCCGCTCGACAGCGGAAACCGCACCTATTTCTCCGATTGGTCCTGTGAACCTTGCATGGGTTTCCAAAGATCTAAACGGTGCAGGCACCGTTGGTGAAGCGCATCTTGCAACGGCACTCAAAGGCGAAACTACCTGTAAGCTTCAGGTGGACGGCTTCATCGATATGCTCGCTAAATTGCGTGACTTATCCACCGATGGCTACGCACCGGCGATCCCAAACTAGACCAAGCCCGCCAGTAAGTAGCCTCAGAAAAGCTGGGTTCGGGTGCCGAGAAGTGCCGAGAATTAGAGCGCAACCGGTCTGCACAGACGAAAGTCGACATCCGAACCTGCACCTGATGTGGTTGCGCGTACAGTCGTAGTATGAAACGCAAACAAATCACAGGCCATAGGGCCGCCGTTCAGCTTGCCATAAGCGCAAAGTGCAATTTTAAGAGCGCGCGCCCGCCGCCGGAGCAGGTTCTTCCCCCCGGAGGCAAATGGCCGAGAAGTTGGAGACTGTCAGAAAGCTATAGCGCTGCAATCACAGTCTCCATCTTCTTGTATCCTTGATTTAGTAAATAGCGACAGAGAAATAACGGCTTGTGATCTCTTCGTAGGTCCCATCCTCAAGGGTTTGCGCAATCGCGGCGTTCATTGTCGCCATTAGCTGATCGTCGCCTTTGCGCATGGCGGCACCCACACCAAGCCCCAAAATTGCGGGATCATGCGCGACCGCGCCAAGGATTTTGCAACATGATCCTACTGGTTCTTCGACAAAGATCCCCATGGCGATGCTGTCGGCCCGAACGGCGTCACTACGGCCGGATGCAAGATCCTGGTTGGCTTCCTCTTGTGTCTGATAGATGCGGATTTCTGTATCGACAAAGTGTTGTTGCGCATATGCTTGGTGGGTGGTCGAACCTTGCACGCCCAATATTTTGCCTTCCAGACTTTCTGGTGTTGGTTCAAAATCCAAGGATTTATCGGCAATGATCACCGCCGGTGTCTGGTAATATTTGTCTGAAAAATCACCGACCTGCTGGCGTTCAGCGGTGTTTGACATTGACGCCATGATAACGTCGATCTGTTGGCCGATCAGTGACGGAATGATGCCATCCCAAGCAACCAGTGTGATTTCACACTCAAGACCTCCGCTCAGCTGGGGGCCTTTTCCAACTGGATACACAGGGAGTTCGACGCCACCAAACGCGATTTATGAGGGACTCCTAGCGTCCTAGACGCCTGCTTTATTCCTTTCCTTCTGTTCGGTTTCATAGTCAACTGGTGACAGCATGTCGTTGTTGGTGTGCTTGCTGTTGGGTTGTAGAACATCTCATGTCGCCGAACACAGCTGCGTCGCGTGTCGGCGCGACAGATGCCGGAATGTTGGGCGCAAGGAAGCCAATGGTCCTGCCTGACGGCCCAAACCAGCGTTGGTCGTTGGATTTGTCTCTGAAACGCGAGCGCATTCGTCGGCGTACCTAGAAAACACGCTAACGAGCCAGGCAGCCCATTCTTTCTGAAATTCACCATGCTCGCCTGGGGTTTGTCCATTGCCAAAATAACAGGCACATCTGAGATGGTTGCTCATTTTGTGTCGCAAAAATAGAGTTCCGCTTATTCTGGTTGCACCTTTTCTGGGAACCCACTGGCGTTTCTGTCCAAATCGAGGGCGAACCATACTTGCCGAAACTTGAGGACATCAAATGAAATTTGAAAAAACACTGCTAGCGGCTTTTGCCGCAGTAATCACAACGCCTGCACTGGCTGAGACCGCGATACCATTTGCACTAGACTGGAAATTTGAGGGACCGTCGGCTCCGTATTTCCATGCATTAGATTCAGGCTACTTCGCTGACGCTGACCTAACCGTGACAATTAGCGAAGGTGCGGGCTCATTAGATGCGATTCCAAAAGTTGCAACAGGGGCGTTCCCGATGGGTTTCGCCGACATCAATTCCCTGATGCGTTTCCTTGATCAGAACCCTGACGCCCCGGTGACTGCTGTGATGATGGTTTATGATAAACCTCCTTTCGCAGTCGTTGGTCGCCCGTCCTTGGGGGTTAGCGAACCATCCGACCTCGAGGGCAAAATCCTTGGCGCGCCGCCCCCCGATGGGGCTTGGGCGCAGTTCCCGATTTTTGCGGCTGAAACCGGAATTGACGTGGATGCGATCACAGTCGAGCCCGTCGGTTTCCCGACGCGCGAACCGATGCTGGCCGAAGGTAACGTCGCCGCGATCACTGGATTTTCATTCTCGTCAACGCTCAACTTGAAACGCTTAGGCGTCGAAGAGGAAGATATCTCAGTGCTGCTGATGGCAGATTATGGCGTTGACCTGTATGGCAACGCGATCATCGTCAACACCGATTTCGCAGAGGCCAACCCAGAGGCTGTCACTGCGTTTCTTGGCGCCGTCGCGATGGGGTGGACCGACGCCATTGCAACGCCTGAGGCGGCGATCGAAGCACTAATGGAGCGTAATCCAGCCGCAGACGCCGCGCTTGAAACCGAGCGACTGCAAATGGCAATCGACGCTAACGTCTTGACTGATTACGTCATCGAAAACGGCATGGGCGGTATTGATACCGACCGTATGGCAAACGCAATCGAGCAGACAAAGTCGGTTTATGAGTTCGTGAACGATCCTGATCCAGCGCTTTATTTCGATCCAAGCTATCTGCCGGCAGATGGCAGCCTCATGCTAAAATAAGATATTGAGGGGGTGCTGTCCTGGCGCCCCCACATTCAAAGGCTTTCTTCTCATCGAAAATCTCATCGAAATCAAAGGTGCGCGCCATGCGTATCAAACGGCAAGCGGGCCTTTGCCCGTGCTTGACGGGCTGGATGTGGCTGTTCCCGCGGGCACCTTTGCCGCTGTTGTTGGCCCATCTGGTTGCGGAAAATCCACGCTGACCAAGTTGGTTGCTGGCCTCATGAAGCCCGACGAAGGCGAAGTGTGGCTACATGGCGAACGCGTTACTGGCCCGCGTAAAACCGTGGGTATGGCGTTTCAAAATCCAGTGCTGCTTGAGTGGCGTTCCATTCTGGACAACGTGATTTTGCCGCTTGAAATCGTGGCGCCCAAGATGCCCACAAAAGACCGTACCGCGCGTGCGATGGAATTGCTTGAAATGGTTGGGCTTGCCGGATTTGAAAACAAGCGCCCATCTGAATTGTCCGGTGGCATGCGTCAGCGCGCATCTTTGTGTCGCTCGATTGTGCATAAACCCGAGGTTTTGATCCTTGATGAACCCTTCGGTGCGCTTGACGCATTTACCCGTGAAGATCTATGGCAAACCATGCGCGACCTACGTGCTGCGGAACCGTTTACGGCCGTCCTGATTACCCATGATCTGCGCGAAAGTGTCTTTCTTGGCGACCAAGTGATCGTGCTGTCGGGACGCCCAGCGCGTACACAATACGTGATGGATGTTGATCTGCCCGCCGATAGAACACTGGACGTTTTGTTTACCCCGCCAGCCGCCGAAATGCTGCACACCCTGCGCGACCAGATCAAGATCGCCCAAGGGCGTGCCGATGAAGGAGGGGTCTAATGCTCCGCAAAATCATCACACCCGTCCTCGCCATCTTAATCTTTCTTGGTTTATGGGAACTCTTGGTGTGGGCCAACGGCTGGCCCAACTATAAAATGGCGTCCCCCTCAGACCTTCCGCCAGCGTTCTGGAAGTACAAAGAACTGTTTTTACTCATGGGATGGCAGACGCTTTGGCGCACGGTTGTGGGGCTGTTATTGGCCGTGATCGTTGGCACATTGATCGGGATGATTATCGGCTTCTCAAAGCTCGCACGTGACGCGCTATATCCTTTGCTCGTGGGCTTTAACGCGATCCCAAAGGCAACATTGGTGCCGGTTATTTCGCTTATTTTTATCGGCCAGCATGATTTTAACACCATTCTCATGGCCTTCATGATTTCCTTCTTTCCGATCGCGGTCTCTGTCGGCATCGGCCTCTCGACATTAGAGCCTGAATACCGTGATATCTTGCGCGCGTTGGGTGCATCTCGCTTCACGATCTTTCGTAAGATTGCCCTGCCAAAGACGCTGCCTGAATTCTTCGGCGCTCTCAAAGTATCCGCAACGCTGGCCTTTATTGGCACGAACCTCGTCGAGATCGTCAGCCCACATGGACGCGGGCTTGGCGCCTTGTTCAAGTCTGGAGAGACGAACGGTGATTACCCGTTGATGTTCGCCGTGCTGATCGCCTTGGCCGTTCTTGGCATTGTTTTGTATTATGCCGTGATCTTCTTAGAACGAACATTCGCGGGTTGGGCGGATCGGGAAGGCACCTAAGCTGACTGGGACGCGTGTTTTGGTGTTCAAATTGCGCGCCCATTATGTGTTCGCCCCTTGGTCACTTCGTTGCAGAGCTTGGGATACCAAATATAAGAGCAGGCGGCAGTGCCTCGAGGTTGTTAAGCAAGTGATCATGACCGCTGTTAGGTAGCTGCTAATGGATAAGAAACGGCACCCCTTTGGGAGCCGTTTTCTATTGGGCACAGCCAATGCCAACAATTCCGGCAGATCACGATCGAAAGTTCTGGCCTCCTTAGGCCCCCGAATGGCCTGATGTGCATATTTAGATTGTTGGCCATTGCTTTCAGTATCTTTTCTGCCAGCAACCGCTTTAGTTTTGTGTTCTCATCACTGACCGCACGCAGCGTTGCCGGATCTGCGACATCCATAGCGCCGCATATTGTGCCTAAGCCGAGGATTGGATAAGGGGCCACATCATTGCAATCTAGGGGTGAGGGAGAATTCTATTGCGGTTTGTCAAATTCTTCGTTGCTCTCTTAGCCGTTGTCATTTCAGTGCTTGTGGCTGAACCTCTATTTGGGAGGCAGCAGATAGTCGTGTCGATTGAAAAGGTTTATGCCGTAAGGGAATGCACTGGACGCAATCGCCGGGTTTGGGGGCTCCCGAGGCGTTCGAGTGTACCTGCTCAGTCGCCCGGAAGTTTTTGCGGTTTAGTAAGAACAGATATGGGTGTTTTCGATTTGCCCGAGGGCGGTTGGATATTTCGCGGGAAACGCGCTGAAATGTTGGATATACTTAAAGAGGATTGTAGATTTGAAATTACAGTAAGTGGTTTTGGCCCACCGCTTGCACCGGGCGCTGGCGTACGGACAACAGGTGTAAAGACTCTTCGTTCAATAGATAGCATCTTGGGTTGTTTAACCGAATGAACGGTTGGAATAGGTGTGGCGCATCTCTTAGTTGGCAGCGCAACCGAGCGTAAACCCTAGTCACAAGTTTATGGCCTATGCGCTTGTCGCCCCATTTTCTTCCACAGTGCTTCTAGCGCTGAATCCCCAACACAAATTTGTGGTTGATGTTTGCGAAATCTAAAGACGTTTACGCCGAGGAAAGCGGCGAGCGTTCATAATTTGCGCGACAACTTGTAGGCCCTCTGCTGGTCATCACCGTCTTCGCGGTGGTCTTTCAATGAAGATAAACGAATTCACAGTTTTCCAGTCTCTTGAAGCTAGTGGTGATACCCTTCGCTACGGGTATCGGGTGGATGAAACGTTGGCGACTGTAAACACATCTAGCAAAGGTGCCATCGTCGCCGAGATTTGCGCTCCCGAATTTCTTGGTGACCTCATTGCGCGTGGTGGGAAGGTCATTGAAACTTATCGGACAATGGATGGGCGGATCATGGCCGAATTTGTGATCACCGCAATGGACTGCACCACATGAAATTAAGGGAATAATGATTAGCTTCCCACTTGCCCTCAGCCCCTCTCCCCGCTATATGCCAGCAATCGCCCAGCCTCGGATTCGTCCGGGGCTGGGCTTTTATTACTCTGGGCACCTACGGGGGCCTATAACATCGGGGTCTGGAAACAGGCCCTCCTAAGCAAACGGAAGAAGCTAACATGGCACTTAAGTCGTATAAGCCGACGACGCCAGGCCAACGTGGGTTGGTGCTGATCGACCGTTCGGAGCTTTGGAAAGGACGTCCCGTCAAATCCCTTACACAGGGTCTGACGAAATCGGGCGGCCGGAACAACACCGGACGAATCACAATGCGTCGCATTGGTGGGGGCGCAAAGCGTCTTTACCGTATCGTTGATTTCAAACGTAACAAGCTGGACATGTCCGCGGTTGTTGCACGTATTGAATATGACCCGAACCGGACCGCGTTTATCGCGTTGATCCAGTACGAAGACGGTACACAAAACTATATTCTTGCTCCACAGCGCTTGGCTGTTGGTGACAAGGTGATCGCATCTGCTAAGGCTGATATTAAGCCGGGCAACGCAATGCCATTCTCTGGCATGCCAATCGGTACGATCATTCACAACATCGAAATGAAACCGGGCAAGGGCGGTCAAATCGCACGTGCTGCTGGTACATACGCACAGTTCGTCGGTCGTGACGGTGGCTATGCGCAAATTCGCCTGTCTTCAGGTGAATTGCGTCTGGTTCGTCAGGAATGCATGGCGACAATCGGTGCCGTGTCTAACGCTGACCACTCTAACCAGAACTTCGGTAAAGCTGGCCGTATGCGTCACAAGGGCATCCGTCCTTCTGTACGTGGTGTCGCGATGAACCCGATCGACCACCCGCACGGTGGTGGTGAAGGCCGGACATCTGGTGGTCGTACGCCTGTAACACCTTGGGGTAAAGACACCAAGGGCAAGCGCACCCGTAACAAAAACAAAGCATCGCAACGTCTTATTGTACGTTCGCGTCATGCCAAGAAGAAGGGTCGGTAATTATGGCTCGTTCCGTCTGGAAAGGCCCGTTCGTCGACGCCTATGTCTTGAAAAAGGCAGAAGCATCACGCGAAAGCGGTCGCAACGAAGTGATCAAAATCTGGTCACGTCGTTCAACTATCCTGCCTCAGTTCGTTGGTCTCACCTTTGGTGTGTACAACGGCAAGAAGCATATCCCTGTTAACGTCTCTGAAGACATGATTGGTCAAAAGTTCGGTGAATATTCACCAACCCGCACCTATTATGGTCACGCAGCTGACAAAAAAGCGAAGCGGAAATAAGCCATGAGCAAGGATACAAATCCCCGCCGCGTGGCCGACAACGAAGCACGTGCAAAACTGCGCATGCTCCGCACTTCGCCACAAAAGCTGAACCTCGTCGCTGGTCTGATCCGTGGCAAGAAAGTTGAGCAGGCTCTGACTGACCTGACTTTCTCTAAAAAGCGGATTTCTGATGACGTGAAGAAATGTCTTCAGTCTGCCATCGCGAATGCTGAAAACAACCACAACCTTGATGTTGATGAACTGGTCGTTGCCGAAGCATATTGCGGCAAAAACCTGATCATGAAGCGCGGTCGTCCGCGGGCCCGTGGTCGTTTTGGTAAGATCATCAAGCCATTTGCCGAAATCACAATCGTGGTTCGCCAAGTTGAGGAGCAATCATAATGGGTAACAAAGTAAACCCCATCGGCATGCGTCTTCAGGTCAACCGTACCTGGGATAGCCGCTGGTATGCTGACACCAAAGATTATGGTGATCTGCTACTCGAAGATCTGAAGATCAAAGACTTCATCAAAAAAGACTGTGCACAGGCTGGTATCAGCCGCGTGATCATCGAACGTCCGCACAAAAAGTGCCGCGTTACGATCCATGCTGCCCGTCCAGGTGTGATCATTGGTAAGAAAGGTGCAGACATCGAAGGTCTGCGTCAGAAACTTGCTAAGCTGACCGCATCTGAACTGCACCTGAACATCGTTGAAGTACGCAAGCCTGAATTGGACGCAGCCTTGGTTGCTGAATCCATCGGTCAGCAGCTTGAGCGTCGTGTGTCTTTCCGTCGTGCTATGAAGCGCTCGGTTCAAAACGCAATGCGTATGGGCGCTCTGGGTATCCGGATCAACCTCGCGGGTCGTCTTGGCGGTGCTGAAATCGCGCGTACTGAATGGTACCGTGAAGGTCGCGTTCCGCTGCACACTTTGCGTGCAGACATCGACTATGCATTGTTCGAAGCTATGACACCTTATGGGATCATCGGCATCAAGGTATTCATCTACAAAGGTGATATCATGGAGCACGACCCGTCAGCGCACGATCGTAAACACGCCGAGCTGCAAGAGGGTTCCATTCCTCGCGGCGCTGGCCGTCGCTAAGGAGCTAGATAAATGCTACAACCAAAGCGTACAAAACACCGGAAACTGCACAAAGGCCGTATCCGTGGTGAAGCAAAAGGCGGTTCTGATCTGAACTTTGGTACATATGGTCTTAAAGCCATTGAGCCAGAACGGATCACTGCCCGTCAGATCGAAGCCGCACGTCGTGCCATGACGCGTCACATGAAGCGTCAAGGCCGCGTCTGGATCCGTATCTTCCCAGACACCCCTGTGACATCTAAGCCCGTCGAAGTGCGTATGGGTAAAGGTAAAGGCTCTATCGATTTTTGGGCATGCAAGGTCAAACCTGGCCGCGTGATGTTCGAAATTGATGGCGTCGACGAAGTTGTTGCCCGTGAGGCCCTGCGCCTTGCAGCGATGAAGCTTCCTATCAAAACACGCACCGTGGTGCGCGAAGATTGGTAAATTTCGCATAGCGAAATTTACCAAGTGCGACGTAGTGAATTTGCAAAGCAAATTGGCGGGTCGCACCGCGTAGAGTTAAAGAGCCCCCGCTGAGAAATCAGCGGGGGCTTTTTGTACTTTCAGTTTAGTAGCTGTTTGGATTCTGCCTCGCCACGCTGCTATTTATACGAAAAACTGGCGCTTGTTGACTTTGGACCGCCCTGTAGCGTCAGAATGAAGTCCACACCAAACGAGCGCGCCGAACGGCCTAATTGATCAAGCAGGGTGTCAGGTGAAAATGGAATTACGCCGGGTTGCTCCCGTTCGTGCAGCACGCACCGTCTTTGGTGTCATCGCTCAGCCAAATGCCGTGTCAGCTGTTAAATCTGATCTGCTGCGCACCGCTCTTGCGATGACACGTTCTTCGTCCGTTGGGATCACAAGGATACGTGTAGGTCCACTGCCTATATCGCGCGGGTCCGGGTGTCTTGTGCCATTTATCGTAAGCCCAAGATAATCAAGGCCCTCGGTGATCCGTTCCCGGATGATCCCGGCGTTCTCACCAATGCCTCCGCAAAACACCAAACCGTCCAGCCCACCAAGAACAGCAGTCAGCGCGCCAATTTCGCGGCGTGCCCGAAACACGTAGTAATCAATGGCGCGCTTCGCCTCGGCGGTGTCTGATTGCAATAACGTGCGCATATCACCGGAGATACCCGATAACCCCAGCAGGCCACTTTGCTTGTAGAGAAGGGTCAGGACATCCTGCGATGTCATGCCCTTTTGTTCCATCAAGTGTAGCACGACGCCGGGGTCAATTTGCCCGCACCGCGTGCCCATCGGAAGCCCATCCAGCGCTGAGAACCCCATCGTAGATCCGACGCTTCTGCCGCCCCGAATAGCACACATCGACGCGCCATTGCCAAGGTGGGCGACGATCATCCGACCTGCGTGCAATTCCGGGAAATCCCGCGCAATCACATCTGTCACATAGTCATAGCTTAGCCCATGGAACCCATAGCGGCGAATGCCCTCGTCATAAAGGTTACTTGGTATCGCGAAGGCGTCGTTCACCCAAGGGTGGCCGCGGTGAAATGCCGTATCAAAACAGGCGACTTGTATGGCATCTGGAAAAACATCATGGGCGGCGGTCACACCGGCCAGATTATGCGGTTGGTGCAAAGGGGCCAGAGGGCTGAATTCAGCCAGTGCGCGTTGGACTGTGGGGGTCAGCACAACCGGCGCTGCAAAGTCGGGGCCGCCGTGCACGACCCTGTGACCAAC
Source organism: Loktanella sp. D2R18 (assembly GCF_003318235.1). Lineage (GTDB taxonomy): Bacteria > Pseudomonadota > Alphaproteobacteria > Rhodobacterales > Rhodobacteraceae > Yoonia. The sequence goes on along the minus strand of NZ_QOCG01000004.1, from coordinate 269,809 downwards.
ACCAGTGATGTGGATCCCGCGCATATGCGGCGCCAGCGCATTCATGACGCTTTGCAGGGCGTCATGTTGGGTCTGTGCTTCGACCTGATCGCAAACTTTCATTTCGCCGTGATGCAGGATCAACTGCGCCTTTTGCCCGATCCCGTCAATCTGGCCATGCACCAGCAAAACGGGCTCATCTGCGTGCTCATAAAGCCCGAACTTGAGTGAGGAGGACCCTGCATTCAACGTCAGAATGCCGCTCATGCGCGTAATGCTTTGCTGAGCAAGGCCGCGATGGCCGCCGAAGCGGTGCGTGTCCGGTCGTCATCGGCCCGGCTGGTCAGGATGATCGGGACCTGTGCGCCAAGGACGATGCCGGCGGCCTCTGCCCCTGCCAGATACATCAGTTGCTTGGCAATCATATTGGCGGCCTCCAGATCGGGTGCCACAAGCACATCCGCCTGTCCGGCGACGGGCGACACGATGTTCTTGGTGGCCACTGCGCGCATCGAGACCGCATTGTCAAAGGCCAGTGGTCCATCCAGCAAGCCGCCAGTGATCTGTCCCCGATCGGCCATTTTGCACAGCGCACCAGCATCCACCGTTGATTGCAATCGCGGTGTGATTGTCTCAACCGCAGAAAGGAGGGCCACTTTGGGTGCCTCGATGCCAATAGCAAGTGCGAGATCAATTGCGTTTTGGATGATATCGGCCTTGGTTGCCAGATCGGGCGCGATGTTGATCGCTGCATCCGTCATAAGCAGCGGCTTGGGATAGGTTGGGACATCCATAACGTAAACATGGCTCATCCGGCGTTCTGTGCGCAGTCCACCGGACTTCGACACGACAGCAGACATGATCTCATCGGTATGCAGCGCCCCCTTCATCAAAGCCTGCGCCTTGCCGTCACGGGCCAACGATACCGCCATTTCGGCAGAGGCATGGCTGTGCGGCGCGTCAATGATGGTCAGTTGGCTGATGTCGAGTTCATGCTCTGCGGCCACGACCTCTATGCGGTCCTTTGGTCCCAAAAGCAGCGGCTTTAACAGGCCCAAATCGTGCGCATGCACGGCACCCGCAAGCGAAGGTTTATCGCAAGGGTGAACGATGGCGACCGGCATTGGCTCTAACGCTTGTGCGCGTGCCAGCAGATCAGCGTGCACAGCCCCGTGTTTATGCAGTACCAGATCGGGCATCGTCACACGGGGTCTGCGAATTTTTCGGTCAGGTGCAATTACATGCGCTTGGCCTGCAATCACGGGCTTGCCGTTCCCGTTGGTGCAGGTGCAATCAAGGGTCAGGCGTTTCTTTTCAACATGCTTTTCCGCGACCGTCACCCGCACGGTCACGGTATCACCAATGCCGACGGGCTTGAGGAACTTCAGCGATTGTTCCAGATAGATCGTCCCCGGCCCGGGCAATTGCGTGCCCAGCACGTTCGAGATCAGCGCGCCACCCCACATCCCATGGGCAATCACCTTGTGAAATATGTCACCTTCGGCAAACTCCGTGTCCACATGTGCCGGGTTCACGTCACCGGATACCACGGCAAATGCGTCAATATCGCGTGCCGTCAACGTGCGGACCAGTTCCGCGAAATCCCCCACCTCTATCTCGTCGAATGGGCGGTTTTCGATGAATTCCAATGCTGCATCAGATTCAGACAACATGGTGGCCACCGTCGATGTAGGCCGTATTGCCACTGACGGAACGGGCAAAGTCGGTCACAAGGCAGGCCGCCATCGCCCCGACCTCGTCAATTGTCGTCAGGCGATGCATCGGCGCGCGGGCCTTGGCGTCGTCAATCAGCGTATCAAAATGGTCAATGCCAGAGGCAGCACGGGTCTGCAAAGGCCCCGGTGACAGCGCGTTCACCCGGATGTTCTTGGGCCCCAGTTCAACCGACAGATACCGCGTTGTTGCTTCCAAAGCGGCTTTGACTGGTCCCATGACATTGTAATGATCAACAACCTTTTCGGCCCCGTGATACGACACCGTCAGGATCGTGCCACCGTCTTTCATCAAGGGCTCAGCCCCTTTGACGAGGCGGATCAATGAATGGACCGACACATCCATCGCCAGCCCAAAGCCAGCCTGCGAACAATCAACAACACGCCCATGTAGATCGTCCTTTGGACAAAAGGCTATCGAGTGCAAAAGAAAATCCAGCTTACCCCATGTCTTTTCCAACTGGGCGAACACCGCTTCGGTCTGATCGTGGTTCGTGACGTCCAGCGGCAAAAACATCTCTGCCTCCAGCGCCTCGGCCACAGGTTCTACAAACCCTCGCGCCTTTTCGTTTTGGTAGGTGATGCAAAGATCAGCCCCCGATGCGCGGAAGGCGGCCGCACATCCCGCAGCGATCGAGTGCCGGTTGGCGACCCCCACTACCAGCCCCTTTTTACCCTTCAACAGTTCATTTTGTGGTAGCATTGCTTACTCCATCATGACGTATGTGCCGGGCGCAGGCGTCAGCGGTTTCGCGAATTTGGGGGGGGTGACCGGCGCGCCGGACAGATCGGCTAGCCAAGTCGCCCATGCGGGCCACCAACTGCCATCTTGCGGTGTTGCCGCGGTGATCCAGTCTTCGGGACCCAACGCTTTGTCAGCATCGCGTGTTGTGTGCATGTGAAAATGGCGGCGCTTGTGGCCCGGCTCTGACAGGATGCCCGCGTTATGGCCGCCGTTTGTCAGCGCGAATGTCACATCGGCATGGCTCAGATTGTGGATCTTGAAAACCGATTTCCATGGCGCGATGTGGTCCGTTTCGGTTCCCACACCAAAGACGGGCACGCGAATATCGCGCAACGAGACCGTATGATCATCGACGCTATAGCGTCCGGCTGCCAGATCATTGTTCAAGAACATATGACGCAGGTATTCCCCATGCATTTGTGAGGGCATCCGTGTGCTGTCGGCGTTCCACGCCATCAGATCGTTCATCGGGACATCATCGTCATCCAGCAGGTATTTGCGGATCATCTGCGACCAGATCAGATCGTTCGAGCGCATCATCTGAAATGCACTCATCATCTGTTCCGCGTCCAGATAGCCCTGGGCCTGCATGACGTCCTCAAGAAATGACACCTGACTTTCGTTGATAAAGAGGCCGAGTTCCCCCGGCTCACTGAAATCAGTTTGGGCGGCAAGCAGGGTCATGCTGGCCAAGCGGTCGTCGCCGTCGCGGGCCATAGCCGCCGCTGCAATCGACAACAATGTACCGCCAAGGCAATAGCCCGCAGTATGGATTTTCTGCGCGCCAGTAGAGGCGCTGATATGATCAATCGCGGCGCGCGGCCCCTGATCCAAGTAATCCTGCATCCCCAATGCAGCGTCGCCCGCGTCGGGGTTTCGCCATGAAATCATGAAGACGGTGAACCCATTTTCAGTAAGATAGCGCACCAGCGAATTGGCAGGGCTTAGGTCAAGGATATAGTATTTCATGATCCAGGCAGGGACGATCAGGATTGGCTCGGGATGCACCTTGTCGGTGGTCGGCGCATATTGGATCAATTCTATCAGGTGGTTGCGGAACACAACCTCACCGGGGGTGGCTGCAACATCACTGCCAACCTGCGCGTTGCCGGTCTTATGATCCTGATCCTGCTGATCACGCAGCCAGCGTGCAAAGCCGTGCTGCAGGTTCACCCCGCCCATCGCGGCTGTGCGCGCAAGTACTTCAGGATTGGTTGCCACAAAATTCGAAGGGGCGGCTGAATCTAGTAATTGTCGCATCACAAAAGTCATTGTGCGGTCGTGCGCGGGGCTCAATCCAGGCACATCTGTCGTAGCCTGATCCCAAAAGTCCTCTGCCAACAAAAAACCTTGCGCCAGTGCCGCGAAAGGGGGCTGTGCCCAGCTTTCATCACGAAAACGGCGGTCGGTCTTAGGGGCCGTGATCGGCAGCATATCCGGGTCGTCAGGACACCCCTGCGAGACGTAATTTACCCAAGTGAACCAATGCTCTGCCGCTGTCTGCGCGAGCGCGACCTGCTTGTCGGGCGCCATCGCTAAATGAAGGCTCCAGTCTGTCCACATAGTCATCAAAGACGCAGGCGAGCTGCCGCCGGTAACGCTGGCAAGGCGCTGTCGCATGGGGCGTTCTGCACCTTTGTTGGCGGGAATTAAGGATTTATCGGCATTGTGCGTTGTATTGAGGTCTTTCATAGGCACGCTTTCCATCAATCGCTTGTGATGATGGTCTAGCCGTAGACAATGACAGCCAAGTAACAATTGCTGCACGGCAGCATTTTTGCTCGGAGGTGGCCCGAAATGGCGCGAAAATCACCGAAATCGCTAGGTAATTAGCCAATACAATAACAAAACATCAGGAGCGGTAAGCGATGCGTCACCTGAGAACGACTGCTCTTATTGTCGGCTCTCTTGAAAAGTAGACAGAATGTAAATAGCGGCCACTCGCGAGCGCTGCAGCGTTGGAAACTTTGGGCTTTTGCGCACAGGCTATTTGAATGACCCAGCCTTTCACACCGCTTCAGCGTATCGCTGCCTCGTCGATGCCCAGAAAGAACGACAGTTATCCGTTGCATTGGGGAGCAATGTGACGGTAGGTCGTACCCCGTAAAAAGCATAGCATTAAAGTTGAAAAGTCTGACGCTCATCAACTGCTTCTGCATAAGTTGATCCAGTTCATCAAAACTTTCACTGTATTGAGTATCTGACATGATCCACCTGTTCGCCTTCATAAAACCGGAAACTTGAATAGGGCACATCGTAAGTTATCATTGCGCCGCCGGCTTGGCGTTCAAGCCAGCGCGTCAAAGCCGCTGGGTCATGAATAAATTTGGCGATAAAGAACAAGCAAACCGCGACGTCCAGAAGCGATGTGAAATGATTTCAGCCAAACGCGTCGATATTCACATCGGTTTGCCCAACCGCTCCTTCGTTAAAGCACTCTCCAGATTCAGATAGCGTTCAGCCGCCGCAAGATAGTGGTCTAAATCGTAGGCTAAAGACGATGCTGGACTACGTGTGGCCGGATCGTCTATCGGCAGCCCAAGATATAGGAAAGGCGCCGAAGTGAACCTATGCAAATCTTCGAGCTAATATCGCCCCTTCACCGTCAATCGGCTGGCGCTCTGCTACGTTGTCTTGCACATATGCGGCGGACGACAGGCTGGACACAAGACGAGGATACTCGAAGGGAGTTCGATCGCATTCATTTCAATCGCTTCCGTAAAATCGCACAACGCTGGTCGGCGTGATCCTGTACACTTCGTCTTCTAGCCCGTTGCTTTCCATAAACCGTGCAATGGACCCGAACGTCGCTGTGGCGACGCTTGGTCCGTGGTCGGCGGTGGTCAGGGCTTGGGATGCAACAGTGGCAAGCGCGCGTTGAAGCCCTCCAACTTGGATGGGTTGTGGTTCAAAATGGGCGGCGGTGTTGGCTTTGATTTGGTTCAGGTCATCGGTATCATAGAGCGCGGCCATCAGTACGTTAAGTGTATGTTCGGTGCAGTTTTGAAATTCGTTGGTATTGGGGTTGGCCAGTGCGGAATACACGGGGTTATGCAACGCCGCGTAAGTTGGGCTGCTGATTACATCCAGCAATTTGGTTTGCAGCCGAGGGTCGGGGATAATGACCCCTGCATCCAGCACATGCGCGCCGGCAAAGAAATCGGCCGGGCTGTCTTGGATTAAATCACTACGCACAGCATTATCGGCTTGTTGATACAGGTTATAAACCCGGTACCCTTGCCCGGTGCTGCCATCGGCGTGAGTGATCCGCGAATAAACCCAAATGCCGACATGTGTATAGTCAACAGCATCGGGAAGCTGCGCTGGGTCACGTCCAACGCGGCTTACAATTGCAACACGTGCGCCACGTGCTGCGAGATCCTGTTGGACGCGATTGGAAAAGCTGGCGACCTGATCCATGGGCAAAATAGCGACGCCATTGGCGCTGCTACCTGCAAAGGTAGGGGCCGGCGCGGCGAGAGTGGCCGCAAGCAAACATGCAGAAGTGAAACGTTTCATGGTAATCCTCCTTTGATTTAGTTCAACGACGGCGGACCGTCGGCCACAATGAGCGGATCAATATCAGTGCCATAGGCCGCGTCAGCGAGGGCTGCGCCTGAAACGGTCAGCACCGTGCCTGCGGCTGTCAACGGGGCCGCACTGACAAGCGCTGCGCCGGTTCCAACCGCCGCGACGCTGTGCCCGACAGCATTTCCGCTGTGGTCGACAGCTTGTGCAGAATGCTGTGCGCTGGGGGTTGCGCAGGCTGCAGACACGAACAACGCACCAAGGGCAATTGTTTGGGGAAGGCGAGTTTTCATGTGTTTATCCAATTCATGATCAATGTTCATGAATTGCTACGCTGCGCGCGCGACCTTGTCAATCAAAAATGAACAACGTTCATTTATATCGAGGCATCAACTCCAATTATAGTTGAAGCTGACCGAAATACGTTCGTCTTCTTCGGCCATGTTCATCGGCACCTCATGGCGCAACCAGCTTTCCCACAACAAAACATCTCCAACCGCAGGTTTGATGTAGATGAATGGGCGCAATTCATCGCGCGCGTCTTTTACACGCGTGGGCGCGGCCATCATCATTGGCAGGCGGGGGTCTTCGAGTTTCAGCGCACTGGCCCCTTCGGGCATGGCAACATATGTGGTGCCGCTGATGACTGAATGCGGGTGGATGTGGCTGGTGTGGATGCCGCCGGGGGGCAGGATGTTGATCCAAATATCTTCGAGCTTGAGCTCCTTGTCACCCAGATCAAATTCAAGGTCCTTGGCGAAAGCCGCGACATGTGCATCCAGCACTTTGACCAGATCTGCAAAGATCGGAAACCGCCACGGCAGATCGGTCAAAGATGCATAGGACGTATAGCCGGGATAGCCGTGTTCTTCGCACCAATCTTGGCCCGCTTCATCGTCATCGGCGATCACAAGGCAAGAGTTTTCTAACTCGGTTGGATCAATGGGGCCATGCTCGGCCAAAGGGGCGTGGTAAAGGCGGGTCGCGAACAGCGATTTGATATTAGACATAGGGTGGTTGTATCTCAGCAATTCGGAGAGCGCGAGGGGGCGTTAGAATGGCAAAGCCCCCGACGATGATATCGGGGGCTTCGGTCGTTTATTTCTTTTCAGGATGCAACGATGCGCCCAAGATGTGATCGGAATGCTTAACCGCGTGTGACGCATGCAGAACGATCTGCGGGTCAGGTGCAGTCGCGACTTCGGGGTCTTTGTCTGGGTAGTCCAGTTGTGACAAGAAATGCCGCATACAGTTCAGCCGCGCGCGTTTCTTGTCGTTAGACCGGATCACTGTCCACGGCGCGTCGGCGGTGTCGGTGTAAAAAAACATTGCTTCTTTGGCTTCGGTATAATCATCCCAGCGGTCAATACTGGCGCGGTCGATTGGGGATAGCTTCCACCGTTTGAGCGGATCGGTCTCGCGTGAATCGAACCGACTGCGCTGTTCTTCTTGGGTGACTGAGAACCAATATTTGAACAGGGTCACGCCGCTGCGTGTCAGCATCCGTTCAAATTCGGGTGTTTGGCGCATGAACTCTAGGTATTCATTGGGTTCGCAGAACCCCATGACCCGCTCAACACCGGCGCGGTTATACCATGACCGATCATACAGCACCATTTCGCCCGCCGTTGGCAGGTGTTTGATGTAGCGTTGGAAAAACCATTGCCCGCGTTCTTCGTCGGATGGTTTGTTGAGCGCGACAACACGTGCATCTCGTGGGTTCAGGTGTTCGGTAAACCGTTTGATCGTGCCACCCTTACCAGCAGCATCGCGCCCTTCGAACAACAGAACAATCTTTTGATCCGTTTCCTGCACCCAATGCTGCGCTTTAAGCAGTTCCACCTGCAAGGCGGCTTTTTCGTCTTCATAGCGCTTGCGGGGCAGGCGGCGCGCATAGGGATATTTCCCCTCTTCAAATCCAATGATTTCGGCAGTACGGGCTTTGTTGGAAGGTGCGGCTTTCTTAGTGGCGTTTGTCGGCATGGTTGCTCCTTTTACGTTTGAGGCAAACAGACCACAGATACGCGCAATTGTCGTTGATCTGCATCAAGGAGGGCGGACACTGCTTGTGGTGCAGAAGGGCAGGGATGAAGCTTGAGTTGCGCGTCTACCAAATGACTTCCGTGGCAAGGTGTTCATGGATTACGGTTCGGACTATCGTTTGTTTTCCTGTCAAAACTGAATATCGATAAATGTTCTTTTGTACGACTTTCCAATCAAATGAATTTGCAAACAGCCTAAGGTGAGATTCAGTGTTTAGTTGGTCTAATTGGACATGGCATATGCTTTGGGGCTCGTTCGGGAGCTGCATTTCCGCATCAAGATATGCGTGTGCCTTGGCGTTCTTCAACAATACGACGTCAATATCTGTATTGGCGGGAGTTACGGATATCCGAAGGGGGGAGACATTGTCTTCAATAGAAAGTCCGGCTATCAGTTGATCCTCAATCTTGCCGTTGCTCAGTAACACCTGCCCAATTCTAGAGCTGGTGTCGCTTTCACCAGTCAAGAAGCCTAGAAATGAAGCCATATACTCCTCCGCCCGAGAAAAGCGTTCGTTACATTCGCGACATATTCTGAGGGTCGTCATATTTTGGGGGAATGGGCGATTCAGGAGGCATTTTGTAGGAACGTGATCCATACTTGAATTTGACCGCACTATCGGCGTCATGCAGTGGATACAGATATTGTTTTTCATATCGTTTTGTAAACTATGTTCTCCCGTTGAGCAATCTGTCGACAAGCCTCTTGCCACATGGCCCCATCCCCCCTATACGGCCCACTTCTACCCCACTCCATCGGGAATCGGGTCACGCACGTGTGCGGCCTGCCGGTGATGTTGAAAAAGGAAAATGGCATGAACGCCAATGAACTGCGGGATAAAACGCCCGATCAGCTCCGTGAAGAGCTGGTGAACCTGAAAAAAGAATCCTTTAACCTGCGCTTTCAGCAGGCCACAGGCCAACTTGAAAATACTTCTGGTATCCGCGCTGCACGTCGCAACGCTGCCAAAGTGAAAACTATTCTGAACCAAAAAGCAGCGTCCGCTGCTTCGGAGGCTTAATCCATGCCTAAGCGTATCCTAGCTGGGGTTGTCACAAGCAACCAAAACGAACAGACGGTCACAGTTTCTGTAGAACGTCGTTACAAGCACCCGCTGCTTCAGAAAACCATTCGTAAGTCCAAGAAGTACCGGGCGCACGATGAGAAAAACACATTCAACGTCGGCGACCAAGTTCGCATTCAAGAGTGTGCTCCAAAGTCGAAAACCAAACGCTGGGAAGTGATCGCGTCCTAGGGCGTCCACCAACAGTTTAATCGAAACCCTGGGGCCCCGGACGGAAATCGGGACCACCCCATAGGTCGGAAGGAAACCAAATGATCCAGATGCAGACCAATCTGGATGTTGCTGACAATAGCGGCGCTCGCCGTGTTCAGTGCATCAAGGTTCTGGGTGGCTCACATCGTCGTTACGCGAGTGTCGGTGACATTATCGTTGTATCGGTGAAAGAAGCCATTCCACGTGGCCGCGTAAAGAAAGGTGACGTCCGCAAGGCCGTCGTCGTGCGCACCGCAAAAGAAGTACGTCGTGAAGACGGTACAGCAATTCGTTTTGACAGCAACGCTGCTGTCATCCTGAACAACAACAACGAACCAATGGGTACACGTATCTTTGGGCCAGTTGTTCGCGAATTGCGTGCGAAAAACTTCATGAAAATCATCTCGCTTGCTCCGGAGGTGCTGTAACTATGGCTGCTAAGCTCCGTAAAGGTGACGACGTGATCGTTCTTGCCGGTAAAGACAAAGGTCAAAAGGGCACTATCTCGTCCATCGACCCGAAATCAGGCAAAGCAATCGTTGACGGCGTTAACATGGCTGTCCGTCACGTGAAGCAATCTCAGGCAACACAGGGTGGCCGCACGCCAAAGGCGATGCCGATCCAACTGTCGAACCTGGCAATCGTTGACAAAAATGGCAAAGCAACACGTGTTGGCTTCCGTATGGATGGCGACAACAAAGTGCGCTTCGCTAAGACAACAGGGGATGCGATCTAATGCTTGATACCGCAAATTACACCCCACGTTTGAAAACTGAATACACTTCTAAAGTTCGCGCTGCGATGAAAGAAGAGTTCGGCTATAAGAACGACATGCAGATCCCAAAGTTGGACAAAATTGTTCTGAACATTGGCTGCGGTGCAGAAGCTGTCCGTGACAGTAAGAAAGCAAAATCTGCTCAGGAAGATCTAACAACAATCGCTGGTCAAAAGGCCATGACAACACGCGCTAAGAAATCAATCGCTGGTTTCCGCGTTCGTGAAGACATGCCGCTTGGCGCAAAGGTCACTTTGCGTGGCGATAAAATGTACGAATTCCTGGATCGTCTGATCACCGTTGCGATGCCACGTATCCGCGATTTCCGCGGCGTATCTGGTAAATCTTTCGACGGTCGCGGCAACTATGCCACTGGCCTCAAAGAGCATCTGGTGTTCCCCGAGATCAACTTCGACAAGATCGATGTGAACTGGGGCATGGACATCGTCATCTGCACCACAGCGAAGACTGACGCTGAAGCAAAAGCATTGTTGAAAGCTTTCAACATGCCGTTCAACAGCTAAGCGTTAGGGAGAGATTAGAAATGGCTAAGAAATCCATGATCGCACGCGAAGTTAAGCGTGAAAAGCTGGTGGCCCAGTATGCTGAAAAGCGTGCGGCGCTGAAGGCGATCATCAACGATAAAGAGAAGCCCGTAGAAGAGCGTTTCAAGGCAACCCTTGAACTGGCAAAACTGCCACGCAACTCTTCTGCAACGCGTCTTCACAACCGTTGTCAGCTCACCGGGCGTCCACACGCCTACTACCGTAAACTTAAGATCAGCCGGATCGCGCTGCGGGACCTTGGTTCCAATGGCGAAATTCCAGGCATGGTCAAGTCTAGCTGGTAAGGAGAGCATAAGATGAACGATCCTATCGGTGATATGCTGACACGCATCCGTAACGGCCAAATGCGCGGCAAAGCTGCGGTGGAAACACCTGCTTCTAAACTGCGCGGCTGGGTTTTGGACGTACTTTCTGACGAAGGTTACATCCGGGGTTACGCTAAAAAAGATGGCAAGGACGGGCACCCTGCCTTTGCAATCGAACTGAAGTACTACGAGGGTACTCCTGTTATTCGCGAAGTGAAGCGGGTTTCTAAGCCTGGCCGTCGCGTTTACATGGGTCCAAATGACCTCCCATCTGTCCGTCAGGGCTTGGGTGTGTCGATTGTCTCCACCTCTAAAGGTGTGATGTCGGATGCAAACGCACGGGCGGCCAATATTGGCGGCGAAGTGCTCTGCACTGTATTCTAAGGGGATAATATGTCTCGTATTGGTAAAAAACCGGTTGAGCTTCCATCAGGCGTTACTGCTTCGGTGTCGGGCCAAACCGTTGAAGTCAAAGGCCCTAAAGGGACCCTTGCTTTCAAAGCCACAGACGATGTTTCTATCACTGTTGATGGCAATGTTGTTACTGTAGAACCACGCGGCAAATCCAAGCGCGCGCGCCAACAGTGGGGCATGAGCCGCACCATGGTTGCGAACCTTGCGACGGGCGTATCTGAGGGCTTCAAGAAAGAACTTGAGCTGTCAGGTGTTGGTTACCGTGCACAGATGCAGGGCAATGTCCTGAAACTGTCATTGGGCTACAGCCATGATGTGAATTTCGAAGTGCCAGAGGGCGTCACTGTGACAGCCGCGAAGCCAACCGAAATCACTGTGGAAGGTATCGACTCTCAACTTGTTGGTCAGGTCGCGGCGAATATCCGTGAATGGCGCAAACCAGAGCCCTACAAAGGCAAAGGTATCAAGTACAAAGGCGAATACATCTTCCGCAAAGAAGGCAAGAAGAAGTAAGGAACGCACAGATGGCAAACAGCAAAAGAACTCTGTTTCTGAAGCGCCGCATGCGCGTTCGGAACAAACTGCGGGGCGTAACAGCCAACCAAGGGCGTGCGCGCCTGTCGGTTCACCGCTCAAACAAAAACATCAGCGTCCAGCTGATCGACGACGTACAGGGCGTGACAATCGCTTCTGCTTCTTCGCTCGAAAAAGCACTGGGCGTGGTTGGCAAGAACAACATCGAAGCCGCGACAAAAGTGGGTGCTGCAATCGCAGAACGCGCCAAGAAAGCTGGCATCGAAGTTGCGTATTTCGACCGAGGTGGTTTCCTGTTTCACGGCAAAGTGAAGGCCTTGGCCGAAGCTGCGCGTGAAGGTGGTTTGAAAGTTTAAAGGGTAGGGTGGATCGAGATCCACCTTACGACTTTGCAGCTGATCCGCCTGCGCGGGCCAGCTCGATGATCCGGCGTTTTTGCGACCGTGATTGGATAATTGGGCGCAAGCCCTACGATATATAAAGGACGCCACATATGGCAGAACGTGATAACAATCGGGGCGGCAATCGTCGTAACCGTGAAGAGCAAACTCCTGAGTTTGCAGACCGTCTGGTCGCAATCAACCGCGTATCAAAAACCGTAAAGGGTGGTAAGCGCTTTGGTTTCGCAGCCCTCGTCGTTGTTGGCGACCAAAAAGGCCGCGTTGGTTTCGGTAAAGGGAAAGCAAAAGAAGTCCCCGAAGCGATCCGCAAAGCAACTGAGCAAGCCAAACGCCAGATGATCCGTGTTGCCCTGCGCGACGGTCGGACATTGCACCACGACATGGAAGGCCGTCACGGCGCTGGTAAAGTGGTCATGCGGACAGCACCAGTTGGTACCGGGATCATCGCCGGTGGTCCGATGCGTGCTGTGTTTGAAATGTTGGGTGTACAAGACGTTGTGTCTAAGTCCATCGGTTCACAGAACCCTTACAACATGATCCGCGCCACCATGAATGGCCTTTCTAAAGAGCAATCACCACGCAACGTCGCACAGCGTCGTGGCAAAAAGGTTGCTGACATCCTGCCCAAGCGTGATGAGGCACCCGCTGCCGAAGCCACTGCTGAAGCCGCAGACGCGTAAGGAACCTGAACAATGGCAAAAACGATTGTTGTAAAACAGGTGGGCTCGCCCATCCGTCGCCCCGCCAAACAGCGTGCTACGCTGATCGGTCTGGGTCTAAACAAAATGAATCGCACCAAAGAGCTTGAAGATACACCTTCAGTTCGCGGCATGGTCAACTCGATCAGCCACATGGTCGAAATCATCGAAGAAAAAGGCTAAGGCCTTTTCCGGTTCGCCGGATTTCGATATGGTTTTAAAGAACGCCCTCGGGAAACCGAGGGCGTTTTGCGTTGAAAACGCCCAAATGTGTCAATTGCAACTTTTAGGCGTGTTGCGTGCGCGGCATTCCAATGCTGCATAGCAGCAATTCCAAACTGGCGTTTGTCCTACCCCGTACCACCGCTTATTTATGAGGTATGAAATTCACCGCCCCGCGACTGACCGCAGCGCAAAATGGGGCTTCGCTCGAGAAGGAAAAGACACATGGCCTATATGAACGCAAATCCACAAACAGTTGCTGGCAATCCAGTCACGCGCTTTATCTCTGGCGCGATCGCCGATTTCAAAGCAGCTTCTGCACGCCGTGCCGTTTACCGTGATGTTGTCGTGCAGCTCGAAGGCATGACGGATCGTGACTTGGCTGACATCGGCATTCCACGCAAGACAATCAGCGCTGTCGCGACCAAGGCTGCATACGGCAACACCTGAACTAACCAAATCTACCCACGGGGCGCCGGTGAGAAATCACCCGGCGCCTTTTTGCGTTTCCGCGTCAAATGCGCACGCTGTGCCTCGGCTTGCGCGATCCCTACTTGAACCAACCACTGCATCCGTCTATACGCCGCTGGTCTGCCTTTGTGGGGCCGACTCAATTGAAACGCCGTGTTTGACCGCTCCCGTCGCTGGGGGTCAGTTCCGGCAAGAGGAGAAGCGACATGAAACTGAACGAACTTCACGACAACGAAGGCGCAACACAGCGCAAGAAACGCATTGGCCGTGGTCCGGGTTCCGGCATGGGTAAGACCGGTGGCCGTGGTATCAAAGGTCAAAAATCACGCTCTGGTGTGGCGATCAAAGGCTTCGAAGGCGGCCAAATGCCGATTTACCAACGTCTGCCAAAGCGCGGCTTTAACAAGCCGAACCGCAAGGCATTCGCTGTTGTAAACCTTGGCCTGATCCAGAAATTCATCGACGAAGGCAAGATCGACATCAAAGCAGACATCACCGAAGATGCGCTGATCGCGTCCGGTCTGGTGCGTCGCAAAAAAGACGGTATCCGCGTTCTTGCAAAAGGTGATTTCACCGCAAAAGCAACGATCATTGTCACCGGTGCCTCAGCTGGTGCCGTTGAAGCTGTCGCAAAAGCAGGCGGTTCACTGACCGTCGCAACAGCGGCTGCGGCTGAGTAAGACTTGTGAGCAGCGGAAACGTTGCTTACATATCCATTCAAGTTTTCCCAAACGCCGCCAACGGGAACCCGTTTGGCGGCGTTTAGCATGAAAAGAGACACGAAATGGCTTCTGCAGCAGAGCAAATGGCATCCAACATAAGTTGGAGCGCGTTCGGTAAGGCAACGGAATTGCGCCAGCGCATTCTATTCACCATCGGGATGCTGATGGTTTACCGTCTTGGCACCTATATTCCGGTTCCCGGCATCGATTCGAACGCATTGCGCGAATTTATGGATCAAGCGGCCACAGGTATTGGCGGCATCCTGTCGATGTTTACCGGTGGTGCGCTGTCGCGCATGGCGATCTTTACCCTTGGAATTATGCCCTACATTTCTGCATCCATCGTGATGCAGCTGCTTGGGTCCATGTGGGAGCCGCTCAAGAACCTCAAGAAAGAGGGTGAGCAGGGCCGTCGCAAACTAACCCAGTACACCCGATATGGGACGGTATTCTTGGCGACTGCGCAGGCTTACGGGATGTCTGTTGGGCTTGAAGCCGGTGGCTTTGCGCATGATCCAGGCCTATTTTTCCGTGCTGCGTGTATGATTACCATCGTTGGTGGAACAATGCTGTTGATGTGGATCGGCGAGCAGATAACGGCACGTGGCATCGGCAACGGTATCTCACTGATTATCTTTGTTGGGATTATTGCCGAAATCCCAGCCGCATTGGCACAATTTCTTGCACAAGGCCGGTCTGGCACCATTAGTCCGCTGACTATCATTGGTATTTTGGTCATGGTCGGTATCGTGCTGCTGTTCGTGGTGTTCATGGAACGTTCGCTCCGCAAGATCCACATTCAGTACCCGCGCCAACAACGTGGCATGAAAGTCTTTGACGGATCATCCAGCCACCTGCCGATTAAGGTCAACCCGGCCGGTGTGATCCCTGCGATCTTTGCATCTGCTTTGTTGCTGCTGCCGACCACGATCAGCACATTTAGCGGCGGCACATCTGGGCCGGTTATGTCCACGATCTTGGCACTATTTGGCCCCGGTCAGCCGCTCTATCTGATCTTCTTTGGCGGCATGATTGTATTTTTTACCTACTTTTACACACGTGAAGTTGCGTTCAAGACGGATGAAGTCGCGGACAACCTGAAAAACCAAAACGGCTTTGTTCCCGGCATTCGCCCCGGTAAAAAGACCGCTGAATACCTGGATTATGTCGTCACCCGTATTCTTGTGCTCGGATCCGGCTACCTGGCGCTCGTTGCACTGCTGCCCGAAATCATCCGAGCGCAACTTTCGGTGCCATTCTACTTTGGTGGAACATCGGTATTGATCATCGTTTCGGTCGGTATGGATACGATCCAGCAAATCCAGTCGCATCTCGTCGCCCATCAATATGAAGGGCTGATCGAGAAGTCACAGTTGCGCGGTAAGCGCAGTTCAAACAAACGTAAGGGACCATCGCGCAAATGAATATCATTCTACTGGGACCGCCCGGAGCGGGCAAAGGCACACAAGCACAGAAACTTGTGGCAGAACGTAACATGGTGCAACTGAGCACCGGTGACATGCTGCGTGCCGCGCGGACCAGTGGAACTGAAATGGGCAAGAAAGTCGCAGCCGTGATGGATGCGGGCAATCTTGTCACCGATGAAATCGTCATTGGCCTGATCCGCGAACAATTGGAAAATGGCGCCGAAGGCGGGTTCATCTTTGACGGCTTCCCGCGGACGCTTGCACAGGCCGATGCATTGGATGCGCTTTTGTCCGAGATGGGGCAGGGCTTGGACCACGTGATCGAGCTGCAGGTGAATGATGAGGTTCTGGTTGAACGCATCCTTGGCCGTGCGGCCGATACTGTCGCTGCCGGAGGTGCCGCCCGCGCTGACGACAACGCAGAAAGCCTGAAAGTCCGTCTGCTGGCCTACTACAAGCAAACCAGCCCGCTGATCGGCTATTACTATGCCAAGGGTGATCTGCAATCTGTGGATGGCCTCGCCAGCATGGATGATGTTGCGGCGAGCATTAGTAAGGCTCTTGGCTAAATTACCTCATACAACCGCAGCTGTTCCTGAAGAATTGGTCGATGAATACGACCGGTTTTCAGAACTTCTTGGAGAGGTCCGTCCACTGAAAAAACGCTACGTACCTATCAAGTACGTTGGGAGTTTGTGGTTTCTTGCACTCCTCTTGTTTGCACGCGGCCTGGACGAAATGCTTCTAGCGGTTGGATGCGTCTTTGTTGGACTGCTGCCATTCATGTACGGCTGGGACACAGATGTGAAAATTGAACGCCTAGAAGGACAGCTTGATGGAATAAAGGCTGTGTTCCGTAGGACCGAGTTGGAAATCGTAGGTGTCGCTGACGGAACGGTAGACGTTTACCCGGCATCTTGGGTCCCCTAGTGGCGTTCAAGGGCTTGACCCTTTGTGGGAACCCTCCTAAACAGCGCCATCCCGCAAGGGAATCAATGATCGGTTAACGGGTCGCCCCCGGAACGCCATCAACCACCTCGATATGACTTAAGCCCGGGCAATCGCTGCGGGCTTGCGTTGTGAAAAAAGGGTCTGGAATGACGGACCCGCAACCAAAAGGAATTGCACACGTGGCACGTATTGCCGGCGTAAACATCCCGACTGCAAAGCGGGTTCCAATCGCCCTTACCTACATCACCGGAATTGGCCCTGCCAAATCTGAAGAAATCTGTGAAGCGGTCAAAATTGATCGCG
Organism: Loktanella sp. D2R18; assembly: GCF_003318235.1. Lineage (GTDB taxonomy): Bacteria > Pseudomonadota > Alphaproteobacteria > Rhodobacterales > Rhodobacteraceae > Yoonia. The sequence goes on along the minus strand of NZ_QOCG01000004.1, from coordinate 252,716 downwards.
CACGTCGCGTTAACGAATTGTCAGATGCCGAAGTGCTCGCGATCCGCGAATACATCGATGCGAACCTGATGGTCGAAGGTGACCTGCGTCGCGAGACACAGATGAACATCAAACGCTTGATGGACCTTGGTTGCTACCGTGGCCTGCGTCACCGTCGTAACCTGCCTGTTCGTGGGCAGCGGACATCAACCAACGCACGTACACGCAAGGGCCCTGCAAAGGCCATTGCTGGTAAGAAGAAATAAGGGAGATCTGACAGATGGCACGCGATACCAAACGCACCAAAAAGAAGGTTTCCAAGAACATCGCCGCTGGCGTTGCTCACGTAAACTCTTCTTTCAACAATACAAAAATCCTCATCTCCGATGTGCAGGGCAACGCGATCTCTTGGTCGTCTGCGGGCACAATGGGCTTTAAAGGGTCTCGTAAGTCGACACCTTATGCTGCTCAGATGGCTGCTGAGGATGCGGGCAAGAAAGCACAAGATCACGGCGTGAAAACGCTTGAAGTCGAAGTGCAGGGTCCCGGTTCTGGCCGCGAAAGCGCATTGCGCGCTTTGGCTGCTGCTGGTTTCAACATCACATCTATCCGTGACGTGACACCAATGGCGCACAACGGCTGCCGCCCACCAAAGCGCCGCCGCGTTTAATTTCACCCAAACGCTTTGGGGTCGTGCATATTTTTGCACGGCCCCAATCCGTCATTTTGAAACCTCGGGCGTTTGCCTTTCGGACATGAAGGCAAACAGGAATGGAGGGACACATGATCCACAAGAACTGGGCTGAGTTGATCAAGCCGACACAATTGGAAGTGAAGCCGGGCAACGACCCAATGCGTCAGGCAACTGTGATTGCTGAACCGCTTGAGCGTGGCTTTGGTCTGACTTTGGGCAACGCATTGCGCCGTATCCTGATGTCATCGCTGCAAGGTGCTGCGATCACTGCCGTTCAGATTGACAACGTTCTGCACGAGTTTTCATCCGTGTCAGGTGTACGTGAAGACGTGACTGACATCGTTTTGAATCTCAAAGGCGTCGCCATCCGTATGGAAGTCGAAGGCCCTAAGCGTTTGTCCGTTCAGGCCAAAGGCCCTGGCGTTGTGACTGCTGCTGACATCAGCGAGACTGCTGGGATCGAAGTGCTGAACAAAGACCACGTGATCTGTCACCTTGACGATGGCGCTGATCTTTACATGGAACTGACCGTGAATACCGGTAAGGGCTATGTCGCTGCGGATAAGAACAAACCGGAAGACGCACCGATCGGCATGATTGCCATCGACGCGATCTATAGCCCCGTGAAAAAAGTCAGCTATGACGTTCAGCCGACCCGTGAAGGTCAGGTTTTGGATTATGATAAGCTGACGATGAAAGTCGAAACAGACGGGTCTATCACGCCAGATGACGCGGTTGCTTATGCAGCACGCATCTTGCAAGACCAGCTGTCGATCTTCGTCAACTTCGACGAGCCTGAATCAGCAACCGCTGGCCAAGACGATGATGGTCTTGAGTTCAACCCACTTCTTCTTAAGAAAGTGGACGAGCTGGAACTGTCTGTCCGTTCTGCAAATTGCCTCAAGAACGACAACATCGTTTACATTGGCGATCTGATCCAAAAAACCGAAGCAGAAATGCTCCGCACTCCAAACTTTGGCCGGAAGTCTTTGAACGAGATCAAAGAAGTGCTGTCAGGCATGGGTCTGCACCTCGGCATGGACGTTGAGGACTGGCCGCCGGATAACATCGAAGATCTGGCGAAAAAGTTCGAAGATCAGTTCTAAGAATTTGGGTGGGCCTTCGGGCCCATCCGCAAATGCCCACGCTGGTGGGGAATAACTGGGTAATTCTGCCCCAATAACGCGGCTGGCACGCATCAGACCGCTGCACAAAGTATAAAGCACTTAGGAGACTATCAAATGCGTCACGCACGTGGTTACCGCCGCCTGAACCGTACACATGAACACCGTAAAGCGCTGTTCGCGAACATGGCTGGCTCGCTCATCGAACATGAGCAAATCAAAACAACATTGCCAAAAGCAAAAGAATTGCGCCGGATCACTGAAAAGCTGATCACGCTTGCAAAACGCGGCGACCTGCACGCCCGTCGTCAGGCAAACGCACGTCTGAAGCAAGAAATGCACACAGCGAAACTGTTCGAAATCCTTGGGCCACGCTACAAGGACCGTCAGGGTGGCTACATCCGCATCATGAAAGCCGGCTTCCGCTACGGCGACATGGCGCCAATGGCGATCATCGAATTCGTCGACCGCGACGTCGACGCCAAAGGCTCTGCTGACAAAGCACGTTTGGCTGAATACGAGAACGCAGAGGATTAAGTTCCCCGCGTTTTGTCAAATTTTGCAAAGCCTCGCGGTCACGCGGGGCTTTCGCTTTTTTGCATAAGGCATATGTTCGCTGCATGGCTGATCTATTCGCAACACCGCAATCTGATACCCCCGTTGCCCCGCATCCGCTGGCGGATCGTTTGCGGCCGCAGCGCTTGGGCGATGTTATCGGCCAACAACAGGTGCTTGGGCCGGATGCACCTTTGGGGACAATGCTTTCGTCGGGGTCCCTGTCGTCTTTGATTTTTTGGGGGCCTCCCGGCGTCGGCAAAACGACGATTGCCCGCCTGTTGGCCGATGAAACGGACCTGCATTTTGTACAGATCAGCGCGATTTTTACGGGTGTGCCGGACCTACGCAAAGTCTTCGAAGCCGCCAAAATGCGCCGCCAAAATGGCAAGGGAACCTTGTTATTCGTGGACGAGATTCACCGTTTCAACAAAGCCCAGCAAGATGGGTTTTTGCCCTATATGGAAGATGGCACCATCCTGTTGGTGGGGGCAACGACCGAAAACCCCAGCTTTGAATTGAATGCAGCGGTGCTCAGCCGGTCGCAGGTGTTGATCCTGACCCGGCTTGATCTGGCTGACCTAGAACGGCTAGCGCAGCGTGCCGAACAGGACCTTGATCGCCCTCTACCGCTGGATGGCTATGCCCGCGAGGCTTTGCTTGAAATGGCTGATGGTGACGGGCGCGCGCTTTTGAACCTCATCGAACAGGTTGCTGCGTGGAAGGTAGATGGGAAACTGTCCACTGAAGACCTGACCAAACGCCTGATGAAGCGCGCGGCGAAATACGACAAGTCAGGTGAAGAACATTACAACCTGATCAGTGCCCTGCATAAATCGGTACGCGGATCGGACCCGGATGCGGCGCTTTATTGGTTTGCGCGCATGTTGGCAGGGGGTGAAGACCCGCGATATTTGGCGCGCCGCATTACCCGCATGGCTGTCGAAGAGGTCGGGCTTGCCGACCCGCAAGCGCAGGCCGTGTGCTTGCAGTCTTGGGACGCTTACGAGCGGATCGGTAGCCCCGAGGGTGAATTGGCATTGGCGCAGGCCTTGGTTTACGTCGCCTTGGCCCCAAAGTCTAACGCGGCTTATGTCGGTTACAAGGCAGCGGTGGTTGCGGCGAAAAGCACAGGTTCGACCCCGCCGCCAAGCCATATCATCAATGCCCCAACGCAGATGATGAAAGAGCAAGGCTTTGGCGCGGGCTATGCCTATGACCATGATGCCGAAGATGCATTTTCAGGCCAAAACTATTTCCCTGATGGGATGAAGCGCGGTGTCTACTACCTGCCCGTCGATCGCGGGTTTGAACGTGAGTTGAAAAAGCGGGTCGACTACTTTGCCGGGCTGCGCGCGAAAAGGAATAGGTCATGACGTTATGGATGGTTGCTTGTGGCGGCGCGATTGGCGCTGTACTGCGCTATTTGATTGTGGTCAGCATGGCCTTTCCGTTTGGAACGATGCTGGTAAACGCTCTGGGGTCGCTGCTCATTGGTGCCATCTATGCGGCGATCCAACATAAGGGGTTCCATGCATGGCAGCCGTTCCTGATTATCGGCGTTTTGGGCGGTTTCACTACATTTTCTGCGTTTTCCCTTGATACCATGCGTTTGCTTGAGGCCGGAAGGCTGGCGGCGGCTGGTGGATATGTTATGGGCACGGTTCTATTATCGCTGGCGGCCTGCGCTGTTGGCCTTTGGATTGCGAAAGGTGCCCTATGAGCGGCGTACAAACACGGACAATCGGCCCTGATGATGGCGACCAGCGGCTTGATCGCTATCTGCGCCGTCTATTTCCGCACGTTACCCAAGGGCGCATCGAAAAGATGTGCCGTAAAGGCGAGTTGCGCGTCGATGGTGGGCGTGTGAAATCGAACGCACGGCTTGAAGTCGGGCAAAAGGTGCGCATCCCACCGCTTCCAAGTGAAGTTGAAGCCGCTGCAGCGGCATCGCTCGCGCGATCTGGTGTGACTAAGGCCGAAGCAAAGCTGATCCAGTCTTGTGTGATCTACAAAGATGACCACATCATTGCGATCAATAAACCGCACGGGTTGGCCACGCAGGGCGGCACAAACACCAACCGTCACGTCGATGGCATGGCCGAGGCGCTGGCATTTGGCTACGATGAAAAACCGCGCCTTGTGCACCGGTTGGACAAGGACACATCTGGCGTTTTGCTGCTTGCCCGCACCCGCATGATGGCCAAGCAATTGACCGAGAATCTTAAGCATCGCGAGACCCGCAAGATTTACTGGGCTGCGGTTGCTGGCGTGCCGCATCCGCGCGCCGGGACAATCAAATACGGGTTGGTGAAATCCGGTGGTGGCCGTGGTGGCGACAATGAAAAAATGCGCTGCGTGCATCCAAAAGATGTCGACAGCACCGAAGGAGCCAAACGCGCCACATCCGACTATGCTGTGATGGATACGCTCGCGTCGCGCGCCTCTTGGTGCGCGCTTGTGCCCATTACAGGCCGCACACACCAGTTGCGCGCGCATATGGCTGAAATCGGACACCCGATTATTGGTGACGGGAAATATGGCGGTTCCAGCCAAGAAAACCTTGGCGATGGCTGGGGCGCTGGCATGGGGTCTGAAATTGGCCGTAAGATGCACCTGCATGCGCGGTCCCTGACGATTGAGCATCCGGCAACGGGCGCGCAGCTACACATTACCGCGCCTTTGCCAGAGCATATGCAGAACACTTGGGATTACGTCGGTTGGGTTGTGGGCCACGCCCCGGTTGATCCGTTTAATATGCCTGATGCCTGATCTGCGGCTTGTCATTTTTGACGTCGACGGCACGCTGGTCGATAGTCAGGACGAAATTCTGACCGCGATGACACATGCGTTTGACGCCGAAGGCCGTACAATGCCCGCGCGCGCAGATGTACTGTCGATTGTGGGGCTGTCCTTGGACGTAGCTTTTGCCAAGCTATGTCCAGACACGGACGGCGCTACGCAGGATCGGCTGGTCGCAGGCTATAAGGACGCATTCAGTACCCAGCGCGCACAAAATGCCAATCACGGGCCGCTATACCCCGGCGCGCGGGATGTTCTGGATGCGCTGGCCGCGCAGGCAAATACCTTGCTGGCGGTCGCGACCGGAAAATCTCGGCGGGGTTTGGACAAGTTGCTGGAACGCCATGCGCTCGAAGGTTTCTTTCATAGTGAACAGGTCGCGGACCACCATCCGTCCAAACCAAACCCGTCGATGATCTTGACTGCGTTGAATGAATTGGGCGTCGCGCAGAATCGTGCGGTTATGGTCGGCGATACCACATATGACATGGATATGGCGCGCGCGGCTGGGGTTGCAAAGATTGGGGTGCCTTGGGGCTATCATGCGGCAGACGCTTTGAGACCAGACATGCTAATCACAGATTTTGGGGCCTTGCCGGCTGCCGTGGATACACTTGTAGGACGATAAAATGAGCGATTGGAAACCGAAGCGGTTTTGGAAAACGGCGGTAGCAACGGCTTGCGATGGAGGGTTCACGGTGGAACTTGACAGGCGCAGTGTAAAGACGCCCGCGAAGGCGACATTAGTCGTACCCACATTGCCCATGGCCGCAGCAATCGCGGCGGAATGGGACGCTCAGGGTGACCATCTGGACCCGATGACGATGCCGATCACCCGTGGCGCAAATGCGGCCATTGATAAGGTGCGGACGCAACACGCCGAAGTGGCTGCGATGCTTGCAGAATATGGAGATAGTGATTTGCTATGCTACCGGGCGGCGGGACCAGATACACTAATCGCGCGCCAAGCCGCAGCTTGGGATCCACTATTAGATTGGGCGGCAAAGACATTGGATGCGCGGCTGACCGTGGGTGAAGGTGTGATGCATGTTGATCAACACCCAGACGCGCTCGCACGGTTGCGCGCTGAGGTTTTTGCCTTTGATGCATTCGCTCTGGCTGCAGCCCATGACCTGATTAGCATTTCAGGGTCACTGATTCTTGGGTTGGCTGTAACGCGTGACGCGGTTGATCCGGACCACGCATGGACCGTTTCGCGTGTAGATGAGCACTGGCAAATTGAACAATGGGGAGAGGACGACGAAGCCGCTGCCCTTGAAGTGACCAAACGTGCCGCATTTTTGGACGCTGTACGTTTTTATCGGCTTTCACAAGCATAGGGAATCGTCCTGTGAATTTCCGATTTTTAAGAAAACTGCCTGTTTTCGCAGCAAATGCACAGAGTTTTCCATTTGGTCCTCTTGACCTCATAGGCTGATTCCGCACAGTCTAGCCGGATTGAGCGGGCGCGAGCTTGCTTATTCATCATACACTGTCCATCGGGACGGGATAAAAGACTGCCCCCAATGTTGGGGCAGAAACTCAGGAAGAGGTAAAAATGAAAAAAACCGTATTTTTTGGCGCGCTGACTGCCGCCGGCTTGGCTGCTGGTATGGCTTCTGCGGCGACACTTGACGACGTCAAGGCACGTGGCTCGCTGAACTGCGGCGTTACAACTGGTCTTGTCGGCTTTGCCGCACCAAACGCCGAAGGCGAATGGGAAGGCTTTGACGTTGGCGTATGCCGTGCCGTTGCAGCTGCGATCTTTGGCGACCCAACAGCCGTTGAGTTCGTCCCAACAACTGGCCAAACACGCTTCACAGCGCTTGCGTCTGGCGAAATCGATCTTCTCGCACGTAACACAACATGGACCATGAGCCGTGACGTCGACCTGAAGTTCGAATTTGTTGGCGTGAACTACTATGACGGCCAAGGTTTCCTCGTGCCAAAAGCACTGGGCGTAACTTCTGCGACAGAGCTGGACGGCGCGACTGTTTGTATCCAAACTGGTACAACAACAGAGCTGAACCTTGCTGACTACTTCCGCGTCAACGGCATCACATACGAACCAGTGCCGATTGAAACAAACGCTGAAGGCCAACAGCAGTACCTTGCCGGTGCTTGTGATGTTTACACAACTGACGCATCTGGTCTTGCTGCGACACGTGCAACGTTTGAAAATCCAAACGATCACGTGCTGCTGCCAGAGATCATCTCCAAAGAGCCTCTTGGCCCGCTTGTTCGCCACGGCGACAACGAATGGGCTGATATCGCACGTTGGACGTTGAACGCACTGATCACAGCTGAAGAGCTGGGCGTGACATCTGAAAACATCGAAGAACTGGCTGCGACTCCGGGTAACAACCCAGAAGTTAACCGTCTGCTGGGCACCGAAGGTGAACTGGGCGCGATGCTGGGTCTGGAAGCAGACTGGGCGAAGAATGCCATCATGGCGGGCGGCAACTACGGTGAGCTGTTCGAAGACAACATTGGTGAGAACACTGCAATCGCGCTGGCCCGTGGCCTGAATGCGCAGTGGACAGACAATGGTCTGATCTACTCTCCACCGTTCCGCTAGGATCTGAAAACGGCGAAGGGCTCGGGTTTACTCCCGGGCCCTTTTCCCAATGGCGACCACGATAAATAAAAAATGCGTACCCTGCACGTGATGACAGTTGGATTAACCGACGCGCACGTGACCTACACCAGGCCGCACCGGGAGATACATTCATGTCGACGTTGACCGACCCGCCTAAGCCGGGGTTTCGGCTAAGCCAGCTTATTTACGATACTCGGTATCGATCTATCACCATCCAAGTCATCGCCCTTGTGCTCATTGTCGGCGCATTTTGGTGGCTGGGTAATAACACCGTCAATAATCTCAACGCATTGGGTAAGGATTTCGATTTCGGGTTCCTGAATAGTGCCGCTGGATATGACATTAACCAACGGCTCATTGAATATGACAACCAGATGTCGCACGGTCGTGCCGCGTTGGTTGGGATTTTGAATACGCTTCTGGTTGCCTTTATGGGCTGTGTATCCGCGTTGATCATTGGTGTTTTTGTGGGCGTGCTACGCCTGTCTAAAAACTGGGTCGTGAGCAAGCTTATGGCGGTCTACGTCGAAGGGTTCCGTAACGTACCGCTGCTGATCTGGATTTTGTTGATTGGTGCGGTGATGTCTGAAAGCATGCCGCAACCCCGCGAATTTCGCGGTGAAGATGCGACGCAAAGCATGTATTTTAGCGATAACGTCGCAGTTACAAACCGCGGCATTTGGATTCCGCGTCTTGGGTTTGCAAATTCCATCAGCGGTGAAGACGCGGTTGCCCCAATCGACGGCGCGACACCTGTCGCAGCAGGTGGTGCAGATTGGTTGCTGATATTAGGTACGCTGGCACTAAGCCTGATTGCTATGCGCTATGTTCGCAATCGCGCTGACAAAGTTCAGCAATCGACCGGCGACCGGCCGACGATTTGGTATCAACAACTGGCAATTTTGGTGATCCCAGTTGGGGTCGTTTTAATCGCGCTGGGCGCAACGATTGTGTCACCCTACCTGAAGGGGTTTAACTTCACCGAAGGCACGCATCTGCGCAATTCCTTGATCGCGCTTTGGGTGGCTTTGTCGCTTTATACCGGTGCGTTTATCGCGGAAATCGTTCGGGCTGGTATTTTGGCTGTGTCCAAAGGGCAATCCGAAGCTGCGGCAGCCCTTGGTATCCAGCCAAGCCGCACGATGAAGCTGGTGATCTTGCCGCAAGCCATGCGGGTTATCATCCCGCCGCTGATTTCGCAGTTCTTGAACCTGACCAAAAACTCTTCTCTCGCGATAGCTGTGGGTTACATGGATGTGCGTGCCACGCTTGGCGGCATTACCATCAACCAAACGGGCCGCGAGCTTGAAGGGATGCTTTTGATGGGCGCCTTCTACCTTGCCCTATCGTTGCTGATTTCGGGCGGCATGAACTATTACAACCGTTCAACTCAACTCGCGGAGCGCTAAGATGTCAGATACTCCTGTTACTTACGTCCGCACGCAAATGTTGGACCAACAAGCCCCGCCCACATCCGAAGTGGGGCCTGTGCGCTGGATGCGTGAGAACCTGTTCTCATCCCCGATGAACGCAATCCTGACCATCCTGTCGCTCTATGTGGTTTATGTGGTCATCAGCCACGTTGGGCCGTGGTTGGTGAACGGTATTTGGGACGCAGATTCGCTGAGCGAATGTCGCGAAATCATAGCCGCGACTGGCGATGGTCATCATTCGGCCGCGTGTTTCGGTGTGATTACTGCGCGTTGGCACCAGTTGGTGTTTGGGTACTACCCGTCCGAACTATACTGGCGGCCCGTCTTGGCGTTAGTTGTGTTCTTGGTGGGGATTGCGCCGGTAATGTTCCCCTCGCTGCCGCGAAAGCTGTATATTGTGACAATGGCCGCGCCCTTCCTTTGCTTTTGGTTGCTTTGGGGTGGATCCATTTGGTTCCCAATTGCCATTGCGCTTGGTTTTGGCGTGGGTGTCGTTGCGCATAAGCTCCTCGACGCAAATGTCAGTTCGCTTGCCGGAATGATTGGGGCGATTTTGTTGCCGCTGATCTATTGGCTATATATCTGCGGACCGCTTGCAGGGGGACTGGCGAGCATCATCCCATTGGGTATCGAATTTGTTCCATCGCGATCCTTTGGTGGCTTCATGCTGTCCATCGTGATTGGGTTGTCGGCGATCGTGATCTCATTGCCATTGGGAATTTTGCTGGCGCTCGCGCGACGGTCTGACCTGTTCATCATCAAGACCTGCGCGGTTGTCTTTATCGAAGTCATTCGTGGCATCCCATTGATCGTGTGGCTGTTCACAGCCCAATTGCTGCTGAACTACTTCTTGCCACCGGGCAGCAGCTTTGACTTGACGCTGCGCGTGATCATCATGGTGACCCTGTTCGCTGCGGCCTATATCGCCGAAGTGATCCGGGGTGGCTTAGCCGCCTTGCCAAAGGGACAATATGAGGGCGCAGATAGCCTTGGTTTGAACTATTGGCAGTCCATGCAGCTGATCGTCTTGCCGCAGGCGCTCAAAATCTCGATCCCGGGTATCGTGAACACCTTTATCGGGCTGTTCAAAGATACCACGCTGGTTGTTTTCATTGGCTTGTTCGATCCGCTTGGCATTGCCAGCGCGATCCGCGCGACCACCGAATGGAACGGCATCTACTGGGAACTCTTCCTCTTTATTGGCATCATGTTCTTCATCTCTTGCTTCAGCATGGGCCGTTACTCACTTTACCTGGAGAAAAAGCTCCAGCGTGAACACCGCTAAGGAGACCTGACAATGGTTGAACTCACACAAGAACGCACCGTTGATCGTAGCCACATGCAGGTCTCGGATGAGGTCGCGATTGAAATCCGTAACATGAACAAATGGTATGGCACATTCCATGTGCTGCGCGATATTGATCTGACCGTGCAACGCGGTGAACGGATTGTCATCTGTGGCCCGTCAGGGTCCGGAAAATCGACCCTGATCCGCTGCATCAACCGGCTTGAAGAACACCAAGCTGGCGACATCATCGTGGATGGGACAGAACTGTCATCTGACCTGAAAAACATCGACAAGATCCGGTCAGAGGTTGGCATGTGCTTTCAGCACTTCAACCTGTTCCCGCATCTGACGATTTTGGAAAACTGCACGCTGGCGCCGATTTGGGTCCGTAACACGCCCAAGAAAGAAGCCGAAGAAATTGCGATGCATTTTCTTGAAAAGGTGAAGATCCCTGATCAGGCACATAAATACCCCGGCATGTTGTCGGGTGGTCAGCAGCAGCGCGTCGCGATTGCCCGCTCGCTGTGCATGAAGCCACGCATCATGCTGTTCGATGAACCGACCTCTGCGCTTGATCCCGAAATGATCAAAGAGGTGTTGGACACCATGATCGAACTTGCCGAAGAAGGCATGACCATGCTTTGCGTGACCCACGAAATGGGCTTTGCCCAAGCGGTCGCGAACCGGGTTATCTTTATGGACCAAGGTCAGATCGTTGAACAAAACGAGCCGACCGAGTTCTTTAACAACCCGCAATCGGAGCGGACGCAACTGTTCCTCAGCCAGATCATCGGCCACTAAAAGCAAGGCCCCGAGGGAAACCTCGGGGCTTTTTATGTGGGCTTAACAAGCCTCGAGGTCACCGCATTCTAATTGTATTAGACCAACCTTAAGTGCTCTAATACTTCCGGCGTCGTAACGAACCTGAGATATGATTCGGCGGATGAAAATGTCCCGGCCATGCCACCATCACCAGTTAAGAGATTGAATGAATCTCCCTGCATCAAGAAGTCATAGATGATGCACTTGCAGATATGTTCATCGTTGCCCCATCGTTGATGGTATACTGGATTTGATAGCTTGAAATGAAGTGTCGATAGCTGACCGGCTTCGTGACTGTTATGCAAGAATGACCAGCGTAATATTCTAATTCCGATGCTCAGGTCACTGCTGGCTGTAGATCGCACATAGTTCAAATCTGAATCATGGAAGTTATCGGTTTCGAGAAACAGTTTTCGCGCAGATTCTGATTCTAACGCAAATTGGACGGTAATTTGAGAGCTAAGTTGCATGTCGGATTGCCTTGGGGTTATTCTCCACCACCCGTCGTCCCAATCAGATCGCGTGGCACGATGAAGTCGGTGCAGGTGCCGCTGTGGCGCTGTATTGCGGTCCAGTTGGGCACGTCAAAGTCGATCACTGTGGTGGCGCAGGTCGGGTAGCCTATGAACCGCGCGTGGTCCGGCGCATGGGCCACCAACATATTCGCCAACATGCCGATCCCTGGATTATGTCCGATCAGCGCGACTGTGTTGACGGTCTCACGGTGGATCGTGTCCAACAGCGTGTCAGGGGCCGCGTGGTAGAGCGCATGCATCAGCCGTAGCTTAGGGGGTGTCGGTAGGGCGGCGACAATCAGCTCGGCCGTTTCTTGGGTCCGACTGGCGTCGGAGCAGAGGATTTCATCGGGTTGATACCCGTTGTCGGCCATCCAGTCGCCGATCGAAGTGGCCGACGCGCGTCCGCGCGGGTTCAGGACCCGGGCATGATCATCTGAAAACGGATCATCCCAGTTAGATTTCGCATGGCGGATCAGGATCAGGCGTAAGGTCAAAGAAACGACTCCATATGGAATGCGGATTGTGCGGGCAGGCGGTTCGCTTGCCCAATAGGGCAGGCGCGTCGCGCAAGGCAACCGCCTGTGCGGCAATCGCGCCCTTTGTCGGATGATACGTGCGTCTTGCAAGCGGTGACGTCGTAGCCACTTGCGAAGGCATCAACAGGGCAGGCGGTGACGCAGGGCTGTGCGCAGGTATCGCAGGGCTTGGTAGATTTCGCTTGCGGAAACGCGCCGGGGACACGTAACGCACCGCGAAAGCTGGCGAAAAGCCCGGCTTTGTCGTGGACCAAAAAACTGATGGGTGAGGTCCAGAAACGCCCGGTGTTGATCGCCCAACTATAGAAGGGCGCATAGGGTGGTCCGCCAAACGGGAACAATGGTTCGGCATCTAAAGTGGCGGCGATATGGGTGAACACCCGGCGCGACCAACGGTCCATCGGGTCGGGCGCGCCGTCTTTGTATTCAGGGCTTTGCGTGAACACTGGCCAGAATGCGGGCTCATCCGGTCCGACAAGGACAATTGATTGTCCGTCGTCGGTCAGTGTTCCCAATGGGGCCAGCGCATAGGGGGCCAAAGTTGCAGTGAGCATGTCCATCATCATAGCAGCCTAGATCGCGTATCCCCGACGCACCAGACGGATTATCCGGCGCGTCTCCAAAGGCGTGGGATCGACCCAAGCCGTTCCGCTTCAAAAGACACAGAATCGCCGGTACAGCCGTAGGTGCCGGTGGATTGCCCCCAGACACCGCCTGACAGCTCTGCCGCTGAAATCTCAATGATTGCCCCCATCACATCGGCAGTGCCTATCAGATCATAGTCGGGCGCATTCGCGACATAGGTGCTCCCGTCGTCGGCGTTCATTGCGCCTTCGCTCCAGCCGTTGATTGTGACGGTGGTTGGCGGGATATCTGGCATCATGCTGTTGACCCTGAAATTGTTGGAGAGCAGCGTCATGGTGCCGTCCCCGGTAATTTCAAGCGTCACGGTGCCGCTTACATATCCGATAGACCCGCCCGCAGGCATTTGCGACCCCATTACATGGGCCAAATCATCATTGTCCGCTTGCCAGACGCCGACAAGGCAGGGGTCAATCGCAAATGCAGGCGATGTAGATGCTGCGAAAATAAGTGCAGTGATAAGCTTCATAGAAATTCTCCTTTAAATATACCGAAAGCATAGCAGAAGAATGATCAGCTGTCAGGTCATGTTAACATGACCTTGGCTCACGAATGATCGATCCGGCGCCATGTTCGGTGAATAGCTCTAGTAAGCTCGCATTAGGCAAGCGCCCGTCAAGGATCACGACCGCACGTACGCCTTTTTCAAGCGCAACCAGCGCGGTTTCGACTTTGGGGATCATCCCGCCAGCAATAGTGCCGTCGGCAATCATTGCGCGGGTTTGGTCGGGTGAAAGTTGTGTGACAACTTCGCCGCTTGCGTCTTTTACGCCGGGGACATCAGTAAGAAGAAGCAGACGATCTGCCTCAAGCGCGCCAGCAATCGCGCCTGCTGCCGTGTCACCGTTCACGTTAAAGGTCTTGTTTTCCCCCCGGCCTGTGGCCACGGGGGCGACGACCGGAATAATGCCTGCATCAAACAGGTCGCGTAAAACCTGCGTGTTCATCTCAACTGGACGTCCGACAAAGCCCAATTCTGGATCATCGGCTTCGGCGACCATCAAGTCGTCGTCTTTGCCCGAAAGGCCAACCGCCCGCCCGCCTTCATCCATAATAGCTTGTACAATACGTTTGTTTACCAGCCCGGTCAGGACCATTTCGACCACTTCGACAGTGGCTTGGTCAGTGACGCGCTTGCCGCGAATAAATTCGGATTGAATGCCGAGCTTGTCGAGCATTTCGTTGATCATCGGGCCTCCGCCATGCACAACGACAGGGTTCATGCCGACCTGTTTCATCAGCACGATGTCGCGCGCGAATTGTGCCATTGCTTCGGCATCACCCATCGCGTTGCCACCAAATTTGACCACAACGATCGCACCAGAATAGCGCTGCAAATAGGGAAGGGCTTCGGACAAGGTACGGGCGGTAGCGATCCAATCACGGTTCATGTCTTGGGTCCTTGATTTCATGATATGCCAGCGATGATGGCGCGTAACGTTGGGATGCCTTCACCCTTTTCAGACGAGGTCAGGATCAGCTCGGGGAAGGCGGCAGGGTGTTTGGCCATTGCCGCGCGCGTTTTATCCAATGATGCCTCGAGCGCATCGCCGCGCAATTTGTCGACCTTGGTCATGACCACTTGAAATGTCACCGCTGAGCGGTCGAGTAGCGACATGATTTCTTCGTCCACAGCCTTGGCCCCGTGGCGGGCATCAATTAGCACAAACACGCGGCGCAGGGTTTGGCGTCCCGACAGGTAGTTTTTCAAAAGGCGCTGCCATTTTTCAACAACGGCAACAGGGGCATTGGCAAATCCGTAGCCGGGCAAATCGACCACATAGATATCGCCTGCGGTGAAATAGTTGATTTCTTGTGTGCGGCCAGGTGTGTTGGAGGCGCGTGCCAACCCTTTACGCCCGGTGAGCGCATTGATCAGGGATGATTTTCCGACATTTGACCGGCCTGCAAAGCAGATTTCAACTCGATCTGCTGGTGGCAGCCCGTCCATCGCAACCACACCTTTGACAAAGTCGGTTTCGCCCGCAAAAAGCAACCGCCCGGCTTCCAGTTCATCGGGCTCCGGGGCTTCAACCTCGGGAAAGCGCATTTCCATCTTAGACTACCTCGACCTTATCGTTGACTTGCACCTTACCGCCGTTGGTGACGGTGGCATAGATGCCAAAATTCTGGTGTTCCCAGCCGTTACGTAACGCACCTAATATGTCTACGTCACGGGCGCCTGTTGTTGGGTTTGCAGCAGGCAACATGCAACGTACAATCGGTTCTTTGACTTGCAGGGTTGCGTCGCCAATCTGGATGGTTTTCCCGATCCAATTCAGTTCGTCCCAAGCGTCCGCGCCATCAATCCAAATATTCCCGCGCCAGCGTTCCACCCCGAGCGGATGCCCAAGCTGTGCGGCAACAGCGGCATGACTGGCCAGCGACATAATGGAAACGGACGGATAATCCGTATCCGTCATGCCGCGATTGGGCGCTGCGACCACCCCAGTTGGTTGTGGTTTGTCGGCAGGGCATAAGGGTGAAACCCATGCCAAAAAGCGGGCCACATCATCTGCGTCGTCAGGACAAAAATCGAAATCGTCCAGATCAGCGTGCTGCAGCCGTAGCCGCGCCTGACCGACGTCCAACGTGGCCGATATGCCGGCAAGGCTGGGGGTGCGCGTGGCTGTCATGAAATTGCGGCACATTACCCACGCAGGATTATCATGTGCGAATTTGCTTTGCGCGTGGGTGACCGCCCAATGCCGATCCCAAGGCATCGTGCCGTCTGTTTCAAGCATGACGTCGGTTAAGGCTTCGCGCCCATGGCTTTTGATCGGGTGCCGCCACAACGCGGCGACATTGATCATTTACTCGCCCTCGGACGTGTCTGCGTCGGCCTTCTTTTTGCGTATAAGGCTGGCCTTGATGTTTCCAAACACATCCGGCTTGGCGCCGTGGCTGCGCATAATCAAATATTGCTGCGTAAAGGTAATCATGTTGTTTGCGATCCAGTATAAGACCAGACCACTGGCGAAGTTACCGAGCATGAACATAAAGACCCAAGGCATCCAAGCAAAGATCATCTGTTGCGTAGGATCTGCCGGGGCCGGGTTCAGTTTCTGTTGCAGCCACATGGACACACCAAGGAAGATCGGCAAGATACCAAGCGACAACAACTGCAGTGGGCCCAAGTCAGGGGCTGCGAATGGCAGCAAACCGAATAGGTTAAAGATCGACGATGGGTCTGGCGAACTCAGGTCGGTGATCCAGCCGACCCAAGGGGCATGGCGCAATTCGATTGTGACAAAAATCACCTTGTAGAGCGAGAAGAAGATCGGGATCTGCAAGATCATCGGCAAGCAACCGGATGCCGGGCTGACTTTGTTGTCTTTGTACAGCTTCATCATGCCTTGCTGCATGGCTTGCTTGTCATCGCCAGTTTGCTCTTTGAGCTTTTCCATTTCTGGCTGAAGCTCTTTCATCCGCGCCATTGAGACATAGGATTTATAGGCAAGCGGTAGGACCAGCGCCTTAAGCGTGATGGTCAGCGCGATAATCGCCCAGCCCATGTTGCCAATCAGCCCATGGAGCAGGTGCAGTAACCAAAAAATCGGCTTGGTCAGAAAAAAGAACATGCCCCAGTCGATACTATCCAAGAAGCCACCAACACCTTCTTCCTCTTCATAGTGCTTGATGGTTTCCCATTCCTTTGCGCCGGCAAAGAACCGGGTGGTGTTTGCAAAGGTTTCACCGGCTGCGATGGTCGCAACGGGCATCACAGCCTCTGCTTGGAATAGATCACGGCTTTCGAAATATTTTGACGTTGACCGAAATGGCGCTGCCTGTTCCGGGATCAGCGTTGTCATCCAATAGTGGTCGGTAAAGCCAATCCAGCCAGATTCTTCAGCCTCTAACCGTTGTGCAGGCACACGTTCGCTTGGGTGGATATCATATTCTTGAATGTCATCATAATCTGTTTCTGCAAGCTCGCCGTCAGTCATGCTGATCAGGCCTTCGTGCAGGATGAAGAAATTTTTCATATCTTCAGGAATGCCATGACGACGAATGATCCCATAGGGGCGCGTCGAAATTGCGCTGTCGCCATTGTTTGTCACGCTTTGATTGAACGAAAACATAAATTCGTCGTCGACCGAAATTTCGGTGCGGAAGATTTGACCAACGCCATTGTTCCACATCAGGGTCACAGGTGTGTCGGTCGTCAGCGTGTCCCCGCTTTCGAGCGTCCAGACGGTGTCAGGGGTCGGTACGTTTTCCGCTGAGACCCCATCCGATGCAGCCCAGCCGAATGCGGCGTAATAGGCTCCCGCTTCGCCTTCTGGACGCAGCAGTTGGACGATTGGAGAATCTTCGATGTTTTCTTCGCGATATTGGGTCAATGACAGCGTATCAATCCGGGCACCACGCAACGAAAAGGAGCCTTCAAGATCATCGGTCTTGATCGCAACGCGGGGCGCTGGTGCGTCAAGTTCTGCGTCGACGGGTGCGGTCGGGGCGACAGCCGCATCTTGGGTGCCGGGAACGGTTGGATCGCTTATGCCAACTGCGACCTCGTTGGTCAGGTCAATTGGCGGCTCTTCTGGCGGGAACAAAACGGTCCACGCCATGATCACCAAAAAGCTAAGCACCGTCGCCAAGATGAGGTTTTTGTTCTGGTCGTTCATTCGAAACCGCCCATTTTCCCATGAAATCTGAAGGCCGTTCAACCCGTCAGGGTCGCAAAGGTCAAGAGGTTTTCAAGAAATATGGGGCGATTGCGACACTTGTGATCAATATAGATCGGGGAAACGCAAGCGTTTCTAGTTTTGAGTGAGGTTTTGGTAATGTGCGCGTGTGTTTTGGAATACTGCGATCAAGCGCGGATCATTGATGGCAAGCTGTTCAACTTGCTTATTAAAGGCTTCTTCGCTTTGGCCATAAAACGACTTTGCTGCAGCTTCATGGGGGGCGACACGTTGGGTTGATTGGTTCATAACGACATACTTTCTGACTAACGACGCCTTATCTTTAACGATTTAACGCGGTGAAAATGAGGCGGCAATAAGGAGTATGGGTTCAATTTTAATGACAAAACTTAGGAGATTGTAGGCATCCAGTCGCTCTTGGCAAGCGTTATGTCGCAGCATTGCATGGGAATGCAACTGCGAGTGCGTGTGAGGCAACTAGGGCGCGCGGAAACTTGCGCAGCGCACAATCAATTGATGCAGTTAAGTGCGTCAAATTGCGACAAGTAAACGTTGCCGGTCAGCGTTTTTAGGAAGTGTTGGTCGCGCAATCTGTCCATGACAGGGCCTTTGACCTCTGACAAATGCAAGCGAACGTCCATTTCTTCGAGTCGCGTATTGATCATTTCAAGCGATTCGAGCGCGCTGAGATCGATGTCGTTTATTGCGGAACATTGCAAAATCACGTGGCGCACGTTCTTGTCGCCCGCGACGCGGTTTTGGATGAAGTCTTCAAGGAAACGCGCATTCGCAAAGTAGAGGCTTTCATCGACGCGCAGCGATACAACGCGTGGATCGGTTTGCACCTCGTGGCGGTTGATGTTGCGAAAATGCTCTGTACCCTCGATCAGCCCAACCTCGGCGATATGGGGGCGCGATGTTTTGTAAAGGTGCAACAAGACCGACAGGACAACCCCGGCAGAAACGCCGACTTCGACACCCATTGCAAGCGTGAGCGCGATGGTTGCGAGTACGGCTGAAAAATCAGCAAGAGAATATTCCCACGCCCGCTTTAGAATGCTGAAGTCAACAAGGCTAAGCACGGCGACAATGATGGTCGCAGCGAGCGTCGCCTTTGGCAAAAAGAAGATCAACGGGGTCAATGCCAATGCTGCGATAGCAAGCCCGATAGCTGTAAATGCTCCGGCGGCAGGGGTTTCTGCACCTGCATCAAAATTGACGACCGACCGCGAAAACCCGCCCGTAACCGGGAAACCACCTGTGAACGCCGCGCCGACGTTGGCCGCGCCCAGACCGATCAATTCTTGGTCGGGGTCAATCCGTTGCCGTTTCTTGGCCGCCAAAGTTTGCGCAACTGAAATCGATTCCACAAATCCGATTAGTGAGATCAAGAAAGCAGGCAACAGCAGTTGCCCCAAGAGCGAGGGCGAGAAAGAGGGCAATGTCAGCGGTGGCAGGCTTTGCGGGACATCACCAACGATTTTGACGCCTTGGTCGCCAAGCGCGAACATCCAAACGGCAAGCGTTGTGGCCACGACGACGGCTACAGGGCCAGCTTTTACTGCGACGCTTGTCATTGCGGGGCCAACGCCGAGCTTTTCAAGCAACGGCTTTAACCCTTTGCGGACCCAAAATAAAAACGCGGTCGCGAAACCCCCAATGACAGCCGTGATCCAATTGGTTTCAGGTAAATGTTCGAAAAGTGATAGCGAGAGGTCCAAAAGGTTATGACCATGCGCTTCAATGCCAAGAATATGCTTAAGCTGACTTGCCGCAATAATGATACCTGACGCAGTAATGAAACCGGAAATAACCGGGTGTGACAGGAAGTTGGCGACAAATCCCATCCGAAACAGCCCCATCGCCAATAGCATGACCCCAGACAGCGCGGCCAACGAAAGGGCTGCGACCGCGTAGCCCATCGTGCCTTGTTCTACGATGTTGCTAAGGGCGGCTGCCGTCATCAACGATACGACGGCCACTGGACCCACGGCTAAAACGCGGCTTGTGCCAAATACCGTATACAGGATAATTGGCGCGATAGACGCGTAAAGCCCGGCCTCAGGGGGTAATCCCGCAAGCAACGCATAAGCGAGCGATTGCGGGATCAACATGATCGTCACAATCACTGCCGCGATCAGATCGTTAGATAGCGTTTCGCGGGTATAGTCTTTGCCCCACGTAAGTATGGGCAGGTAACGGGCAAGGGACATGATATGACTCGGTTTGATCAGATGTTTTATTTGGCAGTAATTTTTTCAGGTTTGGCAAGCCATTCGCGGCCTTTGAGCATCCCTTTCCAGTAGATCGGGGGAAGCATCTTTTCTTTCAGGAACCACGCCGCGCGCGTGGCTTTTGTGCCATCCACAAGGAACTTAGGAAAGCTCGGCAGAAGCGCGCCGCCATATCCAAATTCTGCCAGCACAATTTTACCGCGTTCAACCGTCAACGGGCATGATCCATAGCCGTTATATTGCGCAACAGGGGCGCCGCCACGCATATCCGCAACCATATTATCCGCAACCACTGGGGCTTGCATCCGCGCCGCCGCCGCCGTTTTCGCATTTGGCGCGTTCATCACATCGCCAAGCGACCAGATGTTGTCATAGGTTTTGTGGCGCAATGAGAACTGATCGACATCGACCCAACCCGCGGCGTCTGCGAGCGGGGATACCCGCACAAAGTCAGGCGCCGTTTGTGGTGGGCAAACGTGCATCATGTCAAATTCCATCTCAACCTGTTCAACGGGCGTGTCCGGTTTGGCCACATCAAACCATGCTTTCTTGGCGGGGCCATCAACCGCGACAAGGTTATGGAAAAAGTTCAGGCTGGCATCGTATTTTTCGACATAGTCCATCAGCGCAGGTACGTAGTCTTTGACACCAAACAGCACACCGCCTGCATTATTGAACTGGATATCGACGTCTTTGAGAACGCCGCGCCGGAACCATGCGTCGCCCGACAGATACATCGCCTTTTGCGGCGCGCCTGCACATTTGATCGGCATTGGGGGCTGCGTAAAGATGGCGCGCCCAGACATCATCCCGGACACAAGTTTCCAAGTGTAAGGGGCAAGGTCATACCGATAGTTTGAGGTAACACCGTTTTGGCCCAATGTGTCGACCAAGCCGTCGATCTTGTTCCAATCAAGCTTAATCCCCGGTGTGACGACCAAGCGGCCATATTTCACCACACGGCACCCATCAAGGATGATCGCGTTATTGTCAGGCTCAAATGCGGCGACTGCGGCTTGGATCCAATGCACGCCACGCGGGATCAGCGACCCCATGGTGCGGGCTGTTTCTTGTGGTTCAAAGATGCCGCCGCCGACCATGGTCCAGCCGGGCTGGTAATAATGGACGTCAGCAGGATCGATGATCGCGATTTCCAGATCAGGTTTGCGCGCCTTGAGGCTGGCCGCAACGGCAATGCCGCCCGCGCCTGCACCGATGATCACAACCTCATAGCTGGCATCGCCCGTGTCAGTTGGCGTTTTGCCACCATTGGCGATCCGGCGCACAACGCCGCCCATGTCGTAGCCTGCGGTCTTGGTCGCGGCGAGAATATCGGCGACGCTGCGTTTGTTGGCTTGCGACAATGACCAAAGCGTAGCGGAGCGTGTTCCCGTGCGGCAATAGGCCAGCACAGGACCTGGCAGGTCGTTCAGAGATTTGCCGAATGATTCAGCGTCTTCGTCGCTGACTTTGCCTGCGACAATGGGTTGATAAACCGCCTCTATCCCAAGAGCTTCGGCCGCCTTCGCAATTTCTTGGAAAGTGGGCTGATCGCTGCCCTCACCGTCTGGTCTATTGCAAATGACCGACCGGAAACCGGCATCTTTGATCACTTGCAGATCAGCGGGCATGATTTGTGGGCTGGCCGAAACGCCAGCGGTAAGGGTGTTTAATTCCATTGTCGCGCTCCTCGATTAAAGTTTGTTTACAGGGACTTTAAGCATTGGGTTTCCATCCGAGTCGGTCGGAACGTCGCCAGCGCGCATGTTGACCTGCAAAGACGGGATAATCAGCTTGGGCATATCAAGCACGGCATCGCGTTCTGTGCGGAACTTGATGAAGTCTTCGCGTGACTTGCCTGCACCAACATGGATGTTGTGGGCCTTTTCTTCGCCAACCGTAGTTTCCCACGCGATATCGCGCCCGTTGGGGCCATAGTCGTGGCACATGAACAAACGCATATCGTCTGGCAGCGCGAGCACTTTTTGAATGCTGTCGTAAAGCGTACCCGCATCCCCACCTGGGAAATCTGCGCGGGCGGACCCACCGTCCGGCATAAACAATGTATCACCCGTAAATGTGGCGTTCCCCGCAACGTGCACCATACAGGCAGGCGTGTGACCGGGGGTATAAATTGCAACGACTTGCATGTTCCCAATCATATAGGTGTCGCCATCTTTAAACAGCGCATCAAATTGCGATCCGTCGCGTTGGAATTCGGTGCCTTCGTTAAAGACCTTCCCGAATGTGTCCTGCACGACCAAAATCTTGTCGCCGACGCCGATCTTACCACCCAGTTTTTCCTGAATGTAAGGGGCCGCCGACAGGTGGTCCGCGTGGACGTGAGTCTCGATAATCCAATCAAGGGTCAAGCCGCGGTCTTGGACTTCTTTGATCAGCGCATCCGCGTGATCATAGGTGATCCGACCGGCAGCATAGTCGATGTCCATGACGCTATCGACGATAGCGCAGTGGTCGCTGGATGGGTCTTTGACGATATAGCTGATCGTGTTTGTCGCTTCATCAAAATGCGCAGACACATCAGGGATGACGTTCATATCAACAGGATAGGTCATTTGGGTTCCTCCAAAATCGTGTGTTAGGTCCGGCAGGTGCGTAAGCCGAAAATGCGGTAAAGTGGGCAAAAACGCATCGCGGATGTTGCCAACATAACTATGCCCGCGATCACAGCGATTGCGGTCACTGTTGTGCTTTCAAAAATAGCGAGACCGCTCATGAATGGCAGTCCAAGCAGAATCGCACCAATGATGATGCGCAATAGGCGGTCGATTGTTCCAACGTTTGCAGTCATTTTCTTGGCTCCGTGTTTTGTTCACGGATCACCTACAGGGGATGCCTGTGCGATGACGGTGACAATGTCACCATGTGAACGAAATCTATGTCACCGACTGTAACCCGCCAAGTTTTCTAATGCATTGCGCTGGATCAAGTGGATGCAGCCGCGGCTTTGCGCGACCCAGCCCCGGCGTTGAAATTCTTGCAGTTGACGCGAGATAACTTCCCGGGCGGTGCCCAGTTCAACTGATAGTTTTTGGTGCGTCGTCGCGATTGTGTCTTGGCCGTCAGAAAGGGCGATCAGCTTATCGGCAAGCCGCACATCCATCTTTTGGAATGCAACCTCGTCGATCATCAAGAACAGATCAGTGATCCGTTTTGAAAAGGCAGCAAAGACAAAATTGCGGAATTCTTTTGACTGCGCAACAAGATCGTCAAACACCGCACGTGGCACGGCAGCTGCAGAAATATCCGTCTCGCAAATGCCTTCGGCGGAATAGTCTTCAAACGCCAAAAGACAAGCTGTGGTCAGCACACAGCTTTGACCCGCATGAATGCGGTAAAGCACAATTTCATGACCGGTTTCAGATACTTGTTGTACTCGCACGCTGCCATCAAGCAAGAATAACATGTTTTCAGGCGAATTGCCGGGCCCAAAGATGGTTGTGTTTGCGGGCACATCGATAACGACGCTTTTTTCCTGCAACATCTGTTGGGTTTCAGGGGAAAGCCGTGCAAGGCCGGGAAATCGCGCCGTCCAATTCTCGTTCGTCATTGCTTGTCTGTCCCACCCTGATCGCAACCTCTGGGCCTAGTATTAGTTCCGAACAGAGAAACTGTATAGTGAGCCCGCTAAACACAAACCGAGACATCTGCGTACATGCGCGCTATTGTTTGGGCGGAGGACGGCCACTAGCCACGGGAGGGGGGAATGGTCATTTCAGAGAAAAAGTTACACATCGATAGGATTATGGGTGCGGTGCACTCAGGATCTGCAGCGGCGCGATCTGCTTTGGCGGCATCTTGGCGGCGGTCGGTGGAACACCATGGGCTTGATCCGGCAGATGATGTCAGCGTGACCCGTATCGATACAACAGACCTGCACGACCGGCGCGGCAAGCACGATCGGTTTATGATGGTGGCCGCCCCGAAGCTGGACCATTTGTATGGGTTGGTGGGCAATTCGGGCTGCGGCGTTTTGCTGACAGACGAAACCGGAATTGTTTTAGATCAACGCTGTACAGATGCAGACGGCGACACGTTTTCCGATTGGGGGCTATGTGTCGGCGCCGATTGGAGCGAGGCCGCCGAGGGTACCAATGGCATCGGCACATGCCTGACAGAGCAACGGCAAATCACGATTCACCGCAACGAGCATTTCTTTGCTCGCAACATAGGGATGAGCTGCATGGACGCGCCGATTTTTGGTACAGATGGGCGGTTGTTAGCCGCGTTAGATGTGTCTTCCGCGCGGGCTGATCAGACCGAAAGCTATAATCAATTGATTGGCGCGATGGTCGGACAAACGGCAAAATCCATCGAATCTGACTTCTTTCGCGCGTCATTCCCAAAGGCCCGAATCATCGTGGCTGACGGCGGTGATGCCGATATTGCGACGCTTCTGGCTGTGGATGCAGATGATATCGTTGTCGGGGCGACGCGCAATGCGCGCAAAGTCTTTGGGTTTGAACTGATCGGCGCGCTGCGCCCGCGCCCGGCGTCCGATATTTTTGGCCGGGATGAGGGACCGACGGGTTTCATAAAGGCCGAACGCGCCGCCGTCGTGCGGGCACTTGCCCGCGCAGATGGAAATGTGTCGCAAGCCGCGCGCGCGCTGGGTGTGGGGCGTGCAACATTGTACCGCCGGATGAAGCGGCTGGGGATTGGCGACTAACCCCGACATTGACCGGGCCCTAAAATCGCACTATGCATGATTCTGCAACATTATGCAGGAATTTGCATGGACCTGAATATCCCCGATACCCGACAACGTCTCCTCGCGCAGCGATTGGATGCAGGGTGTCAGATTGTCGCGACCGATGTCGCGAAAGAATTCGATGTGTCGCTGGATACGATCCGGCGGGATATACTTGCGCTTGAAGCAAACGGTTTGGCCCAGCGCGTGCGCGGTGGCGCAATGCCGATTGCGCGCCCAGCTGATCCGTTACATGCACGCATAAATGCCGCCGATGCAGTCAACCCTGCAATTATCCGCGCCGCAATTCGCGAGATTGGCGATGCGCCAACCCTATTGATGGATGGTGGTGCAACGACATTGTCGTTGGTCCCGCTACTTGCTGGTGTCACAAACCGTTTGGTTATCACGCCATCGCCTTGGGTTGCGATTGCTTGCCAGGAACACGCGATTGCGGTGTTCTTGATTGGCGGAACGCTAAGCGCCCGCGGCGGTATCGCCGTCGGGGATATCGGGCAACTTCAGACTGGCGCGGTCGCTGCGGATGTCGCCATCTTGGGGGCTTGCGGTGTTGATACTTCATTCGGGCTGAGCAGCGATGACCACGCGGAATCGCAAATGAAACAAGCGATGCACGCTGCCTCCGCACGCACGATCGTTGTCACCGGGGCGCAAAAAATTGGCCGCCGCGCGCGACATCATACGTTGCCCCTCGATCAGATCGGCGCGGTGATCACCGACGGTGATCACACAATGACCGCACCGTTTTCAGACGCGGGCACAACATTCATACACGCATAACCGTCTAAGTTAGGACATTCATTGACTGATTATTCCGTTACAGCACCTGCGCGCCTTGCAACGCGGGTTGCATTCTTTGTTGCCGGGTTCACCATGGCCTGCTGTGCGCCGCTCTTTCCCTTTATCAAAGCAAATGTCGGCGCTGATGAAGGCCAGTTTGGCATGATTTTGCTGTGTCTTGGGCTGGGGTCTATCATTGCGATGCCAATCACCGGGGTGATCGCGGCGCGCCGTGGGGCGCGGCCCATGGTGCTTTTGGGGGGCTTTGGATTGGTTGTGTTTTTGCCTGTCCTTGTGCTGGCGGGATCACCGGTTTCCCTTGGGGCTGCGTTGTTTTTGTTTGGGGCTGCGCTTGGAACAATTGATGTCGCGATGAACCTGCATGGCGCCGAGATCGAAGGCAAAGAAGGCCGCTCGCTCATGTCCGGATTCCATGCGCAGTTCAGTGTTGGCGGGTTCTTTGGGGCGATGCTGACGACCGGGCTTTTATCGGCTGGTGTCTCTGTCGTGGTTTCGGGGCTGGTTGGCGGGGCGATTGCGCTCGCGGCGATCTTGTTTGCGAGTCCTCGGTTGTTGGCCGTCAGCGGTGATGCGCCAGAACCCTATTCCATCCCGCATGGTATCGTTCTTTTGCTTGCTGCGTTGGCGGCGGTGACGTTCCTGGTGGAGGGGGCGGTTTTGGATTGGGGGGCGTTGCTGATCATTGATCGCGATGTGGCTTCAGAGGCATCTGCGGGTATCGGCTATATCCTATTTTCTATTGCGATGGTGATCGCGCGGCTGACCGGCGACCGGATTGTGACGGCGCTGGGCGCGTTTCGGGTGCTATTCATTGGTGGAATTCTGACAATTTTTGGCATCCTACTGGTGGCGGCCGCGCCCTTGTCGATCCTGTCGCTAGCTGGGTTTGTGTTCATTGGGCTGGGGGCCGCAAACATCGTGCCCATCGTGTTTAGCGCTGCGGGGCGGCAGAAAGTCATGCCACCGGGCCTTGCAATTGCGTCAGTCACGACAACGGGCTATGCGGGAATTTTGCTTGGGCCTGCATTGGTTGGATTCGTGGCGGATGCCTCAAATCTGCAGATCGCGATTGGGCTTTTGGCGCTGCTGATGGCGCTGGTTCCGCTGACCGCTGCGCGGGTCGTGCGCATCTAGTCCTGCCATTGTCTCAGTTTTGAGACAGGTCGCGGTGGATATTTGGTACGGGCCATATACGTCATGATCTGTTGACCGTTAGCGTCTTCGAACCTGGGTGGAGGACTCGGGCTTGGAGGAGAAAATTATGAATGAGATGACACAAACAGAGCAGCAGTTTAGCTCTCCGTTTAAAAGCCGTTATGATAACTTTATCGGTGGGAAATTCGTGGCGCCGGTAAATGGTCGCTATTTTGACAACACAACGCCGATCACTGGCGCTGTCGTGTGTGAAATCGCCAGGTCAGATGCGGCGGATGTAGAGCTAGCCTTGGATGCAGCCCACGCCGCGAAAGCCGCTTGGGGCGCGACCTCGGCGACTGAGCGTTCAAATCTATTGTTAAAGATTGCGGATACAATCGAAGCGAACCTAGAACGCGTTGCTACGGCTGAAACGTGGGACAACGGTAAGCCAATTCGCGAAAGCATGGCGGCTGACATCCCGCTTGCGGTAGATCACTTCCGCTATTTTGCCGGTGCACTGCGGGGGCAAGAGGGCACTATGTCGGAAATCGACGCCGATACTGTCGCCTATCATTTCCACGAGCCATTGGGTGTCGTCGGGCAGATTATCCCATGGAATTTCTCTGTTCTTATGGCCGCGTGGAAACTGGCACCGGCATTGGCTGCGGGCAACTGCGTTGTGATCAAACCCGCAGAACAAACGCCCGCCGCGATTATGGTTGTTGCGGAACTGATCGCAGATCTATTGCCTGCTGGCGTGCTTAACATCGTAAACGGCTTCGGCGGCGAAGTTGGCGCGGCGCTCGCGTCATCGTCACGGATCGCTAAAATTGCGTTCACCGGATCGACGGAAACAGGGCGCAAAATCATGGAGGCCGCGACTGAAAACCTGATCCCGGTCACGCTTGAACTTGGCGGTAAGTCACCTAACATCTTTTTCTCGGATGTGATGGCCAAGGATGATGCGTTCTTAGACAAAGCTGTCGAAGGTTTTGTGCTGTTTGCATTCAACCAAGGCGAAGTCTGTACAAGCCCAAGCCGCGCGCTGATTCAAGAAGACATCTATGAAGAATTTATCACGCGCGCGATTGCGCGGGTAAAAGCGATCAAACAAGGTGATCCGCGTTTGCCCGATACAATGGTTGGTGCGCAGTCATGCCGTGAACAGCAAGAAAAGATCTTATCCTATCTCCAGATCGGCGCGGAAGAAGGTGCAGAGGTGCTTGCTGGTGGCAAAGCCGCTGTTATGGGCGGCGATCTTGATCACGGCTATTATATCGAACCGACGATCCTCAAGGGCCACAACAAGATGCGGGTCTTCCAAGAGGAAATCTTTGGCCCCGTTGTATCGGTCACGACCTTCAAGGACGAAGCCGAAGCGATGGAAATCGCCAATGACACGATGTACGGGCTAGGTGCCGGTGTGTGGTCGCGCGATATGAACACCTGCTACCGCTTTGGACGTGGGATCGAAGCCGGGCGCGTCTGGGTCAATAACTACCACGCCTATCCGGCGCACGCGGCCTTTGGCGGATATAAGCAATCCGGCGTTGGACGTGAGAACCACAAAATGATGTTGGACCACTACCAGCAGACCAAAAACATGCTGGTCAGCTATAACCCAAATAAATTGGGTTTCTTCTAAAGCGATGAAAGGGCAGCCGCGTTTTCGCGGCTGCCTGTTTTAAGCGGTACATCAAACCCGCGATTACATCGGCCTAGAGGCCGATGATTGCACGCAGCCTAGCAAAAAGGTTCCAACGCCTATCCGCTTCGTCCACATTTATAAACGTAAAGTTTAATGGCTCAGGCGCGGTCACGGGAAACTCTCGTTGGAGAAGTATCATTTTGGCGTTGGTTCTGATGTTTTGCCAGAATTTAGAGTGTAGCATAGCATCCTTGTTCCAGTAACCGACGATGCCTGACTTGCTGGTAATCAAATCATCCAAACACTTGATGTCGGGATTCTCACTTAGAAAGTTGGCAGGTTCCGAACGTAGATGGCTTTCAAAATCTAAGACCAGGTCATCAGCGGCTTCATCGTAGCATTGATACAGCCGAAATTGTGTCTCTGCGTCCTGCGCAAGCGCCCTAAGCGACCATATTAGATTTGCTGATATAGGAGGGGAACGTGTATCATCCATAGGACACATTCACATCACTTGCTTTCATCGTCAACGGTGCTTCATCTCTTGAATGCAGAATTTGGCTTGCTCTCTGTTTTAGACCGTGTTAAGCGGCCCGTATGAAACAGATGAACCAACAGCAAAACTATTATATTTAGCGGACGCGAAAGCGTCCGAATGATGGGCGCTGGTTGATTGTTTCATACTTCAAATACACCACCAGACCCATTGACCAACTCAGGGGAGTTGGCAGAGCGGTCAATTGCGGCGGATTGTAAATCCGTTGGGGCAACCCACCTAGGTTCAAATCCTAGACTCCCCACCAAGTTTTTGCGTTTTAATGAGTTGTGAATTCTCGCTCCGTATGCAGCGGTATACTGTGGACGATGGCAGTGACATCCGCTATGGAGCAAGGCAACTCAATCACAAGAGGTTCCTATGTCAGATATCATCTACACCAAAGTCGACGAAGCACCTGAACTAGCGTCTGCGTCATTCTTGCCCATCATTCAAAAATTCGCGGCCGCCGCAGGCGTGTCCGTTGGCACCAAAGACATCAGCCTTGCGGGCCGTATCTTGGCGGCTTTCCCCGACAATCTGACCGCGGACCAACGCCAATCTGATGATTTGGCTGAACTTGGCAAACTGGTGAAAACGGCTGATGCCAATGTTATCAAATTGCCAAATATCTCGGCCTCTGTTCCGCAATTGGTTGCCGCCATCACGGAATTGCAGTCAAAGGGTTTCGCGGTGCCGAACTACCCCGAGGCGCCACAAACCGATGCCGAAAAAGACGCGCGTGCAAAGTACGATGCGATCAAAGGGTCAGCCGTGAACCCGGTGCTGCGCGAAGGTAACTCTGATCGTCGCGCTGCGAAGGCCGTTAAGAATTTCGCCCAAAACAACCCGCACCGCATGGGTGATTGGTCCGCAGATAGCAAGACGCATGTGTCGTCAATGTCTGGCAATGACTTCTTCTCGAATGAAAAATCGGCAACGCTTGCCGAGGAAACGACGGCCAAAATCGTTCTTGAAACCGCAAACGGTGAAATCGTTCTTAAGGATGGCCTAAGCTACCCCGCGGGCACCGTGGTTGACGCGACATTCATGAGCGTCGCCGCACTTCAGGACTTTTTGACTGCTGAAATCGAAAAGACCAAGGCAGACGGAACGCTGTTCTCGCTGCACCTGAAGTCGACAATGATGAAAGTGTCCGACCCGATCATCTTTGGCCACGCGGTCAAAGCGTTCCTTGCACCAGTTTTTGAGGCCTACGGTGACGCGCTTGCGGATCTTGGCGTGAACCCTAATTCAGGTCTGGGCGATATGTTGGCGCGCGTGAAAGACAACGCCGCAATCGTTGCTGACATCGACGCCTGCATCGCATCACGTCCGCCAATGTATATGGTCGACAGCGACAAAGGCCTGACCAACTTGCACGTTTCATCAGACGTAATCATTGATGCGTCTATGCCCGCGCTTATCCGCGCTGGCGGCAAGGGCTGGGGCCCAGACGGCAAGGAAGCAGACGCAAATTGTGTGATCCCAGATAATTCCTACGCACCGATCTATGATGAATCGATCAACTTCTTCAAAGAGAACGGAAAGCTGAACCCAGCGACTGCTGGCACAGTACAAAACGTTGGTTTGATGGCGCAAAAAGCAGAAGAATACGGTTCTCACCCAACCACATTTGAAATCCCCGAAGCTGGCACCGTTAAGATGATCCTCGAAGACGGCACCGTATTGCACGAGCACACAGTCGAAGCTGGTGACATCTGGCGCTCTGCATCTACGCGCAAAGCACCGATCGAAGATTGGGTAAACCTTGCGATTGATCGTCAGAAGACTGAAAACTGCAATGCTATTTTCTGGCTTGATGAAGATCGTGCGCATGACGCGGAACTGATCGCCTGTGTGAAACCGATCCTCGAAGCGCGCGGCGTTGCAGACAAGTTCGACATCATGACGCCACGCGCGGCGACACGCTCTTCGTTTGAGACAATCACGAAGGGCCAAAATTCAATTGCCATCACCGGCAACGTGCTGCGCGATTATTTGACCGATCTGTTCCCAATCTTGGAACTGGCCACATCTGCTAAAATGCTGTCCATCGTGAAACTGATGAACGGCGGCGGCATGTTTGAAACGGGCGCTGGTGGCTCCGCACCGAAACACGTGCAACAGCTGGCCGAAGAAAACCACCTGCGTTGGGACAGCCTTGGTGAGTTCTGTGCGCTGGGCGAAAGCCTGACGTTCTTGTCTGAGCAGAAGGGCAACGAAAAAGCGCGCGTCTTGGGCCAAGCGGTTGATGCCGCGACACAGGGCATCTTGGACGATGGCCGCTCGCCGTCTCGTAAGGTTGGAGAGCCAGACAACCGCAACAGCCACTATTGGTTCGCACGCTATTGGGCCGAAGCCCTGTCGCGCCAAAACAGCGATCCAGAACTGGCAGAGTATTTCGCGCCAGTTGCAAAAGCACTTGCCGAAGGCGAAGCTGATATTTTGGCAGAGCTTGCAGCCGCCCAAGGCCCAGCCGTTGATCTTGGTGGATATTACCGCACAGATCCCGTCAAAACCGCTGCGGCGATGCGCCCATCAGCGACCTTGAACGCGATTATCGATCAATAAGATCGCATAATGATTTTTGGGCCGCGCTTTCAGATCGACAGCGCGGCCCTTTTTTATGCTCGTCGTATAAATGATGACGCGCTTAGAATGGTGAATCTGGAAAGTAGAAAGATTCTGCGTTTTCTTGGGTTATCAATGTCGCGCCAAGAATGTAGCGACCCGCCACCGGACCGTTCGATTTAAACGCAGCCACAGTCACATCCATCGCCGTTGCGATCATTGACGGTGGGTACAGCACGTCAACGGGGACCAGCTCGTTGCCATCCATGATGCCGCGAATGGTTTCTTTCATGCCAGCGCCGCCAACAACGAACATGCCGTCGCCTGCACGGTCAGCCTGCTCAAGCGCCGCAACAACACCGATAGCGATGTCATCATCCTGCGCCCAAACTGCGTCGATATCTGGGAAGCGACTGAGGAAGTCTTGCATGACTTCGAAACCATCATCGCGGTTCCAGTTCGCGTGCTTGTGGTCCAGAACATTGATGCCTGATCCTTCGATCTCAGCCATGAACGCGTCAAAGCGTTCATTGTCGATGATCGTAGGGATGCCGCGCAGGATGACGATGTTATCGCCGGATTCCAAACGGGTCATCATGTATTGCGCTGAAATACGACCCAATTCCGGGTTGTTGCCCGCAACATAGATGTCTTCGATGCCCGGCTGGCTAAGCCCACGGTCAACCACAGTGATCAGCGCGCCGCTATCTTTGACGTTCAGAACCGGATCGGTCAGCGGCTCTGATTCAAATGGTAGCACAACAAGCGCGTCGATGCCGTGAATAGATACCAGATCTTCAAGCGCGCTGGCTTGGGCCGCAGGATCAGGCGAGTTGATGAGGATCAGATCGACATCAGGATAAAGCGCTTCAAGCCGGGCTTCGGCCTGTTCGGCGTGCCAGTTCATGCCGGCAGCCCAAGCATGTGTCGGCGTTGGGTATGAAACGCCGATCTTAATAGTGTCTTGGGCTGTCGCAGCCCCTGCAAATGCGAGCGCGCCAATCAGGCCCGCAGCGATTGTTTTTCCGAATTGCATTTTATCCCTCCCATGAGATTTTGCTGTGATGCTCCGTGTTACGGGGCGAGATGACGCGCGCAGTGTCTCCTCCGCTGCGCGCGGTCGTTGGTTAATCCTTGGATTTGCCCCAATCTGCACGTTGCAACCAAACGGCGATGATGATGATCAGACCCTGCATCGTCCCGTTCAGATAGTTTGAGATCAGGTCCGTAAAGTTGAGGATATTGCCAATGGTGGTCAAAATCAGCGCGCCCAAGATCGTGCCGCCAATCCGGCCATAGCCACCCTTAAGAACTGTGCCGCCGATAATCACCGCTGCGATTGCTTCTAGCTCCCACAGCACCCCGGTTGACGATGACGCCGACCCTAGACGCGGCACGTAGATGACGGTGGCAAGCGCGACGCACAGCCCTTGGATCACGTAGGTCCATGTTTTGATTTTGTTGACGTTGATCGCGGAATATTGCGCGACATGTTCGTTTGATCCAATCGCGGTGCAGTAGCGGCCAAATGTTGTGCGGTTCATTAAGAACCAGCCTGAGATCGCGACGATGATAAACACCCATACCGGGATCGGCACGCCGATCAGGCTGTCGTAATAGACCGGGCGGTAAGTACCGCGAATGTCGAAGTTCAGCGATAGCGTGCCGCCGTCTGCAAAATAGGTGACGAGCGACCGGAAAATCCCCATTGTGCCAAGCGTCACGATAAAGGCTTCGATCTTGCCTTTGGTTGTAAGCAGGCCGTTTGCTAACCCCGCGAGCGCCCCGAGAAGCACGGCGCAGCCCGCCCCAACAACAACGGTCAACACGCCTGTTCCCAAAATGTCCACCAGCGCATTCATCAAAATAATCATGATGCCCGCGATCGCGGCGGCCATCGAACCAACCGATAGGTCGATCCCTCCGGCGGTAATCACAAATGTCGCGCCAACCGCGATGATCCCGATAAAGGCAGAGCGGGTCAGCAGGTTGGTGATATTGCCTTCACTAAGGAAGGCTGTGTTCAGCGAAAACCCGATGATGCACAATAATACCAACGCAATTGCCGGTCCGTACATTTTAAGATCAAGCTTTGGTTTGCGGGCGACGGTTTCCGTCTGGGCCATATCAGGCATGGATGTTCTCCTCGTTCAGCCCTGCGGCGTAGCGTACAATTTGTGTTTCATTGATATCGCGGCCCGAAACAGTGCCTGCGATCCGGCCGTCACGCATGATGATGACGCGGTGGCTGATGCCGATGACTTCTGGCATCTCGGATGAGATGACGACGATTGACACGCCTTCTGCGGCGAGGGCAGCAATGAAATGATAGATTTGCTGTTTGGTGCCAACGTCGATCCCGCGGGTGGGTTCATCGATGATGACGATCTTTGGATTGGCTTCCATGACCTTGGCCAGCAGCAGTTTCTGCTGGTTGCCGCCAGACATATCTTGGGCAAGCACGTTGGGGTCGCGGGCGCGGATGTCAAAGCGGCGGACAGCACGGGTCAGCGCCTCGGCCTCTTGCTTTTTGTTCAACATCATCCGGTTGGCGAATTGGGGCAGGGCGAGCAATGTCAGATTCGTCTGCATCCCTTCTTCAAGAAGTAGCCCCTTACCCTTGCGGTCTTTGGTCAGATAAACGATCCCCGCATCCCGCGCTTGCGCCACGGATGTAAATCGTCCTTCGTTGCCGAAGGTAGTAATCGTGCCTGCCTGCATTGGGGCTAGCCCACAGATGGCTTCGAACACTTCTGTACGGCCTGACCCAACGAGGCCAGAAAAACCTAAAATTTCGCCGCTACGCAGTTCAAACGACACGTTGCGTAGGTTCTTTGTCTGTAGCCCGTCAACCTTCAGAACGATATCTGCATCGACGTTGGGTTCGTTCACGGGGGGATAAAGGTCTGACAATTCACGCCCAACCATCATGCGGGCCATGTCGTCCAGATTAAGATCTTCGGTCGCGGTTGTCCCAATCCATTGTCCGTCACGCAACACGGTCACGCGGTCAGAAATCTCTTTGACCTCGTGCAATTTATGGCTGACGAACATGATCGCGACGCCTTGGTCGCGCAGGCGATTCACTTGTTTAAACAAGATGCGCGTTTCGGCTTCGGTCAAAACGGCTGTCGGTTCGTCCATGATCAACACGCGGGCGTTTCGGCTCATGGCTTTGGCGATTTCGACCATTTGCTTTTGCGCGATGGATAGCTCCGAAATCCGCGTATCAGGGGGGATATCCAAGCCAACGTCAGTCAATAGTTGAATAACGCGCGTTTTCATTGCTTGTTTATCGAGGATGCCACGTTTCGCGATCTCGCGGCCCAAAAAGATATTTTCGGTCACCGTCATCTGTTCCGAGAGATTGAGCTCTTGGTGGATTAAAACGATGCCAAGCGCCTCTGCACCGCCATTTGGGGGAAGGGTGACTGGTTTGCCGTCATAAACGATACGGCCCGACGTTGGGCTGTGGAAACCAGACATGATTTTCATCAAGGTCGATTTTCCTGCACCGTTTTCACCGATTAATGCATGGACTTCACCGGGGCGTAGCGAAAAGCTGACACTAAACAAAACAGGCACTGTTCCAAAGGATTTGCTAAGCGAATCCGCGCAAAGCAACCCATCCGATGCCATCGGACTTTCGACCACCATAGACCCTCCCCGGTCAGTTGTTGCCTCCCGCAACGAATCCTATGTAAACCTTTACACGTCTTCATGTAAAGGTTTTCATTGGTAGGGATATTGGCTATCTTGTCTGAGCTTTCAGGGTTCTAGGCCCTTGGCTGAACCCTGTGCAGCGCAAATGGTAAAGAAATTACGTGCAACCGCCACCGAAGAAACCAGCAACGATTGAAGATGTCGCGCGGCTTGCTGAAGTGTCGATTGCAACCGTGTCGCGCGCGATTTCTAAGCCTGAAAAAGTCGCTGATAGTACCCGTAAAAAGGTGACCGCTGCGATTGCGCGTACAGGCTATACAGCAAATGCGATGGCGCAAAACCTGCGGCGTCAAAGGTCCCATATGGTTTTGGTTCTGGCGGAATCAATTTCGGATCCGAATTTTCCCGGTATCCTGACCGGGCTTGAAAAAGTCGCGAACGCACGCGGCTATGGTGTGTTGATTGGCAATACCGAAGGGGATGTGGCCGTCGAGGAAAAATACCTTCGGTTCCTCTCAACGGGGATGGCGGACGGGCTGATTTTGCTGACCGGGCATCTGCCTGTGGCCGGGTGGCCCGACAATTCTAAATCTTTGATCCCGCCGACTGTCGCTGCGGCGACGCCGATTGACCACGCAAATATTAGCTATGTCTGCACTGATGATCAGTCCGCAGCACGTGTTGCGACCGAATACTTGATGTCGCTAGGACATAAGCGGATTGTTTATGTCGCCGGCCCAAAGGGGAGTGTGCTGACAGAACGGCGGCTCAAAGGGTATTGCGACGCGCTCAGCCAATCATTGGAGCCGATGTCAATTTGGAAGATTGACGGCGATGGTACGAGCCTTGGCGGTCGGGCAGCGGTAGAGCGGCTATTTATCCGCGACACCCTGCCGACTGCGTTTTTCTGTTTTAACGACAATACCGCCATTGGGGTGATCGGTGCGTTGCAAGACCGTGGTTATGATGTGCCACACGATATGTCTGTTGTTGGGTTTGATGATATCCCGTTCGCGAACAATATCACGCCGTCGTTAACGACGACCCGCCAACCCCGCAGCCAAATCGGCGAATACGCGATGGCGGCCTTGCTTGACCGACTTGGCGATCCGGCAACCCCTGTGACGACAAGCGAGCTGCACGGTGATTTGATCGTGCGCAATTCGTGCGCCGGCGTCAAAACATAGGTCGTTCAACAGCCAGCGTGGCACCGCGGAGGCATTGGGATAACGAGCTTTTAATGGGGCGGGAATTCTGAATGCCACGCGCGGACAAAGTGGTTCCCCGACTAGGTTTTCGTTTCTACGCATATGCAGACCTCAACTGGTCGGCTTCTGTCACCACTAGTGGTTGTATTTACCGAACGGTCAAGATTTCATTTGAAACTGTCGCAAAAGTTTCACAAGCTAAGCATATGCACTTCCTCTGCTTTGCTGGCCACCTTGGCCGCAATCATCCACAAACAAACGGAATTCTGATATGAAATTTGGATTAGCACCAGCGACGGTTCTTGTAGCCGCTTTGTCGACAACCAGCCTATCGGCTGAAACTTTGCGTCTTTTGACATGGGGTGGTTATGCACCGGAAGACGTAATTGCGCTGTTCGAGGCAGAAACAGGCCACACTGTCGAAGTGACAACATCAAACAACGAAGAAATGATCGCAAAGCTGCGCGCGACAAACGGCGGCGGTTTTGATCTCGCCCAGCCTAGCCAAGACCGTATCGCAAGCGCACAAGAAGAATTCGGTATCTACAAACCATTGGATATGTCCATGGTAGACGCCGCGCAATTCATTCCATCCATGCTGGAAGCGACTGCTGCAAACACCACATATGAAGGCGAAGTTTACGGTTTGCCACATGTTTGGGGTACAAGCGGTTTGGTTGTGAATACGGCCGAAGCTGGCCAAGTCACCGACTACACAGACCTATGTGACGCATCCGTTGCCGGTAGCGTATCTTACCGCCTGAAGCGCCCAACGCTGATCGGCTTCGCCTATTCAATGGGGCTCGACCCTTTTGCGGCTTATTCAGATGCGGACGCTTATCAAGGTATTCTGGACGAAGTTGAGGCCGCGCTGATCGAATGTAAGCCCAACGTAAAAACCTATTGGGATGGCGGCGACGAGATCAAGAACCTGTTGCGTTCAGGCGAAGTTGTTGCAGCAATGGCGTGGGATACAGGCGGCTGGCAGCTGAACGCTGACAACGCTGACATCACATTTGTTGCGCCAGAAGCCGGTGCGCTGGGCTGGATCGATACCTTCGTTCTGCCTGCCCGTGGTCGCGCAGATGAGGCGGCATATGATTGGATCAACTTTGTAATGCGTCCAGAAATCGCATCAATGATCACAAACACTGCTGGCAACTTTACCGCAGCTGTCGATGGTGATGCCGAAGTGAGCGCGGAACTCAAAGCGCGTTACCAAGGCAGCTTTGATCAAGCTGCAATCGACAATATCAAATGGTACCCACCTGTGCCTGCTGGCCTAGAAGCCCTTGAAGGCGCAACATTGGACCGTATCAACGCGTCCAACTAAGCCAGCTAAAACGATGAATGCGAAGGGCGCGTTTTGCGCCCTTCGTCGCTCTTATAGGACGACCAAAGCCAATGACGACACCTGCTGACCTTGTGTGCAAAGACTTAACCAAAGACTTTGATGATTTTCGCGCCGTCGATCGGGTGAGCTTTGAAGTCCCGCAAGGGTCGTTCTTTTCTATCCTTGGGCCGTCCGGCTGCGGGAAAACCACGCTCTTGCGGATGATCGCGGGTTTTCAATTTCCTACCAGTGGCGACCTGCTGATCAAGGGAAAATCCATGATAGACGTGGGCCCTAGCAAGCGGCCCGTGTCGATGGTGTTTCAACACCTCGCGCTCTTTCCGATGATGAATATTGGCAAAAACGTCGGCTTTGGCTTGCGCCAACGCGGGGTTCCTGCGGCTGAGATTAAGACGCGCGTAGGCCGGGTGTTGGAACGTGTTGGCCTGCCAGGGATTGAAGATCGTCAAGTTGATCAACTGTCGGGCGGTCAAAAACAACGCGTTGCCATCGCCCGCTGCATGGTGCTGGAACCTGATGTCTTGTTGCTTGATGAACCGCTGGGCGCGCTGGATCTGAAACTGCGCGAGCATATGAAAATCGAACTCAAATCTTTGCAGGCTGAATTCAATACGACCTTTGTCTATATCACCCACGACCAATCCGAGGCCTTGGTCATGAGCGACAATATCGCTGTGATGAACAAAGGCCGGTTTGACCAAATTGGCACGGCTAAAGAACTGTACTACGAACCCGCGAACGCTTTTGTCGCAGGGTTCGTTGGTGATGCGAATAAATTCTCGGGCAAGGTTATGGGGATTGACGGTCAGCGCGTTACAGTAACGACAAATGGCGGCGCTGAACTCAGCGCGCAAGCGATGCACGGCACCCCAAGCATCGGAGCAAACGCCCAAATATTTGTGCGCCCAGAGGCTATTGC
Organism: Loktanella sp. D2R18; assembly: GCF_003318235.1. Taxonomy (GTDB): domain Bacteria; phylum Pseudomonadota; class Alphaproteobacteria; order Rhodobacterales; family Rhodobacteraceae; genus Yoonia. The sequence continues at coordinate 214,270 of NZ_QOCG01000004.1, read as the reverse complement.
GCTTTCAAAGACGGCGCCATCAGATAACCCGAACACAACCCCGCGTATCGTGGATAGTGTTCTGTTCAACGGGGCCAATAGCATGGTCCTGCTGCGTGATCCGCAATCTGGCGAGACATTGCAAGTTACCCTGCCACAGACCGGCGATCTGCTGGGATTGGGCAAGGGTGACACTGTTTTCGCCGATTGGGATCCGGCCCAAGCCCGCTGTTTCGCGACCGAGGGCGCATAGATGACCGATAAATCCAAACTTGGGTTTTACCTGCTGCTGATGCCATTGATGCTGTGGTTGATCACCTTGATCATCCTGCCGCACATCGGGCTGTTCATGGTGTCGATCAGCGAAAAGATCGGCGTGCGTCAATATGAAACCGGCCTTGGGAATTATGCCGTTTTCTTTAACGAACCGCTGTATTGGCGTACATTCGCACGCACCGCGTTCATGTCGATTTTCACCACGGTGCTGACATTGGTGCTGGGGTTTCCGGTCGCCTATTACATCGCTAAACTGACGCGTGGGCGCACCAAAACCACGCTGTTTTTGATGTGCCTGATCCCGTTTTGGGTGTCGGAATTGGTCCGTACATTCGGCTGGATGATCTTGCTGCGTGAAACTGGGGTGCTGTCTAATTTCTTGCAATACACAGGCGTAATCGGTGGCCCGGTCGAGTTTTTGTATAACGACGGGGCGATCATGGTGGGGCTGGTCTATACGTCGATCCTGTTCATGATTGTGCCGCTTGTCACCACGCTTGATAGTCTCGACGATAGCCTGATCGAGGCCGGTTATGATCTGGGGGGATCGGACTATTCCATCATGCGCGAAATCGTGATCCCGCATGCGATGCCGGGTATCGTGTCGGGCTGCATCGTGGTGTTCATGCTGTCCTTGGGCAACTATCTGACTCCAATTTTGCTGGGCGGCAAAGATAGCCTGTGGTTCACCGGGTTGATTTATACGCAGTTCATCACCCGTTTTAACTGGGAACTTGGATCGGCGTTCGGCTTTCTGCTTTTGGCGCTATCGTCCAGCATTGTTTTCATTGGCCTGAAATTGTCGCGGCAATCGCTGACTGAAACGATGGGGCGCTAGATGATCCCGACAATCCCCCAAACGAATGTGCTCAAATGGTCATATCGGGCCTATGTGACGCTGTTCTTTATCTACCTTGCGCTGCCGCTAACGGTCGTTTGCGTGTTTGCATTTAACGACAGCGTTTTCCCTTCGCTGCCATGGGAAGGGTTCACAATGGCTTGGTTCTTCGGAACCGAAGCGCCGTTTATCGGCGTGTTCAATGAACGCTCCATCATGCGCGCGATTGGCACATCAGCCTTTGTGGCCATGTGGGTCGCGGGGCTTGCCGTGTTCGTTGGCACTTGCAACGCGTTCCTATTCGTACGGCACGATTTTCGCGGTAAAGGGTTTCTATATATCTTAATGCTTCTTCCGCTGATCATTCCCGGTGTGATCTTGGGGATTTCGATCCTTGTCTTCGCAAGCTCGGTTGCCAACACGCTCGAAGACGCAACGGATATGTGGTTCGACGGGCTCCGCCCCGGGTTATTGTTGGTGATCTTGGGGCAGTTTTCCTTCATCACGACATTTGCAACGCTGGTTATTTCAGCGCGCCTACAAAAATTTGATCCAAGCCTTGAAGAAGCGGCGCTGAACCTTGGCGCCTCCAAATGGGGTGCGGTACGGCAGGTCACGCTGCCCTTTTTGTTCCCGGCAATCATGGGCGCAGGCGTTGTGGCCGTGTTGATGAGCTTTGAAAACTTCAACACGACACTGATGCTAGTCGGGTCAGAATCACCACTAACGATCACGATGTTTGACAAGCTTAAGCACGGGTCAACCCCAGTGTTGAACGCTGTATCGCTGTTGTTGATGATCATCTCTGCCGGACTAGGGCTGCTTGCGCTGTTGTTTCAACGCACCAAAGAATGATTAGCTATATTTTGCGATGAAGGCGTCGATGTCGAGCGCGCGAATGTCGGGCAGCGCGATTTTATACTTGTCCCGCGACCAATCCCAGACGGCGATCTGTAGCAGTGCCTCAGCTTGCGCCTCAGTAAAACGGCGTTTGATGAGCCGGGCTGGTACACCACCGACGACGGTGTAGGGGGCGACGTCTTTGGTGACGACCGCGCCTGCGCCGATCACAGCGCCCGTGCCAACGTTGACACCTGCGGTGATCGTGACCCCGTGCCCGATCCAGACATCGTCACCAATCGTGACCCAGTGATCCTGACGCCAATCAAAAAAATCATGGTCGTCGTCGCCTAACCCGTAAGCGGCAGCGCGATAAACTGAATGGTGTTGCGTCGCGCGCCATGTCGGGTGGTTACCGGGGTTGATACGGGCGGCGTTGGCAATGGAGCAAAATTTGCCAATTGTTGTCCAAACCACATGACAATCACGCGTGATGTAAGAATAATCGCCCATCTGGACATCCTTCATCACGGTGCCTTGGCCAACTTCGGTCCATTGTCCTAAATCGCAATCTGTAACCGAAGCCTCTGGGTGAACCGTTGGGGTTTCGCTTAACTGCTTTTTCGATCCAGCGCCGCTCATGGGATTATTTCCAATTCTCGTTTGACAATTTTTATTTGGCGAGCTCGTTCTTGCCGATAAGTTTTGCCCGAATCTTGCCGCTGATCCAGTCGATCAGGTAGACCATCGCGATGATGAGGAAGATGATTGACCAGGCCTCACCCCATTTATATGCTGCAATGCGATCCGACAGAAGAAACCCGATCCCACCCGCGCCAACGATGCCAAGGATCGTGCCGGAACGGACGTTGGATTCAAAGTTATAGAGCAAGACAGACAAGATCACTGGGTTGACCTGCGGCATGATCCCGTAGCGGATTTGCTGCAAGCGAGACCCGCCCGATGCCTTTACCCCGTCAATGGGTTTTTCAGACGTATTTTCGATAGCTTCTGAGAAAAGTTTAGCAAAGGTGCCGACTTCGCTTACGGTAATGGCGAGGATTCCTGCAAGCGGGCCAAGCCCAAATGCACGAATAAAAATAAGCGCAAGGATGAGCGTTTCAAAGGCGCGGATCACGTCGTACCCGCGGCGTATACCAAGGCGTAGAAAGTTCAGTTTATTGATGTTCTTGGCGCCTAAAAAAGACAGGGGAAACGCGATGACAGCACCCATAACCGTGCCCAAAAACGCAATGGCAAGCGTTTCACCCAAACCGTTCAGCACCTCTGAAAACTCTGCCCAAGTGGTCCAGATGTAAGGCGGGAACATGAATCCTATGACTGTGCCCAACCTTTCGAGGCCGGCCCATAGACGCATTGGGCTAAAGTCGAACGCCCAAAGGCAATAACAAAACAAAAGGCACATGAAAACGCGCAGCCCAATTTTGCGCGCACGCACGGCCGTTGGGTCACGAAAGGCCCGTGGAACACGGGTTTTGGCAGCGTCGATTTGTGTCGGGGTCATGCGCGTATCCCTTCCATTCCAATAATGCGGTGACGTAGTTTTTCGGATCCGTAGTCGATGGTCATTACGGTGACAAAAATGATCACGAAAAGTGCCGAAAGATCGGTGTATTCTTGAAAGCTCATCGCGGTGCGGAATTCTTGGCCCAGACCACCTGCGCCGACATATCCGATGATAGATGAGGCACGCACGTTGATCTCAAATCGTAGCAGCGTGTAGCTGATGATATTGGGCATCACCTGTGGCACAGCGCCGTAGCGAATTTGGTCAAACCAAGTGCCACCAGCGGCTTTCACCCCTTCAAGCGGGCGCATATCGATGTTTTCGTTCACTTCGGAATAAAGCTTACCAAGCGCGCCTGTCGCGTGCAGACTAATTGCCAACACACCCGCCATTGGACCAACAGAAAAGCAGAATACAAAAATGATCGCCCAAACCAGTTCAGGAACGGTACGCGCAATTTCTAGATAGCGGCGCGTCAACCAAAGGATCCATTTGTTCGGGGCAAGGTTGCGCGCGGCGGGAAAAGACAAAAGAAACCCACCGACAACCCCTAAGACGGTCGCCATATAGGCGATGAGGATTGTTTCAAACAACAGCTTGAGCCAAGTGCGCCAGCGCCAAAACCAATCTGCCAGATCGGCGCCAAGGCTATCCCTGTGTAGGGTGGGGATTGTCTTAGAAATGTATTCGCCAAGGCGGGGAATGCCGACAGGGATAATCCACCGCCATTCGCGCGATCCATCTGGCATGGTGACTTGGGTAACCTTGAAAAAGTCGCCGATCCAGGATGTCAGCATGAAGCAAATGAAAAACAAAACGGAGCCAATGGCCCAAGCCCGGCGTGACTTGCGTCGCCGTTCAGAGAAATCTTGTTCAAACTGACTGACCACCGCATTTTGCGGGATCGCCATATTGGCGGAATCGGCTGTTGCTGACATTCTTGGTCTCCACCAAAAAGAAGAGAGGCGGACCATTTGGCCCGCCTCTACATTGGAATTACCCGTTACGACGCTGATCACGGATCCAGTTGCGCATGTCGACGATCCACTGATAGCGGTCGTGGTCTACGCGCTGGAAACCAACAGATGGGTTTTCGTCTTCTTCAGTCCAAGATGAGTAGAGCTTGTAGCCCTCGGGATCGGCTGTTGGGAATTGTTCGATCGCTGCTGTGACGTCTTCGATCAGCTCTGCGGGCAGGTTGCTGCGGAATGTCCATGGGCCAGATGTAATTTCAGGGCTTTCCCAGATTGTGCAGATTTCGCCTGCTTCGATCATCCCCTTTTCTTCCATACGTGTATAAACGCTGTTTTCTGGGTTGTTCATATATGTCGCGGCCGTATCGAATGTGCCGTTATAAACGCCCTGAACGCCTGCTTCATGTGAGCCAGAGAAGGTGACTGTTCCAAAATGCTCTTCTGGAACAAACCCTTCACCGTTCACCATGTTGAAATAAGGAACCGCGTAGCCTGATGTGGAATCTGGATCAGCAAAAGCGTGGATTTTGCCTGCAGCATCTTCAAGATTTTCGATGCCGCTGTCGCAACGCGTCACAACGATTGAATAGTAACCTGTTGCGCCGTCTTGCTTCAATGTGGTCAATGTTGGGACCACCCCGCCGTCTGTCGCTGTATAGGCCGCGGCATAAGACGATGAACCGAAACGCCCGATTTCAATCTGGTCAGCGGCGATGGCCTGAACCACACCATCATAGTTGCCCGCAGTAAATATTTCGACCTCTACGCCCAGCTCTGCAGCCAAGAATGCGCGCAGCGGTTCGTTGCGCATCAGGCGGTCGCGTTCGTTTTCGCCAGATAGGATTCCGAATTTAAGAACTTGGTAGTCGTCCTGCCAAGCCAATGAAGGTGTCGCGATAAGCGCGCATAGCGCAGTCGTGGTCAAGAAACGCATGGTGTATCTCCCTGAGTTGCGTTGGATTTAGGCCGTTTCACGTAGAGCGGTAGAGGTTACGGCCTCGTTGAATTCTTGCAGGCCCTTAAGCCCGTAGATGTCGCGCACGACGTCATCGGTCAGCTGGCGGGCGGTGCCGTCAAAGAAAACGCGGCCTTCGCGCATGGCGATGATGCGGTCGCAATAGGCGCGCGCGGTATCAAGCGTGTGGAGGTTGACAAGAACGGTGATGCCGTCGTCTTGGTTGATTTGCTTGAGCCCATCCATGACCAATGTCGCATTGGCCGGATCAAGCGAGGCGATCGGTTCATCCGCGAGCATGATTTTTGGTTTCTGGACAAGCGCCTTGGCAATGGCGACGCGCTGTTGCTGACCGCCTGATAGGGTGCCCGCGCGCTGCAATGCTTGGGGGACCAGGTCCAATCGATCCAATGCCGCGATGGCTTGTGCGCGTTCCGCGTCGGTGAACTGCATCGCCATTGATGACAGAAAGCCATGTTCGGCCAACCGTCCAATCAGCACGTTTGTCAAAACATCTAGGCGGTCGACAAGGTTAAACTGCTGGAAGATCATCGCGCAATCGCGACGCCATTCGCGTAGCGCCTTGCCCTTGAGCGCGGTAATTTCGGTGCCGTCAAATGAAATCGACCCCGAAGTGGGGTCGATCAAACGGTTGATAAGCCGCAGCAGCGTAGATTTACCGGCGCCCGAGCGCCCAATAACACCGACAAACTGTCCCGGTTCAATCTTGAGCGAAACCCGGTCGACGGCTGTGGTCGGTCCGAACTGTCGCGTCACGTCTGAAAGTGTAAGGTACTGTGTCATGCTTATTCATCCGAATGAATTCTACATGGCCAATTAAACCGGGTTCCGTAACAGCAAAGATTCCTTCATGTGAAAGTTTTGTTAACGATCAGGCCACGCTGGGCTGGCGGTTGAGAGTTGCTGACATGGTGCCATTTGCGTGGACAGTTTCGCCTTGCAAAAAAGTCTCCAAGACGCGGTCTTGTGCATCGACAATGAACAAATCTGCCCGCTTTCCAATCGCAATTTCGCCACGATCCAAAAGCCCAAGAGCGCGTGCAGGATTAGCCGAGGCAAGCCGCGTCGCACCTGCTAGCCCATTCGGGTCCGTTTCGGCGAGGGCGCGGATTGCTGGTAGAACGGCGGCCGGGTGATAATCGGCGGCAAGAATGTGCAACAGTCCCGCGGCATGTGCGTCGCGGGCCGAAAGATTGCCTGAATAGCTTTGTCCGCGCATTGCGTTTGGTGCACCCATTGCTGTCATCAACCCGCGTGTGACGACAGTTTCTGCAGCCTCCATTGTGACCGGAAATTCGCTGATAATGGCGCCAAGATCGGCGATCAGGTTTGACTTTTCCACAGTGTCATCATCATGGCTGGCCAAGGCGATATTATGTTCGCGACACAGCGCCGCAACCCGTTGAAGGTTTGTAAGGACTTCATTTTCATCCGTTGCCGCATCCATCTTGGCATGTACCATAGCGCGTGCGTCTTCGAGCGATATGCCGTGGTGGGCCGCACGCAATTCGATATGGCGTTCAAGATTGCGATATTGGCCTTGTCCGGGTGTGTGGTCCATGACCGAAACGAGGTCAACTTGGCCGTCTGCAAGGAGATCACCCAAGGCGTCAATTGCCTCGGTGAAAGTGATATCAAATCTTGCGTGAATTTTGTGATCCACACGCATCGCCTGATTTGCCTGCTTGAGTTCGCGGATGATGTTGCATGTGTGAACAAATGATCTGCGCTCGCCACTACGTGCGCCGCGCGAAAATGACACGGCCGCATAGGCCGTTGTGACCCCGGTTGCCGCAAGGCGCACGTCCAAATGGCCCAAGGCAACGTCCATCGGAAAATCGACATGAACCCGGGGTTCAAGCTCAAGTTCAATCATATCGCCATGCATATCGATAAAGCCGGGAAACAAGTGCTTTCCGTCGCCGCGAATGCCACCAGCAACGGCGTGATCTTTGATGTCGGCGATTTTTCCGTCCGCGATCAGGATTGAACCACCTGATACAATTCTATCCGGCAATACCAATGTGAAATCAGATAACCACATCTTTGCGATCCTCGCCTGTTGCTGAGTCTGGGGTTAGGTCAATTTCGCGGTCAATCAGCGTCGCAACGTCACCGGGGTGGTGAAACACACCGATCATCGCAGTGCCCTGCGCTTTCAGTTCGGTAAGACGTTTAATCAGCGCAGCGCGCGCATTCACGTCAAGCGATGCTGTCGGTTCGTCCAAGAACAACAACCGCGGTGGCAGGATAAGCGTACGGGCTAGGTTCACCTTTTGCTGTTCTCCGCCTGAAAACGTGGTCGGGTAAGCGGCCCAAAGCGCGGGTTTAACTCCGAATGCGTTCAGCCAGTGCCGGGCCTCATCAAGCGCGTCCTCGGCGCATCGCCCTGCCAGACGTAACGGTTCTGCTACCAATGCTTCGGCGCTGACGCGTGGACGTGCGGTCAAAAACTGTGTGACAAAGCCGATTTCGGTGCGGCGCAGATAGGTCACATCAATATCGGCCGCGCGCGCAAGATCGATCACCCCGTGGTTGGAATGAAACAGGATCTCGCCAGATTGTGCCAGATAGCTGCGATAAAGCGTGCGCAGCAGCGTCGATTTTCCGGCGCCGTTCTGGCCCTTCAAAAGCAAAAATTCACCCGCATTTAGCAAGAACGAAATATCGTCAAAGGCGGCCATATGCGCACCAAGGTGGTGCATGGTGAAACCTTTGGTAAGGTGGTGGACATCCAATACGGTCATAGTTTTGCGTGTACCAATTGTTGTGTGTAAGCGTGTTGCGGGTCTTGAAAGACTTGATCGGCAAGCCCTTCTTCTACGACGCGCCCCCTGCGCATCACCATGACCCGGTCAGATAATGTGCGTATGACTCCAAGATCATGGCTTACGATGACCATCGTGATTTTCCGCTCTTGTTGCAGTTTCTTGAGCGTATCCAGTACAAGCGCTTGGACACTGACATCCAACCCTGTTGTTGGCTCATCTAAAAGCAACAGCGCGGGTTCAAGTGCTATGGCCTTGGCCAATTGCACCCGCTGCTGCATTCCGCCTGATAGCTCGATGGGTGGGGCATCCATCCGGTCAAGTGGGAATTCCGACGCATCCAGCGCGTCGCGTGCTTTTTCGCGCAGCACATTAAAGCGCCGCTCGCCTGCGACAAGCAACCGTTCGGCCACGTTGCCCGACGATGAATGCTTCATCAACAAGCCAAGATGCGGGTTTTGGTAGACGATACCGATCCGTGTTGCGCAAAGCATGCGCCGCGCATAACGATCTAGATCGAACAGGTTGCCCTGCACGTTTGGCAGGTCAAGGGTGTAGCTGCCTTGATCGGGGTGTTCTTCAAGATTCAGGCAGCGCAAGAACGTGGACTTCCCTGATCCGCTTTCACCGACGATACCAAGTACTTCGCCGGGATAAACGGTGGCGCTGACATCTTGCAACGCGGCGATATTACCAAAGGATTTACTGACATTACGCGCCATCAAAAGTGGCTGCGTTTTGACGATTTGTGGGGCGTCCATCATTCTGTCATCTCGCCGTTCTTGTACCATGTTTCACCGATTTGCACGGCTTCGCCATCTGCGCGGTGAATGGATTTCACACCTAATTCGCTGTCAGAGACTTCAAATGTCGACGGCCCGTCGTCTTGTGGAATTTCGTTCATAAAATATCCTTTTGCGCCTGACCGCGTACAAACATGCGCGCCGTGGTCTTCGACCTTGTAGGGCACATCATCAAACACGAGCGGTTCGACTTTCGTGAACGGTGGGACCGCGTGCAGCCGCTTTTCGCGCCCTGCGGAAAGGATTGTCAGGTGTTTGGCCATATGCATTTTGGGCACATCCCAGCGCGGAATAGGGGAGGGGGTCATCACGAACCGCCCGTTTACCAAGCTGGGATAACTTGCACCTTGCATTACGCGCCCGGATCGCACGATTTGTTCGTAAAGCTGCAACCACATGCGCCCGTAATCCGCGTCGGCATGCATTTGCCGCGCGATCGACATGTTCGGCTGAACGGGGCGCAGCGGTTCAGGGTTTGGCACTTGCAAGACCAACACTTGATCTTCGCGCAGAATTTCTTCGGGGATGCGGTGGCGGGATTGGATCAGGTCAGCTTTTAATGTGTCCGTCGTTGTCGGCGCGCCGGACACCCCGGCAAGGAAGCGCCGGATTGACGCCGCGTTTACGCTGTCATCGGCGCCTTGATCGATGACCTTGATCGTGGTTTTGGGGTTAAGCAAGGTGCAAGAGATTTGCAAACCGCCCGTCCCCCAGCCGCGCGCCATCGGAACCTCGCGGCTGGCATAGGGTATTTGACATCCTGGTACGGCAATCGCCTTAAGCATCTTGCGCCGAATTTCGCGCTTGGCCGAGGCATCAAGAAAGCCGTATGACATCGGTTCCCACGCTTTGGTCAGTGATTTGAGGCTCATTCTGCTGGCTCCGCTTGCTTTGCTTTTGCGTCGCGCATCGCGTCAAGGCTGGATTGGAAGGTGACGTAGTGCGGCAGTTTGAAGTGGATGCAAAAGCCAGAGCTTTCGACACCCTCTGTGTGATAGAGATAGAATTCTTCTTCGGTTGCGGACCCTTTGGGCGCGCCGGCCGAATTGAGATCAAGCGTGGCGGCGGCAATCACCTTGACTTCGTTCCAGCCCATCGTCGCTGCGAACCCTAACTCAAGTTGGCTGCCCTTCTTGGAAACGACCTCTGCTTGGCTGATCTTCACGCGCCCTGCGCTGAACTTTGTGCCGCGCGGGTGGGTGACGTTGATCTCTGCCTCGGCAAGCCGCAGTTCGTTGACGGTCGGGTGCGCTTGCCCATAGCCGCGCTGCGCAGCATAGCCTAGCGCAAGCACCCCACCGGTTTCGGCCCGCGCAAGACTTTGCAGCGTGTGGGCACGCTTGGCTGGAAACAACAAGGGTTCGCGCGTGACATCGGGAATGTCGTTGCCCGCGGTCGTATCGGGATTTGGTAAATTGAGTAAGTCGTTTTCGGCCTGCCATGCCGCGACGGACGGTTGCTGGGCTGGGGCTGGATGCGGCGCAGGCGTGACCAGGGTCGGGACGTGGGGCGTACCGGTGAGTACCTCTGTCGCGAGAATGCGGTGCGCGTAATCCAATGTTGGACCTAAAAGCTGCCCGCCGGGGATGTCTTTGAAGGCCGCCGAAATGCGGCGGTGCGTAAACAGCCCCTCTTGGGTTACCGGATCAGCCACCGCCAGCCGTGGCTGCGTCGTGCGCCAAGACCGCAGTAAAAGGATGGTTTCATAAAGCTCACCACCCGTCTGTGCGAGTGCGAGTGCGGCAAGGTCTTCATCATATAGCGACGCTTCGCCCATCACCCGGTCAACCAGATAGGGCATTGCACGGCGCGTTTCGGCGACACGTTCTGGGGTAATTGCGCCCATCTCTGCTTTGAATAACCGCTGAGATTGTTCAATCGCGCGTTCGCCGCCACGGGTTGCAACATAAGCCATCAAAGCACCTCTATCGCTGTTGATCGCGGAATGCCGATAATCTGATCCTGATCAATTATGAAAATGTCAAACCCCATCGGGTAGCGCATCACATCGCGGCGGGCGGTCCAGAAGGCATCTGGTATGCCGTCGATTTTGATGGATACGGCTCCGTCAACGCCGGGGCCCGTTAGCCGGAGTGCCATGCCATGTCCAATCACAGCGGGCATCACGAGCGTCGCGCCATCTTCGGGGTAGATATCGGTACCTTGTCGCAGAACACTAAGAATGCTGGGATCAGGTGTAGCGGAAAGGAACAGGTGGTCGGCATCGTTTTGCGCAACGATTTGCGCACCCGCCTGTGCAGCAATTTGCATCAGATGAACGTCATCAGAAAAGATGGCGCATTCGCGGTCAATCAATGCAGCGATAAGACTGGCTTGACCTGCGACGGGCAGCTTGCGTGCCATGCCGGGGCGCGACAAGGCCCACATCAGCGCGTCATAGGTCGCGTTGGTTTGTGTTTCGAAATCGGAAGGTGCAGGCGTTTGCATCAGAATGTTTCCATATCTACGCGTGTTGCTTCGACCTGGCAGAGCCGGTCGTGATCTTCTTGGTGCTGTAGGGCCGATTCTTTGGCCAAAAAGGCCGCGCATTCGGTATGGGCGACACCGATCGAAACAGTTAAATCGACCAAGGCCATTGCCATCACCGTTTCCAAATCGCGCCCGCGCCGCATGCCGTACCCTTGCTGTGCGCCCACGCGGATATGGGCTTCGCTGACTAATACTTCGCCAAGGTGAAAGTTTGTTCCTTGCGCCGTATCGCGCATCGGCAACATCACAAGACCCGTGCGGTTTTCGACAACCGTGATGTCGCCAAGCGCATCGATCAATGGTTCGGCAAACGCCTTTAGGCGGTCTACATCGACCCGAGCCAAGATACCGAGCATCTCGCTATGGGTGAATGCAGCAAGGCTTTGCGCGGTGTCCATGTCTTAGTCCTGTTCTGTTGGCATGTTGAATTTGACCCGCGCGGCTGACCAAATTACTTGGCTAAACGCGATGGGCGTTCCGTCTGGTAAGGTGTCGACCGCGCGGACAACGATGACCGGCATTTCGGGGTGCTGGCGTAGTTGTTGGGCCTCGGCTGCGCGCGCAGGCCGGGCATGCATTTGGGTGTTGCCGCGCAAGTAATCGTTGATGCCGTAGGTTGCGTAAGTCGCTGTGACCGATCCAGTTTCTAACCGGCGTTCTGCAAAGTCCGGAAACCGGGCCGCGTCGTGGTAAAGCGTACCAAACGAAACCGGAACGCCACCAACCAAGGTCATACGTTTCGTTGCGATCACCTTGGCCCCTGTATCACTCTGCAAACTCTGCGCAACGCGCGGGCTTGCAAGAATCTGTTCAGAGCCGAGCGCTTCACCTGTGATTTCGGCCCCTCGCGTTCCAAGGTTTTTGCGCAGGCGGGTACGCGCACCGATGGTGTATTCTAGCAATGTATGGGCTTGCACGAATGTCCCGCGCCCTTGCTCGACACTGATGAGCCCCTGTTTTGCCAATTCGGCCAAGGCACGACGTACCGAATGGCGGCCAGCGGCAAAGGCCGTGGCGAGCTCTGGTTCTGTGGGCAGTTTCGCCCCTGGCTCTAGAACGCCGTCCATAATGTCTTGCTCAATGTGGGCGCGGATATCGCGCCATTTATCTTGTCTGGTCATTTTATTCATCCGAATGAATTTTGAATATCGTGGGTTTATGACAGACACATGTCGGCAGCAAGTAAACAGCACGCGTCACGAAAGTTTCACAAAATGGTTGTCGAACTGAAACAGCCGACATCCAATCATCCGAATGAATTTAACTGGAGAGTCTTATGCAAATCAAATCACTTGTACTGGGCGTTGGTCTTGTCGCGGCATCTGCCGTTGCAGCCTATGCTGAAAACTGGAAACTGGCCGTGACCGACGTCGAGGGCATGGAGCGCCTGCAACTGGAGTGGGGTCCATTCCGCGACGCGCTCGAAGCCGCGACTGGCGACACTTTCGAGTTTTACGCCGTGAATTCGCGCACAGCCGCCGCCGAAGCCCTACGCGGCGAAACCGTTGATTTCGTTGTGTCTGGCCCGGCGGAATACGTTGTCATCAACAAGCTGACAGAAGCGACACCGCTGATCGGCCTTGGCCGCCCTGACTATCACTGTGCGATCATCACCCGCGCGGACAGCGGCATCAACACCATGCAGGATTTGGTTGGCGCGACTGTCGCATTTGGTGACATCGGTTCTACTTCAAACATGCTGTGCCCAATGCAGGTTTTGGCTGATCACGGCGTTGACCCTGTCAATGACATCGAGCGCATCCATACAAGCCGCAACATCGCGCATGAAGCGCTTAAGAACGGCGAAGTTGACGCAATCGGGTCGAACGCTGGTAGCTGGCTGAACGTCCGCAACGCTGAAACTGACCTTCCTTATGGTTTTTTTAAGATCATTGGCCGTTCTGGCGATTTGCCCAACGACATGATCATGGTTGGTGCACATGTACCTGCTGAAGCCGCTGAAATGGTGCAGACTGCCATCCTCGAAAACAAAGATGCGGTCATCGCAGGCATCACTGCGCATGAGGAAAACGACAAATACGTCGGTATGGATCTCGTGGCGATCGAAGACAGTGCTTATGACTATGTACGCTCTATGTACACGAACGCTGGCTACCCACAGTTCGACAGTTTCATCGGTGACTAATGTCATCGAAAAAGAGGTCGCGCCCGCGCGACCATTGCAAACCGGGGGGGTATTCCTCCCGGTTTCTTCTGTTGATCTTGAAGCGCGCAATGTCGGGAAGGTTTTCGGCGAAAACCCTATTTTTTCTGACGTAAGCTTTCGTTTAGCGCGTGGCGAAGCGGTGGCGCTGGTTGGTGCGAATGGAACCGGGAAATCGACGCTCTTGCGTTGTTTGATGGGCTTGATACCGGCCTCTGACGGGCAGGTCATATTATTGGGTGAAGATACATCCAACGCCCGAGACAAGGCGATGCGGGCCTTGCGCGCACGGGTTGGCTTGGTCTCACAAAAACATAACCTCGTGCCGCGGTTGTCGGTGTTGTCAAATGTGATCCACGGGCTGCTGGGCCGCAAACCCGGCATACGACACTGGTGCCATACATTTGCGCCCGCGGCATCGCGCGAGGCCGCGATGCAGGCGCTTGAAAAGGTTGGGTTAGCTGACTTTGCGTCGCGCCGTGCAGACCGTCTTTCGGGCGGACAATCGCAGCGCGTCGCGATTGCGCGCGCCATTGTTGGGAATCCCGAAATCCTGATCGCTGACGAGCCTTGTGCCTCGCTTGATCCATCCGCGGGGGATGATGTGATGGAACTGTTCTTTCGTCTCGCACGTGAACAAGGTGTGACCGTCGTTTTCACCTCGCATAACGTCGAACACGCCTTGCGTTACGGAGACCGGGTATTGGGGCTGGCAGATGGTGCGCTCAAACTCGACGCGACCGCTGCTTCGCTCAACGCCCAACATCTAAGAGGGCTTTATGACTAATTCTACTATTCTGCTACGATACGAGCGCCCGTCGGCTCTCAGCTTTATCGGCTATGCGTTGGGCCTTGCGTTGATTGCATGGTGCTTGGCTGGCGCTGGGTTTTCCGTCGAAAAAATGGTCACGGCGCCGCCGCGGTTCGCTGATTTTTTGGATCGCGCATTTCCACCCAATATGGACCCAAAGACGCTGAACCGCTTGGGTTGGAAGATGATCGAGACGCTTCAAATTGCGGTTGCGGGGGCGGTCATTGGCGTGATCTTGTCTATTCCGGTCGCGTTACTTGCGGCGCGTGGCTTGATCGCCGGGGTTTGGGTCAACCAAATCGTGCGTAACATCCTCAGCTTTATTCGCGCGGTGCCTGATATCGCTTGGGCGCTTGTCTTTGTCGTGGCCGTGGGGCTTGGGCCATTCGCGGGCATGCTGGCGATTGCCATTGATACGGTCGGCTTTTGTGGCCGCTTCTTCGCGGATGATATGGAGGGCACCGATAAAGGGCCCGCTGAATCGCTGACCGCAACGGGCGCGCGTAAGCTTGATGTAGTTGCTTGCGCCACGATCCCAGCAGCGATGCCTGCATTTATTTCAACGGGGCTTTTCGCGCTTGAAAAGGCCGTACGGTCATCGACGATCCTCGGCCTTGTTGGGGCCGGTGGGATTGGGATCGAACTGAAAGTCGGGTTCGATTTGTTCGACTACCCGACCGCAATGACGGTGATCTTGATGATTGCGGTTGTCGTTGTCGCACTTGAACAACTCAGCGGCTGGGCCCGCAACAAAATCATTGGAGAACAGCGATGAAGGAAGCGGATACCGCCCATAAGTACTGGAACGAGGCATGGGGCGATGCCGCTAAACGCGAAGATTGGATGAAGCCTGAGGCTGAGATCGCAAGTTTCGCCACACGGCTTTCTCCGGGTAGTCGGGTGCTGGACCTCGGTTGCGGTGTTGGGAGACATGCTTTGATGTATGCAGCGCAGGGGCACAATGTCACAGCACTCGATGCGGCAGCAGATGGGCTGGCAGAACTTTCACGCGAAGCCGAGGCTGCGGGGCTGTGCGTTGATGCGCGCTTGGGCAAGATGGATGCGCTACCATTCGATGACGGCGCTTTCGATCATGTCCTTTCCTTCAACGTCATTTACCACAGCGACGAAGAAATATTGATCCGCACCATTGCAGAGGTTCGCCGGGTTCTGCGCCCGGGTGGGACGTATCAGGGCACTATGTTAACCCTGCAAGGTCTCGCCCTGACCCACGCCAAATTATCGGGTGGACGTGAAATTTCGCGCAACACTTGGGTGTTCGACGATGACGAGGGTGACAAGCGGCATCCTCACCATTTCTGCGGCACCGCTGACCTCATGCACCTATTCCAAGGCTTTGAAATTCTGCGGGTTGATACTGACAAACCCGAAGGTGGCAAAGGCGGACGTTGGCGCCTCATATTGGAGCGACTATGATGACATTTACGTACCAAGGTGCATTGGCCTACCTTCCCGACCAAATCGTTGAAACGACCGTCACGGTTGCCGATGGCAAGATCGCCGAGATTGGCGGACCGGTACAGGGTGATGTGATCGATGCGCGCGGATTGATCCTCGCACCTGCGCTTATTGATGTGCATGGCGACGCATTTGAACGACAGTTAATGCCACGCCCCAACGTCTACTTCCCGATTGATACAGCGGTGATCGACACAGATCGGCAGCTTGCGGTGAACGGTATCGCTACGGCCTATCACGCAGTGACGCTCGGTTGGGAACCGGGGCTGCGCGCGGTGTCGCGTGGGCGCGCGCTTATGGAAGCATTGATCGCGCTTGCGCCTCGGCTGACGGTCGAAAACCGCGTGCAATTACGCTGGGAAACCTTTGCCTTTGAAGAGGCGTTTGAGACGATTGAATGGGCTTTGAAAGCACCGCTTACCCCATCAATCGCGTTCAACGATCACACGTCAATGACAATGCGCGCCTTCGATACATCCATGCAAGATCGTGCGTTTGAACATAGTCCTGATTTCACCACGGCGTCGCTGAACGATGATCGGATGAAACAGCGCACAGCAGGGCACGCGAAACGATCAGGGCTTGATGAAGAAAGTTATCTTGATCTGTTGCGCAAAGTTTGGGATCGGCGTGATCGCGTGCCGCAATCCATACAAGCCGTGGCCTCAGCGGGCCAATTAGCGGGCGCACCTATGCTTAGTCACGATGATACACGCGCAGAAACACGAGCCTATTTCCGAGAGATCGGCGCGGCATCCGCTGAGTTTCCGATGGTGTTAGAGGCCGCGCAGGCCGCACGTGACGCGGGCGACGCAATCATCTTTGGATCCCCGAATGCGGCGCGCGGCGGCAGCCATATCGGGTCGCTTGGCGCTGGCGATATGGTCGAGGCAGGGTTGTGCGATGCTTTGGCATCTGACTATTTTTACCCGGCAATGTTGTCTGCTGCTGCCAAGCTAGACGCAGAAAAGCGCGCGGATCGTTCTAAACTTTGGTCTTTGGTATCCGCTGGCCCGGCCAGGGCGATGGGCCTGATGGACCGGGGCGATATTTCTGTCGGGAAACGCGCCGATCTTGTTCTTGTTGATTGGCCGGACGGAAAAACCCCGGCGATCCAAGGAACATGGGTTGCAGGCCGCTGTGCCTATCGTGGTATGCCTGCTGGATGATCAATCGCGACTACGTCCCAGCCATCGGCCTTGGGGTTTCTCAAATCATGGGCTACGGCTGTTTGATGTATGCATATGCGGTTCTGTTGCCGCATATGGCGACGGACCTTGGCCTGTCGCTATCCGAAGTCTTTGGCATCTTGTCGTTGGGCCTGTTTTTTGGCGGGTTGGTGTCGCCTATTGCGGGCACGTTGGTCGACCGATTTGGCGGGCGCTGGGTGATGACCCTAGGCTCGGTGGTTGCTGGAATATCTTTGTGTTTGCTGTCATTTGTCGAGGGGCGCATTGGGCTGTTCTTTGCGATCCTTCTGGCCGAAGGTGCAGGTATGTTCGTGCTGTACAACGTGGCATTTGCCTCAGTGGCGCGGCTTGCGGTGGGTATCCCGGCGCAGCGATCAATCTCTGTGATCACGCTGTTTGGCGGTGTGGCCTCAACGATTTTTTGGCCGCTCACGCTTGCGTTTTTCAATCGGTTCGGATGGGAGACGACGTGGATTATTCTTGGCGTTGCCTATCTAATTGTGACGGTACCCGTGCATCGTTATGCGCTTGGCGGCGCTGAAAATGACCATTCTGTGCGCAGCGCAGCTGATAGCCACGATTGGCCCGAACTCCAAGGCGAGGCGCGCAAGCGCGGGATGCTTTGGATGGTTATCTCATTCGTCTTCTCTGGCTACATCATGGGGGCGATGATGACGCTGTGGGTCACAAATGTCCAAGACCTTGGCCACACGGCGGCCATGGCTGCGCTTGCGGGCGCGGTCATCGGTCCGTTCAAGACGGTGGGTCGCTTTTTCGAAATGCTGGTCAGCCGCAACATGTATCCGCTTGTCACCTATATTTTGGCGCTTGGGCTTATGCTGGCCGGTTTCGCGATCTTGCTATCGCTGGGTTTCACGCTCGTCGGGGTGATCCTTGCCGCAGCACTTTATGGCATGGGCGATGGGATCAAAACGATTGCACGCGGGACTTTGCCGCTCGCGCTGTTTGGGGCAAAAGGCTATGGTGCGCGGCTGGGCTGGATTTCATTCGTGCAGATGGGGATCAACGCATCAGCCCCGTTTATGTTCGCATGGATGACCCAAACCTTTGGCGGCTGGTGGAGCTTTCTAGCAATGGCCATGTGTCTTTGCGCGGCCATCGCAACCTATGTGCTGATCCCCGATCCCAGGCGTCCTAGCTAAAGAATGATGCCAGCATCCGAAACGCAGTGATCATTAAAAAGAGCGCAAAGGCGCGCTTGATCCAGACTGTATCGACGGCATGCGCCAATTTGGCCCCCAAGGGCGCGAAGCCAACGGTGAAGGGCAGGATGATCGCAGCCGCCGCATAGTTTATATAACCGAGCGAAAACGGCGGGCGGTCAGGCACCCCCCAGCCGGATATGATGAAACCGATTCCGGCTGGCACAGCGATTAAAAAACCAAAGGCCGAAGCAGTGCCAACGGCACGCCGTATGTCGACTGAAAACGCGCTAAGAAGCGGGACGGATAATGTGCCACCGCCAATCCCCATGAGTGCCGAGAAAACGCCGGTCACCAAGGATATGATCCCATTCGGTACCCAGCCCTTTGGTAGTGCAGGTGAAATGATCAATGTGCGTGGAAGCAGCATATTGATAGAGACCAAAACAGCGATCCCCCCAAAAATGAGCCGTAACCCGTCGGCGTCAATAAATTGCGATAGCAATCCGCCTGCCAGAGCCCCGATAACCAACCCGGGTCCCCATTGCCGCAAGAGGCCGCGATCAACGGCGCCACGTGCGTTGTGCGCCCGCGCAGAAGAAATAGAGGTAAAGATGATCGTCGCAAGCGATGTCGCCACGGCCATATGCATAGAGAGGGCAGGTGGGAAATCTGTAAATGACAGAATCCAAAAGAGTACAGGGACCAAGACGATCCCACCACCGACACCCAATAATCCTGCCAGAATACCCGCCGTGATAGACGCAAGGATGACACCGCCCAAGATGAGCGCGATCTGTAATGTTGTTATGTCAGTCATTTTGATCCTAGAGGGCTAAAGGTTCCGCATCACGGCCTATGGCGCGATGCGGAATGGTCGTGTGATCGCCAGTGGCTAAAGTGCGGCAAACCCATATTCTTTGGCTAACAAATCAAGATCGCGCCGCAGTGCAGGTTTCAGGGTGACCCCTGTGCTATGTACTTTGGCAGCGGCGGCGGTTTTCCCGTCGCCCGGCAGACGCACCGGATCGTGCCCTGGTAAAGGTTCTGACGCGCGCATTTCGGCAAAGATACGGGCGGCTTCTTTCCCAAAATCATCTCCCAACCCGAAAGCCGCCGGATTAAGCGCCATAACAAATTGCCCGGTATTGGTTTTTGACGTTGTATCAGAGGTGAAATCAACGACATCTGACCCAAAGGCCGCACCGTTCAAGACACCCGCCAACATCCCAATCGCAACGGAAAGCCCAAACCCCTTAGGTCCGCCAATTGGTAGCAGAAACCCTTCGGATTTGCGGGTCGGATCGGTGAGTGGCTGGCCGTCTTTTCCGACCATCCAACCTTCAGGCATCGGCTCACCTTGTTGGATCAAGGTCTTAATCTTGCCCATCGCAGCGACCGTCGTTGCCATGTCAAAAACAAATGGGTCCGGCCCTTCGGCCGGTGCGGAAAAGGCAATCGGGTTGGTGCCAATTAAAAGATCGGATCCACCATAGGGCGGCACATGATTTGCGCTGCCGACGGCGGCGGCCATGCCTAATAAGCCTGCTTCGGCCTGTGGGCGGACATAAAGTGCGAGCGGCCCCGCGTGGTTGCCCCCGCGCACGCCGACCCAGCCGATCCCAACGTCGTTCGCTTTCTTGATGGCAAGGTCGCGGGCTGCAGACATCGCAAGATGCCCAAGCCCGTTGTCGCCATCGATTAACCCGGTGGCGACGGTTTCTTGTACAACGCAGACGGTAGGGGTGGGGTTGCACCCGCCCCCCGTGAGCCGCTCCAGATATTGCCGCAACCGAAACACGCCATGTGTGCGGTAACCGTAGATATCAGCCTCGACCATAAGCTCCGCAACACTTACTGCATCTTCCGGGAGGACGCCCTGTGCTTCCAAAGCATTGGCCACAAAACCACACAAGGCATCGACAGCAACCACGTTAGTCATGGGCGCCGACCCGTTCTTCATGCCAGAAGACGATCTTGCGCTGTGCAAACATCACAAGCAGGTAGACCACAAGCCCAACAAGGCTGAGATAGAGGATCAGCGAGAACACCCGAGGTGTGTTCAACTGTGATGCCGCAACGCGAATCAATTCGCCAAAACCTTTACCACCGCCAAGGAATTCGCCCGTAATCGCACCCGCCATAACGCCAACCGCGCCAATTTTTAGACCGGTGAAGATTTGCGGCAGACCTGTAGGTAACTTCATCTTAAACAGCGTTTGCATGCGGGTCGCGCCCATCGTTTTGAACAGCATCCGCGCGTTTTCATCCGCCGCGTGCAGCCCAGCCGCTGTGCCAACCACAATTGGGAAGGTCGCGATAAAGGCGGCCAAGGCAACTTTGGATTCAATCCCAAAGCCAAGCCATGCAACAAACAAAGGCGCAAATGCTACCTTTGGCATCGTATCGATCGCCACGAGATAGGGCATCACGGCTTTCTCGCCGAACGCCGTTTCCCCAACCAGAATGCCCAACGAGAACCCGATGAAAATCGCCAATGCGAAACCAAGGATGACCTCTTGGATCGTGATCCAGAGAGAGACCAGCATATAGCCGCCGCTCAACAGGTTCTTGCCGACAAAGATCATATCGAGGAGCGTTTCCCACGGTGTTGGCAAAATGATCGGTGAAACCATCTCGAAGTAGGTAACCATTTGCCACGTGCCGACGAATACGAAGAACACGAAGCTCATCGCGATCCAACGCGGAACGGAATCGATAAACGATACTTCTTGAACCCAGACCGTATCTTCGGCGTCTTGGGTTGGCGCAGGGGCGCCGCTCTGAACATCGCTCACATGCCTTCTCCTTTATCCAGTAGCCCACGGATATAATCGACGATCTCTCCGAATTTTGGTGTCGTCATCATGTCGAGCGTCCGCGGGCGGGGTAGATCAACTTTTACAATTTCAGCAACCCGACCGGGGCGCGGTTTCATCACAACGATTTCATCTGATAAAATCACCGCTTCCTGAATCGAATGGGTCACCAGAAATGCGGTCGCATCTTGTTCGCGGCAAATCCGCTGAAGTTCCATATTCATCATATCGCGCGACAATTCGTCCAGCGCGCTGAACGGTTCATCCAACAAAAGAACGGCGGGTTCCGTGATCAGCATCCGGCAGATTGATGCCCGCTGCGCCATACCACCTGAAAGTTCATTGGGATAAACGTTTTCGAAACCTTTGAGCCCGACGATTTCCAGCAACTCATGCGCTTTGTCGAGCGCCTTGGTCGCCGCAGCTTTTCCATCGCGGATTTCAATCGGAAGAACGATATTTTCTACTGCCGTTTTCCAAGGGAAAAGCGTTGCTTGCTGAAACATCATCCCGATGTCGCGACGTGTGCCTTTGACCGGCTCACCTTGCAACATAACCCGGCCTTTTGACGGTGGGATTAGCCCGGCCATGATTTTAAGCAGTGTAGATTTTCCGCATCCGCTTGAGCCGATGACCGAGGTAAAGCTGCCCTTGGTTAAGGTAAGGTCGACGCTTTCAAGCGCAACCACTAGGTTTCTTGCGTAGGTCTTACTGACGTTTGAAAGCTGATAGACCGGCTCACCCAAGGGTGAGCCGGAATTTTCGACGGCGACTGTGTTCATCCGTCGATCGCCGCGTTGCCGATTGCTGCGAACTCATTGGTCCAAATGGCGCTTAGATCGTCAAGTGGGCCTGGGATTTCACCACCTGCGAGAAGCGCATCTTGCCATTCGTCCCAAACTTCTGCTGGGTACCAACCGTAACCATTGCTGGTATCTGTTGGAATGGTTTTAGACCGTACAGCATCGAACAGCGCTGACTGGAACTCTTTGTCTTCGCCTTCTTGGGGGTTACCATCAGCCAAGTGTTTGAGCACTGCTTCGCGGTTGGCGTCATCAAGCGCGAATGCGTGGCCACGGGCAAATGCGCGGCTCCAACCTTCGACCAATTCACGGTCGTTGGCGATTGTATCCGCCATCGTTGCAATACCATTGCCGAAGAAACGGCCAAACTCGACTGGTGTGATATCGCGTACGGCCATGCCGCGCGCATTCAGTACCGCCGTATCAGCAGTTGATGATGAATAGGCATCAATCGCGCCATTCAAGAACGCTGCCGTTGCAGGGCCACCATCGCCAACGGTGAGGAATTCGAAATCCTCTCCTTCGACCATGCCAACGCTGGTCATGACATTACGGGCAAAGCCCACTTCGGCACCATCTGCGGTACCTGTGCCAATAACCTTGCCACGCAATTCTTCAACGTTCTGGATATCGGATCCTTCTTGGACTGCGATGCCAAAGTTACTGCGCGCTGCGACATTGTAAATGTGCACTGCCTCAACACCGCGCGAACGCGCAGCGATTAGCGGGCCGGGGCCGGGGCGGCCAAAGTGCGCTTGACCAGCGGAAAGTGCCTGCAGCACCGCGCCTGACCCATTGATGGCTTCGACGGTCACGTTCAAACCTTCTTCGGCAAAATAGCCTTCGCCAATCGCAACGAAGACCGGAAACGAGTTAATCGCAGACGGGCTTGGCTGAACGAAAGTGATATCGCGTAGTGACTGCGCAAACGCGGGGCTTCCCAAAGCACCTGCGACAGGTACAGCGGATAGTAGCGAAGCTGTGAATGTTCTTCTGTTAATCATTTTGGTTTCTCCTCCCATTTTCGGGCAAATAGTTTGCCCACTCCGCAGTTCCCTGCGAAATTTCTATACTTCCCGCATTGTATTCGTGAGCGTTCCAATTCGGGAAACATGACAGACCACCGTATCCCCATCCTTTAGGAAATTGGGGGGATCCATGGCATAGCCGACGCCAGATGGCGTTCCAGTTGCGATGATATCGCCCGGCTCAAGCGTCATGCCTTCTGAAAGCGAGGCGATGAGCGTAGGGATATCGAAAATCATATCTGCGGTATTGCCATCTTGGCGTGTCTCACCGTTCACGGTCAAGCTTAGCGGCAAATTATGCGGGTCAGGGATTTCATCGGCTGTCAGAATGGACGGGCCAAACGGGCACGACCCATCAAGCGCCTTCCCTTTGAAGTTCTGACCGCCATGGCGCCGCTGCACATCGCGGGCTGAAATGTCATTCATGATACTATAGCCGAACACATGGTCATAGGCGTCGCTCTTGGCGATGTTGCATCCGGGTTTGCCGATGATGACGGCCAGTTCGACCTCATAGTCCACTTGTGTTGAAACGGTCGGAAAAATTGGTACTTCGCCGAAGGGTGGCGTGATCGTCGTTGGCGGCTTTGTAAAGAACACGGGATGCTCTGTGACGCCTACATCCTGCTTTTGGGCGCGGTCGCCTTCGGCAATATGTTCGGCATAGTTGCGCCCGACGCAAAGCACGTTTTTGCGGATCACCGGGATGGGTGCAAGCAAGGGCGCATCTTCTGGCGCCAATGCATCTTCAAACCCGCCAGCTTCGGCCTGGGCGACCAGTTGGCCTAACGTTTCTATGCCCTCGGGGCCTGATTCGATGACCGACAACATGGTTGTCCCGTCCAATGAACCGCTGCTACCATTGATCAGCTTTTGCGTTGCCTTTGCGATGTCCAGCCTTTGGCCATTCTTCAAGATTGCAACACAAACGGCCATGTTATTTACAGATATTGTTGCCAGTCGCACCGCTGTTCTCCCATTTCATTTGTATGCGCGGCACCAGCAGAGGTTGACCATTGGGTGATCCGCGACGTCATATTTGAGTAGAACTGTTCGCCGCGCTGGGTTAATAATCAAGCAACCAATCATGCAATTGGTCGGGGGTATGACTGAGATCGAGAATTTAGTAGCGCAATTGCGTGACCTGATAGACAACGCGGGCTATCGCCATAATGACCGATTTCCGCCGGAGCGCGAACTGTGCGAAAAGTTTGGAACGACGCGCAATCAACTGCGCCGCGCGCTATCCGAACTTGAGGCACAGGGCCGGATTTGGCGGCACGTCGGGCGCGGCACATTTGTCGGAACGCGGCCCGTGCTCAACCTTCAGGATGTGACCTATCTGCGCGACCAGATTAAGCCTGAACAAGTGATGCAGGTGCGGCTCGCGATTGAGCCAGAGCTATGCCGCCTTGCTGCGCGGACTGCCACAAAATCCGATTACGAGCAGATGAAGCTTTGCCACGATAAATGCTGTTCGTCTGAGGATTGGCGTAACTACGAGGCTTGGGACAACAACCTGCATTACGCGATCGCACGCGCCACGCGGAACCATCTGTTCCTGTATTTTTTTGAAACACTGAACTCGGTGCGCCGCTCTGTGGTTTGGGCGCAGCCGCGTACATCGAGCCGTCCCCCAAGCGATTATGTCAGCTTTCACGAGCACGGGGCGATTGTGGATGGCATCATCAATGGTGACGGGAATGGCGCGGCATCCGTGATGACCAACCATCTCAACACGGTCCATGCGCGGCTGATAAATGGTCCGGGAAAGTCATAGCATCGCCGGGATATACGGCTGTCAATTATGGTCGGTAAAATGCCCTTCCGCCAACCAATTGATTAAATGGTTGGATCGAAGCACTTGCCAAAATCGCTGAAGGCCCGAATAAAAATAGCAATCAGCCGTCAACCAACTGAGAGCACCCAATGTCTAATCATGTTATTCCAACACCGAAAACCCACAGTATTCCAACCAGCACAGGCGATGCTTTTCCAGTCCGCCGTGTCTATTGCATCGGCCGCAACTTTGCCGCGCACGCCGTCGAAATGGGCCACGACCCGGACCGCGAACCGCCGTTTTTCTTTCAAAAAAACCCAAATAACCTCGATGCTTCGGGCGATTTTCCTTACCCGCCGCATACCTCTGATGTGCATCACGAGGTCGAATTGCTGGTTTGCTTAAAGTCAGGCGGTATTAATATCGCGTTGGACGACGCTCTAGATCATGTCTGGGGGTATGGCGTTTCGCTTGATATGACCCGACGTGATCTGCAGGGCGAAATGAAGAAAATGGGTCGCCCGTGGGAAATTGGTAAGGCGTTCGAACGGTCCGGCCCTGTTGGTCCTGTATTGCCAGTTTCCGAAGTAGGACACCCTGATCAGGGCCGCATCGCAGTCAGCGTCAACGGTGAGTTGCGTCAAGAGGGCGATCTGAACCAGATGATCTGGAAAGTGCCAGAAATGATTTCTTACCTGTCAGAGTATTTTGAACTTCAAGCAGGCGATGTCATCATGGCTGGCACCCCATCTGGCGTGAACTCCGTCGTCAAAGGCGATGTGATGGAGGCTGAGATCGCAGGTGTCGGCACGCTGACGGTAAACGTCACCTAATTGTAAAGCGGCGGCAGATATCAGCCGCCGTTTTCTGCGTCGATTCCCTTCATGAAGGCTACGAATTTGTTTTCGATGTGAGTCTTCATGGTCGATCCAAGCTGCGCGGCATCGCGCGCGCGCAGATGTGTCATCATGGTCTCATGCTCTGAAATCGCGGCGGCCCAACGATCATCCGACAGATTGACCATGAACCGGGCGCGCTGAATGCGGGCCGCTAAAAGCTTGTGATGATCCTCTAGGATTTTGTTTTGCGTACCTTGGATCAAAGCCTGATGAATATCTTGATTGGCTTGGAAATACGCAGGGCGATCTTGGCCGTGATAGGCAGCCAACATCGCATTATGCCGCTCCTCGATCTGGGCAATATCTGCATCCGTCAGTTGATTACAGGCCAGCTCTCCCGCCAATTGTTCAAGCCGCGCGATCACAGGGAAAGTATCTGCTAATTCTTGCCGGGTTACATGGGTCACGCGCGCACCACGATTGGCTTGCAACACGACAAACCCTTCAGAGGCGAGCACTTTAAGCGCTTCGCGCAATGGCGTGCGCGAGACGCCAAAGGCTTCGCAAAGGTCCTTTTCAGGGACCTTTTCACCCGGCTTCAGTTTGTCCTCAATCACAAGGTTGCGGATACGATCCACAAGTTCCTGATGGAGCGTCGGGCGGTGAATTGCTTCTGCTAATGTCATACCCGCAACCTAGCCCCTTAGTGCTTGGTCTAGCAAGCAGGCGACATGTAGCGCGCGGCGTGGCGTGGTTTCTGCGATTTGATGACGACAAGAGGTCCCATCGGCCACAATAATTGCATCGGCGGGTGCCGCGTTCAGCGCGGGCACCAGATCAAGATTGGCGATCTTGAGCGAGACATCGACGGTGTCAGGCGCATAGCCAAAGGCTCCCGCCATCCCACAGCAGCCGCTTTCGATCATGTTGACTTGCGCGTCCGGGATGCGGCAAAGCAGTTCCAGCACAGGCGACATCGCATCCTGCGCCTTTTGATGACAGTGCCCATGTACATAGATCGGTTGCCCCAGCGGTTTCAGCGGAAGATCCGTGCAGGTAACCAAATACTCTTCAAAGCTATAGGTCGATTTCGCGAGCGCCTCAGCCTCTTCCCCCGGACAAAGCCCTAAAAATTCATCGCGGAACGTAAAGATCGACGAAGGTTCAAGCCCGACGACCGATGCCCCCGTGGCGACCGCGTCCTTGGTGGCGGCAATCACGCGCGCGGCCTCTTTGCGGGCTTCTGGGACGTCTCCGATGGCAAGCAATGTACGCCCGCAATCAAGCGACGTGCCGCTACCGTCTTTGGCGACGGCGACACGCAATCCCGCCGCCCGCAATACCCGCAGCCCAGCGCGCAGGTTTTCGGGTTCAAAGTAACGATTGAACACATCAGCAAAAAGCAGCACGTCGGGGTTTACGTCTTGGGCCTCTTCATCGCGAAACGGGTTGGGTGACCATATGGGCAGGTCGCGGAGATGCGACACGCCCGTGATCTTTTCGGTCAATTTGCGGATAATGCCGATTTTATTGCGGCTGTTCATCAACCAAGAAATCTTTGCAGCCTTCGGCGCGTAACGCGGCAAATAACCCACCAGCTTTTCTGCCAGCGACGGGGGCTTCGTTTTGAGCCGCGCGGCAAGCACTTCGGTTTTCATCCGCGTCATGTCGACGCCAGTTGGACATTCACGGCTACAGGCCTTGCACGACAGGCAATATTTCATCGTGTCGGCCATCGCGTCAGATCCGATCCCGCCGGGGATTTGTCCGCTGATCGCAAAGCGCAATGTGTTGGCGCGCCCGCGCGTGACGTCACGTTCATTGCGGGTGGCGCGGAACGATGGGCACATCACGCCTGCCTTGAGTTTGCGACAGGCCCCGTTGCTGTTGCACATTTCAACCGCGCCCTGAAACCCGCCTGCAGCCCCGGGCCAGGCTGACCAGTCCAGTGCGGTCTCAAAATCGGGAACCGTGTAATCCGGTCCATAGCGAAACAGCCGTCGGTCATCCATTTTCGGGGCCTGTACGATTTTTCCCGGGTTCATCAAACCGGTTGGATCAAACCGCGTTTTCACCTCTTCAAAGGCCGATACAATCTGCGCGCCAAACATCTTTTCATGGAATTCGGACCGCACGATCCCATCCCCATGTTCACCGGAATGCGACCCTTTATAGTGTTTGACCAGATCAAACGCTTCTTCCGCGATGGCGCGCATGGTTTTGACGTCTTGGTCTTGCCGAACGTTGAGCACCGGGCGCACATGCAAACACCCGACAGAGGCATGTGCGTACCAAGTGCCTTTGGTGCCGTGACGTGCGAAAATATCGGTCAGCCCTTGCGTGTAAGCGGCCAAATCGGGGAGGGCGACGGCGCAGTCTTCGACAAAGGAAATCGGTTTACCGGCCTCTTTCATCGACATCATGATATTCAGCCCAGCCTTGCGGTATTCGGCGATCGCGGCTTGCAGTCCCAAATCAGCTACAGGGGTCACCCCGCCCCATGCGGCACCTTGCGCGCCAAAGGAAAACCCCAAATCCCCCATGAGCGTGGCGAGCTCCACCAGCTTGGCAGCGTTGGCTTCTACGCTGCCTTCGGCAAATTCCACCAGCAACACCGCAGCTGGCGTTCCTTGCACAAAGGCGTCGATGGTGTCGCGAAACAGCGGCAGATCACGCCCAAGCGCAATCATCGTATTGTCGATCAACTCGACCGCCTGCGGGTTTAACGTAACCAAATGCTGCGCCGCATCCATCGCTCCGTGGAACGTGGAAAAGTGGCAGACGCCGATAACCTTCTCACCGGGCAGCTTTGCAAGGCGCAGGTCGAGTTCTGTGAAATAGGCAAGCGTGCCTTCGGACCCGACCAAAAGATGAGCCATGTTCACATCATCGCCAGTGAGCGCGTCGATATTATAGCCGCCGACGCGGCGCTGGACCTTTGGAAAACGGGCAGCGATCTCGGGCGCTTCGCGCTGACCCAACCCGCGCATATCGGTCACGAGATCGGCATAAGGGCCTGTGCCGGGGCTGGTATCAAACCGGGCTTTGGACCCGTTAGGCAAAATGGCTGAAATAGCACTGACATTGTCACGCATAATACCATAGCGCAGCGATTTGCCGCCCGATGAGTTGTTGGCTGCCATGCCGCCCAATGTGCAGCGCGACGCGGTTGACGGATCAACCGGAAACCACAGCCCATGCGGTTTGAGCGCGCGATTCAAATCATCCAAAACCAACCCCGGTTCAACCCGCGCGGTCATCGCCTTTGGGTCAATATCAAGGATGCGGTTAAGATGGCGCGAATTATCAAGCACGATGCCCGTATTCACCGTCTGGCCGCATTGGGATGTCCCGCCGCCGCGTGCCAGAATCGGTAAACCTTCATCGCGCGCGACGGCCATTGTGGCTTCTACATCCTGCACGGATTGCGGCACGACCACGGCTTGGGGCACCATCTGATAGATTGATGCATCGGTCGCATAGCGCGCGCGTGTGGCAGGATCGGCGCTTACGTCTCCGGCAACGGCAGCGCCTAAGCGGCTGGCAAGACGGCTATTTTTACGCATAGGCACTGCTCTTTCATATTGGAGGTCCGCGCATTTGCTGCAGAGAGGCGAGGCATGGAATTATAGTTGACTTAATTATGAATTCATAATTACATTTTGACAAGATCGAATAACGCGGCCCTTTGGCTGCTTGAAAAAAAGGACAGAATAGATGCGCCAACCGGGACAACACTTCCTGCAAATCCCAGGCCCCAGCGCGGTACCGGACCGTATCCTCAAGGCAATCGGCCAGCAGACGATAGACCACCGGGGGCCAGATTTCGCGGCCGTCGGAAAAACGGCATTGGACGGGATGAAATCCATCTTCAAGACCGAACAGCACGTGTTCATCTTTCCCTCATCTGGCACCGGCGCGTGGGAAGCGGCGCTAGTGAACACGCTGTCACCCGGCGACAAAGTACTGATGTATGAAACCGGACATTTTGCTGCGATGTGGCAGAGTATGGCTAAGAAAATTGGCCTCTCACCCGAGGTAATTACAAGTGATTGGCGGAGCGGCGCTGATCCTGACCGCATTGAAACCCGACTTCGCCAAGACACCAACCATGCGATCAAAGCCGTCTGCGTGGTGCACAATGAAACCTCGACCGGATCGGTGTCGCCCATCCATGAGGTTCGCAAAGCGATTGATGCCGCAGGGCATCCGGCGTTGTTGATGGTGGACACGATTTCTGGCTTGGCCTCGCTAGAATTTCAGTTCGACGCTTGGGGCGTGGATGTTTGCATCTCGGGGTCACAAAAAGGGTTGATGTTGCCGCCGGGGCTTAGCTTTAACGCGGTCAGTGACAAGGCGATGGAGAACGCCAAATTGGTCACGATGCCGCGCAGCTATTGGGATTGGCATGATATGGTTGGACCGAATGCGACCGGGTATTTTCCCTATACGCCATGCACCAACCTGCTTTACGGGCTGAACGAAGCCATTGCGATGTTGCACGAAGAAGGGCTGGATCAGGTCTTTGCTCGGCACACGCGCCACGGTGCTGCAACCCGCGCGGCGGTGCGGGCTTGGGGGCTGGAAGTGCTCTGTGCCAAGCAAGGCGACGAATCCGGTGTCTTGACCGCCGTGTTGCTGCCGGAGGGACATTCGGCCGACAATTTCCGCGCCACAACGCTAAAGCATTACAACATATCGTTGGGCAACGGGCTGTCTAAAGTCGCCGATAAGGTCTTTCGTATTGGGCATCTGGGCGATTTCAACGATCTGATGCTTATGGCGACCCTGTCAGGCGTCGAAATGGGGCTGGCCAAAGCGGGAGTGCCGCATCAATCCGGCGGGGCGCAGGCGGCGATGGAGCATCTTAAACAAACAACAGCCTAGCCCTAAGAAAGCTACAGCAAGGGTCGGCATCTGCGTTCTGAGTTAAATCTTACCGGGGGCGATTGAACCGAACTCCCGATTGGTGGCATCCCGGGCAAACCCGGGATGCCGATCATCTAAACGATTGGGTCGGGAAAGCGTTTAGAGGATTTGTAAGAGAAGGGCGCGGGTGTTTTCCGCCGTCATCTCTATCGGGTTGCCGCCTGTGCTTGGGTCGATCAGTGCGCCCGCAACAATGCGGTCTACATCTGGGTTTTCGATCCCTAGCTCTGTCAGTGATTTTGGAATGCTCATGGATGCGTTCAGCTCATCGACAAACGCGCAAAAACCATCAAAACCGCCGTCAATTCCCAAATAGGCGGCAGCCTGCGCTAAACGATCCGCAATCGCAGGTTTGTTGAATTGCAAAACGGCAGGCATGCACACTGCATTCGTGGTGCCATGGTGCGTGTGGTAGATCGCGCCAATGGGGTGCGATAGCGCATGAATTGCGCCTAGCCCTTTTTGGAACGCCGTTGCGCCCATTGCTGCGGCGGACATCATGTTTGCGCGCGCTTCGATATCGGTGCCATCGGCATAGGCACGGGGCAGGTAGTCTTTGACCAACCGCATACCTTCAAGCGCGATGCCTTGGGACATGGGGTGGTAATGCGGTGAACAAAACGCCTCGACACAGTGTGCAAACGCGTCCAACCCGGTGCCTGCGGTGATGAACTGGGGCATCCCCACAGTCAATTCCGGGTCGCAGATCACAACGGCGGGCAGCATTTTAGGGTGAAAGATGATTTTTTTCTCGGCGCTGACTGAATTGGTGATCACAGATGCCCGGCCGACTTCGGACCCGGTGCCAGCGGTTGTCGGCACAGCCACGATGGGCGCGATGGCATCCGCATCTGCGCGTGTCCACCAGTCCCCAATATCTTCGAAATCCCAAAGAGGGCGTGTTTGGCCTGCATGGAACGCCACTACCTTGCCCAGATCAAGACCTGATCCGCCGCCAAATGCGATGACCCCATCATGCCCGCCAGCGCGGTAAGCGGCGACACCAGCGGCGGCGTTTTTCTCGTTTGGGTTTGGGTCAACATCCGCGAAAATTGCCCGGCCAAGCCCGGCAGCTTCAAGCAGGTCAAGCGTCGCCGTGGTGATCGGCAGATCGGCAAGACCTTTGTCCGTGACCAAAAGCGGCTTGCTGATGCCCGCGGCGACGCAGGCGTCAGCGATTTCAGAAATACGTCCAGCGCCGAACCGTATTGCGGTAGGGTAGGACCAGTTGGCAGTGATCGACATTATTGTGTGACCTTTTTCATGTGGTAAGATTTGGGGCGGGTCAGGTTGTGGTACCCGATAACAGAAAGACCACCACCGCGCCCGGTGTCTTTGCAGCCTGTCCAACATAGGCCGGGATCAAGATAATCAGCGCGATTCATAAAGACCGTCCCAGTTTCTAGCTGGTCCGCGATGGCTTCGGCGCGTGCGATATCTGGCGTCCAAAGCGATGCAGTTAGCCCGTAATCGCTATCGTTCATCAGCGCGATGGCTTCTTCGTCGGATTTGACGGACATGATGCCCACAACCGGGCCAAAGCTTTCTTCGCGCATGACACGCATGTCGTGGGTCACGTTTGTCAGGATTTGGGGCATCAAATAGGCCCCGCCATCTTGTGGGAACAGCGCTGGATCAATGTGGGTTTTCGCACCAGCAGCCACGGCTTCGGCGATTTGCGCGCGCACACCGTCAGCAAACCGTGCTTGCGCCATGGGCCCAAGCGTCGTTTCTGCATCAAGCGGATTGCCCAACGTGTAGCTGTTCACAATTGCGACGGCTTTTTCGACGAACGCATCAAAGAGGCTTTCATGGACGTAAATCCGCTCGATCCCGCAGCAGCATTGCCCGGCGTTAAACATCGCGCCGTCAATCAGCGTGTCGACGGCCGCTTCAAGATCTGCGTCTTCCATGACATAGCCGGGGTCTTTGCCGCCCAGCTCTAATCCCATGCCGGTGAATGTGCCTGCGCCTGCTTTTTCCATCGCAGCACCGCCGCCGACAGAACCGGTAAAGTTCACGAAATCGAAGGCGCGCGCAGCGATCAGATCGGATGTGGTGGCGTGATCAAGGAAGACGTTTTGGAAGACATCAGTAGGGATACCAACAGCGTGGAATGCCTCGGCCAGACGTTCCCCAACAAGCGGTGTTTGCGACGCATGTTTCAGCACGACGGTATTGCCTGCGATCAGCGCTGGCGCGACAGAATTGATCGCGGTCATATAAGGATAGTTCCAAGGGGCCACGACCAATACAACGCCATGTGGCACATGTTTGATCATGCGGCGGAATGTATCGCTTTCTTCAATGACCATTGGGGCCAGCGCGTCTTGGGCGATATCTGCCATATATTGGGCGCGCTCGTGAAAGCCGCCAAATTCGCCGCCATAGCGGACAGGGCGACCCATTTGCCACGCCAGTTCAGGCACGATCTGGTCGTTCATTTCGCCGATTTTGGCGACGCCTGCCATAACCAGCGCAATCCGTTCGCCCAACGGGCGCGCGGCCCATGCGACCTGCGCGGATTTGGCCGCAGCCACGGCGCTATCGGCTTCGGCACGGGTTAAAGTTGGACGTTCGGCATAGACCGATCCGTCGATAGGAGAGATGCATTGAATTGTCATGGTTTAGGCCCTTTCAAAACCGCGCGCGATTTCCCAATCTGTGACTGCGCGGTCAAATTCTTCTTGTTCCCATTCCGCAGCGCGGGTGTAGTGGTCGATCACATCGTCGCCCATGACTTCGCGTAGCAATACCGAATTGCGGAGCGTTTCGGTTGCTTTACGCAAGGTTTGCGGGATGTCGCCCGCCTTGGCGTCTTCATAGACATCACCCGTTGTCGCGGGTGCGAGCGTCATTTTGTCTTCGATACCTTTGATGCCCGCAGCCAACATGGCCGCTTGCGCCAGATAAGGGTTCAAATCCGACCCGCCGATGCGGCATTCAACCCGTACACCTTTGGTGCCATCGCCACACAGGCGGAAACCGGCGGTGCGGTTATCAACAGACCAAACGGTTTTGGTTGGGGCAAAGGTGCCTTTGGCAAACCGTTTGTAGCTGTTCACATATGGCGCCAGAAAATAGGTGTAATCAGGCGCATAGGCTATGATCCCGGCCATGTAATGCGACATTAATTCAGACATACCTAGATCGGCGTCAGGGTCAAAGAAAGCAGGTTTGCCATCTACCCAAAGCGATTGATGCACATGCGAGGATGATCCTACGCGGTCAGGTGCCCATTTCGGCAAGAAGCTGGCGGCGTGGCCTTGCTGCCACGAGATTTCTTTAATCGCATGTTTGGCGATACTGTGGTGATCCGCGCAATCAAGGGCGGCGGCGTAGCGAATGTTCAGCTCTTCCTGGCCGGCTTCGGCTTCACCTTTTGAATTCTCAATCGGAATACCCGCTGCATAAAGGTGATTGCGGATCGGGCGCATCACACTTTCTTCTTTGGTGGTCTGCAGGATGTGGTAATCTTCGTTATAACCGCTGATCGGCTCTAGGTCGCGAAAACCGGATTTGCGGATATCATCATAACTTTTGGCGAAGAGGAAAAATTCCAATTCCGTCGCCATCATCGCGTCAAAGCCCAGCGCCTTAAGCCGCGCAATTTGCTTTTTCAGCACAGCGCGGGGCGAATGTGGCACAGGTTTATGTGTGTGGTGGTCCAACACATCACAAAGCACCATCGCGGTCCCTTCAAGCCAAGGCACCATGCGGATGGTGGCAAGGTCTGGCTTCATCACATAATCGCCATAGCCTGACTGCCAGCTGGTTGATGCGTATCCATCGGGGGTCGCCATTTCTAGGTCGGTCGCCAGCAGGTAATTGCAGCAATGCGTTTCGTTATAAGAGGTTTCCACGAAATTCGCGGCATGGAACCGTTTGCCCATCAGGCGGCCCTGCATATCAACAAGGCAGGTCAGAACCGTATCAACCGAACCGTCAGCGACGCGGGATTTCAGATCATCAAAACTTAATGTGCCGGGCATTTTGGTATCCTTTAGGGCGTGTAGCCCCGGAAGAATCCGGGGCCATCGTTTTGGTATGTGGTTGCGAGGCGACCCCCGCAACAAGCTTAGCCGTAGCGGTAGGGACGGCCAGCTTTTTCCATGTCAGCATTATACTGCTTGAAGATATCGACAACACGGCGTTTGACGTCGCTTTCCGCGGCGATTTCTTCCCAGAAGTCGCGTGCTTTGGCTTCGACTGTTGCCCATTCTTCGTCTGGGATGGATGTGAGTTCCATCTTTGGACCGTTGACGCGCAGGTCGGCTTCGCCGCCCCAATACCACCACTGGCGGTAGTAGTGTGACTGATCACAACAGACGCGGAACAGCGTTTGCAGGTCTTCTGGCAGTTCGTTCCAACGCTCCATATTCGCAAAGAACGATCCTGCCCAAGCGCCAGAAATGTTGTTGGTCAAGAAATAGTTGGTCACATCGGCCCAGCCAACGGTATAGTCTTCGGTGATGCCAGACCATGCGATGCCATCTAGTTCGCCGGTTTGGACGGCGACTTCGATGTCTTCCCACGGCAGGTTCACAGGGATCACGCCAAACTGCGACATAAACCGGCCCGCAGTTGGGAAGGTAAAGATGCGTTTGCCTTCAAGATCAGCAAGGCTGCGGATCGGATCTTTGGTGGCAAAATGGCATGGATCCCATGCGCCAGCGCTGATGTGCTTGACGCCAACGGCGGAATATTCTTCGTCCCAGATTTCGTTCAACCCGTATTTGTTGAACAAGACAGGCACGTCCAATGAATAGCGCGACCCGAATGGGAAATAGCCGCCAAACACGGTGACTTCGGTTGGGGATGCCATTGAATCATCGTCAGATTGCACCGCGTCGATTGTGCCGCGCTGCATGGCTTGGAACAATTCGCCTGTTGGCACCAGTTGGTCCGCGTAGAACAGTTCGATCTGCATGCGGTCGCCAGCGATCTGGTTGAACATTTTGATCGCGGGATCAATCACGTGCTCGGCCAATGCGGCACCCGCATAGGTCTGCATCCGCCATTTGATTGTTGATTGCGCCAGTGCTGGGGTTGCCAGCGCGGCTGGGGCAGCAATTGCGGCCCCTTGGATAAACTTACGTCTTGTTGTCATGGTCTCGTCTCCTTGGTTGGGGTGGGATGGCCTGCTTGTGCGGGCTCTTATTTAT
Organism: Loktanella sp. D2R18; assembly: GCF_003318235.1. GTDB lineage: Bacteria > Pseudomonadota > Alphaproteobacteria > Rhodobacterales > Rhodobacteraceae > Yoonia. Next base: position 178,628 of record NZ_QOCG01000004.1, on the reverse strand, counting down.
GGGGTGTTGTAAACGTAGTCGGGCAGCCATGTTGCGAGGCCTGGAAAGACCATCACAAGGGCCAAAGCGCCGACCATGATCATCACAAATGGGGTGATCGACGCATAGATATCGCGCAGCGTGATTTCTGGCGGGGCCATCGCGCGCATCAAGAACAGGTTATATCCAAACGGCGGCGTCATATAGGCGATCTGCGTGGTGATCGTATAAAGGATCCCGTACCAGATCAAATCAAAGCCCAATTCACCGACCAGCGGCACATAAAGCGGGGCGACGATGACCAGCATGGCTGTGTCATCCAAAAACGTCCCCATCAGGATAAAGCTAAGCTGCATCAAGATCAGGATTGTCCAGGGCGACAAGTTCAGCGTTTCGGTGAACAGGCTTTCAATCGCTTTCACTGCGCCCAGCCCGTCAAACACGGCGCCAAAGGCAAGGGCTGCCAGAATGATCCACATAAACATGCAGGTGATGCCCAATGTGTTGCGCACAGAGTTTTCAAACACGTCGCGGGTCATGCGCCCCTTAAGAACCGCGGCAACAAAGGCGGCAATCGCGCCAATGGCTGAACTTTCGACAAGCGATGTCCAACCTTTGACAAAAGGGAACATCATCACAAAGAAAATCCCCAAGGGCAGCAGCCCTGCCGTCAAAAGCTGCATCTTTTCAGCGCGCGGAATGTCACGGTCTTCTGCGGGCAGAACAGGCCCCAAATCCGGGTTCATCTGGCAGCGGATCACAATATAGCCGATGAACAAGCCGGCCATCATCAGCCCCGGCACGACCCCGGCCAGCCACAGCTGACTTACAGGTTGCCGCGCGATCATCGCATAAAGCACCAATACGACAGAGGGCGGCACAAGAATGCCAAGGCTTGATCCCGCTTGGATCACACCTGTCACCATGCGTTTATCATAGCCGCGTTTTAGCAGTTCCGGCAGCGCGATCGTCGATCCGATCGCCATGCCCGCAACCGATAGCCCGTTCATCGCAGAAATCAGCACCATCAGCCCGATCGTGCCGATGGCCAGCCCCCCACGCAACCCGCCCATCCAAACATGGAACATCTTATAGAGATCATCCGCGATTTTGGATTCTGACAGCACATAGCCCATGAAAATAAACATCGGCAGGGTTAGCAGCGGATACCATTTCATCAGCTTCATCGCGGCGGCAAACCCAAGGTCAAACCCGCCTCGGTCACCCCAAAGTAACAGCGAAGCAACAACAGCCACAAACCCAATTGCACCAAACACGCGTTGACCGGTCAGCAGCATCAGCATCATTGACGAAAACATCAGGGTGGCGATCAATTCATAGGACATCAGATAGTCTCGCCTTTGATCCGCAGTACGTCTTTGCACAGCTCAGATGTGCATTGCAGCAGCATCAAGAAAAATCCGATGACCATCACGCCTTTGATCGGCCAAAGGTATGGGCGCCACGCGGTTGATGCACGCTCCATGCGGCCAATGTCTTCGACACCGATGATAACGCTGCCCAGATAGGTGAAAGGCTCTGATCCCCAATAGCCAAGCGAATAGGCGGTCGAGGCCACCGCGCCATAAAGCAGCACGCAAAGATAGAAGATCAATAGGAGAACGGTAAAGACATCAAACCATGCCTTCTTCTTTATAGACCATTCGCCGTACAAAAGATCCATCCGCACGTTGGACCCCAGTTGCAGGGAATAGGGCCCGCCGAGGATATAGTAGCCCACCATCACAAATTGCGCCATTTCCAGCGTCCAGAGGGACGGCAAGAAAAAGGTTTTGCTGATCGACGACCAAAGCAAAATACCCATCAACACAAAGATGCCGTACATCGCGATCCGCCCGATCCGGTAGTTCACCGCATCGACCGCGCGGATATAGCCATGCATTACGCGACGCATTGGACGGCCCCTTGGTCTGTAATTTGCGAAACGGCATCAGCGACCCAAGCGGCGATCATATCGCCCATTGTGGTTTGGGTGGCTTGGGTTGCGATCAGATCATTGCGGATTTCTAACATCACGTTCAAATGCCCGCCGGGCAAGGCATGTTCGCGCAGTGTGTGGGTTACACCATGGTTTGGGCCATAAGGCTCATTCCGCAAGACCAACGCGGATGTATGGGCCGTGGCAGTGTTCAGCATCGCATCGGCAAGCCGCGTGTCGTGATCGTGCAGAATACCAATTTCTACCGCGCGTTCTTGGCCATGGTAAACAGGCGTAAAGCTGTGAACTGTTATGATGATTGGGGCTGGGGTCTTGGCGACTTGCGCGGCCAGAGCCGATTGAAACGGCATATAATAGGTCTCGGTGCGCGCATCACGATCGGTTTGGCTGAGCGCCATATTGCCCGGCACATCAAAGATTTCGCTTTTGGCAGGCATCGCATCAAGCGCGCTGGGTGGGCGGTTGCAATCATAGACAAGCCGCGACACCGTGCTTGATACGAGAACCGCATCCAGCCTTTGCGACATGCGCAGCGCGACAGCCATTGCGCCGGGGTCCCACGCCGCGTGACTTTGGCTAGCCTTCTTGGACAGCCCCAGCCCATTCAGTGCGGGCGGAATCGCGTAAGATGCGTGCTCGCATACCAATATTGCCGCAGATTGGCCCTGTGCGTTGTCAATTTGTACTGGGTTGGGGGCGGTGTCGTGTGTCATATATTCTCCGTTGCAGATAAACTGCTTGCATGAAGGGCGACATGTCAACAGAATTCTGTTATATTTGTAACAGGACGAATTGCTTTGTTATTTTTTATTCAAGCGGGGGCTTGCATGACCGATGGAATTCTCACGATCGCGGATCGTATCCATAATAAGCTAGATAATTTGACACGCGCTGAACGTCAGTTGGCGCATTCGATTCTGGAAAACTACCCAGCTTCGGGGTTGGGGCCGCTTGCGGCGCTTGCAAAGGTGGCCAATGTCTCGGTCCCTACCGTTGCGCGGATGGTGCAAAAGCTTGGGTTTAAGGGATATCCCGAATTTCAGACCGAATTGCGCGAAGAACTAAAAGCAACAGTCCAGAACCCGATCGCCAAACATGACACATGGGCAGAGGGCGCACCGTCAGGGCATGTCTTGAACCAATTCACGGATGCGGTGATCGATAATATTCGGCACACATTGGCGCAGATTGATCCCGATAAATTTGACGAAGCCTGCGCGATGGTCGCTGATCAGTCCAAGCCGCTTTATATTGTGGGTGGTCGCGTTTCGCATACGTTGGCTGAATATTTGTTTTTGCACACGCAAGTCTTGCGCCCCAATGTGACACATATCCAATCTACGTCGAACGCTTGGCCGCATTACCTGCTTGATGTCGGGCCAAACGATGTTTTTGTGATTTTTGATGTGCGGCGCTATGAAAATAATACGCTCAAGCTGGCTGAAATGGCACATGCGCGCGGCGCAAAGATTATTTTGTTTACGGACCAATGGCGATCGCCGGTGCACCAGCTTGCCGAAATTAGCTTTAGCGGGCGGATCGTTGTGCCATCGGCGTGGGATTCGGTGGCGACGTTGATGCTGCTCGTGGAATCGATGATTGCTGCCGTGCAAAACGTGGATTGGGACGACACCAAGGATCGGATGGAACAGCTAGAAGATATGTTTGACCAGACAAAATTGTTCCGTAAATTTACCTAAGGTTTTACTTGGAAAGAAGGATGAGCGGTTGCCTTGGCCAGTTCGAGGTCTCCTAAGGCATCCCGTCCCCAAAAACGAACTGGGCAGTTCAGTCTTGCTCGCTTTCTGCGCGTCTCTCTGCTTTTAGCGCTCGGCTTGGCGGGCACACTTCTTGGATGAATTTTGCCAAGGTTCCTCCGAGATTGTCAGCCTTCATGCCGTATTTTACGAACTGCCCTTCTCGCTGTTTCCAGATTAAATCAGCGGCCTCAAGAATTGAAAGGTGTTTAGAAATGGCGGGTTGAGACATATCAAAACGTTCAGCAACAACGCCAGCTGTAAGCGGTCCCTCAGAGAGATAGGCAAGTATTTTGCGCCTTGTGGTTGATGCCAACGCTTCGAACACCTTGTCTGGGGTTGACATGATTTCACCTGTTAACTAATTGGTTATATATCTATTACTGTATTTGACCCACTCGGGAGTTTCAAGATGCACCTGCATAATACGGACCGCGTATACCCCAATAGTGAAACCAATGCGGTGCAAGGCACTATTCGGTGGGACGCCGTCAAGTCAATATGGCTTTTTGCGATGATCGCGGGTGGCGTCGCTGCGATTGTCTATAAGCCTAGCTGGGGTGGCGCCCTGATTTTCGTTGGCACGTCCGCGATCACGATTTGTGCGGGTCATTCGGTCGGCATGCATCGGCTTCTCATTCACAAGTCGTTCCAAACACCTAAGTGGCTGGAATACATTCTTGTCTGGCTCGGTACCCTCGTTGGGATGGCGGGGCCGTTTGGCATGATACGCGCCCACGATATGCGGGACTGGCATCAACGCCAATCTATTTGTCCGCCGCACCCAAGCCACGGGGCCGGATTTTGGCGCGATGCATGGTGGCAAATGCACTGCAAGTTTGATCTCGACTATCCGCCCCATTTCGAAATTGAGCCTGAGATTGCAAACGACCGCGTGTATCAATGGATGGAACGGCACTGGATGGCGCAGCAACTTGTGATGGGTGTCCCGCTGTTCTTACTCGGCGGAATTGGCTTTGTATTGTGGGGCGTCTGTTTGCGCGTCGCTGTATCACTAACCGGACATTGGATGGTGGGGCATTTTGCGCACAAAAAAGGACATCAAGGATGGTCCGTTGAAGGCCTGCCGGTGCAAGGGTTTAACTTGCGAGGTCTTGGGTTGATCACGTTTGGTGAAAACTGGCACTCCAACCACCATGCGTTTCCGCATTCAGCAAGGCTTGGCGTCGAGAAGGGCCAGCTAGATCCAGGCTATTGGTTTATCACATCGCTCGAAGTCTTTGGTTTGGCACATGCAATTCTCGGGCCTTCGGATATGCCCGAACGTGACGGTCTCACACGTGTGGCAAAAGAAGAGTGCGTGGCGTTCGGACCATTGGACGCAAACAGCAACTATAAAGCGCCAGCGCTCAGTAGATTGAGTTGAGTAAACACTCCCGCTTGTCGCGAATTGGATCACAGAAGCTTTCATTGACCTAATTGCGATTGCTGCGATGCAGCGTCGAAAGTTGTGTGTAAGTCGATAATACCCTTGCCGAAACCGGTTTCGGAAACGATCTATGATTCGTGGAGGTATCGGGGCGAGTATGAATTTTGATGGCAAAGATATGCCGCGCAAAGGCGCACGTGTGAAGATATCTGACGTCTCAGATGCGCTGGGACTGACGAAATCAACTGTGTCACGCGCGCTTAATCACTATCCTGATATTTCGGAAACCACGCGGACCCGCGTGCAGGCCATGGCCGATAAGATGGGGTATCGCCCGCTTAGCCACGCGCAGGCGATCCGTACTGGGTTGGTGAAATCGCTGGGGCTTGTCATTCAGATGGGTGACCATGACGCGCAGCGCCCCTTTCTTTCGACTTTTCTGGCGGGGCTTTCTGAGGGCGCGAGCGCGGAAGGGTTCACGCTTACCATTGCGACGTCCAATAGCGAACAGGCCACGCTCGATACGTTTAAATCAATGATCCGCGATCATAAGGCCGATGGGTTTATCTTGCCGCGCACGATGGTTGATGATCCGCGCATCGCGCTTTTGCGCGCGGCGGATGTGCCGTTTGTGTTATTCGGAAGAGTCGCGGGCGCGGCCGATTTACCATCCTACGACATTAAGGGGGGGGCCGCGATGCATGAGGCCGTGCAGCACCTTGCTGCTTTGGGTCACAGGCAAATCGCGTTCATCAACGGTGGGACGCAATACAGTTACGCGCCAACGCGCGCAGATGGATTTCTGCGCGGCATGCGCGATGCAGGGCTGTCCGTTAATCCCGCGTTGATGGCGCAGGATGCTGTAACTATCGACCAAGCCCGTGTTGCAGCTGATGTGATGCTGGCCGCGCCTAACCCGCCCACCGCAATCATTTGCGCCGTCGATATGGCCGCGTTGGGTGTTTACGAATCTGCCGCCGCTTGCGGGCTGGAAATTGGCGACGACCTATCGGTAATCGGTTATGATGGCATCCCCGAAGGCGCGCATGTGTCGCCACCGCTTTCGACATTTGCGGTGGATTTCAAACATGCTGGCCTGCGGCTGAGCAACCTTTTGATCCGCAATATCCGCGGTGAAAAACCAACCGGGCTTCAGGAAACCGCCGCCGCGCAATTTTTGCGCCGTGGGTCCACGGGTCCTGCGCCCCATTCACAAACAAATTCCAAGGGAGGAAACTATGAAAGTGAATTGTAAAACGACATTGTTGATGGGGGCTGCAACGGCGTTGGCCCTTTCCGCAGTTGCAGCCAGTGCCGATACGTTGCGGTTTTGGACAATCGAAGAACAGCCAGAGCGGCTTGAGCGCCAAGAACAGATGGCCGCTGATTTCGCCGCCGCATCGGGCCATACTGTCGAAGTGATCCCGGTGACCGAAAGCGATCTGGGCACGCGCGCCACAGCCGCTTATGCGGCGGGTGATTTGCCTGACGTGATCTATCATCCGCTGCAATATGCGTTGCCATGGGCCGAGGCCGGCATCTTGGATACTGATGCTGCGACAGATGTGATTGAAAACCTAGATGCTGCGACATTTGCCCCGGGCGCGTTGGCGATGGCGGCAAGCAATGAAGGCTATGCATCTGTTCCGGTCGATGGATGGACACAGATGATCGTCTACCGTGCCGATAAATTCGCCGAAGCAGGCCTTGAGGCGCCAACATCCTATGCAAACGTGCTGGCCGCTGTTGAAGCCCTGCACAACCCACCTGAAATGTACGGGTTTGTGGCGGCGACCAAGATTGATGAAAACTTCATGAGTCAAGTGCTTGAGCATGTTTTCTTGGCCAATGGCGTGTCGCCGGTTGGGCCCGATGGCATCCAAGATCTGGATGAAGCAGCCACCATCGAAGTGCTGGAATTCTACAAAGCCATCGCCGAAGCATCCCCACCGGGCGATCTTTATTGGGACCAATCACGCTCGCTTTATTTCTCTGGGAATGCGGCGATGATCATCTGGTCACCGTTCATTTTGGACGAATTGGCCGGTCTGCGCGACAGCGCCCCGCCCACAATCAACGACGATCCAACTAGTTCTGATCTGGCTGCGGCGACAGGAATTGTGACCAATTTCGCGGGCCCATCGAACCCAGATGGGGCGGCTTGGGGTGATATACGTTATCTTGGCGTTACATCAGATGCATCGACTGATGCGGCGATGGAATTTGTCGAATACGCTATGAACGAAGGTTACGAGGAAATTCTTGCCATTGCACCCGAAGGCAAGTTCCCTGTGCGTCGTGGCACCGCTGACAACCCAACACAGTTCGCCGATCTTTGGGCGACGCTGGACGTTGGTGTTGACCGCAAAGCGCCGCTTGGTGATCTGTACGAGCCTGACATGATTGCGGAAATCGTGGGGGGCTTGGATGTGGCCCAACGTTGGGGCGTGGCCGATGGCCAGCTTGCGACCGCATCCAAGATCATCAACAGCCAAGTGATCAACCGCTATGTGCGCGAATTCATTGATGGCGAACGTGACGCTGCGGCGACCGTTGCCGCGATGAACGAAGCCATCGCTGGCGTCGAGTAAACCACCTTGCAAGGCGGTACGCCGCCTTGCACCCCATTTTCGGAGCACGCCCCATGTCAGACGTTTCACCCCCCAAAGGCACCGGCCCGCTCGCGCGGCTTGAGGCGCGTTTGGCATGGGGCCTGCTTGCCCCGACGATCAGTGCCGTGGCATTGGTGGTTATCCTGCCGCTTTTGGCGATCTTTTGGATCAGCGTGAAACCTGTGTCCCTGTCCGATTTGCGCGCGCCCGAAGTTGTCATTCGCGAAGACATTCGCGGCGATGACGAGGCCGCGGGCGACGCGGCATCCATCCGCTACCGCTTGCGCAATTCATCCCAAGACCAGCCCATTCGTGGGGTGACGATAACAGATACTATTCCTGCGGGTTTGGTCGTTTCCGAGGTCGATCCGCGCTGCACCTTAAATGGCCGCGATTTGTTTTGCGATATGGGCGATTGGGACGGCGGATTTCGCGAAAACCTGATGATCCCCGTCACCGTCGAACAGGCCTATCTGGACAACGCACTCCGCCCGCAAGACAGCGCGGCAAAAACGACGGGCCGCGCGTCAAGCATGCTGACAAACGGGACCTTTACGCTTGATAATTTCAAACGCGTCTTTGACGGTGATGAATTCTGGTCCGTGCTTTGGGTAACGCTGTTCTACACTGTTTTTGGCACCATTGGCGCGTTACTGTTCGGGCTGTTTGCGGCGCTGCTGCTGAATAAATCCTTCAAAGGCCAAGGTATCCTGCGCGGGCTTTATCTGTTTCCTTATGTGTCGCCTGTAATTGCGGTCGCCTTTGCTTGGATCTTGCTGTTCGATCCGTTTTCAGGCTCTGCCAATGCGTTGCTGATCCAGATGGGGGTCACCCAAGAGGCGATCAACTTCTTTGGGCAGCGCCCGCTTGCGCTGATCATGGTCACGCTGTTTGAAATCTGGCGCTATTTCCCGCTGTCGTTCCTGTTCATCCTTGCGCGGATGCAGTCGATTGACACCGACATGTATGAGGCCGCTGACATGGATGGGGCATCGCCGTTCCAACAGTTTTGGTACCTGAGCATGCCGCAGTTGCTGGGCATCTTATCCGTTCTATTCCTGCTGCGCTTCATTTGGACCTTCAACAAATTTGACGATATTTTCTTGCTGACTGGCGGAAATGCGGGCACGCGAACTTTGACCGTGAATGTCTACGAACAAGCCTTTGCAGTGTCCAATATTGGGGCAGGGGCGGCCGTTGCCGTCGTGATCTTTGGCTGCCTTCTGGCGTTCTCATTTTTCTTTTTCCGGTTCATCTCGCAGGAGGAAGGGCTATGAAATACCTGCGGTTTGGATATGTCACTGCGCCGCTATTGGGGGCCTTATGGACCTTTGTGATTGCTCTGACTGTGGCGATCACCATGAGTTTCGCAACCGGGTCTGCGTTTCGCCCATCGGGGCTTGGCGCGTTGATCTGGGGCGCAGGGCTTGGGTTGGCTTGCCTGCCGGGTCCGCAGTGGAAGCCAATTGTCGCGGCAATCCTCGCTGCCTCCGTAGCATTGTTTGGTTTTGGCCCTATCGTGATCGGACAAGGCGTATCGGCACTATCATCGGTGCTGGGCGCGGGGGCTACCGCTGGATTTGCTGCACTGGGGCTGTGGATCATACTTGATGACGTGAATTTTGGCGCGATCAACCGGCATGTTTCTGAGGCTGCGTTGATCAAATTCCTCACCGGGTTCGGCTACATCTTTTTTACAGCGATCGTGCTGATCCCATTCTATGTGATGGTTTTGACAAGCCTGAAGAACCAAGCCGAGCTGATCCAAAATCCGCTCGATTTCTCGATCGATCTGTCCAAAGGATGGGACCTGTTCCGGTCTTACGATGAGTTGTTCCGCCAGTTTGATTTTGGCATCTACCTGTTCAACTCATTTATCATTTCTGTTCTGACGGTGTTCATCACGCTGCTGTTTGCCGTGCCGGGTGCCTATGCAGTGGCGCGATTGCGTTTTAGGGGGCGGGCGGCGTTCTCACGCTCGATCCTGCTGATCTACATGGTGCCGATGATTGTTTTGGCGCTGCCAATCTACATTGCCTTTTCGATGCTGGGGCTGCGCAATTCTTTGGGTGGGATTGTCATGATCTACCCGGTCACGACGATCCCTGTGGCGCTCTATATGTTGCAGGGCTACTTCCGCGGGCTACCCGCAGAGATCGAAGAAGCCGGGCTGATGGACGGGCTGAGCCGCTTGAAGGTCATCTGGAAGATCACGCTGCCGCTGTCGTTGCCTGCGATGGCCTCTGTTTCGCTTTATGTTTTCATGATCGCGTGGAATGAATTCCTGCTCGCGTTCATGCTGTTGGATGATCCATCAAAATTTACGCTGACCCGTGGGATCGCCAGCCTCAATTCTTCCGAAATTCCGCGCCAACACCTGATGGCTGGATCTGTGATCGCGACTGTGCCGATCATGGCGCTGTTCTTGGGTTTGGAACGCTTCATGACAAAAGGACTGACCGCCGGGTCGGTCAAAGGATAGATGATGAATTACGATAAACTTGATAAACGCGCGCGCAAAATTTTACAGGTCAACGACCGGGGGCTTTATACGGTGCCGACCAAAGGGCTGTACCCCTATCAGTGGAACTGGGACAGCGCGTTTTGCGCATGGGGTATTGCAACATATGACGTGCGCCGTGCTTGGGCCGAGATAGAGACGCTTTTTACAGGCCAATGGGACAACGGCATGGTGCCGCATATTGTGTTCCACAAGCAGGCAATCGGGTATTTCCCGGGGCCTGATGTGTGGGACGTGCCGCGCGTGCCGCACACATCTGGCATCACGCAACCGCCCATTGCGGCGACAATGGCGCGCAGCGTGTATGAGCAAGACAAACACTACGGCCGTGTCCATATGGAGCTGCTTTATGGGCGGTTAGTGTCATGGCACCGCTGGTTCGTGAAATACCGTCTGCATGACGGGATGGTTGCAATCACCCACCCGTGGGAATCCGGCCGCGACAATGCGGTCGATTGGGACGGCGCGATGGCCAACGTGGATGGATCAAATGTTGGCGAATATACCCGCCGCGATACCGCCCATATCGACCCAGAAATGCGCCCCAAGAAAGAAGATTATGATCGCTACCTGACCATGCTCTATTTTTCGCGTGATTGCGGTTGGGACGAGATCGAGATCGCCAAGAACGCACCGTTCCGCGTCGCCGATGTTGGGATGACCTTCCTATTCTTGCGCGCGTGTCGCGACCTGCTGCACCTCGCGCTGGAATTGGACCATGAAACCGACGAAATTCAGGGCTGGATCACCACGCTGAAAGGCGGTGTCGAGCGTCATTGGAATGCCGAATGCGGTCACTACGACAGTATCGACCTGCGCACAGGAAAATTTGCGAATTCGCTGAGCACAGGGTCGTTCCTCTGCTGGTATGCAGGAGTGGATCACCCGCAGATGCTTGCGCATTACGAGCGGATTATGGACACGGTGCCATTTGGCGTGCCGTCCAATGACCCGGCCGCAGCGACATTCAACCCCAAACGCTATTGGCGCGGTCCGACATGGTCGAATGTCAATGCGCTGATCGCCATTGGGCTTGCTGAAATGCACCACATTACCAAGGCAGAGCAGCTGCGCAAAGCAACGCAAAACCTAATCGCGGAACATGGGTTCTTTGAATATTTTGATCCTTACATCGGCACGCCCGAAGGTGGTGACAACTTTAGTTGGACGGCGGCAATCTGGCTGACATGGGCGTCACCGCACGCAAAGGGGAGGTTCTAAATGGGGTCTATCGCGCTCAATTCCGTTGAAAAATGGTTCGGCAAGGTTCAGGTCATCAAGGGTATTGATCTTGATATTGCAGAAGGGGAATTCATCATCTTTGTTGGTCCGTCGGGTTGCGGGAAATCGACCCTTTTGCGGATGATTGCAGGGCTTGAAGAAACCAGTCGCGGTCAAATCGTCATTGATGATCGCGATGCAACGGCAGAACCGCCTGCCAAACGCGGGCTGGCAATGGTGTTCCAGTCTTACGCGCTTTATCCGCATATGTCGGTGCGCGACAATGTTGGCTTTCCGCTGAAATCTGCGGGCATGCCTGCCGACGAAGTTGCCGCCAAAGTGGACGAGGCCGCACGGGTTCTCAAACTCGATGCCTATTTGGATCGGCGCCCCAAAGATCTATCTGGCGGCCAGAGGCAACGTGTCGCAATTGGTCGGTCTATCGTGCGCGATCCGACAGCGTTTTTGTTTGATGAACCCCTATCAAACCTTGATGCGTCCTTGCGCGTCGAAATGCGCTATGAAATCGCCAAGCTGCATCAGACTCTAAAGTCCACGATGATCTATGTAACCCATGATCAGGTCGAAGCGATGACGTTGGCTGACCGTATCGTGGTGCTGGATGGCGGCTATATCGCCCAAGTGGGCACCCCGCGCGAACTGTATGAAAAACCCGCAAACTTGTTTGTTGCGCAGTTCATCGGGTCGCCCAAAATGAACGTGATGCCCGCGTCTGCGGTATCAGGGATAGCTGCGCCAGATGGTGTAACCCATGTTGGGCTGCGCCCTGAACACGCTTTGCTTGCTGCGCCAGGCGCGGGGCAGCTCGAAGGTACAGTTGATGTGCTTGAATATCTTGGCGCAGACACGTTTGTTGTGCTCGATTGCGGTGCTGCTGGTCAGGTCACCGTGCGGGTCTTGGGCGATTCAGAGCTGACGCCGGGGGATAAAGTATCGGTGCAGTTTAACCCAGACCGGACGCATTACTTTGACGGTGGCGGCACGGCAGTGCGCTGAGCGATCATTTTGGACGGTGCAACCGCAACCCGTCCTTAAGCGCCATGCGAAACGCGCGTGGGCGTCCCGCAATGGCGAAATGCGTTGCGGGTTTGATCAGGCCCGATGACTTGAGACGCCGCCCAACGCCATGCCCGGCTGCGCCCACCAGATAGTGATGGATGTTTTCCCCTTTGGGGAACCGCGACCAATGCCGGCGTTCGACATCGCCACCGCCGTGTAGGATGAAATACTGACAATCCGGGGTGATGGTTGTCTCTAATGGCGGGCGTGTGAATTCGGCGATCTTATCGCGGTATTCGCGCCAACGTGTTTCTTCGGGCACGATTGTAGGGTCCGCAGAGTATTGCGCCGACAACGACAAGCAGCGGGTTGCACCAATTGCGCCCGCAAAAATCACGGCCCCATTGCCGCCCATTGAATTTCCAAATGTGACCGTGTCGGTGATGCCATGTTTTGATTTATACCGCGTAACCGCGTCTACGATCTCGTCATAAATGCCGGGATCGTTGTACCAACTGCGCAATGTGTCCGCGACAAACAACACATGGTTACGTCCGTCTTGTGATCCATATCCGACGAATTCTTCGTCTTGGGTTCGCGTATCTGGTTTGCCGACCCCCGTGAAGGACACCACCAGCCGGGGTTCGCGCCCGGTGATATAGGTCGCCTTGACCCGGTCTGATGTGCAAAATGGCTGGGGTGCAACCTGCGCCACCTTATGCGACCACTGACCGGTCACTTTGCGGGATGATCGGGGCCGCGTGCGGATCGATCCCGTGATGTTTGAGCCGTTCATCAAGGAAACTGTTTTCAGGGGGAACCCCGCCAAAACGCTTGGCGCAGAAATTCTTGATTGGGGCCCAGATGTGCAGACAGCGGGTTTCATCCGTAAAATGCCTCCGCGTGAGCATCGGACGTTTTGTAAAGATTCGACGATCCGCAAAGTGGACTGGATAGTAGACATCCGTCGTACGCGCGTGTTCGATTTCGCCGCTCTGTATCAGATATGCCGTCACGCCCAGTGGTCCCCAAATCCCCCATGGCATCTCGGAGACATGCATTGGGTCGCCTGCTGCGGCGCGTGCTTTGATCGGGTCAAGATGACGGCGGGGCAGCCATTCTGGGATAGGGTATTCGTCGGCGGTAAAGTCAAGCAACGCCTGTAACGCAGGGCTATCTTGCGGCATCCGCAAAATGGCGCCGTTGACCTGCCCCTTTTGACGCTCTTCGTTATAGAACTCATAGCCAAAGATATGGCTTTCGCCGCCGGGGAAGGGGCGCACCGAATAGACATCGGTGTCGATATAGATGATTTCAGGTTCTTTCGCGATCAGATGGAACCGGAACAAATCTGAAAAAAGCGCGACTGATCCAGTCCGGTCATGGGTGATAAACCGGTCGGTGGCCAAAATATCGTTGCCGTCACGGATTTCGACGCCTTCAGGCACGCCCTTCACCTTGCCATATGTGTACAAGATCATCGGGTGCCCCTGATCGACAAAGGATTTCAGGCAAAGTTGTTCCAGCCATGTCAAAGACCCACCAATCCAAAGGGCACCAATTGGGGGAAGCACGGCCATCGTCAATACCTTCAAATCTGGGTTCTTGTCGCGGTAATTTCTATCTGATGGCGGGCTGCCCCGCAACATCCATCCTTGGCATGAAAGGGGCTTGGCGTTACGCAGGATCACAGATGCAAAAAGGATGTCGCAATGGCTGATCGCCAATCATGCACGCTTGTCGGAACGGTCAAGGACGAAGGCCCCTATCTGCTTGAATGGATTTACTACTACAAGCTGATTGGTTTTGATCGGATCGCGATTGCATCGAATGACTGCAGTGATGGCACCCGGCAGATGTTGGATTATCTCGACACGGTTGACGAAATTACCCATCTGGAAAACAGTGGCCAGCCAAAAGGCACTAGCGAAGACCCGCAAAACCGCGCCTACGAGAGGTTTTGGGCAGATCCGGCGATCACGGCGTCAGATTGGATACTGGTGGCGGACGCGGATGAATTTTTGAACATCCACGTGGGGGACGGGACCATTGACGCCCTTTTTGCAGCACTTGCTGGAATATCACCCCAGCGCGCTGATATGATCTCTGCCACATGGCGGGTGTTTGGCAATGGCGGTATTGTTGGGTTCAAAGACGTGCCCGTCATCGCGCAATTTGACCAAGCGGCCCCGGCAGGCACCCATAACATCCAACGCTACACCGCGTTCAAAACCATGTTTCGCCCGCGTTTTGTGCGCAAACCGGCCATTCATCGCCCGCGCCTGAAGCCGCGATTTCAGGATGGTAGCCATCCGGTCAATTGGGTCAACGGTTCTGGTCAACCGATGCCAGAGCGCTATTTGAAGCAAGGATGGCGGTCATTTGAGGCCAGCTTGGGCCGTGATCTGGTTAGCATGAACCACTATATGATCAAATCATCCGAAGCATTTTTGATGAAACGCTACCGCGGCACCGCAAATAGCGCGGACCAAGAGCGGATTGATTTTTCCTATTTTGAAACCTTTAATGCCAATGATGTGCGTGAGGCGAGCATCCAGCGCCATGTGCCCGCCTTGCAAGCACGTATTGACGATATCAAAGCCGCGCATCCGCATCTGGCGCGTTTACACGCCCAAAGCCTTGAATGGCACCGCGAAAAACTTGATACTGCCCGTCAGGCCGTAATAGCAGAAATGCCGGATATCGCGGCAAAACTTGGGTTGGTCTAAAGGCCAGCCTCGACAGTGGTAAACGTGTAGGTGTAAGTTGGAAAAAGAGCGCTTTCTCATTGTGACGACAATGAAAAACGAAGCCCCGTTTGTGCTTGAATGGATTGCGTTTAACCGTGCGATTGGGTTCGACGACTTCTTGATTTACACGAATGACTGCGCCGACGGCACCGATGCGATCGCGCAACGCCTGCAAGAATTGGGGCTTGCTGGGCACGTCGATAATAATGACCGCAAAATCGGCCGGAAGGGGCGTGAACTTTCGCCGCAGCGTGCCGCATTGCGACTGGCACCAAAGACCGATCATTACAAAGCCGCCGATTGGGTGATTTGCGCCGATGCTGACGAATTTTTGAACCTGCGTTGCGGTATGGGGTTGCCTGACTTGATCGACAAAAGCGGCCCGGCGGATGCGATCTCGCTCAGTTGGAAACTGTTCGGTAATGGGATGCGCCGCCACTACGAGGACCTGCCGCTGACCGAACAGTTCTTTCATTGCGCGCCTGAAGGTATCTTTACGAATTATCGCGGGGCCGGGATCAAAACGCTGTATCGCAACAATGGCACGTTTCACCGGATGGGCGTGCACAGACCGTTCATGAAGGTGGATGCCAATGCCGCAGCGGATGCCCCATCGCCTTATGATGATATCACGTGGCGCGATGCAGGCGGCAATGCGGTAGATGCGAAAACAGTGTCTTGGCGGACCTGGAAAGGCTTTTCTCATGACTTCGCGCGGCTGCATCACTATGCGATCCGCAGCGCGGATAGCTTTTTGGTCAAGCGTGACCGTGGTCGGACAAACCATGTGAATATGGATCAAGGCCAGGAATACTTTGACGCGATGAACACAAATTATACGCGCGATTATTCGATGCTAAAACATGTGCCTGGCATGTTGCAAGAACTGGTAAAACTGCGTTCCGACAAAGTGCTGCGGGGCCTACACGCAGATGCCGTCGCATGGCACCGGGCCAAAATCATTGACATCAAAGCGCGCGAAGATTGGGCCGATTTCATCACAATGACCTATCAACACACAGGGCAGCCAAGACGGGCGATCAGGCGCAAATTTGCGGCGCAAGCCCCGCAAGAAAGCCAATAATACATGCGTATACTTTGGATACATATTGGCACGCCCAAAACAGGGTCGACGGCTATTCAGCGTTTCACGCGCGACAATAAAGATTACCTCAATCCCCTTGGCTTTGATTTTCTTACGCGGCACCGCAGCGGGTCTTACAATGATCTGAGCGTCGCGTTGCGCAGCGGCAACCACGACCGCGCCGTCGAGATTGGAGCAGTTGTGCGCAATTTGATCAGCAAAAGCCCGTCGCAAAATTTTGTACTGACCTCTGAAATGTTTTCGGGCGCAAACCCGGCGGCCCTACGCGACGTTCTTGCGTTGCCAGAGCCAATGGACGTCAAGATTGTTGGGTATTTCCGGCGGCAAGATAAATACCTCGCGAACGCCTACAAACAAAAACTGAAAACGGCAAAGACGCGGCTCGGATTCGAGAATTTCATCGCTAAGTTTGGCACTGGCGGCGGGGAATATCGTCGGATTGTTACTGCCTGGCAGACCGCGTGGCCTGAAGCTGAATTTTTGTTTCGCAGGTTTGATCCCACAACATTTCCGCAAGGCGATGTCGTCCGTGATTTCTTGCAGGTGCTTGGGATTGATACGCAAGCTGACGGATTCCCGACGCCGCAGTCCGCTGCGAATGCGACGCCTTCAATAGACGTCTTAGACCTGATGCAACTGGTGAAAAATGTCCCCGAAGTGCACATCCGGCGTGTTTTCCGGTCGTTGCCGCAGCAAGAGCTCCCTCGGTTTTCAGGGGGCGTCATGGACAACGCGACAGCTAAGGCGCTGCTTGCGAAATTTGCAGAGGATAACGAAGCGCTTCGGGCGCAGTTTTTTCCAGATGAGGCTACATTGTTTGATGTGAGCGATCTAGACGGGCCCGAGCCCGACATCGCAATGTCGTCGTTTACCGACGAACAGCGCGCCATCGTGCAGGTGCTTTTGCAGGCGGTCGCGAAGCGGGCCGTTAATCCATAATCGGTGCAGTTCTTTCTTGTGATTTCCTGCGGCGCCGATCCCTGCATTCTATCATTCGTCAAAGAGGTATTATAACGATACCCATATGGACGAATTGCAAAGCAATGTGATTATCGGCGTCGATGGCGGGGGCACGGGTTGCCGGGTTGCGATTGGTACGGTCGAAGCGGGTGTGCTGGCGCAGGCCGAGGGCGGTCGCGCCAATGTTACCACTGATATCGATTGTGCTATCACCAACGTTATTGCTGCGATTGATGCCGCCGCAAAAAACGCGGGCATCGCGCCTAGCGCGTTTGCATCAGGCACTGCGCATTTGGGGTTGGCCGGAGCGATCACTGCAACCCAAAGATCGCGTATCGCGGGGGCGCTGCCATTTGCGCAAGTCACCGTTACAGATGACCGCGCCACGACATTGGCAGGCGCATTTGCAGGGCAAGAGGGGTACTTGCTAGCCGTTGGGACCTGCACGATTGTCGCTACAAACAAGGGAGGGGCTGTGCGATCCGTCGGCGGATGGGGGCTGCAAATTTCGGACCAAGGCTCGGGGGCTTGGTTGGGGCGTGCGGCGCTCGAACATGTATTGCTGTGCTATGATGGGCTGGCGGAGTGGTCAGAACTGTCCGTCACGCTTTTTGCGCAATATGGGAATGATCCCAGCGCGGTTGTAGGCTTTGCAACCACCGCCACGCCAGGCGATTACGGCACCTTGGCCCCTTGCGGTCATTGCGGGCGCGATTGATGGCGATACATGGGCGCAATCTATCTTGCAACGCGGCGCGGATGACATGGCGCGCGGCCTTACGCAATTGGGGTTTCAGCCCGGGGATCCGCTTTGTTTGCTTGGCGGGCTAGGGCCGCATTACGCAGGATATCTGCCCCCTGCATATCTCGCCGGAAAAATGGATGCGAAAGGCAGCGCATTGGACGGTGCCTTTGCGCTGGCACGGGCGGAGCACCAATGCGGGTCGATATGAGCGGAGTAGCAAAGGCCTATTTGGGCGCGCAGATCTTTGATGGGCAAACCCTGCATGATGACCATGCTTTGGTTGTGGGCGGCGATGGTAACCTGTCTGTCGTGCCGCGTCAGGCTTTGCCTGAGGGGTGCCCGATCACGCATTTGGCGGGTGGCGTGATTGCCCCGCGCTTTGTTGATCTACAGGTCAACGGCGGCGGCGGTGTCATGTTCAACGATGATCAATCCGTCGCAGCATTGCGCGTGATTGCGCAAGCGCATGCAACGACAGGGACCGGGGCGATACTTCCGACGCTGATCACCGATACGCCCGCGCGGACCGCCGCCGCCATTGACGCGGTTGAAGTGGCTATTGCGCAAAAGGTCGCGGGGATTGTCGGTATTCACCTTGAGGGGCCGCATCTTAGTTTGGCACGCAAGGGCGCGCATGATCCAAGCTTGATCCGCCGGATGAATGAGACAGATTTACGTGTGTTGCTGAACGCCGCTGATCGATTGGCCAATGTGATGGTCACCCTTGCCCCCGAAAACGTGACACCTAGCCAAATTAGTCAGTTATCTGACGCCGGAATCACGGTTTCATTGGGGCACACGGACGCGGATGTTGATACCTGTCACGCTGCATTTGATGCGGGTGCGCGCTGTGTGACGCATCTGTTTAACGCCATGAGCCAATTGGGTAGCCGCGCGCCCGGGCTGGTCGGCGCGGCCTTAGCGCGGGACGATGTCTATGCCGGGCTGATTGCGGATGCGATCCATGTTCACCCAACGACGATGCGGATTGCCTTGGCGGCAAAGCCGCAGTCAGAGCGCGTGTTTTTGGTAACCGATGCCATGGCTACTGCCGGATCAGATATCCAAAACTTCAGCCTTAACGGGCGCGATGTGTTTCGCCATGACGGCCGGCTGACATTGGATGACGGAACACTTGCGGGCGCCGACCTTGCCATGCCGCGCGCGATTGATGTGATGGTTGAACAGGTAGGCGATGATATTTGCAAAGCGTTTGCGCGGGCGACATCTACCGCGGCCCAGTTGTTGCGCGAACCCGGCACCGCGGGCAGGATTTTGGGGCATAAGGGAACCGCGCTTTATCGCAAGCGCGACGCGACAACGGGTCAGTTCGCGGTGCAGGTGATTGGCTAGCTTCCCCTATGCGGCTTCGAGCAGCGCAAAAATGCCGACAAGCACAACATAGCAGATCGCGCCGTAGCGCAGATTCCAGCGCCATGTCAGTGTTGTGGGCGGGATCTTGGAGGCCGCCGCGATCAGCAATGTGGCCGTTGCATTGGGGGATGCAAACATTGAAATCGCCCACCCGGCGCTGAGCGCGAAAACAATATGCGTTGGATCGGCGGGCAATGTCGGAAAAGTTTGCACCACCTGCCCTATGAACACGACAAGGA
The DNA here is from genome assembly GCF_003318235.1 of Loktanella sp. D2R18. GTDB lineage: Bacteria > Pseudomonadota > Alphaproteobacteria > Rhodobacterales > Rhodobacteraceae > Yoonia. The sequence continues at coordinate 158,995 of NZ_QOCG01000004.1, read as the reverse complement.
TGATCGGGCTCAGCGCGATTTGCCCACCGAGCGTGATCAAGATCGGCAAAACCGCCAAAAATAGCCAGCCGGGTATCGCCGCGAGGTCGATGTGTTGGCTCATCTCGGCAAGTGGTAGCACCTCTGCCACGGCACGCCCGATGAAACCAGAAAGCCCGAGAGCAATGGCGGACCGCGTCAAACCCGCCGCATCCGCCTTGAGCGCCTCCCAAAACGACGTCAACTGCCGGGTTAGCGGCAGGTCTTTGGGTTTTTGCCATGTGAACCACACCATTGTCACTAACGGGGCCACAAACATCAGCGAAAGCGCGGTACTGAACCCCATTGTGATCTGAAGCACGGCCGTTGCACCAATCAGCGTAGCACAGACACAGCCCAACCGCACAAGCGCGGTGCTTGGCCACTTGGGCGGCGCATCTTCTGTTCTGGGGGGCGTGTAATTGCGCCATTCAAACCGATCATAGGCCAAGCCGATTCCCATCATCAACAGGGATGTTGCAATGCCAACGCAGATGATTTTGATATGATCGATATCTGTGAACAACGTCAAAAGCACGGCCTGTCCTAGCGTAGTGGGTGCCCAGAGCAAAATCCACGCAAACCCCCGCAAAAGGGCTGACATCTGACGGCGTTCAAGGTCGTGGTCGATGCTGCCGTCGCTATGTCTCGTGGTTGATTGGATCAATGGCGCCATCAGGCTCACAGCTGCGAAATTGAGAAACACTCCCAAAATATGCCCGCCCGTGGCTGTCGCGACAAATCTGCGCCCTGTGGCTTGCTGGGTCAGATACCGCCCGACAGCCAATACCGATTGCGAGTTTTCGGCTGCGAGTTTGAGCGCGGTGAGCAGGGCGATAAAGGCGGCGAAATAGGCGGCGAGGTCTATCGCGATGAACAAGGCTGCGTGGTGCTCCGGGTCTTGCCACAAGATTGCAGCGAGGATCAGCGAAGCCAGAAACAACAGGACTTCGCGCAAAGAGCTTGTTCGCATCCCAAGCAAACAAAGGGCGACAAATAATACGCGTGCGGCGGTATGCGCAAAATCCCCGCCAAATGTGTTGGCGGCCAAAACGGCCGCAGAATCGGCGATCAGCACAATGGCAAGCAGCGCGCGCATCAGCTAGGTTGTCCAGAACAGGGGGATTTAGAATGTTTATGAGCCTGATACGCGGCGCGGATGCGCAGGTCGATCTTGCGGCCGCTATCTCTTGGACGCCGCGCGACGATACCGCCGGGCTGGACCCCGCGGGTATAGCCACAGTTGTCGATCAATTGCCGCGTACGGGCCTGACGTTTGTTTTGTCCGAAGCGGCACCCGCCGGGGACGGGGTTCTGAGCAGCCATGAATGTGATATTCCCGACAGCGCTAAACTGTTGCGCGTGGATGAGGTTTGTTTTCCAGTCGGGGCCGTTGCGCATCGGCACACGCATAGCGGCGCTGGCCTGCGGCATCTTGTGCGCGGGGCGCTGCGGATCGCGGCGGAGGGTCATACCCAAATCGTCAGCGAGGGCGACAGCTGGTTTGAACCGATCACATCCCCGGTGCGCGCTGTTGCCTTGCAGGGCATCGGCGTCACAAGTTTTGTCCGGGCTATGGTGATCCCCGCGTCTTTTGCAGGCAAATCCACCTTTGCCTTGGTGGATCCGGCTGATGCCGCATTGCCGCGCTTGCAGGTAACCCACCGTCATATTGATCTACCGCTTTAGGTCGACGCCGGATAATGATCCGACAGGGATGACGTGCGCCAATCTGGATTGGGGTCGCTGGGTTCCGACATGTAACCTGTGGCTTTGATCGCCTCAATCGCGCAGTATTCATCCTTGTCGGATGTATCGCCGCTGATGCCGACCGCGCCGATGGTCACGCCTGCGTCTTCGATCAAAACGCCACCTGGTACCGGAATAAGCCGCCCGTCAGATGCGGTGGCGAGGGCAGATTGAAACGTTGGTCGTTCGCTCAGCCGGTCCCGAATAAGACGGCTTGAAATCCCCATGCCAAGTGCGCCGTAGGCTTTGCCAAAGGCCACATCGAACCGGATCACACCTGATCCGTCCTCGCATTGCATCGCGACCATCTTGCCGCCTGCGTCAAGCACGACAACGGTGAGTGGCAACAGGTTGGCCGCGCGCCCGAGGCGCAGCGCCTCGGTAATGATTGTGTTGGCTTTTGTAAGCGGCAGGCTGGTGTGTAAGCGCATTTTCTGTCCTTAGTTAGCTGCTGCCCCCAACCCTGACCACCATGCGGCAAAGTCAAAGTTCGGAAGCCAAGTGACAATTTCTGGAAACATCAAGAGCGCCGCAATGGTGATAACATCGGCTATAAAGAACAATGCAACGCCGCGGAACACTTCGCCAAGTGGAATGTCAGGACGGACGCCGTTGACGACAAAGCAGTTCAATCCAATGGGAGGCGTGATCAGGCAAATCTCGGCCATTTTGACGGCGATAATACCAAACCAAATTGGATCAAACCCAAGCGCGATTACAGCTGGGTATACCACTGGCAATGTGAGTAGAAGCATTCCGATTGCATCCATGAACATGCCCAAAACCGCGTAGGCCAACAAGATGCAGATCATGATCGTCATCGGACTATAGGGCAGGTTCACAACCCATTCTGTGAATGCGCCGGGAATACCCGAAAACCCAAGGAACCGCACAAAGATCAAAACGCCCCAAATCAACGAGAAGATCATCACGGTCAGTTTGGCCGATTCCATCAAAGACGCTTTGATCGAGCTGAGTGGCGTGCCCCGAACCAATGCCAAAACAAAGACCACAAACGCACCAAGCGCGCCAGCTTCGGTTGGGGTTGCCCAGCCACTGTAGATCGAGGTCATGATGATCACGACAACAATGATAATCGGTGAAATGCCGGGCAGGGTGCGCATCCGGTCGCCCCATGTGAAACCGGTCACGGATGGCGCGGCTTCGGGTTTGAGCATCGCCCAAACGATAATGATGCCCGCATAAACGATGGCCGAAAAAATGCCGGGCAGGAAGCCCGCTAGCAACAGTTTGCCGACGGATTGCTCAACAATAATCGCATAGATCACAAGGATCGCAGAAGGTGGGATCAACGTAGCGAGCGTGCCAGCCGAAGCTACAACACCCGCCGCCATGCGTCTGTTATACCCGTATTTGAGCATCTCAGGGATCGCGACCCGGCTAAACACCGCTGCGGTCGCGGTGGACGCACCTGATACGGCGGCAAACCCCGCGGTGGCAAATACTGTCGCAATCGCCAAACCACCGGGCAACCAGCCCAGCCATTTGCGCGCTGCGTCAAACAGTTGTTGGGTCATGCCTGCGTGAAATGCCAAGAACCCGATAAAGATGAACATTGGCAAAACAGACAACGCGTATGTCGATGATTTTGCATGTGGTATGGTGCCGACAATTCCAGCCGCAGGGCCCCAACCGCGCAATTCAACAAGGCCAAGCAACCCAACAACAGCGGCGGCAAAGACCACGCGCACGCCCATCAAGATAAGCCCGAGCAAAAGGCACAAGGTGATAACGCCGACCAAGAACGGGTCGGACATGCCGATACCAATAATCATGATTTATCCTCAGGATTAGAGAAGTCGACATCATCGCCCATAACTTCGTGAATTTCGTCTTGGGCCTGCTCGGCCGCATCTTTGGTGATGACAACGGCAATTGGTGTCGCATGCGGGTAGATGGCAAGCCGCACCGCACCGATGAATTGCAGCGCAAGCCGCACCCACCAGATAGAGAATGCAATTGGAACCAAAAGTTTGGATGGCCATGTCACATACTCGGCGTCGATAGTCGTGTCGCCCAATGTGTAAGCGCGCATGAAATGCCCGTAGCTATAATAAATCAACACGCCGATGATAAATAGCGCGACAGCCGCGCCAAATGCTTCGACAAGCCAAAGCGCACGACCACGCACGGCTCCGACGAGCAACTCCATACGCACATGGCTCCCGATCCGTTGGGTATACGCGGCGCCAAGGAATGCCATGCTGGCCATCGAAAGTTCGACCAGATCGATATAGCCGCCGATAGGGGTATTAAAGACGGTGCGCAGAACAATTTGCAGCACGCCTAAGATCATCAGCGCCATAATTGCAAAAGCTGCTAATAAATTGGCTAAATCCTCGATGGGGATGAACCCGCGGTCGAGCCGGGCAAGCAGACTGCGGTCTGCCGATGTTTCGTCTGGCATGTGTTGTCTCTATTTGATCATGGGTGACGGTCGGCCGCGATCATGGGGCCGACCGAGGAAAACCTATTGGTTTTGTGCTTCTTCAGCGTAGGTCCAAACGGCGTCAAACAGGCCTTGGGCATCGAATTTTTCGCTATTGTCTGCGATCCACGCGTCCCAGACGGGCTGCCCTGCAACTTCGCGGAATTCAGCGATTTGGGCGTCGGAATAGACGATTTCCTGCATCGTATCTTGGAAGATAGGCAGGTTGATTTCGTCTTGGGCCGCGTAGGCCGCTTGTTCGACCTCCATGCCCATGCCGCGCAGATCCATCAACAGGGTCTGATACTGTTCGGGGAGCGCGTCATAGGCTGTCTTGTTAAAGACCCATCCGCATTCTGATGTGCCGGGGGCAAGGTTGGAGGTGTACCAATCGGCTTCTTCTGCGATGCCAAAGCTGACGTGCGCATATGTGTAGGGGAACGCGGCAGCATCAAGCGCGCCACGTTGGAATGCGGTTGATGTTTCACCTGCAGGCAGGGTCTGCTTGGTCGCGCCAAGCGCTTCCATCGCGCTGCCAAGCCCGCCGCCCGCGCGTACCCGCAAGCCTTCCCAGCCGCTCAGCTCGGTTGGTGCATCACCTTTGCCAAGGATCTCGTACTGTGGCAGCAGCCCGGACATATACGGCATCGCATTCCATGCTTCCATGTCTGCGACGATGGCAGGATGTTCAAACAATTTGGCGCGTACATATTGGTCTACAGCCGGGTCACCAAGTGGCAAGAACGGTAGCGAAAACACCATCCAAGCCGGGTTTTTGCCGGGGTGGTAGAAATTGCAGATTGCGGCGCCTTCAAATGCGTTCAGCTGGAGCCCATCAAGGTTCTCGCGAGCGCCAGACAATTGCCCGCCGTAGAATATTTCGATGTTAAAGTTGCCGCCCGTTTGCGTGGCCACTTCCTCTGCGATGGCCTCCATCCCTGCGGATAGCGCACGTGGGTTGCCCCACATTGAAAAGCTCCAATTGACTTCGGGGCCTTCAACCGTTTGCGCTGATACGGCTGTTGAACCCAGCAAAAGACCCGTCAGGGCTACGCGTAAAGTATGTTTCATGTCATCCTCCCAGATGGTTACGGCGGTTTGTCTCGCGGTATGCGATCACGCGGCGCGGTTGCTTTTATGCGCCGGGTCGTAAGTTGGGAGGGTGCGTGTCATCTGGCCGATCATATGATCGGTAACCATATTATTGTGCTTCACTGCGGCTCCCCCCGTCTCTGGATAGTGAAGCTGGCATAATATCGATATTATTGCAATATATTAGTTTAAATCGTTAGAAGGGGCGTCATGCGCTCAAAACCCCAACTAGATGTCCTTGACCAAGCGCAAAGCGTCATAAATGGCTGCATGTGTGTTGCGCGCTGACACCGCGTCGCCGATGCGGAACAATTGGAACGCCCCATCTGGATTGCGATTTTGTACCTGCGGGCGGCCCGCGATGAGGTCTTCGTAATCCACTTCACCAAGGTTCGATGAGGCCGGGCGCAGGTCGAAGTAGAGATCATCCATCGGCAATGTGCCGTAGTTGATCACCACTTGATCATAGGTCTTCTCAGCGGTGAAATCGCTGTAATCCGTGCCTATCGTTGCCTTCAACAGATTGCCCACTGGGGCGATATCTAGCAGCCTGCGGGTGACAGTGAACGTGACATCCTTATCTTGCAATGCCCGCATGTATGGAACCAAATTCATGGCCATAATATCCGGTGCAAAGACACGATCAGGGGTCATCACCTCAACAGTGGCACCAGCATTGGCAGCGACTTCGGCGGCTTGCAGCCCCGGATGATCACCGCTTTCGTCGTAGATCAGCACGTTTTGTCCGGGCTTCACATCGCCTGCGATGATATCCCAGCTGGTCACGGCGCGCCCTTGTTCAACGCCGCTTTCAAACAGTTCGGTGTTGGGCAACCCGCCGGTGGCGATGATCACCACATCGGGGTTTAATGTGGTGACATCATCTGCCTCGGCCCATGTGTTAAAATGAAATGTCACGTCGCGCGCAGCGCATTGCGCCATACGCCAATCAATGATGCCGATCATGTCACGTCGTCGGGCCGATTGTGTGGCCAGCCGGATTTGACCGCCGGGTTCTGGCTGTGCTTCGAATACTGTCACACGGTGCCCGCGTTCTGCGGCGACCCGTGCCGCTTCAAGCCCGGCTGGGCCTGCGCCAACGATCACGACGTTTTTCGCCTTTGGGGCAGGGGGGACGACATGCGGCATCGTCAATTCACGTCCCGTTGCCGCGTTATGAATGCACAGCGCATCACCCGCTTGATAAATGCGATCCAGACAATACGTTGCTCCAACACAAGGGCGGATGTCGTCTTCGCGATTTTCGATGATCTTTTGTACAACGTGCGGATCAGCCATATGTGCGCGGGTCATGCCGACCATATCCAAAAGCCCCGCAGATATAGCGTGGCGCGCAGTCGCGACGTCAGGAATACGCGCGGCATGGAAAGTTGGCATACCTGTGGCCGCTTTGACGCGGCCCGCAAAATCAAGATGCGGTGCGCTGGGCATGCCTTGGACCGGGATCACATCGGTCATTGCAGGGTCCGTATGGATACGGCCACGGATCAGATTAAGAAAATCAAGCTGCCCGGTCTCGGCCAGCGTTTTAGATATTTCGATCCCTTCGTCTTCGGTGATGCCACCCTTTTGGGCCTCATCGGAGGTGTACCGAAACCCAACGATGAAATCTTCGCCGACGCGTTTGCGAATTGCGCCGAGGACATCAAGCGGGAATTGCAGACGAGTTTGTAAACTATCGGCGCCGTAGGGGCCGCTCAGATCATTGGTCAGGGGCGACCAGAACTGATCCAGCAAATGCCCGTAGACCTGCAATTCAATCCCATCCATGCCGCCTGCTTTCATGCGTTCGGCGGCATCTGCGAAATCGTTGATAATGCGTTCTATATCCCAATCTTCGACCAATTTAGGAAAGGCCCGATGGGCGGGTTCGCGGTGTTTGGATGAGCTGACAGAGGGCAGCCAATCGCCTTTGTTCCAATTCGTCCGTCGCCCAAGATGGGTGAGCTGGATCATGACCGCCGTACCATGTTCGTGGCAGGCGTCCGTCAGCCGCTGGATCCATGGTACCACATCATCGCGGTACGCCAAGATATTGTTGAAAACAGGCGGGCTATCCTTGGACACTGCCGCTGATCCTGCGGTCATCGTCAATGCAACACCTGCCTTGGCCCGTTCGGCATGATAGGCGGCATAGCGATCCTTTGGCATCCCATCTTCGGGATAGGCGGGTTCATGGCTGGTCGTCATGATCCGGTTCTTGAGCGTGAGATGTTTGAGCTGATAGGGCTGCAACAGCGGATCGTTCGACATGGGTTTTCCTTTCGTGCGCCCTCGCGCTAGTGCCACATATCTGGCATTGCTTCTTTTTTGCGCGCAATAAATGCTTTCAACGCCGCGTCCTTATCCGTATCAAGCGGAGGTGGCTCATATTGTGCCAGTTGCGCTTTCCAGCGTTGGTTTGCCCGTGTGGCCATGTCAACCCGCCCGTTTTCATCCCAAGTTTCCCAAGGTGTATTATCATCCAGCGCGCTATCCCAATATGCGGTTTCATAGTGGCGTAATGTATGTTGGCAGCCGAACATATGTTGGCCCGGCCCGCCTTCGGCCAACGCGTCAAAGGCAAGCGTGTCTTCGTTCACATCAACCCCACGCAAGTAAGCATGAAGCGCTGCGCAAACGTCAATGTCCATCATCATTTTTTCGTAGGACATGGATAAAAGCCCATCAAGGTATCCGGCCATATGCATGATGAAATTTGCGCCGGACTGGACGGCTGACAGGGCGGACATCATGCTTTGTTGCATGGCTTGCCCGTCAGGCAGTTTAGAGGTGGTGAAATTCCCCGCGCAGCGCAAAGGCAATTTATAGCGGCGCGCAAATTGTCCCATAATCAGGCTGGCCGCGGCTGGCTCAGGCGTGCCAAACGTCGGTGATCCCGACCGCATGGCAAGCGAATTCATAAAACTTGCGATCACCGCGGGCGCACCGGGTCGTTCAAGCTGTGTAATCGCAGCGCTGACCAATGTTTCAGCCAAATTTTGGGCAACCTGTCCGGCCATGGTCAATGGCGCGACTGCGCCACCCAGCAAAAACGGCAAGTGGATCGACCCTTGCCCGGCGCGCGCATAGGCGCGAATCCCTTTGCTTGTGATCCCATCAATGACCAGTGGCGATGTGGTGTTGAAATTACCCATAATCACGCAGTGCTGATCAACATACTCTGCGCCAAATAAGATGCGGCACATCTCGATGGAATCTTCGGCGCGTTCGGGGGCAGTGACTGACCCCAAGAACGGTCGATCCGAATAGCGCATATGCGCATAGATCATATCAAAATGCCGTTTGTTGACTGGAATATCCGTGGGTTCGCAGATGGTGCCGCCTGAATGGTGCAGCCACGGTGTTGACTGCGCAAGCTTCACGAGGTTTTCAAAATCGTCCAGAGTGGCGTAGCGTCGGGTGCCATCCATTTCCAAGATGAACGGGCTGCCGTAAGAGGGCAAAAATACCGAAGCATCCGTGCCAATTTCAATCGATTTTTCCGGATTGCGTGCATGTTGCGTGAACCGTTCAGGGGCGGTGCGCAAGATGTCACGCGCGAGCCCAGGTTCAAACCGCAGCCGCCATGCAGGATCGCCAGCAGAGCCGGTGACATTCTCAACAGCGACGCCGCGCGCGCGAAACAGATCGACCACCTCTGGATCATCACGAAACTCGATCCCGATCTCGGACATGATCCGGTCGGCGGTTGCTTCGATTTGATCAAGCTGATCTTCGTCTAGAATTTCATAGGGTTTGATTTTGCGCGTAATGAAAGGCGCCGCAAGATGTGGGTTTTGCCCCGGCGCTGATGACCGTGCCCGATCACCGCCACGCCGTGATCGGCGTGCCTTGAGCGGCTTTACCTCAATATTCATCTGCAAGTCCTTTCGGGAGGGGCTACAGGCAGGCTCTGCCCAAATACTATCGGGGACAATTGCAAAAAAATTTTGTCTGGCTTAGAATAATTAAGCCAAATTGTGATATGTCGCATGTATATAAGTGTAGATTCTGGTTATCTGGATAGATAAATTGTCGCAACGCCCCTATAATCTACCCTCAATGACTGCGCTGGTGAGCTTTGAGGCCGCTGCGCGCCATGTCAGTTTCAAGAACGCAGCCGCAGAGCTGAACGTGACCGCCGCGGCAATCAGCCATCAGGTCAAATCACTTGAGGCGGACTTGCAGCGCCCCCTATTTGACCGCCACCACCGCGGTGTTGAGCTGACTGAAACTGGGGCTTATCTGATGGTTGCGATCCAGCGTGGGTTTGAAGGAATTGATGATGCAATCGGCCAGCTGCGCGCCCGTGCGCCCAAGGCCGCAGTCACGATCCGGGCAACGACGGCGGTCAGTTCGCTTTGGCTGACACCGCGGCTAGCGCAATTTTGGCGCGCGCACGGCAATATTTCGGTAGCACAGATTGTCAGCGACACGGATCAAACCCAATCCGATTGCGATCTGAGCATCCACTATGGCGATATCACACAAGAAACGGGCATATGCCGGGCGCTTTTTCACGATCAGATCATGGCATTCGGTAGCCCCGGCTTTGCCACTAAGCACAAGATCGAGAGCGTCACAGATATGGCGAAAATCCCGTTGATCCATCTGGATGCGCCAGACACGCGCTGGACCAACTGGCAGGAATGGTGCGGCGCGCTGGGCTATCATGGGCCGCTGCAAAATACACACCAAGTGAATAATTACGTCATCGCATTGCAGGCCGCCCAAGACGATATGGGGGCCGTTTTGGGGTGGGATGGGCTGTCGGACGCATTAGTTACAACCGGAAAATTGGTAAAGCTGTTGCCCAGCGGGGTCGCATCACCCAAAGGTTTTTATGTTAAACTGCACCCGCGTGCCTCTGGCAAGGCGCGCCTTGTCTACGATTGGTTGGCAGGGGCTTGATCGCCCGCGCTAAGTCACAGAAACCACCACATTCCCGCACTTACGCCCGGTATCGACATGCGCATGGGCTGCCTTCATTTCATCGAACGGATAGTTGCGATCGATTACCGGTTGGAAGATGCCCCGCGCCGCAAGCTGGGTCACCGCTTCAATGATTTCACGACGTTCAGAGGCGACGCCGCCAATCAACCGCTTGCCCGCGAGCCGCGCCTTAAGCGACCCAAGCAGCATATCCGATGTTTTGCCGGCGATCAGAACCATCTGCCCGCCGGGGCGTAACGCGTGGCGCGCTTGCGCCCAAGGAAGTGTGCCAACTGCATCGACAACAGCATCATACAACACGCCGTCAGTGATGACGTCTTGGGTCTGGTAATCGATCACTTGATCTGCACCCAAGCCTGTGACCATCTGCGCGTTTTTGGCGCTACAAACAGCCGTCACATGCGCGCCTAAATGTTTTGCGATTTGGATACAGGCGGACCCGACAGACCCTGATGCGCCGTTGATCAACACCTTTGCGCCCGGCTGCAACTTTGCCTTGTTGACCAGAAAATCATAAGCCGTCGTGCCGCCAAATGGGATGGCTGCGGCTTGTTCGAAGCTGATGTTATCTGGCTTTCGTACGAGCTTGCCGTCCGATGGCATCGTGATAAATTCCGCGTGTGCGCCAAAGCTGGCTCCGGGAAATCCGATCACTTTGTCACCCGGCAGGAAATTGGTGACTTTTGGCCCGACGGCGGCAACTTCACCCGAAAATTCAGTCCCGAGGATCGGTTTGCGTGGCCCTGTTATCCCAAATACAAGCCGCCCCATAAACCCAAGCCCCTTTGGCATTGTGAGGCTACGGGCGCGCCAGTCGCCTGCGCTGACGGTCGTCGCGTGTATTTTGACCAGCACTTCGTTCGGTTGTGGCGTTGGTGTGGGCAGGGTGACTTGTTCCAACACGTCGGGGGAGCCATAGCGTGAATATGAATAGGCAAGCATCGGTGGTCTCCTTTATGCTGTTACGGTTTGTGTTGGGGACAAGCGACTGCCCCAAATCAACAACCATAGGCCAAAGCTGACCTCTGAAATTGTGACGATCACAAGCAGGCCGATGGCGGCGTAGTTGATCAGCGCGATATCGATGAACGCCAGCGCGGCGACCCCTTGGATAAGATAGCCAAACGCGCCCACAAACAACCCGCGCCCCAGCAGATGTGGCACGACGTTGGATTTGAGAATCAGCCAGCCAAGCGCCAATAGATGCACGCCAAAGAAAAGCTGCCAGACAAAGACGCCCATCGCGTGGGCCTCAAAACAGAACTGAATAAGCAGGGTTGGGCCTGCATCGCTGCGCAGCAAAAGATAGGGCATCACCCAAAGCAACAGGTTGATCCCCATCACCGTGATCATACCCGCCCGCGAGATCAGCGCGATCATCGACATGGTCGGTCCGACATAGCGGAACATTTGGAAAAGTATCGCCGTGATAGCGAGTTTGAACAGGATCACTGCACTATCGGCCAAAACCCCAAGCTTAAGCAGCCCGATATTTGCCATCAGATTGGCGCTGGATGACGCGGCATCACTTGCGACGATCTGCGTCGGCACATAGCCAATGCTAAACCCGCCGCAGACTGCAATGGAGAGATAAAGCGCGCCAGCCATACGTGCCGCCTGCGGGTCCCAATTATTGTGTGAGATAGGTGTCATCTGCGTTTCCTTTCTGTGTTGGCGTAGGTCTAATATCTGTGCCGATCTATGCGAATTGACCAATTTTCTAATTTTGATATGCATATTCGTATGAATTGGCGTGCGGTAAAATTTGACTGGAACAAAGCACGGGCATTTCTTGTGACAGCAGAGGAAGGGTCTTTGTCGGCCGCTGCGCGTGAATTGGGCATGGCGCAACCGACCCTTGGACGCCAAGTCGATGGGCTTGAACAAGAACTCGGCGTGGTGCTGTTTGAACGGGTGGGCCGCGGCCTGAGCTTGACCCCAAGTGGGGTGGAACTGCTTGAACATGTGCGCGCGATGGGTGAAGCGGCACAACGCGTGTCTCTCACGGCGCATGGTCAATCGCAGACGCTGGAAGGGTCTATTTCGATCGCCGCGAGCGAAACCTACGCCGCGGTTTTGCTTCCTCCGATCATTGCCAAACTGCGCCGTGAAGAGCCGGGTATTCAGGTTGAGATTGTCGTCTCAAACCGCGCCAGTGATTTGCGCCGCCGCGAGGCCGACATCGCCGTGCGCAATTTCCGCCCGACCGAACCTGATTTAATTGCCAAGAAAATCGGGATGGCGGATGCGATCCTCTATGCGGCACCCAGCTATGTTGAAAAGCTGGGGAGCCTGACGGTGCCCTATGATTTGCGGCACGCCGATTTCATCAACTTGGACCATTCGGGGATGATGCTGAAGGGGCTCAACAGCCTTGGCCTTGGGCTTACCGAAGCTAATTTTCCGCTTTTGACCGAAAGCTATCTGGTTATGTGGGAATTGGTCAAACAGGGTGCCGGTATTGGGGTGTTGGACGCTTATATTGGCGACGCAGAACCTGCTGTGGTGCGGGTCTTGCCAGACCTAGAGCCGCTCAGGTTTCCAATATGGCTCGTCGCGCACCGCGAACTTTCGACCAGCCGCCGGATCCGCCGCGTTTACGATTTCCTTGTTGCGGAACTGAAACGCTGACGCCGCAACGTTCTAGCCATTCCGTCCCTATAGGTTCATGCATGGTCGTACTTGGTTCATACCCGCCCCAAACTAAATGTATTAGGGGTCAACAGACTGCAAAGCCTAAGGAGATACACATTGGCAAAGTTTGTACACGCGATGATACGCGTTCTGGACGAAAGCAAATCCGTTTCATTTTACGACCAAGCATTTGGGTTGAAGGTTGCAGAACGTTTGGACTTTGACGGCTTTACACTGGTTTACCTTTCCAACGCGGAAAATACCTTTGAGTTGGAGCTAACAATCAACAAAAACCAAAGCGCGCCATATGACCTTGGGAACGGGTATGGCCACACGGCATTTGTTGTCGATGACGTCGATGCAGAACATCAACGGTTTGAGGAAGCCGGGCTCGCCCCCCGCAAGCTGGTTGATTTTGCACATGAAGGAAAAACGCTCGCTCGGTTTTTCTTTGTTCAAGATCCCGATGGGTACGAAATCGAGGTGATGCAAAGGCTCGGGCGTTATCAATAGATAAATCAGGGGCGAGGCGACGACGACAACCATAAAACCATGGCTAGGCGATAGTGCCGCAAGGCATTGTCGCGTGCGTCTTTGACTGTTTTGCAATTAGCGTGCATTCGCGCTTGTTGAGTGTTATTTTATAATATAACAAAACTGTGTCCGATGGAGGTCTGTATACAATGCGCGAACAAGCATCGATCCTCGCAAGAAACGATCTGGCGGTGTCGGCTGTGGTCCCTTTTTACGCGCGTGGCAAAGCCGTGCAGGCTGACCACTATTCCCTTAAACGATGGAAACTATATATGAAAATCTCATCATTTCTCGTATTGTCTACTCTTGTTGCTACCCCCGCTTTTGCAGAAGAAACGCGGCACTTGGACAGCCATGAACATGGTGTCGGCCAGCTTGATATTGCCTTTGATGGCACGCAAATCGCGATGGAACTGCATGCCCCCGGTGCGGATATTATCGGGTTTGAATATGTCGCCGAAAGCGCAGAAGACCTCGCTAAGATTGAAACAGCTTTGACAGTGTTGGAACAACCGCTGGATTTGTTTGTTGTACCTGAGGCCGCGCATTGTAGCGTTGTCGACGCGCATGCAGCGCTCGAAAGCGAAGAGGGTCACATGGATCATGACGACCATGAAGATGAGGGGCACGACGACCATGACGACCATGATCATGATGAACATGCGGAGGATGACCATGATGATCACGAAGATGAAGCGGCCCACACCGAGTTTCATGCGGAGTATTTGTTAAACTGCGATCATGTTTTTGAGCTAAACGAGATATCTTTCGCTTATTTCGCGGCCTTCCCCAATGCGCTTGAAGTTGAGGTCCAAATCGTATCCGATGCAGGTGCAACTGCGTTTGAAATTGAACGCGACGCGCCAGTGCTAGATTTGAGCGACCTGAATTAACCAAGGCATCTTGTGGACAATCGAGATCACATTCTGGAAATGAACGATGTTTGCTACCGCTGGCCGGGGCGGGCATCGTTCGCATTGAAGATCCCTGAATTCCGACTGGCACCCGCCGAAACTGTGCTTTTACTGGGTGAAAGCGGATCGGGGAAATCGACGTTATTGTCTTTGATCTGCGGCACGATATTGGCTCAATCCGGTACGGTTTGCGTCGCGGATACAGATATTGCGTTACTATCCGCCGGAAAACGCGACAGGTTTCGGGCCGAACAGGTCGGGCTAATATTTCAACAGTTTAACCTGCTGCCTTTTGCAAGCGTGCGTGACAACATCCTGCTCCCGCTTCGGTTTGCGTCAGGTCGGGCGGAACGCGTTCCTATGCCCAAGGCTGAGGCCTCGCGCCTTTGTCGCGACCTTGGATTGCCAGATGATATCATGCACACCAAGGCGGGAGCATTGAGCGTTGGCCAGCAACAACGCATCGCGGCGGCGCGCGCATTGATCGGCACGCCGCCCTTGATTGTCGCGGATGAACCGACATCATCTTTGGATGCGGCCACGCAAGCCACCTTCCTTGACCTCTTGTTTGCCCAATCTGAGGCACATGGCACTACGGTTTTAATGGTCAGCCATGATGCGCGGTTGGCTGATCATTTCGACCGGGTGATCCACATGACGGATATCGCCCAAACGACAAGGGAAGCGGCATGATATTGCGTCTCGCCTTTGCATCGCTTTTGGCGCGCGCATTGACAGTCGCGATGACCATTCTCGCGATTGCCCTGTCGGTGACGCTGTTTCTAGGTGTCGAAAAGGTGCGTACGGGTGCGAAGGCAAGCTTTGCTGACACGATTTCAGGTACTGACCTGATTATTGGGGCGAGGTCAGGATCTGTCCAACTGCTTTTGTATTCGGTGTTCCGCATCGGTAATGCGACGAACAACCTGACATGGGAAAGCTACCAAGACATCGTAGACCGGCCCGAAGTCGAATGGGTTGTTCCGATCTCGCTTGGCGATAGTCATCGTCAGTTCCGGGTGATGGGGACGACTGCGGAATTTTTTGACCGCTACAAATATCGCTCCGGGCAATCGCTATCCATCCAAGACGGCGCGGTGATGGATGATCTGTTTGACGCCACCATTGGGGCAGATGTTGCGCAGACCTTGGGCTACGCGGTGGGTGATCCGATTGTGGTGGCACACGGGCTGGCCTCTTTTGCTGAACATAAGGACCAGCCATTTCGTGTTTCAGGTATCTTGGCCAAAACTGGCACACCTGTTGATCGCACGGTGATTGTCAGCCTTGAAGCGATTGAAGCGATCCATGTGGATTGGCAAAGCGGCGCGCAAATCCCCGGTCAATCGACCCCAGCAGATGAAATCCGCCAGATGGATCTGCAACCCCAAGCCGTGACCGCCGCCTTGGTCGGCGTCAAAAGTCGCCTGCAAATCTTTGGCCTACAAAGGGCGATCAATGAATACCCGCAAGAACCGCTGTTGGCGATCTTGCCCGGCGTGGCGCTGCAAGAACTGTGGCAGATTGTTGGGATTGCCGAAACCGCGTTGGTCGCTGTGTCTGCGATGGTGATTGTCACGGCGATGATCGGTATGATGGCGACTATTTTCTCAAGCCTCAATGAACGTCGCCGGGAAATGGCGATATTCAGGGCGATGGGCGCGCGGCCCCGGATCATTCTGAGCCTTTTGGTGCTTGAGGCGGCTTTGATGGCAGCGCTTGGCGCGTTGCTTGGGCTGGTGCTGTTGTATCTGGGGCTTTGGGTGGCGCAGCCCATGATCGACAATGCCTTTGGCCTGTGGATTCCAATCGAAGCCCCCAGCATGCGCGAGGTCTGGGTGTTGATTACCGTTATTTTCGCTGGCGCAATTGTGAGCATGGTACCCGCAATCAGGGCTTACAGATTGTCCCTTGCCGATGGTATGATAGTCAAGATTTAGACCTTAGGGGGTCAATAGATGAAGGTTTCACGTAGACAAATGCTCGCGATTGCGGCGGCGGGGGTTGCGATTCCGCGTGTTGCTGCAGCAAACCCTGCGACCGAGATAACCTGGGATGATCTGATCCCACCGGGTGTCCCATATTCAGAAATCATCGGTGAAGGGGTGATGGACGAAGTAAATGACATCTGGTTGCCCGTCTTTGATGGCAATGCGACCAAGCTGAACCCCACACTCGACGGGGCCTATATCAAGATGCCGGGGTTCATCATCCCGATGGAGCAAACGGCTGCAGGGGTCACCAGTTTTATTTTGGTTCCCTATGTGGGGGCCTGCATTCACACGCCACCACCGCCGCCCAATCAGCTGGTTTTCGTGAATGCGGTCACGCCATGGCCGTCCGATAACCTATGGGACGCGGTTTGGGTGACCGGCCAGATGCAACACGAGCTGCAAACGACTGAAGTCGCACAGACCGGTTACGTGCTCGAAGCGGAGCTTATGGAGATTTACGTATGGTGAAGCTGTTTGCAAACCGTCGACGTGTGTTGACTGGCTTTGGTGCACTTGCGTTGGCCCCACATGCCGCCTTTGCCGAAGACGTTATTGACCTCGAATGGCAAGATTTGTTGCCTGATAGCGGATCTGCAATTTCACCCGCGCTTCAAAGCCTGTTTGAACATGACGAAACCGCCATTCCTTCGGGCGTGCAACCGCAGTCTACGGGAGTGCGGACTGATTGGAATGGCGCGGTTGTCAGCTTGCCGGGGTTTATCGTGCCTATCGATTATGCCGGTTCAGGCGTAACAGCGTTCATTTTGGTGCCTTACGTAGGGGCCTGCGTCCATGTGCCGCCACCGCCCGCAAACCAACTTGTGTTTGTCACAACGGCGACGCCCTACGAAAGCGCCGGCCTGTTTGAGCCTGTCACCGTGACTGGCATGTTCGGCACTGCGTCAACGTCAACGCAGCTTGCGGATATCGCTTATGCTCTGAGCGCAGATGTGATCGCACCGTATCAGGGTTAAAAGCAAATACGGCTCTTATTATACTGAAACTGGGCTCGCCACCTGCGCGAAGTATGCGTGTTTTTTGGACAATATTGATATTTACGTAGATTCGGCGTTTGGCAATCCCATATCTATACTGGACGTCGCGCAATCATTGGCTGATAATTGGGTGGCCTAGCGACCGTATTTGGCGACGCGTCACGATAGGATACAGTATATAGGCCTAAATTTGCCGATATATAGCGACACTTTAAATGTGTAATGATGTCGTACTGTTACGAATTATGCGCTAGCTTCGATGCATTCATGCGCGGGACTTTTCACTATAAATATCTATTTATTTTCTATTTTACCAAAAATATAGATTTTTTATTGCTTTCCAACCTCAGAACGCTAGCTTGTGCGTGCATGTTAAGGAGGATTCCATGTCTATTGCATTCAAGAACCTTGCCGGGGCCGCTGTATTGGCTATTCTTGGCACGGCCTCATCGGCCGAGGAGCTACGTATTGGTACTGCGTCGTTGGGTGGCGCGTTTTATCCTATGGGACAGAGTATTTCGAACGTTGTGAATGCGCACGCTGGCGAAGGTATCACTATGGTGCCAATCGTGACGGGCGGGTCGGTTCAAAACCCAAATTTGATCGCTAGCGGTGAAGTTGAAATCGCGATTACAAATAATAACCTTGCAGTATTGGCGACCAAAGGTGTTGGCCCGTATAGCAATACAGGTCCGATTGACGTTGGCGCGGTTGCCGCGTTGCATCCTTCTGTTTTGCACATGATGGTTTTGGCCGATAGCGACATCCAAACAATCGAAGACCTTGCAGGCAAGCGCGTCGCGGTTGGCCCCGCAGGCGGCGGTACACTGGGTTTTGTAAACTTCTTGTTGCCTTTGCATGACATGAGCGTCGAAGATATCACTCCAAGCTTTGTGTCGTATTCAGATGGTTTCAGCCAACTGACTGACGGAACGGTTGACGCGGCTCTGGCCCTATCTGGTTACCCAGCGGGTGCTGTGATGCAGGCGACTGCAGGTGCCGATTTGCGCTTTATCAGCTTCTCAGATGGGATGTTGGAAAAAGCACTTGAGGCAAATGGCGCATATGTGGCTGTCGAAGTGGCTGCGGATGTCTATGATACCGAAACAGCTGGCACCGTGATCGGTGTGAACAACATGTTGATCGCACCCAACAGCATGGATGCAGCAACAGTTCAGGCTGTTACTGCCGCAATCTTTGAGAATCTCGAAGAACTTCAGGCTGAAAATGCCAATGCGCGCCAGATTGATCCAGCAATGTCCTTGAACCTTGCGATCCCATTGCACCCAGGTGCACAGGCTTATTTCGACTCTCAATAATTCGGCGACCACTTTGTCGCTTTTGGTCGGGGCATCCCAGCGATGTCCCGACCGCATCGTAAAACCAGGGAAATTGTTATGGCATCCATCAGTCGGTTTTTAACCGCGCAGACCGCTATTTTTATGGCAGGACTCGTACTTGGGGCATACCACTTGATGGAAGTGTCCGGACTTTTCGTGATTTCGACGACGCCGATGCGCGTCACCCACGTGATGCTGGCCTTGTCATTGCTTTTTGTGATCAAGCCCGCCAGCGCCAAACTGGAAGGAACCATGGTCAACCGAGCGATATCGCTTTCGTTGATTTTCGCAACAGTTGGCGCAAGTATCTGGATCTTAACCCGTTGGAAAACAATCGCCTTTAGTGGCGGTATCACCTCTTCTGGGGATTTCTACGCTGGGATCATCATACTTGTCGTGGTGTTTGAGGCCGCGCGCCGCGGTATCGGTCTTGTCTTGGCCGGGATCACCTTTGTTTTCTTTATCTACCCGTTTTTGGCGCCTTACCTGCCCGGTGTTCTGGGGGGGCGTGGGGCATCGCTTAGTCGGATCGTCACTGTCCTGACAACAGACACCCAAGGGATCTATGGCATTCCGATTTACGTCGCTTCCAAATACATCATTGTGTTCACCATTTTCGGCGCGCTTTTGTCGAATTTCGGCGCCGGTGACTTCTTTTTTGAATTGTCCATGCGTTGCACACGTGGCTTGCGTGCGGCTTCCGCCAAATCGGCAGTGTTGTTTTCAACATTGATTGGCATGGTGAGCGGATCAGCCGCAGGCAATGTGGCTGTCACAGGCACGGTCACAATCCCGATTATGAAACGCGAAGGCTATGCCCCCCACCAAGCTGCCGCAATTGAAGCGGTTGCATCCACGGGGGGACAGATCATGCCACCTGTCATGGGCGCTGCAGCATTCATCATGGCTGAAATCGTCGGTGTCCCCTACACGGCTGTCATGGCCGCGGCGATTATCCCGGCTTTGTTGTTTTTTGGATCGGCATTTATGGTTGTGCATTTGCAGGCCGTGAAATCCGGAATCATGCCAAATGCAGGGACCACAACCAGCGAGGAACCACTTGGTAAAGTGCTGTTTAACGGGGCTCCGTTTATTGCGGCCTTTGGCACGTTGATCACGATGATGCTGATGGGCTATTCGCCATTCAAATCATCGCTTTGGGCAATGGGCGCACTGCTTGCATGTGATGTGATTTTTCGCAGATCCATCAATAAGGAATTCGTTGAAAAAATTCTGCGCTCTGTTTCAGAAGGCGCACGGTCTATTGTCACGATTTCAGCGGCTTGTGCGGCTGCGGGGATTATTGCGGGCGTTCTTGGTGTGACTGGCCTTGGATCAAAGGTTGCCACACTGATTGATGTCGCGTCAGGCGGCTATCTGTTTATCGCCTTGTTCTTTACAATGGTCACGTCGATCATTTTGGGTATGGGGTTGCCGACCACAGCGGCCTATCTAATTTTGGCGACTGTTGTCGCACCTGCCTTGGCTAAATTGGGCGTACCTGAATTGACCGCGCATTTCTTTGTCTTCTACTACGGCTGTATTTCGACGATCACTCCGCCTGTGGCGCTTGCGTCCTATGTGGCGGGCGGCATTGCAGGTGCGAATGTCAACAAGGTTGGTTGGACAGCCGCAAGCTATGCGGCGACATCCTTTGTTCTACCGTTTGCGTTTGTCTACGGCCCCGGCCTGCTGATGGGCGGTACAATCGTTGAAAACATACTTGCTGTTGTGACCGCCGCGTTGGGCACATTTGCAATCGCGGTTGCGATTATTGGCACTCTGAACGGCCCGCTCTCGCCAATGGTGCGATTGATCGCGGCGGCAGCGGGCTTGTGTCTCTTGTTCCAAGGGTTGATCAGCGCGGCTATCGGTCTTGGTCTTTTTGTTGCGGTCGCGGTTCTCGACCGATCCTCTCACCAAACTTCGAAAGCTACGTCATGAAACATAAAGATTACCGCCGCGTTGTCACCGGACATAACGCCGAAGGCACCGCAATCATTGAAAGCGACCAGATTGCGACGCAACAGCTAGAACGCCCAAACCGTCCGGGTGTACGGCTGACGAATTTCTGGATGACGGATCAGACCCCGGCCGAATACGACGGGCCAACGGAAACCTGCACTGGCGATTTCATTCTGCACCCGCCGCAAAACGGCACAGTGTTTCGCTGTGTGGAATTCATGCCAGAAGACCCCGAAGTGATGGCCCGTCTGTCCAGCGAAGATGGCGCTGCGGCATTTGCCGAAATGGGCGCCGGTGCAAACATCGTGCAAGGTGGCCGTCATCCATGGATGCACCGCACAGATTCCGTCGATTATGGCATTGTCATGAACGGTGAAATTTGGATGCTGATGGACAATGAAGAAGATGACGTGCTGCTAAAAGCGGGTGATGTTGTTGTACAGCGCGGCACGAACCACGCATGGGCTAACCGCGGCACCGAACCATGCACGATTATGTTTGTGCTTGTTGATGGCGTTATGGAGGCAGGTAAAGGCAAGGGGCTGCCACGCTAGGCTGGCCTTAAACGGTTCATCTAAAGAAATTGCGCGGCATTGCGACCGCGCAATTTTTTTACGCTTTATGCAGTCGTAAAAGCGCCAAGCTGACCTTTTCCAAACACCAATGGCGTCCGATCAAAAGATGCGTGCTGTTCGACGCGACCGATCATGATTTTATGATCCCCGCCTTCAACCACGGCATGGGTGGTGCATTCCAACGTCGCGGCGCAACCGGCAAGAATGGGGAGCCCATGCAAGCCTCGGGTCCAGTTCAATGACTCAAAACGGTCGCGTTCTTGGCCTGAGAATAACTTGCACAATGCGACTTGATCGCCGGACAAAATATTGATCGCAAAGCCTTTGTGCGCAATGTATTCGGGCAGGCTGCCCGCGTTGCTTGCAAGGCTCCACAAGACAAGCGGCGGGTCCATCGACACGGAATTGAAAGAACTGATCGTGACGCCAATCGGTGTACCCTCACGCGCTGACGTCGTCGCAATTGCAACCCCCGTTGGAAAGCAAGACAACGTATCCCGTAAGGCCTTGGGGTCTATCGACGGGGCTTTTTCCATGACATCGGTTTGCATTGGGTTCACTCCTAGTCTGCTGCAGTAGTGCTGCGATGGGATGACCGTAATGTGGCCGCTTGCACGAAAAAAGACATCGTTGCTTATGCGGCCTATAAGAAACGATGATGGGCTTAGGCGGCCAATTGCAATGAAATCCAAAGCAATAGGGGCAGGCATATCAGGGTCAACAAAGTTGACATGACCACAAGCCCTGCAACGCGTTTGGGGCCTTGGTCGTAGCGTGCTGCAATGACATAGGTGACCACCGCTGATGGCATTGATGAGAGAATAAAAATCGCCCCCGCAGCGATGCCCGTCGCACCAAGGAAATAGATCGTGCAAAGACCGGCGGCTAATCCAATAGATAGACGTAAAAGCGCCAACGAGGCCGCAGTTTTCAGATCAGATACCCCAAGACCAGCGATCGCAGCCCCCAATAGGATGAGCATGACAGGGATCATCATGCCGCCCAAAATTTCGGTGGTGTCAGCGATAACCAAGGGGACCATTGCACCCGTGAATTTTACAGTCAAAGCCGCAATAACAGCCCAGATGAGTGGTTCCTTTACAAGGCTTTTAGGCGAAAATGCCCCTGCAACGACAATTGGCATCAAAGTGTACTGGATGATGGCCACGACAAAATAGAACGCCACACCAATAGCTAACCCATCAGCACCAAAGGCCAGCAGAACAAGCGGCAGTCCAAGGTTACCGGAATTCGGCATCGTTAACGGTGGCAGATAGGTATTTATTGGTTTGCCAATAAGCTTGAGGCAAATCAGCGCGAAAATGATCGCTAACCCGCAGGTGCAAAGCGCAGCAAGCGAGACGTCCATCAAAATTTGCGTCGGAAGATCGGTTGTCGTGAGTGTGGAAAACACCAAGGCGGGCGTCCCGACCAGCATAATGAGGCGGCTGATACTTGTGACATCGACCTTTGCCGATGATCTTTGTAAGAAAAACCCAATCGTGATGATGAAACAGATCGGGGCAAGGACTTCTGCCAGCGCCTTGAGTTGGATCAGGTCCATGTTTGCCCTTTTAGTTTGCGGTCATCCGCGCGACCAATTCACGGACACGTTCTGCATTGTTTTTTGCACCGGATCCATCGGCATTCCAAAGCGAGTTTTCGAACCCGATACGGGCTTTCCCACCTAATTCAAAAGTCCGCAAAAGGCAGTCGGTTTCGGCAGTCCCAAAAGCGCACATCATCCAGTCAAAGGATGCCCCATCCGTAGGCGTGATAAGTGGTGCCGCAAAACTTGCGATGTCTTCAAGGCGGCTGATCTTGGTCCCGTCATAGGACCCCAAAACAAGCTGCACATGGTGGTGTGTACCCGGAATGATACCGTCGTTCATAAATCCGATAAGCCGATCAAGCTCATCGCGGCTATAGCAAATATGTTGAATCTTAACGCCGTTTTCATACGCCCAATGATAGCAATCCGTTGCAGCCGCTTGCGTTGCCTCGTCGGGCAGGAATTCGCGCAGGGCGACAGAAATTGAACGCGGCTTTAACGCTTGAATAAGGTCGCGCTGATCTGCGGCGGTATACAGCCCTGCGCTTTCACTCGTGATTTGCGCAAAGAAGTCGGGCAGGGCAGTGTCTATCTTTTCTAGCAAACGGGCATAACGGTCGGCGTCCAACGAATGGATGCCAGCGTCGTCGCGCACGTGCAAATGCGCGCCAGTCGCCCCCTCACCAGCACAGGCGATACAGGTCTCGACGGTTTCGTCAATCGTGACCGGCAGCTTAGGGTGGTCGGCTTGCGTGCGGCGTGCGCCGTTTGGGGCGACCATAATTTTCGGCAGGTTGAGCATTTAAGATCCCATATGGATGGTTTCGCGGGTCTCTGCAGACTGGGCGATCGCATCTAAAACTTCGATGTTGTGAATCATTTCTTCATGGCTAAAACGATAAGGTGCTGTGCCCTGACATGCCTCGCGAAATGCGTTCAGATTGTCAACGACGGCATCGGTCCATTCAAAAACCTGTTCACGGTGCGGTTGGCCAGTGGCCGCTTCGACATAGCTGACCTTGCCGCCGGGGGTGTCTGGGTGCGAATCGTTGCGGACTTCGATCCATTTTTCGGTCCCGAACACATGCATGCGGATGAAGTGGGGCGTATGTAAAACCGCGCTTAGGGTTGCTGTCATCCCGGCTTTGAAGCCAAGCTGCACAGTGACCAAATCCCCGGTTTCCCAGCCTAGCGACCGATCCGCCGTCATCGCTTGTACAGTTTCGACCGGGCCAAAGAATGAGATGAGCAAATCAGTCAGATGGATGCCCATCGCGGTCATGCCGCCGGCGGGGCTCACGGCTTTGGAGGTCCGCCAATCGCCCGCGGGTACATTGATCAGCTTATCGTGGCTGAATGCGGCTTCGGCATGCATGATCGTACCAAGCCCGCCTTTGTCGATTTCAGCTTTCAGCGCCTCTAATCCCGGCTCAAACCGGCGTTCGTGGCCAATGCCCAAGGTCACGCCAGCGTCAATACAGGCTTGCACGGACCGTTTTGCGCTGGGGCCCGTTAGCCCAAGTGGCTTTTCGCAAAAGACGTGCTTTCCGGCGGCGGCGCACATGGTTACTTGCTCTTCGTGGACAGGGTTCGGGGTCGTCAGGATCACGGCATCGATATCGGGGCGGGCAAGTACGGTTTCGAAATCGGCGCAAGCATCAACACCGGCGGCGATGATATCGGCATGATTAGCCGTATTTGGTTCGATCACCGCAAGAACATCAATGTCTGGCGAAGTCGCGAGCCGTTTCACCATATGGCGCCCCCACCATCCAAAACCGGCAATCGCAACCGTAAATTTGTCAGACATCCTAGGCTCCCCCCTTGTGATACGACAGCATACCAAACCGAATAGATGGCGAACGGCAAGGCCTTGCAACTCATCAAAACTTATAGGGGCAAGTAGAAAATCTGATTGCTCACTCTGACCTATGCCAATGCATTTAACCCGCGATGGCAATCAGATTTTCTGATTGCAGCTATAACAAAGCATCGTTTTCCCTGTTGCCCCGAGACGGTCAATCTAGCCGCCAACATTGCTTGACATCCTTGGGAGGGACAGATGGAGCTTTCTTTTTTCACGATGCCGATACACCCGGTTGGGAAATCGATTTCACAAAGCCTGCAAGAAGACCGCGAAGCTTTTATTCTCGCGGATGAGCTTGGGTTCGTCGAAGGTTATTGCGGTGAGCATACGACCGATCTTGCAGAGGTGATTACGTCCACCGTCGCATTTATGGCGAGCCTTGCCTATGAGACGAAAAATATTCGGCTTGGCACGGGAACCGTGAACCTGCCAAATTCGCACCCTGCGCGGGTCGCCGCCGAAGTGGCGATGCTTGACCACATGACCAAAGGCCGGATGAATTTCGGTATCTCGCCCGGCGGGCTGATGTCAGACGCAGAAATTTTCGGCAACCTTGATAATGACCGCAACAAGATGTTCATCGAATGCATCAATATGGTGCTTCAGATCTGGGAAGGCGAAGCGCCTTATAATCTAAAGGGTGAATTTTTTGAGGTTTCGACTGAAAAGACAATGATCCCCGAGATCGGGCAAGGCACTGTGATCAAGCCCTATCAGGATCCACATCCCCCCATCGTTGGGACCGTCGTCGCCCCGTTTTCAAAAGGGGTGACAGCGATGGCCGCGCGCGGGTGGGAGCCCATTTCTGCGAATTTCTTGCTGCCTAAATGGGTGAAAACCCATTGGCCCAACTATGTAGAAGGCTGCGAACAGGGTGGCCGGAAGGCTGATTTCAATAACTGGAGCGTCGCTAAGAACATTTGTGTTGCCGAAGATATGGCGACTGCCAAAGCCTATGCGCGTGATCCTGATAGCCCTTATGTGTTTTACTATAGTCAGCTATTGACGAAAATGCGGGCGGGCGGGCGTTTGAACCTGTTCAAAGAAGATCAAAACATGCCCGACGATGATGTGACATTGGATTACGTGATGGATCGTTTAGTGATCTACGGTGATCCTGAAAGTGTTGCTGATCAGGTGTTGGAATTCCATGAGGAAGTTGGCCACTTTGGCAAGCTTGTCTATGCAGGTCACGACTGGGCAGACCGCGAATTGGGTCGTCGCTCTATGATCCTGACGGCGGAAAAAGTGCTGCCAAAGGTTAATGCAGCGCTTGGCGCTTTGACGTTGGAAAATAACTGATGGCCAACTTGAATTTCCTAGAGCTATCTGACGGCGTTAAGCTGGCCTATCAAATTGACGGCCCTGCCAATGGTGATTGGATCATCTGTTCCAATTCGCTGGCGACCGATATGCGCTTGTTTGACTATGAAGCGTCATATTTGGCAAAAACCTTCCGCGTTTTGCGTTACGACACACGTGGTCACGGGCAAAGCGGCGCGAGTGCTTCACCCTACA
The DNA here is from genome assembly GCF_003318235.1 of Loktanella sp. D2R18. Classification (GTDB taxonomy): domain Bacteria; phylum Pseudomonadota; class Alphaproteobacteria; order Rhodobacterales; family Rhodobacteraceae; genus Yoonia. The sequence goes on along the minus strand of NZ_QOCG01000004.1, from coordinate 132,843 downwards.
GTTTCCCGCAGTTGGTCGGTGATCTGATTGCGTTGATGGATCATGAGGGTATCGCAAAAGCTGATGTTCTTGGTGTCTCGCTTGGTGGAATGACGGCATTGGCATTGGCGGCACAGCACCCGGACCGGGTGAACCGGATTATTTGTTGTGATGCCCGCGCAGATGCGCCCGACCCGTATAAAGCGATCTGGGTCGGTAATATTGCGAAATTGCATAGTGAAAATCTGGCAGCGCTTTGTGAGCCGACGTTAACCCGCTGGTTTACTGAAGGTTTCCTTGCGGATGCGGCGAATAAGTCCAAACTGGATGTCGTACGTGCTATGTTCAACGCCACGGCCTCCATAGGGTATGAAGGGACGGCGCGCTGCTTGCAGTCATTGAACGTATTGCCGTCATTGTCAGGGCTTACGCATGACGCGTTGTTCATGACGGGCGCTCAGGACGTTGCGGCACCCGTCGCTGTTATGCAAGCAATGGCTGACGCCACACCCAATGGCACATTCAAGGTCATCGCGGATGCGGCGCATCTGTCGAACCTCGAACAGCCGCAAGCGTTCAAAAATGAGATATGCGCCTTTTTAGGCTGCTAATCCCGGGGCGGGCCTGTCTAACGGCCCGCCGCCGTAAGCCATTGATGGAATGCGCGGTTCCAGCTAGTTTAACGCGGCGCATTCAGCGTCAGCACTAGGGGCTTTTCCAACATGCGAAATATCAAGACCCAACAACTGCGTTACTTCGTTGCCGTGTATAACGTCGGTTCGATCACGGCGGCAGCGCACCAAGTGAACGCGACCCAATCGGGTGTCAGCATGCAGATCCGCGAATTCGAAGATCGTGTGGGCGTGCCGCTGTTCGAGCGTAATTCAGCAGGTGTTGTGCCGACCAAAATGGGCGATTTGGTCTACCGTCGTGCGATACGTGTGCTGCGCGAAATGGATGAATTGCAAAACGACGTGTCGGCCCATCGTGGGCATCTGGTTGGAAGTGTGCGTGCTGGCATTATGCCGACCTTTGCGCGGTCTGTTCTTGGGCCTACATTGATGGAATTTTCTGAAAAATACCCCTATGTGGATGTGCAAATCAGCGAAGGCTATAGCGAAACGCTAACACGGCGCGTGGCCGACGAAGAACTTGATTTCGCGGTTGTGCCAGCAGGCCCCTTGCCTGTAGGCATCCGCAGTTCGCATGTAGACACTGATCTGGAACTGCTTGTGGAAAGCAATTTGGACGGCAAAGCCACCGACGGCTTTACCCATCTCGCGACGGCCCCACCATTGAACCTCGTACTTCCAGGGACAGGTAACGCCCGCCGCAAAGGGATCGATCAATACCTTGAAAATACATGTCAGTCGAAGCATGCGATCTTGCAGTTGGACAGTATGATGACGACTTTTGACCTGCTGGAGCGCGGCAATTACGCGTCAATTTTGCCAGGCTGTTTGTGCATCTCAAAATTTGATGATCCAAAGGCGAAGTTATCCCCAATTCGGGACCCGGTGTTGACCGTGGATTACCTGCTGATTGAACCTGAAACGCGCGCAAAATCAACCGCGACTTCTGCGTTCGGAGAGCTACTTTGTCACATGATTAGAAAGAGTTGCGCCGATGTGCGTGAACGCTTCCCGGTTGCGTAGTTGGACGCAAAAACACCCAAGGGTTTTGTTTGATTCAAAGGGATAAAACAGCAGGTTCAGACCCATCATTTTTTCTGATTCCGACCATAAGTAACCACACGTTGTTTTTCTACTGCAGCTTTGGTTACGATCTTAAAAAGACGCCGGAATGAATGGGAGTTTCATGACGGCAGATGGGAGAGCGGCGCGCTGTTTAAGGAGCGTGACCAAGTCCGCACCGGGGAGGGTGATGTGATTGCAAATATAAAAATGTCCGCTGAGAGGTGGGTTCTCTTAGCGTTTGTCGCGCTTTCAGTGCTGGCCATCGTGTGCATGGGGCAGCTTGTTGCCGCGCCAAAAGTTCTGATGGGGCGCATGCTTACCGCAATTACGCCGAGCCTATTTCCAACTTTGGTTCTTGGAGTTATGGCGGTGCTTTCTGGCATCGTTTTGTATTTTTCAAATGTCGATGAAGTAGACACGTCAGAGGACGCAAGCACCGATTGGCAATCCATTGCGCGCGGCGCGATGCTGTTCGGTTTTATGCTGTTTTACGCCTTGGCGATGGTGCCATTTGGTTTCTTCGTCTCGTCCGCGCTCACGATCATCATGGTGTCCGTGCTTTCGGGAAACCGATCTGCCCTGCAAATTATTGCGATCGCCGTGATTGGCCCTGTGGCACTTTACTTAGTGGCAACGCGGGTCTTGGCCGTATCGCTCCCTGAACTCAATACAATCGAGCTGTTCTACGCGCAGCAACTCGGCCTCTAAGGAAAACGCGGATGTTAGAACAATTCATTACTGGCTTTGGTATGGCGTTTCGGGTCGATACCTTTGCGCTGATGGCCGCTGGTCTGTTTGGGGGTATGCTTGTGGGCGCTTTGCCCGGATTCACGACGCTTTTGGCGATGGCGATTTTGTTGCCTATCTCGTTTTTCTTGGAACCTATTGTCGGTATTCCGTTCCTTCTAGGTGTCTATAAAGGCGGCATTTTTGGAGGTTCTATCCCTGCGATCCTTGTGTCCATGCCGGGCACGGGTGCGGCGGTTGCCACGTCCCGCGACGGATACTCGCTGACCAAGCAAGGAAAGTCGCGCAAGGCGCTGGATATGGCGCTGTGTTCTTCGGTTTTTGGGGACACCATGAGCGACATGTTCACCATGGTGATGATTTTCCCAATCGCATTTCTTGTGATGCAATTTGGTCCACCTGAACTGTTTGCGGTGCTGCTGCTAAGCTTGGTGATTATCGCGGCCACTTCGGGGAAAAATCCGCTCAAGGCGTTGGTGATGATGCTGTTCGGTCTGTGGCTGTCGTTTATCGGGACGGACCCGTTGGGTGGGGTTGAGCGGTTTACCTTTGGTATTTTCGATCTGAAATCGGGCATCCCCTTATTGCCAATGCTGATCGGTGTCTTTGCGATCCCTGAAATCGCCAATGTGGTGATGAAGTCGGACAAGGTACAAAAGCTGGCCGCCGTCATGGGCGAGCGTCTGACCTTTGCCGAATTCCGCCGCTGCTTTCGCACCATTTGTAGGTCTACAGTGATCGGTACAGGTATCGGGATCATTCCGGGGTTGGGGCAGGTTGTTGCCGCGATGATGGGATATTCGGCCGCAAAGAATGCTTCAGATCACCCCGAAACATTCGGCGAGGGCGAACTTGAAGGCATCGCCGCCGCCGAGGCTGCAAACAACGCGGTCAACGGTCCAACAATGGTCCCGCTTTTGACGCTGGGCATTCCAGGTGACAACGTCACGGCGATCTTGCTGGGCGCATTCGTGGCCCAAGGCCTGCGTCCCGGACCGCAATTGTTCGAAGAGCAAGGTGCGACGGTGTTTGCCATTCTGGTGGCTATGGTCTTTGCCAACCTGTTGTTCTTGATCATTGGGTATCTGTCGATTCCGTTCTTTTCGCGGATCGTGCAGATCAAAACATCTGTACTGGTGCCTGTCGTGATTATGTTTGCATTCGCAGGGGCTTATGTGTTCCGATCCGATAACTTTGACCTGATCATGCTTGTTGCTTTTGGTGTCTTTGGTTTGGTCGCACGGGCCGGCAAGTTTGATGTCATGCCAATGGTTATGGGCTTCATCCTTGGGCCGCCGATGGAATACGCATTCGGCCAGACGATGGCGATGGGCAACGGCGAAGTCATGCAGTTCCTATTCCAAGAACGTTTGGGCGCAATAGGTGTACTGCTTTCAATTCCTGTCATTGGGTTCATGCTGTGGAGACGCCTGAACGCATTGCCTGCGGAAAACTAAAATGGTGGGTGACGCATCGCCCCTCCATTCAATGAAAGATGCATAAAGGGAGGAAAATTTATGTTCGCATCGATTTTTAAGAAAGTAGCGTTGGCCGGTGGGATGGCCGTCGCGACCATGGGGACAGCCGCATATGCGGAATACCCAGAGAAACCGATCACGATGGTTATTCCATTTGGCGCAGGCGGGTCGCACGACTTGAACGCGCGTGTGATCACGTCGGTCATTCCGACGTATTTGAACCAAGCCATGATCGTGCGTCTGACGCCGGGCGCAGGCGGGCAAAAGGGTACGCAAGAAGTGGCAAATGCGCCAGCAGACGGCTACACGCTGCTGTTCACGCATAACTATGTCGACATGCTCCAGCAGTATGTTGAAAACGTGCCGTACGATCCGCTAACAGATTTTATTCCGATCGCGCGTGTGAACTATGCACCAATGGGTGTGGTTGTGCGGGCTGATAGCCCCTTTGAAACGTTTGAAGATCTGATCGCAGCGGCGGAAGCTGAACCTGGTAGCATTGATCTGTCACACTCTGGGAACTGGGGTGCGTTTTTTGTGCCTGCCGCCCAGATCATGCAAGCGCGTGGCGTCCAGTTTAACCTCGTCCCTTACCAAGGCGGCGGTCCAGCTTTGCAAGCACTGTTGTCAGGTGACGCAGACGTCACGATGGGGTTCCCATCCACGCTGAGCGGTCAAATCGAAGCTGGTGATGTGCGTATTCTTGCGACTGCAGGCGAGGAGCGTATGTTTGATGATGTCCCAACCTTTGCCGAAGTTGGCGTTGAAGGCGATATCGGTTTTATGCACCGCGTTCTGGTTGCCCCTGCGGGCACACCTGATGATGTTGTGGCAACGCTGACCGTTGCATTCGAGCAGCTGGTAGAAGACCAAACATTCACACGTATGATGGGCCGTTTGAACGAAACCATCGAACTGCTTGATGGGCCGACATATCAGGCCATGCGTGAAGAACAGGGCGTCGCTTATAAGGCGCTTGTCGACGAGCTGACAGGTCAATAACGCGACAACGTGGCGGCGCAATATGTGCCGCCACAATCTAAAATTAGTACTTCTTAATCAGAAAGCAAAATACATGAGACAGGTCGAAGTTGCAGTCATTGGAACGGGTTGGTGTGGCGGGATACGCGCTGAAACACTGGCGCGCTCTGCACTTGTCGATAAATTGCATATCTGTGAAAACCGCCCAGAGCGGTTGGCCGAGGTCAAAGAGCTGACCAATCCCGCCACTGCGACGGACGATTACCAAGACATTATTAAGAACCCTGCGATTGAGATTGTCTATATCTCGACGACGCCGGAATCTACGCATTATCCGATCGCCCGCGATTGCCTGCGCGCTGGAAAACACGTGCTGCTGGAAAAGCCGATCGCGATGGAACTGGCCCAAGCGGATGAGCTGATCGCGCTGTCCAAGGAAAAGGGCCTGAAATTCACCATTGGTTACTCTCAGCGGTTCAACCCGAAAATTGCCTATGCCAAAAAATCGATCGCAGATGGCACATTGGGCAAAATCGTAAACGTGATGGTCAGTCGCCACCTGTCGCGCAACCTAGGCAAAAAAATCGCAAACCGGGTGAAGCTTTCGCCGGCCGCGATGGAAAGCACGCATGATTTGGATTTTGTGTTCTGGCTGCTTGGCCCTGCGAAACCTGAACGGGTCTATTCCCAAGGTGCGTATGGTTACATGAAGGATCTTAACGGATCCTATGATTGCCAATGGAGCACCGTCAACATGGATGACGGCACGTTGGTTGTTGTCGGTGGCGGCTGGAACCTGCCGCCAAGCTATCCAAATTACTGCGGGACATGGATCGAAATTACCGGCACCAAAGGATCGCTGATCCTTGACGACACCAGCCGTGACAATTGGCTGAATACGGTCAAAGACGGGACCCAATACCCAATGTCGACGATGCCAGGGGAACAGGTCGATCATGCTTTTGCAGGCCAGATGGGGCCAGAGACTATTCACTTTCTTGAAGCCGTGTTGCTCGACCGCGAAGTCATGGTATCGCCGGATCACGCGCGTATGGTCATGGAAAGCTATTCAGCGGCGGATATTTCGGCGGAAATCGATGAGCCGGTAAAGTTGCCGTTGTCCAATCAATCATTGGCCATTCTGGATGACCTCAAAAAGAAAAACGAAGCCTAGCGACGCAGACGTGATTAAAACCTAAGGGGGCGCGTGTTTGTCGCGGGCGAGCGTACGTGTCTCCGCTTGGCATAGTAAGTTCAGCGTTTCATCTGCGCTCAGACCTTGTGCCTGTCCGCGTTTCCAAATTTTGCGCGCAGAGGTCGGCGACCAAGGCAGTGCCGCTTGCGAGAGCCATTTGCGCAACGGCGTGGGCAGGGCATCATAGGCGCGCATTGGATCGACAGAGCGACGTTTTCGACGCAGGCTCGTATCGCCGAGGTTCCGGTTCATGCTGCCGCCGGTGCGCGTCGCCAAACGGGGAAGGGATCAGGATAGTCCGGCAGCGCGTTTGGGCTTGTCGCGACGACCTCTGGCACGAGACAGCTATCAAGCCGCGCCTTAAGCGCGCTCCAATCACTCCCGGCACCGATAAACACCAATTCTTGGCGGCGGTCGCCCCAAGGTTCTTGCCAATGGGCTTTCATATAGTCCCGCGCGCTATCGTGATCTGGCCAGTTTTCTTGCGGCACAGAAGCCCACCAAGTACCAAGCGGTTTCACGCTGGAAAGCGCCCCCGCGAGCGAGAATTCAGCGACCCATTCAGGGCGCGTCGCAATCCAAAAATGCCCTTTGGCCCGAATGACGCCCGGCATTTCACCGTTCAAAACCGCAAGAACCTTTTCAGGAATGAACGGCTGCCGCGCGCGATAAACGTAGGAGGCAACGCCGTATTCTTCTGTTTCGGGCGTGTGGACGGAAAATCCATAAAGCTCTTTCGCCCACATCGGGCGCTCATGGGCTTTTTCGAAATCGAACAGCCCAGTGTCAAGAATTGCGCCGCTCGCAACATCGGAATGATCCGCTTCTATGATCTTGGCATCCGCATTCAGGCTGCGAATGATTTTGCGGGCGGCGTCCACGCGGTCAGGGCCTGCATCGGTGACTTTATTTAGGATGACAACATCGGCGAATTCGATTTGATCGGTCAGAAGGTGCACGATCGTACGTTCATCTTCTTCGCCCATTGTTTCGCCCCGATCGCTTAGAAAGTCATGGCTGGAATAATCTCGCAGCAGGTTTACGGCGTCTACGACAGTCACCATCGTATCAAGCCGTGCCACATCGGCGAGGCTTTCGCCAAATTCGTCGCGAAAATCAAATGTTGCGGCGACGGGAAGCGGCTCAGAAATACCTGTGGATTCGATCAACAAATAATCAAAGCGCCCTTCAGCTGCGAGCCGCCGGACCTCGTTCAAAAGGTCATCGCGCAGCGTACAGCAGATGCAGCCATTTGACATTTCAACCAGCGTTTCGTCGGTCCGGCTGAGTTCAGTGTCCGCCCGCACCAGATCGGCGTCGATGTTAACCTCTGACATATCGTTGACGATCACCGCGACCCTGCGGCCTTCGCGATTGTTCAGGACGCGGTTCAAAAGTGTGGTCTTGCCCGCACCCAAGAAACCAGAAAGAACCGTTACGGGAAGGCGTGTGTCTGACATTTTTAGCTCCATCGGCTACGTTGCAAGTCCGGTAATTTATCGAGATGAGAATGTGATGTAATAGATATGTTATATCATTGCAATTATTTTTGTGGGCGCTGCCAAAAGACTGTTCTCGCTATGCGCTTTGCCTGACGGTTGCCGCGCGATATAATGGCCATGAGTCCGTAGGCTAAGAGGTCATTCACAAAACGACATGTCGCAATTCGAACCATTCACATTGCCCAGTTGCTTTGAGCAAACAGGGCCCCTGAACGCCGCAATCCGGTTCATTGCCGTTGATGTCGAAACGGCTGCTTATGATGTGGCCAGTATCTGCCAGATTGGCCTCGCTGTCGTTGGCTTTGACGGTGCGATTGCGACCTATAGTGCCTATGTCGATCCACAAGTCACGTTTGCAGCGGGCAATACCCGGCTGCATGGGATCGATGCAGGCACAGTGCGCGGTGCCCCGTTATTTTGTGATATCTTGCCCGATTTGCGCCACATCATGGAGACGCATCCGCTGGTGCAGCATAGCCGGTTCGATGAAAAGGCGTTTGATGCGGCCTGCGCCCATGCCGACCTACCCGTGTTGAAATCAGACTGGTCGGACAGCGTGGCGATCGCGCGCAAAGCTTGGCCAGAGTTACGCGGAAATGGCGGGCATGGGTTGGGCCATCTCAAGCAAGTGCTTGGGCTGCAATTTCGCCACCACGACGCAGGCGACGATGCGCGCGCAGCGGCGCAAGTGGTTTTAGCGGCCGAAGGCGTGATGGGCCGCAAAATCGGCCTGCTGAACGCGACGCGGCAATTGGCGTTTGATTTCTAAACTTGGTTGTGGGTTGCTCTTATGGTTGTGCTCATTACTATCACCTGACCAAAACATCTATTTTGAAAAGGAAATACGATGTCTATTGCAAAAGTCACGATCAAAGATGGCGAAATTCAAGAATATCGCGTGGTTATGAAAATCTCGTTTGTGCTTGATGATTGATCGTGAATTAGGGTGCCCTTTTTTAGATCAGTGGCTTTGGCCGTGTCGCTATGTGGCTCTAGCACGCCCGCGTTAGCCGAAGATGTGTCTTATTCGGAGCTATGTCTTGTTTCGGAACAATGGAACGATGCCCCACTTGCGATCAATGGGCGTGCGGTATCGGTTGAGGGTCTGGAACCACACATTAGCATTCCGAGCGAAGGAATGTTAAAGCTGCATATCGGCGCCGTTGAAACTGAGGCGGTGTGGTCGCCCACAGGCGACTTTATCTTTGGTCTGGGCCCTTACGACCCAGATAGCGGGCGCGTTTATGTTTATGGTTGGTTCGTTAACGGCTGGATCAATGTTTTAGACGACGGTGAGATTTGGCGTTTCGGCGAAAGTGGCACAATACACCCTAACCTGTATGATCCGCCAGATGACATTGATGATGTGCAGGGTATTCACCGAAGCTCTGTCTTAGGTCGTCAGTTTTACAGCGGTTACACTAAACCACATTGGCTCACTGGTTTTCAGTCGTACCGCGTGTATGAAATAATCGACACTGAAATGCTCCGCGTGCCTGTTTTAGAACGCGATATGCTTAGGTATTACAAAGATGACGTGAATAATGGTTTCGCCACGTTTGTCTCTGTTTCGGCGAATTTTCGTGATCCGGAAGAAATACTTGTTTTGTATGATGGGATTGAAATCACGCAGGTCAATCTACGTGATGCGATTTCTAACCAAGATTGTGATTTAGGGGGCTAGTCTTGGCGCTTTATCGAAACAGGATGATGACCGTCAGGCGGTCTGTGAATGAGCACGATTGTCGGTAGCGTGTATTTTAATGCACGCATCCTGAATATGCATGAACCCACAGCACCGGAAGTGTGCTGTGGAGAGCAAAACACATGGGGATGGGGGCAGGCGCTGTACACCTCGACACCAGCTTTTGCTATGCTGTAATCGACATTGTCGCGGCCACCGCCTTTTTCCACGCGCCGTATTTACGCGCACGCGCATCTTCTGCCATCCCGGAAGAAAACGTCTGTTCACACCGCCAGCGTAGCGCAAATTCGTCTTTGTTCGGATACAACCCCACGTGTTGTCCCGCCAGCCATGCAGCCCCAAGGGCTGTTGTTTCCAACACTTCGGGGCGATCTACAGGCGCGCCAATGATATCTGCTAAGAACTGCATAGCCCAGTCAGATGCGCTCATCCCGCCATCAACGCGCAGGGTAGGTTGCACTCCTTCGCCTTGCCAGTCGGCATGCATGGCTTCGATCAGGTCGCGGGTCTGAAAACCCACACTTTCCAATGCCGCGCGGGCCAGTTCAGCGGGCCCGGTGTTGCGTGTAAGCCCATAAATCGCGCCCCTACATTCGGGGTCCCAATAGGGCGCGCCAAGCCCGGTGAAAGCAGGTACAAGGATCACGTCTTGGCTGTCGTCTGCCGTTTGTGCCAGCGGTTGGGTTTCTGCGGCATCACGAATAATTTTCAGCCCGTCACGTAACCATTGCACCACAGCACCTGCGACAAAAATTGACCCTTCAAGCGCATAGGTCGGTTTGCCATCAAGCTGATAGGCGATGGTTGTCAGGAGACGGTTCTGCGAGGTCACGGGTGTGTCGCCGGTATTGAGCAGCGCAAAGCAGCCCGTGCCATACGTGGATTTTAGCATACCCGGGTCGAAACACGCCTGCCCAACGGTCGCGGCCTGCTGATCGCCCGCCACCCCGGTGATCGGGACAGCGCGCCCAAATAGGTCGGGGCGTGTAGTTCCGAAATCTGCCGCGCAGTCCTTGACCTCGGGAAGCATGTTCATCGCAATGTCGAGCAGCGCGCAGATTGTGGTGCTCCAACGGCCTTTGTGGATGTCATATAGCATGGTCCGGGCAGCGTTGGTTGCGTCGGTGACATGCGACGCGCCATCGGTCATTTTCCAAATCAGGTAACTGTCGACGGTGCCAAACAGCAGATCACCCTTTGCCGCGCTTTCACGCGCGCCGGGGGTGTTGTCTAATATCCATTTGAGCTTGGTCGCCGAAAAATACGGGTCCAGTAAAAGACCGGTACGGGCCGTGATCATATTGGCGTGGCCGGCATCGCCAAGTTCACGGCAATATGCAGCGGTGCGGCGGTCTTGCCAGACGATTGCGTTGTGGATCGCTTGGCCTGTGTGTTTGTTCCAAACGACGGTGGTTTCACGCTGATTGGTAATCCCAATCGCGGCGATATCGTCGGGACGCAAACCCGCACGTTCAATCGCGGATCGCGCTGTGCCAGCGACGGTCGACCAAAGATCATCGACGGCGTGTTCGACCCACCCTGATTGCGGGAAATGTTGTTCGAATTCTTCTTGGGCTGAGGCCACAATATTCATGTTGCGATCGAAAACGATCGTGCGCGATGATGTGGTGCCCTGATCAATTGCAAGGATATGTGTCATGTCACGATCTTATCCGGATTCGTGTGAAATAGAAAAGCGCGACGGCCGTAAAACCGCCGCCGCGCCGTGGAGGTCATGGGCAGGGAGGCCGCCCATGACAAAGGGTGTCGTTTACTGCCAAGATTGGATCAGCTCATCATAAGACACCGTGATCGGCTCTTCATCTGTGGTGTCCAATGCGGCCTTGGGCGAACCGGGCTGGCTGAGCCAGTAATCCGCGTCCATTTCCTCGTTCATGACAGGCCCCAGATCGCCTTGGACGCCTGCGCGCTCGAGCCGTTCCAACACGCGTTCTTGCTCTGAACAAAGACTATCCAACGCGTCTTGCGCGGATTTTGCACCCGAAGATGCATCGCCGATGTTTTGCCACCAAAGCTGTGCCAGCTTTGGATAATCGGGGATGTTGGTGCCTGTTGGCGACCATTGGACCCGCGCAGGTGAGCGGTAGAATTCGATCAGCCCACCCAAACGCGGGGCGCGCTCAGTAAAGCTTTCATGATCGATTGTGGATTCGCGGATAAATGTCAGACCCGCGTGGGATTTTTCAACATCCACGGTCATCGACGTGACGAATTGCGCATAAAGCCACGCGGCCTGTGCGCGATCCAGCGGTGTCGATTCCATCAATGTCCACGATCCGGCATCTTGGTAGCCGACTTTCATGCCGTCTTCCCAATATGCGCCGTGTGGGCTTGGGGCCATGCGCCAAAGCGGCATGCCGTCTTCATCAAGCACAGCTGCTGCGCCTTCGCCAACCATGTCGGCGGTGAATGCGGTGTACCAGAACATCTGCTGCGCGATCCCACCTTGAGACGGCACAGGACCAGATTCAGAAAACGTCATCCCAGCGGCCGCAGGCGGGGCATAGTTTGTTAGCCAATCCACGTAGCTTTCGATCGCATAGACCGCTGCAGGTGAATTGGTTGCACCGCCACGTGCGACGCAAGACCCGACGGGTTGGCTGTTTTCATTCACACGCACGCCCCATTCATCGACGGGCAACCCGTTTGGTTCGCCCTTGTCGCCCATACCAGCCATGGACATCCACGCGTCGGTAAAGCGCCAGCCAAGTGACGGGTCTTTCTTGCCGTAATCCATATGGCCGTAAACTTCGGTGTCGATGCCCATGTGGCTGAGGTCACGGTTGGTAAAGAAGGCCGCGATATCCGCGTAAGCAGACCAGTTCACAGGCACACCCAGATCATAGCCGTATTCAGCGGCAAAATCGGTCATGTTCGTTGCGTCGGTGAACATGTCGTAGCGGAACCAATAGAGGTTCGCGAACTGTTGTGTCGGCAGTTGGTACAGCTTGCCATCCGGGCCTGTTGTGAAGTCGAGACCAATAAAGTCGGCAAGGTTCAAAGTGGGGCTTGTCACCGCAGCACCGTCACCAGACATCCAGTCGGTCAGGTTACGTGCTTGCTGATAGCGCCAATGGGTGCCGATCAGATCACTGTCGTTGACATAGGCGTCATAGATATTCTGGCCTGATTGCATTTGGGTTTGCAGTTTTTCGACAACATCGCCTTCGCCGATCAGATCGTGGGTGATCTGGATGCCAGTGATCGCGGTAAAGGCTGGGGCCAATACGTTGGCTTCGTATTCATGGGTTGCGATGGTTTCAGAGACCACGCGAATATCCATGCCTGCATAGGGTTCAGCCGCATCAACAAACCATTGCATTTCGGCTTCTTGCGATGCGCGATCAATGGATGACCGTTCAATCGTACTGTCTAGAAAATCGATGGCGGCAGCCATATCGGCATGGGCCATATTGCCCAGAACTGCGAATGTCAGCGCCATCGCTGTCGTTGATTTAAGTGGTAAGTTCATATCGTATCTCCTCCCGAGAATTGAACTTTGGTGAAGACCATGCGGCAGTTGAAGTTGCCGCACGGCATGTCGTGTGGATCATACCCAGCGAAAAACCCCGCCGGCGTAGATCAGGCAGACCAACAGCGCATAGGGCTGAGGGCCTGTTTCAAGACCAAGCCAAATCAAATTGATAAAGGCCGATCCCAACAGCGTGATGAACAGACGGTCACCGCGCGTTGTCTCGAACCCCAAAACACCGGTGCGCGGCGTTTCGGGAAATTTAATTGCAAGCAGTGTAAAGGTCACAAGCAGTGACGCGATCACGATAAAGAATATAGCCGTCGGTGTTGTCCAAGCCATCCAAGCCATGTGCAGACCCTTTCTTTATACACGGCCCAGGGCAAAGCCCTTGGCGATGTAGTTGCGAACAAAATAGATCACCAGTGCACCGGGCAGGATTGTCAGAACCCCTGCGGCGGCCAAGACACCCCAATCCATACCTGAGGCGGAAACTGTCCTGGTCATGGTGGCGGCAATCGGTTTGGCGTCAACAGATGTCAACGTCCGGCTTAGCAACAGTTCCACCCACGAAAACATAAAGCAAAAGAACGCGGCGACCCCGATCCCACTGGCGATCAGCGGCATAAAGATACGGGTGAAAAAGCGGCCAAAGCTATAGCCGTCGATATAGGCTGTTTCGTCAATTTCCTTGGGGACGCCGCGCATGAACCCTTCGAGGATCCACACCGCAAGCGGGACGTTAAACAGGCAATGCGCCAAGGCGACTGCGATATGTGTGTCGAACAGGCCGACCGAGCTATAAAGCTGAAAGAACGGCAGTGCGAAAACCGCAGGTGGCGCCATCCGGTTAGTCAGCAGCCAAAAGAACAAATGTTTGTCGCCCATAAATGAATAGCGCGAAAATGCGTAAGCTGCGGGCAGCGCCACTGTCAGGCTGATCACCATGTTCAAGACCACATAGATCATCGAATTAACGTAGCCCATGTACCAGCTTGGGTCGGTCAGGATTTTTGCGTAGTTGGCAAAGGTCAGTTCACGCGGCCAGAGCGAAAACCCACCTAAAATCTCGGTGTTGGTTTTCAGGCTCATGTTCAGCAGCCAATAGATCGGCAGCAGCAAGAACAACAGATAAAGGCCCATGACAATGGCTGATCCATTGATCCGGCTGGTTTTGGTTGTTGTCATGGTCATCACACACCGTCCCGTTTGTCGAGGTTGGTCATCACGGTGTAAAACGCCCATGAAATCAAAAGGATCACAAGGAAATACATGATCGAGAATGCCGCTGCAGGTCCAAGGTCAAACTGACCCATTGCCATTTTTACAAGATCAATTGACAAGAATGTCGTGGCGTTGCCGGGGCCACCGCCGGTGACAACAAACGGTTCTGTATAGATCATAAAACTATCCATGAACCGGAGCAAAATCGCGATCATCAAAACGCCCGTCATTTTGGGCAGCTCGATATAGCGAAATACCTTCCAGCGTGAGGCCTGATCGATTTTGGCGGCCTGATAATAGGCGTCGGGGATCGACTGCAGCCCGGCATAGGCAAGAAGCGCGACCAGCGACGTCCAATGCCAAACATCCATCACAATCAATGTGGTCCAAGCTGCATAGAAATTTTGTGTGTAGTTGTATGACACCCCGATTTTATCAAGCGTATAGCCCAAAAGCCCGATATCCACCCGCCCGAAGATTTGCCAGATCGTGCCCACGACGTTCCAAGGGATCAACAAGGGCAGGGACATCAACACCAAACACAAACTCGCCCAGAACCCCTTTTTCGGCATGTTCAGCGCGATGTAGATACCCAGCGGAATTTCAATAGCAAGAATAATCACCGAAAAGGCCAACTGCCGTGACAGCGCGTTCCACATCCGTTCAGATGCGAGCATTTCGCGGAACCATTCGAGGCCCGCCCAGAAGAACTGGTTGTTGCCAAAGGTGTCTTGCACCGAATAGTTCACGACGGTCATCAGTGGGATCACCGCAGAAAACGCGACAAGTACCAGAACTGGCAAGACCAGAAACCATGCTTTTTGATTGACGGTTTTGTTCATTACGCGGCCTCCCCGGCTGGTGCGACGCGCCAATCATTGGCGTAGACGTTGATCCCTTTGGGATCAAAGGTGATGTGGTTTGCGTTGGCAGGAATGCTTGCGCCTTCATTCGCGATGGCCGCGATTTTTTGACCGTTCACGTCTAGCCGCACTATTTTATGGCGGCCTACGTCTTCGACCCGTTTGATCTGCGCAGGGATGCCCGTGCCATCTGTCGAAAGCTGGATGAATTCAGGGCGCACGCCAATTTGCAAACGACCCGCAGACGCGTAACCGGTGCCAAGATCGACGGGCGTATTCGCGATTGTCGCCGTCGCGCCATTGATCGTCGCATCAAACAGATTCATCCCCGGTGATCCGATGAAATAGCCGACAAATGTATGGGCTGGGCGTTCAAACAATTCTTGCGGCGTGCCGATCTGCACAACGCGCCCATCATACATGACCACCACTTTATCTGCGAAAGTCAGCGCCTCTGTTTGGTCGTGGGTCACATAGATCATCGTGTGCCCAAATTGATGGTGCAACGCCTTCAGCTGCGTGCGCAATTCCCATTTCATATGGGGGTCAATCACGGTCAACGGCTCATCAAACAGCAATGCATTCACATCTTCGCGGACCATGCCGCGGCCAAGCGAGATTTTTTGTTTTGCATCCGCCGTCAATCCACGCGCCTTTTGGTTCAATGTGTCTTCCATCCCGATCATTGCCGCGATTTGGTTCACACGTTGTGCGATATATGCCGGGTCCGCACCGCGGTTACGCAGCGGAAACGCAAGGTTATCGCGCACTGTCATCGTGTCGTAGACCACTGGGAACTGAAACACCTGCGCGATGTTGCGCGCGGCTGTCGGCGCTTGGGTCACATCTTTGTCGTCAAATAGAATGCGTCCTTGGCTGGGATGCAGCAGGCCCGAAATGATATTGAGCAGCGTGGATTTCCCACACCCCGATGATCCAAGCAGCGCATAAGCTTCGCCGTCCGCCCAATCATGGTTCAATTCTTTCAGGGCATAATCTGCTTCGCCGCTCGGGTTGGGCAGGTAAGAATGCGCAAGGTTATCAAGAGTAATTTTAGCCATTTTACGCAGCCTCCGCATAGGGGGCCGCTGACAGCAATGCGCCGTCAGGGGCAAAGATATAGGCATGGGCCGGATCAAGATAGGTTTTGAGCGGTTTGCCAATCGGCAGGTCCCGCACCCCGTGGATCAGCCCGACCCAGCGTTCACCGTGGTGATCAAGATGGACAAATGTTTCTGACCCGGTGATTTCGGTCACTGTCAGGTCTGTCGCAAACTCGATGGCCTGAGGGCCTTGGGGCGTAAGCCCAAGGTGATTTGGCCGAAAGCCCGCCATGTAAGCTCCATCGGCAAGTGCCGTGAAATGCGCGGGTGCAGCGGCCCGTTGACCGTTCCCAAACGAAATCTGGTTGCCGGATTTAGTGACCATCAGAAAATTCATGGGCGGATCAGAAAAAACGCGGGCGGTTGTGGCATTGACCGGACGACGATAGACAGCTGGGGTGCGATCAAACTGTGTGATCCGCCCTTCCCAAAGTGTTGCGGTATTCCCGCCAAGCAAAAGCGCTTCTTCGGGTTCGGTCGTCGCATAGACGAAAATCGCGCCAGATTCTTCAAAGATACGTGGGATTTCCGCGCGGAGTTCTTCGCGGAGTTTGTAATCAAGGTTCGCAAGCGGTTCGTCGAGTAAGACCAACCCGGCTTTCTTGACCAACGCACGTGCCAAGGCGCAGCGCTGCTGTTGCCCGCCTGACAATTCAAGGGGTTTGCGATCCAGCATCGGGGTTAATTGCATCAGATCAGCGGCTTCGCGCACGGCGGCGTCCACCTGTTTTGCGGATTGCTTAAGCAGGCGCATCGGTGAGGCGATATTGTCGTAGACCGTCATCGACGGGTAGTTGATGAACTGCTGGTACACCATCGCGACCTTACGGTCTTGAACCCGCATGCCGGTGACATCCGTGCCCTCCCAGAAAATCTTGCCAGTGTCGGGCACATCCAGCCCAGCCATCAACCGCATAAGCGAGGTTTTCCCCGCTGAAGTCGGCCCCAGCAGCACGTTCATCGTCCCTTTTTGCAGCGTCAAATCCGTTGGGAAAATATGAGTTTTCCCATCTACAGATTTTGACACTCCCTCCATCTTAAGCGTCATCTCGTATGTCTCCCCCCGGTGCGGCGATTTCGCCGCGTCGTATTAGTCGGTCGCGGATCTCCGATCCTGCATCCATGTATCAAGTTCCGAAATCTGCGCCGATGACAGGCGCAGCCCCAGTTTGCTGCGCCGCCAAACAATGTCCTCGGCGGTGCAGGCAAATTCATTTTTTATAAGCCAATTCACTTCGGCTTCGTACAAATGCGCGCCAAAATCACGACCCAAATCATCAAGCGTGATGGCCCCACCTAAAATGGCGGTTGCATCGGTTCCATAGGCGCGTACCAAACGGTGCGCATGCTTTTTTGTCAAAAAAGCATATTTATTAATAATTTTTGATATCAAATTATCAAAATCACTAACTTCGAAATCGCCGCCCGGTAATGCGACCCCGGCCGTCCACTTTTCGGGAAGGTTCGGAAAATAGTCCTGCACCTTGTCCATAGCACTTTCTGCCAATCGGCGATATGTTGTGATTTTTCCACCGAACACATTCAAAACGGGCGCACCGCCGGTATCGTTGACCTTCAACGTATAGTCGCGTGTTGCCGCCGTGGCAGAGGTTGCACCATCGTCGTAAAGCGGACGCACACCAGAATAGGACCAAACCACATCATCGCTTGAGATCGCGGATTTGAAATAGCCGTTCGCAAAGCTGATCAGATAGTCGCGTTCGTCGTCAGTGCATACGGGTTGCACCGATGGATCGCTGTGGTCGGCGTCGGTGGTCCCAATCAGCGTAAAGTCGTTTTCATAGGGAATCGCAAAGATGATGCGCCCGTCGGTGCCTTGGAAAAAATAGCATTTGTCGTGATCATAAAGCTTGCGGGTCACGATATGGCTGCCACGCACAAGCCGCACATTTTCGGTGCTGTTGACGCCGATTTTTTGGTGGATCACATCGCCCACCCAAGGGCCCGCAGCGTTAATCAACATACGTGCCCGCACCGTTTTGGTCGTATCGCTTTCGCTTTCTTGCAGGGTGATTTCCCAAATGTCATCAACGCGGACAGCCTGCGTGACCTTGGTGCGTGTCATGAATTTTGCGCCGCGTGCAACAGCATCGCGCGCGTTCAGCACGACAAGCCGGGAATCTTCGATCCAGCAGTCCGAGTATTCATAGGCCTTGCTGAATTTGTCGTTCAGCGGCGCGCCCTCAGGTCCGCTGCGTAAATCGACTGTTGATGTCGCGGGCAGGATTTTACGGCCGCCAAGGTGGTCGTACAAGAAAAGCCCAAGACGGATTAGCCATGCGGGGCGCCGCCCGCGTAACCAAGGCATCACCACATTCAGGATCTTTGATGTTGGGGTGCTACCTTCGAACCGCATATCCTTGTGGTAGGGCAGAACAAACCGCATGGGCCACGAAATATGCGGCATCGCACGCAGCAGCGTTTCGCGTTCAATGAGGGCTTCGCGCACCAATCGCACTTCAAAATATTCGAGATAGCGTAACCCGCCATGAAATAATTTTGTTGAAGCCGACGATGTTGCAGAGGCCAAATCGGACATCTCTGCGAGCGTCACAGATAGCCCCCGACCCGCCGCATCACGGGCGATGCCACAGCCATTGATGCCGCCACCGATCACAAATAGATCGCAGATTTCATCTGATGTTTGCTGCGTTTGCAACGGGCTTTCCTTCCCAAGGTGCATGAGTTGTCGAAAATTAATGCGGTGAGTCGCGTATGATTGGAAGATGTTTCTGTTCGTTTTGGTTCGAAATTACATATTATATTGAAATTGAACACTAATTTTGGAACCTCGTGCTGACGGAATTGACAAATTTTTCGTATAAACGAACAAAATCGAACATTTTATATGGTAAGTGTGTGAGAAGCGAACTAAATATTGAGCGTAGCTGAGTGTAAATGAACGTGGGTAAATCGATGGCGCAAACCTTTAGAGCTCCTGAAATTGTCGAAATTGCGCGCCGTGAGGGTAAGGTGACAGTCGAAGAATTGGCTGAGCGCTTCGGTGTGACCTTGCAGACGATCCGGCGCGATTTGACCGAACTCGCAGACGCTGGCCGCCTTGAACGCGTCCACGGCGGCGCAATTTTGCCTTCTAGCACGACAAACATCGGGTACGAGGATCGGCGCGCCCTCAACAGTCAAGAAAAGGTGGATATTGCCCGGGCTTGCGCGCGCGAATTACCCGAAGATTGTTCTGTGTTTCTCAATATTGGCACCACGACCGAAGCGGTCGCGGCTGAGCTGTTGAACCACCGCAACCTGATGGCCGTGACAAACAACATGAATGTGGCCAATATTCTGGCCGGAAATGCAGATTGTCAGGTTATCGTGACAGGCGGGAGCCTGCGCCGGTCAGACGGTGGTTTGGTGGGTAGTATTACCACCGACACGATCCGAAAATTCAAATTCGACTACGCGATTATCGGTTGTTCGGCGCTCGACAATGATGGTGATCTGCTGGATTTCGACATCCATGAAGTCGGCGTCAGCCAGGCAATCATCGCCCAAGCCCGTCATGTGTTCGTTGTTGCCGACCATACGAAATTCGGGCGTTCGGCCCCGGCACGGATCGGGTCATTGGCGTCGGTCGATGTGTTTTTCACCGACCGACCCATTGCAAGCAGGTTGCGCGCTGAATGTGACGCATGGGGCACGCGCGTGGTTTACGGGCAGGGTTAACCCATCCGCTCAGACGCAAAGGACCCTGGTGATGCGGGGAAAACAACGGTTTTATTACCGTTCAAGAAAACCCGTCCGTGGATATGTGCGTGGATCGCGCGCGAAAGCACTTGCGCCTCGACATCGCGGCCCAGTGACACGTAGTCGGCGGGCGATTGCGCGTGAGTGACGCGGGTAGTATCTTGTTCGATAATCGGGCCTTCGTCCAGATCAGCGGTGACGTAATGCGATGTCGCGCCGATCAGCTTAACGCCCCGTTCAAACGCTTGCTTATAAGGGTTTGCACCCTTGAAGGACGGCAGAAATGAATGGTGGATATTGATGATCTTGCCTGACATTTGCGTGCACATTTGGTCTGACAGGATTTGCATATAGCGCGCAAGCACGATCAAATCGGCACCCGTGTCATCGACAACCTGCATGATGCGGGCTTCGGCTTCGGGTTTGTTTTCCTTGGTCACTTTGATACAGTGAAACGGAATGTCGTGGTTCACGACAACCTTTTGATAATCCATGTGATTGGAAATGACCGCCACGATATCAATAGGCAGCGCGCCGATCTGCCAGCGATACAAAAGGTCATTCAAGCAATGTCCAAAGCGGGACACCATGATGATCACTTTGGGTTTGGATGTTTCGTCAAAGAACTCAGCCTTCATTTCGTATTTTGCGGCGATGCCTGCAAAGCGTTCTTCGATTTCGGCCAGCGTTACGCCCTCTTCGGAGCTAAAGCTGTTGCGCATAAAGAAATTACCGGTGTCCGTGTCGTCGAACTGAGAACTGTCTGTAATGTTACAGCCTTGCTCGGTCAAAAACGTCGATGTTTCAGCAACGATCCCGCGGGTGGATTTGCATTGCACGCGAAGGGCAAAATTGTTCATGGCGTCAACTTTCCTGGCATGGTGAACCTGTTTCATTTGAGTGATAATGGCCTTGATCAGCCTTTGACTAGATCAAAGCGACGCCTCAGATGCCGGAATAGACACTTGCGAATTTCCGATCCGACACTTATGGCGCGGATGTTGTCATATTTCGTGTACCCGAACGCCGTCGTCGCAGGTTGCGCGCGCGATATCAACGACATGCTGGTGATGGGTGAGATAGATCGCCTGTCCGCGCCGTCCGATCCGTGCCATCATTTTGCAAGCTGATTTGGTGCGGGCTTCGTCGAAGGTTTCAAAAATATCATCGCAAAAGAACGGCAAACAAGTACCCTGATCGGCAAGCTGTTCATAGGCGGCTGCCCGTAGTGCAAGATATAGCTGAAACCGCGTACCTTTTGACATGTCCTGCGCGTGTTTCGCTCGCCCTGACGCGTCAATTGCGATTAGCGTTTCATTGTTGCCTTGGGTTTGCGTTTGTAGCGCGGTGTAGGCTCCATTGGTAAGTTCGCCAAAGGCGATTTGCGTCGCTTCCATCATACCGCTGCGATGCTTGTCGCGGTAACGCCGGATTGCTTCTTGGGCCAACATATGGCCAGCGCGCAATTTGACATAGCGGAGCGCCACGTCTTGTATCGCCAGTTCAAGCGTCGTTTTGCGCGCGACCAACGCCGCAACACTGTCGTCACCTGTGACTGCATTCAGATCGCGCGCGGCTTCTGCGCGGGCCGTAATGGCTGCGCGATACTGGGCCTCAATGGCGTCCAGGTCGCCTTGGATCCGCATAGCAGTCGCCGCGAGGGTTGTCGCGGTTTGTTCGGTTAATACGTCTCGTGCTTGGGTTAAATCTGATGTCCCTAGCTGCAGCGTTATTTGTGCGACGACCTCTGTCCTATCTCTATGTGCGACGACCGCGTCATGCGTCCCCGCAACAGCGCGTCGCAGGTCATCGATTGACGCGGTTGGGATGTCGGCGGGGAACTGTGCGCCAAGCGCCGCGACTTCGCCTGCAACCCTGTCAATGATGCGTTGTGCCTGTGCGATTTGTTCTGCGCCTACAGCGATTTTTTGCCCGAGCATGGCGCTGTGCTCTTTTTGGGCGCGGGCCGCATCGGCGACGCTGGCAAGCGTTGAAAAAGCTGTAAGAGGATCATCAACGTTCACAACATGCTGCGTGCCCAATGTATTTATGGCGGCAGCAAACGTTGCCTGATCCTCTTGCATTGATGCGACTTGGCGTGCCGCCGTACTGTGACGGGCGTCCAGCTCGCGCAGGGTGCGTAAGGGTTCAAACGAAAGTGCAAGTCGATCTGCCTGCACATGTGCGTGCAGGTGTTCCGCAACCAAGTCGTGCCATGCTGTTTGGGCGTCTTGTGCGGTTTTCGTCAGTGCGGCACTTTGTTCCTGTCGTTTCTTTAAATCAGCGCGCAAATCGTCAAGCGCGCGCTGATTGGACTTTTGATCCGCATCTTGATCGCGTGCAATTTTTGCACGTTGCCGGGCAGCCGCGACCAACGTTTCAAAGTCGGGCGCATCTTGCACGATATGTTGGCTCAGTGCGCCGATCAGCCGATCAGCTTTATCCCATGTCGCGGCGTGGTCTTGTTCCATGAGGCGACGGTGCCGCGCCGCCGCCTCTGCAACTGCTACCAAGTTTGCCCATTGCGCAAGGGCCAAAGGTACAGGCGCTACCGTTAATCCCATGTCGTTGGCGATGGTCGCGAGTTGGGTCGTAATCGCCGCCTGTTCAGATGTCAGCCGCGCTAGCCGCTCCGTGTGTTGCGTGATGCGTGCCGCGCCTTGTGCAGCATTTTGCGACAACTGCCGAAGCTGCCCAATCTCATCAGCCTGCGACAGTCGTTGTGTTGCATTGGCATCTGTTTTCTTCAGTGCGGCTTCAAACGCATCTGCGCTCGCATCCGTCATTGACGCACGGTGGGCTATCCATGCTGTGTCGCGCAATGTGATCGCAGCTTGCGCCTGTGTATCATCGATTAGCGCGCCAGCGCCGCGTTGCGTATTGATCTGGGTATTTTGCGCGGCGTGATCTGCGCGCATCTGGTCGAGATCATCCTTGGTTTGGGTGATCTTACGGTCCAGCTCGGCGTGCTTCTCCGCGTGCGCGGTGATCTCAGGAACAGTAGCTGCGCATGTCGGGACCTGAGTAAATTCCTGCCCATTGATTGAAAGCGCTGCGAGCGCTTTTGCAAGGTCACGCTTTGCGCTTCTGGTGGCCTGCAAAGCCGTCGCATAGACTGGGGCGAAGCTGTCGATTGAAAACCTGTCCAGAATCTCGTTGATTTCGGTGTCGTTTGGGCGTGCGGATTGTGCCGTGCTGCCTTCGGCAAGCGCCACCCGATCGGCAAGTCGGGTCAATTCGCGTGACCCGGTGTCTAGGTCATGCGCGCTTGCTCGTAACAGGTCGCGTGCAGTTTCAAGCTCGGTAAGCGCGGCGGGAGAGATGATCAATTGGACCGGATCGCAGGTCGCGCCTAGTTCGGCCGCGGCGCGCTGCATGTCCTTGACGATGGCGTCGCGGGTTTCAATGCGGCGCGGCAGATCAAGCTGCGCCAACGCAAAGCGGCTGCGCGCACCATCAAGATCATCCAATACCTGCCGCAAGCTAAGTTGGTCGGGATCAATATCTATCTGCGCCAACGCGGCTTTGTGTGTATCGCGTTCTTGGGTCAGCCGGGACAGGTCGTGATCGGCTTGATTTTGCGTTGTCAAAAGCTGCACCAAGTCTTCTGGAGAGACGTCAAGATGCAACGGGTAGTCAGGCATTTTTGCTAAAACCGCATCCAATTGGTCCAGTTTTAGCAAAAGCGGCAGGGCATTTTGTTGGGCTTTGACCTGCGCTAATTGCGCCATCAATGCAGTGCGTTGCGTGTTGACCTGAACTTGCGTTATCTCGGCAGCGGCCAACGTCTGGCGCAGCTTGCGATAGGTGCTGGCTGGCACATCTTGGGCTTTGATTTGGGCGCTGACATCGGCCAATTCTTTCTTCAGCTGCGCCATTTCCGTTTTGCTGGACCGTTTCAAGAACAGCGCATTTGCCTCGGCGTCAACGCTATCGAGCACCTGCGACAGATCGCTGACACCTGCGGCTGCGGAAAACAGCAACCGCCCGATGTCGCCTTGGCTATTGGCGATTTCTTCGCCGCCGCGTTCAATCGTGTCGTCATCGAGACAAAGTAAGCTGCGGTAGTCATCCGCCCCCAGCCCGCCCAAATGCGCGGCAATAGCGGCCTCGGGCAGCGGCGCGCTTTGGGCATCTTGCAAGGATGCGTTCCTTGTCGGTAGTCGGCTCAGGGATAGATCGCCTTGCCCAGTTTCAAAGCTGCCGGAGACCCGCAGGTTCTTGCGCTGATGTTGAAAATCATAGGATTCGCGTGCGTCAAACCCATAAAGCAGGCGCAGGTAGGCCTCCATCGTGGTGGTTTTCCCGGCCTCGTTGGGGCCGTAGATGATGTGGAAATCGGGGGTGCCGGGTTTCGCGTCACCAAAATCATAAGATTTCCCGGAAAAATGCCCAAATAGATCAAGTTTCAAGCTGCGCAACCGCATCACTCGCTGGCCCCTTTCATCAGGGCGATCATTTGCGCGGTGCCTTGGCCGGTCAGCTCTTGCGTCAATGTGGCTAGCGCATCAGGGGTCGGCACAAGCGCCGCGCGCGCCTGCGCGGGCAGTTCCGATAAAGTGGTTTCAAGCAGATCGGTCAGCCTCGCCGCGATACCGGGTTCACCGCGCATCGCCTGCATGATCTCGGCGAGTTCATCGGTGGCGCTATGTGTCGCCGTCGCGGGTGGGCTCAGATCAAAGCGGACCTTATCAATCCAAATCTGCCCGGTCTCGTGGGCGAGAGTGCGAATGGTTTCCTCCCAAAGCGACTGATCGCGTAGAATTTGCCAATAGCGGTCGCTTTGTCCGGTCAATCTGAGGCGCAGAATGCGGGTACTGTCGGGCGTTGTATTGTCACGCAGAGCGGTTCGGATCGCGCCGCGTAGTTGATCGTCACCCGTGAGCGTGGTGACATCGATTTCGGCAGTGTGGAAAATTACCGCCGCTGTGGGGATTTCGCGCAGCGTAATGGCGCCGTCAACGATTTCTAACATCGTGGCCGATTGTGGCCCTGCTTCGCCGATATCGCGGCCTTGGGGGATGCCGGGCATTACGATCCACGGTGCGTCGCAATAAACGCGGCGTTTGTGAATGTGCCCAAGCGCCCAATAGTCGAACCCCATCTTTTGCAGATCAGCGACGGTGCAAGGCGCATAGGTGTCATGCCCCGCAGCCCCAGCAAGCGAGGTATGCAACATGCCAATATTGATTGCGTCCGCGACGGGCGCGCTGAATTTATCCAATAGGCTGTCGGGCGCGTGCCTGTCGCGAAAGCTGACACCGTGAATCCAGATATCGGTGTTCGGCAACTGGGTTTTTCCACCGCGCCCGTCAAAAATATGGACGTTTGCAGGCAAAGCGGCCTCGCCCGTGATTGGGTTTTCAGCGTCATGATTGCCTTTGATATAAAAGACAGGGATGTCGGCGGCGGCCAAGCGATCAAACTGGGTGACAAGAAATGCTGCGGTTTTGGCGCTGCGCGCAGCCCCATCAAACAAGTCCCCTGCGATCAGCAAGGCGGCGACATTTTCGGACAGGGCTGTGTCGACAAGCCGAACCAAGGCTGTGCGCGTAGCCGTTTGCACGCTGTCGCGCATATATGGATCACGCAGTGCCAGCGATTTGAGCGGCGAATCCAAATGTAAATCGGCCGTATGCAAGATGCGGATCAAAGCGCGCCCCCCTTGTTGCGAACTTGCGTGGTTTTCGCGCAAAGCGCAATCAGATCACGGCAAGCGGTAAGCCTTTTGTGCGTTGCCGCCAAATATTGCGGCGTGATCCGTACCCGCAAATGCAAGCGCTACATCGTGCCACTGTTCATAGGTCGCGGCCAGCTTTGAGACGGGCCAGTCGCTGCCCCAGATGATACGATCCGCCCCGAAACTGGACAAGAGGTGGTTCACATAAGGCGCAATATCTGCCGGGGCCCATTCAGCGTGTGCTTCGGTGACGATGCCCGACAGCTTGCAATAAGCATGTGTGTCGCGCGCAAGCATGGTCATATCGGCGGCCCAGTCATCAAATTTGCCATCGCGGATTTCAGGCTTCGCGCCGTGGT
This sequence comes from Loktanella sp. D2R18, assembly GCF_003318235.1. Taxonomy (GTDB): domain Bacteria; phylum Pseudomonadota; class Alphaproteobacteria; order Rhodobacterales; family Rhodobacteraceae; genus Yoonia. The sequence continues at coordinate 107,114 of NZ_QOCG01000004.1, read as the reverse complement.
CGATCACAGTGCGAAGGTTGGGATGGCGGCCAAGCAATGTCCCGAGGTTTTTCAAATGTCGCGGCAGAACAAGCGCGTCAAACGTCAGATCATTTGCGATCATCGCGTCAAACGCCGGCATAAAGTCGGGCCGCAGCATCCAATCATCATCTGCGATGTCTTGAATCATGGGGCGCAACCCAACAAGTTTCGGGTGCTTTGCAAGCGTTGCGATTTGTGCGGCGGCGTCCGTGGTGTCAAAATCAACCCACCCCACTACGCCAAGGATGAAATCATTTTGCGCGGCAAGCGACAGCATATATGTGGTTTCGGCATCGGTCGGGGCTGCTTGAACAAGAACCGTACCGTCGATGTCACAGGCAGTCAAAAGCGGTTGTAGGTCGCAGGGCTGAAAATCACAGTACAGCGGCGCAAGGTCAGGCGTTAACCAGCCATAGTCACCCCGCGCGAGCACCCAAAAATGTTGATGTGCGTCGATCTTCATGAACCGATGACGCCTTTGGTGAGGATGATATTGCCGTAAAGCCGGGTTTCACCCGTTTGCACGATGGCAAAGGCTTTGGCGGCGCGTTCATAGAATGAAAACCGTTCAATCGACCCGATTTTATGGTCGGGGAGCAGCGTTTGGAACGCGGTCACAATTTCAGGTACTGTATCTGGTGCGTCCACAACTTTCATCGTGTGGGCGGGCGTCGGCACATAAATATCGAGCGGCAGCAACTGTACGACAGCGGCCAAGGTATCCGTGGCGCTGTTTCCATCAAGGCGGATAGTTTTTGGGCCAAGCCCCTCTGCCGGGAAATTCGCATCGGCGATCACGATCTCATCGCCATGGCCCATCGCGCGCAACGTCCATAGCAAATCAGGCGATAAGATTGGGGGGATGTTGTGCAGCATGTGTTACTCCTTGGGGCAGGGGGCGTCGGTACGGATCAACCCCTCGGCCTGTAGGTCTGACCAGAGATCGGCGGGGATTTTTGTGTTGAAAACGGCGACATTGCTGGCGATCTCTGTCGGGTTCGCAGCGCCCGGGATGACACTGCGCACGGCAGGGTGGCCCATCACAAATTGCAATGCCGCTGCGATCAGGGGCACGTTGTGACTGGCGCAGACTGCCTCGATCTTGGCGACCTGGTCAAGGATGGGTTGTTCTGCTGGCATATAATTATACCGCGCACCGGGCACGGCACCTGTCGCGAGAATGCCGGAATTATAAGGGCCACCAAGGATGATCCCCACGTCACGTTTTTCGCAAAGCGGCAGAAAACTATCCAGCGCCTCTTGCTCTAATAACGTGTAGCGTCCGGCAAGCAAGAAACAATCAAACTCTGCCTCGCCCAGCAGCCTTTCACAGATTTTCCAATCGTTCACGCCAGCACCAATGGCCGCGATATCACCGTTTTCGCGCAACTCTTGCAACGCACGGTAGCCGCCGTGTTCAAATAGATCGCGTAAATGCCTGTCGGATACGGCTTGGCCATGGGTGCCCGGATCAATGTCGTGCAGCAACAAAATATTGGGGCGCGCACCGTTCAAACGGTTCAAACTGGCGGCATAACTGCGCATGATCCCGTCATAAGAATAATCAAACGTGATCCGGCGCGATGGCACATCAACATACATTTCCGGCGTAGCGTCATCTGGATGGCAGTCGTGCAATAGGCGGCCAACCTTTGTCGAAATGACGATATCCTTGTGCGCGGATAGGGCTTTGCCAACCCGCTGTTCAGACAAGCCTAGCCCGTAAAACGGAGCTGTATCAAAATACGCGAAACCAGCGCTCAGCGCGGCATCTAGGGTTTCGTCAGCCTGCGCATCGGACATCGCAGTGTAAAGATTACCCAAAGGGGCGGCCCCAAACCCCATGGCGGTCAACGCGACCGGCGTTTTTGTCCGATTGTTGAGCAGGTTTTTTTGCGTAACGCGCATTTTGTGATCCTTTTAGGTCCTAGCGAAAAAAGTCGGGGTATTGTTGTTCAAGCGGCTCAATACGCACGATCAACTGCCCAAGATGGTGCCGCATGGCGTGCGCCGCGCCGTCTTCGTCGCCTGTGCGGATGGCGTCCAGCACGGCGGTATGTTCAATGACCGTTTCCGCTGGACGGCCTTCTTCGGGTAGGATCAGCACGCGGGCGCGGCGCAATTGCAACGACAATTGATTTGAAATTGCGGCGACAGACCGAAAGCCGGTAAATTCAAGCAGCATCGCGTGAAAGGCTTCGTCGGCCTCAAAGAACCCGTGGAAATCCTTGTCTTCAACAAGCAGACCTTGCAAACGCAAATTGCGCGAGAGTTGTAACAATTGGTCGTCGGTGCGGGTGAGCGCGACACGTTTGACTGCGGCGACCTCTACGGCATCACGCAAGAAACATTCTTCGCGAATTTCATCGAGCGAAAACCGGGTGACCCGTGTGGCCGATTGAGGAATGACATCCACCAGACCATCACCTGAAAGCCGGGTCAGGGCTTCGGCGACGGGCGAACGCGAGACACCAAATTGTTCGCAGATCGTCGATTTGCGTAACACCTCACCGGGTGAAATCTTCATGTCTAGAATGGCTTCGCGCAGCGCTGTGTAGACGCGTTGCGACAAGGGGCCGTCAAGCTGTTCAATGTCCGCGAGAGCGCCGCTGTAGATATTCGTAATGTTCGCCAAATCTTTTCTCCGATCTCAACTGACATGTTAGTTGACATATGAACCATGTAAAGCTAATTGTGATTTCACTTCTTAACGAATTGTTTCGCACCAAGATAGGATGCCCATATGCCTGACGTTATCTGCCTTCATGACGACGATAATATCGTTATCGCGCTTGCAGATTTGGACGCGGGCACTGTCGTTGACGGGGTTGCGGTGCCGCTGATTGGATCGATCAAGCGCGGCCATAAAATTGCTCGTGACGCCATCGCAAAAGGGGCCAATGTGATTCGTTACGGCCAAACAATTGGCCAGACGAAGGCAGACATTGCGGCTGGCGAACATATCCATGTGCATAACCTTGGCATGGGGGATCATACCCAGGATTATGCGTTTGCGAGCGAGGCAAAGCCCGTTGTGCATGCCAGCGATTCGCGCACATTTGATGGTTATCATCGCGCCGACGGTGGTGTCGGTACGCGCAATTATATTGGCATTCTGACGTCAGTGAACTGTTCTGGGTCCGTCGCGAAGTTCATCGCCGAGGCCGCTGAAAAGTCGGGCCTGTTGGATTCGTTCCCGAACGTCGACGGGATCGTGCCGATCACCCATGGCACCGGCTGTGGCATGTCCGGCGAAAATGAAGGCTATGACGCGCTATTCCGCACCCTGTCCGGTTATGCGTGTCATCCGAATTTTGGTGGCATCTTGCTGATCGGGCTGGGCTGCGAAGTCATGCAAGTATCAGCTTTGGTCGACGGGCGGCCCATTCGTGCCGATGGCGCGCTGCGTTATATGACGATCCAGCAAGAGGGCGGAACACGCAAAACGATTGAAAAAGGTCTGGCCGAATTGGCAGGCGTCGCAGCAATTGCCAATCAAGCAACACGCCAACCGGCCCCGATTTCAAAAATCATGGTTGGCATGCAGTGTGGTGGATCCGACGGGTATTCGGGCATTACGGCAAATCCAGCGCTGGGCGTGGCGTCTGATCTGGTTGTGCAGCATGGCGGCACCACGATCCTGTCTGAAACATCTGAAATTTATGGCGCTGAACATCTGCTAACGCGCCGTGCTGTGTCTGCGGAAGTGGGCGAAAAACTGATCGACCGGGTGCGCTGGTGGGAAGATTATACCGCTCGCAATGGCGGCGAAATGGACAATAATCCAAGCCCCGGTAACAAGCGCGGCGGGCTGACCACGATCCTAGAGAAATCACTGGGGGCGGTCGCCAAAAGCGGCAGTGCGCCACTGGCTGACGTTTACAAATTTGCCGAAAAAATCACGCAGCCGGGTTTCGTGTTTATGGATAGCCCCGGCTTTGACCCGTGCTCTGTTACCGGGCAAGTGGCATCAGGCGCAAACTTGATTGCGTTTACCACGGGGCGCGGGTCTGTGTCTGGCTATATGCCGACGCCCGGCATCAAGATTGCCACCAATAGCGAAATGTATGCGCGCCTATCCGAAGACATGGACATGAATTGCGGAGATATCGTTTCTGAAGGTGTGTCGATCGAAGACAAGGGGCGCGATCTGTTCGAATTGTTCATTCGTGTCGCCTCTGGCGAAAAAACAAAAAGCGAAGAACTTGGCTTTGGCGGCGTTGAATTCGTGCCATGGCAAATTGGCGCAGTGATGTAAGCGATACTACGGGAGGAGCCCATAATGCGACTAAAAGACAAAACGATCCTGATTACAGCCGCGGGCCAAGGAATGGGGCGTGCCGCCGCGATTGCCTGTGCTGCAGAAGGCGCGAACGTCATTGCTACGGATGTGAACCGCGATGCGCTTGCGACACTTGGTGATATCGACGGCATTGAAACGCGTTATTTTGACGTGACCGACGCTGCTGCAATTTTGGCTCTTGCCGATGACCTGCCTGACCTTGATGGGCTATTTAACTGTGCTGGCATGGTCCACAACGGCACGGTGCTAGACATTTCTGACGCCGATTGGGAGCTGTCGTTGAATGTAAATGTGACGTCGATGCTGCGGATTTGCCGTGCGTTTATTCCGGGTATGCTACGCCGTGCGAAGATCACGGGTACCGCATCAATCTTAAACATGTCGTCTATGGCGTCATCGATCAAAGGGTTCCCGATGCGCACTGCATATGGCGCAACCAAAGCCGCCGTTTTGGGCCTGACCAAGGGGATTGCCGCCGATTTCGTAGGTCAAGGTCTGCGCTGCAACGCGCTGTGCCCGGGGACGGTCGATACCCCGTCCTTGCGTGGTCGGATCGATGCTTTTGATGATCCTGTACAAGCCGAAAAAGACTTTGCTGCGCGTCAACCTATTGGGCGGCTGGCGACGGTCGACGACATGACACCGACAATCGTTCATTTGCTGTCCGACGACAGCAGCTATGTCACAGGGCAAGCGTCCTTGGTCGATGGCGGTGTGACGATCTAGTATCGCGCCAAGGTTTGGGAGGATCTCAGCACAATGACAAAACTTGTCGATATGACGGGCATCGAAAAGCGGTTTCCGGGCGTGCATGCGCTGAAAAACGTGCAGTTCGACCTGCACAGTGGCGAAGTCCACGCGCTGATGGGTGAAAACGGTGCGGGCAAATCGACTCTGATGAAAATCCTGTCAGGTGTTTACACGCGCGACGGGGGCACCGTGGCGATCGATGGCTTCGACAACCCACCTGATAGCCCGCGCGCCGCCCAAGATATGGGGATCGGCATTATCCATCAGGAACTGAGCCTGATGAACGATCTGACCGCCGCCCAAAATGTGTTCATCGGCCGCGAACCGCGCCGCAGCTTTGGCCGCTTGGATGAATCCGCGCTAAACGCCCAAACTGCCGAAATTTTCGCATCAATGAACCTCGACATGGACCCACGTGCGCATGCCGGCGATCAAACTATCGCCCGTCAGCAGTTGATCGAAATCGCCAAGGCTCTGTCCTACAAGCCGCGCGTTTTGATCATGGATGAACCGACAGCGGCCTTGAATGATGTCGAAATCGCGGAACTGTTCGAAGTCATTCGCCGACTCAAGGCAGACGGTGTGGGCATTATCTATATCAGCCATAAGATGGATGAGATTAAGCGCATTGCGGACCGCGTCACTGTGATGCGGGACGGCGCGTGGATTGACACGCTTGATGCCGCGCAGACGCCGCTTGCCAAGATTATTGAACTGATGGTCGGGCGTGAAGTCAAAGAAGAGCCGCCAATTATCCCTGACACCTCGGGTGCGGAAATCGCGCTTGAAGTACGAGGGTTGCGCCGAGGCCGTGAAATTCACGATGTCAGTTTTAGTGTCAAAAAAGGCGAAATCCTTGGGTTTGCAGGTTTGATGGGCGCTGGACGGACTGAAGTAGCGCGGATCATTTTTGGTGCTGACCGGCGTGATGGCGGTGACATTTTGGTACACGGGCAGGCCTGCAACATCCGCAGCCCCTATGACGCCGTTGGCGCAGGCATCGGGTATCTGTCAGAGGACCGTAAACACTTTGGTCTCGCGCTGGATATGAGCGTACGCGCCAATATCGCGATGGCCGCGATGGGCAAGTTTACGAGCAAGACAGGTGTCTTGAACGAAGCTGCGATGAAGCAAACGGCGGATGGGTTCATCGAACAGCTTGGCATTCGGACCCCATCAGACACACAAGACGTCGGTCTGTTGTCGGGGGGCAACCAGCAAAAGGTTGTGATCGCAAAATGGTTGCTACGCGACTGTGATATTTTGATCTTCGATGAACCCACGCGCGGCATTGATGTCGGCGCAAAATCTGAAATCTATCGCCTTCTCGAAGACCTCGCTGCCCAAGGGCGTGCGATTATCGTGATCAGCTCGGAATTGCCCGAGGTCATGCGCCTCAGCCACCGTATCGCGGTGATGTGTGAAGGGCGGTTGACTGGGATTTTGCCAGGCGGGGCAGACACCGCACAAGAACAAATCATGGAACTGGCGACCCGGCGTGAAGCCGCCCCAGTGGGAGAATAAGATGACAACGTTAACCACAGGCCCCGCGCAGACAATGGCGTCCAAGCTGATTGGCGCGTTGATGCACCAAAGATTGCTGGCGTTTGCGTCGCTGATCGTCTTGCTTATCGTGTTTTCGCTCGCATCGCCAAACTTTATGCAAACATCCAACATGATCGCGATTTTGCAAGCGACCAGCGTGAATGGCGTGCTGGCAATCGCTGCGACGCTCGTGATTATCACAGGCGGGATTGATTTGTCTGTCGGCACGATGATGACGTTTTGTGCCGTCATGGCCGGGGTCGTGTTGACCAAGGCCGGGCTGCCGTTGCCATTGGGCGTTGTGGCGGCGATTGGGGCTGGCGCGTTCTGCGGGCTGTGTTCGGGCACTTTCGTCGCCAAGCTGAAAATTCCGCCGTTTATTGCCACGCTCGGTATGATGCTGATCCTGAAGGGGTTGAGCCTCGTGATCTCGGGGACCCGTCCGATCTATTTCAATGATACGCCGGGTTTTGACCTCATTTCGCGGGGGTCATTAATTGGTGAGGTTCTGCCATTCCTGCCGATCCCGAATGGCGTGCTGATATTATTCATTGTGGCAGGCATCGCGTCTTATATCCTAAGCCGGACAGTCCTGGGGCGGTATTGCTTTGCGCTGGGATCGAATGAAGAGGCCGTGCGCCTATCCGGCGTGAACACCGACCGCTGGAAGATCGCGATCTATGCGTTGTCGGGTGCCATTGTTGGCATCGGTGGTCTGTTGATTGCGTCACGTCTGAATTCCGCGCAGCCCGCACTTGGCCTTGGTTACGAACTTGAAGCGATTGCCGCTGTCGTCATCGGGGGCACGTCGCTGTCAGGTGGACGCGGTACAATCATTGGCACGCTGATCGGTGCACTGATCATGGCGGTGCTGACCAATGGCCTGCGTGTCCTTTCTGTCGCCCAAGAATGGCAAACCGTTGTCACCGGGGCGATTATTATTCTGGCGGTTTACGCAGATATGATGCGCCGCCGCAAATCGAACTAATCACGAAACGATACGACCAAAAACAACTGTGGAGGAGAAAAACATGTTGTCACGCCGTACTCTAATGGGTGCAATCAGCGCCCTAGCCCTGATGGGCACCACCCCTGCGATGGCGCAGGAAGAAATGTACATCCCGCTTGTATCCAAAGGGTTCCAACACCAGTTCTGGCAGGCGGTTCAGTCCGGTGCAGAGCAAGCCGCAGCCGAAGCAGGTGTGCGTATTACATTTGAAGGTCCAGACAGCGAAGCTATGGTCGATCGCCAAATCGATATGTTAGCCGCCGCCTTGGCCAACAACCCAGCTGCAATTGGTTTTGCCGCACTTGATAGCCAAGCTGCTATTCCTTTGCTGCGTCAAGCACATGAGGCAGGCATCCCGATTGTTGCCTTTGACAGCGGCGTCGACAGTGACATCCCTGTGACAACTGCCACCACAGATAACCGCGCTGCAGCAGCACTTGCCGCTGATAAAATGGCGGAACTGATCGGTGGATCTGGGACTGTTGCCGTGGTTGCACATGACCAAACCAGCCGGACCGGTATCGATCGCCGTGATGGGTTCCTTGAGCAAATGGAAGCTAACTATCCTGACATCGAAGTCGTCAGCGTACAGTACGGTCAAGGCGACCAGTTGCAGTCAACCGAAGTTGCCAAAGCCATTCTGATCGCAAACCCAGGTCTGAACGGTCTGTTCGGCACCAACGAAGGGTCTGCAATTGGTGTTGTGAACGCTGTGCGCGAGCTTGGCTCTGAAGGCGTGACCATTATTGGTTACGATTCCGGCAAAGCCCAAACTGATGCAATCCGCGATGGCCTGATGGCTGGTGCGATTACGCAAAACCCAGTTGGGATCGGCTATGAAACCGTGATGGCCGCGATTGCGGCGACAAATGGTGAAGAGCTACCTGCGATCATCGACACAGGTTTCTACTACTATGATCAATCCAACATTGACGACGCTGAAATTCAGGCCGTTCTTTACGATTGATTGCGGTCAACCGACGGCCCGTTATAATTGGCGGGCCGTTATTTTTATGTCGAAAGGGCGAAAATGAAACTGTTGCGTTATGGACCTGCGGGTCAGGAAAAACCCGGTCTTTTGGACGATCAAGGACAGGTGCGTGATCTATCAGAAATTATTCCCGACCTGTCAGGTGATGCGCTGACGGCGCAAAGCATCGGCAAACTGCGCGGCGTTGATATCACGACGTTGCCCCTGGTCCCCGGCACGCCGCAAGACGACCTACGCCTTGGTGCCTGCGTTGGTGATATTGGGAAATTTATCTGCATTGGTTTGAACTATGCAGATCACGCTGCCGAAAGCGGGCTCGAGGTACCGCCAGAGCCAGTGATTTTTAATAAATGGACATCTGCGGTTGTCGGGCCGAATGATGATGTTTTAATCCCGCGTGGTTCTGAAAAGACTGACTGGGAAGTAGAACTGGGAATCGTGATCGGTACGGGTGGATCATACATCGACGAAGCCGATGCAATGAACCACATCGCGGGGTTTTGTGTCGTCAATGATGTGTCAGAACGCGAATATCAGATCGAACGTGCGGGCACTTGGGACAAAGGCAAAGGCTGTGATACGTTTGGCCCCACTGGCCCGTGGCTTGTGACCCCCGATGAGGTCGGCGATTACGATAACTTGTCGATGTGGCTGGATGTCGATGGCAAGCGTTATCAAAACGGCAGCACCGCGACGATGGTCTATAAAGTGCCTTTCTTGGTGGCCTATTGCAGCCGTTTTATGTCGCTCCAACCGGGTGACGTCATTTCAACTGGTACACCTCCAGGTGTTGGTATGGGCCAAAATCCCCCGGTATACCTGAAGGGGGGCGAAGTGATGCGCCTTGGTATTCAAGGGCTTGGCGAGCAGCAACAAAAAGTTGGGAACGCCTAAATTATCGGTCACAGCTTTGGATTGAAGCTGTGACCGCACGGTATCCTAAGCGTGGGGTAATGAGTAGCGTCGGGTTGCATGGTTTGCCGACGTGCTTTCCCTCGCGTTTATAGTGGCGCTTTAGGTTCGATTGCGCGATACTGGCACCGACCAGCCGCCGCAAGGTTTTGAACTATGAAACTCTCTGTCCCGTCGATGAACTCCTGTGAAGAATGCCCCATTCGGTACAATGCGGTTTGTTCAAAGTGTGATGTTGATGAAATGCAAGAGCTGGAAGCGATCAAGTATTATCGCTCCTTTGCCGCCGGCCAGCCGATTTTTTTTGCGGGTGATCCACTGGAATTTGTCGGATCCATCGTTTCGGGTGTGTCGAGCCTGACGCGAACCATGCCGGACGGACGCGTTCAAATGGTTGGGCTGCTGCTGCCCGGTGATTTTCTGGGTCGTCCCAACCGGGATACGATCGATTGCGATGTGGTTGCTGAGACGGAAGTGATGCTCTGCTGTTTTCGGCGCAAACCGTTTGAGCGTTTGATTGATCACACGCCTCATGTCGGCCAACGCCTTTTGGAAATGACGTTGGATGAATTGGATGCGGCGCGTGAATGGATGCTGGTGTTGGGGCGTAAAACCGCCCGTGAGAAAATTGCTTCGCTACTCTATATGATCGCTACGCGGATGGCGAAGCTGTCGGCGCAAAGGTCAGAAAGCACGACGTTCACCCTGCCAATTACCCGCGAAACAATGGCAAATTATCTTGGCCTCACGATCGAAACGGTGAGCCGTCAGATGTCAGCGCTAAAGCGCGATGGGCTGATTTCATTTACCGACCGCCGCGATATCACGGTGCCCGATGTTGAAGCGCTTAAGGATGAAACCGGTGAGGCCGACTAGCGCATTGGGCGTGTTGTCTCAGCGGTTTTTTGGCGTTAAGCCTTAGGGGCAACGGCGATCTCTGGCTGGTGTCTTTGATACCATGGGGCGGGGTATCCCCGTCTGACCAAACGACCTTTGCATACACGGCATCACCGTAACTGGGTGTTACCCAGTCCGGGTGATGCGCGACCAAGAAAGGCAGAGATCGTTCGTTGTACCCTGACAAAAGAAATTCGCTAAAAATCTTTGCGAGGTTGATCGCGCCAAGCCTGGCCAAGGGGCGTTGGGCGGTTCCTGATGTCACCAGCGCATTAAAGCGCCGCATACCAACACAGTTTCACAGCGAAGCACGATTGATCGCCGAAGACCTTGTGGCGTTATTACAGGCGATGACTTCACCGAACGCGGGCGCGATTTCTAAGGCCTTGTGCGCATGTGATGCATTTGTCCGATTGCACAGTGAATGCTTGCGACTAGGAGTTTGGCCGGACCCAGATTTGAATTCCGGTAAAATGCTCCCGTTGTTTCCGTTCGCAGTGTTGGATTTGCCCAATATCCCGACACTCGCAGCGCTTGCAGATTGGTTGGTGATTGATGGCGCGCGGCTCGCGTATATGGCGGATGTCACGAACCGCCACAACGAGCATCCGGATGCGCCAGTACATCACTATTTGTATGGGCTCCGCCCCAAACCAGCAGGCGGGTACCGCGTGATCGAAGCCCCGAAGTCGGGGCTCAAGGCGTTACAACGTCAAATTTTACGCGGGATATTGGACAAAGTTCCAGTTCATCCAGATGCATTTGGTTTTGTGCGTGGAAAGTCATGTGCCCAAGCGGCGAACCGTCACTGCGGGGCGCAAACCGTGGTCAGCTTTGATCTACGCGATTTCTTCCCGCGGATCGGGGCCGCGCGGGTTTTTGGCCTGTTTCGGCGATTAGGATATCCGGATGCGGTCGCGAGAACCTTATCGGGGCTTTGTACGAGCACGACGCCACAGCGGGTCCGCGCACGGTTACCCCATCTGCAAGGTCAGTCGATGCGGACCCCGCATTTACCGCAGGGCGCGCCGTCGTCACCTGCATTAGCGAATTTGATTGCATTTACGCTAGATCGCCGTTTGGCTGGGCTCGCGCGTGCATTGGATGCGCGATACAGCCGTTATGCCGATGATCTCACATTTTCGGGTGACGCAGGAATCGCGCCCGTGCTGACTAGGGCAGTCCCACAAATTCTACAGGAGGAAGGATTCGTTCTTAATCCGCGAAAGACGCGAGTGCGCAATGCAACGCAGCGTCAGGTGGTAACCGGGATTGTGGTGAACCAGCACCTCAATGTGCCGCGCGCCCAATATGATCTGATCAAAGCCAAAATTCATGCATTGCGCCATGCTGATGTTTCACGTCGCTTGGACCACGTGCATTGTTTGTCCTTGGAAGGGCAAATCGATTGGGTCTGCAGGCTAAATCCGCCGCGCGGGCAAAAACTGTGGCAGTTGTATCAGTCTGCTATGACCTGTGGTTGAAAGATGGGCGTTGCTTGCGATCCTCCCAAAACACAAGCACGCCCACCTTACATATGTCGCAAGACTTAGCGCGACATTAAGATCGGCCGGTCCGCCATTTCCAATAGGCTGCGCGTGGCGCCGCCAAGGACGGCTTCGCGCAGGCGGGAATGGCCATAAGCACCGGATACGATCATCTGTGCGCCAACCTCCCGAGCATGACGCAGCAGTATCTCGCCGACATGTGGCTCTGTTTTTGCCAAAACGTCAACCTGAGTCTTTGTTCCGTGCCGCATTAAAAACTGTGCCATTGCCCCGCCGGGGTCAGAACGGTCAGCCGCGTGGACGGGCGGATCGATGATACAGATGTCCGTTTGGTCCGATTTTTCGAGCAATGGCAACGCTGCCCGAGCGGCGGCAAGCGCCTCTGCACCATCATTCCACCCCATAAGAATACGCCCGCCATGCGCTGGCATTTCGCAACCTTCAGGGATCATCAAAACCGGGCGTTCTGCAGAAAATAGGCAGGCTTCGACGACTGCGGCGGTTTCTGGGTTGTCTTGATAGGGGCGTGGGAGCACGACCAAATCAGAAAACCGCAAGCTGCGTGCCAAATACCCTGTCAGGGCTGGGCCTTGCACTGTCGCAGCCTTTGACGACCAGCGGATGACTTCGCCTTTCATCCGCTCCTCAAGCCACGCCTCGATTTCTTCGCGCGCGGCCATCGCGTCGCGGGTTTGCTCAGCGACCAAGATTGCCTCTGCGCCCAAATAGTAATTATTGGTTTCGGTGTGGCTGATGGTGGCGATGTAAATATCCAGATGCGCGTTCATATCAGTTGCAAGCGCGATTGCTGCATTCAACGCGTCGGGCGCGTCATCTTGGCTGGTCAGAACGGTTGCAATGATTTTGTAATCCATTGACTGGCGGTTCCCTTTTCGGTTTCGACGGTAGGGCGACCGTTCGCGCAAGCCGCACCTAGGCACTACCATCGGCTAATCTGGATCGCGGTGTCTTGATCCATGTCAAAGACGAAACACAGCCCGTTCACCATTACGAGAGTCGTAAGCAAATGTTGTGCCCGGTGTTGGGCGCGGCAAACGAAGGGGATTCTCGGATGGGGAACTATGTTAAGCTGGTCGTGTTGGGGATAATCACCCTGTTCGCGGCCATCGCGGCAAACTGGGGGCGTGATATCGCCTACGTGGTGCATGCGGTCATTATTATGCTTGTTGCAGGCTATTTGTTTTTACGCACGTTGCGCCAAACAGATGAACCGATCAAGCCAGTGGCAACCGATGGCTATATGGACGATGTCGTCCGCGCGGGTGTCATCGCAACGACCTTTTGGGGTGTTGTGGGGTTCTTAGTCGGTGTCGTCATCGCCTTCCAGCTTGCCTTTCCTGCGCTTAACTTTGAGTTTCTTCAACCTTACGGGAACTTTGGTCGGTTGCGCCCACTGCACACAAGTGCGGTAATTTTTGCCTTTGGGGGCAACGCGCTGATCATGTCGTCATTCTACATCGTGCAACGTACCTGCGGCGCGCGGTTGTGGGGCGGAAACCTGTCGTGGTTTGTGTTTTGGGGGTATAATCTGTTTATCGTGCTTGCCGCGACAGGTTACCTGCTTGGGGCGACGCAGTCGAAAGAATACGCCGAACCCGAATGGTATGTCGATATTTGGTTAACTATCGTCTGGGTCGCCTTCTTGGCGGTTTATTTGGGAACCATTTTCAAGCGCAAAGAAAAACACATCTACGTTGCGAACTGGTTCCTTCTCTCTTTCATCATCACCGTCGCGATGTTGCACCTTGTGAACAACCTTTCCGTTCCGGTCAGCATTTGGGGCAGCAAATCTGTGCAGCTCTTTGCGGGTGTCCAAGACGCCATGACGCAGTGGTGGTATGGCCATAACGCGGTTGGCTTCTTCTTGACCGCTGGTTTCCTTGGGATGATGTACTACTTTGTGCCCAAGCAAGCGGGTCGTCCGGTCTATTCCTACAAGCTGTCGATCATTCACTTCTGGGCGCTGATCTTCCTTTATATCTGGGCGGGTCCGCACCACTTGCACTACACTGCGTTGCCTGATTGGGCATCGACACTGGGCATGGTGTTCTCGATCATCCTTTGGATGCCTTCATGGGGCGGGATGATTAACGGTCTGATGACCCTGCAAGGGGCCTGGGACAAGCTGCGTACAGATCCGATCATTCGGATGATGGTGATCAGCCTCGCGTTCTATGGTATGTCTACATTTGAAGGCCCGATGATGTCGATCCGTGCAGTTAACAGCCTGTCTCACTATACCGACTGGACCATTGGTCACGTGCACTCTGGTGCGCTTGGTTGGAACGGGATGATTACCTTCTCGGCTCTGTATTTCTTGGCGCCACGTCTTTGGGGTAAAGAAGGAATGTATTCGATGTCCGCGATCAACTGGCACTTCTGGTTGGCCACAATCGGCATCATTCTATATGCCGCTTCAATGTGGGTCACCGGCATCATGGAAGGCCTGATGTGGCGTGAAGTTGATGCCAATGGGTTCCTTGTGAACAGCTTTGCTGACACTGTTTCCGCCAAATTTCCGATGCTCGTTGTGCGCGGATTGGGTGGGGTCTTGTACCTGACTGGTGCGCTAATCATGGCGTGGAACATCTTCATGACCATCAAGGGTGGCGCACGCCAAAAAGCCCTTGTCGGCGTCCCAACAGCATAAGGATCAGGAATATGTCTGATACACAAGAAAACAAAGGCTTCCTGGCCAAACATGGCGTCCTTGAGCGGAGCCCAACCTTGCTATTGGTTGCATCGCTTGTGGTCGTGAGCATTGGTGGGATCGTTGAAATCGCGCCACTGTTCTATCTCGAGAACACGATTGAGGAGGTCGAAGGGGTACGCCCATATTCGCCGCTCGAATTGGCGGGGCGTGACATCTATGTTCGCGAAGGCTGCTACGTCTGCCATAGTCAAATGATCCGCCCAATGCGTGACGAAGTTGAGCGGTACGGCCATTATTCATTGGCTGCGGAATCGATGTATGATCACCCGTTCCAGTGGGGATCAAAGCGGACCGGGCCTGATCTGGCCCGGGTCGGCGGTAAGTATTCGGACGCTTGGCATATCGATCATATGACGGACCCGCAATCGGTTGTGCCTGAATCCATTATGCCGGGCTATGGGTATTTGTTGGATGTTGAGGTCAACGCAGAATATGCGGCTGACGTTGTGGCGACACACCGGGTCGTTGGTGTGCCATACACTGATGAAATGATCGAAGCCGCGGAATCTGACGTCTTGGCGCAGATCGATCCTTATAGCGATTCATATGATGATCTGCTGGAACGTTACCCCGGCGCGCAAGTCCGTAACTTTGACGGCGCACCGGGTGTGTCCGAAATGGATGCGCTTGTGGCCTATCTTCAAATGCTGGGTACAACGGTCGACTTCTCGACCTTCACCCCAGACGCAAGCCGGTAAAGGAGACAGATCATGGATACCTATTCTATCCTGCGTGAAATCGCCGACAGCTGGGTTTTGCTGGCGATGACCCTATTTTTCCTTGGGGTAATCGTTTGGGCATTCCGCCCTGGCAGTAAGTCGGTGCATGCCGATACTGCTAACATCCCGTTTCGTAACGAAGTTGCGCCCGGTAGCGTTGAGACGCCCACCAGCAAAAACACTAGTATCAAGGAGCTGCAATCATGAGCAGCGAACATAAAGACATTGATGAGGTCACAGGCACCGACACCACAGGCCACGACTGGGACGGGATTAAAGAACTGAACAACCCGTTACCGCGCTGGTGGCTGTATACGCTTTATATGTGTATCGTCTGGGCGGTCGCGTACTCGATTGCCTATCCTGCTTGGCCGATGATTTCAGGCGCGACCAAGGGTCTGCTGGGATATTCCACTCGGGGTGAAGTGGCGGCAGACATTGCCCGTTTCGAAGAGGCAAACGCCGAGATTTCAGCACAGCTTGCGGCGGCGGATCTCAATACGCTTTCCGAGAACGAAGAGCTGATGCGCTATGCGACATCTGCAGGTGCGGCCGTTTTCCGTACGAATTGTTCGACTTGTCACGGGTCGGGTGCGGCAGGGGCCAAAGGCTATCCGAACCTTTTGGATGATGATTGGCTCTGGGGCGGTGACTTTGAAAACATCAGCTACACAGTGCGCCACGGTATCCGCAACGAAGATGATTGGGATGCGCGCTATTCTGAAATGACGGCTTTTGACGAAATTCTAACGAATGATGAAATCGACGCGGTTGTGCAGCATGTACGGTCGATCTCGAACCAAGAACACGACGCCACATTGGCCGAAGCGGGGGCAACGATCTTCTATGATAACTGCGCTGCCTGTCACGCCGATGACGGTACCGGGAGCCGCGACCTCGGAGCGCCAAATCTGACCGACGCGATCTGGCTTTATGGTGGCGATGCCGACACATTGGAAGAAACCGTGCGCTACGCCCGATTTGGGGTCATGCCCAACTGGGGCACACGTCTGACAGAGGCCGAAATCCAAGCGGTGACGGCCTATGTCCACCAATTGGGTGGCGGCGAATAGGAATCACAAGGCACCGTACCATCTGTTCGCGCAACGGTACGTACCCAGTGAAGGAAAGGGCACCTACGCAAGTAGGTGCCCTTTTTCGTATTGTAAAATTAGAGTTTATAATAACGCGCGGATATTTTGATCCGCAACTGATGAACTCAGTCAGCATGGCCCGCCACATCGGGTAAAGCCTACGCGCGCTCCGCCCTTAGGTCCTGACGCGATAGCGGCCTTCGTGGGTTTGGACGCGGATGCTATTCAATGGAACTGCATCAACGGATTGTCCAGTTGAGCGGCAATTCGTTTCGACACCGACCAGCGAAGTGGACAAATGCGAATTTGAGACTTCCTTGAAGAAGCGCATATTACGCAAAATTGTCTGGCCGTTTGAAGTTGCCGTCGCCTGGCGCATCACCTCGCGTGAGAGCTTGCGTATGTTTGTGGACCCTCGCCCAGTGTAGGCGCCGCAGATGTAAACCTCATTGTTTTGCTCAATTACAGCATAGCGAAACAGGATGTTGCCAAACCCTTCCCAGCTTCCGCCACCACTACCGAAGTTTGCAGTGACGATGGGGGTGTCTTCGATGGTAGCCGCGGCTGCCGGAGCAGTTGCCACAGCTTCCGGTGCCTCAACTGCGGTGCTTTGCGAGCTCGTTGTTTCGACGCAACCTGTCAGAGACAGGGCGGCAATGAGGGTAGAAATTTTTAGGGGAGTGTTCGATAACATATATTACCTCCGGAACATTAATTACAGTTTATGAAGGGTTTATTGCAACTTTAAGGGTTCCTGTCCAACCCTAAGGTCGCAAGCTTGGCAGGCGGGGCAATTTTGTCATTCGTATTGGCGCTAGGGGCTTATTGTATATTGCAAAAAAAAGGATGCCAGCCGCCCAGCATCGATAGAAAATTAACACCAAGACCCCTAAGGATTGAGTGAAAAACCACACCATTGTCTTTGTCTAAATTGGTGCTCCGGCCACCAATACAATCGAAAGCCTTTGATGCGATTGAGGGTTGTGGGCTGTGCGCAACTAAGCCTGCTGCGCCAGCCGCGCCTCAAGCACATCAAATGGTACGCCGGGTTGGTCTTTGGCACCGCGGATCACCAGCGACGTCTTCACCGACGCCACGTTTTCGGCGCTGGTTAATTCTTCTGTCAGGAACCGTTGAAAACTGCGCAGATCAGGCGCCACACATTTCAAGATGAAATCAACTTCGCCGTTCAGCATGTGACATTCGCGGACCAGCGGCCAGCCCTCGCAACGCTTTTCAAAAGCGCTCAGGTCCACTTCGGCCTGACTGACCAGACCGACCATCGCAAAGACCTGCACTTCGAAGCCGAGTTCTCGGGCATTCACATCCGCATGGTAGCCGTGGATAAACCCTTGCTCTTCAAGCGTGCGCACGCGGCGCAGACAAGGCGGGGCGGAAATTCCGACGCGCTTGGCAAGTTCAACATTGGTCATGCGCCCGTCCGCCTGCAATTCGGCAAGAATCATGCGATCGATTTCATCAAGTTTCGTGCCGGGCATCGGGGATCCTTTGTGTTTTTCCAAATACTACGCAACTGTGCGGGTGGGCGCAATATTATTTCAAGTTCTGGTAACTATTGATGTCTGCATGCCCGTTATGCGTGGTCTTTCATCCGGCGGGCTGCGCCGCTATATCGTAAACAAATCGCATAAAGAGAGCCCCACCATGTCCGAGACCCGCCATACCAAAGTTCTGATCATCGGCTCTGGCCCCGCGGGCTATACCGCTGGGGTCTATGCCGCGCGCGCAATGCTGGAACCGATCCTTGTGCAAGGGATTGAACCAGGTGGTCAGTTGACAACAACAACCGAAGTTGAAAACTGGCCTGGTGATACCGAAGTCCAAGGCCCCGATCTGATGATCCGCCAAGAGGCACATGCGCGTGCAATGGGGTGTGAGATTATCGGTGACATCATCACCGAACTGGACCTGCAAAACCGTCCTTTCACGGCGCAATCCGACAGTGGCACGGTATATACAGCCGATGCTGTGATCCTATGTACTGGCGCGCGTGCCAAATGGCTTGGCCTGCCCACCGAAGAAAAGTTCAAAGGTTTTGGCGTCAGCGCCTGTGCGACATGTGACGGGTTCTTTTACCGCGGCCAAGAGATCGTTGTTGTCGGCGGTGGTAATACGGCTGTTGAAGAGGCGCTCTTTCTGACCAACTTTGCCTCCAAAGTGACGCTTGTGCACCGTCGCGACGAATTACGCGCGGAAAAGATCCTTCAGAACCGTTTGGAAAAGAACCCCAAGATCGAAACGCTTTGGTTTCATGAAATTGACGAGGTTTATGGCACCGATATGCCGCTGGGTGTCGAAGGCGTGAAGGTCAAGCACACCAAGACCGGTGAAATTACAGATATCCCGGCCAAAGGCGTGTTTATCGCGATCGGCCATGCGCCTGCATCTGAACTGGTCAAAGATCAACTGGAATTGCACAGCGGCGGTTATGTCGCAGTTGAGCCGGGCAGCACGCGCACGGCAATTCCCGGCGTTTTCGCCGCAGGCGATTTGACCGACCACGTCTACCGTCAGGCGGTGACGTCTGCCGGAATGGGCTGCATGGCGGCGCTGGATGCTGAACGGTTTATCGCCGAACAAGAATAAATTCTGCGATTTATTATGGTTAGAGGTCAGCTGCGGTGCGGCTGGCCTTTCTAGTTTACGCTATGCGCCGCGCATACACATAGACCAATTGCGGCGCATTGGTGCCGATTTGGTTCTGCGGATGGGATGAACACGCGAACACCTGTCTTTTCTGCTTTGTTGTGCTAGACATTGGCCCTGATGCGGGGCTATCCCCGCCCGAAATTACACATCATAGTCAGAGAGCATTCATGACCCAAGACCTGGCCCCGATCCCCGAACTCTTCGTTTCATATGACAGCGCCCAAAAACTTAAGGCAGAGGCTGGCGATTTGGTCAGCCACGATCTGACACCGCGTCAGATTTGCGATCTTGAATTGTTGATGAACGGCGGTTTCAACCCGCTCAAAGGGTTCTTGTCCGAGGCTGATTACAACGGCGTCGTGGAAAACATGCGCACGGCTGATGGCACGCTATGGCCGATGCCGATCACGCTGGATGTGACCGAAAAATTCGCAGAAACCATCACGGTTGGTCAAGACATTGCGCTGCGCGACCAAGAGGGTGTGATCCTCGCGACGATGACTGTCACGGACAAATGGGTGCCGAACAAAGCCCGCGAAGCCGAAAAGGTTTTTGGCGCTGATGATAGCGCCCACCCGGCGGTGAACTATCTGCATAACCACGCGGGTGCCGTTTACTTGGGTGGCCCTGTTACGGGTATCCAGCAGCCTGTGCACTATGATTTCCGTGCACGTCGCGATACGCCAAACGAATTGCGCGCCTATTTCCGTAAGATGGGCTGGCGCAAAGTTGTGGCCTTCCAAACTCGCAATCCGCTGCACCGCGCGCACCAAGAACTGACATTCCGCGCCGCGCGTGAAGCGCAAGCCAACCTGCTGATCCATCCTATCGTCGGCCTGACGAAACCGGGCGATATTGATCACTTTACCCGTGTGCGTTGCTATGAGGCGGTGCTTGACCAGTACCCAGCGTCCACTACCGCGATGTCACTGCTGAACCTCGCAATGCGCATGGCTGGCCCACGTGAGGCGGTCTGGCATGGTCTGATCCGTAAAAACCACGGTTGTACCCACTTTATCGTTGGCCGTGATCACGCCGGCCCCGGCAAAAACTCTGCCGGTGAAGATTTTTACGGCCCCTATGATGCGCAGGATTTGTTCCGCGAGTACCAAGAAGAAATGGGCATCGAAATGGTCGATTTTAAGCACATGGTTTATGTGCAAGATCGCGCCCAATACGAACCCGCAGATGAAATCACTGACAAAGACGATGTGACCATCTTGAATATTTCGGGCACCGAATTGCGCCGTCGTTTGGCCGAAGGGCTGGAAATTCCTGAATGGTTCAGCTTTCCAACTGTGGTTGAAGAACTGCGTAAAACCCGCCCCCCACGGGCGAGCCAAGGGTTTACCGTGTTCTTCACTGGCTTCTCGGGTTCTGGGAAATCCACAATTGCCAACGCGTTGATGGTTAAATTGATGGAAATGGGCGGCCGCCCGGTGACGCTGTTGGATGGCGATATCGTGCGCAAAAACCTGTCGTCCGAATTGGGCTTTAGCAAAGAACACCGCGATCTGAACATCCGCCGTATCGGTTATGTCGCGTCTGAGATTACCAAGAACGGTGGTATCGCGATCTGCGCGCCAATCGCTCCATACGCGACAACCCGCCGAGCAGTACGTGAAGATATCGAACAATTTGGCGCATTCATCGAAGTACACGTCGCCACCACAATCGAAGAATGTGAACGCCGGGACCGTAAGGGCCTGTATAAGCTGGCGCGCGAAGGCAAGATTAAAGAATTCACGGGGATTTCGGATCCTTACGATGTGCCTGAGGCCCCAGAGTTGAGCCTTGAAACAGAAAGTGTAGCTGTCGACAATTGCGCGCACCAAGTGATCTTGAAGCTCGAAAGCATGGGGCTTATTAAAGGGTAGCGAACAACCCCACAAACTGGAGAAGCGGTGTGCCTACGATTGTTTCGCTTGCAGCGATTCCTCCCCGATTTGGCCATCTTGGGCCGGTTCTTGAAAGCCTCATCGCGCAAACGGCGAAGATTGATGAGATACGTCTTTACCTGCCTAAAAGATTTCGGCGCTTTCCAGGGTATGCCGGCGAGATGCCAGATGTCCCCAAAGGTGTGCGCGTTATCCAAACTGATGATGATCTCGGCCCTGCGAGTAAGGTGCTATTCGCAGTCGACGATCTACGCGGAAGTGACTGCAATATTATCTATTGCGACGACGATATGGTCTACGAACCTACGCGGTTTGCACGAATGATCGAGGCGGGGTTGCGGCACCCGGATGCGTGTATTTCGCCGGCGGGTATCTCGCGGACATTCTCGACCGCATCCACGACCACAAGATCAACCGGCTGGATGAGTTGTTGCCGTGGAATTGGGTGCCGCAAACCACCGTCCACTCAGAGGCTGCCTAATGGCTGCGGTGACACATGCCTGCACCATCGACTACGTCGCCACAAAGCTGGGCGAGGATGTCGCGCTTCTCCAAGCCATCATCTCCAATGATGATCATATGCCTATGGCAACATCGTCAGCGTCTATGCCGGTGCTGACGAAACCGTCGATGCACTGACCGAGGACGGCATCGCGGAGCTGACGGACATGATCCGCGATGCCCGCATAACCACCAAAACCTGGCATGAGTTCCTTGAAGACTTCGTAGATGACGCTGAACTTGTCGCCCGCATCAAGGCCAAATCACCGCGGTAACAATGGAGCGGTTATAGTAAAGTCTTGTTTGATGCGGATGATTTGCAGGGCACTGATTGCGATATCATCTATTGTGGCGATGATAGGATCTATGAACCTGATTGGTTTGCGCGGATGCTGCGTGCCAGAAAACGGCATCACAATCGCTGCGTTGCGACAGCCACTTTGGACCGCGAGTTGGTGTTTCGTCGGGTGCAGATTGTACCGAGTTTTCCGCCGCACAAAGGGCCACAGGTTTTTCGTAAAGATCTGAGGTATCGTGCGAAACGGCTTAGACAAATCATTCGCAAGCTGCACACTGGTGAAGATCAACCGAAACTGAGACGTGGAAGGATTAGTCGACCCGGATTTGCATCCATCGCCGAAGGTTTTGGGGCTGTGTTAGTCAAACCGCATTTCTTTGATGCCGCAGCATATGACATCCCTCCCGTTATCTGGAGCGTCGATGACATCTGGTTGTCAGGCCATATGGCGCGTAAAGGTATCGCGATCTGGCAGGGCGCCGGATTTGCAGACCCGCTTATTACCGGCAGCAGCGAAACTTCGCCGCTTTATAAAGCGACGGTCGCGGGTGTGAATAGAGTCGACGCAAATCTCGCGTGTATCAAGTACATGCAGGAAACCTATGGTGTTTGGATTTAGCACGATGGATGCATCGCAAGCAATTCATAGACAAAACAAGCGATATGACTGTCGCCAACCTAAGAGAAATACATGAGCCTCGTCGTTTCCCTGTCCGCGATCCCGCCACGGTTTTCAGAATTGCAGCCCGCGCTTGAAGGTTTGCTTAAGCAAACTGTACAAAGCGATGAAATCCGGCTGTATATTCCAAAGAAGTATCGCCGCTTTCCTGATTGGGATGGTCAATTGCCGGACGTGCCGCAGGGGATCACAATCATCCAACCTGACGAAGATATTGGCCCGGCAACAAAGGTTCTTTTTGCCGCGCGTGATTTAGCTGGAACCGATACGGACCTGATCTATTGTGATGACGATCGCATTTATCATCCGCAATGGTTTGAACATATGATTGCTGCACGTGGTGACCGTACCGATATCGCAGTTGCGACCTCTGTGCTGAACCATGTTGACAAGATCGGGATCAAGGTGCCTTCGCGCCACGGCAAAAGCCCGCGCCATCGGACGACGCCGTTACATGTCTACAAGCTGCTGCGCCGCAAAGTAAAACAGATCACCACAGGGGTCATCGACCCGAAACCCCACCGCGCGATGCAATTTCGCCGGGCCGGGTTTGATCATATCGCCGAAGGTCTGGGCGCGGTGTTGATTAAGCCGGATTTCTTTGACGAAACGATGTTTGATATCCCGCCAGTTCTTTGGACTGTCGATGACATTTGGCTATCGGGGCATTTGGAACGCAAAGGGATCGGCATCCTTTGCGCTGCTGGTTTTGGCATTCCGCCAGAAACAGGGGCCGCGGATGAGGCCGCACTTCATCGTTCCGTAATCGAGGGCGCCAACCGCGTTGAAGCGGACAGCGCCTGTGTGAAATATATGCAAGATACCTACGGTATTTGGCTTTAGTGCACCGTGACGGGTGTCATGTCGTTTTCACGCGCCAGATGAAAGGCCAACTTGCGGTTGGCGACCAGTGCAAGCTGTTCACCTTCGGCATTGTGCACTGAAAACAACGTTTCCAGATCGCCAACTTGATCGCGTATCTCATCAGGGAGATCAGCAGCCAAGACGGGTTTGACGTAAGCGATGTCAGACGCAAATGCGTTAAGGTCTATTTTGGTTTCCATGGCTTACCCTTTCCGGATGTTGATTGTTTGCACGACACGGTCGGGCACAGCGCGCGTTAGATCGACATGCAGCAGTCCATTTTCGATGGTTGCTTCGCCAACATCGACCCCATCTGCCAACACGAAAGAGCGTTGAAACTGACGCGCTGCAATACCCCGGTGCAGATACACGCGCCCGTCGGCGTCATCGTTTTGGCGTCCGCGGATAACAAGCGAGCTATCCTCAACCGTAATCGCGAGATCGCTTTCGGCGAATCCTGCCACCGCTAGTGTGATCCGGTACGAATTTTCCGAAGTCTGTTCGATGTTATAAGGGGGGTAACCGTCATTGCCGGTTTTCGCGGTGCGTTCGACCAGCCGTTCAAGCTGTTCAAATCCAAGAAGGAACGGATGGGTTCCCAAAGCCAATTTTGTCATAAGACATGTCCTTTGCTAAGCGACTGTCGCGTTTGCGGCCCCGTTTCGGCGACCTTTGTAAAAATATGGGGGGTGCGGACCGATTGATCAAGTGGCAAGTATTAAGATGTCTTATGCTAAGCCATGTTCTATAGTCGGCGTAACGAATGGAATTGGGTGCAGTGTTGATGAATAACTCTTCGAAAATGGATCAAGACGACGTACTGCGCGTCGAACTTGCCGTTCTAAAACAAGAGCATCGCGATCTTGATACGGCGATTGCGGCGCTGCATGAAACCGGGGCGCCCGATATGCTGACGCTGAAACGCCTTAAACGACAAAAACTGATGCTCAAGGACAAGATTGTCCGGCTCGAAGACCGCATTTTTCCAGATATTATCGCGTGATATGGCGTTGCAGCTTTGTCCGCCTTGGCTATAGTGCCGCTTCCTTTTGAAACCGAGGATAAGAACATATGACGCAACCTGTTGTTGGCATAATTATGGGTAGCCAATCCGATTGGCCCACGATGCGTGAGGCGGCGGATGTCCTTGATGAATTAGGGGTCGCCTATGAGACCAAAATCGTCTCGGCCCATCGTACCCCGGATCGGTTGTGGGATTACGGCAAAACAGCCGTGGATCGCGGATTACAGGTGATTATTGCCGGTGCTGGCGGTGCGGCGCATTTGCCGGGCATGATGGCCTCGAAAACCCGGGTGCCTGTTGTTGGTATCCCGGTGCAAACGAAGGCGCTGTCTGGGGTTGATAGCCTCTATTCTATTCTGCAAATGCCGCGCGGCTTTCCGGTAGCGACAATGGCCATCGGGGCCGCTGGCGCAAAGAACGGCGGGCTGATGGCCGCAGGAATTTTGGCTTTACAAGACCCGGCGTTGGCTGCGCGGTTGGATGCATGGCGCGCGGCTTTGTCCGCCTCAATTCCGGATGAACCAACTGATGACTAATGCACTGCCCGTTGGGGCCACAATCGGTATCTTGGGTGGCGGTCAGCTTGGCCGGATGCTCTCTGTTGCGGCATCGCGTCTGGGGCTGAAAACCCATATCTTTGAACCCGGTGCTAACCCGCCTGCCGCCGAAGTGGCCGATACCGTCACCACGGCCAGCTATGAAGATCAAGCCGCGCTGACGGCGTTCGGCAATGCGGTTGATGTCATCACCTATGAGTTTGAAAACATCCCAACGTCTGCACTGGATCTGCTCGAATCTCTCGCGCCGATCCACCCGGGGCGGCAGGCGTTGGCCACCAGCCAAGACCGATTGACCGAAAAGACGTTCTTGCAAGGGCTTGGCCTGCAAACCGCCCCTTTTGCCAATGTCGAAAATGCGGATGATCTGGCCAAGGCGATTGCCGAAATAGGCAGTCCCGCGATCCTGAAAACCCGGCGGATGGGTTACGATGGGAAAGGACAATCGCGCATCATGGCTGCGGCTGATGCGGATCAGGCACTTGCCGATATGGCGGGTGCGCCTGCGGTTTTGGAAGGGTTCATCAACTTTAGCCACGAAGTGTCTATCATCGGCGCGCGCGGGGTTGATGGGGCTGTTGCCTGCTATGATCCCGGCGAAAATGTCCATGAAGACGGAATTTTGCGGACAACGACAGTACCAGCAAACCTGACGCCATCGCAGCGGACTGATGCCGTGCTTTTGGCGGCGAACATCTTAAATGCGCTCGATTACGTTGGCGTGATGGGGGTTGAGCTGTTTGTCACCTCAGATGGGTTGATCGTGAATGAAATCGCCCCGCGCGTCCATAATTCAGGGCATTGGACCCAAAATGGCTGCACGATTTGTCAGTTCGAACAGCATATTCGCGCCGTGGCAAGCTGGCCACTTGGCAGCGGTGCGCGCCATACGGATGTTGTGATGGAAAATCTGATCGGTGACGACATGAACCGTGTGCCTGATTTGGCGCGCACGGATGCGGCGATCCACCTTTATGGCAAAGCAGAAGTAAAGCCGGGCCGGAAAATGGGCCATGTGAATAAGATCGTCACAAAGGCTTAATCAAGCCCCAAGATCACATCCGTCAGGGTTAGATCATGGTCAAAACTGCCATTTTTGAGGAAGGTAAGCACTTCTTCCATCACCAGCGGGTTGTTCATCATAAACGTATGGGTGACGGGCAGGATAATCATATCCGCCATCCCATCTAAGCGGGCAGATGCAATTGAGACTTTGCCGTCGTCAGGCCCTTCGATGAGCGCGGAATAGACAAGGTTCAGGGTGCGATCCCCGGCGATAATCCCGATTTCATAGGGAAGATAGTCGATTGAATTCGGAACGCTGCTAGGCTCAGTTCCAAGTTGCAGACCCGCCGGGCCGTTAACCCACTGAAATGGCTCAAATTCACCGAAAATATCGACCAGTTCTGATCCACCATTGGGTGGCCCAAGCATCACCACGCGGCCCATCTGTTCGGGGCGGTTTTCGGTCAACCACAACCGCACCAAAATTCCGCCCATCGAATGGGTGACAAAGTTGATCCGGGTGTCACCACAGGCGGCGACATCTTCGGTCAGATGATCGTGGACGAGCGTTTCAATAGGGGCCTCAGTCGATGGGTAACCGCGGTTGATGACCCTATAGCCCGCGTCTTCGAGCACCAATTGCATCGGGGTCAATGACATTTCAGAGCGGGCAAGCCCGTGCAGCAAGACAACACAGTCTTGTGCTGACGATGCGGTGCCAAAGAGGCAAAACGCGGTAATGAGAAAGGCTTTCATACAGCTAAAGATAGCATCGTGTCGCCGCAGGAAAAGGGGGAAATTTACGTTATCTTTTTACCAGTAGCGAAAGGCCGATACCGCCAAGGACCAATGCACCAGCGATCACCAAGCGCAGGCTTAGCGGCTCGGCTAGGAACGCCACGCCAAAGGCGACCGCGATTACGGGTACAGTCAATTGCGCGGTGCCGGCGACGGTCGTCGCAAGTTTGGGCAAAAGTTGATACCACAGCGCATAGCCCAACCCAGATGTCAGCGCCCCGGCCACCACCGCAGTGATCGCCCCCATGAGCGGCAATTGCCCCGCACCGATCAACCCGATCCCTACCAAAGGCACACAAAGTAAGAAGTTGCTTGCCGTCGCCCCCAGCGGATCCTCTTCTGCGCGCCCAAGCAGCGTATATGCACCCCAGCCAACCGCCGCCGCGATCATTGCTGCAACACTGCCGAGCGGCATCGGTATGCTTTGGGTCGGCCACAACAAAACGCAAAGCCCAATAAATGCAGTCGCGACACCCAGCCAGCGCAGTGGCGGGATCGACTGTTTTTCGACGATGGCC
The DNA here is from genome assembly GCF_003318235.1 of Loktanella sp. D2R18. Lineage (GTDB taxonomy): Bacteria > Pseudomonadota > Alphaproteobacteria > Rhodobacterales > Rhodobacteraceae > Yoonia. The sequence goes on along the minus strand of NZ_QOCG01000004.1, from coordinate 79,819 downwards.
CACCCAAAAATGACAACTTGAAGTGCGCCAAACAAGATCAACGCCCCAACACCAGCGTCAAGATTCTGATAGGCTACAGAAAACCCGATCATATAGGTGGCCAGTGTCGCAGCCCCAGCAAAGCGTTTCGGGTTAAAAATGGTGGGGGCGGATTGCGTTCTGGCGGCTATCAGCACCCAAAGCATGGCTGCCCCGGCGATCACACGAATTGCGGCAAAGCTCATCGGGCTCATGCCATATTGAGCAATGCCGATCCTATTCAACACAGAATTTGCGGCAAAGGCGGTCATGGCCAGCGCTACGAATAAGAAGAGCTTCATGATTGGAATGCCGCCGGATAGGCCAAGCTTTGCTTTGGTGCGTGATCGACGCCGGCGATCAACGTGTTTTTGATCGGGTATGGTGAGGTCATATTTTTGGCGTAGTCAGATGAAAACCCGGCACGTTGATAAAAATTGGGTTCTCCGAGGACCACAACAGGTGTCTTCGTTAGACGTGCCCATTCTGTTAAAACACCCAGCATCCGCTTGCCGTAGCCACGGTTTTGTACGTCAGGGTGGATCGCAACAGGCGCGAGGCATAACCAGCCTTTGGGTTTCACCATGTATGATAGCGCGTAATACCCGATGATCTGCCCATCCATCGGCAAGACCGTTTCGCCTGCGATGGCGCGAGATTTGCGTAGTTTGCCCACGAGCCGCGACTCTGCGGTGTTTGCAAAAGCCTGATCTAGCAGTGCATCAACTGCAGGTTCTTCGCCGCGTTTCATATCACGGGCAAAGTCGGGTGTTTGGAACAAGTTCATTGGCAGGACGTTAGTCGCGGTGGACGGTGACGTCTAGCGAAGACGAAACGGGATAGAGGTTTCGTGATCGGCGTTTCAATGTAAAAGGGCGGCCCCAATAGGAACCGCCCTTCAAAAGCTGATGCGAGGTCAAAGCTCTCATCGTTTCTGTCGAAATGACTACCGCTTTGCTGCCCGCGTCAAAACGCGAAGCGTTTTGACTTACATCATGCCGCCCATGCCGCCCATGTCGGGCATGCCGCCAGCAGGTGCGCCGCCGTCTTTGGATGGCTTGTCTGCAACCATTGCTTCGGTTGTGATCAAAAGGCCAGCCACAGATGCTGCGTCTTGCAGGGCTGTGCGCACAACTTTCGCAGGGTCGATAACGCCGAATGCGAACATGTCACCATATTCTTCAGTCTGTGCGTTAAAGCCGAATGACTTGTCGTCGCTTTCGCGGATTTTGCCAGCAACGACAGAACCGTCAACGCCAGAGTTTTCAGCGATTTGACGTAGAGGTGCTTCGATAGCTTTGCGTACGATGTTGATGCCAACATCTTGATCAGAGTTGTCACCAGACAGACCGTCAAGCGCTTTGCCGCCTTGGATCAAAGCAACACCACCACCAACAACAACGCCTTCTTGAACCGCGGCGCGTGTCGCGTTCAGAGCATCGTCAACGCGGTCTTTGCGTTCTTTCACTTCCACTTCGGACATGCCGCCGACGCGGATAACAGCAACACCACCAGCCAATTTGGCAACGCGTTCTTGCAGTTTCTCACGGTCGTAATCAGAAGATGTTTCTTCGATTTGGCCACGGATTTGTGAAACGCGTGCTTCGATTTCAGCTTTGTCGCCTGCACCGTCAACGATTGTTGTTTCGTCTTTGGTGATCGCAACGCGCTTAGCAGAACCCAGCATGTCGATTGTGACGTTCTCAAGCTTCATGCCGAGGTCTTCGGAAATCACTTGGCCGCCAGTCAAGATGGCGATGTCTTGCAACATGGCTTTGCGGCGATCGCCGAAACCAGGTGCTTTAACAGCCGCAATTTTCAGGCCGCCGCGCAGTTTGTTAACCACGAGAGTTGCCAGTGCTTCGCCTTCAACATCTTCAGCGATGATCAGCAAAGGCTTGCCAGATTGGATCACAGATTCGAGCAGTGGAACCATTGGCTGTAGCGACGAAAGTTTCTTTTCGTGCAGCAAGATGATCGCGTCTTCCAGCTCTGTTGTCATTTTCTCTGTGTTGGTCACAAAGTAAGGTGACAGGTAACCGCGGTCGAACTGCATGCCTTCAACAACATCGGTCTCTGTTTCCAGACCTTTGTTTTCTTCAACAGTGATAACACCTTCGTTGCCAACGCGCTGCATTGCGTCTGCGATCTGACGACCGATTTCTGCTTCGCCGTTTGCAGAGATTGTGCCGACTTGTGCAACTTCGTCGCTGTCGTTCACAGGGCGCGCTGCAGATTTGATCGCTTCAACAACAGTTGAAGTCGCAAGATCAATACCGCGCTTCAAATCCATTGGGTTCATGCCAGCAGCGACAGATTTCATGCCTTCGCGCACGATAGCTTGGGCCAAAACTGTTGCGGTCGTTGTACCGTCACCAGCTTCGTCGTTGGTCCGGGAAGCAACTTCCTTAACCATCTGTGCGCCCATGTTTTCGAACTTATCTTCAAGTTCGATTTCTTTGGCAACAGATACACCGTCTTTGGTGATGCGCGGTGCGCCGAAAGACTTGTCCAAAACAACGTTACGGCCTTTTGGGCCCAATGTTACTTTGACAGCGTCTGCAAGAATGTTGACGCCGCGCAGCATTTGATTGCGTGCGTCGGTGCCGAATTTGACGTCTTTAGCAGCCATTTTCATGTGCTCCTTAAATTTCTAATTGCGTGACAAATGTAGGGTGGATTTCAATCCACGCCTGCGCGGGCTTACATGATGCCCAGGATGTCGCTTTCTTTCATGATCAACAGGTCTTCGCCGTCGATCTTAACTTCTGTGCCGGACCATTTGCCGAACAGCACTTTGTCGCCAGCTTTAACAGCCATCGCGATCAGCTCACCGCTGTCTTTACGTGCGCCTTCGCCAGTGCTCACAACTTCGCCTTCAGCAGGCTTTTCTTTTGCGCTGTCAGGAATGATTAAGCCGCCAACAGTCTTTTCGTCGCCTTCGATGCGACGAACGAGTACGCGGTCGTGAAGTGGTGTAAATGCCATTTCAGAACTTCTCCAGTTCGGGTTTCTCTTATGTTAGCACTCAGTCCGTCCGAGTGATAACGTAGCATAGTTAGGCACGCAAAATCCCCGAGTCAACAGCGGCAAGGTGCAAACATCTAAATTTTCAAAATGGAAAGGGGAGGGCTGGAGCAGTCTACTCGCGCGGCTTGTCTTCGTCTTCTGACAGGATGCGCCAAGCGTCGCCATCAAGGTCATCGTATTGTTCACTGCGCAAGCTCCAAAGAAACGCCGCGAGTCCAAGTCCGCCCAAAATCAGTGAAACAGGGATTAAAACCACCAAAATATTCATACCCGTCCCCGCAAGCGTAGCGCATTAAGCAACACTGTAATCGACGATGATGACATCGCAATCGCGGCCAGTAGCGGAGTCGCAAAGCCCAGCAATGCAATTGGAATGGCGATCGCGTTATAGCTGGCTGAGATCGCAAAATTTTCTAAGATTCGTCGTTTGGCGGCGCGCGCGACCTTTGGCAGTTCGATCAGCGGCGTCAGGCTATCATTCAGTAAAACGATATCCGATGCGGCACGCGATGCATCTGCGGCCGTCGCGGGCGACACCGATGCGTAGGCCGCAGCGAGCGCACCCGTATCGTTCAGCCCATCACCGACCATCAGCACTTTTGCACCGTTCTCGGATAATGCAGTGATATAGGCGATTTTTTCTGCCGGTTTGGTCTGCGCTTGCCAGTTTTTGACCCCAAGCGTGCCGGCAATCTTGGCGGTTTCGTCAGCGTCATCACCTGATACCAAATGCACATCAAGCCCAGCGTCTTGCCAACCGCTGATCAATTGCGCGGCACCTTCACGCAGTTCCGATCGCAGTGCGATTTTTTGGGCGGGGGCATCGCCAATTTGCAGATAAGTGCCAGCCTTTGCGCCCAGCCATGCACCAGACCCAAGCCGCACGAGCTGCCCGTCGCATTGGGCGCGTAACCCGCGCCCGGACAATTCCTCTTGGTCAGTGATTATTTCTGGCGTGACCCCATCCAACGAAGCGGCAATCGCCTGCGCGACCGGATGGGTCGAATTTTTGGTGAGTGCCAGCGCAATCGATTGCGCCCGCGCATCAAGCGTATCACGCGCTGCGGCAGGCATGGTCAGTGTGCCTGTCTTGTCGAAAACGACGGTGTCGACTTCGGCCAGCCGTTCGAGCGCTGTACCATCTTTCACCAAAAGCCCGGCGCGAAACAGCCGGCCTGCTGCTGTGGTTGATACGGCCGGAACAGCCAGCCCAAGCGCACAGGGGCAGGTGATGATCAGCACGGCCACAGCTATATTCAGCGACAATCTGACGTCGCCCGAATAGAACACCCATCCCAAGAACGCGGCCAGCGCCAGTAGGTGAACAACAGGCGCATAAATCGCGGCGGCGCGGTCGGCGATGGCGGTGTAGCGGTTACGGACGGCTTCGGCCTGATCGACCATGGTCACCATTTTGCGCAGCGTCGTATCCGCGCCGACAGTTGTTGCGCGAATGGTTAGCGGCCCGGTCATATTGACCTCGCCTGCGGTGACATCCGTGTCAGGGTTCGCTTCTGCCGTGCGGCTTTCGCCGGTCAGCAAGGAACGGTCAATTTGACTGCTTCCTTCGGTGACGACACCATCGACAGGGATGCGTCCGCCGGGTAGGACTTGGATCAAATCGCCAACTTCTAGCGTGGCAAAATCAACCATCTCGCGCGTGTCGTCGCGCAGGCGCATGACGCGTGGGACTTCAAGCGCTGACAGCTGTGCCGCGGCGGATGCTGCGGCTTTGCGGCTGCGATGATCAAGATAACGCCCGATTAACAAGAAGAACGTCAACGATAATGCCGCATCAAAATAGGCCTGCGCACCGCCGACAAATGTTTCAAATAGCGACATGCCGGCGGCCAGAATGATCGCGAGTGAAATTGGCACATCCATGTTCAGCTTGCGCACCGACAGCGCGGTCCAAGCATTGTGAAAAAACGGCTGTGCAGCATAGATCAGTGCGGGCAGGGCGATCATTGCGCTGATCATATGGAACATATGCTGGGTTGCCCCAACCGCACCAGACCAAATTGCGACTGACAGCAACATCACGTTCATCATCGCAAAGCCAGACACCGCGATACGCGTCATCAATCCGCTGCCGTAGCTATCACTTTCAGCGCCAAGCAGTGAAGTATCCAGCACCCGTGCTTCAAACCCGGCCAACTCAAGCGTATCAATCAGCGCCTCGGCCGCGATGGGCGCATCTAGCCCAACAGTGACCCGTTTCATCGACAGGTTAACACGGGCGTTGGCCACGCCGTCCATCCCGCGCAGGGCGCGTTCGACCCCGTTGATACAAGCGACGCAGTGAATGGCAGGCAGTGATAGCAAGATCTCACTGCTGCCGTTCGAGGCCGCTTTTTCAAGCGTCCCTTCGGGAAGGCCGATACAGGCCGGACACGCGGCGGCTTGGGTCATTGTGCCGTTAGCTGCACTCGGCGACGAAAGACTGTTCCATCTTCGGCCTCAAGCACGATACGCAGGTTCCAATAGCCAGCGCCCGCATCGACATCAGCATACATCACACCATCAAAAACGGTGAATTCAGGCGTCATGTCTTGGGCAACGTTTGTTGCCCGGCCCAAAGTTGCACTGACAATTCTGGGGATCACTGCGACACCTGCATCATCGGTAATTGCGACCGTCAGCTGCGTATGTGTCAACGTGCTGTCAAGCGTCCAACCCAGTGCATTTTGTGCGGCCCGGTCCGCATCAAAACTTTGACTCACGACATATGAATTACGTGTCTCAAGACCCGGAAAGGTTTTGACAGCCTTATAGGCCAGCGTCAGATTGACGGCGATGATCGTGCCAAACATCACGACCATAATCCCAAGCATGTGCCAGCCAGTAAATTCGCGGGTCATTGTGCAGCCCTTCCGTTAAATATTGTATCCTTATAGGCGCGTTCGCCTGATGTCATATCTTCGACCCAAAGCCGCAATTCGGTCCGGTCTACGGTTGCTGCCGCGTCACTGGGCCGCGCAGATACATAGACCCGTTGCAGCAAGGTTTCATTCGCTGGAACCACGATAGAGCGTTCTGCCGTGCCTTCCAGCTCAATTCGTAGAATGTCATCCGATACCAACGACAGATGAAACGCCCGATCTTCGCCGTTTTTGTTCAGCAGACGAATATCATAGATATTGCGGATTGTCCCGTCCGAGAGGGTCACAAATGTTGGGTTGCGGACCGGCGAGACGGTCATTTCGATGTCAGCGCGGATAAACAGTGCAAAGACAAGCCCGACCCCGATGAGTGACCATAGGGATGTGTAGATCACCGTGCGCAGCCGCAGAATATGCTGCCAGATCGGTTTGGCCGGTTTGCCTTTTGATTCGGCCTCTTGGTCGGAGAGCGCCAGATAGTCGATCAAGCCACGCGGCTTGCCGATTTTAGCCATGATATCATCGCAGGCATCAATACAAAGCGCGCAAGTGATACATTCCATCTGCTGCCCGTCGCGGATGTCGATGCCCGCAGGGCAGACGTTCACGCAAGCCATACAGTCGATACAATCACCTGCATTGGCGTCGCGCTTTTTGCCGCGCGGCTCCCCACGCCAGTCCCGGTAAGCGACGGTCAGCGTTTCAGGGTCCATCATCGCTGCTTGGATGCGCGGCCATGGGCACATGTAGTTGCAGACCTGTTCGCGCATAAATCCGCCAAACACGAATGTCGTCAACGCGAGCACGCCGATAGTCGCCCACGCGATATAGGGCGCTTGCAAGGTCAAGAGCCCGGCAGCCAGTGTTGGCGCATCGGCAAAGTAAAAGACCCAAGCCCCGCCTGTCGCAACCGAAATTGCAAACCAAACCACCCATTTAGTGATCCGAAGCCGCCATTTCTTCATGTCCCATTTGGATTTCCACAGGCGCACACGCGCGTTGCGGTCGCCTTCGATCCAACGTTCGACAAGGATGAACAGATCGGTCCAAACCGTTTGCGGACAGGTATAGCCGCACCAGACACGGCCCAAGGCAGAGGTAAACAAAAACAGCCCGAGCCCGGCCATAATCAGCAGACCCGCGACGAAATAGAATTCATGCGGCCAGATTTCGATCCAGAAGAAATAGAAACGGCGATGCGCAAGGTCGATCAACACGGCTTGATCGGGCAGGTTTGGCCCTCGGTCCCATCTGATCCACGGCGTCAGGTAGTAAATCCCAAGGGTGACAGCCATAATCGCCCATTTCAGGTTGCGGTAGTAGCCTTTCACACGCTTAGGAAAGATTGGCTCGCGCGCGGCATATAGGGACGGAGGGGGTGTCGTAGACATAGTGTTTCCAATGAATCGGTCTGTTCGCAGGATCGCTTGTATTAGATGTCTGGAATATATCTTTGATATGGATCAAACGCAGCAGTCGCACCCTGCGGTGGGGTGCCGCAGCAATTGTGCGCCGTTGGTACCACGATTGTGCGTGTGTTGTGGTCTGATCGGTCTCGCCAAGGGAGTTGAATGCGCGTAAGGATTCGCGAATGAAAACTATCCGCCTCGAAGATACACCCGCATTGCCATTTTGGCGTCGCCCTGCTGCGCTTTTGTTTTTGATAGCGATGGCGATGCCTGTCGCGTTTTCGACGTGGTTGGCGCTGCTCAATAACTTTGTCATTGATGTCGCCAATTTTGATGGCAGTGATATCGGCTGGCTGCATACAGTACGCGAAATCCCGGGTTTCCTAGCGATTGGGGTGATCGCAATTATCATGTTCGTGCGTGAACAAGTCTTGGGAATGGTTGCGCTGGCGATGCTGGGTGTGGCCACTGCGTTGACCGCACAATTCCCCACGATGGGTGGGATTTTGACACTGACGATGCTGTCGTCGATAGGGTTCCATTACTATGAAACGGTGAACCAGTCGTTGCAGTTGCAGTGGATCGACAAAAAGCGGGCGCCACAAACGATTGGTTGGCTTATGGCGGCCGGGTCGGGGGCGACGTTGGTTGCCTATATCTTGATCGTTTCAACATGGCGCACATATGATCTGAGCTACAATTTCGTTTATATGGTGTCGGGAGGGTTTACCGCCGTTGTCGCGCTGTTTTGTCTGTTTGCCTATCCGCAGTTCGAAGCCCCACATCCGCAGCTGAAAACTTTTGTGCTGCGCAAGCGCTATTGGCTTTATTACGCCTTGCAGTTCATGGCAGGGGCGCGGCGGCAAATTTTTGTGGTATTCGCAGGCTTTATGATGGTCGAGAAATTTGGCTTTAAGGTCCATGAAATCACGGCGCTTTATACGATCAACCTTGTTGTTAATATCATCATCGCGCCCTTGATGGGGCGGATCGTGCAGATCTTTGGCGAACGGCGCGCATTGCTGTTCGAATATGCCGGGTTGATCGCCGTGTTCGTGGCCTATGGGGGGCTATATTTCTTCAGTTGGGGTGTCGTTATCGCGTCTGCGCTATACGTGATCGACCACATGCTGTTTGCACTGGCTTTGGCGCTAAAAACGTATTTCCAAAAAATTGCGGATCCGGGGGATATCGCGCCGACGGCTGCTGTGGCCTTTACGATTAACCATATCGCGGCTGTGTTTTTGCCCGCTGGGCTTGGGTACTTGTGGCTGATTTCGCCTGCGGCGGTGTTTATTGTTGCGGCGTGCATGGCGGCAACATCCTTCGCGCTGGCACTTTTGGTGCCGCGTCACCCCGGCCCCGGTCACGAAACCGTGTTTCAAGGGCGACTTTTGGCACCAGCCGAATAACCCATATATGTTCATCAGATAAAGGAGTTCGCCGATGTTTTTTGCCAACCGTGCTAAATCAGAAATGGTCACGCCCGATGCCGCGTTACCTGGCCGCGACACTGCGATGCTACTCACTGAACCCCATTTTACTTTTGGTACGCCGTTGATGGTGGATGTACCCAGCGGCATGGATGTCGCCGTTTTTGGCATGGGCTGTTTTTGGGGTGTCGAGCGGATGTTTTGGACCCTTGATGGTGTGGTCTCGACAATGGTTGGCTATGCGGGGGGCTATACGCCGAACGCCACCTACGAAGAAGTCTGTACAGGGAAAACCGGCCATAATGAGGTCGTGCGCGTGGTCTTTGATCCCGCAAAAATTAGCTACGATCAACTGTTGCAGGTGTTTTGGGAAAACCACGACCCGACGCAAGGAATGCGTCAGGGCAATGATGCGGGAACGCAGTATCGTTCTGGCATCTATACAGCCTCTGCCGCGCAAAAGACAGCGGCGCAGGCTTCAAAAGAAACCTTCGCGCCACGCCTGGCAGCAGCGGGGCTTGGTGCTATCACGACAGAAATCATCGACGCACCTCAGTTCTATTTTGCTGAAACCTATCATCAGCAATATCTGGCCAAGAATCCCAACGGCTATTGCGGCATCGGCGGGACAGGGGTGACTTGCCCGATCGGGACAGGCGCCTAAGCGCGGCTTGACGCGGCGAGGGTCTGTGCCTAACTCGGGGGATCACCGGAAAAGGGCAACGGATATGACCACGTTTACAGCGTTAACCACCATCTTGGGCGAAGACGCGGCCTATCAGCTTTCGGAAGCGCTTGAAGATTTGGTGCCAGAACCCACCGGGGTAGGTGTTTTTGAAATCGAGGATGGGTCCGGCCTGTGGGAGGTCGCGGCCTACTTCTTAGAGTATCCAGACGCAGGCGCATTGGCCGTTTATTCGGCGCTGCATGACGCGAAACCGTTCAATATTTCCGAGCTTCCCGATCAAGATTGGGTGTCCAAAGTGCAGCGCGAATTGGCACCTGTCGCGGCAGGGCGGTTTTACGTTTATGGCAGCCATGATGCGGATACGGTGCCAACCGACAAAATCCCACTGCTGATTGACGCCGCGATGGCGTTCGGAACAGGTCATCACGGAACAACTCTAGGTTGTTTACAGGCATTTGATGCGCTTTGTAACGCCGGGTTTACCGGTGGGCGGGTGATTGATGTGGGCTGCGGCACCGCAGTGCTTGCGATGGCCGCGGCCAAAGTTATCCCTGACGTCGTGCTTGCCAGCGACATTGATCCCGTCGCGGTCGAAGTTGCAGCGGCGAATGTCGCTGCAAACGGGCTTTCGGGGCAGGTGGATTGCGTTGTTGCTGCTGGGTTTGATGCGCCTGAACTGGCAGCCGGCGCGCCCTATGATTTGATATTTGCTAATATTCTAAAGGGCCCGCTTATTGGGCTGGCACCCGCAATGGGGCAGAATATTGTAAATGGTGGGCACGTGATTCTTTCGGGGATATTGAACGAGCAGGCCGATGAGGTGATTGCGGCTTATGCTAAAAATGGGTTCAATCTTGTCAAAAGTAGTAGCATTGTTGAATGGACAACGTTAACAATGAGCAAGAATATTCCAATTTGACGAATCGTTTATATGTTTCTTGTGAAAATCCTTGTTTCTGATCACATGGGTAGTAAGCCTATACGGAGTTAATCCGTGTATTTTTTTGGAGTTTAGTATGGCACAGGCAAATGTCCCTTTTGATAAACGACTGAAGCGTATCGTACGTCGTCATGACCGTATGGCTAACGGTGTTGTGACTTCAGTTAATGCCGATGGTCTGATCGTCGCCCGCCCACGTGTCTATCGCCCGCGCTTCCCGCTCAAAGGCCTTATCGCGCTGGTCGTTACAGGCTTTTTGTTTAAAGGCTTTCTTTTTGCAGCACTGGGTGCCGAAGCTTATGAAGAGCGCGTTGCCGGTTTGAGCAGCGGTTCATTTGTTGAGCAGGCTGGTGCTTGGGTTATGCAGCCTGACGTTGCAACTGTGTTTATCGCAGGCCAAGTCAAAACGATCATGCCATAGTCACTCTTTACGGAGCGAAAACGAAAAGGCCGCGCTGGATCAGCGCGGCCTTTCGTGTGTGTGAGTGGCGGTAAGATTAGCGTGCTTTGCGTGTCGCTACGGCGTGGATGTCGCCAAATGAGAGTCCGATATCATCCAGCTCGCGCGCTGAGAGTTTGGACAGCGAGTTGCGTGTGATACGTGCGGCATTCCATTGCACGGCGTTGTTTAATGTGTGGTGAAAAAACGATGCAACGCGGCCTGCAAGGATGCTGGACGTTGCGAGGTTTGTTTGGACGTTGGCCATTGGGTCGTTCCTTGTGTTGATCTGCGTTGCAGAAATGACTTGATGACCGGCATTTAGGGGGGATTCGGATCCGGCGGTACCCCATTTTTTGCATAGCTCGTATGAGTTTTTAGAATGCCTACGTTTTAGGCAGTTGCCTGTAAAATCTCCTTGTTTTTAAGGGATTACTAGGGCCCTGATTTAGCATGGTTTTCTTTAAGCCAAGCGAGATTTTTGGTGGGGTCAAAGCCTGTGATTCGAATGTGGCTTGGTTTATGTTCGCGTTTTGTGCTATGTGGTTTTTACAAAAATAAAAACGAGGCGAGCAATGCGTGTATTGGGAATCGACCCCGGCCTGCGAAATATGGGATGGGGCGTGATCGAAGTCGCGGGTTCACGCCTGTCGCATATCGCAAATGGCATTTGTCATTCTAAGGGCGCCGATCTTGGTGAACGGCTACTTTCACTGCATATGCAGCTCACCGATGTTATTCATGCATGGGCACCTAACGCTGCCGCAGTCGAGCAAACATTTGTAAACAAGGATGGCGTGGGGACGCTGAAGCTTGGGCAGGCCCGCGGCATCGCGATGCTGGTCCCGGCACAGGCTGGGCTGGTCATTGGTGAATATGCGCCGAATGCGGTCAAAAAGGCAGTTGTCGGCGTTGGTCATGCGGAAAAGCATCAGGTTGAACATATGGTAAAGCTCCAGCTGCCCGGCGTGAAAATTGCCGGTGCGGATGCCGCAGATGCGCTTGCGATAGCGATTTGTCATTCGCACCACCTGCAATCAGCGGGTACATTGGCCAAAGCATTGGCGAGGGCAGGGGCATGATTGGTAAGATTGCAGGTAGGCTTGAATATCGTAGCACCGATCACGTTTTGATCGATGTGCGCGGTGTGGGCTACATTATTTATGTGTCCGACCGTGTGATGGCCGGTTTGCCGGGCAACGGTGAGGCGGTTGCGCTATATACGGATCTGTTGGTGCGCGAAGATAATTTGCAGCTGTTCGGGTTTACGACTTTGGTCGAAAAAGAATGGCATCGGATGCTCATGTCGGTGCAAGGGATCGGGGCCAAGGCTTCGCTATCGATTTTGGGTACTTTGGGCGAAGACGGCGTCAGCCGCGCGATTGCGCTGGGTGACTGGAATGCCGTTGCAAAAGCCAAAGGCGTTGGCCCGAAGACCGCACAAAAAGTCATTCTTGATCTCAAAGATAAAGCGCCGGGCGTCATGGCGTTGCATGGGGCGGTCGCCGAACCTGTTGATACTGCGGTGATCGAAGAAGCGGCACCCGTGCGTCGGAAGCCTACGAAAAAGGCGAACCCGGCACAGGCTGAAACGCTTTCGGCGCTGGGAAATCTTGGCTATGCGCCCGGCGACGCGGCAAGTGCTGTGGCCGAAGCCGCAGGCGCCGATCCAGATGCGGATACATCGCGCTTGATCCGTGCGGCCTTGAAGCTTTTGGCTCCAAAAGAGTAGAGATGGCCCATGAATGAGCCAGACCCGACATTGCGCGCAGCGCCTCAGCCCGAAGATGCGGACCGCGCGCTGCGTCCACAGGTGCTTGATGAATTTGTCGGGCAGGCGGATGCGCGTGCGAACCTCAAGGTCTTTATAGAAAGCGCGCGCCGTCGTGGTGAAGCGATGGACCACACATTGTTTCACGGCCCGCCGGGGTTGGGGAAAACCACCCTTGCACAGATCATGGCCCGCGAATTGGGCGTGAGCTTTCGTATGACATCTGGGCCGGTGCTGGCCAAAGCAGGTGATTTGGCTGCTATCTTGACCAACCTAGAGGCGCGCGATGTTTTGTTTATCGACGAAATTCATCGTCTGAACCCGGCTGTTGAAGAGGTTCTTTATCCCGCGCTTGAAGATTTTGAGCTGGATCTGGTGATTGGCGAAGGTCCAGCCGCGCGGACCGTGCGCATCGAATTGCAACCCTTCACGCTTGTTGGGGCGACCACGCGCATGGGGCTGCTGACGACGCCTTTACGCGACCGGTTTGGCATTCCGACCCGGCTTGAGTTTTATACCGAAGATGAGCTGCATCAGATCGTGACGCGCGGAGCCCGGATGATGGGGGCGCCGGCATCCGACGGTGGGGCGCGCGAGATTGCGCGCCGCGCCCGTGGCACCCCACGGATTGCAGGCCGGTTGCTACGCCGCGTTGTTGATTTCGCGATTGTTGAAGGTGACGGCACCGTGACCCAAGAAATTGCTGATCGCGCGTTGACCCGGCTTGGTGTTGATCATCTGGGTTTGGATAATGCCGACCGCCGCTATTTGCGTTTGGTCGCAGAAAGCTACGGCGGTGGTCCCGTTGGCATTGAGACGATGTCGGCGGCCCTGTCCGAAAGTCGCGATAGTTTGGAAGATGTGATTGAGCCCTATCTGTTACAAAAGGGCCTGATCCAGCGCACCCCACGCGGGCGGATGCTTGCACAAGCTTCTTGGGCGCATTTGGGGTTGGATCAACCAAAGTCACGAGATGATTTATTTGGCTGAGGGCGTAGATCAAATTTTCGAGAAATTTGATCGCCTCCGGCGGGAGTATTTGGAGCAAGATGATGTATGATGTCGCGCCTTTGTTCACGCGGTCTGACGGTGATTATGTGTTCGCCCGTTGGGGCCGCCCGATTGTGCCAGTGGTGTTTGGTGTTGATGATGCGACACTGGCGCTGTTCAAAGGGGCTATCGAGGCCGTTGTGACATTGGCCAGTCACAAAATGGACGAGACTGACATGGAATTAGGTGCCAACCTGATGATGTTTTTTTGCAATGATTGGGCAGAACTCTTGGACGTGCCGCATCTGGATAAGATGTTGCCAGAGTTGGGCCCTCTGGTTGCGCGTTTGCAGGTTGCTGAGGCCAATCAGTACCGTATTTTTCGTTTTGATGATGCTGGCGCCATTCAAGCCGCTTTTGTATTTATGCGCATGGATGACCAAATGGCGCAGGCCCCAGCCGATACGCTGGCTCTGTCGCAAGCGGTACAGGTGATTTTGCTTTGGTCGGATACGGCGTTTTCGGAAGTGCCGCCGCTTGCGATGATCGACGGGGTAGTTGCCCTGCGTCCCGAGATCGGCGACGTTATTCGCGCGGCCTATGATCCGGTGATGCCAGTTGCCGCGCGTGATGCAAGCCACGCCATGCGTATCGGCGCGCGCTTGCCATGACCCATCAGTTCCCCGTCCGCGTCTACTACGAAGATACCGACCTTGCCGGGATCGTCTACTATGCCAATTATCTGAAGTTCATTGAGCGCGCCCGTTCTGAATGGGTCCGCGAATTGGGGATTGATCAGGTTGCGATGAAGGCCGCAGGAGTGGTTTTTGCAGTGCGCCGTGTCGAGGCTGACTACCTATCGCCGGCCCGATTTGACGATAATTTGATCGTTGAAACCTCTGTCAGCAAAAGCACCGGTGTGCGTCTGACCGTGTCGCAAGACATCAAACGCGGCGAAACACTTATTTTTCGTGCGATTGTGACAATTATTTGCATGGATGAAACGGGGGCCGTGGCCCGGCTTCCGGCACAGATCCGCCAATCCACGCGTTAATTCGTGTGGGTTTCAGCCTTGTAATACGGGTTTGATTGGCTTTTCGATTTCGAATGCGTTATATCTCGCCTTAATCAGAGCCCAAAACCGGGCCTACAGGCAGAGCAGGCACAATGGAAGCAGCAACCGACTTCACGATGTGGGCGCTATTTGCGCGCGCAACAATTACCGTAAAACTTGTTATGATCTTACTGATGGCCGCATCCGTTTGGTGCTGGGCCGTGATCGTGGACAAGATCGTGCAATACCGTAACGCCCGGACAGAGGCTGATACTTTTGATCAACAGTTCTGGTCGGGTGAGCCCTTGGATGCATTGTTTGATCAGATCGGCGCTGACCCACAGGGCGCCAGCCAAAAGATCTTTGCGGCAGGTATGTTGGAATGGCGCAGATCGCACCGCCAAGACGGTGGCCTGATCGCAGGGGCAACTGCACGCATTGATCGCTCTATGGATGTCGCCATCGCGAAAGAGGCCGCGCGGCTGCAAAAGGGTCTTCCTGTTTTGGCGACCGTCGGATCGACAGCGCCGTTTGTCGGTCTGTTCGGGACGGTTTGGGGCATCATGAACGCGTTTATCGAAATCGCCGAAGCCCAAAACACGAACCTTGCCGTTGTCGCACCTGGGATCGCCGAGGCGCTTTTGGCGACGGGTTTGGGACTTTTGGCAGCGATTCCCGCCGTGATATTCTATAACAAACTGTCCGCAGATAGTGATCGCATCATCGCAGGCTATGAAGCCTTTGCGGATGAATTCGCGACAATCCTTAGTCGCCAGCTGGATAGCTAATTATGGGCGCAGGTGTAACCAAATCAGGTGGCGGCGGCGGACGGCGTAGACGGCGGCGTAGTGGTGGCGGCACGCAGCCGATGGCTGAAATCAACATCACGCCGTTTGTGGACGTGATGTTGGTGCTTTTGATTATCTTTATGGTGGCAGCCCCGTTGATGACGGTGGGTGTGCCAGTGGATCTGCCAAAAACTGCCGCTGATGCTCTGCCGGGTGATGACGAAGAACCGCTAACGGTCACGATCACCGCCGAAGGTATCGTGATGATCCAGGAGACAGAAACATCGCCCGATGAACTGGTCGCAAAATTGCAGGCTATCGCCGCCGAACGCACGTCTGACCGCATTTTCTTGCGCGCCGATGGCACGAACCAGTGGAACGCTGTTGCCGAAATTATGGGCGCGTTGAACGCAGGAGGGTTTTCTAACATTGGTCTGGTGACTGATGTTGGTGGTCCATCATTCGCGGGGTCGGACGGGTAGGGCATGCGCACGCCGGGCACGTATATTTCTGCCACAGGCCATGTTGCTTTGATTGGCTGGCTGTTCTTTGGCTGGGGGTTCAATGCGGACCCGCTGGACTTTGACGCGATGGATGTATCCGTCATTAGTGGCGAAGCCTTTGAAGAATTGAGGGCTGCCCGCACACCCGAGCCGGGTGAAGCCGACCCCACTGCGCCAGTGCAGCCGGAAATTGACGACACACCGCCCCCGCCACCATCGGCAGAGGACCCGGCAGAGCATACGCCGCCCCCAGACCCAGTTGATCCACCTGATGATGAGCTTCCACCACCCCCGCCGCCAGAGATGCTGGTGACCGAGGCAGAAGACACTCCCCCTGAGACACCCGATGTGCCTGAATCGCTCCCATCGTCGCCGAATGTTGACGTCAATGCAGAGCCTGCGCCAACGCAAGCGCCGCGTGTCGCGACGGTTCCAACTGCGCCACCTCCACCGGATGCGCAGATCGATGATACCGTGCGCGAAGTAGTCGTGCCAGATGAAACAACAACCGCAGATGTGCCAATCGAAGACGACACCCCAACTGCGCCCGAAGTAACGGCAACTGAAATCGCGATTGAGGATGAAAAGCCGTCAGGCTTGGTTGAAACCTCGTTGCGCCCCGTTTCGCGGCCTAGCCGCCCGACGCCACCAGCGCCGGAGCCTGATACGCCAACCGAAACGGCAGAGGCGCCTACCGAGGTGGAAACACCCAGCGATGACGCTGTC
The DNA here is from genome assembly GCF_003318235.1 of Loktanella sp. D2R18. Lineage (GTDB taxonomy): Bacteria > Pseudomonadota > Alphaproteobacteria > Rhodobacterales > Rhodobacteraceae > Yoonia. The sequence continues at coordinate 63,148 of NZ_QOCG01000004.1, read as the reverse complement.
GAAGCGGCCCTTGCAGCGGCTTTGGCTGCTGAAGCGCCAGCGGTTGCTGTAGGCCCAGCCTTAACGTCGCTAGAGGAGTCGAGTTTTCGTTTGGCGATAAGCGCGTGTTGGAACGTAAATACGGGCTCGCAAGCCGCGAACGTCGTCGTCGAAGTTGGGTTTAGCTTGGATGCCAACCGCAGAGTCGTCGGCAATGATGTCGAACTGATTTCAAGTAGCGGCGGGGATGAAGCTGCCACGCGCACTGCATTTGATGCAGCTCGTCGCGCAATTTTGCGTTGCTCGGTCGAACGTGGGGGGTACAATTTGCCATCCGAGAAGTTTGAACACTGGAAAGACATCGTAATCACATTTGACCCAAGTCAGATGCGGCTACGGTAAAAAGAACACGCGCAGGTGAGGTGAAATGGTTTCATCCATCTGCTATGAAAATAAAGAGAGACGCGGATCAGGGGCAACCTGACGATGCGAAATGAGGCGAAGAAGATGAAAAAAATTCTGACACTTTTGGTGGCCCTAATTTTGGCAGGACCTGTCGCTGCTCAAAACGGCCCGTTGCGGCTGACCATCACCGATGGGGTGATCGAACCGATTACCTTTGCAGCCCCCGTATTTCAGGCTGAAAACGCCGAAGCCGCACAGGTCGTAAACAATTTAAACCGCTTGGTCGCCCAAGACCTGTCCGGCACCGGGTTGTTCCGCGAAATTCCGGCGAATGCGTATATCTCGCAGATCACGTCGTTCTCGCAGCCGATTGCCTTTGCCGATTGGCGCGCGATCAATGCGCAGGCTTTGGTCACAGGCGCGGTTGCGGTGAATGGCAACCAGATGACTGTGAAATTCCGGCTGTATGATATCTATTCTGGCCAAGAATTGGGCGGCGGTTTGCAGCTTGCAGGCACCACCGCTGGCTGGCGGCGCATGGGCCATAAGGTTGCGGATGCAGTCTATAGCCGGATCACGGGCGAAGGCGGCTATTTTGATAGCCGCGTTGTCTATGTCGCGGAAAGCGGCCCTAAAGATAACCGCCAAATGCGTTTGGCCGTGATGGATTTTGACGGTGAAAATACACAATATCTGACCGATAGCAGTGCCATTGTGCTGGCACCACGGTTTTCACCTACCGGCGACCGGATACTTTATACCAGCTATGAAAGCGGTTTCCCACGGATCAACCTTTTGAACGTCGCCAATGTCGGGCGTCAGCAGTTGCAGACGGCCCCTGGCGAAATGGCGTTCAGCCCCCGGTTTTCGCGCGATGGTGGATCAGTGATTTATAGTCTTTCCAATGGCGGGAACACGGACATTTTCCGTTCGGACCTTGCGTCGGGGCAATATACGCGGCTGACCTCTGCGCCTTCGATTGAAACCGCGCCAAGCCTGTCGCCTGATGGCACGCAGATCGTTTTTGAAAGCGACCGTTCCGGCACGCAGCAGCTTTACATTATGTCCGCCAATGGCGGCGAGGCGCGCCGGATTTCCTTTGGCGAGGGGCGTTATTCAACGCCGGTTTGGTCGCCTCGGGGGGATTTGGTTGCCTTTACCAAACAAAACGCAGGACGGTTCCATATCGGCGTGATGCGCACGGATGGCTCAGAAGAACGCCTGCTGACGGCGTCGTTCTTGGACGAAGGTCCAACATGGTCCCCGAATGGCCGGGTGATTATGTTTAGCCGAGAAACACAAGGCGAAAGCGGCACATCATCGCTGTATTCCATTGATATTTCGGGCCGTAACCTGAAGGCTGTCCCGGTCCAAGGGGCCGCATCGGATCCATCATGGGGCCCCTTGCAGCCCTAGTCAAAGTACATTCCCAGAACCATTCAGCCATGCTATGCTGATGAAAACGAGCAGATAAAAACAGGATTGAACCAATGAATATGATGACAAAAGCGACGATGCTGCTTTTGGTATTGGGCACGGCAGCCTGTACCAATCCCGACCGCTTAGGTGGTGCCGGTGGCGCAGGCGCAGGTGGTGCAGGCGCCGACGGCGCTCTGGCAGGATCAGCAAGTGACCCGACCAGCCCCGCATATTTCAATCAGGCGATTGGCGACCGGGTGCTGTTTGCAGTGGATACGTCGACGCTTACCCCCGAAGGTCAGCGCATTTTGGATGGCCAGGCGCAATGGTTGTTAACCAATGCCGATTACCGCGCCGTGGTCGAAGGCCACGCGGACGAGCAGGGTACGCGCGAATATAACATCGCACTGGGTGCACGCCGCGCCAATGCTGTACGCGAGTATTTGGTGTCACGCGGGGTTCCAACGACCCGGCTTGAGGTGATCAGCTACGGCAAATTGCGCCCGATTGAGGTCTGTTCAAACGAGGCCTGCTATTCGCAAAACCGTCGCGCGGTAACTGTTCTTTCATTCTCTGCCATTACTAGCTAACCAGCCCAAAGGACCCCCTATGTTGCACCGTATTGTCGTTCTTTGCGCCATTTTGTTGTCGCCGCTGCCTGCCGTTGCCCAAGAGGAAACATTGGCCGATATTCGACAGCAATTGACCGGGCTTTATGGTGACGTGCAACTGTTGCGCCGCGAGCTGTCAACCACTGGTGGTCTAAACAGCGGGATCGCGGGCAATACACCGCTTGACCGGCTCAATGCGATCGAAGCAGAATTGCAACGCCTGACCTCAAAGACCGAGCAGCTTGAATTTCGGGTGAACCGGATCACGGTGGATGGCACCAACCGTGTGGGCGATCTTGAATTCCGGCTGTGTGAACTTGAAGCCAATTGCGACATTGCCCAGCTTGGCGACACGCCTAGTCTTGGTGGCGTTGATAATGGGGCCGATGTGCCCGCGCCGAACTTACCACCTGCGACAGGTGGCCCCGCACTCGCCATTGGTGAGCAGACAGATTTTGAGCGGGCGCGGGAGGCGCTCGCGAACCGTGACTTTCGCGGCGCCTTGGACCAGCTTGAGACCTTTGGCACGACCTATCCGGGAAGCCCGCTAGCGGCACAAGTCAATTATATGCGCGGTGAGGCGCTTGAAGGGCTTGGTCAGCCAACTGACGCTGCACGCGCCTATTTGGAGGCGTTTTCCGCCGATGCGACGGGCGCACATGCCCCTGCATCACTGTATAAATTGGGGGCATCCTTGGGTGCGATTGGACAGACTCAAGACGCGTGTTTGACGCTTGCCGAAGTCAATGTGCGCTTTCCGGGCAACCCGGCGGTCAATGACGCGCAGTTTGCGATGCAGAATTTGGGATGCCAGTAGCGGCACCCCATTCTGACCTTTCCGACCAGTTTACCCGCGCCTTGCACGAGCTTGGGGTCGTCACGCCTCGGGCGGTAATTGGGCTTGCGGTGTCGGGTGGCGGCGATTCAATCGCGATGATGCATATGGCCGCGCGGGCGGTTGACCCTAAGCGGTTGCGGGCTGTCACTGTTGATCATGGGCTGCGCCCTGAAGCGCGCGACGAAATCGCATTGGTCGCGAACCAAGCCAAAGACCTCGGGATCGCCCATGTCGCTCTTGGTTGGGATTGGGACCGCAAAGGCAATTTGCAAGGGGCTGCGCGCCAAGGACGCTGGGAGGCGATGCATGCATGGGCCGGGCAGGCGGGTGTAGACGCGCTTTTGCTTGGTCATACTGAAGACGACCAGCTTGAAACCGTGTTGATGCGGCTTGCGCGCGGGTCTGGTATTGATGGGCTGACCGCGATGAGCCGTGTCGATCTGCGTGATGGGCTGCGGGTCGGGCGCCCGTTGTTGGGGATATCACGCGATGCTTTGCGGGATTGGTTGCGCGCTGAACAGATTGCGTGGTGCGATGACCCGAGCAACGATGACCCGCGCTATGACCGGGTACGGGCGCGCAAAATGTATGCGCAGCTCGAAACCCTTGGGCTTACCCGTAAACGTCTTTTGCAAACGGTCGATCACATGCAGGCCGCGCAGCGATCCTTGCGGCGGGCTGCGCGTGATTTTGCACGCTTGCATGTACGACAAGACGCCGGAGATTTGATTTTTGATCCCGTCGCGCTCGACCTCAGCAATGACGATGCGCCGCGTCGGGTGATGGCCGCAGCGATTTCATGGGTGGCGAGCCGCACCTATAGACCACGGTTTGAAAGCCTGCTCGCACGTGTCGACCAGCTGCGCAAAGGTCACAAGGTGACATTGGCCGGGTGTGTCCTGCTGCCGCTGCCCGGTGGTGGCGCGCGCATCCTGCGCGAGGCGTCGGCAACGAACCCATATACACGACCCGATGGATTGGACATTGCGGCGACGGGGCTGCGCTGGGATCAACGCTGGCATCTGGATGGGCCCGTGCGGAACGGGTTGCGGGTGCAGGCATTGGGCGAAGGGCTGCGCGACTGTCCTGATTGGCGGCAGGCATCCATGCCGCAAGTGTCGCTTATGGCGTCACCGTCGGTCTGGTCAGGCGACACACTGATTGCGGCGCCGTTGGCTGGCCTGTCGAACGGTTGGTCGGCGCAGATTGTCGCGGATTTTCATTCTAGGGCGTTTGGCATTGAAGATTGAGTAATAGGCTCTATTTTAGATGAAACGCTTGAAACGACTCTGTCGCTTTCATTCCCCGACTTCAAAGGAGCTCCCCTTGGGCAACGCGCGAAATATGGTCTTTTGGATCGTCTTGTTTTTGATGGTTCTTGGACTTTTCCAAATCTTTAGCGGCACACCACCGTCGGCACGTGGAAACAGCCAAAGTTACACACAATTTGTTGAGGCTGTCGAAGCAGGACAAGTGACCGATGTGACAATCGACGGCGAGAACGTGCGTTACACCGCGAGCGGTACAAACTTTACGACTATCAAGCCAGAAGATGCTGAAATCACAGAGCTTTTGGTTGAAGCAGACGTGCCTGTCACCGCTATCAGTCAAGAGACTTCGCTGCTGCAAAATTTCTTAATTAGCTTGCTGCCCTTTGTGTTGTTGATCGGCGTTTGGGTCTATTTCATGAACCGGATGCAAGGTGGCGGCAAAGGCGGGGCGATGGGCTTTGGTAAATCAAAGGCCAAGCTGCTGACTGAAAAGAATGGGCGCGTCACGTTTGACGACGTTGCAGGCATCGATGAAGCCAAGGAAGAGCTTGAAGAAATCGTCGAGTTTTTGCGCAACCCGCAAAAATTTAGCCGCCTTGGCGGGAAAATCCCAAAAGGTGCGCTGCTTGTTGGCCCCCCCGGTACGGGTAAAACCTTGCTTGCGCGTGCAATTGCAGGCGAAGCGGGTGTGCCATTTTTCACAATTTCAGGGTCTGATTTTGTTGAAATGTTCGTGGGGGTGGGCGCATCGCGTGTGCGCGACATGTTTGAACAAGCCAAAAAGAACGCTCCTTGTATCGTCTTTATCGATGAAATCGATGCTGTTGGCCGTGCCCGTGGCGCTGGCCACGGTGGCGGTAACGACGAACGCGAACAGACCTTGAACCAATTGCTTGTTGAAATGGACGGGTTCGAAGCCAACGAAGGCGTGATCATCGTGGCCGCGACCAACCGTCGTGACGTGCTAGACCCAGCGTTGCTGCGTCCTGGCCGCTTTGACCGCCAGGTCACCGTGCCGAACCCGGATATCAAAGGCCGTGAGAAAATTTTGGGCGTGCATGCGCGCAAAATTCCATTGGGTCCAGATGTTGATCTACGCATTATTGCGCGTGGTTCTCCCGGATTTTCTGGTGCCGATCTCGCGAACCTTGTGAACGAGGCGGCGCTGATGGCCGCCCGTATAGGACGTCGTTTCGTGACGATGGTCGACTTTGAAAGTGCTAAAGACAAGGTCATGATGGGCGCGGAACGCCGGTCAATGGTGATGACCGCCGAGCAAAAAGAAATGACTGCCTACCATGAAGCGGGGCACGCGATTGTGGGCATCAGCCTGCCAAAATGTGACCCGGTCTATAAGGCAACGATCATTCCACGCGGGGGTGCGTTGGGCATGGTGATGAGCCTGCCTGAGATGGACCGGTTGAACATGTTCAAAGACGAATGCCATCAGCGGCTTGCGATGACGATGGCAGGTAAGGCTGCTGAAATCATCAAATACGGTGAAGATCAGGTATCCAACGGCCCTGCGGGCGATATTCAGCAAGCCAGCCAATTGGCGCGCGCGATGATCTTGCGCTGGGGCATGTCGGATAAAGTTGGCAATATCGACTATTCCGAAGCCCACGAAGGCTATCAAGGCAATACGGCGGGCCTGTCCGTGTCGGCCCATACCAAAGAGCTGATCGAAGAAGAAGTCCGCGAGTTTATTCAAAATGGATATGAGCGCGCGCGTGAAATCTTGATCGATAAGAACGATGAGTTTGAACGTCTTGCACAGGGCTTGCTTGAATATGAAACGCTGACAGGTGCAGAGATTAAGCGCGTTATGGCAGGCGAACCACCCCATGCGGGCGAAGATGATGACGGCGATGCCGCAAAATCTGAAACGCCTTCGGTGACGGCGATCCCAAAGACCAAGCCGAAAAAGCCCAAAACACCGGATGCCGGGCTAGAACCCGAACCATCAGCATAATTCAAGAAAACGCTGTCCCATTTGGGGCGGCGTTTTTGCTTGAATAGATTGACCGCACGTGGTGCATTCGTCGCAAACACCCGTCCGACAAAAGGAACGCGCCTTGCCAGCCCTCAAACCGACCGAAATCACAGGCGAAGTCGTATGGATTGGCCATGTGCCAGATCGCGACGCGTCGCTGCGCGCTACAAACCAAGCGGAGGCGGTGCTAACATTTGCGGGCATTCCGGGTGAGGCGCATGGGGGTGAGATACGCCCAGCATGTTCGCGCGTGGTCAGCCAATATCCCCGTGACACGCCGATCCGTAATGTGCGGCAGTTGACGGTTCTCGCGGCCGAAGAATTGACATTGATCGCTGCGGCGTGTGGGCTTGACCAGCTAGACCCCGCAGATGTTGGCGCATCGATGGTGATCAAAGGTATTCCTGATTTCACGCACCTCCCCCCATCGTCGCGGCTGCAATTCCCGGACGGCTCTGCCATCGTGGTGGATATGGAAAATCGCCCCTGCCATCTGCCCGCTAAGGTCATCGCAGAAGATAATCCAGAAGCTGGGCGCAAGTTTAAGGCTGCGGCTAAGGACAAACGTGGCGTGACGGCCTGGGTGGAGCGTGAGGGGAAGGTCGAGGTTGGCGACGCTGTGCGCCTGCATGTGCCCGACCAACGCGCATGGCAGCCATAGGTTTCTGATCAGAAACGCGAGCCGTACCCGGTGCCGAAAAACCGCGAAATTATGTCGGATTAGGGGATTACATCCCGTATTGCATGGATAAGTTGACGCCAATGAGGCTGTGTATTTGCTTACCGTTGGAGTTGGCGGTCGGGCAGCGGAGCCTTCATACGTAACCAACGCCGGGGATATACAATGACAGCAACAGTAATTGACGGAAAAGCCTTTGCCGCGACAGTGCGCACGAAAGTCGCCGAGCACGTCACCCGTCTCAAAGAAGTGCATGGGATTACACCAGGGCTCGCCGTGGTGCTTTTGGGCGAAGACCCTGCCAGCCAAGTTTACGTGCGTTCCAAGGGGAAAATGACTGTCGAAGTTGGCATGAACAGCTTTGAACACAAATTAGATGCGCAGACATCGGAAGCGGAATTGCTTGCTTTGATTGCGAAGTTGAATGCGGACCCGGATGTCCATGGCATCCTGGTGCAGCTGCCACTGCCCGGGCATTTGGACAGTGACTTGGTGATCAATAGCATTGACCCAGCCAAGGATGTGGATGGGTTCCATGTCTCAAACGTGGGCCTTCTAGGCACAGGACAAAAAAGCATGGTCCCCTGCACCCCACTGGGGTGTCTGATGATGTTGCGCGACCATCATGGGTCACTTTCTGGCATGAATGCTGTCGTTGTAGGTCGTTCGAATATTGTTGGCAAACCGATGGCGCAGTTGCTGCTCGGTGATAGCTGCACAGTGACTATCGCGCATAGCCGCACGAAAGACTTGCCCGCCGTGGTGCGCCAAGCTGATATCGTGGTTGCAGCCGTGGGCCGCCCGCAGATGATCCCAGGTGATTGGATCAAACCGGGTGCCACGGTGATTGATGTGGGTATCAACCGTATTGATAAGCCAGAGGGCGGAACCCGGCTGGTGGGTGATGCCGACTACGATAGCTGCGCCGCTGTGGCTGGGGCGATAACCCCGGTACCGGGCGGGGTTGGGCCGATGACGATTGCTTGCCTTCTGGCGAATACTGTCACCGCCTGTAGTCGCGCCAACGGGTTGAAAGAACCCGAAGGGCTGACTGCCTAACTGAGGTAGGGTGGATCAAGATCCACCTTACGATTTGACGCGCGGCTTAAGCTGCCTGATCGCCGTTTGCACGGCTTCGGGTAGAGCGGTGTTGCTGTCGGGCGCGATATAGAGTGCGGCGCTGACATCTTTGGCCAAAATTCCAATGCTGTTGTCATCGCCGAACCCGTCACGTGCGAATTCAATAGCGTCAAAGCCTGAGGCCAACCAGTTTTGGCCCGAGGCGCTTGCGATCAATGCGAGCAACTTGTCCTCATCCACGCCCTGTGTATCTCCCCAGTCCAGCACCAACCGGGTCATTGCTGTATGTGACGCGGCCAGCATATTATTCAAAACCTTGGCCGTCATTCCGGCGCCGAAGTTGCCCATCGGATGGATCGCTGCACCCATCGTCTGCAAAAGCGGCATAATCGGCGTTGAATCGCCACCGACCATAAAAGGTCAATGCCCCTGCGCGGGCACGTACTTGCGCTCCGGACATCGGCGCATCGATGATAGTGATATGGGGAGGGATACGTGCGCGCAGGGATTTGACGTAATTGGGGGAAAGGGTCGAGCTGATCACAATCGTCTGCAAAGCGCGGGCGCTGGCGACGACATTTTGATCTTCAAAGAGCAATGCATCGGTTTCTGCCGCGTCGCGGACGACCGTGATCAGCGTTGTCAGCCCCTCGCAAAAGGTATCAACATCTGTGCCAACCCCGGCAGAGGCACGCGGATCATAGCCACGAGCATCAAATCCAGCCGATTGTAGGTTGGCCAACATTGGCCCGCCCATGCGGCCGCATCCAGCCACCCCAATAATTTTTGTCATTTTGTACCCCCCAAAAGAAAAAGACTTCCCTTTGGGTAAAGGGAAGTCAGTTGCTTGGGAATTTAAAATGTCACTAGTGAATGATTTCTTCTTCTTTCACGAACATGTTGGCCCATGCGCGATCAATCAGATCCGGTGTCATTTGATAGGGGATGCCTTCGAATTCACAGATCGAGATCATCTGATCGATCAAGAAAATCGGCTGATAGTTGGCGTAGACATTGTCGATTTCTGGGTAACGCGTGTTCAACAGGTGAACCAGCGTATCCTCATCGAGTGGCATTTTACGTTTACGTGCGACCATTGCGAAAATCTTAAGGAAGTCTTCTTGGTGCGGGCCGTCGATCTTAATCTTATAGAAAATCCGGCGCAAAGCCGCCTTATCGAAGATCGCGTTCGGGTGGAAGTTGGTTGAGAAAATCACAAGCGTGTCAAAGGGAACTTCGAATTTTTCACCCGATTGCAGCGCAAGAATATCTTTGTTTTCTTCGAGCGGAACAATCCAACGGTTGACGAGGGTTTGTGGTGGTTCTGCCTGACGGCCAAGGTCGTCCACGATGAAGATGCCGCCAGTTGATTTCAACTGCAAAGGCGCCTGATAAGTCCGCGCGGTGGGGTTATAGACAAGATCAAGCATGGATAGTGACAGTTCACCACCCGTAATTACGGTCGGGCGTTCGCAGCGCACATAGCGGGTGTCGAACCGGCCAGAAGTCCGTCGCAGGCTGTTGGGATCGTCCACATCGTCTTCGGCGGCGGAATGCACAATCGGATCGTAAACGGTGATCACCTGACCGGAATATTCAATCGCACGTGGGACATAGATTTTATCGCCCAACGCATCGCGGATACCATTTGAGATGGATGATTTCCCGTTACCCGGAGGACCATACATGAGGATCGAACGGCCTGCGCTGATGGCGGGGCCAAGGTTTGATAACAGGTCTGGCGGCAACACAAGGTGCCCCATCGCGGTCGATAGCTGTTCACGTGTGATCTGGATATTCCGGATCGACTGGCGTTCAATCTGTTCGCGGTAGATATCAAGCGGGACGGGCATCGCACCGTAATATTCAGACTGGCTAAGCGCATCCAGCGCGCGCGCGCGTCCGGCGTCGGTCAATTGATAACCCATCTCATTGCCGCTGTTGGCGTTCAGCGTGCCGCGCGCCTCAAGCAGGAGCTGGCTGCGTGCCATGTCGACCAATTCTTGGGTGACGGGGACGGGCAGGCAAATGGCGCGGCTGATCAGCGAGACCTGATCAAGGTTCATCCGGAACATTGTTTTGATCAAAATATCGCGCATCATCGACATAGGCAGCAGCATGCCTTCAAGACTACGCGGCGCCGGGGGGGCCATTACACCAGAGGATTGCACGTTCATGACATTCTTGCCTATCGTAAAAAGATTCGAATTCCGCAGAATCTGCGGCGGTTTTAACTAAGATTACAGCCTATTGTGGCGAAATAGTGAACAAACAAGTGCCTGTAAGGGGCACGGCCTATGTTGTCTTTGTTTAACGCGTAATCGCAACAACTAGTAGATAAAACAAAAGCGTCCCGCTTAAAGCGAGCCCTTTTGGAAAACGGTCGTTGTCCCAGCTAAGCCAATCAGGCGCGATTTTACGCAGCGGGCTATGTTTGGCCAAGCGGTGTGTGACCAAGGCGGCCAAAAGGCATGAGGCGTAGATCAACATAAACATGCGCAGATCGGCAACAGCAACCATAGGGGCCGCCGCAGCCATAAATTTCACATCGCCACCGCCAATGACCCCAGACATCCAAAACAGGATTCCGACCGCAAGCACCACCGCAAAATGGGTCCAGTGCCACAGGTAGGTGACAAAGGGCAGTGCAAAAATCCCAAGGACGGCAAAACTGAGCAAAAGCGCGCCTGCCGCAAGATTGGGGATCTTCATGACCCGCATGTCGTTCCAGGCCACGAAAACTGCGATTGGGATAACCGCAGGCAAAAACCAAAACGCTGCGTGTGCTGTCAGTCCCATAGCTAGTTTGTCGCGTTGTTTTCAAGGGCCTGCAACGCGCGCACGGCTTCTTCAAAGTGACGCGGGTGAGTTTCGATCGCATCGGCTAACAGTGATTTACCAATCGAGACATCATTTTGTTTAATTGCCGCGAGCGCGAGGGTGTAAAGCAGTTGGGCACGTTCAACTTGGTTCATGTCTACAACGGGCAGCGCATAATTGCGCTGTGCACCGCGTGCAAGCACGAGGTTGTTTTTGGCAGTAAACAGGGTTGAGTCATGGCGCAAAGCGTCGAGGAACAGCCGTTCAGCACCACGGAAATCTCCGCGGGTTAATTTGGAATACCCCCAGTTGTTATAGACCGAGGCCGGGCGCGTTGTCAGGCCCGCGGCAGTTTGATAGAAACTATCCGCCTTGTCCCATTGTTGGCGGCTATCGGCGACCATGGCCTCAAACCGGTAGCGTTTGAACGTTTCAAAGGTTGGCGGCACTGTGTTCAGCGTGGCGGCAGCATCGTCCCAAGCACTTGCCCGTATATGCGCGCCTGCAAGTTCAACGCGATCTTCACTCGTGGCTTCAGGATGTGCGACAACGGTATTCCATGCTGCAATCCCTTCAGTCACACGGGATGCACGGATCAGTGATGTTGCAAGGCCACGCTGCAGTTCGATATTGTCCGGGTTGGCGGCAAGCGAGGCAGAGAAATGTTGGACCGCTTCGTTGGGGTCGCCCATTGTCATCATGAGTTCGTTGACGTTTTGCGCATCGCTGGCGTTGATGTCGTTGATGGCTTCTTGAATTTGCTCTTCTGTCGATTTTGCACAGGCCGACAGGGTAAGCGTTGCTAGGCAAAGCGAAAGAATAATTGGGTGGCGCATTTTAGCGTCCTTTTGCTGCTCATACTCAGAGATCAGACATCAGCACGAAATCACCTGTGCCGCGTCGGATCAAATTGAAGTTCTGGTAATCTTGTACCACAGTATTGTCGTTGTTTTCCAACATTGCGAGCGCTAAGCGTAAATTGTCGCGGATTTCGTCCGAATTTCCGTTATCTGCGGCATATGCGCGTCGGAAAACCTCACTTGCTTCTGCAATTTTACCACGCTCCATCAAAACGACGCCAAGATTGTTCCATGCGGGTGGAAAGCTGGCATCCAATTCAACAGCATCACGCAACCGACGTTCAGCCTGTCCAAGACGCCCGATATGCAGGTTTGCGGACCCAATTGCCGATAGCGTGTCGACGTTGAGCCCGTGCTGGATTGCCGCGCGATTATAGGCTTTGAGCGCCAGTTCGTATTCGCCTGCTGCCATCAAACGATGGCCTACAATCAACCCGTCAACATTGCGTTCACCAGACACACCGGGCGCAAATACCCCATCGCCCGAATTATCTAACCCGTCGTTGGCACAGGCGGTCAACGTGGTGAAAACGATCCCCAGAAGGGCGAGCCGAGGTTTCATTTTCCGATCAGCCCAAGTTTTTGGCGATCGCATAGATCGATGGGCCAATCAAAATCGCCATTAGCGGCGGCACAGTCAACATCATGGTCGCCAATGTCATTTTTGTTGGCAGTTTGTTGGCTTTTTCTTCGGCGCGCATGACGCGTTTGTCGCGCATTTCAAGTGAATAGACCCGCAACGCATCTGAAATCGATGTACCAAATTGCTGCGATTGGACCAGCACGGTGACAAAGCTGGTGATGTCCTGCACGCCGCAGCGTTCGGCCATATCTTTCAGCACGGTCGTTTTGTCCTTACCCGCTTTGGTTTCTTGCCCAACCATTTCAAATTCATCAGAAATATCAGGAAATCCAGAACGAAGTTCAGTTGCCACACGCATAATCGATTGATCAAGTGATTGCCCCGCTTCAACGCAGACCAGCATCAAGTCGAGCGCGTCGGGAAAGCCGTTTGTGATTGCTTCTTGGCGCACGGCTTGTCTACGAGTGACCCAATATTTGGGCAGAAAATAACCCGCCCCGGCAGGTCCCAAGATCATGAGCGCTAGATCTTGCGATGATACTTCGCCTTGCGACATTTTGAAAACAGCATACATGCCACCAAGTGCCAGCCCAAAGATACCCAGTGTGAGTTGCAAGAAGTTATATGTACGCACCGCTGTTTTGCCACGGTAGCCCGCTTGCAATAGCTTTAGCTTGACGGCTGAATATTCATCTTCGTTTTGTGGTTCGAGGAAACTCGAATATTTCTCGAGCTTGTCTTTGCTCGAGGCAGTACGGAGTTTTTCGCCCTTCGCGGTTTTCTTATCTGTGCTGTGTGTACTCGCTTTTAAGCGGTTAAGCGGGTCATCGTCTTTCTTGAGCAGAACGGGCAGGGTCACCAGAACCAAAAAGAAACCAATAAGACCGACAAGGATGATCAGTGCGTTTGGTCCAAGAAGTTCGGTAAGCTGTGCTTGAATGTTTTCCATGGTGCCCCCTTAGACTTTAATGTTCACAAGTGAACGCATGACGATCATGTTCAATACGAGAAAGGCACTGATCACAAAACATGCCGGAATGAAGGCAGAGCTTTCCATGACCTCATCGAAATAGTCGGGTTTGACCAAAGTGATCAGGATCAATGCAAGAACTGGGAAGGCCGACAAGAGGTTGCCAGACCATTTTGCTTCTGCAGTAATCGCACTAACACGGCGGAAAAGGCGAAACCGTGCGCGGATAACCTTTGCAAGACCATCTAGAATTTCCGCCAAGTTACCGCCGGATGTCTGTTGAATACTGACAGCAACGGCCAAGAAGCGCATATCTTGGTTATCCAAGCGTTCTGCCATTGATTTGAGGGTTTCCCCCATATCGCGCCCATATGCAGCCTCGTCCGAGATCATCCCAAATTCCGTGCCCAGCGGGTCAGCAATTTCCGTTGAAACAATCTGCAGCGAGTTTGAGAACGGGTGACCCACGCGCAGCGAACGGACCATAAGTTCAACGGCTTCTGGAAGCTGCTCAGCAATCATTGACATGCGTTTGTTTGCCTTGCGGCTGATCCAAACGTAGACGCCGCCAACGCCCATCAAAACCGCGACAGCAGCACGCGCAGGCACGCCAAGCTGGGTCAGGAAAGTCAGCATCACAAAGGCGACAACGCTAATGACGCCCATCAGCATGATGATTTGTGGCGGGGTAAACACGATGTTCGCCATCTGCGCTTTGTTCGCCAAAATCGAATAGATCGGAATGCTCTGCGAACGCATATGCTGCGACATTTCTTTGCGCAGCTGATCAAGAACCTGTTCGCGGTTCCCGCCTTTATCAAGCATCTCAAGACGACGGTTAACCTTCCCGTCCATGCTGATAGATTTGCCGAAAATCACAAGGTAGACACCCTGAACCATCGCGACAACGGCGACAAAGATCAGGATATAAATTACTGGGGCAGCCGAAATCATGCGTCGTTACTCCGCAACCATTGGTTCAAAGATAGCAGGAGGCAAATCGTATCCCCACAGTTTGAAGCGGTCAGAATAGTGGCTGCGCACGCCTGTCGCTGTAAAGTGCCCGATAATCTTGTTGTCGGGGGTTAGGCCGACACGCTGATACCGGAAGATTTCTTGCATCGAAATAACGTCGCCTTCCATCCCGGTGATTTCGGTGATTGACGTCATGCGGCGCGACCCGTCTTGCAGACGAGAGGCCTGCACGATCAAGTTCACCGCTGATGAAATCTGGCTCCGCATCGCTTTCAGCGGCATTTCGATCCCGGCCATCGCGATCATGTTTTCCAAACGGGACACGCCATCACGTGCAGAGTTGGCGTGAATCGTGGTCATTGACCCATCGTGGCCGGTGTTCATGGCTTGCAGCATGTCGATAACTTCTTCGCCACGCGTCTCCCCCACGATGATGCGATCTGGACGCATCCGCAGGGCGTTTTTCAGACAGTCGCGCTGGGATACGCCGCCTTTACCTTCGACATTCGGTGGACGGCTTTCCATCCGACCAACGTGCGTTTGTTGGAGTTGAAGTTCGGCCGTATCCTCGATCGTTAGGATACGTTCGGCGTCATCAATAAAGCCCGAAAGCGCGTTCAATGTGGTCGTTTTACCAGAACCCGTACCGCCAGATACGATGACATTTAGGCGGGTTGAAACGGCGGCTTGAAGATAGGCGGCCATTTCTTCGGTAAATGCGCCAAATTTGACCAGCTCTTCGATCCCAAGCTTATCTTTCTTAAACTTACGAATAGAAACGAGTGACCCGTCGACTGCGATAGGCGGTACCATGGCGTTGAAACGCGAGCCGTCTGCAAGGCGCGCATCGACGTAAGGGTTACTTTCATCGACGCGGCGACCGACGGCGGAAACGATTTTATCGATGATCCGCAGCAGGTGTTTTTCATCTTTAAACGTGATGTCGGTGAGTTGCAGTTTACCGTCGCGTTCCACAAAGATCTGCTGCGGCCCGTTGACCAAAATATCGTTTACAGATTCGTCTTTAAGCAATGTCTCGAGCGGACCAAGCCCCGTGACCTCGAAGAACAGATCCTGGCTAAGCGCTTGCCGTTCGTCCCGGTTCAAGACGATGCCCATTTCCTCAAGCGATTCATTCGCAATTGAGTTGATCTCGTTACGTAGCTCGGCCTCTGACGCGGATTCCAATGCGGCGAGGTTCAAATTGTCGAGCAGCGACTTGTGCAATTCGAGCTTGATCTCGCCCAGACGTTCCTTGCGGCGCTTGTCCTTATCGACGGGGCCCGCTTCGCCGGCCCGCTTTTCGGGCATCGCCTTCATCAGCGATTTACGTGCCTCATCCACTTTTGGGGCCGCCGCTGGGGCGACGTTTACCTTTGGGCGGCCCGCCGCGGCAGGAGTATCTTTGGGTGCGTTGGGTTTTTTATATTTCGAAAACATATTGTTGCCTCTTAAGCTCTCGCGTCAGCTTCAGCTTGGTTGACTTCATGTAGTGACTTCGCAAATTTAGTAATTTCTTTGCGCAATGGGTTCTTGGGGATACCAACAGCCATTGGCGATCCGTGGTCAGAGCTTTGCATGACGGGCTTGCCGCCGTCAGGCATTAGCACGTCAATTGAAATCCCCAGACTATCCGCAAGGCGTTTGACCCGGCTTTTGCCGTTCATATCGGTAAACCCAGGTGCGCGGTTGAGAATGAAGCGGATTTTGTCGAACGGCAGGTCTTCTGACTGCAGTGCGCGTTTCAGGCGCAAAGTGTTCTGCGCAGATCGCATATCCAGTTCGATCATCGCGAGATAGATATGCGCGGTTTCAAGAACAGTTTGCGACCATTCGATCATCGTCGTTGGCATGTCGATGATGACATAGTCGAAATTGACCCGTGCGACTTCGATCACACGCGCAATATCTTCGGGCGTAATCATGTCCAACGGAATCATGTCCGTTGGTGACGTCAGCACGTGCAGTTTGTCCTCATAGGTCAGCATTGACTGCAAAAAGGCTTCCGAATCCATTGATTCTGTGTCGGTCAGCATTTCCAACACGGCCTCGCGGCGGGGCAGGTCAAGGTAGGTCGACACCGACCCGAACTGAAAATCGAGATCAAGCAAGCAAACCTTGGGTGGGTTTTCCTTGTCAATGTTGGCAAGTTCCCAAGCAAGATTGACGGCAAACATCGTCGCACCGGTGCCGCCAGCAATGCCGTGGATTGGCACAACAACGCCAGAGTGATTCCCCGTTGCGTTAAAGCCTTTGGTACCCTCGGCGGGTTCTTCTGGTTCTTGTGCGGTCAGGACGCGTTCAATCGCGCGCGCGAGTTCATTTTCAGGGAGCGGGTAGGGCACAAATTCGTCGCCGCCTTCGCGGAGCAATTGGTGCAACGCGGTAGGGCTAACATCTTCTGCGATAAGAATAACTTTGATTTTGGCGGCTTTGGCGACAGCGATCACTTCGGACACCAACGGCAAGTTGTCTTCGTCATTGACGTCCATTGCGATCGTGACAAACTGGAGGCTACGCGCCTCTTTTTGCCCCAAAAATGCGACAGCGTCTTCAAAGCTCAGGTCGCCCCATGCGTCGCCAAGTGCGGCTTCCATGTCTTCGATTAACAGATCAAAAATCTGTACATCGCGGCTGATCGTACACGCTACAATCGGGGGCGCATCGTGTTGTACGGCCGTAGTATCAGTCATTCTTTGTCGTCCTCATCGGTGTTGTGATTCCATCTTAGCCCACCAGCAAGTGCAAGCGCTAGAGCGATAGAATATAAGGCGCGGCCGCGTTGCAGTGGCGCACTGTGTTCGGAGATAATATTGGGGGCAATCGTGTCGAATTTTGGACCAAAGACCCACATTTCAGGTCAGTGTTGCGAAAAATGTAACTAAAAAGAGAATGTCCACGCCGAAACTGTGTTCGGCGTGGACATATTTGGTAGGCAGTTATTCGCTAGCGATCGTTGTGCCTTCGAGGGCGGTAGCTGGTACCGCGCGTTCGATATACGAGCGATAGATAACTTGCGCATATTTGCCATCAAGCACCAATGGATCGGTTTCAACGAACCCTGATACTTCAGTAACCGTCCGGCGATTGCGGCGCTCACGATCGTTTGTTGCAATCAACGGCTGCGTTTCGCCGAAGGACGCGACAGCTTCGAGTCGATCCCGTCCAATGCCTTGCGACGTCAGATAAGCAACAACTGCTTGCGCGCGGCGTAGGCCAAGGCTACGGTTGTACGATTGGCTACCGACAAGGTCGGTGTGCCCGTAGACCCGGAAGCGGACTTCTGGGAACTGACGAATCCAATCTGCTTGGCGCGAAAGAATACGCTGGGCATCTGCATCAAGAACAGTCGAGTTGAACTCGAATGTGACTGTTGAATCAATCTCGGACGCGAAACGGCGCGCTAGATTGACGCGGTAGTCTTCTTGCGCAGATTGAACCATCACGTTGTTCATCGTCGCGTTACCAAAACCACCGCCGTCGACGACAGCCCCTGCTTCGTATTGAAGTTGAGGGAAGTCATCAGTGGTTGCCGAGCAGCCCGCAAGGAGCGCAGCGGCCATTGCTGTTGTCATAAGTTTTTTCATTGACCTGTGCTCCTATTCATTCGTCCATGACGTAGCCGTAAGAACCGGTAAAGTCCTGACGCGCTACTTCACCGGCTGCGCCGGGGATTTGGGTGCCGGCGGATGTTTTGCCGAGCAAGAACAGATCGGCTTCGCTTGGCAGCTGCACACGATCGGTTGGAAGCGACAAAGCCGCGCCACGAGTTGGCGATACCAAGTGCGGAGTCACAATGATAACAAGCTCAGTTTGCTCGCGCTCATAGGCCGCACTCCGGAACAGAGCGCCCAAGACGGGTACATCCCCGATCCATGGAACCGATTCGGTTAGATCGTTAAAGTCGTCTTGTAACAAACCCGCAATCGCAAAGCTTTCGCCATCGCGCATTTCGACTGTTGTGTTGGTTTCGCGGCGTGAAAACGCGTTAATTGAGAACTCGCCAGACGTAAACGAATTGGTCGTGTCGATCGCCGATACCGCCGCACTAAGTTCAAGGTTGATAATATCATCATCGACAACGGTTGGGATAAAGTTGAGTTCAACACCGAAAGGTTTAAACTCTACCGTGATCGTATCTTCGTCTTGTGCTACTGGTACTGGATATTCACCACCAGCCAAGAACGATGCCTCTTGACCGCTTAGCGCTGTAAGGTTCGGCTCTGCCAATGTCCGTACAAGGCCGCGCGATTCAAGCGCTTCAAGCGTTAGACTTACATCCATTGCACCTGCGCCGAAACCAAAGGTAACCGCGCCGTTAGACCCGGCACCTGCGGCAGGAGTAGTTCCACCGTTGACACTCAGCCCATTCGATGTACCGAGTACGGAGAAGTTGGTGCCAAACGATTTACTTACAGAGCGGTTCATTTCTGAAAAACGCACCTGCAGCATTACCTGTTGCGTGCCGCCGACGACCATCAGGTTTGAAACCCGATCAGGTGCGTAGCGGTTCGCCAATTCAAGAGCACGCTCAAGGCGCGCGATTGAGCTGACCTGTCCAGAAAGTACGATGCCATCATTGGCCGTGCGTACTTCGATGTTTTCACCTGGAAGAATCTGGGACAAGCGCTCTTTGAACTCGCCCATGTCAGGTGAGACATGGATCTCAACGTTGGTAATCAGACGCCCATCAGCGCCCAATAGGGTTAGGGTTGTGCGACCCGGCTCTTTGCCCAAAACGTACAATGTGCGTTCTGAAAGCGAAGAAATATCCGCGATGCCAGGGTTAGCGATAGAAACGTTCGTATAAGGAACGTCGCTTTCGACAACCACGGCCCGGTTCATTGGGACGCTGAGTGCACTGGATGCCGCGCCGCGCAAGACGCGCAACGTTTCAGCCGGTGCCATTGTTGGTGCTGTCGCAGTAAGCGACAACGTTAAGCCGGTAAGTGCGGCTTTGATAAATCTGTCATACTTCATAAGTGACCTGCCTCTCCGATCACGCCTCGTTGCTAGGGTCTTAATGCCCATGATGCAGCGACCATGCGTCACTCGCGCATTTATTGCAATAATCAATAGGTTGGAAGGCAAAGCGAATGTGGACATCGCGCAACACTATGCCTCAGAACGCAAAAGCGCCCGGACTTGACCGGGCGCTGATCTTCATTGAAATTGCCATCATAGTAATGGTTTTATCTGAAAAGGGATCAGTTTTCGCAAGGAATAACGGT
Source organism: Loktanella sp. D2R18 (assembly GCF_003318235.1). Classification (GTDB taxonomy): domain Bacteria; phylum Pseudomonadota; class Alphaproteobacteria; order Rhodobacterales; family Rhodobacteraceae; genus Yoonia. Next base: position 43,434 of record NZ_QOCG01000004.1, on the reverse strand, counting down.
ATCTGTCTGCACGCGTTCTGTCCCACGTAGAACATAACGATAGCAGATTTCTTCCTCTTCAACGACGTCTTCTTCAACGACTTCTTCGATGATCTCGCCGGTCACCGTTAGGTTGTCTGCGGAAATATTTCCGGTGATGGCGGCTGAATCACCAGAACCTACGAGCGATATCGTGATAGTACCGCTGGACTGCGCTTGCGTTAGCTCGGCGACTTCTTGGGGGGTAATTTGGACGATGACTTGATCAATCCCGTTTGAACGATCCTCGTTTGGCGCTGCGATAATCTCCAAGCCCGATTTCAAAAGATTTGTTACGCGGCGTCCAGACTGCAGTTCGCCGCTCCAGTATAGGTCGATGCGATCGTCCGGGCGCAAAGTGCCAAAACTACCTGTTACCCGACCTTGAATCGGAAATGCGCGCATGCCTGGATCAAGGAGTGCAGTCAGGCCTCGCGTCGCACCTGGGGCGGCGAGGCGGCTCTGCGTCAAAGGCTCGTTCGGAATAATCGGCAGGATTACCACGCGTGATTTCGCGGCATATTCTGGGGGGAACAGGACTTCTTCTTCCCGCAAGATACCTTCTGGTAGCGAGTCGCGGGCGTATTTTATTAGTATGACATCGTCTGCTGTCAGCACTTCGCCATATGTGAACGCTTTGTTCACCGTGTAAACGTCAACCGTTTGCACAGCACCGTCGCGCTGCGCTTCGGCACGCGCGAGTTGACTTGCCGTTTGTTCGATTTGTTGGTTCACCATATAGACGGCAAAGCCAGCTAGGCCCATGCCGACCAATAAAACCAGTCCAAAAACTCCACGCATTATCGCATCCTTCGATTTTTTGAGTGCCATCGAGCATTGTGGCTGGCACTGTAACCCCATACCCTGACAGGCTATTAGCTTTGCCGCGTTTTAGACCATTTGGAAAGGGGATTTCAATGCGCGAGGTGCATGCCCGGTAAACATGCCAACTTGGGGGTGTGCATTTGACACAGTATTGAGAAGCTCACCGTTGCCAACTGGAGGCACAAACGAGTTCTGACTTGCTCTAACTTGTGTCCAGCAGTGGTCTGCATGATAAAGACGTCGGATTTACCCTGACGCCTATTAGGGATTCACATTATCAAGAGTGTTTTCGATTTCGTTCGCAAGGTTGATTGCGCCGGGAGAAAATGTGGTGACCACGACCAAACCGAGCGTACAAATAGCGCCGGTAAGAACCACAAAGTCTACGGTAACAGCACCGTCCTCTTCGGCGGCGAGACGTTTCAAAATCTGCTTCATCCTGTGTCCTGTCTGTGTCAGCGTTTGGAGTAATCTTAAAAAAGGGCGCGCCACAAAATGTGGCGCGCCCTCAAACTTTTAGCCATCTTGCTGAGTAGCGCTAACGCACTACTCAACCAGCCAAGAAGCGCTTACGGGTTCAGGTTGGTTGCTTGGCTGTCGAGATTGGTTTCGATTTCGTTGGCAAGGTTTTCTGCGCCGCTAGAAATAGCGCCACCAACAGCCAGGCCAAGAACAACGATCGCAGCAGTCAGAACTACGAAGTCAACTGTTACAGCACCGTCTTCGTCGTTGCGGAAGTTTTTGATAAAGTTAAGCATTGAATTCCCTCCTCAGGGTATCATTAGGGTTTATTTCGTTCCTCGCCAGGTCAGCGTTACTAGGTGTTTAGCAAAGCCCCTGTCTTGGATGCCCCTATATAGCCTGTAGAATGGGGCGGGAGTTTGACGCCTTTCATTTTTTTTTCGGACAGCCAATTTTTTTGCGATACAATGTCGTAACTATTTGTATTAATAGTATTAATTAATGTACTCGGTGTTTCGGTGTTTTGATGTCCGTTGCTAAAAGGTCGGCAATAGGGCCTAAATGACATAATTGTTTTCCGGAATCTGGAGTTTTGGCGGTTTTCTGCCATGATTAGGGTAATAAAAATGAAGAGCAGGACAGATCATGAATCGTAAGATTCCTTTTTTAGTGGCCTTGGCGCTATCGGTCAGCAGTTCTAACGCCACTGCAGAGGTAGAGCGGCTACAACCGGATTTCACATTTCGGATGGTTTCGGTACCGACTGCAGGGTCGACGGTACGGATTGACGTACAGATTGATCCGAATGCGCCACGTCTGGGTCCTGTCTATTCAGAGGAGCCTGAAGTGGAAGAGGCATCCGCGGTGATTACCGTGCCGCAATCTGCGGGAACTGACTGGTTTTGGAACAACGTATCTTACGGGATCAACGATTCCTCTCCGGCGCGGCTCGAAAGCGCGCTTAAGCAAATCAACAACCCACCCGCAGGCGAAGGAGTTTCTGCACCGCGTCTGCAAAGTTTACAAGATATTGCAAATGCACATGGTCTCGCGATTTTGACCGAGACTGTTGGCACGGACGTGTCACCGGCATTGGTGCTGGCCGTGATTTCGGTGGAAAGCGCGGGGCGCACCGATGCCGTGAGCAGCGCGGGCGCAACTGGGTTAATGCAATTAATGCCGGCGACGGCCGCGCGTTTTGGCGTGACCGACAGTACTGATGGCGCCCAAAACATTAAGGGCGGCGTTGCCTACCTTGGTTGGTTGCTCAATGAATTCGGGAATGACCCGGTTCTGGCGCTTGCAGGGTATAATGCGGGCGAAGGCAATGTCATGCGTCACGCTGGCGTTCCGCCGTTCTCGGAAACACGGGCCTACGTGCCAAAGGTATTGGCGGCGTGGCAGGTTGCGAAGGGGCTTTGCAATACGCCACCAGAATTGATCACTGATGGCTGCGTGTTCAACGTGAACGGAATTTAAGTATTGGGCGACACTCTATTATATCGTGTCGCCCAATCTGATTAGACGATTGTCGCTTCGGTAGCGGCGCGTAGTTCATCTTCGGTTACGCCGTCAGCGCATTCGACAATGTGCAGCCCGCCTTCAACAACATCAAGCACACCAAGATTAGTGATGATACGGTCGACGACCCCTTTACCAGTAAGTGGCAAGGTGCAGGATTTCAGCAATTTGCTGTCGCCGTGTTTGGATGTGTGATCCATCACGACAACGACACGACCGACGCCAGCCACAAGATCCATCGCGCCGCCCATGCCTTTGACAAGCTTGCCGGGAATCATCCAATTTGCGAGATCCCCGTTCTCTGCGACTTCCATCGCGCCCAAAATCGCCATCGCGATCTTGCCACCGCGAATCATGCCGAAAGACTGCGCGCTGTCGAAATATGCGGTTTGGGGCAATTCGGTGATGGTTTGCTTGCCTGCGTTGATCAGGTCCGCGTCGATGTCCTCTTCGGTCGGAAACGGCCCCATGCCAAGCATGCCATTTTCTGACTGCAACGTGACTTCGACGCCCTCGGGGATATAGTTGGAAACCAGCGTCGGGATACCGATGCCGAGGTTTACATAGGTGCCATCTTGCAGTTCTTGCGCCGCGCGCGCGGCCATTTGGTTGCGATCCCAAGACATGATTAATCCTTCCCAGAGTTAAGAGAGGTCTTGATCTCTGCAAGACTTGTTTTGATTTCGCTCAATTGGTGTTCCAGCATGAGACTATGTGCGGTGCTCAGCGTCATGCGCTGTAATTCGGTGTCATCACCAACAAATGTATCGTGAACCATTGCGCGGGCAATCACGATCCAATGATGGAAATCGCGCAATATTTCTCGATCTTGTTCGGCCTTAGATGAGTTATGATCTGACATGCTTTTCCCCTAGGCTGCAGGGCGCGTTGTACGTTGCTCAATGCGTTTTTCGTGGTCGCCTTGAATAATGCGATGCACATAAATGCCGGGCAGGTGGATATGGTCTGGATCAAGGCTGCCAGTTGGAACGATTTCTTCCACCTCAACAATACAAACCTTGCCACACATTGCGGCTGGCGGATTAAAGTTGCGGGCGGTTTTCCGGAAAATCAGGTTACCTGTTTCATCGGCTTTCCACGCCTTGACGATGGCCAGATCAGCAAAGATGCCTTCCTCCATAATGTAGGTTTCACCATTGAAATCTTTATGGTCTTTGCCTTCGGCAATTACTGTGCCGACGCCGGTTTTGGTGTAAAACCCTGGGATACCGCAGCCGCCAGCGCGCATGCGTTCGGCTAATGTGCCTTGGGGATTGAATTCCAGCTCAAGTTCGCCGGACAGGTATTGACGCATAAATTCCGCGTTTTCACCAACATAAGAGCTGATCATTTTTTTGACCTGACGGGTCTGCAGCAAAATACCGATGCCAAAATCATCGACGCCCGCATTGTTGGATGCAAACGTAAGGTCTTTGGTGCCTGCGTCTTTGATCGCAGCGAGCAATAATTCAGGGATGCCGCATAGACCAAAACCCCCGGCGGCAATGAACATACCGTCGAACAACAACCCATCAAGGGCCGCGGCGGCATTCGGATATATTTTCTGCATTTATGGTGTTCCCCCGTTTCGCAATCGGCCAAAGCCTGACCCGCGAAACAGGGAAAGTCAACGTGCATGCTGCGATGCAGCACATGCTATTTTTTGATAGCAGGTTTCTTTTTTGCTGCTGGCTTCTTGGCGGCGGGCTTTTTCGCGGCAGGTTTTTTTGCCGGGGCCTTTTTCTTAGGTGCCGGTTTTTTCTTACCCGACTTCGCCGCACGCTCATCAATCAGATGTACAGCCTGTGCCATCGTCAGCTCGGCTGGTGGAATGTCTTCGGGGATCGTCGCGTTGATCTTTTCCCATTTGACGTAGGGGCCGTATTTGCCGTCAAAGACGTTCACCGGTCCGCCTGCTTCGGGGTGTTCGCCCAATTCATGGATCGGCACGGCCGCTTTGCCACGTTGGCCACGGCTCGCGACTTTTTCCGCAAGCAATTGTACGGCGTGGTTCATGCCCACGGTCCAGACGTCTTCGATGCCTTCAAGATTGGCGTTTGTGCCGCCCTTAAACGAAGTGTGTTCAGCGTGTTTCAAATAGGGCCCATAGCGACCAAGATTGGCCCATACATTCACACCGTCTTCGGGATGGGGGCCGATCAAACGCGGCAGTTCAAGCAAACGCAACGCGTCTGGAAGCCCAATTTCTTCGGGATTCCAACCTTCGGGCACACCTTGGCGCGGTGGCTTTTTATTGTCTTCGGTCACTTCGCCACGCTGCACATAGGGGCCAAACCGCCCCTTGAATACGCGGATCGGATCGCCAGCGTCTTCGCCGAGCAGCTTGCCCTCGGGAGGAATTGCAGATGCTTCGGCCTCTGGGTTTGGGGGACCAAAGGGGCGCGTGTAGCGGCATTCTGGATAGTTCGAACAGCCAATAAAGGCCCCACCAGAGCGGGCGGTGCGCATGGACAAGCGCCCTTTGCCGCAGTTGGGGCAAAGACGTGGATCACTGCCATCTTCCGTCGGCGGAAAGAGATGCGGTTCAAGCACTTCGTTAATTTTCTCAAGTACTTCGGTGATCCGTAGATCAGCGGTTTCCGCAATCGCTGCAGAAAAATCGCGCCAGAACCGTTCAAGTACTTTTTTGTATTCAGCGTCACCAGCACTGACCTCATCAAGCTGGTTTTCTAAATCTGCGGTGAAATCATAGCCGATGTATTTGCGGAAATAATTCGTCAAAAACGCGGTAACCAAACGGCCTTTATCCTGCGGGATCAGACGGTTTTTGTCTTTTTCAACATATCCGCGGTCCTGAATCGTGGTCACGATTGACGCATAGGTTGACGGGCGGCCGATGCCCAATTCTTCCATGCGCTTGACGAGCGTGGCTTCGGTGTAGCGGGGCGGCGGTTGAGTAAAGTGCTGCTCTGGCGTGACCGATTGCTTGGCGGCGTCTTCGCCCTCTGCCAGTTGGGGCAGGCGTTTGTCGTCATCATCGACGACAGTGTCATCCTTGCCTTCTTCATAGATCGCGATAAAGCCATCAAACACCATGACTTGGCCGTTGGCGCGCAAGATCACCTGTTCGTCGGCGCTGGCGATATCAACAGTGGTCCGTTCAAAACGCGCGGCAGACATTTGACTGGCGAGGGTGCGTTTGTAGATCAAATCATAAAGTTTGCGTTGGTCGGCGTCTTTAATATTCGCCTCATCTGCGCCCAGCATTAAATCTGTTGGTCGCACACATTCGTGGGCTTCTTGGGCGTTCTTTGCCTTGTTTTTGTAGACGCGGGGCGATTCGGGCATGTATTTTTCGCCAAATTTGGCTTTGATTGCATCGCGTGCGCCCGTCACCGCCTCTGGCGCCATGTCGATGCCGTCGGTCCGCATATAGGTGATCAATCCAGCCTCGTACAAACGCTGTGCGACGCTCATGGTTTGACGCGCGCCCATGCCGAATTTGCGGCTGGCCTCTTGTTGCAGGGTCGATGTCATGAATGGCGGCGATGGGTTGCGGGTGCCGGGCTTTGCTTCGACCGATTTGATGGTTAAATCGCGCGAATTGATCGCCTGCACGGCCATTTCGGCCTGCGTTTCATTGCCCAGATCAAATTTGTCGAGCTTCTTGCCCGCCAGCGTCGTCAACCGTGCTTCAAATGTTTGACCGCGCGGAGACGTTAAAAGTGCCTTGATGGTCCAATATTCTTGGTTGCGGAAGGCTTCGATTTCCATCTCGCGCTCGCAAATCAAGCGTAGTGTCACCGACTGCACCCGACCTGCGGATTTCGCGCCGGGCAGTTTGCGCCAAAGGACGGGCGACAGGTTGAAGCCAACTAAATAATCGAGTGCGCGACGCGCAAGATACGCCTCGACCAGGGGCGCATCGACTTGGCGCGGATTTTTCATCGCATCAAGAATTGCGGTTTTGGTGATGGCGTTGAACACAACGCGGCTGACGGGCGTATCTTTTTTGATCGCTTTACGCGCGGTCAAAGCTTCGGTCAGGTGCCAGCTAATGGCTTCGCCTTCGCGGTCGGGGTCGGTCGCGAGAATCAGTTCGTTGTCGTTTTTCAACGCGTCGATAATTGCTTTGAGATGCTTTTTGCTGTCGCTTGCGACCTCCCATTTCATGTCGAAGTCTTCGTCAGGCAGGACCGATCCGTTCTTGGGTGGCAGGTCGCGGACGTGGCCGTAGGATGCCAAAACTGTGTAACCTTTGCCTAGATAACCTTCAATTTTCTTGGCTTTGGCCGGTGATTCGACGACGACAACTGGCATGAGAATCCTTTGGGCGGATGAGGAGCGATTTAGGTGCGCAAGATGTGGTGTGTCGCGCCGGATTGTCAATGCGCCCATTACGACAGGGCCATTTTCTTCCAATTGTTGCGCGTTCAAGTGCTGCTAGTTGACGACCGCGGCCCATAGCCCGCCGGGTTGGCGTGCGATCCTGCCGTCAAGTTCCAAATAGACCAAAACAGGGGCCACCGTTGCAGCGGGCGAATCCACATCGCGCAGTAATTGATCTTCGGCAATGGGGTTTGGGCCGAGCCGCGCCAAGATTTCATCGTGCAGCGCTGCGGTTTGCTGCAACGGGCGCGGTGCAGGTGGCGGTGTGAGGTCCAGTTCGGGGGCTTCGGGAAGGACCGGAGAAATAGCTTCGATCACATCAGACGCATTGCGGATCAGTGTTGCCCCGTCGCGCAGCAGCATATTGCATCCAGCCGCGCGGGCATCGAACGGGTGGCCGGGAACTGCGAAAACGTCGCGGGCCTGATCCAATGCATTTCGCGCGGTAATCAGGCTGCCTGATTTTGCGGCAGCTTCGACCACGATCACAGCCTGTGCCATGCCGGATATAATACGGTTGCGGGCCGGAAAATGCCGGGCTTGTGGTTGCATCCCCATCGGCATCTCGGACAGGCGTACGCCCTGTTTGGCAATGTCGTGCGCAAGCTGCGTGTTTTCAATGGGATAGATAGTATCGACCCCGCCAGCCTGCACGGCGGCTGTTCCACCGGGAAGTGCGGCGAGATGCGCAGCGGTATCGATCCCACGGGCAAGACCAGACACAACGACAAACCCCGAATCGGTCAGATCCGCAGCCAGCTTTTTTGCCATGCGGGTGCCAAGCGATGACGCGTTGCGCGCACCCACTAATGCAATCATCGGACGGGTCAAAAATGCGAGATCACCCAAGACCCACAATAATGGTGGGGCGTCTGCAATATCGCGCAGATTGGTTGGATAGCGCGGGTCGTCATCCGTCATCAATACCGCGCCATTGGCGTGACCCGCGTCAAGTTCCGCGCGCGCCACGCCAATGGGGCATGTTTCATACCCTTTTACACCCGCTTCACGGGCAATCTCCGGCAATGCGTCCAACGCGTTTTGCGCCGTGCCATGTTCCGCCATCAGCCGCCGGTAGGTCACAATGCCAACCCGGCGTGAACGCAATAGACGAAGCCGGTCAACCAGATCACCTTCCGTGGTGGGTAGGAGTGGGGGGTGATTGGAAGTTTTGCGTTTTCCGGTCATCCTGATTCTCCGCCTATTGCGTGGTCAGTTTTAGGCCTACGCAGTTAACGAGATGTGAATCTTTGCATGTTTTGTCGATCAAAGGTTTTGCTTTGGCCGCGCAAGTTGTGCGCAGAACCAAAGCGCCCCGGCAAAGCCAACGCCGGGCAGTGAAGTCATTACGACGAAGCCGAAGTCATACGCGGCTTCCTTTAGGCCAACAAGCACAAGAAACGCTGCGTGGCTAACAATCCCGCCCAATACAAAGCCAACGGCCCATCCGCCAATCCCAGTCATAAGCAGAGCCACAGCGACCGGCACAATCAGCAAGGTTGTCACAAACGCAAAAATAAAGAGATTAAGAATAAACGCGCTTGTATCCCAAAAATACCCTAAGCTATCGGTCAGCGTTGGCGTATACGTTACTGCGGCCCAAACGGCGAGCAACAGTGCCGGAAGTATGAGCTCAACGATGAGTATCGCAATCCCAATCATCTTGAGCGCATCAAGCAATCGGACTGGCGCGGAGCGAAACATACTACGCTGCAGCTCCGCCAATCGTTAGCCCGCCAATCAGCAGGCTGGGTTGTCCGACGCCGACGGGCACCCATTGCCCGGCTTTCCCGCAATTGCCGATCCCGGGATCAAGTTGCATGTCATTGCCGATCCCGCGAATTTGTTTCAACGCGGTTGCGCCGTCGCCGATCAGGGTGGCCCCTTTGACAGATGCCCCAACGATACCGTTTTTGACGCGGTAGGCTTCGGTGCAGGAAAACACAAATTTGCCGTTGGTAATATCAACCTGACCACCGCCAAACCCAACTGCGTAAATCCCGTCTTTCAGATCGGCGACGAGGCTTTCGGGGGCCGCGTTCCCGCCTAACATATAGGTGTTGGTCATACGCGGCATCGGCGCATGGGCATAGCTTTCGCGGCGCCCGTTGCCCGTTGGGGCGACTCCCATCAGGCGCGCGTTTTGGCGGTCTTGCATATAGCCGACCAGTACGCCGTCCTCGATCAATGTGTTCTTCGCGCTAGGCGTGCCTTCATCATCGACGGTGATCGATCCGCGCCGATCAGGGATGGTGCCGTCATCAAGCACGGTGACGCCTTTCGCGGCGATTTGTTGACCCATCAGTCCGGCAAAGGCGGATGATCCTTTGCGGTTGAAATCACCTTCAAGCCCATGCCCGATGGCCTCGTGTAGAAGGATGCCGGGCCAACCCGGGCCAAGGACCACATCCATCATGCCTGCGGGGGCTGGTTCCGCGTCTAAGTTTACAAGGGCGATGCGCAACGCCTCGCGCGCGACCGGTTCCCAGTGGTCGCGCCCGATCAACCCGATTAACCCAGCCCGCCCGCCGCCGCCCATCGATCCGCTTTCGCGTACGCCGTTTTTTTCTACGATAACACTGATATTCAGGCGCGACATGGGGCGAGTATCCGTGACCAATGTGCCTTCGGGGCGCAAGATCAGTACCTCTTGGTGTGAGGCGGCAAGGGTGGCCGACACTTGTACGACTCGCGGGTCGAGCGCGCGGGCAAAGGCGTCGATTTCGCGCAATACGTCAATTTTGGCCGGGAACGTTGCTTGCAGCATCGGATCAGCGTCCGAATAAAGTTTGCGGTTCGTGCCTATCGGGCAGGGGGCCATGGTGCCGCCGCCGTCGCCGACGGCTAGCCGGGCAGTCGCTACTGCGCGTTTTAACGCATGTTCGTCAATCGTTGTGGAATGCGCATAGCCTGCAGTTTCGCCACGTACCGCACGCAACCCAAACCCTTCGGATGCATCATAACTGGCGGTCTTGACGCGACCATCGTCAAACGACAACACTTCTGATTTGCGGCGCTCTAGGAAAAGTTCACCGTCATCAGCGCCTTGCGTCGCGTCGCGCAGCAAGGTGAGCGCGCGATCTTGATCAAGGTTGGTTTCAAACGGGCGAAATGGATCAGTGGACATGCAAAATTCCTTAGGTCTGCGCAAATTATCGGCAAAAGCGGCTCTTTGCCGCAACAGCAGTTCTTGAGTTGTGCATCAAGATATGGGACATGGACGGTCAGATACAACGGGATTCCTTCTTGGGTACCGTTCCAGACGCGCCTGAGGCGCAACGATGTTAGGGTAGAATATGCGACTGAAAACCTTTGCGACCTCACTTTTGTCCGGTGCCGGCCTGATCATGGCTGGGGCGGCTGCGACAGCGCAAGAAGTCAGCCAAGAGCTGGAAATTATTGGGATGCCCGTTGATGGCGCGACCGGGTTTCAGCCAGCGGCGACCGAACTGGCACGTGATGTACAAGATTTGGATCATCTGTTGCTCGTGATTATTACCGTAATTACGTTATTTGTGACAGGGCTGCTCGCATGGGTTCTGATCCGTTATAACCAAAAGCGCCAACCGACACCTGCTGGATTTACGCATAACTCTCCGCTGGAGATCGCGTGGACCGTTATCCCAATTGTCATTCTTGTGATCATCGGATCATTTTCCTTGCCTGTGCTGTTCAAACAGCAGGTCATCCCTGAAGGCGAAATTAACATCAAGGTCACTGGATACCAGTGGTATTGGGGTTATGAGTATGTCGACGAAGATGTCGCGTTTGATAGCTTCTTGTTGGGCCGTGATGAGCTGGAAGAATATGGCTATAGCCAAGATGAATACTTGCTTGCGACCAACACGTCTGTTGTTGTGCCTGTGAATACAACGGTTGTGATGCAATTGACTGGTGCGGATGTGATTCATTCATGGGCGATGCCGGCCTTTGGGGTCAAGCAAGACGCCGTTCCAGGGCGTTTGTCACAGCTTTGGTTTTCAGCTGAGCGCGAAGGCATCTTCTTTGGGCAATGTTCAGAGCTTTGCGGTAAAGACCACGCCTATATGCCCATCACTGTAAAAGTTGTAAGCCAAGAAACTTACGATGAGTGGCTGGCAGCGGCGAAGTCCTAAGCGGGGCGGTGGATTGAAATCCACCCTACGTCAAAGCAACCCTGTAGGGTGGACCTTGATCCTCCCATCGTGGAAAGAACCGATATGAGTGACATCAGCATGCAGGATAGCAGCTATGAGGCAAGCATGGGCGATTATTTCGCCTTGCTTAAGCCGCGTGTCATGTCGTTGGTGGTGTTTACCGCCTTGGTTGGGTTGTTGGTTGCGCCCGTGCCCGTTCATCCGTTCATCGGGTTCGTGGGCATTTTGTGTATCGCTGTTGGGGCTGGTGCCTCTGGTGCGCTGAACATGTGGTGGGACGCTGATATCGACCAATTGATGAAGCGCACCGCAACACGTCCAATTCCTTCAGGTCGTGTTGAACCGGGTGAAGCATTGGGCATCGGGCTGGCGCTTTCTGGCTTTGCAGTTGTACTGTTAGCGCTTGCGACGAATTTTCTGGCAGCTTTCTTACTGGCATTCACGATCTTTTTCTATGCGGTCGTCTATTCGATGTACCTCAAACGTTCGACACCACATAACATCGTGATTGGTGGGGCCGCAGGGGCATTCCCTCCGATGATAGGCTGGGCGGTTGCGACCGGTGGTGTGAGCATTGAAAGCGTTCTGATGTTCGCGTTGATCTTTATGTGGACCCCCCCGCATTTCTGGGCGCTCGCGCTGTTTGTGAAGTCCGATTACGGCCGCGCTGGTGTTCCGATGCTGACGGAAACACATGGGCGCGACACCACGCGCCGTCATGTGCTGATCTACACAATTGCTTTGGTGCCCGTCGCGCTTGGGCTCGGGCTGACGTCTATTGGCGGCCCTGTCTACATGGCTGTTGCCGTGGTGATGAACCTTTGGTTCCTCAAGGGGGCCATCGATATTTCGCGCCGTGACGATGCCGCCTGTGAGACTGATAAACATAAAGTCGAAATTAACGTCTTTAAGGTGTCGCTCTACTACCTCTTCGCTCATTTCCTAGCACTTTTGTTTGAGGCTGCGTTGCGTCAATACGGGCTGGGGGGCTGGTGATGACAATGAAAGTTGAACATGAGGTGCACGGCCGCCGCAAGAACCGCAACTACGGTGTCTTGATCTTGTTGCTGTGTTTTGTGGGAATCGTCTTGGGATTGACCGTTGTAAAGGTTATCCAGCTTGGCGATGCGCGCAAATTCGAAGCTACTGATCATGTCGCGCGCCCTCAAATCATTCCGGAGGAAGGCTCAGAATGAAGCTTTTTCCAAACCTTTCAGGCCCGCACCGGACTGCACTGATGACAAGTGCGGTTGTGGTGACGATGGGCGGTTTGGCTTATGCCTCCGTGCCGTTTTATGACTGGTTCTGCCGGGTGACCGGATTTGGCGGAATCACAAATGTTGCCGAGGCCGGTAGCGATGTGGTTTTGGATCAAACGATCACCGTGCGCTTTGATGCCTCGCTTGACCGGGATATGCCGTGGACTTTTAAACCTGAAGTGCGCGAGATGGAATTGCGGATCGGGGAAACCGGGCTGGCCTACTACGAAGCGCACAACCCGCTTGATGTCGCGATCGCAGGCCAAGCTGCATATAACGTCACCCCCTATGAGGCAGGTGCGTTTTTCGACAAAATTGAGTGTTTTTGTTTCACCGAACAGGTTTTGCAACCGGGCGAAACCGTGATGATGCCAGTGAGCTTTTTTGTTGACCCCGCGATTGTTGACGATCGTGAAGGGAAACACGTGCATACAATCACGCTCAGCTATACTTTCTACCAAATCGACCTACCAGAGGACGTGGTGCAAGCTGCGCTTGCGCCCTCGACTTTGACAACGGCGTCGCAAGACGCCATAGAATTGAACTAACGATAAGACGATAGGGACGCACCACATGGCGCATGAAAAGAATCACGATTATCACATCCTGCCACCTTCGATCTGGCCGTTCTTGGGTAGCCTCGGGGCATTTATTATGCTCTTTGGTGCCGTAGTCTGGATGTCCGTAGATGACGGGGGCCCATACATGTTCCTCGTCGGTTTGGCGATGGTGCTTTATGTCATGTACGCGTGGTGGGCTGACGTTGTCGCCGAAAGTCGGGTTGGCGATCATACCCCCGTTGTACGGATCGGCCTGCGCTATGGATTTATCATGTTCATCATGTCCGAAGTCATGTTCTTTGCGGCGTGGTTTTGGTCGTTCTTTAAACACGCGATGTACCCAATGGGGCCAATGAGCCCACTGCAAGACGGCGTTTGGCCACCTGCCGGGATCGAAACGTTTGATCCGTGGCACCTGCCGCTGATCAACACGTTGATCTTACTATGTTCTGGTGCAGCCGCGACTTGGGCGCACCACGCGCTGGTCCATGAAAACAACCGTGAAGACATGAAATGGGGGCTGATCCTTGCTGTTGTCTTGGGCGGGATTTTCACCGTGTTCCAACTATACGAATATAGCCACGCAGCATTTGGGTTCGGCGGCAACATCTATGGCGCGAACTTCTTTATGGCGACAGGTTTCCACGGCGCACACGTCTTTATCGGGACCATCTTCTTGCTGGTCTGCCTGATCCGTCTGCAAAAGGGAGACTTCACCCCTGAAAAGCACATCGGGTTCGAAGCTGCCGCTTGGTACTGGCACTTTGTGGATGTGGTTTGGTTGTTCTTGTTTGCAGCCGTGTACGTCTGGGGCGGCTAAGCCAAACGCAGGTTCGTAGGGTGGATCTTGATCCACCACCCCTGATCTAAGCGCGCGGGGACCTCTCGCGCGTTTTTCTAATTAAGGGCGCAAAATGCTGCGTAAACTGATCTTTCCACTTCTTCTGGGAATTGCGGGCTGCGGGGTTCTTGTGAGCCTTGGGGTTTGGCAGGTACAGCGCCTTTCTTGGAAAGAAAATATTTTGGCAGAGCTCGACTCGCGGCTCACTGGTGCTCCGACACCACTTACCCAGACTGCGACCGAAATTGACGATGAATATACGCGGGTAACATTGGCTGGTGCACCAACTGGAGAAGAGCTCCATGTGCTGACATCGGGCACCGCTGCCGGGACAGGCTACCGGGTGATTTCTAAATTTATTCTAGATGACGGCAGCGCAATCCTTGTTGATTTGGGGTTGCTACCTTTAGTTGCCAAAGATGCAGCCCCGCTGATCGCGCCAATGCAGATCACGGGCACGTTGTTGTGGCCTGATGATCAAAACAACAGCACCCCTGATCCGGATCTTGCTAAAAATATTTGGTTTGCCCGCAACACTGAAATTATGGCCGCAGAACTTGCGACAGAGCCGTTTATGATCGTAGCGAGCACCGCAACCCCGGCCGATCCGCGCCTGACCCCCTTGCCAGTGGCAACATCAGGCATCAAGAACGATCACCTTGAATATGCGATCACTTGGTTTTCGCTGGCCTTTGTCTGGGCTGTTATGACACTTTTTCTTATCTTCCGCACGACCCGCCAAAAGGACGTCTAAAATGCGCTATATCTCAACCCGTGGCACCGCCCCCGCGCTGACCTTCGAAGAAGCCATGTTGACCGGGCTTGCCCGTGATGGCGGGCTTTATGTGCCCGAAGACATTCCGACGCTGACCCCAACGCAGATCGCCGCAATGGCAGGAAAATCATACGAAGAGGTGGCATTCGACGTGATGCGCCCCTTTATTGGCGATACCTTTAGTGATGCGCAATTTCGCGAATTGATTGCCAAGGCGTATGCTGGTTTTGGGCATGCGGCGCGCGCGCCCTTGGTGCAATTGGCCCCAAACCATTTCTTGTTGGAATTGTTCCACGGCCCAACATTGGCGTTCAAAGATTTCGCAATGCAGCTAATCGGGCAGATGTTCCAAGCCGCGTTGTCGCGTTCAGGCGACCGCGTCACCATCGTCGGTGCCACATCGGGCGACACGGGTTCCGCCGCAATCGAAGCTTTTCGCGGGCTGTCGAACGTCGATGTCTTCATCTTGTTCCCACATGGGCGTGTCTCCGAAGTGCAACGCCGCCAAATGACCACGCCAAGCGAATCCAATGTGCATGCATTGGCAGTGGACGGCGATTTTGACGATTGTCAGGCGGCTGTAAAAGACATGTTCAACGATTTCACCTTCCGCGAAGATGTGAAATTGGCGGGCGTGAATTCGATCAACTGGGGCCGCGTTTTGGCGCAGGTAGTCTATTATTTCACCGCGGCAGTGAGCCTTGGCGCACCGCACCGCAAAGTTAGCTTTACCGTCCCGACAGGCAACTTTGGTGACATCTTTGCGGGCTATATCGCTAAGAAAATGGGGCTGCCGATTGCCGATTTGGTCGTTGCGACCAATCGCAATGATATCTTGCACCGCACCTTGGAAACCGGCGCCTACACCAAAGAAGGCGTCACCCCAACCATCAGCCCATCAATGGATATTCAGGTGAGTTCTAACTTTGAACGCGCGTTGTTTTACGCTTACGGCGGCGATGGTGCGACGGTCGCAGCACAGATGGATGATCTGAAAAACGGCGGCTTTGATATTTCGCAAGGGGCCTTCCAGATGTTGCAAGACACGTTTAAGTCGGGACGCGCGTCCGAGGATGACACAAAAGCGATGATCAAATCGTGTCGTGCGGATAGCGGTGAATTGTTGTGTCCACATAGTGCGGTTGGGGTGCATGTTGCACAGGCGCATTTGGGGGCAACACCGATGATCACCTTGGCGACCGCGCACCCTGCTAAATTCCCGGATGCGGTAAAAGAAGCCTCTGGCGTCGCGGCACCACTTCCCCCGCGGATGGCCGACCTATATGAGCGCCCCGAACGTGTCACACGCGTGGCCAATGATTTGGCGGCATTGCAAGCCGTCATCAAAGAACGGATCTGACTTTGACAATTCAACTGCACACCCTGTCGAACGGTTTTCGGATCGTGACAGAGCATATGCCAACGCTGAAATCCGCCAGTATCGGCATCTGGGTCGAAGCGGGCGGGCGGCACGAAAAGCCTGCGCAAAACGGTATCGCGCATTTTCTTGAACATATGGCGTTCAAGGGCACGCAAAAGCGGACCGCCCTGCAGATCGCGGAGTGCATCGAAGATGTGGGCGGCTATATCAACGCCTACACAAGTCGCGAGGCGACTGCCTATTACGTGCGCCTGTTGGAAAATGATGTGCCACTTGGGCTGGATGTGATTGCAGATATTCTGTTGAACCCGGTATTCGCGCCCGAAGATATCGAAATTGAACGCGGTGTGATCTTGCAAGAAATTGGCATGACCATCGATACCCCTGATGAGATGGTGTTTGATTGGCTGCAAGAAGTGTCCTTTCCCGATCAGGCGCTTGGCCGTACGATTTTGGGCCCGGCAGAGCGGGTTAGCGCATTTAACCGTGATGATTTGCAGCAGTTTGTTGGCCAACATTATGGCCCTAACCAGATGATCTTAGCTGCGGCAGGCGCGGTGGATCATGACGCGATTGTTGCGCAAGCAGAGGCGCTGTTTGGCCATCTGCCCGCGTTGGATCGTGGCACTGATTTGATCCAGCCCGCCCGGTTTGGCGGTGGTGAAATCCGCAACGTCAAAGATCTCGAACAGGTGCATTTTGCGCTTGGTCTGGAAGGGCCGAATTACCGTGATCCACAGATTTACACCGCGCAAATCTATAGCTCAGTCATGGGCGGTGGCGTGTCCTCGCGCCTGTTCCAAGAAATTCGCGAAAACCGTGGGCTATGCTATTCGATCTTTGCGCAAACAGGCGCCTATGAAGACACCGGGATGACCACGATTTACGCGGGTACAAGTGCCGAACAAATCGCAGAACTGGCTACCGTCACCATCGATGAAATGAAACGCGCCGCAGATGATATGACTGCGTCAGAAGTGGCGCGCGCGCGTGCCCAGATGAAAGCAGGGCTTTTGATGGGATTAGAAAGCCCGTCCAACCGGGCTGAGCGTCTGGCGCGTTTGCTGCAAATCTGGGGACGTATCCCAAGCCTTGATGAAACCATCGCGCAAATCGATGCGGTGACCACAGGCGATGTTAAATCCTTTGCAGGTCAAATGGCGGGGCAAACCGGGATGGGGCTAGCGCTTTATGGTCCGACGGATGCCGCACCGACGTTGGATGCGTTGAAAGAACGGCTGGCGGCGTGATGCTTGGGGCCAAACGCAAGGTCCGGATCGAAACAGAACGGCTAATCCTGCGTCCGCCTGTGCATGGTGATTATCGGGCTTGGTCCACGCTACGCTATGACAGCGCCGCGTTTCTAACCGCGTGGGAACCGACCTGGGCGACAGATCATCTCACACGTAAGGCCTTTACCAACCGGGTCTATTGGGCGCAGCGGTCCATTGCGAATGGATCTGCCTTGCCGCTGTTTTTGGTCCGCCGCAATGACCAGGGGCTGGTTGGGGCGATCACGCTCGACAACATTCGGCGCGGACCTGCACAGGCTGGCACGACGGGGTATTGGATCGGCGAACCTTTCGCGCGCCAAGGTTATATGCGCGAGGCGTTACAGGCCGTCGTGAACCATGCATTCACTGCGATGGATCTAAGCCGGGTTGAGGCAGGCTGCCTGCCTGAAAATAATCCATCACGCCGTCTGCTAGAACAATGTGGTTATAAATATGAAGGCGTCGCGCAAAGCTATTTGCAGATCAACGGGCGTTGGCGCAATCATGTGCTGTACGCCAACTTGCGCCATGATCGGCGCGGGAAAACCGACGTCGGTTAACGTCAAAGGAGCAAACTATGCTGAACCCTGTCACTCCTGTATTTGAAGATAGGCTACGCAGCCTTTTGCCCGCCGCAGCGTTCAAAGAAGACACCGCGCCCTATATGTCCGAACCGCGTGGGCGTCGCTCAGGCCACGGTATCGTCGTTGCTCCCGCCACGACCGAGGAGGTCGCAGCGCTGGTCAAAGCCTGTGCAGAGGCATCTGTCGGGATCATTCCTTACGGTGGCGGCACCGGTCTTGTCGGTGGGCAGCTCAGCGACGAAGGGTCGAAACCCGTTGTGCTTTCGCTCGAGCGGATGAATAAAATCCGCGCGGTCTACCCTACTGAGAATGTTCTCGTCTGTGATGCAGGCGTGATTCTTGCAGATGTGCAAAAGGCGGCAGAAGATGTGGATCGTTTGTTTCCGCTGTCGTTGGCCTCTGAAGGTTCGGCGCGGATTGGTGGGGTGTTATCTACAAACGCAGGTGGTGTGAATGTGCTGCGCTATGGCAATGCGCGCGCGCTTTGTCTGGGGCTAGAGGTCGTGCGCCCTGACGGCACCATTTGGCACGGGCTCACCCGGCTGCGCAAAGATAACACCGGCTATGATCTGCGTGATCTGATGATCGGGGCAGAGGGAACACTTGGGGTCATTACGGGGGCCGCGCTAAAACTTTCGCCGCGCCCGGTGGGGATCGGTGCGGCATTGATGGCTGTGCCGTCACCAAAGGCCGCACTTGACCTATTGGCGCTTGCGGGTGCGCGTATCGGGGATGGGATTTCTGCATTTGAGATTATGCACCGCCAAGGCATGGATTTTCTTGCCGAAGTCGGCCCGCAACAGCGCGAGCCACTTGATGAGATCCCTGAATGGTCGGTGTTGATCGATGTTGGCCTGCCCGAAGGTCTAAGCCCCGAGGCCGCGCTAGAAGGGCTGTTTGAAGCTGGGTTTGAGCAAGAACTTGTCACCGATGGTGTCATCGCCCAAAGCCACACACAGCGCCAAGAACTGTGGGATATTCGCGAAAACATTCCCGAAGCAAACCGGTTGATCGGATCGATCAGTTCACATGATGTCGCGCTGCCGCTAAGCATTATCCCCGAATTTATCGAAAAGGCAGGCGCGGCACTGGCCGCCTTGGGCGATTTTCGAATCAATTGTTTCGGGCACCTCGGCGACGGCAACCTGCATTACAACGTATTTCCCGCAAGCGGGCGCAGCCGCGACGAATACGATGGGCTATCCGCAGATGTGAAACGCACCGTGCACGATATTGTCGCGCAAATGGAAGGGTCCGTCAGCGCGGAACACGGAATTGGGCGGCTCAAGGTCGCTGACCTTGAAAAATATGGTGACCCCGCCAAGCTCGCGATGCTGCGCGCCATAAAAGATGCGCTTGATCCAAAAGGTATTATGAACCCGGGCGCGGTGATAGTGTCATCTTAAGGTTAACGATAGCGAAAACACGGAGGCATAAATGCTTTCCAGCGCTGCTAGGAGACCTCTATTGAGGGGTATATGTTAGTTTAAAATTCGCCTCCAAAACGGTTTCTTTTTGCGGGCAGACTTCAGTATTAACGTATTTGCGCCAGCGCAGGGGTCGTCGGACGCGTTTTCCTCTAACCATAGGGCGCTACGAAAAAATGAGTGCAGGCCCCTAAATTTATCAAGTTGCGAAGATTTGTCCGGATCCGTTGCGATTTCGTCCAACAGTCCTGACCAATTCACAATTAGCCAATCTATGTCTTTGCTAAACGTCACCGTTCCTGCGCGCCGGGCATCTTGAGGGTTGGTATATAGCAGTGCCAGATTATACCCTGCGTTTACTTTGAATTCGCCGTTTGTAATTTTTGCGATCAAGGCTTCGTATTTCGCGTATACTTTTAGTGGTAGCACAAAATGCAGGTCTACGTCTGCAATTTCGTCTTTGCGATTTCCTATACGGTACTCAATAAATTCGGCCTTAACCGCATTCTCAAAATCGTTGCCCATGGTGTCACTCCACTGCGATTGCTGATTTGTGTTTGCCTAAATAGTAGACATCCAGTCTCAAATCATTCCCCTTCAAACGCACACAACGCGTGTACGTCCATGCCCAAGGTTTCCAGCTTTTTGCGTCCTCCAAGATCGGGCAGGTCGATGACAAAGGCGCAGCCGATGACTTGGGCGCCCATGCGTTCAACCAGTTTGATGCCAGCTTCGGCAGTGCCGCCTGTGGCCAGAAGGTCATCAACGATCAAGACTTTTTCGCCCGGTTGCAGCGCGTCGTCGTGGACTTCCATCACGGCTTCGCCGTATTCGAGCGTATAGGCCTGCTCAATCGTTTTACCGGGCAGTTTGCCTTTTTTGCGGATCGGCACAAAGCCTTTGGTCAGCTGATGCGCGATGGCCCCGCCAAGGATGAACCCGCGCGCCTCAAGTCCGACAACCCGGTCGATATCAAGCCCGGCATAGGGGTGAAGCAATTGGTCAATTGCTATCCGAAACCCGCGCGGGTCGCTGAACAATGTGGTGACATCGCGGAACATGATCCCTTCGTGTGGAAAATCAGGGATCGTGCGGATGTAGTCTTGGACGGTTTTCATTTGTGGGCTTTCTAAAGGATACGGCCAGCGATGGCGTCTAATTTGGCAACCAGTGCCGGGTCGCGTTTGTCAGGGGCGGTCATGACCGCGTATTCAAGCGCCCGATCACAGCCGTGCGGGCAGGCGTCACGTGTTGCCCCGAGCAGGGCAGGCAGTCGCGCGACAAGATCGCGTGCCTTGGTGCCATTTCCCTGCAATGTCGCGATAATTTCGGTGATATCAACGGCCCCATGATCCGGGTGCCAGCTGTCGTAATCAGTGATCATCGCGACAGACGCATAGCAAATTTCAGCTTCGCGGGCGAGCTTGGCTTCGGGCATATTGGTCATGCCGATCACATCGCACCCCCAAGACCGATACATTTTGCTTTCGGCGACCGAAGAAAACTGCGGCCCTTCCATAGCAAGATAGGTGCCGCCACGGTGGACGGTAATTCCAGCATCGCGCGCGGCGGTTTCGCAGGCGTCCGAAAGGCGGTCACAGGTTGGGTGGGCCACGCTGACATGCGCCACACAGCCCGTGCCAAAGAATGATTTTTCGCGCGCGAAAGTCCGGTCAATGAATTGATCCACGATCACAAAATCACCCGGCGCGCGGTCTTCGCGGAATGACCCGCAGGCGCTGACGCTGATGATATCGGTTACGCCCAGCCGTTTTAGTGCATCGATATTCGCGCGATATGGCACGGTTGTTGGCGAATGCACATGGCCGCGCCCATGACGCGGCAAAAAGGCCATCGCGACCCCATTGAGCGTGCCAGTCAAAATTGCGTCCGAGGGTGTGCCCCATGGGCTGTCGACGGTAACCCATTCCGCATTTTCCAGCCCATCCATATCATAGATACCAGAGCCGCCAATAATTCCGATTTTCGTTTGCATATGTGTCACCTGCGTCGAATCCGTTCGCTTTACACTGGCCGGGAACCGCGTAAAAGTGAACCCCGCGTCAAAGCCCGTACCGCACCAATAAAAGGCACTTGCGCCCCGAGGGGTGACAATTGCACGCAGGTCGGTTAGGGCAGGCACAACATCCCAATCTTGACAGGAATCGACATGCCCCGCGCTCTTCTAGCGAGTTTCGCAGATAGTCTTTCGATCAGCGACCCAAACGCACCATTGACCCCGAAGCAACTGCGCATAGATGTGTTGTCTGGCCTCACGGTTGCGCTGGCGTTGGTGCCCGAAGCGGTGGCATTCGCCTTTGTCGCTGGGGTGCAGCCATTGGTGGGGCTTTATGCGGCATTTATCGTCGGCTTGATCACAGCGATTTTTGGCGGGCGTCCGGGGATGATTTCCGGGGCGACGGGCGCATTGGCCGTTGTGATGGTCAGCCTTGTTGCGTTGCACGGCGTTGAATATCTTTTTGCGACGGTTGTTTTAATGGGGCTGATCCAGATTTTTGTCGGCATCATGCGTTGGGGGAAATTCATCCGGCTGGTGCCGCATCCGGTTATGCTGGGCTTTGTAAACGGGCTGGCGATTGTCATTTTCTTGGCGCAACTTGGTCAGTTCAAAGTGCCCGGTACCGCTGAAGCATCGGGTCACGGCGTCGGCGGCGGCGAATGGCTATCGGGTGGCCCAATGGCGTTGATGCTGGCGCTGGTGGCGCTGACGATGGCGATCATCTATTTCATTCCGCGCCTGACCAACGCGATCCCAGCGCCCTTGGCCGGGATTGGGATTGTTGCGGCAATCGTGATTGGTTTAGGGCTTGATGTGCCGGTTGTTGGCGATTTGGCCAGCATCGAAGGTGGCTTGCCACCATTCCACATCCCGATGGTGCCGCTGACTTGGGAAACACTTGAAATTATTGGGCCATATGCGGTGATCCTTGCAGCCATTGGTTTGATC
The DNA here is from genome assembly GCF_003318235.1 of Loktanella sp. D2R18. Lineage (GTDB taxonomy): Bacteria > Pseudomonadota > Alphaproteobacteria > Rhodobacterales > Rhodobacteraceae > Yoonia. Next base: position 21,053 of record NZ_QOCG01000004.1, on the reverse strand, counting down.
GAAAGCCTGCTGACATTGAACCTTGTGGGGGAAATGACGGGAAATCGCGGTGGCGCGAGCCAGGAATGTATCGCGCAAGGCGCAGCAAACACGGTCACAGGCTTCTTCGGCGGGATGGGTGGTTGTGCGATGATCGGGCAATCCATGATCAACGTAAAATCCGGCGGGCGGACCCGCGTTGCGGGCATCGCGGCGGCGCTGTTTTTGCTGGCGTTTATCCTGTTCGCAAGTGGCTTGATCGAACAAATTCCGTTGGCCGCACTGGTGGGCGTGATGTTCATGGTTGTGATCGGGACCTTTGCTTGGAACTCGCTCACGATCCTGCGCAAGGTGCCACGCACGGATGCCTTTGTGACCATCCTTGTGACTGTTGTGACAGTGGCCACTGATCTTGCTACGGCGGTGGTTGTTGGTGTGATTGTTTCCGCTTTAGCCTATGCATGGAACAACGCCAGCCGCATTCATGCCAAGACCCATGAAACCCCTGAGGGTGCCAAAGTGTACCAAGTTCAAGGGCCACTGTTCTTTGGATCATCTGATGGGTTTACCGAATTGTTCGACATTGAAAATGACCCATCGCTGGTCATCATCGATTTTGCGGACAGCCGTGTGGTCGATCAATCGGCGCTGCAAGCCATCGAAGCCATCGCGGGCAAATACGAGGCTGCTGGCAAACGTATCCAACTGCGCCATATTAGCCATGACTGCCATAAACTGCTGCGTAAAGCGGGGCATTTGATTGTCGATAGCGACGATGATCCTGACTATGCATTGGCTGTGAACTACAGCGTCAAAACCGGCATTCTTGGCGGTCACTAGATATGACGACCGGGCCCGGTTTTGTCGGGCGCGGTCGTTGCAACCTATTGTTTGCGCGCGCAGTGCTTTTGCGATAGAAATGCGAAGTCACACGCCGGGTCCACGGCGGACACCACCGAGAAAAATCTAAATGACATTGATGACATTTGCCGCCTATGAGCAGCAATTGAAATGGGTCGCATTCGTGCTGGGCGTTGCCAGTACGGTTTGCGTTGTGCAAGGCTATCATCTGGGGGCGATGCTGTTCAGCTTACCGTTTTGCCTGATCTGGATGTATTGCGCATGGTTGCGTCGGGAGCCGCAGTTAAAATACATCAACATGCTGTTTACGGCGCTGTATATCTACGGGATCGGCAGGTATTTTCTAATTGGGGCTTAGCCGGGGCGTTTGATCGAAAAGACATCACGCACCACCGCGTAATCTTGGTAGCCCATCCGTGCGAGCATCCCAAACCGCGTCACATCAAATTTGCCGTCGACAAGGCAATCGTCGCGCAGATGCACGCCTGTGACCTCGCCAAAGACCGCGAAATTGGTCGCGCCGGGCAGCTGCACGATTTGGGTTAGCTTGCATTCCAATGTCGCAGGTGCTGTCGCGACACGGGCGCAGGCAATGGTTTTGCATTCTGCCTTGGCGATCTGTGCGAGCTCAAACTCATCGGTCTCTTTTTCCCATGCGCCAGATGTTTGATTCATCAGGTCTTTGGAAGCATAATCAACGATATTCACTGCAAACACACCAGTTTCACGGATATGCGCAACCGAATCCTTTGTATCGCCACGGTCAGCTTTGGTGCTGGTAGATGCAAACATTACCTGAGGCGGCTCATAGGCGACAGCATTGAAAAACGAATAGGGCGCGAGATTATCCTGCCCATTTGCACCCCGCGTTGAAATCCAGCCTATCGGGCGCGGTGAGACAACAGCGTTAAACGGGTTGTGTGGCAGGCCGTGCCCATTTTCTGGGGTATAAAACATCGTGTTACCTTTTCCTTAGGTTTGCTTAGGGGTAACTTGCGCGGACCAACTTGGCCAGACGAAAGAACGATGCAACAAGCCGCACTAACAATGGCCGAGGAAACGGCCCACGACTGGTGGGAGGTCGAAGCCCTTTACGATCTGTGCTTTGCACCGGGGCGGTCGGCCTTATCGTCGTATCGATTGCGTGACGGGGTGTCGCCGATTGCGCAACTTTGTATCACGGCGCGCGATGTTGATGGGATTTTAGCTGGGGCCGTGCGGAACTGGCCTGTTTGTGTTGGCGGGCAAATGGCAGTGCTTCTGGGGCCGATTGCGGTACACCCAACCCGCCAAGGTGAAGGGGTTGCTGCGCTACTGATGCGTGAGTGTCTTGCGCTGGCTAAGCAACATGGCTGGGAGCGCATGATGCTTGTCGGCGATGCGCCTTACTACGGGCGCTTTGGATTTGAAAAGCTGACGGGCGTTGAAATGCCGCCACCCACGAACCCAGATCGGGTGCTTGGCCTTGGGGATTGGGAGGGTATCGCGGGCGCTGTCACCAAGGCCTCGGATTGTAAATAGCCCCCCGAACCCCCATCTTAGGTCTATGACCACATCTGACGACCCATTGCTTGCGCCTTTGCCCGCCGAACCGTTGCTTCCGTTGGATGCGGCGGCTAGCGCCGAAGTGCAGGCCTTGGCACGCAAGCAAAAACGGGCGCGCGGCGTCTTGATGACCGCGATCACCTTTGTCGGTGGGCAGGTCGAAGACGGCTTGAAATTGCTGCCAAAACCTGTGCGTGGCCAAGTAGATGACATCGCGCGCAAGGCGCTTGAGCGCAGCTTTGATCTGGCCGCGAAGTCACGCGGTGGGCTAGGAAAATCCATCGGATCTGATCGCGCCCACAAGGCATTGGGCACGGTTTCTGGCGCGCTGGGCGGGGTCGGTGGGCTGCCGACGGCATTGGTCGAATTACCCATTGCGACGACCGTTATTTTTCGCGCCGTTTTACATGTCGCCGAAGACTATGGCGAAGACCCGCATTCGGTTGAAACCCGCATGGCTTGCCTGGCGGTCTTTGGGGCCGGTGGTCCGGGGGCCGAAGATGACGGCGTTGATACCGCATTTATCGGTGCGCGTTTGGGGCTGTCAGGGGCGGCAGTGCATGGGCTTATCAGCAAAGTCGCGCCAAAGTTTGCGGCTGTGATGACGCAGAAACTGGCCACACAAACCGTGCCAATCTTAGGGGCCGCAGCCGGAGCAGGGACGAACTATGCGTTCGTTGACTATTACGTGGCGCTTGCCCATGTGCATTTTGGGCTGCGTAAACTTGCGCGTGATCACGGTGAGGCAGAGGTGACAGAGGCGTTTCACGCAGCGCTCGCAGATCAGACCTGATAGACCAGCCAATCGGCCACGGCCCGGCGCACGGATTGATCACCGCGTGCGATGGATTCGTCCATAATTGCGCGCACCTCGTTAAGATCGACACGGCGCAATAAATGTTTGACGGGCCCAACAGAGGCTGGGCGCATCGACAAACTGCGCAGGCCAAGTGCTGCAAAACATAATGCCTCGACCGGGCGGCCTGCGTCTTCGCCACAAAATGACACGGGCGTGCCTGAGGCGTCGCAACGTTCAATCACTTGGCGCAAGAAGGCCAGAAAACTTACATTGAGCGTGTCATAGCGTTTGCGCACGCGTTCATTTTCTCGGTCAGCCGCAAAGAAAAACTGTTTTAGGTCGTTGCCACCAATCGAGATGAAATCGACCTCTTGGAAAAACGCGTTGGGCGCATAGGCGAGCGATGGGGTTTCCAACATTGCGCCCACTTCTAGGCTCGATGGCAATTTATGCCCGAGCTTCTTTTCGCGCGCCATCGCTTTGTCCATCTCAGACTTTGCAGTGCGGAATTCGTCGTGTTGGGCGATAAATGGGTACATGACGGACAATGGCCCACCATCAGCCGCGCGTATCAGCGCCTGTAACTGCATCCGCAGCACGCCGGGTTTATCCAACCCAACTCGGATCGCGCGCCACCCCATCGCCGGGTTGGGTTCATCGTTGGGCTTCATATAGGGCAGGACTTTGTCCGACCCGATATCAAGCGTCCGGAATGCGACCCGTTTGCCATTAGCCGATTTTACAACCCGTGAATAAAGCGCGGATAATTCGGCGCGGCGCGGCATTTTATTGCGCACCAAGAATTGCAATTCGGTGCGGAACAGCCCCACGCCTTCGGCACCTGATCCTTCGAGCGAGGGCAGGTCGGCGATCAAACCGGCGTTCATTTGTAGCGATATAGTGGTGCCGCATTTTGTGATCGCGGGCAGGTCGCGGATAGACGCGTAGCGTTCTTGTGCGCGGGTTTGCATCGCAAGCTTATCGCGAAATGCGCTGTGCACGGTTTCATCAGGGCGCAAATGCGCGATCCCTTGGTCGCCGTCTACAAGGATCGGGTCGCCATTCAGCGCCTCAGAGGTGACGCCTTTGGCGTTTATCACCAGCGGGATCGCCCATGCGCGGGCGACAATTGCGGCGTGGCTCCCGACAGAGCCTTCTTCTAGCACGATCCCTTTAAGAACTTTGCCGTATTCCAGCAATTCGCCGGGCCCAATATTACGGGCCACAAGGATCGGGTTTTCGGGCATATCGGCGCGTGCGGCGGCACCCTGGCCGGTGAGGATGCGAAGCAATCGGTTGGATAGATCATCCAAATCATGCAGCCGTTCGCGCAAATATGGATCGCCCGATTGGTTCATGCGGGTCCGGGCGAGCGATTGTTCTTTTTCAACGGCGGCTTCTGCCGATAGGCCGTTGTTCACATCCGCTTCCATCCGGCGCATCCAGCTCGTGGAATTCGCGAACATGCGGTAAGCCTCAAGAACCTCAACCTGATCGGCGTCGTTGGAGCGGGCACCCGAAAGCATAGTGTCGACGGAAATACGCAGGTTTTCGACGCCATCGCGCAGACGCGCGAGTTCGACGTCCGGGTCGTCTGAGATTGGGTTGGTCACAACCACGCGTGGTTCGTGCAGGAATACAAGCCCCTCGCTCGCACCTTCTTGGGCAACGGACCCGCGCAGTAGCACATGCTGTTGGTGCCGGGCAGACAGGGCTGCACCCTCGCCGACAAATGCACCTAGCTCGGTCATTTCCGCCAGCACCATGGCGACAATTTCTAGGGCGTAAACTTCGTCAGCGGTGAATTCGCGTGCGGCTTTTGACTGCACGACAAGCACGCCCATCGCGTCACCGAGACGTTGGATGGGCACACCACAAAATGACGAATACCGTTCTTCACCGGTTTCCGGCATATAGCGGAACCCTTTGGCGGCAGGGGCATCCGCGGTATTGATGACGTTACGGCTTTTGGCGGTGCGCCCGACCAGACCTTCGCCCAAGCGCATCCGTGTTTGGTGGACGGCTTCTGCTTGCAAACCTTTGGTCGCGCAAAGCTCTAGGGTTTCGGCATCGCGGAATAGATAAATCGAACACACCTCGGTCATCATCGAGGTGGCGATCAGGTCTACGACCTCATCAAGCCGCTCTTGGCCTTCGCTATCTTCCGCTAAGGCTTCGCGCAGGCGGCCAAGCAGTTTGCGGCTTTCAGTTTCAATCCGTTCTGGCATTGGTCCCCCAAAATGACGGACCGATCAAAATTGATCAGCCTGCCTTTTCCAATTCGAATGCATCATGCAAGGCTTGCACGGCAAGTTCCATGTATTTTCGGTCAACCAGCACGGAAATTTTTATCTCTGAGGTTGTAATGACCTTAATGTTTACACTTTCGGCGGATAATACGGCAAACATTTTAGCTGCAACACCTGTATGGCTCCGCATCCCGATTCCAACCACAGAGACTTTTGCGACACCTTCGTCCGCGACCAGATCGTGGTAGTTGATGTCACCGTTATCTTTGGCGTCCTGCATCGCCTTTTCAGCGCGCGCGACCTGATCCACCGGGCAAGAGAAGGTCATATCAGTACGCCCTTCCTCAGAGATGTTTTGCACGATCATATCGACATTCACACCGGCCTCGGACAATGGTCCAAAGATCGCGGCGGCAATGCCGGGGCGGTCCGCGACAGAGATTAGGGTCATTTTTGCTTCGTCACGCGAATAGGCCACACCGGCCACAACATTGGATTCCATGATTTCTTCCTCATCGCAGACAAGCGTTCCAGCCGCGTCTGATGGTTCTTCAAAAGATGATAGCACGCGCAGGCGCACCTTGTAGCGCATCGCTAATTCTACCGAGCGGGTTTGCAAAACCTTTGCGCCAAGCGATGCCAATTCCAGCATTTCTTCAAACGAAATTTTGTCGAGCTTGCGGGCCTTATCGGTGATGCGCGGGTCAGTGGTATAGACGCCGTCAACATCAGTATAAATATCACAGCGTTCCGCGCCAAATGCGGCAGCAAAAGCAACAGCCGTTGTATCCGACCCGCCGCGTCCCAATGTGGCAATCCGGCCTTCGGGGCTGACCCCTTGGAAACCTGCCACAACGGCCACTTTCATACCTTCACCAAACTTGGCATTGATATTGTCGGTAGGGATTTCTTCGATACGCGCGTTCGAATGTGCAGAGGTGGTTTTGACAGGAACCTGCCAGCCTTGCCAACTGCGCGCAGGGATTTCCATTTCTTGCAAGCGCAAGGCCATCAACCCGGCGGTGACGTTTTCACCGGACGAAACGATCGCGTCATATTCGCGCGCGTCATACAGTGGTGACGTTTCATTCACCCAGCCGACCAATTCATTGGTCTTGCCTGACATCGCCGAAACGATGACGATAACGTCGTAACCGTTGGCAACCTCGACGGCGACGCGTTTGGCCGCGCGCGCGATCCGGTCTAGATTGGCAACTGATGTGCCGCCAAATTTCATAACTAACGTTGGCATGGTCGTATCCCTTAGGGTGTCACACCCCTGTAGCAATTCCGCAGGTGTCTTAAAGGCGCGCGCGGCCAAGGGCAATGCGCAAAGGGCATGAATGACCTGCGTTAATTGGCCTTTTTGCGCGGAATAAACGGCAAAGGCATCACTGGAATGCCATCATCGATCAATTTCTTGGCCTCATCCAGTTTTGCCTCGCCGTAAATCGGGCGTTCTGGTGTGACGCCATCATGCATGTCGCGGGCTTCTTTGACGAATGTGTCACCCACATAGTCAGATTTGCTCTCGACCTCGTCGCGCAGTTTTTCGATCGGGTTTTCAGCAGGTTTGGGGGCTGCAATGTCGGCTGACGTGCTGACGGCAGGGGCCATGATTGATTTTCTCACTGCAGTTGATCCACATGTTTCGCAGGTGATCAGCCCCGTGCGGCTTAGCTTGTCAAAGGCCTCGCCGGACTGAAACCAGCTTTCAAAAGCATGGCCTTGGTCACATTTGAGATGAAAACGGATCATGCGCTGTAAATAGGCAAATTCCAGCCGCTTGCAAGTAGCGGTTAGTGTAGGAGCGCCTTTGGCTTGAAGGTCGCGACGATTTGCTTGAGCTCCGGCTCTTGCAGTTTCTTCGCTGCTTTTTTCGGGCTCAGCCATTTGCGTTTGCGCTGGCCGTGTTCTGGCCATTTGCGTAGCTCTTTGCGCACGCGCACGGGATAGACCATAACGATGATCGGGGCGTCGCCAGATTTGAGCGGCTTGACATAGCTATAGGCGCCAAGACAGCGATCAATCGCATCGCCCCTGATTCCGGCTTCTTCATAGGCTTCGGTAGCCGCAGATTGTGCCGGGGTATGTTTGTGCATGGGCCAGCCTCTGGGCAAAATCCAACGGCCCGTCGTGCGGGTTGTCACAATGCAAATTTCGACTTTGCCTTTACGCATGCGCCAGCAAAGCGCTGCGAATTGGACCCGTACGTCAGTTTTGTTCCCTGCGTGCAGGCGAATAGGCAGCTGCTGAAATGCGATTTTTGTCATGGTTCCGGTCTAAAAATGGGGATACCCCCTTGTGTATGGCCGACGATACCCATGCTGCAGATGCACAAGCAAGCGCTTTCCCGCGCTTTATTGGATCCGAGATATATCGGCATTCAAGTTATGGGCCTTGGCATCCGCTGCGGGTGCCGCGTGTTTCAACCGTTATGGATTTGGCACGTGCGCTCGGCTGGTTGCCAAGCGCGCAGTATATCACCAGCCCACGCGCCAAACCTGCGGCGTTGACCGGATTTCATACGCCCCGCTATATTGCTGCACTACAGGCAGCTGAAGCCGCCCAAGCAGCGTCGGAGGGGGTGCGGAAAATGCACGGGCTTGGCACCCCGTCTAACCCGATTTTCGCAGAGATGTACCGCCGCCCCGCGACCGGTGCGGGTGCGTCGCTGCTGGCGGGTGAGCTTTTGGCAAGGGGTGGCGTCATCTATTCCCCGGCAGGCGGCACCCATCACGGAATGCCCGACCGCGCGAATGGGTTTTGCTATCTCAATGATCCGGTGCTGGCGATCCAATCTCTGCGGCGCGCAGGTGCGCAGCGCATCGCCTATGTCGATATTGATGCGCATCATGCGGACGGGGTTGAACATGCCTTCGCCGATGATCCCGACACATTGTTGATTTCCGTGCACGAGGTGAACCGATGGCCACGCACTGGGGCGCTGACGGATTGCGGTGTCGGGCAAGTCTATAACCTGCCTGTGTCAGCAGGGTTGCATGATGGTGATATGGCGCTGATCCGGGATACGCTGATCCTGCCGTTGGTTGCGGATTTTCGCCCAGACGCAGTTGTGTTGCAATGTGGTGCTGACGCCGTCACCGAAGATCCGCAATCGCGTCTATCGCTGTCGAATAATGCGCATTGGGCGATTGTCGCCGCATTGCGCGGTCTTTCTCCGCGCTATCTGGTGTTGGGCGGAGGCGGGTATAATCCGTGGTCGGTTGGTCGTTTGTGGACTGGTGTTTGGGCGACGTTGCAAGGTGCAGAGATTCCGGATGACTTGCCCAAGGCCGGCCAGGATGTTTTGCGCGCGCTAAGATGGGAGACCCCGCAAAAGATGCGCCTTCCAGAGCCTCATTGGATTACGACCTTGCGCGACGCTCCGCGCGGTGGTCCGATTAGCGAAGACACGCGCAGTGGGGTCCAAAACCTGACACAACGCGCGCGTCATTGGGTCTGACGCTTGCGCCGCCTTGCGAACGCGTTGATAACTAGGCGTATGATGATACGGGTTTTTCTGATTTGGATTTTGCTTTCGACGGCGGCGTCAGCGCAGGTCGTGGTTTTTGCCTCGGCCAGTCTCAAAGAACCCGTGGATCGTATCGCGGTCGAGTTTCCCGATGTAGTCGTGTCTTATGCGGCCAGCGGCACGCTTGCACGCCATGTGGCCCAAGGCGCACCCGCTGATGTGATCCTGCTCGCGCATATAGATTGGATGAATTACCTGCGCGATGGCGATTTCGTGCGGGCTGAAACAGTTGTCGATTTTGCGAGCAATACGCTGGTGATGGTTACTGCGGCAAAGGGGGATGAGATTCCGCTGACTGAGGCGGCGATCTCCGATTTCTTGGGACAAGGGCGTATCGCAACAGGCCTCACAAGCGCGGTGCCAGCGGGCATTTACGCCAAGGAAGCGCTGATCCACTTAGGACTTTGGGACGCTTTCGCGGATCGCTTGGCCGAAGTCGACAACGTACGTGCCGCCCTGGCTTTGGTTGACCGGGGGCAGGCGCGTCTCGGCATTGTCTATGCCACCGATGCGCGTGTGTCAGATAGAGCATGGATTATCGCGACTTTCCCAGATGGCAGCCATGCACCGATCCGTTATTCAGGTGCACTTACTGCGCGGGCGAATGATGATGCTGTTGCGTTCTTGGATGCGCTGGTGGGTGCGCATGGTCAATCGGTCTTTGCCGAAGCTGGTTTTCTGCCCCCGGTGACCCACTAATGGGGGCTTTGGGACCACAAGAATGGGCGGCGATTTTCTTGTCGCTGCGCGTTGCCCTGGTCGCCGTGATTTGTGCATTGCCCTTTGCCATTGGGGTTGCCTATCTTTTGGCGCGTAAACAGTTTTTCGGGAGGCAATTGTTGAACGTTGCGGTGCATCTGCCGTTGGTCATGCCGCCTGTTGTGACCGGGTATCTCTTGCTTGTGCTCTTTGGTTCCCAAGGGCCTGTTGGTCGGGTGCTAGAACAGGTCTTGGGCCTCAGCCTTGCATTTCGGTGGACGGGGGCTGCGCTGGCCGCGGCGATTATGGCGTTTCCGCTGATGGTACGGGCGATCCGGTTGGGGCTTGAAGCCATTGATCCGGGATTAGAAGACGCCGCGGCAACCTTGGGCGCGTCGCGCTGGCGGGTCTTTGGCACAGTGACGCTGCCGCTTGCGCTTCCGAGCATTCTTGCTGGCGTGGTGCTTGGTTTTGCCAAAGCGCTGGGCGAATTCGGTGCGACCATCACGTTTGTCGCTGCGATCCCCGGTCAAACACAAACCATCCCATCGGCGATTTACGGTCTATTGCAGGTGCCCAATAGTGGTCCTGCGGTGGTTGGCTTGGTGACTGTGTCGATCGTTTTGGCGATGGGCGCTTTGCTGCTGTCAGAATGGCTGGCACAGAGGATGGCCCGAAAGGTGGGGCGCTGATGCTAGAGATTGCAGTGCAAAAGCGGATGGGGGATTTCGATCTCGATGCGACGTTCGAAGCCCCTGATGGCGTGACCGCGATATTTGGCAAATCGGGGTCGGGTAAGACGACATTGGTGAACGCTATTGTAGGGCTGGCGCGTCCGGACGCGGGGCGCATTGCAGTGCATGGTCAGGTGCTTTTTGATCATGCTACGCGGATCAACATCCCGGTGGCCAAGCGGCGCGTCGGATACGTGTTCCAAGACGCGCGCTTGTTTCCGCATATGTCTGTGCAGCGCAATCTGAGCTATGGCGGTGATTACGACGCAAAGCGTATCATTGATATGTTGGGTCTTGGCGACTTGCTTGACCGTCGCCCTGCGGGGTTGTCCGGTGGGGAACGTCAGCGGGTCGCACTTGGGCGCGCGTTGATGTGTGATCCGCAAATCTTACTGATGGATGAGCCGCTTGCGGCACTTGACGCGCCGCGCAAGGCAGAAATTTTACCCTATATTGCACGGTTGCGTGATGAGACTCGCGTGCCGATCATCTACGTCAGTCACGACGTGTCAGAGGTCGCGCGTTTGGCGACAACGGTTGTGCTGCTTGAGGCAGGGCGCGTGGCCGTCACAGGGCCTGTCGGACAGGTGCTTTCGCGCCCTGATTTGGTGCCGCTTTTGGGGACCCGCGCTGCGGGCGCGGTGATAGAGACGCGCGTGGCCGGACGGCTGTTGGATGATGATTTAACCGAACTGCAGTTTTCGGGCGGGCGGTTGCTGATGCCGGGTCATTTGGGCGCATTGGGACAGGCGCTGCGCCTGCGCATACCTGCCCAAGACGTGATCTTATCGCGTGAAGCACCCAAGGGGATCAGTGCGTTAAATGTCTTGCCTGTGACCATAACCGATATTGTGTCCGGCCGGGGGCCGGGGATGGCCGTGGGGCTGCGTGCGGGCGATGATCAACTGTTGGCGCGGGTCACCAAACGCAGTGCAGGACGCATGGAACTGGCTGTGGGGATGCAGATTTTCGCGATCATCAAGGCCACGGCAGTCGGCCCCAAAGACATTGGTAGCTAAAGCGCGCGGTCGATTGCGGCAATCGTGCGGTCGACGCCACCTGCGTGATCATCATAGAATCGGGTTATTTGCGCGTCGCTGACGGGGGCAGGGTGCTGCACGGCTTTGAGCAAATCGTCGGCTGTCTGAACGTTATCGCAGACACCTGCGGCAATCGCCTCTTGCGCGGGATAGGCAATGGTCCAGATATGCGGGCCGACGATGACAGGCTTTTTCAACGCGAGCGGTTCAATGATATTATGCGCGCCCTTGGTCACAAAACCACCGCCGACGATAGCACGATCGGCAAGAGAAAGATAAAAATACATCTCGCCCATGCTATCGCCCAAAAGCACGTCAATATCAGAGGTGTCAGCTTTCAGGTTCAGATCGGCATCCAATATGTCTGATCGGCGCGCAAAGCGGATTCCCGCATCGTCCAGCATCCGCGCGACTTCATCAAACCGTTCGGGCGCGCGCGGGACATATGTGAAAAACACACCGGGGGTCTGCTGGATCATGTCGATGTAAATCGCATCTTCGCCTTCAACCACCGATGTCAGCGTAAAGCTGGGCCGCCCTTTGGCCAGTGCCGCACGCGCGGCATTCCCCGTGTTAAGGTGCGCTTGCGGGATAGGTTGATCAAACCGCAATTCACCGGTGATGTGAATGTTGGTCATGCCCGCTGCAGCAAAGCGGGATCGCTGATCATCGGATTTTACAAACCCGCCGGCAAACCCTGCCAACAGCGCGGCGCGCAACCCAAGCCCTTTGGTGTCTTTATCAAAGCTTTTTTGTGGATATTGCGCATTGCACATGAATAGCGGTACGCTGTGATTGCGGCAGGCCATGATCATACGAGGCCATATTTCGATCTCCATCACGAGCCCATACTTGGGGGTAAAATGGCGGATGAAACGGCGGTAAGCAAAGCCAAGCTCGAACGGGACCCAGACGGTTTGCACCTGACCCGATGCGATCTCAGGGCCGAATTCCCGCAAGGCTTCGCGCCGCCCGGCGGGGGTGAAATGGGTCGTCAAAACCACTTCGCCACGCGCAAGCAACGCCCGGATCAACGGGGTCGCTGACCGCATTTCGCCCAATGATACGGCATGCACCCAGACCGGATGTTTGACGCCCTGTTGATAGCGACCGAACCGTTCACTGATATGGCGCGCATAGTCGGGGTCTTTGGTGCCGCGCCTGCGCAGGTACAGCAATGCGAATGGCAAAAGCAGCCACCAAAGCACCCCGTATAGGATGAGCGCAATGCGTAGTTTGGGTGGCGGGAATTCAGACATGAGACGCCCCTTGCAGGTTCAGCAAATCAATGGCCAACTGCGCGATCTGCACATTTGCGGCTTGCACGCAGGTATCGGCACGCTGTGTTTGCGCAGCCAATTCGTTGCTCAGAACAAAATCGGCCAGCTGCGCGGCATTTGCAACCTTTGTTGCGGCTCTTGCCTCAGCAAGTTGCGCGTAATCGGATGCGAAATTGGCGACCTGCGGTCCATGACAAACCGCCGTATGCAGTATCAGTGCTTCCCACGGGCTGTGTCCTTGGGTTGCGTCATTTGTGCCGCCGACCATGACTGACGCAGCTAGACGGTAGATAAGGCCGAGATCACCAAAGGTATCGCAAAGCCAGATTGCATCATCTTGGCCGGGCGATTGTTTTAATGATTTTCGCGGGATATGCGCGGGGAAGGTATCGCGTCGGTCCGGAAAACGTGGCGCGACGATCAGCAGCGCATTTGGGTCCGTTTTGCGCACGACTTCATGCGCCGCCATTGCAATGCCTTCGTCGGCGGGGTGAGACGGGGCGACGGCCCAAATCAACCGTCCGGCAAGTGTCGCGCGCAATGTTTGAAGCTCGCCTGCATCGCAGATCAGGGCAGGGGCGCTGGGTTTGAGCGAACCGGTCACGCGAACCTTAGCGCCAAGGCTACGTAAATGTGTGGCGGTGATCTCGTCTTGTGCTGTGATCAGCCTCATAACGCGATACAAATCCCGGTAAAGCCCCTTGGCTTTACGGTGCGCATGAAAAGATGCTTCGCCCATCCGGGCCGCAATTATTGCTTGTGGAATGTCCCGCCTTTGCATGTCGCTGACAAAGCCCGGCCAAATATCCTGTTCAGCCCAAATGCACAGATCGGGTCGAAAATGATCCAAGAACATGCGGCGGAAACGGGGCGCGTCCAGCGGCAAAAATTGATGGATTGTGCGCGGCGGCATGTTGCGAGCGAATACCTCTGTTGATGCGCGGGTGCTAGAGGTGACCAAAAAATGCGCCTCTGGTGCCTGCGCGGCCATCTGCGCAATCAAGCCGCGCAGAGACAGGACCTCGCCCAAGCCGACAGCGTGCAACCAAATCAAGGTCCCATCGGGGCGGGGCGCCAAGCCACGCGCCTGCTTTTCAACCCAACGGCTGGGGTGTTCTTTGCCGCGCGCCAGACGTTTGCGTAAAACGCGCGTGCTCAGCGGAGCAAGCAAATAGCTGGCCGCAAGATAGGCCCGCAAAAGCCCGCCGCGCTGCATCTTACTCATGGAATGTCTTTTGCAGGTCGCTGGTCCAAAAGGCGTCATCGTTTAGCACCGCTGCAAAGCGATCAGCGGCACTGCCACCTCCAAATGCATCATGGCGTGGGTAGGATGTGCCCCAGGCAGTCGTCAGAAAATCTGCGATCTTATCGGTCTCGGAGGCATCGGCAAAAAACACCGACGGCGATTTTGCACGATTGGTCTGACGGGTGCCGATATCAAGCGAGGGGATACCGATAAATGGCGCCTCGCGCACCCCCGCTGACGAATTGCCCACCATCGCGCTGGCATTTTTCATCAGTTCCGAAAAATGCGCAAAGCGCATTGAAGGCAGAACCCGAAACCGATCCGCAGGAAGCCGATCAATCGCCGCAAAGATCGCAGCAGATCCGGGGTCGTTATTCGGGGCGATCACGACGAAATTCTTGCCAGATGCGTCCAGCGCGCCAAACAGCGCATCCGCCTGCGCACCCATTGTCGCGGCCTCGGACGTGACCGGATGGAACACACAGATTCCGAAATCATCAAAGGGCAAGCCATAGCGCGCTTTGACGTCGGCGATCGTGACACCAGAGGGGCCGGCATGAAAATCCAACTCTGGCGATCCGATGGCGTGAATATCCACGGCTGCCTCACCGAGCGACATCACACGGCGGGCCGCATCATCCGACGAAACAAAATGGCTGCTCGCCAGCTTGCTATTGCAGTGGCGGTATATTTCATCAATCGTGCCAGATACTTCGCCGCCTTCGATATGGGCGCAACGCACGTAGTTTGTGGCGCAAACCAAGGCGCAAGCCAAGGCCTCAACCCGGTCACCATGGATCACAACCAGATCAGGCGCGTGTTCTTTGACGAAATCCGAAAAGCCGATAACCGTTTTGGCCAAGATCATATCTTGGGGGTCGCCCGCGCGTTGGTTCAAAAATTCATGCACCTGCACGCCGGGGGTGCGGTGGACCTCGACCTTGGTTAGGCCGTAGCGGTCGAGCATGTGCATGCCCGTCACAAAAAACGATACCGCGAAACCAGCGTCACGCGCGGCAATCGCTAGCGGTTCCAGCTTGCCAAAATCAGCGCGGGTTCCTGTAACAAATAATAGCGAGCGCGACATGTATCATTCCAAATCAATCTAAGCCTGACTTGCAGACTATCGGTGCAAAGGCTGAAAGGAAACGGGCAAGGTCGCAAGAACGGCGGCACTACAAAAATGCAGGATTTCAACACAAATCCCGTTATCCGCTTGACGACGCCACCCGCGATCCTTAGTGAACCGCCTCAGGTAGGCGAGTTGGTAGAGTGGTTATGCAGCGGATTGCAAATCCGTGTACACCGGTTCGATTCCGGTACTCGCCTCCATATTCTTCTAAATCAATGGGTTAAAGCTTTTGCTGTCGAGTGCGACACAAAGGGAGACACACCCAATGATGTTATCATCCTACCTTACCGTATCCCGACATGGCGTTTACTATTTCCGCTGGCCGTTACCCTATATTGAGGGTGAGCCTCGCAGAACCGTGCGAATGTCATTGCGGACAAAATGCGCCAATAAGGCTGGCGACTTGGCTAGATATCTAGCAGTATGTGGGCAATTGTTAAAGGATCACAGAGTATTGGCGCGGCTTAGACAAGATGAAATTCGCGAGTATGTTCAGGGCTACTTTGCGAGGTCTTACCAGAGACTAAGCGAAGTCATGAACTCTAAAGGCTTACCTCCGCGCAACATTGAGGTGATGAAAGAGGAGCTGGCTATTCACCAAGATGGGCTAACAGGTGATGACGAAATGTCTGACTTGTATCTTGATGGGCCTCTAATCGGAAAATTTAGAGAATTTGCAGGTCTTGATGAGGCGTCATGGGTTGAGAACGAGGCTGACCTTCGACGGGAGCTGAGGAAAGGTAGGAAGGACTCGCTCAAGGCCGTCATAAAGGCCGCTGAGCGGTCAGAGTGTTATTCCTTTGGCTCTCAGGCCGGAACGCCGCCGTCGCCGCCCAGTATGGCTCCCACGGGCAGTACGTCGCTGGGCGATGGGGTTGCCGACTTCATTTCTGAGCAGTCTCGCCAATGGGCTCCCAAGACTACCAAACAGAACCAAGCTTATCTCAACGTGATGCTAGAATATTTTGGCAAAGAGAAGCCGCTAACTGATATTACTAAGAGGGACGCAAGTGCTCTGAAGAAGGTCCTTCAAGCGATGCCTTCTTCGCGTAATACGAAGCCTGCGCTCAAAGACTTGCCGTTGATGGAGGCTATAAAGGTCGAAGGACACAAGAAGATATCACCGAGGACGGTCAATAGTCACATTCAGATGTTTACCAGTTTCTTCGACTGGGCAGAGCGCCACGGCCATGCCAAAGAAAAGCTGTTTGTTGGTATGAAGGTCGCTAAGGCAAAAAAGAGTGGGGATGCACGCAAGCCGTTCACACAAGAACAGGTTAATCTCATCTATACAGAACTTGTAAAGAATACTTCCGGTTTAGTCCGCAACGAAAGTCACAAGTGGGGCATGCTCCTAGGTCTATACACTGGGGCGCGCCTAAATGAGATATGTCAGCTAGACACTGCAGATGTGCAACAAGAGGGGGCAATCTGGTTCCTGAATATCACAGACGAAGGTGACGAAAATACAAGCATAAAGTCGGAATCTGGAAGACGTAAAGTTCCACTGCACAGAGACCTAATTACCCTTGGGTTCATCGACTTCGTAAACAAACGCAAAGCAAGTACGAGATTGTTTCCTGACTATAATTATAATCAGAATGGTGGGTATGGCCGCAACTTAGGCCGTTGGTGTAATGAGAGTTTCTTAACGAAGCTTGGGATCAAGGAACGGGGCCTAGTATTTCACAGTTTCAGACACACGGTTGTAACACGACTTAGTCAAGCAAGTGTGCCTGAGCCAGTTATTCAGTGCATAGTTGGGCATGCACGCTCAGGTGTAACACAAGAGGTGTATATAAAGAGGGATATACCTTGAAGCAACTAGCAGACGCACTTGTTAAGTTTGTGGTGACTAGCGACGATTGAACAGGTCCTACGATACAGTGGGGTGCGTAGTGGCGGATAACGGCCTAGTATCGTCCCCCATAGAAAATATCAAAGCGACAATAGTAGCTAATGGAAGTCGTTAGGCGTGCTGTGCGGTGAGTGTCGAGTAGGGCGGGAAGCGGTCGTTCGCCGCATTTGCGAAGTATAGGTTCGCCGCATGAGAAAGCAGACGTTCGGCAGCAACGAGCCCAGAGCAACTAATGCTGCGGGGAGGTCGAATGGGCGCTTCGCGGAAACTGGTACGCGTGAGTAGTATTGATAATCGCAGAGGTCGCGTAGATTGCGCAATTTCAAGGTCTCTAACGGCCAAGATACCCAATAACGGCCCTCATGATCCGCCTTCTAAGGTCAACTTCATCCGTTTCCCTTGCCAAACTTGCTTGCTCGATCATCCCCTTGGCGATTGCGACGACATCTTGGATGGTTTGTTCGGAAACCTTAGATCCCTGTCGCCCCAATACCTCTTTGATCTTACCATTCAGCGCCACTTTGAATTGTATCGTCTCGTCATCTAGCGGAAGGAATGCCTCGGCTTGATCCAAGGCCAACGCCAATCTTGGCCAGTTAAGGTGCAGTTGGATAATCGAGGCCAGAACCGCATCCAAAGCCGTGTCAAAAACATCCGACCGGGTATCATCCAAGGCCATGTCCACCGCTGTCAGCATCCGTGATCGTTTTTGACGGATGAGTTCCGTCATAACCGCCTCTTTATTGGGGAAATACTGATAAAGCGATCCGATACTCACGCCCGCACGCTCTGCTATTTTGTTGGTGTTCAACGCATCGTGTCCGTCGTCCACCAAAATGTGAGCGGAAGCTTCCAAAATGGCGGCAACAGTGGCCTGAGCGCGTATTTGACGAGGTTTTTTCCGCGTATTGATTGCTTCCGTCATCTTCCATCCCAATGCGAGTATTAAACGTGAGCAATAGCTCATAAATTGCCGCAAATGGCAAACAAGCAATGGACAAACCGACCATGACAAAGACTAACTTTAAGGGGAAAACAGCCCTCGTGACAGGCGGTGCGCGTGGTATCGGGCATGAACTTACGTCACAACTTGTGACACACGGTGCCCACGTTATCGCGGTTGGTCGCAATCAATCGGACCTCAACAAAATCCATGCTGAATTTGGCGATCAAGTGTCGACGTACCAGCTTGACCTGACCCACCCCGAAGAGGTGACCCAATTCACCCAGCGTGTAACCTCTGATCACCCCGGGCTTTCGATCCTCATCAACAACGCTGGTATGCAGGTCGAAATGGACCTTTTCACCGATCCCTACGCTTCAATTGCTCAACCTGTTTTCAATGAGGTCGCCTTGAACTTTGTGGCTCCGATCACTTTGACAGCGCAACTTCTTCCCGTTTTGCGCACACACCGCAACGCGCTCATCATCAACATCACAACGGGCCTTGCGATCGCGCCGAAGGAGGCATCACCTGTCTACTGCGCAACAAAAGCCGGATTAAGATCGTTTACACAATCACTTCGCTACCAATGCCAAACATCAGCCCCGCACATTGAAGTGAGTGAGGCAATCATGACCCTAGTTGATACAGACATGACATCTGGTCGAGGTAAAAGGAAAATGTCGAGCCATGATGCCGCCGTGGCCATATTGAAAGGCGCCAGCGCAGGAAAGCCGGAAATCTGGATCGGCAAATCAGCGCTTCTGCCACTCCTCACCCGCATTAGCCCACGGCTTGTCCGGCGCATTTTGCGTTAACCAGCCGTTCACACACTCTAGTAGAAAGGTAACTAAATCCCGCAGAGCGATCATCTGTAACGCTTCCAGACGTGCTCAAGTAGATGCACATGCGGCGAAAGTCAGCTATGAGCCCAAAGTGACGGATGCTGCGTGTGGCTCGAATGTCCGCTGCGGCGCGTTGCGGCTGAACACTGCTCGCCGACAGTCGATCAAATATTCCAGTTAAACCCGGTCGCCTCTTCAGACACATTCCACAGCCTTTCCATGACCGCCTTGTCGTACGCGTGGGGATTCAACGTACCTTTGCCAACCGGCCCCCCGGTTTGCATCAGTCCGGTCGGACCATAGAGCGCGCGCTGTTCCAGCCCGTCCTCGGTTGCGCACATGATCTCAGGGTAAGCACCTCTTTCGGCAGTCTGTACCATCGGCGTTTTGCTCATCAGCCACCACGTCAACCGAGTCATCAACCCGCCGCTTGTGCTTATGAGCGAGGTCGCAGAAGCGCCGGGGTGGCAGACGTAAACCTGAACGTCCTTTTCTGTTCCTTTCAGTCGATCCTGCAACTCATAAGCAAACATCATCTGCGCCAGCTTGCTCTGGCTATAGACCGGGTTGGCGCTATAGTTCTTGTCCCAGTTCATGTCATCAAACTGGATGGTCTTTATCCCCATGTTGTAGCCAAGGCTGGCGACAACGACGATCCGGCCTTTGCTTTCCTCAATCCGATCGAACAGCATTCCGCACAGCAGGAAATGTCCATAGTGGTTGGTGCCGAGCTGGCTTTCGAAGCCGTCAACGGTCAGCTTCTGCGTCGGTACCTGAGCGATGGCCGCGTTGCAGATCAACCCGTCGATCCGAGGCACGGTTTTCAGCACCTCATCTGCAGCAGTGCGGACGCTTGCCAGATCGGACAGATCCATGCGCACAAAGCTCACATTGGCACTCGCGCCAAACTCCTGTTTCAGCTCTTCGACAGCGGCGGTCGATTTTTCTGCGCTGCGGTTCAGCATCACAACCTTTGCCCCTTTCGACAGGAAGATGCGCGAGGCTTGAAATCCGGCACCGGCGTTGCCGCCTGTGATGACAAATGTTTTGCCCGCGAGTGAACCGAGACGTTCAGGCGTCCAGCCAAGGGGTCCGAAAGTCGTATCTGCCAATTTGTTGCTCCTTCTGGCGGCACAGCAGCCGCACGTATCGTGTTTCATCTTTAAACTGTAGATAGCTCTCACCGATCCGCACAAACAGGCGGTATCGTCGCAATAACTTGCCTGATTGTATCAGTTGGGTTGCGGCAGCGGATTTTAGTGCTTTAGGTTGGCGACATGAGCAAAGAACAAATCAAAAAGCTTATAGCAGACCGCACTGATCATGACGGTCTGACAGAAACCGGCATCGAGGGCGTGCGCTTGTTCCGGGCGACACAGGCGATCCCTTGCGTTCCGGCTGTGTATGAACCCTGCATCGTGGCCATTGTGAGCGGGGCCAAGGAGGCCATTCTGGACGGTAACCGATATGTCTATGACGATAGCCGATACTTGTGTTGCCCGATGTCCATGCCGGTGAAGGCCGGGACACCCACCGCATCCGCCGAGAGCCCTCTCTATGGCGTATTCATCTCACTGGACTTGTGGGTGATGACGGAGCTGGCGCTTGAGATGGAGACTGCCGGAGGTGACCTACCTTCGGTCAAGGGCGGTTTGCGCGAGCCGGGAATCAGGTTGACCGGGTGGGATGCGACCTTCACCGATGCGCTCCTGAGGCTGCTACAGCTTGGAGCCAGTCCAACGGACATGGCTGTCCTAGGGACGGCACGGGTGCGCGAGCTGTATTATGCGATCCTGAAAGGTGAGGCGGGCATATTCGTGCGGCAGGCATTTGGTGCTGGCAATGCCATTGCGCGGTCTATCGCGCATGTATCGTCCCATCTGGATGCGCCGATTTCGATTGATGACATGGCGACCCGCGCAGGCATGAGTCGCGCCGCGTTTCATCGCAAGTTCAAGCAAGTCACAACAATGGCCCCAATCCAGTTCGTGAAATCAATGCGTCTCAACAACGCTGCGATGAAGATTGCCGGAGGGATGACCGTTAACGAGGCAGCGATAGACGTTGGATATGTCAGCCCATCGCAGTTCAGCCGAGAGTTCAAACGAATGTATGGGCAGTCGCCGCGAGAATGGAGCGACGGGCATCAGGTATTGGCTGGAGGTGCTTGAAGCCGGAACAGCGGACATCGGCGCAGCCGCAGCGAAAGCTAACTGAGTCCGCTTAGCAGACATCGACGGTGTTTTTTATGTCCCGATCTGGAGGCAGGTGCAGCGAAAGTCGGCTATGAGCCCTCTTTACCCTATGC